>CAWCCO010000022.1:0-113238 GCA_963794115.1 uncultured Actinomycetes bacterium | reverse complement strand
AGAAGCACCGCGTCTGCTCGCCGTCGCCGTGGATCTCGAGCGGCTCGTCCCTGAGCGCGGCACGCACGAACCGGGGCACGACCATGCCGTACTCGCCGCTCTGCCGCGGCCCGACCGTGTTGAACAGGCGCGCCACGACCACGTCGAGGTCGGACTCGCTGTGGTGGGCGAGCGCGAGAAACTCGTCCATTGCCTTCGAGTCCGCGTACGCCCAGCGCCGCTGCGTGGTAGGGCCGTAGATGCGGCGATCGTCCTCGGCGAGGGGGCGCTCCTCGCGGTGGTCGCCGTACACCTCGGACGTCGACGCCACGAGCACCCGCTTGCCGAACGTGTGCGCGTGCTCCAGCACGAGCTCCGTGCCGCGCAGGTTGGTGACGAGCGTGCGGACGGGCTGCTCGACGATGAGGCGCACACCGACCGCCGCGGCGAGGTGGTAGACGACATCGCAGCGGTAGACCAGCTCGTTCACGGCGGTCGAGTGCAGCACCGAGTCGACGACGAGGTGGAATCCCGGACGGTCGCGCAGGTGGGCGACGTTCTCGAGCGAACCGGTCGAGAGGTCGTCGAGCACCCAGACCTCCACTCCCTCGTCGAGCAGGAGCTCGGCGAGATACGAGCCGATGAACCCTGCCCCGCCGGTCACGAGCGCCTTGGCCGCCACGAGCGCGGAGCCTACCGCCCGTTTCGGCGCGGCTGCGGCGACGGCGGGGGTGTGCGGTACGATCAGTTGTGCCTTCGACCCGGAGCACGCGGCACCGTAGGCTCCGGTTCACGGGAAAGGAGGGGTCGAGGCAACCGTGTTCGAGCGCTTCACAGAACGGGCCAGGCAGGTCGTCGTCCTCGCCCAGGACGAAGCACGTGCGCTGAAGCACAACTACATCGGCACCGAGCACATCCTGCTCGGCCTCCTGCGCGAGGAGGAGGGCCTCGCCGCCCGCGTACTCGAGCAGCTCGACATCACCGTGGAAGAGGTGCGCGCGCAGGTCGCGCACATCGTCGGACAGGGCGACGAGGTCACCACGGGGCAGATCCCGTTCACGCCGCGCGCGAAGAAGGTGCTCGAGCTCGCGCTGCGCGAAGCGCTCTCGCTCGGTCACAACTACATCGGCACCGAGCACATCCTGCTCGGCCTCGTTCGCGAGAACGAGGGTGTCGCAGCCCGGATCCTGCTCGACTTCGACGCCGACGCAGAGAAGATCCGCAACGAGATCATCCGCATGCTCTCCGGTCCCGGCCGCCGGCAGTCCGGCCAGGCCGGCGCCGCGGGCCAGGGCGAGAAGGCGAAGAACTCGAAGCTGCTCGACCAGTTCGGGCGCAACCTCACGAAGCAGGCGACCGAGGGCAAGCTCGACCCGGTCGTCGGCCGCCAACTCGAGATCGAGCGCGTGATGCAGATCCTCTCGCGCCGCCAGAAGAACAACCCCGTGCTGATCGGGGAGCCCGGGGTCGGCAAGACCGCCGTCGTCGAGGGACTTGCCTCGAGGATCGCCTCGAACCAGGTGCCCGAGCTCCTGAAGAACAAGCAGATCTACACCCTCGACCTCGCCGCGCTCGTCGCGGGCTCGAAGTACCGGGGCGAGTTCGAGGAGCGCCTCAAGAAGGTGATGAAGGAGATCACTCAGCGCGGCGACATCATCCTGTTCATCGACGAGCTCCACAATCTCGTCGGCGCCGGCGCCGCCGAGGGCGCGATCGACGCAGCCTCGATCCTCAAGCCGGCCCTCGCGCGCGGCGAGCTCCAGACGATCGGCGCGACGACGCTCGACGAGTACCGCAAGTACCTCGAGCGCGACGCGGCTCTCGAGCGGCGCTTCCAGCAGGTCCGCGTCGAGGAGCCCTCGATCGACGAGACAGTGCAGATCCTGCGCGGCCTCCGCGACCGCTACGAGGCCCACCACCGCGTGAAGATCTCCGACGACGCGCTCCGTGCATCCGCCAGCCTTGCCGACCGCTACATCCAGGACCGGCACCTGCCCGACAAGGCGATCGACCTCATCGACGAGGCCGGCTCGCGCGTCCGGATCCGAACGATGTCCGCCCCGCCACGCTACCGCGAGCTCGAGGAGGAGATCGAGACCGTCCGCTCCGACAAGGAGGCGGCGATCGAGGCCCAGGAGTTCGAGAAGGCCGCGTCGCTGCGCGACAAGGAGCGAAAGCTCTCGCAGAAGAAGAAGGAGCTCGAGGAGAACTGGCGGAACGAGGCCGACGACGAGCAGCCCGAGATCGGCGAGGACGAGATCGCCGACATCGTCTCGATGTGGACGGGCATCCCGGTGTTCAAGCTCACCGAGGCCGAGTCCCAGAAGCTCGTCCGCATGGAGGAGGAGCTCCACAAGCGCGTGATCGGCCAGGAGGCTGCGATCGTCGCCGTCTCGAAGGCGATCCGCCGCGCCCGCGCCGGGATCAAGGACCCGAAGCGTCCGACCGGCTCGTTCATCTTCCTCGGCCCCTCCGGCGTCGGGAAGACCGAGCTCGCGCGCACGCTCGCGGAGTTCCTGTTCGGCGACGAGGACGCGATGATCCAGGTCGACATGTCGGAGTACATGGAGAAGCACTCCGTGTCCCGGCTCGTCGGCTCGCCCCCCGGCTACGTCGGCTACGACGAGGGGGGCCAGCTCACCGAGGCCGTCCGGCGGAAGCCGTACTCCGTGCTCCTGCTCGACGAGATCGAGAAGGCGCACCCGGACGTGTTCAACATCCTCCTGCAGATCCTCGAAGACGGGAAGCTGACCGACGCCCAGGGGCGCAAGGTCGACTTCCGGAACACGATCGTGATCATGACCTCGAACATCGGGGCGGCGCAGATCTCGAAGAACCAATCGCTCGGGTTCACGCTCGGCGACGAGCAGGGCCTCACGTACGAGGACATGAAGTCCCGCGTGATGGGGGAGCTCAAGAAGGTCTTCCGGCCCGAGTTGCTCAACCGGATCGACGAGATCATCGTCTTCCACAAGCTCGAGAAGTCCGAGATCCTCCAGATCGTCGACCTGATGATGAAACGGCTCCGCGACCAGATGTCGGTGCACGGCGCGACGGTCGAGCTGACGCAGGCGGCGAAGGAGCTCCTCGTCGAGGAGGGCTACGACCCCGCGATGGGCGCGCGGCCTCTGCGCAGGGCGATCCAGCGCCTGATCGAGGATCCGCTCGCCGACTTCGTGCTCGGCCGCGAGCTCTCGGAGGGCTCGACGATCGTCGTCGACCGCCGCGAGGACCCGGGCCCTGACGAGCCCAAGGTCGAGATGCGGGTGATCGAGGGCGAGGTGCAGCCCGAGCCGGTGACGGTGCCGCCCGAGGCGCCTGACGCTGAGGACGACGAGAGTCCCGAGTAGGGTCCGGGTGTCCGACTTCGGTCGGACACCGCGAAGTACGGAGAACCGCCCGCCCGGGCGCCGCGCGAGGTCGTAGCGTGCCGTGCCATGAGCGCGACCGAGCACCGGCCCCGATACCGCGGTGCCCTGCCCCAGCTCCACGACATGCCGTTCCTCACGGACGGCGGTCTCGAGACGACGCTGATCTTCCACGAGAGCCACGACCTGCCGCATTTCGCGGCGTACGACCTGCTCGCTCGTGACGGTGGCGACGAAGCCCTCCGTCGCTACTTCGAGCCGTATGTCCGCCTGGCGGCCCGTCGGCGCCTCGGCATCGTTCTGGAGACCGCGACGTGGCGTGCGAACCCGGACTGGGCGCAACGGCTCGGTCACTCGCCCGACCGGCTTGCGGAGCTCAACCGGCGCGCGGTCGAGTTGCTCGAGGAGCTGCGGGGCGAGTCAGAGACCGAGGCCACGCCGATCGTGATCTCCGGGTGCATCGGCCCGCGCGGCGACGGCTACGTCGTCTGCGAGACGATGACCGCGGAGGAGGCCGAGGCGTACCACGCGATCCAGATCGGGACGTTCGCGGAGACGGCTGCGGATCTCGTCACCGCGCTGACGATGACCTACGCGGACGAGGCGGTCGGGATCGTCCGCGCGGCGCGGGCCGTAGCGATGCCGGTGGTGATCTCGTTCACCGTCGAGACCGACGGCCGCCTACCCAGCGGGCAGGCCGTTGCGCGCCGCGATCGAGGAAGTCGAGACCGCCACCGACGGCTACGCCGCGTACTTCATGGTCAACTGCGCCCACCCGTCGCATTTCGACACCGTCCTCGAGCCCGGCTCGGCGTGGACCGACCGGATCATGGGCCTCCGTGCGAACGCCTCCCGGCTGAGCCATGCGGAGCTCGACGAGGCGGAGGAGCTCGACATGGGGAACCCCGAGGAGCTGGCCCTCGAGTACCTCGCCCTCCGAGAGCGCCTGCCGCGGCTCACGGTGCTCGGTGGGTGCTGCGGCACCGACGATCGCCATGTCGAGGCGATGTGCGCCGCCTGGCTCGACGAAACGGTCGCATGACGTCCCGTCGCTGCGGGCCTAGTCTCTCGTGATGGAGATCCGACACGCACAGCCGGCCGACTACGGACGCGTCATCGCCCGCGTCAACACGTGGTGGGGAGGCCGCGAGATGGCGCCGATGTTGCCGCGGCTGTTCTTCGTCCACTTCGAGGGAACGAGCTACGTCGTTGACGGAGAGGACGGCCAGCTCGCCGCGTTCCTGATCGGCTTTCACTCGCAGTCCGAGCCAGGCGAGGCCTATGTCCACTTCGTCGGGATCGCGCCTGAGCGTCGCGGCGAGGGACTCGGGAGGGCGCTCTACGAACGCTTCTTCGAGGACGCGCTGGCGAACGGCCGCACGGTCGTGCGGTGCGTCACGTCACCCGTGAACGAGGAATCGGTCGCCTTCCACAAGGCCCTCGGGTTCGAGGTGGAGAAGCTCGCGAAGGACTACGACGGCCCGGGCGAGGACAGAGTGCTGTTCGTCAAGCGCCTCTCCTGACGTCTGCAGCGGCTGCCCCCGGCCGTCGCAGCTCGATCAGGTCCTCGCTTGCGTCGTGGTCGACCTGCAGGGTCGTGTGCGTGATCCCGAACCGGTCGCCGAGAACGCCTTCGATCTCACGGCGCAGCCCGTGACAATCCTCGCCGCGCCCGACGAGGACGTGCGCGGCGAGCGCGTCGAACCCCGAGGTGATCCGCCAGACGTGGAGGTCGTGAACGCTGGTCACCCCGGGTACGGCGACGATCGCCTCGGCTACCGCCTCCGCGTCGATCTCCGACGGTGTCGACTCCATGAGGATCGACGTGGAGTCCCGCAACACGCCCCAGGCGCTCGCCACGATCAGCAACGCGATTCCGATCGACACGAGCGGGTCGACGAGCGTCCAGCCCGTGGTGACGATCACGAGCGCGGCGACGATGACGGCGCAGGAGCCGAGGAGGTCGGCGAACACGTGGCGGAGGGCGGCCTCGACGTTGAGGCTCTCCCTGCCCGACCGCAGCAGGATCCAGGCCGCACACGCGTTCACGCCGAGCCCGAGGAGCGCGACGAGGAGCATCCAACCGCCGAGGATCTCGGGCGTGTCGTCGAACCGCTTGATCGCCTCCCAGACGATCCAACCGCTGATCAAGACGAGCGTGAGCCCGTTCACGAACGCGGCCAGGATCTCCGCCCGCTGGAGGCCGAAGCTGCGCGTCGGCGTGGACGGCCGGCGGGCGAGCGTCACGGCCGCGAGCGCCAGGGCGATCGCGATGTTGTCGGACAGCATGTGCCCCGCGTCCGCGAGGAGGGCAAGGCTGTCCGTCCAGATGCCCCCGGCGACCTCGACGACCGTGTACGCCAGGGTGAGCACGAGCACCCAGAGGAGCGCGCGCCGCGATGCGCTCCGGTGGTCGTGGGCATGAGCCCCGTGAGCGTGGTGCGACATCGGTACACGGAGGATACGGCAGCGCGCAGTCGCCCAATTCCTGCCGCTGTTGCCTGATTCGACGACAGTCGTCCGGTATGTCGTCTACTCTGTTCGCATGGCGAAGGTGATGGTGCAGTTCACATGCAGCGAGTGCGGAGCTACCGCTGGACGATGGCTGGGACGATGCCCGGGCTGCGGCTCCTTCGGCACGCTCGTCGAGGAGCTGCATGGCGCCGACGGGCACCCGGCGTCAGCCGCCCGGACGCCAGAGCGTCTCGGGGATGTGCAGGTCACCGAGGCGGCGCGTCTCCAGACGGGGGTCCCCGAGCTCGACCGGGTCCTCGGCGGCGGCCTCGTGCCGGCGTCGCTCGTCCTCGTCGGCGGCGAGCCCGGCGTCGGCAAGTCGACGCTGCTGCTTTCCGCGCTCGGAGCGATCGCCCGCTCCGGGCGGTCGGCGCTGCTCGTCACTGGAGAGGAGTCGGTCGCCCAGGTTCGCCTGCGGGCGGATCGGCTGGGCGGGGCCGACGACGTGTCGATCCTCGCCGAGACCGAGCTCGAGTCGGTGTGCGCGACCCTCGAGCGCGATCGTCCCGCCGTCTGCGTGATCGACTCGGTGCAGACCCTCTACGCAGGCGAGCTCGGATCAGCGCCCGGGTCGGTGGCGCAGGTGCGCGAGGCGGCGTCGCGGCTCCTTCGGGTCGCCAAGCAGAGCGGGGTCGCAACAGTGCTGGTGGGGCACGTGACGAAGGACGGTGCGGTCGCCGGCCCGCGGGTGCTCGAGCACCTGGTCGACTGCGTCCTGCAGTTCGAGGGCGACCGGTACCACGCCCACCGCGTCCTCCGCGCCGTCAAGAACCGGTTCGGATCGACGAACGAGCTGGGGGTCTTCGAGATGACCTCCGAGGGCCTCGTCGGCGTCCCCGATCCATCGGCGCTCTTCGGCGCGACGCGGCCGGGCGAAGTAGGCGCGGCTGTGGCGGTCGCACTCGAGGGCACACGGCCGATCCTGCTCGAGATCCAGGCGCTCGTCTCGCGCACCGATCTCGCCATGCCGCGGCGCGTCGGGACGGGCGTCGACCCGAAGAGGCTCGCGATGATCGTCGCGGTGCTGGCACGACACGCCGGCGTCCCGCTGGGCACGGCGGACGTGTTCGTCAACGTCGCCGGTGGCGTTCGGATCGACGAGCCCGGCGCCGACCTCGCCGTCGCGCTCGCGATCGCGTCGGCTGCTCGCGGGGCGCCGGTGAGGGAGGGACTGGCGGCCTTCGGCGAGCTCGGTCTCACAGGCAGGCTCCGGCCGGCTGCGCAGGCGGAGCGCCGGCTCGACGAGTGCGCGAAGCTCGGGATCGGATCCGCCGTCGTCCCGGAGGGGACGAAGACGCGAAAGGGGCAGCCACGAATTGTCGCCGCAGAGACGATCCGCGAAGCTCTCAGGTCCGCGCTTGAGGCAATTCCCAGACGAGGAGAGGAGGAGACGCAGGAGACGCCGATCGCCGCCTGAACCGCCCTTCGGGTCGGCGGGAGACGCTCCGATTCGCGGGTGACGCAGGGATTCTTTCGGGTACAATGGGTCAGACACGCCGGCAGATAGAAGCCGGCGCTTTTCGTGAGTCAGGCGCGTATCCACCGGACGACGGGAGGGCTCAAGGCGTGTTCGATGTCGGCGACAAGGTCGTGTATCCCCACCACGGCGCTGGGACGGTCGTTTCCAAGGACGTCAAGCTGGTCCTCGGCCAGGAGCGCGAGTACCTGACGATCAAGATCCTCCACAACGAGATGACGGTCAATGTCCCCGTGGACAACGCCGAAAAGGTTGGTCTTCGTTGGGTCATCGACCAGGAGATGGTGGAGGTCGTGGTGAAGGTCCTCCTCGGTGGGTCGACCGAGATGCCGAAGAACTGGAACCGCCGGTTCAAGCACAACCGGGACAAGATGAAGACCGGTGACATCCTCGAGCTCGCCGAGGTCGTTCGGAACCTCGCGCTCCGCGACCACGAGAAGGGCCTCTCGACGGGCGAGAAGCAGATGTACGTGAAGGCGAAGAAGATCCTGGCCTCCGAGCTGATGTACGCGAAAGACCTGTCCGAGGACGACGCGCACGCGTGGCTCGAAGAGGTGCTCGCTAACCCGGCGAAGGGCAAGCGGGCCAAGGCGAAGCCGAAGACGGCCGCGGCGGCGACCGCCTAGCGGGCTCGCCCGCCGCGGGAAGCTCGCACCGCGCCCGCGGTTTCGTATCGGATGGCGCGGTACGGTCTCGCCCATGGACGATGGCTCCGCGCAGTCGACGTGGGCGATCCTCGTCGCTGCGGGCACGGGTGACCGGTTGGGCAGCGATCGCCCGAAGGCGTTCGCCGCGCTCGCCGGGCGGCCACTCCTGGCGGAGAGCCTCGAACGGCTCGACTCGTCGGACTGGATCGACGCGATCGTCGTCGCGGCGCCGCCCGACTGGGAGGAGCCGGCAATCCTGCTCGCCGAGGAGCTCGTGGCCTCGAAGGTGACGGCCGTGGTGACAGGAGGCGCGACCCGCGCCGAGTCGGTGCGCAACGCTCTCGCAGAGGTCTCGGAAGAGGCGCTGGTCATCCTCGTACACGACGCTGCGAGGCCGCTGGTCGACGACGCGACGATCGAGCGGCTGCTCGCCAGGCTAGACGGCTCGCTCGACGGCGTCGTTCCGGGGCACGCGGTCCATGACACCGTGAAGCGCGTCGAGCGCGACATCGTCGTCGAGACTGTCGACCGCGACGGTCTCGTCGCTGTTCAGACGCCGCAGGTCTTCCTCGCCGACCCGCTTCGAGCCGCGTTTGCCGCCGACCTCGCCGGCGCGACCGACTGCGCATCGCTCGTCGAGCGGCAAGGCGGGCGGATCGCCGTCGTCGAGGGCAACGCCGACCTCGCGAAGGTCACGACGGCGGAGGACCTCGAGCGCCTGTCGCGGCGGCTGCTCGAGACGGAAGGGTCATGACCGTCCGCGCGGTCTTCTTCGACGTCGGGGAGACCCTCGTCGACGAGGAACGCTACTGGCGCGCACTTGCCGCGGCCGCAGGTCTCTCCCCTCAGGTCGTCTGGGCTGCGCTCGGCAGGACGATCGAGCGGGGTGAGGAGCACTGGGAGCTCTGGCGGCACGTGGGCGTCGAGCGGCCCGAGGCGTCGGAGACACTCGTCTACTCGACGGGCGATCTCTATCCCGATGCGCGCGCGTGCCTGGGCGCCCTGCGCGCAGCGGGGCTCGTCGTGGGGATCGCCGGCAACCAAACGGCGGCGCTCGAAGCGTGGGCCCGAGAGGCGCTTCCCGTCGATCTCGTCACGAGCTCTGCGAGCCTCGGAGTCCGGAAGCCGGATCCGCGGTTCTTCGAGCACCTCGTCGACCTTGTCGGGGGTCCCTCCGACGAGGTCGCGTACGTCGGCGACCGGGCCGACAACGACGCCGGTCCCGCCGTCGAGGCGGGCCTCGTCGCGTTCCACCTACGGCGCGGGCCATGGGGTCGGCTTCAGAAGACGCCGGACGGCGCGATCGCGATCGACTCGCTCGCGGAGCTACCCGTGCTCCTCTCCCGATCCCTGGCGGCGGAGGGGTGACGGATCTCCGGATCGGGCTCGGTGTCGACGCCCACGCGTTCACGGACGGGGCCAAGCTCGTCCTCGGCGGGGTCGAGGTCGACCACGCGCGGGGCCTGGCGGGTCATTCGGACGGCGACGTGATCGCCCATGCGCTGACCGATGCACTGCTGGGTGCGGCGGGGCTTGCCGATATCGGCGTGCTGTTTCCGTCGGGGGACGAGCGCTACCGGGGGGCCGACTCGCTCGAGCTGCTGTCGGAGGCCTATCGCCAGGTGACGGATGGTGGATGGGAGCTCGAGAGCGCCGACTGCGTGCTGATCGGGCAGGAGCCGCGCATCGCCGACCTCCGCGAGGCGATGCGCGACCGCCTCGCCGGTTCGCTGAGGGTCGACCGCGAGCAGGTCAACGTCCGCGCGACGACGACGGACGAGCTCGGGTTCACGGGCCGGCGCGAGGGGCTCGCAGCGCAGGCGGTCGCGCTACTTCGTCGGCGTTGAGCGATACGGGTCGGATCGCACCGAGCCACGCGTCGACCTCGCGCTGCGAGCGGAGGCGGACGAGGTGGAATCGAGCGAGCTCCGACGGATAGGTAGCGCGACGCGCGCCGTAGTTGCGCCAGGCAAACCGAAGCAGTCCGTCTCGCATGAGGAATGCGTTGCGGAACGACTCGCGATTCCCGCCCCATAGCTCCTGCCTCCCAGCGATGCGACGGACCGTCCGTCGGAACAGGCGTGGCAGCCACTCTCGACGAGGAAGGTCGAGCCACACGACCGTGTCGGCGGCCTCGAGCACGAGGTCACCGAGCTTGCCTCGGTAGCCGCCGTCGATCACCCACCCGTCCGTCGCCACGATCGGCGCGACACGCGCGCGAAGCTCCTCCGCCGTCGCCTCGGTCCAACCGGGCCCGTGGTTGAGCTCGTCGAGCTCGACGAACGGGACGCCGAGCCGCGCCGCGAGCAAACGCCCGACGGTCGTCTTCCCACAGCCGCTCGCAGACGCGATCACGGCGACTTTCCTCATCTCACCAGGAAGCGAGCCTCCAGCGGTTCCTCGCCGTCGGGACCGACACGGTACGCGCGCGCCCCAGGCGCCCGTGCGACGACCTCGACGAGCTCGGTCCCTTCGTAGAGCGCAGCGGCGGCATCGTCGCAGGCGATCCCCGGCGGGAAGCCGTCCCGCACGAGACCCGTGTACACGGGCCGCCGTCGCTCTTCTCCGTCGTAGTGCGGACACGCGCTCCCCGGCAACAAGCCGAGCCCGTCCCGCATCCCCGCGAGCGCGGGCCCGAACGAGTCGGTCACGCTTGCCTCGTACCAGCAGATCATCCCGGCGCTCCAGCCGCAGAGCACCGCGCCGCGTTCCCACGCCTCGCGCACCATCGCGTCGAACCCGTGCACACGCCACACCGCGAGCGCGTTCGCGGTGTTCCCGCCGGAGACGTAGATCACGTCCTGGGCGAGCACGACGTCCCTCAGCTCCTCGGGCGGCCACGGGTTGAACGTCAGGTGGGACGGCTCCGCACGGCTTGCAAAGGAGTCGTAGAACGCCAGCACCATGCGCGCGGGGTCTCCCGCTGCGGTCGGAACGAAGAGGACGCGAGGCCCTCGTGCGAGCTCGAGCACGAGGTCGTCGAGCTCCGTCCCGAGCGAGAAGCCGCCGATCGCGAGGATGAGCCCCGGCACACCGGCGAGTATCGCACTCCGACGGTTGGGCCCTCGCCGATCGGGCGTCGACGCGCTATGGTCGTAGAGAACCTCCCTTCACGAGCGGAAGGGGTTGACGTTGGAGCTGATTCCACCGGACTAGGAAGACCGCGCACGAGCTCGTCTCACTACGAGCGTGCGCCGGCCGCGAGACCCGTCCGCGGCCCTCGAGCGACACACCGGAGCGCTCCGGCGACACGGCGCACGGCGCGTAGCGCAGACGCTCCACCGGCCCCGGTGCGCCCGACGGGCAAGAGGTTGCACCGGGGCCGTGTCATCCCGTCGAACGAACCGGCACCGAAAGACGACCGTGACGTAGCGTCCGGGCATGAAGCTTCCTCTGACCGGTCGTTGCGGATGCGGGACCGTGCGGTTCGAGATCGACCGCCCGCTCCTCTCGGCCTCGTACTGCCACTGCACCCGGTGCCAACACCGCACGGGCTCGGGTGCCGCAGCAACCGCGCGCGCCGAGCCGGGCTCTGTGCGCATCGTCGAGGGAGCCGACGCCCTGCGCGGCTGGGTGCCCGAGGGCGGGCGGGAGAAGGTCTTCTGCGCGCAGTGCGGCTCGGCGCTCTTCAGCTGCGAGCCAGGCTCGCGCGACTACACGGGTGTCCGCCTCGGCGCGATCGACGGCGATCCCGGCGTCCGTCCGGAGAGCCACCAGTTCGTCGCCTACGCGGCATGCTGGGAGGCGCTTCCGAGGGACGGGCTGCCGCGCTACCGGGAGGCACGTCCCGGGTACGCAGACGGCCGCTGACGTAGAACTCGTTTCAGAATGAGGCCTTGTGCCGCCTGGTCGCGCTGGACGGCACGCTGCGGCGTCCTCGGTCGCCCCGATATGCCCGCATCTCGGGGCTCCCTGCGTCCTTGCATCGCGCGCACCCAGGACGCCCCGGCAACGAAGCGTCATTCTGAAACGAGCTCTCAGGTGGGAAGGGACACGCGTCCGTCCGCCACGACGACGAGCCCGTCTCGCGCCAGCGATCGAACCGCGTCCGCATCGAGCTCGACCTCGTGTCGCGCCGACCCGGCGACGAGTCGGAGTGTTGCTGCCCGTCGCTGCCGGAATGAGCCCTCGAACCTCGACTGCCGACGGAGCGGCTCGTCCCGGGTCCCTCGCGACGGACAGGCCGTCTCGAGCGGGCACTGCGCGCAACGCGGGACCCGCGCGAGGCAGACGCTCGCGCCGAGGTCCATCAACGCCTGCGCGGCGTGGCCGGTGAATGCATTGCCCGTCCGACGCTCGACCCGCTCGACGTTCACGTCCCGCGGCAGCACGTCCTCGCCGAATGCGAAGTTCCCGAGCGCGGCGGCGGTGTAGGCGCCCACGCCCGACAGCACGGTGAGGTCCTCGGGCCAGCCGTGCTCGGCGACGTGCCGCGCGGCCCGGTGGAGCTGCAGCGCCCGTCGGTTGTAGCCGAGCCCCTGCCACTCGACGATGACCTCACCCGGCGCGGCTGCAGCGAGGGACGCAGCGGTCGGCCAGCGCTCGAGCCAGCGCTCGTAGCGTGGCACGACCCGCTCGACCTGGGTCTGCTGCAGCATGACCTCCGAGACGAGGATCGCGTAGGGATCCCGGGTCCGCCGCCAGGGGAGATCGCGGCCCCACTCCCGGTACCAGGCGAGGAGCGCCTCCTCCACGCGCCCGATCCTACGTTCCCGCGGCGACGGTTGCGGTTGTCCGGTCCTCGCACACGTCGTACGCTGCGGCAAGGGGTGACGAGGAGGAACTGCGGTGGCGGAAGCCGAGATCGGCGTGATCGGAAGCATGACCGAGACCTCGCCGCTCGACGGCGGCGAGGAGCTACTCGTGGACACGCCATATGGCTTCCCCTCCTCGCCGATCCGCGTGGGCGAGGTCGGCGGGAAGCGGGTCGCATATCTCTCCCGACGAGGGGAGGAGGGGGGAATCTCGCCACCGAGGATGCCCAGCCGCGCGAACCTCTGGGCGCTGCGGGAGTTGGGTGTCCGTCGGATCCTCGCCCCGGTCGTCGCCGGCGCACTCTCCTTCGACTTCGACGTCGGCGACATGGTCGTCTGCGACCAGTTCGTCGACCGGACGTGGGGTCGCGAGGACACGTACTACGACGGGCCCGGGGCGGTCTTCGTCAGCTCGGCGCGGCCGTTCTGCGACGACCTGGGCGAGGTGATCGTGCGTGTCGGTCACGAGCTCGGGCTGCCCGTGCTGGGGGGCGGCACGACGGTCGTCATCCAGGGGCCCCGCTTCTCGACGACCGCCGAGTCGGTCTCCTTTCGCGCAATGGGCTGGGACCTCGTCAACATGGTCTCGTACCCCGAGTCGCACCTCGCACGCGAGCTCGAGCTGTGCTACGCGAACATCTCGCTCGTCACCGATCACGACGTCGGGATCGCGGGGGTCGGCGCACGCACGACCCAGAAGGTCGCTCGCTCGCTCGTCGAGAGCAGCGGGATGCTGAGAGAGCTCATCCTGGCCGTGATCCCCGAGATCGGGCCGCAGCCCGACGACGAGTGCGCGAACGCGCTCGGGCAGGCACGGCTCTAGCCCGAGCTCGGGCTACGGGACCGTTCTGCGAGGATCCTGGCGATGCTGCTCTACAACTCCCCGATCTCGGGCAACTGCTACAAGGTGCGCCTCCTCCTCGCGCACCGCGACATCCCGTACGAGCGGCGCGAGCTCGACGTCGTCGATCGCTCCAACCGCCCGGTCGAGCTCGGTGGCCTGAACCCCGACCTGCGCGTCCCGACGATCGTCCTCGACGACGGCCGGCCGATCGCGGAGTCGGGCGCGATCCTCTGGTACTTCGGCGAGGGCACGCGGTTCGTCCCGGAGGACGCGTACGAGCGCGCGAAGGTGCTCCAGTGGATGTTCTTCGAGCAATACAGCCATGAGCCTGCACTCGCCGTCGTGCGCTTCCTCGTCGCGTACTCGGGTCGCGCCGAGTCACACCAGGAGCTGATCGAGGCGAGGACGAGGCAGGGCTACAGGGCGCTCGACGCGATGGAGGGCCATCTGGAAGGCGGGGCGGGGTACGTCGTCGGATGCACGCTGACACTTGCCGACATCGCGCTCTACGCGTACACGCACGTCGCCCACGAGGGTGGGTTCTCGCTCGACGCATATCCGGCGATCCGCGCCTGGCTCGATCGTGTCGCAGCCGAGCCGGGTCACGTCCCGATCGACGCCTGAGGCGCTCGGCAGCATGGCTCTGAGCTGGCCGAAGGCACTTGGTTGGCGGCTCGGTCGGCAGCTGCTCGACCCGATCGGACACCCGTCCGTCGCGGACGTCGTGGGTCGGCTGGGCGCCGTGCCCGCGTGGCCCGATGCCGCGGCGGAGCTCGCCGTCGGCACGCGGCGTCAGGGCGGTCGCTCCGGTGACGTCTCGCGGGCGCTCGAGGCCGGGAAGCTCGTCAAGGTGTTCCTGTTCCGGGGAGCGATGCACTACCTCAGACCGCAGGACGCCGGCGACCGGCTGGCGCTCCGGGCGTCCAGCAAGATGTGGGAGCTGCCGAGCTGGGTGAGCTACTACGGACTCGCACCGGACGACTGGCCGAGGTTCAGGGAGTACGTGCGGAACGCGCTCACGGAGGGCCCTCTGACGCGCACCGAGCTGGCGGCGGCGCTCGGCCGGAGCAGCCGATACCGGCACCTGCGCGACCATCTCGCAGGCGGCAACGAGACGCTGCTCAAGCCGTTGACATGGCAAGGCGACATGGGGCTCGGGCCGGGCCGCGACGGAGAGCCCACGTTCCTGCGACTCGATGCGGTCCCGGGTTGGGGCGGCATCCCCGACGTCGAGGAAGCGGGCCCGCGGGTGGTGGAGGCGTACTTCCGGAGCTACGGCCCCGCGACTCCTGATCGCCTGCAGGGCTGGTTGGGCCCGGGCCTCGGTGTCAAGCGCAAGACCGTCACGCGCTGGCTGGAGGGGCTCGGCGACAGGCTCGTCACCGTGACGATCGAGGGTGACCGCGCGGTCGTCCTTCGTGAGGATCTCGCCGAGCTCGAAGCGGCTCGGGTCTCGGCCTCTGTCCGGCTCCTGCCCGGCCGAGACCCATGGGTCATGGGGCCCGGTACAGGCGAGGCGCGCGTCGTCCCGCCGGCGCGGCGGGAGCCGGTAAGCAGGACGGCCAACCTGGTCGTGGCTCGGGGTGTCGTCGCGGGGATCTGGTCGATCCGCGACGGTCGCGTGGAGCTGACCTGGTTCGGCGAATCCGGCCGGGTTCCACGAGCCGGCCTCGCCGAGGAGACGACCAGGCTCTCCTCCTTTCTCGACCGGCCTCTCGAGCTCGCCGTCGCGATCGACTGACGCCGGGCCCTCCCGCTCGCGATGGAACCATCTAGATTCGCCGCGTGCCCGTTCGCGTCAGATTCGCGCCGAGCCCGACGGGGTCGCTGCACGTCGGGAACGCTCTCACGGCGGTCGCAAATCGGCGGTTCGTCGACGATCGAGGCGGCGTGCTCGTCCTGCGGATCGACGACACGGATCACACCCGGACGGTCGTGGGCGGCGAGGAGGCCATCCTGGAGGACCTCACCTGGCTCGGCGTCGGTTGGGACGAGGGGCCGGTGCGGCAGAGCGAGCGCGGTGCCAGGTACGCCGAGGCGGCGGCGCGAGCGCTGGAGAACGGCGCGCTGCGTGACGAGGACGGCTCGATCCGTCTCGGGGGGACGACCCTGTTGCGCCCCGACGGCTCGGCCACGTACCAGCTCGCCTCGGTTGCGGACGATCTCGCGCTGGGGATCACGCACATCCTCCGCGGATCTGACCATCGGCCGAACGAGCCGACGCAGCGTCGGGTCGCGAAGGCGCTCGGCGGCGAGCTCCCCGAGGTGGTCCACCACGGACTGCTCCTCGGCGACGACGGCAAGAAGCTGTCGAAGCGGCACGGCGCTGCGTCCGTTGCCGACTTGCGCGCCGAGGGCATCCCGCCCTCGGCGCTCCGCGCCTACCTCGAGGAGCTGGGCCTGCCGACGCACGACGTGCGCTTCGACCGCTCCCGGCTGGGACGGCTCGCGATCGACGCGATCGCCGCCATGCCCGACGAAGAGCTCGCGGCGATGGCAGGCGCACCGGTCGAGTCCGCACGGGCGCTCCGGGGCGCGAGGACGCTGGTCGAAGCGGCGGAGATCGGTAAGCAGCTCCAGGCTCCTGAGCCCGTTGCGCTCCCCGTCGAGGCGGAGCCGACTCTCGACCGATTCGTCGAGCTTCGGGGCGGGGCCGAGACGCTTGACGAAGCGGACGCGCGCGCGATCGTGCGCGAGCTGAAGGCGGTCGGAGGAGACCTTCGCGTGCTGCGGCTCGCGCTCACCGGCGCCGAGCGGGGGCCAGAGCTGTGGACGGTCGTTGCGGCTCTGCCGCGCGACGAGGCTCTCCGGCGCGTGCACCGCGCGCGGTCGTCGGGCTGAGCACCGGGCACGCCGCGTCTACGATCGCGGGAATGCGCCTGCAGGACACGCTGAGCGGCACGCTCGTCGAGTTGCCGCCGCCACCCGAGCAGATCGGGATGTATGTCTGCGGGCCAACGGTCTACCAACGTGCGCACATCGGGAACGCGCGGCCGTTCGTCGTCTTCATGTGGCTCGCCCGCTGGCTTCGCGACCAGGGATACGACGTGCGGATCGTCCACAACATCACGGACGTCAACGACAAGATCTACGAGGCCGCTCCTGGCCACAGCGCCGAGCTCGCCGCAGAGGCAACACGCTGGTACCTGGAAGACACCGAGGCGTTCGGCCTCGGGCTCCCGGACGCCCAACCGCTCGCGACCGCGACGATGCCCGAGATCGTGTCGATGATCGAGGCACTCGTCGCCACGGGTCACGCGTACGCCGTCGACGGTGACGTCTACTTCCGCGTCGCCGGCTTCGACGGGTACGGCTCGCTCTCGGGGCAGCGCCCAGACCAGGTCGAAGAGCAGGAGCCGAACCCCGCGAAGGAAGATCCGAGGGACTTCGCGCTCTGGAAGGGGACGAAGGAGGGTGAGGACACGTCGTGGGAGACCCCGTGGGGCGTCGGCCGTCCGGGCTGGCACATCGAGTGCTCCGCGATGGCCGCCAAGGAGCTCGGACCGGAGTTCTGGATCCATGGCGGCGGGCTCGATCTCGTCTTCCCGCACCACGAGAACGAGCGCGCGCAGTCGCTCGCGGTCGGGTACCCGTTTGCGCGGATCTGGATGCACAACGGAATGCTCCGTTTCACCGGCGAGAAGATGTCGAAGTCGCTCGGGAACGACGCGACGATCCGCGACGTGCTCGACGAGTGGGGCCCGGAGACCGCCCTTGTCTTCTTCCTCACGGCGCACTGGCGGAAGCCGATCGACTTCTCCGCGGAGACGATGAACGCCGCTCGCGCGCAGGCCGAGACGCTTCGCAATGCCCTCCGCGGGGAGACGAGGGCGACGGCCGACTGGCAGGCCCTCGTCGACGTCCTCGAGGACGACTTCAACACGCCTGCGGCGCTGGCTCTGATGCACGAATGGGCGCGGATCGGCGCGCTCGACGAGCTCCGCCGCGCGCTCGAGGTCTTCGGGCTCTCCGGTCTCGGCGCGGTCGATGCCGCCCCACCCGCGGTCGTGGAGCTCGCGGAGGCTCGTGTGCAGGCACGCGAGGCGAAGGACTGGACTGAGGCCGATCGGCTGCGAACCAAGATCGAGACGGCCGGCTGGGAGGTGCGCGATACCAGCGGCCCGCCGTACTTTCAGCTCGTCCGTCCGGCAGCGTGACCCGCGACCTCGTCTACGGCCGGAACCCCGTCCGGGAGGCGCTGCGGGGCCCGCGCGAGGTGCTCGAGGTCTGGGCGACGGAACGCGCTGCCGCGAGCCTCGATTGGCTCGCCGAAGGCCCGCGCCCCCGCGTCAAGCGGGAGCGGGAGCTCAACGAGGCCGCGGGCTCTACCGATCATCAGGGCGTCGTCGCGTGGTGCGAGCCCTTCGGGTATGCCGACGCCTGGGAGCTTGCGGCCTCGCCGGAGCCGCTTCTCTGCTGCCTCGACCAGGTCACCGATCCCCGGAACCTGGGCGCCGTCGTCCGAAGCGCCGCGGGCGCCGGCGCGACTGGCGTCGTCCTCCCGGCCCACGGGGCAGCCGTCGTCACCGCCGCCGTCTGCCGCTCTTCTGCCGGTGCGGTCGAGCGACTGCCGGTCGCGGTCGTGCCGAACCTCGCGCGCTACCTCGCAGAGGTCAAGGGCGACCGCCTCTGGGCCTATGCGGCCGCAGCCGACGGCGAAGCGCCGCTCTGGAGCCAGGATCTCACCGGTGGCGTCGCGCTCGTCTTCGGCGCCGAAGGGAAAGGCGTGCGTCCACTCGTGCGGCGGACCTGCGACGGGACCCTCGCGATCCCGCTCGCGGGCGGAGTCGAGTCGCTGAACGTGAGCGTCGCGGCCGCCCTGACGCTCTTCGAAGCACGCCGGCAACGCTCGATCTCAACCGGAGGTTGAGGATGGATCCGTCGCTGTACTTGTTCGACGGCTCCAATCTGTTCCACGCAGGCACGTTTCGGGACAGGGAGGAGCTCACCGATCTGCTCGCGAGCTTTGTCGCGGTGCGGGGCGCGCGTGGAGTGGTCGTGTTCGACGGGCACGGCGAAGAGCGCCGAATCGGGCCGCTGACGGTGCGCTATGCCGCTCACGCGGACGCCGTGCTGGAGCGACTGGCTGCCCAGCATCGCGATCGAGAGGCGGTGCTCCTGGTCACCAGCGATGCGGCAATCCGTGGAACGAGCGGGCAAGAGGTGCGGCACCGCGCTTCCGGGTCGTTCCTCGTCGAGCTCACGACGGTCGCCCACGCGGAGGCGTCCTCGAGCCGAGTTGGCGACAGGCTGGACGAGGAGACCCGCGCACGGCTGGAGCGCCTGCGCCGCGGCAAGCCGGCCTAGACGCGCCGCTTCCCGCCCCGCCCGAACGCGTGTTCCTATTACAATGGAAGTTGCGCAAAGGGGTTGTAACGCGCACACAATCCTGCTAGCTTCTCCCTCGACTTCAGGGTGAGACTTCACGATGAAGTCGTCCGTGACCACCGAGAAGACCAGGGGAGAGCCGATGTCAGCCCGGACAGGCGCAGCACCCAAGACCCCGCAGAAGCTCCAGCGGGAGCTCGAGGATCTCCAGCTCGTCCTCAAGGTGCGGAACGGAAGCAAGACCGCCCAGGACGAGCTCATGCGACGGTACTACGGGTTCGTCCGCCTCAAGGCGAGCTCCTACTTCCTCGCCGGCGGCGACTCGGACGACCTCGTGCAGGAGGGCATGATCGGGCTCTTCAAGGCAGCCCGCGACTTCCGGTCCGACAAGGAGACGTCGTTCCGCTCGTTCGCCGAGCTGTGCGTCACGCGCCAGATCATCACGGCGATCAAGTCGGCGACACGCTACAAGCACGCCCCCCTCAACACCTACGTCTCGTTCAGCCACACGCCTGCCGGACAGGACGTCGAGGGCGAGTGCACGCTCGGCGACGCGCTCCCCGGCCCTTCGATCGACGATCCCTCGGTCCGCGTGATCTCGACGGAGGAGCTGCAGTCGCTCGTCGGCTGTCTCGGCACGACGCTGTCGGGGCTCGAGTCGGAGGCGCTCCGTCTCTATCTCGACGGGAACTCGTACGAGCAGATGGCCGAGACGCTCGGCTGCGACTGCAAGACGATCGACAACGCGCTCCAGCGGGTGAAGAGGAAGATCCTCGCCCACCAGGCCGAGCGCGCCGTCGTCGCGTGAGACGGCCGCGATGCGCCGCGCGCAGGCCCCCAGCCGTGCGTGCCCATAACCCGCATCAAGCCTCTAGATGATTGATTCATCTAGGAACCCGCGAGCCCGACGAGCGCGACTCCGAGCGCGACCAGCGACGCGCCGGCGAGCCGGTCCCTGCGCAGCCGCTGGTGCGCGGTGAGCGCGGCCAGCACGGTCGCGATCACGACGCTCGTCTCGCGTACGGCGGAGACGCTCGCGGCGGGCGCCTCGCGGAGCGCGAGCAGCACGAGCACGTACGTCGCGAAGAGGAGCAGCGCAACCAGTGCGAGCCGTGGCGTCGCCTCGCCGCGCAGCGCAGCCGTGCCCCTCGTTCGCGCGACGAACGCGCCGTAGACGAACGCGGGCCCGATCAGCACGAGCTCGATGTACGGGATCGGCGCGGCGTGCTGGAGTCCCTCCTTGTCGACCAGCGTGTAGCCCGCGATGAAGACCGCGGTCGCGAGCGCGAGCGCAACGCCTCCACGGTCGGACGAGGCGTCCGCGACGCCGACGCCGCAGACCAGGAGGATCCCGAGGGTGACGGCTACCACTCCGGCGATCTGGCCCGCGGATGTCGAATCCCCCAGGAGCACCACCGCCCCGAGCAGGGCGAGCACGGGCGCGCTGCCGCGCGCGACCGGATAGACAAGGCCGACGTCCGCGGCGCGATACGCGGCGGCGAGAAACGCGAAGTAGCCGAGCTCGAGGATCGCGGAGGCGACGATGTACGGGATCGCCCCGGCCTCGACGCGCCAGGTGAGCGCCGCGACCGGAGCAAACGCCCCCACCCCGATCAGAAGCATGAGCGCGACCGCCGCCTCGGGCTCGCGCCGCCTGCCGAGGAAGACGTTCCCGCCGGCGTGGAGCCAGGCGGCCGTGAACGCGAGGACGAAGGCTGTCCCGGACATCGGAGAACCCTACGTCGAGGGTTTGTCCGTCGGCCGGAGCGTTTCGGGCGCCGCACACACCCGGGTTGGGGCCTTCATCGGGCGGAGATGGGGCGCCGCCCGCATAGCCACGTTTCCTTCGTACAACGATCATTCGCTCTAGAGATCGCAGTCGGCGCACAGACGTAAGCGCCGCACCTCGAATCGACACGAACGGAGAGCGATGAGAAACGAAGAGCCGTGGTCTGCCAGCCTCGCCGAGGATGGCTCGGGTCGCGGCCCCGGGTCGCTCGAGCCCGCCGTGGCATCCGGGAACGGGCTGACGCGGCGACGCATCGAGCCCGAGGACTGGCTGCGGTACCGGGAGTCGATGGCCGAGATCTTCACGGCCTTCGGGATGAACGTCGACACGCCCGGCACAGAGCGCACGCCCGAGCGTTTCCTGAAGGCGCTCTACGACTCGACCGCCGGCTACGACGGCGACCCCAAGCTGCTGACCGCGTTCCCGACCGAGTGCAGCGTCCCCGCCGACTGTGTCGTCAGCCAGATCGTCGAGGGCCCGATCGCCTTTTACTCGCTGTGCGAGCACCACGCGCTTCCGTTCTACGGCTTCGCGCATGTCGGCTACGTCTCGAGCGAGCGGATCATCGGGCTTTCGAAGCTGACCCGGGTGGTGCGGATGTTCGCGCGCCGCTTCACGGTGCAGGAGCGGCTGGGAGAGGAGATCGCCGGTGCGCTCGCGGAGCTGATCGAGCCGCGCGGGGTCGCCGTCCACCTGCAGGCAGTGCATCTGTGCACGCGAATGCGCGGCGTTCGCGAGGAGAGCTCGACGAGCGCGATGACGTTCTGGCGTGGTGACTACGGCGATGACCCCGGCCTCAGACAGGAGTTCCTCGCGGAGGCACGCAGCCGGAACCCCTGGACATGATCGAAGGAGGCGAGGAGACAACATGCGCACGACCCGGTATCTGATCGTCGGCGGGGGTTTGACCGCCGACGCTGCGTGCAAGGGCATCCGTGAGGTCGATCCGGACGGAACGATCACGGTCGTCGCCGACGAGGCTCATGCGCCGTACGCACGGCCGCCGCTCTCGAAGGCGCTGTGGAAGGGGCAGGAGGAGAGCACGATCTGGCGCGGTACCGAGCAGCTCGGGGCGGAGCTTCGGCTCGGCCGGCGGATCGTCGCGCTCGACGTGGGTCGGCGTCGCGCGACGGACGACCGGGGCGAGGCCTACCGCTACGAGCGGGTGCTGATCGCGACCGGCGGTCGTCCTCGGCAGCTGCCCTTTGGCGGCGACGACGTCATCTATTTCCGCACGCTCGACGACTACCGGCGCCTTCGCGCGCTCGCCTCCTCGGACACACGCTTTCTCGTGATCGGCGGCGGCTTCATCGGGTCCGAGATCGCCGCCGCGCTGGCGATGAACGGCCGCCCCGTGACGATGGTCTTCCCGGAGGACGGGATCGGGGCGCGCATCTTCCCGGCGGACCTGTCCGCGTTCGTGACCGACTACTACCGGGCCCGAAACGTCGAGGTGCTGACAGGCACGTCGGTGACCGCGATCGAGCGGCAGGGCGACACAGTGCACGTGAAGACCGGCGACGGGCGGGTGCTCGAGTCGGACGCGGTCATCGCCGGGCTCGGCATCTCGCCGAGAACGGAGCTCGCGGAGGCCGCGGGCCTTGCCGTCTCGGACGGCATCGTCGTCGACGACCACGGTCGCGTCGACGGTGGCGACGATGTCTTCGCCGCAGGCGACGTCGCGCGCTTCCCCGTGGCCGCGCTCGGCGGGACGATGCGAGTCGAGCACGAGGATCACGCAAAGAGCCACGGCAGACGTGTCGGCGCGAACATGGCCGGCGCGGACCAGCCGTACGACCACCTGCCCTTCTTCTACTCCGACCTCTTCGACCTCGGCTACGAGGCCGTCGGCGAGCTCGACAGCCGGATGCGCACCACCGCGGACTGGAGCGAAGTCGGCGAAGCGGGCACCGTCTGCTACCTCGACGACGCCGGTAGGCCCCGGGGCGTCTTGCTCTGGAATCGCTTCGGGCATGTCGAGACGGCTCGCGACCTGATCCGCGCCGCCGTGCCGATCCCGGTGGCGGAGCTCGTCGGATGAGCGCTGCGGCGGTCGCCGACTCGAGGATCGCTCTTCCCGCGCTCGAGCGCCTCTACGAGCGTGAGGGCTTGCCCGACTTCGACCTGCCGACAGACCTCGCGGAGGCGTACGGAGGATCGCTCGGGTTCACGGAGCCACGCGTGTATGCGAACTTCGTGGCGACCCTGGACGGAGTCGTCGCGCTCCCCGGCCTGCCCCACTCGAACCGGATCATCAGCGACTCGAGCGCCGCGGACCGGTTCGTCATGGGGCTCCTGCGGGCATGCGCGGACGTCGTGCTCGTCGGCGCGGACACGATGCGGGAGGCGCCGGACACGCTGTGGACCGCCGAGCAGGCCCATTCGCCCGCGGCCGCGCTCTTCGACGAGTTGCGCCGCGCGCGCGAACGCCCGCCGCAGCCCACGGTCGCCGTCTTGAGCGGCCATGGCACGGTCGATCCGCAGCATCCCGCGCTCGAGGCCGGTGCGCTCGTGCTGACGAGCGAGGTCGGGGCGGCTCGCCTGCGCAACAAGCTCCCACACGCGTCGACGACGGTGACGATCGGGCCGGGGCCGCGCCTCGACCCCGCCGCCGCGGTCGCCGCCCTCCACTCCCTCGGCCACCGCCTGATTCTCTGCGAGGGAGGGCCGACGGTGCTCGGCGCTCTCGTCGGGGCCGGGCTCGTCGACGAGCTCTTCCTGACGACCTCGCCGCTTTTGGCCGGTCGTTCGGAAGGCGAGCCGCGACTCGGGCTCGTCGAAGGCCTCGCGCTCCTTCCGGCCGTCTTGGTGCGCTGCGACCTGCTCACGCTCAAGCGTGCAGGGCCACATCTCTTCTCCCGCTACCGCGTGTCGAGTCGGGAGCGCGAGGAGTCGTGAGCATCCGCCTGAAACGGGCGTACGAGCCTGCGGCGACCTCTGACGGATACCGCGTCCTGATCGACCGGCTCTGGCCGCGTGGGGTGTCGCGCGAGAAGGCGCATCTGGACGAGTGGGCGCGCGAGCTCGCCCCGAGCAAGGAGTTGCGGCGTTGGTTCGGGCACGACCCGGCCCGCTTCCCCGAGTTCCGCCGCCGCTACACCAAGGAGCTCGCCGCGCAGGAGGAGAAGCTCCAGGAGCTACGCGGACGCGCGGGGACGGGGACGGTGACCCTCGTCTACGGTGCCCGCGACACCGAGCACAACGACGCAGTGGTGCTCGAGGAGATCCTGCGCTCGCCGTGACCGTTGTCGCGGGGGGCGAACGCGGAGGTGGAGGAAGGGCGCGTTCCCCGGTGACTCGACGCGACGGATTCTTGCCGATTCGCGAATACGCGGCGATAGGCGACGGCCGGACTGTCGCCCTTGTCGGCCGCGACGGCGCCGTCGACTGGCTCTGTCTGCCCGACATCGATTCGGCCAGCGTCTTCGCGGCGCTCCTCGATCCCGAACGGGGCGGACGTTTCACCCTCGCCCCTTCGGTCGCGTTCGAGAGCGAGCGTCGCTATGTGCCGCAGACGAACGTTCTCGAGACGACATTCACGACCGCGACCGGCGTCGTCCGCGTCACCGATGCGATGACGCTGCCGCGCGGCGGATTGGTCCCGTATCGAGAGCTGGTGCGACGGATCGAGGGCCTGGCCGGTGACGTACCGATGCGGTGGAGCGTCGAGCCGCGGTTTGCCTACGGGGCAAGACGGCGGCCATTCGCCCTCCACGGCGACGTCCCCGTCGCCGCCTACGGACGCGACGCGGTTGCCGTCCTGGCCTGGGAAGCAGGCGCGATCGAGCTCGGGAACGACGCGCTCGAGGGCCGCTTCAGCAGCCGCAGCGGCGAAAGCAGCCTGCTCGCCTTGAGCGCGGCCCACAAGGAGCCGCTCGTCTTCCCACCGCGCCACGAGGTCGAGTCGCGACTCGAGGGAACCGTCGCCAGCTGGCAGACGTGGACGAGCGAACGCACCTACGACGGGCGCTGGAGGGACGCGGTCCTACGCAGTGCGCTTGCGCTGAAGTTGCTGGTGTTCGCGCCATCGGGGGCGATTGCCGCTGCGGCAACGACCTCGCTGCCGGAGGAGATCGGCGGCCTCCGCAACTGGGATTATCGTTTCTCGTGGCCGCGCGATGCCGCCTTCACGCTGCAGGCGCTGCTCGCTCTGGGCTGTGGCGGCGAGGCACGCGCGTTCTTCTCCTGGCTCCTCCATGCCTCGCAGCTGACGCACCCACGACTGCAGGTGCTCTACCGCTTGAACGGGCGCGCCGATGCGGACGAGCGAGAGCTGCCGCTTGCCGGCTACCGCCGTTCCGTCCCCGTTCGCGTCGGCAACGGCGCCGCCGAGCAGCTGCAGCTCGACGTATACGGCGAGGTGCTGGCCGCAGCAGCGCTTTACGCCCATTCCGCCGGCGGCCTCGACCGAGACCAGGGCCGCCGCATCGCTCAGATCGCCGATCTGGTCTGTGACCTCTGGCGCGAGCCCGACGCGGGGATCTGGGAGGTTCGCACCCAGGCGACGCAGTTCATCGAGTCGAAGATGATGTGCGCGGTCGCACTCGACCACGCAGTCGCGCTCGCCGAGGCTCGATACCTGCCCGCAGGCGGCGTGGGCCGGTGGCAAGAGGAGCGCGCGGCCGTCCGCGATTTCGTCGAGCAACACGGATACTCGGAAGCCAAGGGCAGCTACACACGCGCGGCCGGTGCCGACGACCTGGACGCCTCCTTGCTGCTCGCGGTCCTCGCCGGCTACGACCGCCCCGACGCACCGCGCTTGATCGGCACGGTCGACGCAATCCGCCACGAGCTCACGAACGGCCCGTTCGTCCAACGCTACGTCTCCGGAGACGGCGTGCCCGGCGAGGAGGGCGCATTCGTCGCCTGCTCGTTCTGGCTCACCGCCGCGCTCGCCCGCCAGGGCCGTGTCGAAGAGGCGAGCGCATTGATGGACGAGCTCGTCGAGCTCGCGAACGACGTCGGCCTCTACGCCGAGGAGATCGACCCGGCGAGCGGCAACTTCCTCGGCAACTTCCCGCAGGGGCTGTCGCATCTGGCTCTCATCAACGCGGCGGTCGCGATCGCCGAGGCGACCGCGTGATCTGGGGCGCTCTCGTCGGCGGCCTCCTGGGCACGGTCCTGTTGACGACGATCCTGCGCGCCGCCGGCGAGCTCCGCTTGACGCGGATGGACCTCCCCTTCCTGCTCGGCAGCGCCGTCACGCCCGACCGTGTGCACGCGAAGCTGATCGGCTACGTCCTCCACTTCGTCGCCGGCCTCGTGTTCGCGCTCGGCTACTGGGCGGTGTTTGCGGTAACCGGCCACAGCGGTGCCGTTCTCGGCGCGCTCCTCGGTCTCGTCCACGCCCTCTTCGCCGGAACCGCGCTCGTGAACGTCGTGCTGCCCGCAATCCACCCGCGGATGGGGACGGGCTTCGACGCCGCCGGCTCCACGCCGTTGCTCGAGCCGCCGGGGTTCATGCTCGTCAATTACGGCCGCGAGACACTGCTCGCGATGATCGTCGCCCACCTCATCTACGGCGCCGTCGTCGGGGAGCTTTCCTCCTTGGCGGCATGAGCGCGAGACTCGTCCTCGGGCGCCGTCGCGCCTTCGTTTGGGTCACCGCCCGGCGATTGCACGGCGGCGAGGTCGGGTCTCGAGCGCAGCTGCGCCTGCAAACCGGAACAGATGACGTCGAGCACCGCCGAGTGGGGGCCAGTCGTCTGCGAGCGCCGGTAGCAGGCCCAGCCGGCCACCCGACGTAGACGAGCACCGAGTAGTCGCCGCCCTTCGTCGGCTTCGAGCCACCCATCGGGAACCCAGTTCAGCGTGAGGTCCTCGGCCAGCGAGCGCACCCGTCCGTCCGGCGCGACGCCGGACGCCACCAGCTGCTTCGCCACCTGGTCGGCCCAGGCTCGCCACTCGACGATCGCGTCGCCGAGCCAGTCGGCGAGCTCCGATGCGTCTGCGCCGGTGAGCACCCACCGAACATGATCGCCGACCACGGCGAGGGTGAGCAGGTCGCGAAGCTCTCGTTGCAGCTCGTCATCGGTGACGTGCCGATCGCGGCTCATGACGTCTCCTCTCTGACAAGCACGACCGTACCTGCGTCGTTCTCCTGGAAGGTGCGGTCGAAGCTTGTGACGTGCGTCACAGCCAGCTTCTCGGCTCGACGGTCGGCGCCTCGACCCACGTCGCACGGCCGCACATGGGGCAACGTGCTGGCAGATGGCTGACCACCGCCCCGTAGCCGCAACCCGCGCAGCGGATCTCCATGCGACGGTTGACGTCCTGCTGCCTGGGGCGCAAGACGACCCGTGACCCGTCGTCTGCCAGCAGCTTGGGGCCGCTGACATCCAGTCCTCCGTGTGCGCCCACCCCGTGCTCCTTTGTTTGCTGCCTCCAGGATGGCACCGGTCCGGCGGTTGCGCCATGGGTTGACCGCACCATTCCTCGGGCGACGGACCCTCATCTCTCAGACGGACCGCAGCGAGCTCGCGCCGACGCTCGAACGTCCGTATGTGAGGTCTCGGCATGATCGAGATGGGGCCTCGACCCGATGGCACTGAAGACATGCGTGCGCGAGTCTCAGCTGAATACGGATGCCCGTCTCGCTATGAAGGAGCATCGAATGCATCGAGGCAGATCGCCCATTCTTGCCCCAAGTCCTGATTCGGCATAGGCTAGAACGTCGTGACCTTTGAGGACTGGATCTTCGGGCTTCACGTGACGATGGCTGCGTTGCTCGTTGGTTCTCTCGTGATGTCGTGGATCGTGGTCGTCTCGTTGTTCAGGACCGATACGCCGGGCATGACGCTGAGCCTGCACCGGGTAAAGCTGGTCGCGACCGGTGCGACGGTCATCGGTCTGCTCGGCACGATCAGTCTGGGGATCTGGACCGCAATCCTGCGAATCAACTTTCACCCGTGGGATGGTTGGGTGATCGCGGCATACATCCTGTGGGCTATCGCGACGATTTTGCTCGTGCGTTCGTTCACCGAGTTTGGGAAGTCTGCGGAGAAGGCGAGGACCCTGATCGCTTCCTCAGAGACAGGCCCGAGCGCGGAGCTCGTCGCGCTCAACCGAACGCGAACGGGGCTTCTGCTGCGTACTGTGGCGTCCCTCGCGATCGTGCTGATCGTGATCGACATGATCTGGAAGCCGGGTCACTGAGTTGCTCGCGGCTATTCGCCCAGACGAGCAGAGCTTCGCGCTGCTTCTGCACCTCGTTGGCGCAACGATCGCCTTCGGTGGCTTGCTCGCATGTGCGACCTCCCTTCTGCTCGCACACGGTGAGACTCGCCTGCTGCGGATCGGGTACTTCTCGCTTCTCCTCGTCTCGCTGCCCGGATGGATCCTGATGCGGCTCGCAGGGCAATGGCTCTTCGACCTGCAGCACTGGAGCGATCTTCCGTCGAACCTGAACGATCCTGCCTGGTTGAACATCGGATTCATCGTCGCAGACTGGGGAGGCGTGCTCTTCCTGATCTCGCTCGCGGTGGGCGGAATCGGTCTGCGTCGCCTGCAGACTGGCAACGGGAGCGTCGCTCTGCTCAGGTCGACGATGGTGATCTCGATTATTCTCGCCGTCGCCTACGCCGTCGCCGTCTGGGCGATGACGGGCAAGCCGAGCTAGAGCAGCCCGTCGCGGAGCCGCCGGCGTTGCAGGGTGATAGCCCGTGGAGCAGCTGAGCGCGACCAGGACCGAGCTGATCGCACGACGTCTGCAGATCGGCCTGGCGACCCAGGGCCGAGATCTATTGAAGGAAAAGCGGGCTGCGCTAGTCGTCGAGTTCGGACACCTGGGCACCGGTGTCCTGGAGGCCGTCGAGACGCTGGGGCGCCGGGCGGCGGAAGCTGCCGGGGCTTTGGGCAACGCGGTCGCGTTCGATGGCCCGGCGGGCGCATCCGAGGTCTACCCGGGCCGGTCACGAAACTGATGATTCTCTCCATGCCCGACGACGACATCACGCACCCGATTCCCGACCTGACCGGTTACATCACGGAGGGGCAGATCGTGCTCTCGAGGGAGCTCGAGCGGCGCGGCGTCAACCCGCCGACCGACGTCTTGCCGTCGCTCAGCCGGCTCATGAACGCGGGTATCAGGCCAGGCAAGACCTGGGAGGACCACCGTGCCGTCGCCGACCAGCTCTACGCGGCGCTGGCGCGCGGACCTGAGCTGCTCGCGCGGCACGGCCAGGCGCCCGACCAGCCGGCCGCCTCGAACGAATGAAGGCTCAGCAGCAGATGCGCGTCTCGACGATCGGCCATGGCACCAGGACCACGGACGAGCTGCTCCAGACCCTGCAGGAGGCGGGTGTCGAGACGTTGGTCGACGTCCGTCGCTTCCCCGGCTCGAGGCGCAATCCGCAATTCGGTCAGGCGGCACTCGCCGTCGAGTTGGAGCGCGCCTCTATCGAGTACGTGCACGCGCCGGACCTCGGCGGCCGTCGTTCGGGCGTTCCCGGGGAGGACAGTTTCGGATGCCTGCGCGTTCCGGCGTTCCGAAGCTACGCGGCGTGGATGTCGTCGAGCGAATGGCAGCAGGCCATCGACGACGCGCTCCGCCGAGACAACCCATGCTTCATGTGCGCCGAGACGCTGCCGTGGCGCTGCCACAGACGACTCATCGCCGACCTGCTCGCAGCACGAGGGGTCGACGTCGTCCACCTGCTCGGACCGGGCTCTGCTTTGGAGCAACGGCCGTTCGTCGAGGCCGAGGTCCGCAACGGTCGGCTCTACCTCTGCGGGATGCTCGTCGCGTAGTCCGCGCGCGGTGAGGGAATATGCTGTCGGGATGGCAGAGTTCACCGTCACTGCACTCGATCAACTTGGCGACCGCGAGCTTGCGGCCTTTGACGTGAGCGGAACACGGATCGCAATCGCAAGCGTCGACGACGTCTTCTACGCGTTTGGAGACACGTGCACCCATCGGGGGTGCTCACTCGCCGAGGGCGGCCTCGCGGCAACCGTTGTCACCTGCCCGTGCCATGGAAGCCAGTTCGACGTGACAACCGGCGAGGTGCTCCGTGGCCCCGCCACCGAGCCTGTGCAGAGCTATCCAGTTCGCGTCGAAGACGGTGCGCTTCGGGTCGACCTCTGACAGACGGCGCCACCCTCTTGGCGCGTGAGAAGGAGAGCCGTGGCCCAAGCAGCGGATAAGGCCGGCGATGTGCTGCAAGACAGCGAGCATGCGCTGCGTCTGCTGCGCATGATGTTGCTGATCCGACGGTTCGAGGAGCGCGCCGAGGAGCAGTACACGAGGGCACGCATCGGCGGCTACTGCCATTTGGCGATTGGCGAAGAGGCGGCCAACGTCGGCAGCATCGACTGTCTCGAAGCGGACGACTATCTCTTCGTGAGCTATCGCGACCACGCCGCGGCGCTCGCTGTCGGAAGCCCGCCTGCAGCGGTCATGGCCGAGTTGTTCGGCAAGGAAACGGGTGTGGCCGGCGGCTACGGCGGCTCGATGCACCTGCTCGACGTCGAGCGGCACTTCCTGGGCGGGTGGGGCATCGTCGGGGGTCACCTGCCGATCGCGGTCGGCGCAGCGCTGGCGATCGATTATCAGGACGCTCCCGGTGCGGTGCTCTGTCAGTTCGGCGACGGCGCCACCAATACCGGGGCGTTCCACGAAGCGCTCAACCTCGCCGCCGTGTGGCGCCTGCCGATCGTCTTTCAGGTGATCAACAACCTGTACGGCATGGGCACGTCGGTGGAGCAGGCGTCAGCCGAGCCCGAGCTGCACAAGCGCGGCTGCGCGTACCGGATGCACGGTGAGCGAGTCGACGGGAACGACGTGCTCGCCGTCCGAGAGGCCAGCGGCCGGTTGCTCGCGCGAGCCCGTGAGGAGTCCGAGCCCGCGCTGCTCGAGACGACGACGTATCGCTTCCGCGGGCACTCCGTGGCCGACGCCGGGAAGGTCTACCGCACCCCCGACGAAGTCGCCTCCTGGCGCGAGCGGGACCCGATCACGCGCTTCGTCGCAGTCCTACGCGAGCACGATCTGCTCGACGAGGAGGAGCTCGAGCGAATGCGCAAGCAGGTCTCGGACGAGGTCAGCGAAGCGATCCGCGAGGCTGCGGCCGCGCCGGCGCCCGATCCTGACGAGCTGTACGAGAACGTGTACGGCGACGGTCAGTGGCGCGAGCAGTTCGAGCGGATGAATACCGCGGCGCCGTACGGCGAGCGCCAGGAGACGCGATCGTGGCAGAGGTGACCTATCGCGAGGCGCTCCGGCGTGCTCTCGACGAGGAGCTCGATCGCGACGAGCACGTGTTTCTGATGGGCGAGGAGATCGGCCGCTTCGAAGGCTCGTACAAGGTCACCGCTGGGCTGTGGGAGAAGTACGGGGCCAAGCGCGTGCGCGAGACGCCGATCTCCGAGGAAGGCTTCGTCGGCGCCGGTATCGGCGCGGCGATGCTCGGCCTCCGGCCGGTCGTCGAGATCATGACGATCAACTTCATCCTCGTCGCGCAGGACATGGTCGTGAACCACGCCGCCAAGATCCGCTACATGTTCGGCGGCAAGGTGGGCGTGCCGATGGTCATTCGCACGCCCGGGGGAGCAGGAGCCCAGCTGACGGCACAGCACTCACAGTCGCTCGAGGTGTGGTTCGCTCACGTGCCGGGGCTGAAGGTCGTCGCGCCGTCGAACCCGCGCGACGCCTACGGCCTTCTGAAGTCGGCGATCCGCGACGACGACCCGGTGTTGTTCGTCGAGAACCTGGTGCTCTACAACGTGACCGGCAGCATTCCCGAGCCGGCCGAAGACTTCACGCTGCCGCTCGGCCAGGCGCACGTCGCGCGCGAGGGCACGGATCTCACGATCGTGGCGCACTCGTACACCGTGCGGCGCGCGCTTTCGGTCGCCGAACGCCTGGCCCAGAGCGGCTTCGAGGCCGAGGTCGTCGACCTGCGCTCGTTGCGCCCGCTCGACGTCGACACGGTCGTCGAGTCGGTGCGCAAGACGAACCGCGTGCTCATCGCCGAGGAAGGTTGGGCAACGTTTGGCGTGGGCGCCGAGCTCGCCGCTCGAATCGGCCGCGCGTGCTTCGACGACCTCGACGCCCCGCCGGAGCGCGTCGGGGGCGCAGAGGTCCCGATGCCCTATTCGAAGCCGCTCGAGCTGGCCGCGCTCGTGCTCGAGGACAAGCTGGAGGCAGCGGCGCGTTCGCTGCTCGCGGAAAGCGGGCTCACGGGGAATGGTGGAGGCTGATGGCCGTCGAGGTTCCGATGCCGCGTCTGAGCGACACGATGGAGCAGGGGACTGTCGCTCGCTGGGTGAAGCAGGAAGGGGATCACGTCGTCGCGGGTGACGTGATCGCCGAGATCGACACCGACAAGGCGACGATGGAGCTGACGGCGTACGACGACGGCGTGCTGCTCAAGATCCTCGTCGGGGAAGGCGAGTCGGCGGAGCTCGGCGCGCCGATCGCCCTGATCGGCGCCGAGAACGAGGAGGTGCCGGAAAGCGCGGCCCAGGACAACGGCCCCGCTCAGACGGCTCCACGGGAGGCGCAGCCCGACGAGTCGGGCGAGCCCGAAGCCGGCGGAGGTGAGCCCGCTCCCTCCGCCGAGCGCGAGCCCGCGCCAGAGGAACGCGCTGAGGCCGGCGAGGGGCTGCGGGCGAGCCCGATCGCACGCCGGATCGCAGCCGAGGCCGGGCTCGACTTGCGCGAGCTGGCCGGCACGGGCAGCGGCCCTGATGGTCGCATCGTCAAGGTCGACGTCGAACGTGCGCTTGGCCGGGAGGGTCGATCGGGCCGAGCCGCTGCCGAGCCGGCGAGCGCCGGACGCGCGGCGTCGCCGGGCCGGCCGCCGTCTGCCGAGGAGGAGATCGTCGACGCAACGCCGATGCTCCGGGCGGTCGCGCGCCGCATGAGCGAGTCGAAGGCGACCGTGCCGCACTTCTATCTCGACGCCGAGATCGACATGGGCCGTGCGCTCGAGCTGCGCGAAGAGCTCAACGAGGCGCTTGCGAACGAGGGGGAGAAGATCAGCATCAACGACCTCGTCGTGCGAGCCGCGGCGCTCGCCTTGGTCGAGAACCCGAAGTTCCACCGCAGCTGGCACGACGGCAAGCTCGTGCTCCACAAGAGCGCCAACGTCGGTATCGCCGTCGCGCTCGACGAAGGTCTGATCGTCCCCGTCGTGCGCTCCGCCGAGCAGAAGAGCGTGCGCGAGATCGCGCGCGAGACGCGAGATCTCGCGGAGCGCGCGCGGGCGGGCAAGCTGAAGCAGCCGGAGATCGAAGGCGGGACCTTCTCGGTCTCGAATCTCGGGATGTTCGGGATCCCGAGCTTCAGCGCCGTCGTGAATCCCCCGGAGCCCGGCATCCTCGCCGTCGGCGCGACCGTCGAGCGCGCGGTCGTCAGCGACGACGCCGTTCAGATCCGGCCGATCATGGCCGTCACGCTGTCGGTCGACCACCGCGCCACGTCGGGCGCGGAAGGCGCTCGCCTGCTCGGGTCGATCAAGCGCCTCCTCGAGCAACCCGTGCTGCTCCTAGCAGAGGAGTAGATTCGGGCGATGCAGCTTGCCGACCTCATGGCGACCGACGTGCTCGCGGTGTCGCCGGACACGACGATCGCCGACGCCGCGCGGCGCATGATCGCGCGCGAGACCGGCGCCGCCGTCGTCATCGAGGATGGCGGTCTCGTCGGGGTCATCTCGGAGCGCGACCTCATGCGCGCGATACCCGACGCCTGCAGCCCCGAGACACCTGTCTCCGAACGCATGAGCCGACACGTGATGACCGCATCGCCAGGGACGAGCGTCCCCGAGGCCATGGCGATCATGATCGAGGGTCGCTTCCGCCACCTGCCGGTCGTCGACAGCGGACGCGTGCTGGGAATGGTCTCGATGCGCGACCTGATGTCCTGGACCTCGCTGCGCCTTCGCCTCGGCCCCCTCGGAGACGATGACGAGGAGATCGACAGCGCCGAGCTCCTGGCGACGATCCATCGCATGCGCACAGGCGCCGCCTGAAGCGGCGACCTAGGCCTAGTCGATCCAGACGCTCTGGCCGAGCGCCGTCAGCTGATGCAACCGAGAGCCCATTACGACTCGGAGCATCGCTTGCACCTGTCTGGGCCGCCATCGGGTCTGGGCCTCATTTATGTGGTTGACGGGCCTGATCGCATAGGTGAGATGGGGCTGCGACCCGATGGCTGCCGAACATCGCCGTCTCCACGATGCGTGTGGACCGTCCAAAAAGAAGAGAGGCCGTGTGAAGGAAGTGACGGTGAGCTCACCCGTCCCGGGCACCGAGGGTGCGTCCGCCGCGACGGCGATCGAGCCGGTCGTCGGTGGCTCGGCGTGCGCGGTCCTGAACGATCAGGGCAGCGGGGTCGTGCGGCTCGATCGCGAGACGGCCGAGAGCCTCCTCACGGCCGGCGGCTTCTTCTGGCTCGACCTGGCCGAGCCGACGGACGTCGACTTCGACATCCTGCGTGAGGTCTTCGGATTCCACCCGCTCGCGGTCGAAGACTCGGAACAGTTCGATCAGCGAGCGAAGATCGACGTCTACGACGACTTCCTCTTCGTCGTGATCTATGGCGCCGGCCACGACGACGAGCGGCTGATCGAGGTGCATTGCTTCTACTCGGAGCGCTTCCTCGTCACCGTTCACCGCGAAGACTGTCCCGCACTGGCCGAGGTCCGGCGGCGCTACGCAAAGCGCGAGGGAGCGATGGAACACCCTTCGCTCCTGCTCTATCGAGTCCTCGACGGCCTGGTCGACAGCTTCTTCCCAAGCCTTGCCGTGCTCGATGATCGCCTCGACGCTCTCGAAGACTCGCTCTTCCCGGATGCCGACGAGACGCAGCTCCAAGAGATCTTCCAGCTGAAAAGGCAGCTCGTCGGGATGCGCAAGACCGTGACGCCACAACGCGACGCCTTCGCGGGCGTGATGGGCAGCGTGGCCGAGCTCCCCGGCCTCGCACGGGAAGACGAGCGTTACTTTCGCGACGTCTACGACCACCTGATCAGGATCAGCGACCTGATCGACAGTTACCGCGACCTCCTCACCGGCGCGATGGACGTCTACCTCTCGACCGTCTCGAACCGGACGAACGCGGTGATGAAGCAACTGACGATCATCGCGACCATCTTTCTGCCGCTGACGTTCGTGACCGGGTTCTTCGGACAGAACTTCGGTTGGCTGGTCGCAAACGTCGACGGCTGGCCCAGGTTCGTCGTCCTCGGCGTCGGCACCGAGATCGTCGCCCTGCTGGCGCTCGTCGTCTTCTTCAGGCGCCGCGGCTGGTTCTGACCACGGCACGAGCTCAGGGTTTAGTAGCCCGTAAACTCCTCGGTGCGGATGTTGTCGTCGTCGACCCCGGCCTCGGCCAGCGCATGGCGCATCGCATTCACCATTGATGCCGGCCCGTCGACGTAGTAAATCGGGAGCGTCAGGTCGTTGATGTAATTCGAGAGCATGGCTTTCGTGATGAACCCGGTTTCCCCATCCCACTGCTGGGCTGACTGCTCCATCTCCGTCATCGTGCCGATAAAGGAATAGTTCGACTCGTTCTGAAGTTCCATCAATTCTTCGAGAAATGCCGCATCCTCCGGCCTTCGATTGGAATAGAAGACAAAGATTCGGTGAGGACGCTTGTCGTGGAGAGCCTGGAGGACGATGCTTCTCACAGGGGTGACGCCGATGCCGCCCGTAAGGAAGACGGCGGGGATCTTCGTGTTGTTGTGGAGAGTGAACGAGCCATACGGAGCGTCGAGCGTGAGCTCCGTGCCAAGCTCCATCGTCCGCAGTACTCGCTTGAACGCCGTGTCGCGCATCCGTGTGGCCAACGCAAGATCGTCTTCGTAAGGCGCGCTCGCCAAGGAAAACCCGCGTGTGTCACCTTCGGCGTCGGTCTCGGAAGGATTGATCAGGGTGTAGTCGGCAAACTGTCCCGCCTTGTACGAGAATCCTTCCGGCTTCTCGAAGTAAAAAGCCATTGTCCCTGAGGCCACTTCCTGTCTGCGCTTCAATCGCGTCGTGTAGATCGGCACGTGAGGATCTCCTTAGGCTCTTTCGACAGCCGACTCGGGCGTTGCTCGATCGCATACCTGGTTGGTGACGGCGGGCGAAGATTTCTTACCCGACGTCAGCCGACGGCAGCGCAGGACGGAGCACAAAGCCTATGCGTCGACGACATCCCGCGTCTTCGCCCGCGAACCTTCGTAAGTCGCCTCGACGGTGATCTCAGCGTTTCCGCTCAGGGCGTTCGAGACGGGACAGAGCCGACTCGCCTCGTCGACTGCCTCGGCGAAGGCATCCTCGCCGAGATCGGGCACACGCCCACGTACCTCGAGCGCGGAGCGGGTGATCCGAGGCGCTCCGGCGACCTCGTCCAACGTGCAGACGGCACGAACGACGAGTTGTTCGGGTGTCGCCTTCACCTTTCCGAGAACGAGTGAGAGCGCCATTGCGAAGCAGCTCGCATGGGCAGCCGCAAGAAGCTCCTCAGGACTCGTCTTTCCGTTCGGCGCCTCGGTACGAGCGGCCCACGTGACCGGCGACTCGTCGAGCACGCGGCTCCCCGAGGTGAGGCTGCCACTCCCACCTGCCAGGCTTCCCTCCCAGACGACCTCTGCTTCTCGTTGAGCGATCGGCATGTTCTCTCCTCTTGTCCTTGGGTTGACGAACGCGTCGATGCGGCTCGCTCGCCGGTGTCCCGACTCGTACGATCGAGCGTCGCACCCCCGAGCCGACTTGGGTATCGGGTCGTGGCTCCATTGCCCGTTGGACGCAACCTCACTTGGGCAGGCATGCGTGAGCTGAGGTCGTCCCGTCGGCCGTAATGCGGCGCTCACCCCATGGCCGCGGGGTCGTGTAGCGGCGAGGCTGACGACACCAGCGGAAGGAGCGCGCCGTGTCCATTCGAGCCATGCCTGCACCGTCCGTGACGGACGACGTCGTCCTCGCAGTCGAGGTCGACGTGCGCGGGCGCTGGGAGGCGCTCGCCCTGTTCGAGCTCCTCCAACCGTTCGACCCGTTCCTCGTCCAGCACGCAGGAGACCACTGGGTCGTGCACGCCAGTGCCCCCGGGCGTCGCGGCGAGCCGGTCGCCCAGGCATTGCGTACCGTCGACCAGTGGTGCGCCGAACGGCACCAGGATCCCGCTGTCCGGGTTGACGGACAGCAGCACGCCCGATGACGACGAAGAGGAGCCGGAGAAGGGATTCGAACCCTTGACCCCGCGCTTACAAGGCGCGTGCTCTGACCAGCTGAGCTACTCCGGCGCTCGCCGGATGGTAGACGTCCGCGCTACGAGCAGCAGGGCTCTGCTTGGCGCTCGTCGAGCCGGTGCGCATCGGGCGACGGCTCGGCGACCAGCATCCGCGCGACGAGCCAGCCGACGAGGACCACGAGGCCGCCGAGCGCCGCGTCGAACACGAAGTGGTTCCCCGTTCCGACGATCACGACGAGCATCGCGAGCGGGTACACGGCGCCCAGCACGCGGACGACCCGGCGCGACGCCAGGGTCGCCAGCGTCACGCCGACGATCAGCGCATAGCCGAAATGGAGGCTCGGAACTGCGGCGAACGGGTTGTAGAGCGCGCCGAGCAGGTCCGAGCTCAGGTTGAGCCCGGTGTGCTGCGTGACCGTGTCCGAGAAGCCGAGCCCGGCGAGGCGTGGCGGGGCGGCCGGGTACAGCACGTATCCGACGAGCGCGAGTGCGGTTGCGACGACAAGCGTCGTCCGGACGATCGGGAATCGGTCGCGGTGACGGCGGTGCAGCCAGACCAGCGCGGCGGTGGTTCCGGCGAAATGGAGGACGACGTACGCGATGCCGAGCACCGTGGGGAGGACCGGCAGGGCGTCCAGCGTCGCCTGGACTCCGTGTTCGACGTAGACCCCGATTGCCTGCTCGAGATCGACGATCTCGCTCGTGTGGCGCATCGCCGCGTCCACGTTCTCGCTCGGCACGCCACGCACGACCTCGTAGAGGCCGTAGAGCAACGCGAGGGCCCCGAGCTCCTGGAGCCCGGAGTGCGACCGCGAGAACCAGGAGCGCACCATGCATCGATCGTCCCTGTACGAGCCGTCCCCGCGCGTGGGGTCGCCACGATCCGGCGGGTGCGGAAAACCACACTCTCGGCGCGTCGGCTGTCGGCGGGTCAGGCGCGCAGATACGCGAGCACGGCGAGCACCCGACGGTGGTCGTCCGTGCTGGCGGGCAACCCGAGCTTCGTGAAGATGCTCGTCACGTGCTTCTCGACGGCGCGAAGCGTGACGAAGAGCCGCTCCGCGATCGCCTGGTTCGAGCGGCCTTCGGCCATTAGCTCGAGCACTTCTCGCTCGCGCGCGGTGAGCTGGTCGAGTGGGTCGTCGCGCCGCTTCCGACCGACGAGCTCGCTGACGACGGCCGGGTCGAGCGCAGAGCCGCCGTCCGCCACGCGGCGCACGGCGGTGCCGAACTGGTCGAGGTCGGCGACGCGGTCCTTGAGCAGGTAGCCGACGCCCTCGGCACTCGACTCGAGGAGCGCCATCGCGTAGCCCGGCTCGACGTACTGGGAGAGGACCAGGACTCCGACGCCGGGGTGCGTCTCGCGGATCTCCTGCGCCGCGCGGAGCCCTTCGTCCGTGTGTGTCGGCGGCATCCGGATGTCCACGACGGCGACGTCGGGCTTGTGCATCGCCACGTGCCGGAGCAGGTCGTCGGCGGTGCCGGACTGGGCGACGACCTCGAAGCCGACCTCCTCGAGCAGACGCGCCACGCCCTCCCGGAGGAGCACGGAGTCGTCCGCGAGGACGACCCTGCGGGCATCGCCGAGCTGCGACACGGTGCCGCGCAACGGCGGGAAGTCGCGTGGCAGGCCGTCGACGAGCACCTGGTGGATCGCCTCGGGATCGGGCAGCCCCTGCAGTCGGTGCGTGCCGAGATCGCGCGTTTCGACTTCGGTGATGAACGGGGCCGCGGTCGAGGAGAGCAGCACCTGGCCGCCATGCCCCGCCGCCGCGATTCGCGACGCGCGGATCACGTCGAGCCCGGTGTACCCCTCCTCGCCGAGATGCGGAACGCCGGTGTGGAGACCCATCCTCACCTTCACGACGATCTCGTCCGGCCACGGGTGGTCCCGGATCTGCTCCTGCCCCGCGAGCGCTGCATGAAGAGCGGGCTGAACCTCCTGGAAGACTGCCGAGATCTCGTCTCCCGTCGCATCGACCTCGGCGCCGCCGTGCGCGACGATCTCGCTCCGCAGCAGGCGCCGGACGTCGGCGATCAGGCCCGCGTACGCCCCTCCAGCGGTCCGGACGAGCTGCGTCGAGCCCTCGACGTCGGCGAACAGGAAGGTGACGGTTCCGGTGGGAAAGGAGGTCATCCGGGTGGGAGTCTACGGACGCCGCGTCGGCTCGACTTCGGCAGAGACCGTGGTCTCCGAGGCGAGGTCCCTCACGCGCACGTCAGAGACGAGCCACGCGAGATGCGGTCGGGATCGTCGCACGGATCCGGGTTCCCGCACCGGGCGGGCTCTCCACCTCGAGGGTCCCGTCGAGCGCGGCGACCCGATCCTCGAGGCCCTTGAGGCCCGAGCCGCGCGTCGGGTCGGCCCCGCCGATCCCGTCGTCGACCACCTCGACGACGATCTCGCCGCGCTCGTCGTCCTCCGCGATGCGGACGCCTGCCGACGCGGCGTGCGCGTACTTCGCGACGTTCGCGAGCGCCTCGGCCGCGACGTAGTACGCGGCCGCCTCGATCGCCGGCGCCAGCCGCTCGTCCGGCACCTCCACGTCCACGGGGAACGGCGACCGCAGGACGAGCGACTCGAGCGCGGGCCCGAGACCGCGGTCGGTGAGGACGTTGGGGTGGAGGCCGCGCGCGAGCTCGCGGAGCTCGTCGAGCGCCCGCGCGAGCTGGTCCCGGGCGGTCTTCAGCAGCTCCGCGGCCTCGCCGGGATCGCTCGCCAGCCGCGATTCGGCGAGCCGGAGCGACAGGGACAGCGCCGCGAGCCGCTGCTGCGCGCCGTCGTGGAGGTTCCGCTCGAGGCGGCGGCGCGCCGCGTCCGTGGCGGCGACGATCCGGCTCCGGGAGGCCCGGACCTCCTCTTCCTGCCGCTTCCGCTCGCTCACGTCCATGCCGGACACGAGGACGCGCGCCGCGCCGCGCTGGTCGAGGATCGGCGTGGCAGTCCAGGCGATCGTGAGCCGCCGGGCGTCGCGACCGATCCACGCCGTCTCTCGCTCGGCCTGCGCGACGCCGCTGGCCGCCCCGGCGATCGCGATGCGCGCCGGGAGCTCGTCGACCGGGTCGACCAGGTCGAGGATCGACACGCCGGCCAGCTCGTCGATCCTTCTGCCGAATGCGTCGCAGAACGCGCGATTGGCGCCGTTCGACACGATGCGTCCCTCGCGGTCGGTGACCACGATGAAGCTCGGGATCGTGTCCGCGACCGTGTTCGCGAAGTCGCGCTGCCGTTGGAGGTCGACCTCGCGCCGCTTCCGATCGGTGATGTCGATCCCGCCGGCGACGATACGGACGACGGTGCCCCTCTCGTCGACGAGGGGCGCGGTCCGCCAGGCGATGACGCGCTCCTGCCCCGTTGCGTCGATGAAGCTGTTCTCGTACTCCGCCTCGGCGAAGTCGGGCGCGGCCTGGTGGAAGCGCTCGATCATGGCCTCGCGCTCCTGGGGCGAGATGAACACGTCCCAGAAGTACGCCCGGTCGATCCGCTCGCGGTCGTCGAGCCCGCTCGCGATCTCGACTGCGCGGTTGAAGTTGCGGAAGCGCCCCTGCGTGTCGACCACGGAGAGGAGGCTCGGGACCGTGTTGATGATCGTCTCGAGGAAGCGGTACTGGGCTCGCACCTCCGCCTGGAGCCGCTCCTTCTCGAACGCAATCGACACGGTGGCCGCCACGGCGTCCACGAGCTCTCGCTGCTCTGTGAGCGTCCGGTCGTGGATCAGCGCGGCGACGCGCCTGCCGCCCTGCTCGACGAACGTCGCCGCGTGCGCGTCCTTCGCGATGGGGTCGCTCAGCGTCATGCCCTCCTCGTCGACCCAGCGTTCGCGCTCGGGCGACCAGTAGGCCAGCTGGAGCGACGGATCGCCCAGCGCCTCCGCGAGCGCATCGCGAAGGGGCGTGCCGTTGCCGATCGCGATCGCGAGATCCGCGATGCCCGCGCGCGCGAGGCGCACGCGGAGGATGCCCACGACGAACGCGACGGGCATCAGCGCGAGCGAGGCGAGCGCAGCGAGCTCGACGACGAACCCGACCGAGGCGCTCACGGTGGCGATCAGGCCGCTCGCGACGAGCGCCAGCAACGAGACGAGCGTGAAGAGGTAGACGGGACCGAGGACTCGCCGAAGCGGCGGCGTCGCCTGGCGGTAGCGGCGTACGAGCCGGACGATGACTGCCGCTCCGATCGCGGCCGCGCCGAGCGCCAACACCACTCCGGCGGCGCGAGCGAGCGACGGGCTGTCGCGGACGAGGAACGCGCTCTTGGGGCAGCTGTCGCACGTGGGGATCGGGGTCGGGTCGAAGAGCGTCACCAGGAGCGGGCCAAGGACGACGACGACGAGCACGCCCCACACGAGCCAGCGGTCACCCGGATGGAGGCGACCGGTCGGGTAGGCGAGGATCAGGCGTGCGAAGGCCACGAACGCCAGCCCGCTCAAGAGGTAGCCGATCGTGAACGGGAGCGATCCGCTCGTCACCTGGAGCGCGCCGAGCGACCAGAGGAGCCCGACGGCGAGCATCTGCGCCCCCGTGCGGTTCTCGGGCCGCGTGGCCGCGGCGAACGCGCCCGCAATCGAGAAGCTGAGGCCCGCGAGCATCGCGATGACGATCGCGAGTCTCGGGTTCTCGAGGTCGGAGATCGCGACGAGCAAGATCGCGCCGGCGTAGAGCAGCGCGCCGAGGATGACGGCGGCGACGAGCCGGCCGCGGCTCACCGCAGGAGCGAGCGGATGGCGGAGCCCGACAGCTCCGCCTTCGAGATGAACCCGCGCGCGCCGCTGCCGCGGATCATCCCGTCGTAGTCACACGCGTCGCGGCTCGAGATCAGGACGACGGGTGGGGCGCCCGTGCCGAGGCGCTGGAGCACCGCGAAGCCGTCCATGTCGGGGAGCTGGACGTCGAGCAGGACGACGTCCGGAGTGAGGGTGTCGATGGCGGAGAGGGCCCCTTGCCCGTCCTCTGCCTCGCCGATCACCGCGAATCCGTCCGCTTCGAGGATTGCCCGTGCGCAGGCGCGAAAGCTCGGGTGATCGTCGACGATCAGGACGGTCGTGCGTGTCTCCACAGCGCAATCGTACGAGAGGTGTACGTCCTGCGAGGTGTGGGAAACCGCACCGCCCTTGTTCGCAAGCGGGATTCCGCAGAAGCGGAATCCCGCGCTCGGATCCCCGCCTGCGGCGGGTACATCCTTGAAGGCGTCGGCTTCGGCCGTCGCAACTGCTTCGCTGCGCATTGCGAGGCAAACAGCCCTCCACATTGCGCGTTTGCTCCGTCATACTCGCGCGCATGACTTCGATCGAGCAGCAGCAGAGCACGTCCGAGATTCTCGCGCGGCGCGCACAGTACGTCTCCGCGGGCGTCTCGACGCCCCGGCTCGTCGTCTCGTCCGCCGAAGGCGCGCGCGTCACCGACCCGGAGGGCCGGGTCTTCGTCGACTTCGCAGGTGGGATCGCCTGCCAGAACACGGGCCATCGCTTCGGACCCGTGGTCGACGCGATCCACCGGCAGGCGGACCTCTTTCTCCACCAGTGCTTCATGGTCGGCGTCTACGAGTCGTACGTCGAGACGTGCCGCCTGCTCGCGGAGCTGTCGCCCTGCGCCGGTGCCCAGCAGCGCTCGATCCTCGTCAACTCCGGAGCGGAAGCCGTCGAGAACGCCGTGAAGATCGCGCGGACGGCGACCGGCCGGCCGGCGGTGGTCGTGTTCGACCAGGCGTTCCACGGTCGGACCCTGCTGACGATGACGATGACGAGCAAGGTCGTCCCCTACAAGGCGGGCTTCGGGCCCTTCGCGCCCGAGATCTATCGCGCGCCCGCGCCGTACCCGTACCACGGGATCACGACCCAGGACGCGCTCGACGGCCTGGCGAAGCTCTTCAAGTCCGACGTCGACCCGAAGACCGTCGCGTGCGTCGTGCTCGAGCCCGTCCAGGGCGAGGGCGGCTTCGTACCGATGCCCCCCGACTTCCCCGCACGGCTCGCCGAGGTCTGCCGGGAGCACGGGATCCTGTACCTCGACGACGAGGTGCAGTCGGGCGCGGGTCGCACGGGCAAGGTCTGGGCGATCGAGCACTACGACGGCGTCGAGCCCGACCTGCTCGTCTCGGGCAAGTCGATCGGCGGGGGCCTGCCGCTCGCGGGCGTCACGGGTCGCGCCGAGCTGATGGACGCGGTGCCACCCGGCGGGCTCGGCGGCACGTTCGGCGGCAACCCGCTCTCGTGCGCGGCCGCGGTTGCCGTGCTGGAGGCACTGCGCGAGCCGGAGTTCCTCGAGCGGGCGGTGAGGCTCGGAGAGGTCCTGCGGGCGAGGCTCGACGAGCTCGCCGGGCGTCACGCCACGATCGGAGAGGTGCGCGGGCTCGGGCCGATGCTCGCGCTCGAGCTCGAGGAGCGGACGCCCGAGCGTGCGAAGGCAACGGTCGACGCGGCGTTCGAGCGCGGGCTGTTGCTCCTCTCGTGCGGGTTGTACGGCAACGTCATCCGGCTCCTGCCGCCGCTCACGATCGGCGAGGAGGAGCTCGACGAAGGGCTCGACCTGCTCGACCAGGCGCTCGCGGCCGGCGTCGGCGGGTGATCGACGCTCCGGACATACGGCTGCGGAGCCTGCGGAAGCACTACGGCGACGTCGCGGCGGTCGACGGGGTCGACCTGGACGTGGGGCGCGGCGAGTTCTTCACGCTGCTCGGGCCGTCGGGGTCGGGGAAGACCACGACGCTGCGGATGATCGCCGGGTTCGAGCGGCCGGACGGCGGGACCGTCGAGCTTGGCGGCCGAGACGTGTCCCGCTTGCCGCCCTTCGATCGCGATGTCAACACGGTGTTCCAGGACTACGCGCTGTTCCCGCACATGAGCGTGCAGCAGAACGTGGAGTACGGGCTCAAGGTGAAGCGCGTGGCGAAGGCGGAACGGCGGACGAAGGCGACCGAGGCGCTCCGCGTGGTGCGGCTCGAAGGGTACGGCGACCGCAAGCCCGGGCAGCTCTCGGGCGGCCAGCGCCAGCGCGTCGCGCTGGCGAGGGCGATCGTCAACACGCCGCGGGCGCTGCTCCTCGACGAGCCGCTCGGCGCTCTCGACCTGAAGCTCCGGCAGGAGCTCCAGATCGAGCTGAAGTCGATTCAGCAGCAGCTCGGGATGACCTTCGTCTACGTCACCCACGACCAGGAAGAGGCGCTCACGATGAGCGACCGGATCGCGGTCTTCAACGATGGCCGGATCGAGCAGGTCGACACGCCTGCCGTGATGTACGAGCACCCTGCGACCGCGTTCGTCGCGGGCTTCATCGGCACCTCGAACATCATCGACCGGGACGGGCGCACGTTCACCGTCCGCCCGGAGAAGATTCGGGTTCTCCCCGGCGACGGGCCGGAGGGCGAGCCCGGGCAGATCAGGGCCGCGGTCTACGTCGGCCCGTTCACGAAGCTCGTCGTGGCGCTCGACCGCGGCGGGGAGCTCACCGTCCTCGAGCAGAACCTCGAGACGTCGTCCAGCGACGTCCACGAGATGGAAGGTCGGCGCGTCCGGCTCCGCTGGAGCCCTGACGTGGAATTCGTCGTCAAGGAGGAAACGTGAAGCGAGTACGTCTCGTGCACATGCTGGTCGCGGCCGGCGTCGCGGCGCTCGCCGTCCCGGCTGCGGGCTGTGACGAAGTCGGACGCGCTGCCGACGTCCGTGGGCAAGGGCGAGGGGAAGCTCACGCTCGTCGCGTGGGAGGGCTACACCGAGAAGCAGTGGGTGGCGCCGTTCGAGAAGGCAACCGGGTGCAACGTGACCACGAAGTACGCGGGCAGCTCCAACGACATGTTCAACCTGATGACGTCGGGCGGCGGCGGTCAGTACGACATGGTCTCGGCGTCGGGCGACGCGAGCCTGCGGCTGATCTACGCGGGGGCGGTGCAGGAGGTGAACATGAAGCTGATCCCAGCCTCGAAGGACTTCTTCAAGGCGTTCCAGTCGCCGCCGAACAACACCGTCGGCGGCAAGCACTATGGCGTCTCCTTGCAGTTCGGCCCGAACGTCCTGATGGTCAACAAGAAGGCCTTCAAGAAGCCGCCGACGACGTGGGGCGCGATCTATGACCCGAAGAACAAGGGCAAGATCACGATCCCGGACAACCCGATCCAGATCGCCGACGCGGCGCTGTACCTCTCGAAGACCAAGCCGTCGCTCGGGATCAAGGACCCGTACGAGCTGACCAAGGCGCAGCTCGACGCCGCGGTCCAACTCCTCGAGCAGCAGCGACCGCTGGTGAAGAAGTACTGGGCGCTCGCGTCCGACCAGATCGACCTGTTCAAGAACGGCGGGTCGACGATCGGCGCGTCGTGGCCTTACCAGGTCAACACGCTCCGCGCGGCCAAGGTTCCCGTGGTCGGGGTGATCCCGAAGGAGGGCGTGACGGGCTGGCTCGACACGTGGATGCTCTCGTCCAAGGCGAAGCACCCCAACTGCGCCTACAAGTGGATGCAGTACATCTCCACACCGAAGCCGCAGGCGCAGCAGGCGATCTACTTCGGCGAGACACCCGTCAACAAGAAAGCCTGCAAGGTCATGGACTCGCTGTCGAAGGGGTCGTGCGCGCAGTACTCGGGCAACAAGACCGAGAGCTACTACCGCTCGATCAAGTTCTGGAAGACGCCGATCACGGACTGCGGCAACGGCCAGAAGAACTGCATGGACCTCCGGGCGTGGACGGACGCGTGGACGAAGATCAAGGGTTGACGGTCGCCCGGACACCTACCTGATCTGAGTGGCGGTCGACCCGGCAGTAGGCACCGAGGGCTCCCCCGGAACGGGAGCCCTCCGTGCCGTCGCGCGCTTCACCTGGCGCCGCCCGCGGCTCGTCACGCTCGGACAGGTCTCGGCACCGGTTGCGGCGTTCCTTCTCGTCTACGTCGCGGCGCTCGTCGCCCTCCTGATCCAGAGCTTCTGGACGTCGGACTCGTTCACCGGGAAGGTGATCCACTCGTGGACCCTCGACAACTTCGCGGAGATTGCGAACGACCCGTACCCCACGATCATCCGGCGCACGGTCTTCATCGCGGCGGCGGTCACCGTCACCTGCATGCTGCTCGCGTTCCCGTACGCGTACTTCCTCGCGCGGATCGCGTCGCGGCGGCTTCGGATCGCGCTCCTCGTCGCGACCGTCCTGCCCCTGTGGGTCAGCTACCTCGTCCGCGTGTACTCCTGGCGGCTGATCCTCAACCCCGACGGGGCGCTCAACTGGTGGTTGAACAAGCTCGGGCTGCCCGACCAGAACATCGCCTACACGAACTGGGCGATGTGGCTCGTCTTCACCTACATCTGGTTCCCGTTCATGGTGCTGCCGGTCTACGCCGCCCTCGAGCGGGTGCCGTACTCGTACGTCGAGGCCTCGGCCGACCTCGGCGCGAAGGGCTGGACGACGCTCCGACGGGTGATCCTCCCGCTCGCGGTGCCCGGCCTCGCCGCCGGCTCGATCTTCACCTTCTCGCTGACGCTCGGCGACTACATCGCGCCGTCGCTCGTCGGCGGGCCGGGCTCGTCGCTGATCGGCACGGTCGTCTTCGAGAACCTCGGGCTCGCGAACAACCTGCCGTTCGCGGCCGCGTTCGCGACGATCCCGCTCGCGATCATGGCCGTCTACCTCGCCCTGATGAAGCGCCTCGGGGCATTCGAGAGCCTCTGAGGGTCTGATGGAGACGCGCGCCACACGGGTCGGGCTCTGGGCGTGGGCGACGCTGATCTTCCTGTTCCTCTGGATCCCGATCGGGATCATGGCGCTCTACGCGTTCAACTCCTCGAACATCCAGAGCTGGCCGATCCCGGGCTTCACGACGAAGTGGTTCCACGAGGCGTGGAACGACCAGGAGGTGCGGGACGCGCTCTGGCTCTCGTTTCGCGCCGGGCTCTTCGCGACCGTCGTCGCGCTCGCGCTCGGGTCGCTTGCCGCCTTCGGCCTGGCGCGCTCGCGCTTCTTCGGCCGCGACGCGATCTCGTTCATCTTCGTGCTGCCGATCGCGCTCCCCGGGATCATCACCGGGCTCGCGCTCAACTCGTTCTTCGTGCTGTGGGGCGTGAGCTTCTCGCTGTGGACGATCGTGATCGGCCACGCGACCTTCTGCGTGGTCGTCGTCTACAACAACGTGCTCGCGCGGCTGCGACGCACCTCGGGCTCGTTTTTCGAGGCATCCGCCGACCTGGGCGCGACGGGCTTCCAGACCTTCCGTTACGTGACGTTGCCCGTCGTGCGGACGGCGATCGTCGCAGGCGGCCTGCTCGCGTTCGCGCTCTCCTGGGACGAGATCGTGGTCACGTACTTCACCGCGGGCGCGCAGAACACGCTGCCGCTCCTCATCTTCGGCTTCATCCGGCAGGGCCAGAACCTGCCGGTCGTGAACGCGATCGCGCTCGTCGTGATCCTCGTCAGCGTGATCCCGGTCGCCCTCGCCCAGCGGCTGACCAGCGACCCCGGCGTGGGGCGCGGCTGAGAGCTCAGACGACGCCGGCGCCGGCGAGCGCGTCGCGCACGTCGTACTCCCAGATCGGTTGGCGGGTGCCGAAGGGAAGGTCCGCGAGCAAGGTCGCGTAGCGCGCGTCGCGGGCGCGCTGCTCCTCGCCGTCCGGGAGATAGAAGACGTCCGCGGCGGCCGCGGACGACTCCTGCAGCTCCTCTGCGCGCGCCATCCGAATCCGCTCGTACACCCCGAAGGCGTCGACCGGATCGTCGTGCGCAGAGACGCACGCGGCGAGGACGTAGGCGTCCTCGACCGCCTGCGCGGCCCCCTGCGCCTGGAAGGGCTCCATCGCGTGCGCGGCGTCGCCGAGCAGCGTCATCCGGCCGAACGACCAGTGCTCGAGCCCCGTTCGGACGAAGACCGCTCCGCGGAGCGTCGTGGTGACGAGGCGAATGCGCGCGACGAGGCGCGGGTCCCATCCCGCGAACGCGTCCGCTGCCTCTGCCGGCTTCGTCTCGAGGGTCCACGACTCCTGCGACCACTCGGCGTCCTGGACCGCGCAGTTCATCGCCAGCAACCGCCCGCCGCCGATCCAGTACGAGACCCCATGGCGGGAGGGGCCGAGCCAGTAGACGTTCAACCCGTCGGGGTGGAGATGCTCGACCGCCTCTCTCGGGACCACCCCTCGATAGACGACGGTGTTCGAGAAGACGGGATCATCCTCTCCCCAGAGCTGCTGCCGCAGACGCGAGTTGATCCCGTCCGCCGCGACGGCGGCGTCTGCACGGATCTCGTCACCGCCGCTCGCGACCAGCATCACGCCTGCGTCGTCCTGCTCCACCCGCTCGATCCTCACCCCGAGCCGCAACGACGCCCGGAGGGAGCGCATCGACGAGCACGCGGTGCAGGTCGGGACGAAAGAAGTCGAGCTGCGGCGCACCGAAATGGCGCTCGGCGGCCTCGCCGAGCTCCGTGTGCAGGAGGAGCGATCCGTCGTCCCAGCGCACGAAATCGACTGCGTCAGGCCGGACGCCGACCGTCCGAAGCGATGGAAGCAGACCCAGGTCGGCGAGCAGGCGCATTGCGTTCGGGCCGAGCTGGAGCGACGCTCCGACCGGCTCGATCGTCGCCGCCTGCTCGAGCACCTCGACCTGGATGCCCTTGCGGACGAGCGCGAGTGCCGCCGTGACGCCTCCGATGCCACCGCCGACGATCGCGATCTTCACCCTCGGTGGTCTACCAGGGAACGGTGGTAGACCTTCGAGCTCATGCGTGCCGTCCGCATCCATGCCCACGGCGGGCCGGAGGTGCTCCAGGTCGACGAGATCCCCGAGCCCGAACCCGGCCCGGGTGACCTGCTCGTCAGGCTGCGCGCGACGTCCGTCAACCACCGCGACGTCTGGATCCGCCGGGGCCATCCGCACCCCGCGTACCACGTCGACCTCCCTGCCGTACTGGGCATCGACGTCTGCGGCGACGTCGTCGAGGTCGGCTCGGGCGTCGAGGGCTTTCGGCCGGGCGACCGCGTCACGGCGAACCCGTACATGCAGTGCGGTGTCTGCCGCTACTGCCTGCGCGGCGAGTTCCAGCTGTGCCCCGACTTCGACGTCTACCACGGCACGTACGCGGAGCTCTTCCTCGTGCCCGCGCAGTTCGCGGTGAGGGTCGACCCGTCGGTGCCGGACGAGCACGTCGCCGCATTCCCGAACGCGTACATCACCGCCTGGCAGATGCTCGTGGGCAAGGCAGGCATCGGCGCCGCCGACACGGTGTTCGTCTGGGCGGGCACGAGCGGGCTCGGCGGCGCCGGGATCGAGATCGCCAAGCTCCACGGCGCTCGCGTCCTCACGAGCGCAGGCACGGACGAGAAGCGGGAAGTGCTTCGGGACGGTGTGGCGGACGAGGTGCTCGACCACCATTCACCCGATCTCGTCGACCGAGTGCTCGAGCTGACGGATGGCGTCGGCCCGACGATCGTCTTCGAGCACGTCGGGCAGGCGACCTGGGAGCGGTCGATCGGGATGGCGGCGCACGGCGGGACGATCGTCTTCGCCGGCGCGACGAGCGGGGACGACGCGCGGGTGAACGTCACCTACATGTTCGTGAAGCAGCTGCGCATCCTCGGCTCGCGGCTGGGCACGATGGCCGACACGATCGACGCCGCGCGGCACCTGAGCGCGGGCCGTTTCTCGCCGCTGATCGGGGCCGTGCTGCCCCTCGAGCAGCTCGGGGAGGCCCATGTCCTGCTGGACGAGGGACGCGTCACCGGCAAGGTGATCGTCAAGCCCGAGGTCTAGCCCGACTTCGAGCTGCGCAAGCTCCTCGCGCACGATCTCCATCGCGACCGAAGCCCGCGGGAAGCCGACGTAGACCGCGAGCAGCGTCACGAGTGCCTCGAGCTCCTCCCGGCTCGACCCATGCTCGATCGCCCAGCGCACATGGCCCCGCAGCCGTTCGTCGACCGCGCCCTGCGCCACCAACGCGGCGACGACCAAGAGGCTTCGGTCGCGCAAGGCTCAGGCAGTCGTCGACCCACGCTCCGGCGGCGGCGTTGATCGCCTCCGCCCGAAGCGCTCACCCATTCGTTCGGCAAACCAGGCCTCGACCTCGTCCTCGCCGGAGGCCGAGCTGGCTCGCGTAGGCGGCGACGCCGCGCTCCCGTCGATCGTCCATCGCTCTCGACTATCACATAGGCTGACATGTCATGGCGACCGAGCTGCCGCCGCCCCCTGTCATCGAGAACGAGCCGACGGAGGTCGCGGACGGCGTCTTCGTGATCCCGGACGGCCGCGTGCCGCTCGTCCCGAACGTCGGAATCGTGCTGGGGGACCGGGCCGTCCTCGTCGTCGACACAGGCATGGGGCCGCGAAACGGCGAGACGGTGCGGGGGCACGCAGAGCGGCTCGCCTCCGGCCGGCGGCTGTTTCTCACTCTGACGCACTTCCACCCCGAGCACGGCTACGGGGCGCAGGCGTTCGCCGACGGCAGCCGTGACCTTCTACAACCGAGCCCAGCTCGAAGAGCTGCGCCAGAAGGGCGCCGGCTATCTCGAGCTCTTCAAGACCTTCGGCGACACGGTGGCTGCGGAGCTCGAAGGCGTCGAGCTCGTCGAGCCCGACGTCGTGTACGACGGCGCGGCCGAGCTCGACCTCGGAGGGCGCCGCGCCGAGCTTCGGCCGTGGGGGCAGGCACATACGCTCGGCGACCAGACGGTCTTCCTCCCCGAGCAGCGCGTGCTGTTCGCCGGCGACCTCGTCGAGGAGCGCTGCTTCGCGATCTTCCCGTGGTTCCCACCGGACGACGTCGACGTCGACGGCCACCGCTGGATCGAGGTCTTGCGCGAGCTCGAGCGGCTCGAGCCGGATGTCGTCGTCCCCGGCCACGGCGACGTCGGCGGGGTCGAGGTGATCGCGACCGCGCGGGAGTACATCGAGCAGCTGCGCGACGAGACCGAGCGGCTCGCGGGCGCCGGTCGCTCGGAGGACGAGGTCGCGGCCGAGCTCGACCGGTCGTTCCGGGAGCTCCATCCCGATTGGGCGCAGCCGGAGTGGATCGACTTCGGCGCGCGCTGCTTCTACGCCGCGTTCGCGCGCGAGGCGTCCGGACGCAGCTGACCCGCTGTGGCGACCGACGAGGCACTCCTCAGCGTCACCGGGATCCACAAGCGCTTCGGCGGCGTCCATGCGCTCCGTGGCGCCGACCTCGCGGTCCGCCGGGGCGAGGTGCACAGCCTCGTGGGCGCAAACGGCTCGGGGAAGTCGACGCTGCTCAACATCCTGTCGGGTCAGGTCGCGCCCGACGCCGGGACGATCGTGCTCGACGGCGAGCCGGTCAGGTTCCGAGACCCGTCGCGCGCGCTCGCGTCCGGCATCGCGACCGTCACCCAGGAGACGACGCTCGTCCCCGACCTCTCGGTCGCGGAGAACATCCTGCTCGGCCCGCGCAAGGTGCGTCGCTGGTTCGGGATCGACTGGCGCGCGAGCCGCCGTCGCGCGGCCGAGATCCAGAAGCTGCTCGGGGCGGAGTTCTCGGTCGACGACATGGTCTCGGACCTGCCGCCCGACCAGCGGCAGCTCGTCGAGATCGCGCGTGCGATCTCGATGAACGCGCGCCTCCTGCTGCTCGACGAGCCCACCAGCTCCCTCACCGAGGCGGAGGTCGAGTCGCTCTTCGGCCTCGTCCGCTCGCTCAAGGCGCGCGGACTGACCACGATCTTCGTCTCCCACCGGATGAGCGAGCTGTTCGCGCTCGCCGACCGCGTCACGATCCTCCGCGACGGGCGCACGGTCGAGGTGGGAGAGATCGGGTCGTACGATCCCGACCGCATCATCGAGCGTATGGTCGGCGCGATCCCGGCCCCGGCGACCGGCCACGGCGCCGCGGCCGAGGAGAGCGAGCCCGCGCTCCGCGTGCAGCGAGCTGTCGGTGCCGGGCCGCGTGCACGACGCGACGCTGACCGTGGCGGCGGGAGAGGCGGTCGGCATCGCGGGGCTCACCGGCTCGGGCCGGACCGAGCTGCTCGAGGCGATCTTCGGCATGCGCCGTCCGAGCGCGGGGCGAGTCGAGGTCGGAGGAGCCGAGCTCCGCCACGGCCACGTCGCTCACGCGATCGAGCACGGGCTCGCATACGTCCCCGGCGATCGCAAGAACCAGGGCCTCGTCCTGAGCATGAGCGTCACGGAGAACCTGATGATGGCGACGACGAGCCGGAGAATGCGTCTCCGCGTCCCGTCCCGCTCCCGCGAACGTGCCGAGGCGCGCAGCGCTGGCGGCGACGTTCGGGATCGTCGCCCCGTCGACCGAGGCTGCGTGCAGAACGCTCAGCGGCGGCAATCAGCAGAAGGTCGTCATCGCGAAATGGATGCGTGGCTCGCCTGGGGTCCTGCTGATGGACGAGCCGACGCGCGGCGTCGACGTCGGTGCGAAGCGCGAGATCTACCGACTGCTCGCGGACGCGCGTGAGCAGGGTGTCGGGATCCTCGTCAGCTCGTCCGAGACGGAGGAGCTCCTGCTCCTGTGCGACCGGATCCTCGTGATGGCTCGCGGCCGGATCGTCGCGTCGCTCGATCGCGCGCACGCGACCGAAGCGAACCTCGCCCATTACTCGATGGGGGTGTCGTGACCACCGCGAGCGACGCAGACACCGCCTCCACGCGCGCGCCGAGTCGCCTGGGTCGGCTCGCGGGCTGGTCGGCGAGCAACCAGTACGTCGGGGTGCTGCTCGTCCTGCTGTGCCTCGTGATCGTGTTCTCGGTCCGCGAGCCGCGGTTCCTGACGGTCGCAAACATCCGCGTGATGCTGACCGGCATCGCGATCCTCTGGATGATCTCCCTGGGGTTGACCGTCGTGATGCTGACCGGTGGGTTCGACCTCTCGCTCGGCTCGATGCTCGCGCTCTCGGGCTTCATCTTCGTCGGCTTCTACCTGCACCTCGGGGTTCCGGCGCTCGGCGCCGTGTCCTGACCGTGGCCGCCGGCGCGGCGATCGGAGGTCTCGTCAACGGATTCCTGATCGGACGGGTGGGGATGCCGTTCCTCGTCGTCACGATCGGCACGCTCTCCCTCTACCAGGGCATCACGTATCTCGTCTCCGAACGGGCAGACGACCTCGATCACCTCGTCGCTGCTCGACTCGATCGGCTTCGACAACGCGCTCGGCGTCCCGATCACGGTCTGGATCATGATCGGGACGCTGATCGTCGCGTTGTTCGCGCTGCGGATGACGTACTTCGGACGCGACATCTACGCGACCGGCGGCAATGCGACCGCGGCACGCCTCGCCGGGGTCCACGTCCCGCGCACGCTGATGCTCGCGTACGCGATCGCGGGGGCGATGGCCGCGCTTGCCGGTGTGCTCCAGGTCGCGTTCATCAGTGCCGCGAGCCCGGTCGGCTCCGCGAACGTGATCTTCGATGCGACCGCCGCGGTCCTGCTGGGCGGCACTGTGCTCGGAGGAGGAGTGGGCGGGGTCGGCGGCACCGTGATCGGCGTGCTGTTCCTCGGTGTCCTCCAGAACGGCCTCGCGCTCGCGGGCATCCAGTCCGCGTGGCAACAGGTCATCTCGGGCGCGATCGTGATCCTCGCGGTGCTGGGACAACAGCTTCAGCGCGGAAGGCGCCCGGGCGATCTCCGTCGGCTGCTCGGGCGCTCGAACGCCGGCGCGTGATCCTGCGTGACGAGCGCGAGCGTCCGAACTGGACTATCGTGTCATGTCAGTCTGTCGTGTCACACGACGGCTCGACAGTGTTTGTTCGACCTGAGAGGAGCGTGGGACGAATGACGGCAGCCGGTCGCAGGATCGTCGGCATCGTGCTGACGGCGGGTCTGCTCATCGCGGCAGTGGCAGCGCTCACGGCGCCGGCGGTGGGGGCTCCCGGCTCGACGGCGGCGACCACAGCGGTCAAGCCGTACCCCGGGTTCGAGAAGCAGTACCGGTCGAGCTTCCCGATCCCGAAGAAGGTCACGGGCAAGACCTACACGATCGGGTGCCAGAACCCGGTCGGGCCGGGAAACGAGACCACCACCACCTTCTGCAAGGGCGTCCAGGCCCAGGCCAGCGCGCTCGGCATGAAGTACATCGGCCTCGACGACGGTCTCTCGATCGACAAGCAGGTGAGCAACTTCAACCAGCTGCTCGCCAGGGGTGCGAACGCGATCGCCCTCTACCCGCTCGCGCCGAATGCGCTGCGTGCGTCGCTCGCAAAGGCGAAGCGGCAGGGCGTGGCGGTGATCGGCTTCAACGTCACGTTCACGAAGAGCGCCAAGGCGCCGGGCTACGACGCGCAGATCTGGGAGGGCCGGGATGCGGAGGCGTACCTCTCGGTCGCCGAGATGGCGAGGGTCGCACCGCGCGGCAAGGTCGTGATCGTCGGGATCGGAGCGCCGGTGCCCGCGATCAAGTACCTCGCACAGCGCTACCGGTTCTGGGCGAAGAAGTTCGGCCTCCAGGTCATCGGTGAGCAGGACAACCCGACCGACGACATCCCCGGCGGACGCCAGGCGATGAGCGGCCTCCTCGGGAAGTACTCCGACATCGACGGGGTGCTCGCCTACAACGACGAGAGCGCCGTGGGCTCGTACACGGCGGCACGCAGCGCGGGACGCAACGACATCAAGATCATCGGCATCAACGGCTCGAGCCTGGGGACCTCGGCGCTCGACGACGGCCACGTCGCGGCGATCATCCAGGTCGACGCGGTCAACCAGGGCGCGCAGGCCGCAGCGGGCGCGTACAACATCCTCACGAAGCAGGGCGGGAAGCTCCCGCTCGTCGTCGTGATGCGGCCGAAGCTGCTGACGAAGGACAATCTCAAGTCGGCGACTTCCTGGGCGCAGCAGCTCGCGAAGATCAAGGGCGGCAGCCTCACGCGCTGAGAACGACGCGCGACCCGTGGGCGCAAGTTGCAGCTTGCAACTTGCGCCCACCGCCCGCGCTGCTAGTGATCGTGTCGCATGCGCTGTACGCGGCGGTCAAACGGACCTACGGTCCGGCGAAGAGTTGCGCCAGGCCTTCTTCTGCTCCTCGCTGCCGCGGGACTGCTCGCGGGCTGCGCGGGCTCCGACTCCGGTACCGCACCGTCGCCACCGTCGCAGCATTTCGTCTCGCGTCCCGACCTGCGGCCGGTGGCCGTGTCGGTGCGCACACCCGCCCACGGCACCGCGCCGGGGTACGTGTTCCTCGCGCCGAAGAAGGACGTCGATCAGGCCGGGCCGCTGATCCTCGACGACCGCGGGCAGGTCGTCTGGTTCGACCCGCTCTCCACGCACGGCGTCACCGACTTCCGCGTGCAGACGTACCGCGGCAAACCGGTTCTCACCTGGTGGCAGGGCCAGTCCGACAAGGGCATCGGCGACGGCCACTACGTGATCATGGACGACCACTATCGGCAGATCGCGACCGTCCAGGCGGGCAACGGCCTCCATGGCGACATCCACGAGTTCCTGATCACGCCCGCGAACACGGCGCTGATCACCGTCTACCGCGAGATCCCGTACGACCTCCGCCCATGGGGCGGAGCGAAGCACGGAAAGCTCGACGAGGGAGTCGTCCAGGAGCTCGACATCGCGACCGGCCGGGTGCTGTTCGAGTGGCACAGCGCCGACCACGTCGACCCCGCCGAGTCGTACGAGGCGCTACCGAAGGACGCGAGCCCGTGGGACTACTTCCACGTCAACTCGATCGACCCGGACGGGCCGGACCGCCTGCTCGTCTCCGCGCGGCACACGCACGCCGTGTACGAGATCCGCAAGCGCGACGGCCGGATCATCTGGCGGCTCGGCGGCAAGCAGGGCGACTTCACGCTCGGGCGGGGGACGCGTTTCGCCTGGCAGCACGACGCCCGAAGGCAGCCGGACGGGACGATCATGCTGTTCGACAACGCCGCCTCGGATCCGGGCAAGCAGAGGTCGAAGGTGCTCGTGCTCCGGCTCGACGGTCGGCGGCGCATAGCGACACTCGCGCGCAGCTACGTCCACTCGCCGCCGCTGCTCTCGACCAGCCAGGGCAACGCCCAGCTTCTGCCGAATGGCCACGTCTTCGTCGGCTGGGGCTCGAAGCCGTATGCGACCGAGTTCAACCGGTCCGGCGCCATGCTCTTCGACCTGCGCTTCGGCGTCGGCCGCGTCGACTCGTATCGGGCGTTCCGCTTCCCGTGGACAGGGCGGCCCACCACGCGGCCCACGGTGACATTGCGGTCCGACGGTGATCAAACGACGGTCTACGTGAGCTGGAACGGCGCCACCGAGGTCAGGCGCTGGCGCATCGTCGCCGGATCTGACGGGGAGCACCTCGCCACGGTCGCGACCGTCGCCAGGCACGGCTTCGAGACGCGCACGACGGTGGTCTCCGGGGCATCGGCCTTCGCCGTCGAGGCGCTCGCCGCCGACGGCACCCTCCTGCGCCGATCTGCAACCGTCGAACGCTGAGCTCGGCTACCCGGCGGCTGCGCGTGCGCCGCTCGGGAGCGCCCAGTTCGGCCGCACGAAGTGGCAGGTGTAGCCGTTCGGGTAGCGCTCGAGGTAGTCCTGGTGCTCGGGCTCGGCCTCCCAGAACGGCCCGGCCGGCGCCACCTCCGTGACCACCTTCCCGGGCCAGAGCCCCGACGCGTCGACCTCGGCGATCGTCTCCTCGGCGATGCGCCGCTGGTCTTCGTCGGCGTAGAAGATCGCCGAGCGATAGCTCGTGCCGACGTCGTTGCCCTGGCGATTCAGCGTCGTCGGGTCGTGGATCTGGAAGAAGAACGCGAGGATCTCGCGGTACGACGTCTGCTCGGGATCGAACACGAGCTCGATCGCCTCGGCGTGCGTGCCGTGGTTGCGGTAGGTCGCGTTCTCGATCTCGCCGCCCGTGTATCCAACCCGGGTCGAGACGACTCCGGGCTGCTTGCGGAAGAGATCCTCCATTCCCCAGAAGCACCCGCCGGCAAGGATCGCCTTCTCCGTCGCTTCGCTCATGCTCGCCTCCTCGATCGCTCCGTGCGCCGTTCCATTTTACGGTTCGCGCCGCGGTCGACGGGAGGGGGTCAGGCCACCTGCTCGGGGGCCTGGATGCCGACTGCGGTGAGTCGCTCCCGCACGCGCGCGGCAAGCGTGACGTCGCCCTTGCCCGCCAGGATTCCGAGTGCCGTGGCCGCGTGGCGGGCAGCTTCCTCCGACTTGCCGAGGAGTGCGAGCGTCTCCGCGAAGTACGAGTGCGCCAGCGGGCGCCCGAAGCAGAAGTCGATGCGGTCGGCCAGCTCGACGGCCTCCCGCCCCACGCCCTCGGCCTCCGGGAACCGGCCCTCGTGGGCGAGCAGCAGCCCTTCGGCGAAGCCCGTGAACACGTAGTTGATGACGTCGTCGCTCGCGGTGATCCGGCGGGCCTGGTCGAGTGCCTCGCGCGCGGCCGCGCCTTCGCCCTTGCTGACGAGGACGATCGCGAGCATCGCGACGAGGGTGGACGAGTATGTGTAGTCGCCGCGCGCCTCTAGGTCGGCGAAGCTCTCCCGGAGGGTGTGCTCAGCGTCCTGCCACGCTCCCGCGCGGATCTCGATCGATGCCTCGGAGATGGCGTGTGCCCCCGCCTGGACAGGCTGTCCTGCGTCTCTGAAGACCTGTTGGGCTCCGTGGACGAGCTCGAGTCCGTAGTCGATCTCGCCTGTCATCGACACCAGCGTGCCGGTGACCCCGCGCTCCGCGGCGCGTATCAGCGGGCCATCGTCGTCGCGTGAGAGCTGGCGGACGCGTGCAAGTGCCTCGTCGACCGGAATCGGGCTGAAGACGAGCGTCCGCAGCAGGCGGTGACGGATGCTTCGGTCGATGTACCCGTGCGCCGCTCCCGCCTGCTCGAGATGCACCAGCGCACGCTCGCACGCCACCGCCGTCTCCTCGGCGCGGCACGCGATCCACCGCTCCTCGGCCTCGGCCCGCCAGCACTCGGCGAGCCCGACGTCATCGCCTTCGGCCTCGAACACCGCGCGAGCCTCCTCGAGCAACGCGACACGTCGCTCCTTCGCGATCTCGTTCGACCCGTCCTGGCCGAAGGTGCCGAGCCTCACGGCCGCGCGAGCTCTCGTGATCGGATCAGCCGCCGACCGTGCTTCCGTGATGACCTCGACAGCGCGCTTGTCTGCCGTCTCGAAGTACGCATCGGCAAGCTCCGGCGCGAGCGTCAGCCCGCGTTCGTCGTCCGGCGGGAGAACAGCGATGGCCCGCTCGAGGAGCGTGGCTGCCGCGCGGGCGTCGCCGCGGTCGAGGGCACCGCGTCCGGCCGTGGCGAGATGCTCGGCTGTGCGCTCGGCGAGGCCGGGCAGCTCGGCGGCGTCGGGGTCGAGCTCCCTGCGGTAGCGGTGCGCCTGCTCGAGGTGGTAGCCGACGATCTCGTCGCGCTCGACGAGCTCGTGGCCCGCGAGCCAGTTTCCGAACTGCTCGTGCAGTTGTGCCCGAGTCGCCTTCGGCAGCGACTCGTACGCGGCATCGCGGATCAGGATGTGGCGAAAGCGGAAGGCCTCGTCCCCGGTGAAGACGGTGCTATCGGGACGGATGAGCTCCTGGCGGACGAGCGCAGACAGGTGCGCTTCGACTCCGGAGCGAACGGGTGGCGCGAGCTCGGCCACCGAGCCTCGGTGGAACACCTGCCCCTCCACGGAGCCGCACTCGATGACGATGCGCTCGTTCCCGGGAAGCGCATCCAGCCGGGCCTGGAGGAGCGCGTGGATCGTCGGCGGAACGACGAGCTCGCCGTCGCCCTGGTGCTCGCGCGCCATCGCGAGCATCTCGTGGACGAAGAGAGGGTTGCCCTCCGAGGCGACGATGATGCGCTGCCGCGTCTCGTCGTCGATCGCGTCCGTCGCAAGCGTGTCGATCAGCCGGTCGCAGTCGTCGGCGGCAAGCGGCTCGAGCAGGAGCGACGTCGCGTTGAGCTTCCCGCCGCCCCAGCCGGGCTGCGCGTCGAGCAGCTCGGTGCGTGCGACGCAGAGAAGGAGGATCGGCGCTCCGCGCGAGAGGTCGGCGATGTGCTCGATGAGCTCGAGGAACGTCGGCTCGGCCCAGTGGATGTCGTCGAACACGACGATCTGCGGCCGCTCGGTGGCGCGCTCCTCGAGGAGACGACGGAACGCGAGTTGCGTCTCGGCGGCCGAGCTGCCGAGCACCGTGTCCGGCTCGACCCCGATCGCGAGCAGCAACTCGACGAGCGGCCAGTAGGTGATGCCCTCGCCGTAGTTGAGGCAGCGGCCCTGGAGGACGTCCGCCTCCGGACCGGCGTGCTCGAGGAAGTCGGCGACGAGTCGCGACTTGCCGACCCCGGCGGGACCGAGGAGGGTGACCAGCCGGCATCCACGGTCGGCGACGGTGTCCTCGTACTCGCGACGGAGCCGCGTTCGCTCACGGTCTCGACCGACCAGCACGCTTTCGAGGTTGCGCGAGACTGGCTCCGCGCCCGAGATCACATCGAGCAGACGGAAGGCGGCGACGGGCTGTGACTTTCCCTTGAGGGCGAGCGGCTCCACGGGCTCGATGCGCACGGCGTCGCGGACGAGCAACCGCGTTTCGGAGCCGAGCAGCACTTCGCCTGCCGGCGCCGACTGCTCGAGTCGTGCAGCCACGTTGACCGCATCCCCGGTGACGAGCGTCTCGCCCTCGCCGCCGACCACGACCTCGCCCGTGTTGACGCCGATTCTCGCGGCGAGCCCGTGAGCGGACACCGCCTCCCGCATCTCCCACGCCGCGCGCACCGCACGCAGCGCGTCGTCCTCGTGGGCGACGGGGATGCCGAAGACGGCCATCACCGCGTCGCCGACGAACTTCTCGACCGAGCCTCCGTGCCGCTCCAGGATCGCGCGCAGGTCTGCGAAGTACCGGCGCATGCGCGCACGGAGCGCCTCGGGGTCGGTGGACTCGCCCAGCGCGGTCGACCCGACGAGGTCGCAGAACAGCACCGTGACGACCTTCCGCGACTCCCGTTGGCGCTCTGCGACCGCCAACTCGGCGCCGCACGCGCTGCAGAACCGCGCGTCGTCCGCGTTCTCACGGCCACAACGCGGGCACGCCGCCATGCGCGGAGTCTAGGGGCGTGTCGCCGGTCGGCCTCTCGGAACAGGGGGAAGGGGACGAGAGAAGTACCGTGGCGCCGTGAGCCCGCGCGCCGCAACCTCGGTCTGCTTCCTCGTGAACGGGGCCCTCGTCGGCACGTGGGTCGCGCAGATCCCCTTCGTCCAGGAGCGGTTCGACGTCTCGAAGGCCGCGATCGGCGTCGTCCTCCTCTTCATGGCCGCGGGCGCGTTCGTCGCCATGCCGCTCACCGGGCACGTGCTCGAGCGACACGCGAGCGCCCGGGTGCTGCGGCTCGCGGCGCTCGTGTACCCGCCGCTCCTGCTCCTGCCGCTCGGCGCTCCGGGACCGGTGCTGCTCGCGGCCGGACTGGTCGTCTTCGGCGCCGGGAACGGGGCGATGGACGTGTCGATGAACGCCCACGGCGTCGCGGTCGAACGGGCGGGCGGGAAGCCGATCATGTCGTCGCTCCACGCGTGCTGGAGCTTCGGCGGCCTCGCCGGCGCGGGCGCGGTCGCCGCGGCGGCCGCGCTCGGCGTCGACCCACGCGTCGAGGGCGCGTGCGCGACGCTCGCCCTCTGGGTCGTCGTCATCCTGGCGAGCGCCCGGCTGGGCGGAGCGTCGGTGCACGGGGAGCCGGGGACGGCGGGCTTCGCGCTCCCCTCGCGCGCGGTGCTGCTGATCGGCGCGCTCTGCTTCCTCGTGATGACGACAGAGGGGGCGGTCGCCGACTGGGCGGGGATCTACCTGACGGGAGAGACGGGTGCGAGCCGCGCGGCGTCTGCGGTCGGGTTCGCGGGATTCTCGCTGGGGATGGCGGTCGCGCGTCTCGGCGGCGACGGACTCGTCCAGCGCTACTCACGGCGGAGCGTGCTCGTCGGCGGGGCGGCGCTCGCGGCGACGTCTCTCGCGATCGTGCTGCTCGCCGGTCACGTCGGAGTCGCCGTCGTCGGGTTCGTCCTCGTCGGTGTCGGGGTCGCGAACGCCGTGCCGCTCCTCTTCAGCGCGGCCGGCCGGGTCCCGCCCGCGGGCCCGTCGCTCGCGGCGGTCTTCACGATCGGCTACCTCGGGTTCATCCTCGGCCCGCCCGTGATCGGCGTCCTCGCAGACGCGCTCACGCTGACGGCCGCGCTCGCGCTCGTCTGCGCCGCGCTCGTCCTCGTCGCCGCGCTCGGCGGTCGTGCGGTCCGGGAACCGAACGCAGTCCCGCGCCCGGTCACATACACATCCAGCCGCCGTCGACCGACAGGTTGATCCCGTTGATCGCCTGGTTCTCGAGCAAGAACCGGCATGCGCCCACGACCTCCGCCATCGTCACGAGCCGCCCGATCGGCGTGCGCGAGACGAGCGCCTGGTGCCGCTCTGGCGGCATGTCGATCCACTGCGGGCTGTCCCCCACGATCGCCGGATGGATCGCGTTCACGCGCCGGGGAGCGAGCTCGATCACGAGCGTCCGCACCATGCTGGTCACGCCACCGTTGACGGTCGTCACGGTCGTCGAGCCCGGGTAGGGACGGTCGCGCGCGAGCCCGCCGAAGATCAGGATGCTCGCGTCCTCTCGGAGTCGCGGGTCGAGGGTGTGGATCACTTCCGTGTAGCCGACGAGCTTGAGCGTGACGAGCCTCAAGGCGCCCTCGATGTCGTACTCCTGCACCTTGTTGACGTCGCGCTCGATCGCGGCGAGCACGAGGTGGTCGACGGGGCCCACGCCTGCGAGCGCGCCCGCGATCGAGTGGGGCTCGGCGAGGTCGAACCCGAGGCCGCGCGTGCTCCCGCCGATCTCCTCGGCCGCGGCCTCGGCGCGTGCCTGGTCCCGCCCGGTGACGACGACCTCGCGACCCTCGTCGGCGAAGGCCTGCGCCAGCTCGCGTCCGAGTCCGACCGTGCCGCCGACGATGACGACGCTGCCGTTGGCCATCGCGCTCTCCTTTCCGTGGAGACGGCCCGGCCCGCACTGGCGAGCCGGGCCGTCGAAGACGACGGGGTCGTCTACGCCGGGGTTGCCGACTCGGCCGCCCAGTCTGGGAGCAGGCCGCCCTCGCCGAGGACGTGGTTGCGCGACTCGTCGAGCTTTTGGAAGACGCTCTTCAAGTCGTGACCGACGAGCTGACCGTTCCGCTTCACAGCGTTGCCGGCGACGAACACCGAGTCGACGTTCGACGTGTCGGAGAAGATCACGATCGTCCCGATCGGGTCGACGACGGGCGCGGTGTTGATCGCGTCGGTCCGGAGCAGGACGATGTCGGCCTGCTTCCCGGGCGTGAGCGAGCCGGCCCGGTCGTCGAGCCCGCACGCGCGCGCCCCGTCGATCGTCGCGAACTCCAGCACGTCCCTGTGCCCGAGCTTCGGCGCGAACGCCTCGTCCGGCGTGTCGGTGAACTCGCAGATCCGGTCGTAGGCGAGCGCCGTTCGCATCTGCGTGAACATCTCGCCGGGAACGCTCGAGACGACGTCGACGCTGAGCGACGGGCGCACGCCGCGCGAGAGCAGCTTGCCGGTCGGGGGCGGCCCGTGCCCCATCAGCATCTCGACGTACGGCGCGATCGATGCCCGCCCGCCTGTCTCCGCGATCCAGTCGAGCTCCTGGTCGGTCAGGTCGGTCATGTGGATGTAGCAGACGTCGGGGCCCATGAGCCCGAGGTCGTGCATGTCCTTCACGGGGTTGTAGTGCAGGTTGTGGAGCCGCATCCCGACGTGGACGCTGATGAGGATCCCGAGCTCCCGCGCGAGCGCCCAGTCGTGCTTCGCGACGTCGAAGTTCGAGTTGCCGGGCTGGCGTGCCGCCATCGCGAGCGTGAGCAGCCCGTCGTCGGAGGGGAAGTACGTGTCGCGGATGCGGCGGATGTCCTCGGGGTGCTCGAGCTCGCTGAACGACCACCACTCGCCGCCGGTCGGCATGCCGTGCGCGTAGACGGCGCGGATGCCGGCGTCCTTCAGGCCCTGGATCGCCGCATCGGAGTGATCGGGGGTGTTGCTGATGTGCGACCAGTCGAGCAGCGTCGTGACGCCGGCGTTGAGCGCCTCGAGCGAGCCGGCGTAGTCGCCGATGTGGACGTCCTCGGGACGGTAGTGCCCGCCGACGCTGCCGAGCATCACCGCGAAGTAATGGTCGAGCGTGCAGGACGGGAGGACGCCGCGGACGGGCGTCTGCCACGTATGCCGGTGGGTGTCGACGAAGCCCGGCATCACGATCATGTCGGTCGCGTCGACAATCTCCGCGTCTTCCACCGAGAGGCCGCGCCCGACCTCGACGATCGCGCCGTCCTCGACGAGGACGTCGCCGTTCGCGATCTCGCCGACGTCGGGGTCCATCGAGACCACGAAGCCGTTGCGAATGAACAGTCGCTGCGAGCTCATGTCCCTCTCCTTCGCTGGCCGGTCACCAACAGTACGACAGTCACGACCGCCGTCTCCCGAGGGAGAACGCGTCTCGCGCCGCCGGATGTACAGCGAGCATAAACACGTCGTGGCGAGCGCGTCAACCGCCCTCCATGTCGGTTTTTCCTGATGCGGTGCGGGTTTCGACGGCCTCGCGCTCGTCTGGCAGCCCGTCGTCCGCCGCGTCTTGTCAGAGCGTGCGTTCCGTCACGGTTGACACTCTTCGCCGGACGTGCACACAATGGTCGCCTGGTCGCGGCACGTTCCTCGGCGTCCTGCCTTCCGGCATCCGGCTGCTCGTGAGCGCCGCCGGTCACTCGAGTCGTGGCGGCGCGGCACGGGTCGAAGGACGGGTCGGCCAGCTGACCGCGAGCGCCGTCGTCGGCGCGCGGTTCCTCCCGATCTGGCTCGCGACCGGTGCTCTAATCGTCGTCGCGGCGGCCATTGCGCCGAACGCGATCAAGAGCACCTCGTGGGCGTTCGTGCTCCCCTACATGACGATTCTCGCGATCGCCGCGCTCGGTCAGATGCTCGTGATCATGCATGCGGGGATCGACCTCTCGACCCCGGGCGTGATCTCGCTCGGCGGGAACCTCCTCGTCGGGGTCAGCGCCGGGGCGAACGACCAGCTCGTGCTCGGGATCCTCGCATGTGTCGGGCTCGGCGTGCTCGTCGGGCTCGTCAACGGGATCTTCGTCGGCGTCTTCAGGTTGAACCCGCTGATCGTCACGCTGGCGGTCGGGCAGATCGTGCTCGCGGTCGCGATCAGGTACTCGCGCGAGGTGACGGGCCAGGCCGCGGTCCCGAGCTCGCTCTCGTCCTGGGCCGCCGACAAGCCGCTCGGGATCAGCTCGGTGTTCTGGGCGGGTGCGGCGATCACGCTCGCGGTCGCCGTCGCGCTTCGCTACACCGCGCCCGGACGGCGCTTCCAGGCCGTCGGCGCGAACCCGCGCGCCGCCTGGATGGCGGGCCTGCACGTCCGCTCGCATGTCGTGTTCGCGTATACCGCGGCCGGGGCGCTCTACGGGGTTGCGGCGGTCCTCCTGGCGGGCCTGCGGATCAGCATCGACCCGGCCTTCGGCGCGTCGTACCTGCTCGCGCCGATCGCGGCGGTCGTGATCGCGGGTGCGTCGATGTCGGGCGGCCTGGCCAGCGCTACGTCCACCTGGGTGGCGGCGCTCGCGCTCACGCTGCTCACCCAGATGCTCCTCATCCTCGGCCTCTCGACGGCGATGCAGTACATCGTCTTCGGCGGGGCGATCATCGTCGGAATGCTGATCTCGGGCGATCGCCTGGCGTCGGTCCTCGGTCGCCTCCTGCGACCGGTCGACGCACCCGCGGCCGCCCGATCCGAAGCGACGGAAACCACGAGCTGATGCTCGCGAAAGGAGGCACGATGCAGGGTCGGAGGGAATCCGGATCGTCGCGCAGGCGCCCGCTGGTCGCGGGCATGCTGACGATCCTCGTGCTCGGGGTCACGCTGGGGCTCGTCTCGAGCAGCAGCGGCAACTCGAGCACGTCGGCAGCGAAGCCCGCGGTCGTGATCTCGACCGGGAAGGGCTTCGGCGAGGTCTATGCGGCGAAGGCGTCGACCCTCAAGAAGACGCTGTTCAAGGCCAGCCTGCTCCCGGCGAACAAGATGTCGCGCAACATCGCGCTCGCGGGGCTCGGGCGCTCGGACAGGAAGGTCAACTACAACCTCGCGCTTCAGTGCTGGAAGAACAACGGCTGCTCGACCGGCACCGGCGGCAAGCTCACGGTCGCCTACATCGAGCAGTTCGGCGAGAACGTCTTCCGCCAGATGTCGAAGATGGAGTTCATCCTCCAGGCGCTGACGTATCCCGAGGTCGGCAAGATCATCTACAAGAGCGCCCACTCCGACCTGAACCAGGGGATCGCCGACTTCAAGGCCGCGATCGCCCAGAAGGTCAACCTCATCGTCTCCTATCCGGACTTCGGCGACGCGATGCTGCCGGTGATGAAGGAGGCGACCGACGCGGGCATCCCGGTCGCGACCTACGCCTGGGGCTACGTGACCGGCCCCGGCAAGAACTACCTGACGGTCGTCGGCGAGGACACCTGCAAGCTCGGAAAGGCCTATGCGAAGGTGATGAACACGCAGGTCAAGTCGGGTGACATCGCGTTCCTCGGCGGCTTCCCCGGGAACCCGCTGTCCCTCGGCTGGCAGACCTGCGAGAAGCCGGCGCTCAACTCCAACATCGACGTCGTGGCCACGGAGCCGACGAACTGGGATCCGTCGAAGGTCCAGTCGGTCGTCGCCGGCATCCTCGCGGCGCACCCCGACGTGAAGGGCTGGAGCTACGAGTACGGGCTCGGGATGGCGCAGGGCGCCCTCGCCGCGTACAAGGCCGCCGGCAAGCCGTTCGACACCGTGCTGACGCTCAGGACCGACGACGTGGGCATGGGCTGCACGTTCAACAAGGAGAACAACCCGAACCTGAAGATGTGGTACTACACCTCCGGGAACTCGCAGATCCGTGTCGCGTTCACCGCGGCGATGATGAAGCTGAAGGGCGCGAAGATCCCGCCGAAGATCGTGTTCCCGATCGAGCTGCAGAACCAGCGGGTGCGCGATTCCTGCGCCAAGGGCTACCCGCAGGAGGCGTCCGCGACGTCGCTCATCCCGTTGAGCCTCCTCCACCGCATGTACCCGTAGAGGGAACGAAGCCAGTCGATCCACGCAACCGATGTCGATTCCCGACCGCTCATCGGCCGACGGAGGTCGGCCGATGAGCTCGTCCGTCCTCTCGCTCCACGGTGTGTCGAAGGCGTTCGGGGCAGTCAGGGCGCTCCGCGAGGTCAGCGTCGACTGCCGGGCGGGCGAGATCCACGCGCTCGTCGGGGAAAACGGGTCCGGGAAGTCGACATTGCTCGGAATCGCCAGCGGCTTTCTCGCGCCCGACCACGGGACCGTCGAGATCGCCGGCCGACAGCGTCGGCGGGTCTCTCCGGCAGAGACCCGCCGACTCGGTCTCGGCATTGCGTACCAGACGTACTCGCACGTCCTCGACCTCTCGGTCGCCGAGAACCTCTATCTCGGGGCGCCTCCGGAGCTCCGCCCGAGGTACGGGCGCATGGAGGCGTGGGCCGCCGAGACCCTCGGCGCGTTCGACCTCGAGATCCCGCTGCTCGCGTCGACGCGAGCCCTCTCCCTCGTCCAGCGGCAGCTGCTCGAGGTGGTCAAGGCGCTCCTCGCCAAGCCGAAGGTGCTGCTCCTCGACGAGCCGACGACCGCGCTCGGGCCGGACGACGTCGAGCGCCTCCATGCGCTCGTGCTCGAGCAGAGCCGCGCCGGCGTCGGGATCGTCTACGTCAGCCACCGGCTCCCGGAGGTCCTCGGCATCGCCGACCGGGTCAGCGTGCTCCGCGACGGCGTCTGCCAGGGAACGTTCGACGGTGCATCGATGTCCGAGGAGAGCCTGGTCGCGCTGATGATCGGGCGTCCGCTCCAGCTCGCGTTCCCCGAACGGCAGGGCCAGGCCGAGCGGCGCGAGGTACGTCTCGCCGTCTCGGGTCTCCACGGCGAGCGGTTCGGCCCGGTCGACCTCGAGGTCGCGAAGGGCGAGATCCTCGGGCTCGCCGGCGCCGAGGGCAACGGGCAGGTGCAGTTTCTCCGCGCGCTCGCGGGGGTCGAGCGGTCCGCCGGCACGGCGACCTGCGACGGGCGTGCGCTCGACTCCGGCTCGCCGCTCGGCGCGCTCCGTGCCGGGCGTCGTGCTGCTCAGCGGCGACCGCTCGGGAGAGTCCCTCTTTCCCGTGCTCAGCGTCCGTGTGAACACGACGATCCAGGTTCTCCGGCGACTCGGGCGGTTCGGCCTCCTCCGGAGGGGCCGCGAGCGCAAGACGGTCGACGACCTCGCGGGCCGCCTGCGGATCCGGATGGCCTCGATGGAGCAGCCGGTGCAGTCCCTCTCCGGCGGCAACCAGCAGAAGGTGTCGCTCACGCGGCCGTTCCTGCGGGGCGACGTCAAGGTGCTCCTCGCCGAGGAGCCGACGCAGGGCGTCGACGTCGCTGCGCGCTTCGACATCTACGACGCGCTGCGCGAGAAGGCGAACGACGGCGTTGCCACGATCGTCAAGTCGAGCGACCCGCTCGAGCTCGCCGGCCTGTGCGACCGCGTCGTCGTGATGTCCCGCGGCAGGATCGTCGACGAGATCCAGGGCGCCGAGCTCGGCGAGCGGCGAATCGTCGAGGCGATCGTCGGCTCGGGGCTCGGCCGCGCGCGGCGCGCGACGGAGGGGGAGGCGGCGCCCGCATGAGGAGGCTCCAGGGCTGGCTGCCGCTGCTCTTGATGTCGACGCTGATCGTCGCTCTCGGCGTCTACACGAGCCTGCGGGAGGACGCGTTCCTCACCTCGTACAACCTCAACAACCTGCTCCTCGCGACGATGCCGCTTGCGCTCGTCTCGCTCGGGCAGGCGACGGCACTGCTCGTCGGCGGCTTCGACGTCTCCGTCGCGGCTCTGATGACGTTCTGCGTCGTGCTCGCCTCGTACACCCTGACGCCGACAACGTCGGGATGGGGATACCTCCCGGGCTCGCTTGCGCTCCTCGGCGTCGGCCTCGCGACCGGCATCTTCAACGCGATCCTGATCCGTGTCCTGCGGCTCCCCTCGATCATCGCCACGCTCGGGACCCTCAGCATCCTCCAGGGAGCGTCGCTCTGGCTCCGCGACCATCCCGAAGGCTCCATCAACAGCGACGTGATCAGCGGGCTCACGAAGAGCGTCGGCTTCGTCCCCATCGCGTTCGTCGCCGTCTGCGTCCTCGGGGTGGCCGCGGACCTCTGGCTCTACCGTTCGCGTACCGGCCTCGCGCTGCGGGCGGTCGGCCTCGACGAGACGTCGTCGCGCCGGTTGGGCATGCGCACGGGCGTCGCGGTGATCCTCGCGTTCGTCGTCTGCTCGCTGATGGCCTCGCTCGCGGGCTTCTTCCTCGCCGCCCAGGTGCAGATCGGATCGCCGATCATCGGCAACTACGGGCTCGAGAGCATTGCCGCGGCCGTCCTCGGCGGGGCGAGCCTCGCCGGTGGGCGGGGCTCGTACGTCGGCACACTCCTCGCCGCTCTCTTCCTCACCCTGATCGACAACGTCCTCCCGCTGTTCCAGCAACCGACGGAGTATTCGGAGATCACGATCGGCGTGCTGATCCTCCTCGCGCTCGTGCTCTACAAGAGCCCCGAGCTCGTCTCCCGGCTGCGCACGAGCTGGGGCGGAGTCGGCCGTCTGCGGACGGGCGGCGGCGAGGCCTCGGCGGGTTGAGCTACGCGCCGGCCGGGGACAGGCGAGCGGTCGTGCGCGGGTCGGCCTCGCGGCCGATGACGACCCAGATCGCCTGCACCGGCTCGCCCCCGATCGTCCAGAGGCGGTGCGGCGACGAGGAGTCGAACGCGATCGAGCCGCCGGGGCCGAGCTCGTACTGCTCGAAGCCCACTTGCACGCCGAGCGTGCCGGTCGAGACGTAGCCGTACTCGCGCCCGCCGTGCGTCGTCAACGCGTCCTCGGGACACGACTCGGCGCCGACGGGATACGTGACGTAGAGGAACTCGACATCGGGGTCGCGCTCGCGCGTGAGCCGCTCCCAGCGCACCCCGGACGCGAGGTTGATCACGCGTCGCGTACGGGGGCTCTCGGCGAGGCCGTCCCCACGCTCCACGACGCGCTCCTCAGGCTGCTCGCCGAAGACGTCGCTCATCGTGATCCCGAGCGCGGTGACCAGGGAGTAGAGCGTGCTCACGGACGGGTTGACGCGATCGAGCTCGATCTGGGAGACGAGGCTCGGGGACACGCCGACCCGGCGGGCGAGCTCGCGGAGCCCGATGCCGTGGCGCTCGCGTTCGGCGCGGAGACGGTGACCGACCCGCGACGCGTCGAAGCTGCCGTCGATCGGCTCGACCGAAGGCGCGACGTCGCTCACGCGCGGCGCAGCCTCTGGCGGATCTCGGTCGCGATGCGGTCCGCGCCGGGCAGGAACGCGTCCTCGAGCGCCGGGCTGTAGGGGATCGGCGTGTCCGGCGTCGCGATCCGCCAGCCGTCGTCCAGGTGCCCGAGCGCCCGCTCCGTCACGCTTGCCAGCACCTCGCCGGCCCAGCCGCCCGTCCGCGGCCCTTCCTCGACGACGGCGATCCGGTTCGTCTTCTTCACCGAGGCGACAACCGTATCGACGTCGAGCGGACGGAGCGTACGCAGGTCGATCACCTCCGCCGACACCCCGTCGCGCTCGAGAGTGTCCGCGGCCTCGAGGCTGTCGTGCACGCCCTTCATCGCGGTGACGATCGTGATGTCGCGGCCCTCGCGGGCGACGCAGGCTTTGCCCAGGTCGGCCACCTCTTCGTCGACGTCGCCCTCGAGCGTGTAGAGACGCTTGTGCTCGAAGAAGAGGACGGGATTGTCGTCGCGGATCGACGCCTTCAGTAGCCCCTTCGCGTCGGCCGGGGTGGAGGGGCATACGATCTTGAGCCCTGGCACGCCCATGAACCACGAGATCGGCATCTGCGAGTGGATCGCGCCGAAGCGGCCGCCCGCGCCGACGACGGAGCGGATCGTGAGCGGGACGCCGACGCGCTCCTCGGTGAGGAACCAGTACTTCGTGGACTGGTTCACCAGGCTGTCCATCGCGAGCGTGAGGAAGTCGCCGAACATGATCTCGATCACGGGCCGCAGGCCCGTCACGGCCGAGCCGAAGCCGGCCCCGGCAAGCGCGAGCTCGGAGATGGGCGTGTCGAAGACGCGCTCCGGGCCGTACTTGTCGTAGAGACCGGTCGTCGTCGCGAAGACGCCACCCGCCACGGCGACGTCCTCGCCGAAGAGGATCACGCGGTCGTCGTCGGCCAGCGCCTCGTCGAGCGCGTCGCGGATCGCCGTGCGGAAGGTCGTCGTCATAGGGTCAGTGCGAGCGGTCGCTCGAGGAGCTCGCGGACGCGGGACAGGAACCGGGCGGCATGGGCGCCGTAGACGACGCGATGATCGCAGGTGAGGGTCACGGTCATCACGTCGCGGAACCCGATGCGGTCGGCCCCGTCCTCGAACGGCTCGCGCCGCGCGGCGCCGACGGCGAGGATCGCGACCTGCGGCGGGTCGACGATCGCCGTGAACGATCGCACACCGAACATTCCGAGGTTCGAGACCGTGAACGTCGCGTGGTGGAGCTCGTCGGGCATCAGCGCACGGCGGCGCGCCGCGTCGGCAAGGCGCCGCGAGTCGGCGGCGATCTCCGCGAGCGGCTTCTGGTCCGCATCGAGCACGACGGGCACGAGCAGCGCGTCCTCCGTCGCCACCGCGATGCCGACGTTGACCCGCGAGTACGTCTCGATCCGCCCGTCGGCGAACGAGGAGTTGAGGCGCGGGTGCTCCCGCAGTGTCCGTGCCACGGCCTTGACCACGAAGTCGTTGAGGGACGGGACCTCCTCGCCGGCCTCGCGCGCACCTCGTCGCAGCGCGACGATCAGCGAGACGTCGACGTCGGCCGCCGCGGTCAGAACGGGCGTCCTCGTCGCCGACTCCGTCATCCGACGGGCGATCGTCGCCTCGGTCGGCGTCAGCTCGCGGCTCTCGACCGCGCCCTTGCCCGCGGCCTCGCGCGGTGCGGGAGCGGGGCCGCTGGACGCGGCCGCCGCCTTCACGTCCTCCACGGTCACGCGGCCGGCGGGCCCGGTGCCCGAGAGGCCGTGGAGGGAGACCCCGAGCTCGACGGCGACGCGCCGCGCGACCGGCGTGGCGTTCGGTCGCCGACCCGTCGCGTCGTCGCCGTCGGCGGCGACGACCGGCGCGGGCTCGCGCGGCGGAGCGAGATCGCGTGCCGGCTCCGCACCGGGTTGCGGCGCGGGCGCCTCGGCGTCGCCGTTCGACAGCGTCGCGATCGGCTCCCCGACCCCGGCCGTCCCGCCTTCGGGGACGAGGATCGCCGCGAGCATCCCGTCGTGCTCGGCTTCGTGGATCACCGTCGCCTTGTCGGTCTCGACCTCGAGCAGCGCGTCACCCCGCGCGAACGCCTCGCCGGGCGCCTTGAGCCAGCGGACGATCACCGCATCCGCCATCGAGTCGGACAGCTTGGGCATCGTCAGCTCGCGGGGCACGGCCACGCCTCAGTCCTTGAACTCGCGCGCCGTCAGCTCGGCGGGCCAGGGTGCCGCGAGGCCCTGCTCGCGCATTCGCTCCAGCTCGTCTGCCACCTCTCGGCGGACGTCGTCGAGCCGCGCCTCGTCGACTCCCTCGGAGACGAGCTGCGCGGCGAGCACCGTGATCGGGTCGCGCTCCCTCCAGCGGTCGAGCTCGCCGTCCGGGCGATACGCGCCGGGGTCGCTGCGCGAATGACCGACGAAGCGGTAGGTCAACGCCTCGATGAACGCCGGGCCGTTTCCCCCGCGAGCGTGGTCGATCGCGCGGCGCGCCGCGTCGCGAACCGTCGAGACGCTCATCCCGTCGATCGTCTCGGTGGGCACGCCCATCACCTCCGCGCGCTCACGGATCTCGCCGGCGGTCACCGAGCGGAAGGCCGTGTACTCGCCGTAGCCGTTGTTCTCGCAGACGAGGACGAGCGGCAGGTCGAGCACCTTGCAGAAGTTCAGGCACTCGTAGACGTAGCCCTGGTTCATCGCGCCGTCGCCGAAGTACGCGACGGCGACGCCACCCGTCGTCCGCTTGAGGCCGAGCGCGGCACCCGTCGCCGCCGCGATGCTGCCGCCGACGATCCCGAACGAGCCGATCAGCCGGTCGTCCAGCGAGTTGACGTTCATCGAGCCCGCCCGGCCGCCGTTGATCCCCGTGCCGCGGCCGAGCATCTCGTCGAGCAGCGCCTGGGGGTCGACGCCGAGCGCGAGCGCATGGCCGTGGCCTCGGTACGTCGCGGCCACGCGGTCGCGCTCCTCGAGCTGGCTCGCGACGCCGGTCGCGATTGCCTCCTGCCCGGAGTAGAGGTGCGTCGTCCCGTAGACCTCGCCCGCGAGGAAGAGCGACTGGACGAGGTCCTCGAAGCCGCGGATCAGGAGCATCTGCCGGAAGAGCTGCGTGTAGAGGTCGAGGTCGTCGAGGACGGCCGTCGCCGGCGTGTCGCTGACGTCGCTCATCCGGCACCAACGCTCGTCTCGACGGCGAGGCGCTCGCCCAGGTACTCCCAGTCGCGCTGATGGCGGTACGAGTGGCGGGGCGGCGGCCCCGGCGCCGAGGTCTCGAGCCACCGGACGGGACGACCCTGCGTCTCGTAGAAGGCGTGCACGCACCCCGTCCCCGTCCAGAAGGCGTCACCCGGTCGGAGCGTGTAGCGGTCGCCGTCCGCGACGACGTCGACCTCGCCCTCGAGCACGTAGTACGACTCCTCGAACGGGTGGTCGTGCGGATTCGCGCAAGCTCCGGGCTGGTAGTCGACCATGAACATCGTGTGGAGCTGCGCGTCGAGGCGCTGGTCGACGAGCATCTTCACGGCGATCCCGCTGTACGCGAGGACCGCGGTGGCCATGCTCCCCGAGACCGTGGGCGCGCCCATCGCCTGGGCCCGCTTCAGCACGTCAAGATCCGTCTCGCCGTCTCTGAGGAGGAAGAGGTTGTGGTTGCGCGGATCCCGCGCGTCGAGCGTCGCGGCGACGATGTCGGGCGCGGGGCCGAGAAAGAACGTGTCGCTCCCGTCCGTGCGGGGCCGAGGCGAGGCCATCTCGATCCAGCGCGTCGGGCCGCTCGACCGGAACGCGTGGGGGACGCCGACCGGGATCGCGCCGCAGGCGCCCGGCTCCAGCGTCACGCCGCGGCCCTCGAGAGACAGCACCGGATTCCCGTCGAGCACGTAGAAGCTCGTCTCGAACGAGTGCAGGTGCTCGTCGACGTGGCCGGCGTCGAGCGAGACGAGCGTCAGGGCCATGTGCGTCGACCCGAGCGAGCCGTCCACGAGCCGACAGCTCGTCAGGCCGTCGGAACGACCGGGGAGCCCGGCTGCGAGCTCGATGTCCTCCCGACGGACGAGGCGATACGCCGGCAGGCCGTCGGCGAGCGTGCGGGTTCCGGTCTCCTCGCTCACAGCGAGACGCCGGAGGGCTCGACCACGGCGGACGACGCGACCGTGGACGCGAGGCCGGGTGCACCCACCGAGCGGTCTCCGTTCTCGCCGACGAGGTCCGCGCCGCGCACGTAGATGCGGCCGGCGACGAGCAGCTCCTCGGCAGGGAAGCGCGTGAGGATCTCGCACCCGGTGGCGGTCACGACGACCTCCTCCTCGATCCGCGCAGCGGAGCGGCCGTCCGTCGCCGCGCAGTACGTCTCGAGAGCGAAGACCATGCCCTCTTCGAGCTCGACCGGGTGGTCGAGCGAGTGGACGCGCGAGATCATCGGCGACTCGTACAGCCCGACGCCGATCCCGTGACCGAACTGGAGCCCGAAGCACGTCTCCTCGTCCGGGAAGCCGAGCTCCTCGGCGGTCGGCCACACCTCGGCGATCCGGTCCGTGGTCATCCCTGGGCGGACGAGCGCGATCGCGTTGTCGAGCCATTCGCGGCATTGCTTGTACGCGTCGAGCTGCGCGTGGTTGACGCCGCCGACGTTGAACGTGCGGTAGTAGCACGTCCGGTAGCCCATGAACGAGTGGATGATGTCGAAGAACGCCTGGTCGCCGGGCCTCAGCAGCCGGTCGGAGAAGACGTGCGGGTGCGGGTTGCAGCGGTCGCCGGACACGGCGTTGACGGCCTCGACCTGCTCGGAGCCCATCTCGAACAGCAGCTGGTGGGCACGCGCGACGATCTCGTGCTCGTACACGCCGGGCCGCAGCATGCGGTAGATCTCCTCGTAGACAGCGTCCACGAGCCCCGCCGACTGGTCGAGGAGCGCGATCTCCTGCGACGTCTTGATCGTCCGCGCCGCGAGGAGCACGCGGGAGCCGTCGGTGACGTGCACGCCGGCCCGCTGGAGGGCCTCGATCGTCACGAGGTCGGCCATGTCGATCCCGAGCGGCTCGCCCTGGAGGCCGCGCTCACGGAGCTCGGTCGCGATCCGCTCGCCCAGGCGGTCGGGGATGCCCGTCTCGACGGGCATCGCGCCGCGCATGGGCGCGACACCCGCGCGGAAGTTCTCCGGCGGGAGCCACGGGGCGAACAGCTGGTGGTGCTTCGCGGCGGAGCCGAAGTCCCAGAGAATCGGGTCGCCGCCGCGCGGGAGCAGCGCGAATCGCGCGTTCTTGTCGCGTGCCCACTCGCCGATGTGCGTGCTCGTGACGTACCGGATGTTGTTCGGGTCGAACAGCAGCACAGCGCCCAGCTCGGAGGCGTCGAGCGCAGCCTTGGCGCGACCGAGCCGATCCTGTCGGAGGCGTGCGAAGTCGATCCGCTGCTCCCAGTCGACCGCCCGCGTGGCGTCGGGCGAGCCATTCGCCCTGCTGCGCATGCTCACGGCACCACCTCCTGTTCGAGCTGCGTGCTCGCCCTCGCGTCGACCTGTCCCGTCGCGCCGAACCCGGACGCGCGTCGCAGGTGCTGGAAGAGGGCGATGAAGTCGTCGTCGGCGTAGCCGGCCTCGCTCGCCGCTCGAAGCTGCCGCTTCAGCTCCTGCGCCAGGGGCAGGTCGACGCCGCCCTCGCCGGCCGCATCGAGCACGAGGTCGATGTCCTTCTCCATCAACGCCGTCGTGAACGTCGCCGAGTAGTCGTCCCGCAGAAGAGGCTCGGTCTTGTACTTCACCAAGGGCGCGCCGACGGCCGAGCTCCCCATCACCTCGAGCAACGCTGCGCGACTCACGCCGGCCGCCTCGCCGAGCACGAGGGCCTCCGAGATCGCCTGCGCGAGGACGGCGACCATCAAGTTGATCGCGAGCTTCACCACTCGCGCCTGGTCGTCGCCACCCACGTGGTGGATCGTCGGCCCGATCGCGAGAAGCACCGGCTCGATCTCCTCCAACGTCGTCCGGTCACCCGAGACGATGAAGCTGAGGTTCCCCGCCCGGACGACGGTCGGGTTCCCACTGACCGGAGCGCGGAGGTATCGGACCGACCGTTCCTCTGCGCGCTCTGCGACGCGTGCCGAGCACTCCGCCGAGACCGTGGACACGTCGACGAGGACCGTCCGCGGTCGTGCCGCGTCGATCACGCGTGTCGCCACGGCCTCGAACGCGGCGTCGTCGGCGAGCGAGGTGAGGACGACCTCGACGTTCGCGGCGAGCTCTTCGGGAGTGCCGGCGACAGACGCGCCTCGCGCCTCGAGGGCCTGCGAGCGCCCGGGTGTGCGGTTGCTCACGACGAGGTCGTACCCCGCGTCGAGGAGCCGCTCCGCGATCGCGGCGCCCATGTTCCCGAGACCGATGAGCCCCACAGCGGGACGCGGGTCCTTAGAGGCGCGCACTGTGCAGTATGAATAAACGAACGCTCGTCACGGGTCAAGCCAGTCCTTGTTCCTTGGGCCTGCCGCGTTTCTGCATGCATCGTGCCTGTACAGCCATACCGTACGCGACGGTTCCCCACGGCGGCTATGCCACCGCGAGCGCCTGCTCGAGGTCTGCCCACAGCGCGTCGGCGTCCTCGAGGCCGACCGAGAGGCGCAGCAGGCCCGTCGGGATCCGGTCGCCCTCCCAGCGGTGGCGCGCCTCGAGCTTGGAGCGAGTCCCGCCGAGGCTCGTCGCGTTGACGATCGTCCGCACCGCCCGCTCCACGCGCCCGGCTGCTCCGCCGTCGGCGACGTCGAAGCTGACGAGGAAGGAGAAGCCCGGGTACCGCACCGTGACGACCGCGGGATGCGCCTCGAGCCGCTCGACCAGCCAACGCGCGCTCGCCTCCTGGCGGTCGAGGCGCGCCGCGACCGTCTCCAGCCCGCGCAAGACGAGCCAGGCCGTGTCTGCCGGGGCGACCATCCCGGCGAGCCGGCGGGTCTGGTGCAGACGGTCGCGGAGCGTCTCGTCGCGCGTCACCGTGACGCCGGCGAGGACGTCGTCGTGGCCGGACAGGATCTTCGTGGCGGAGTGGAGCGCGACGTCGCACCCGTGCTCGAGCGGCCGCAGTCGGAGCGGCGAGGCGATGGTGGCGTCGCAGACGACCGGGGCCGCGTGCGCGGCGGCGGCCTCGAGGTCGGGCATCGTCAGGATCGGGTTGGCGGGAGCCTCGATGAGGATCAGGTCGACGTCGTCCGGTGGCGTGCCCGTCTGGTCGAACTCGCGGACGTGTACTCCCCAGGGCGCGAGATGATCGAGCAGCGTGCGGTGGCCGTAGTACGCGCCCTCTGCGAGCGCGATCGTCCCGCCCGGTCGCAGCATCGTGAGGACGACCGTCGTGACCGCGGCCATGCCCGACGGGTAGAGCAGCGCGTACCCGCCGTCCAGCGCGCCGAGCGCGTCCTCGCAGGCGACGCCCGTCGGGTGGTCGGCGCGCGCGTAGGAAAATCGGCCCGGCTCGCCGTCCTCGTACGGCCAGGTCGACGAGCGGTCGAGTGGCGCCTCCACGGCTTCGATGCTATGCGCGGCCCAGAGGCTCGAGGTGAACTATCCGCGGCAACGGATGCCGCACCAGGCGCCGCGCCAGGCTGTCTCGTCGCCCTTGCACAGGCCACCGGCCTGCGCCGCGGGGCGCCGAGCCACCCTGGCTTGGCCTGGAGCGGCCCCGCAGGCACGTCTATTTCACCTCGAGCCTCTACGTGTCGCGCAGCGGGCGCTCGAGCATCGACGAGCCCGGGTCGACGAAGCCGAGCTTCCGGTACAGCCCGTGGGCGTCCGCCGTGTGGAGGAGCCACTTCGTCCCGGCGAGCGGTCCCTCGTCCACGCTGAACCGGACGAGCTCGACCCCGAGCCCGTGTCCGCGGTGCTGGTCGAGGACGTAGACGTCCGCAAGGTACGACTGGACGTGCCCGTCCGAGATCGCGCGCGAGAAGCCGACCTGCTCGCCGTCCCGGTACAGCCCGACGACCCGGGCGGCGTTGTCGACGAGCGCGTCCTGCGTCCCGCGCGAACGACCCTTGGCCCAGTACGACTCCTTGCTCAGGTAGCGATGGACGGCTTCGCGGTCGATCCGGGCGGGGTCGTCGTCGAGCTCGTATCCGTCACCGGCGGGCCGTCTCACGCTCGCACCCTACGCATCGGGACGCGCGGGTCGGCTCGGAGCCGCGGTGGTTAGGCTCCGCACGATGTCGAGCCGGCACGAGACGACCGCCGCGAAGCTCGCGTGGCTGCGGGAGCTGGCCGACGAGGCGGCGAACGCCGCCACGGAGAAGGCCGTCGCGCGGCAGCACGAGCGCGGCAAGCTCCTCGCGCGGGAGCGCCTCGACCTGCTGCTCGACCCCGGCTCGTTCGTGGAGCTCGACCGCTTCGTGCGCCACCGCGAGACCGAGTTCGGCATGGACGGCAACCGGCCGTGGGGCGACGCGGTCGTGACCGGCTACGGGACGGTGTTCGGCCGGCCGGTGTGCGTGTTCAGCCAGGACTTCACGGTGTTCGGCGGGTCGCTCTCCGAGGTCTTCGCCGAGAAGGTCTGCAAGGTGATGGACCTGGCCGTGAAGGTCGGCTGCCCGGTGGTCGGGATCAACGACTCGGGCGGCGCGCGGATCCAGGAAGGCGTCGTGTCGCTCGCGGGCTATGCGGAGATCTTCTGGCGCAACGTCCAGGCGTCCGGCGTCGTCCCGCAGGTCTCGCTGATCATGGGGCCGTGCGCCGGGGGCGCCGTGTACTCCCCCGCGATCACCGACTTCGTGCTGATGACCGAGGGCTCGTCGTACATGTTCATCACGGGCCCCGACGTCGTGAAGACGGTGACCGGCGAGGACGTGTCGTTCGAGGACCTCGGCGGCGCGAGCGCCCATGCGACGAAGTCCGGCGTCGCGCACCTCGTCGCGCCCGACGAGCAGGCATGCATCGACGATGCGCGCTACCTCCTCACGTTCCTCCCGCAGAACAACCTCGAGTCGGCGCCGTACGCACCTCCGAGCGACCCGGTCGACCGCGAGTCGCCGGAACTCGACACGCTGGTCCCCGACTCGCCGAACAAGCCCTACGACATCAAGCGCGTGATCGAGACCGTCGTCGACGGCAGCGCGTTCCTCGAGCTGCAGCCCCGCCACGCGGAGAACATCGTCTGCGGCTTCGCACGCCTCGGCGGCCATTCGATCGGCGTCGTCGGAAACCAGCCGGCCGCGCTCGCCGGCGTTCTCGACATCGACGCGTCGGTCAAGGCCGCGCGCTTCGTCCGTACCTGCGACGCGTTCAACGTGCCACTCGTGACCTTCGTGGACGTGCCCGGCTTCCTCCCGGGAACCGCCCAGGAGTGGGGCGGGATCATCCGCCACGGCGCAAAGCTCCTCTACGCCTATGCGGAGGCGACGGTGCCGAAGCTGACCGTGATCACGCGGAAGGCCTACGGCGGCGCCTACGACGTCATGAGCTCGAAGCACATTCGCGCGGACGTCAATGTTGCCTGGCCGACCGCGGAGGTCGCCGTAATGGGCCCGGACGGCGCGGTGAACATCGTGTTCCGGAAGGAGCTCGAGGCGTCCGACGATCCCGACGCACGGCGCGCCGAGTTGATCGCGGACTACAAGGAGCGCTTCGCGAATCCGTACTCGGCGGCCGAGCGCGGCTACGTCGACGACGTGATCGAGCCGCGCCGCACCCGGCCGTATCTGATCCGGGCGCTCGAGGCGACCCTCTCGAAGCGTGAGCCCGCGCCCAAGCGGAAGCACGGCAACATTCCGCTGTAGCTTGTCCTCCAAGCAGAGATCCGCGGGAGCGGATTCCTGCGGCTTGATCCCCGCCTGCGGCGGGCAGACGCTGAAGGCGTCGGCGGCGCCGCTGCAGCCACCGAAGGAGCGCGCGCCGGTGTCGGCTCGCAAGGCCGCTCAGCCCGGATGCGACCTGGCGAGCGGGGGCCCGACGACCTCCATGCCGGTTCCCTCGGTCGCCTGGACGACCGTGTCGGGACCCACCGTGCCGAGCGCGGCAAAGCGCTCGAAGAACCGCTCCATGCCCGCGGGCGTGAAGAGCACGAGCATCCGGGCCGGGGAGTCGCCGACGTTCTGCCACGTGTGCACCGCGCCGCGCGGCACGAAGACGAGCGACCCGGCGGGGCCATCCTCGATGTCGTCTCCGAGCCGGAAGCGCATCCTGCCCTCGAGCACGACGAGGCACTCGTCCTCGTTCGCGTGCGTGTGGAGCGGCGGTCCCTCGCCGGGGGCCGCGATCGTCACGAGCGCCATCAGGCGCCCACCCGTCTCCTCGCCGCGGAACGCGACGGTGATCTCCCCGCCGACCGGGTTCGGGAGCGGGCCGACGTCTCCCGGACGGCGGATCAACGACTCGGGCATGGCAGCCTCCTCGGTGGTGTGGGACCCCGATCATGACGTGCGCCCCGACGACGGTCGACGGCACGCGGCGGGTTACGGTTCGTCCGTGCGTGTCTCCGCGAAGGTCGACTACGCGCTTCGCGCGATGCTGGAGCTCGCCGTCTGCGAGGGCCTGGTGAAGAGCGAGCGGGTGGCGGTCGCCCAGGGGATTCCGCAGAAGTTCCTGGAAAACATCTTGCTCGACCTTCGACATGCCGAGCTCGTGACGAGTCGGCGCGGGGTCGAGGGCGGCTACGCGCTCTCGCGAGCGCCGAGCGAGATCAGCCTCGCCGACGTCATCCGCGCGGTCGAGGGACCGATCGCCACCGTACGCGGCGCCCGGCCGGAGGACGTCGAATACGGCGGCGCCGCAGGCGGGCTCCAGTCCGTGTGGCTCGACCTTCGCTCGGCGATCCGCGACGTGCTCGAGCAGACGACGCTCGCCGACGTCGTCGCGCGCTCCGGGACGCGAACGGGCACCTGAGTCGGACGCAAGCGCGTGCCTGCACCGGATCAGGCAAATGTCGTCTGGCGGGTCGCGGTGACGTACACGATCTGCCCGGCCTCGAGCTCGAGCAGCTCCACCTGATCGCGAGTCGTCTCCGTGGACAGCCGCTCGCCGTGCTGATCGACGAGATCGAGCCGCACGGAGAACCCGAAGTGGACGGCTCGCTCGATCATGACCTCCTCGGCGTCGCCGCTCGGCTCCAGCGAGATCTCGAGGTCGTGCGGCCGCACGAAGCCGTCGCCGATCCGGTGTGCCTGACCGACGAAGGTCATCACGAACTCGTTCGCCGGCTGCTCGTAGACGTCCCGCGGCGGGCCGACCTGCTCGATCCGCCCCTGGCTCATCACGGCCACCTCGTCGGCGACCTCCATCGCCTCGTCCTGGTCGTGCGTGACGATCACCGTCGTCGTGTGCGTCTCGTCGTGGAGGCGGCGAAGCCAGTCGCGCAGCTCGGCACGCACGCGGGCGTCCAGCGCCCCGAACGGCTCGTCGAGGAGGAGGACGGAGGGGTCGATGGCGAGCGCTCGTGCGAGCCCCATCCGCTGCCGTTGCCCGCCCGAGAGCTGCGATGGATATCTCTTCGCCAGACCTTCGAGCTGGACGAGGTTCAGAAGCTGCCCCACGCGTTCGGCGATCTCCGCCTTGGGGCGCTTGCGGATCGCCAGCCCGAACGCGACGTTGTTGTACACGGTCATCTGCTTGAACGCCGCGTAGTGCTGGAAGACGAAGCCGACGCCGCGCTTCTGGGGCGGACGTCCGGTCACGTCCACGCCGTCGATCGAGACGTTGCCGGTGTCGGCCGTCTCGAGGCCGGCGACGATCCGCAGCAGCGTGGACTTCCCGCTGCCGCTGGGGCCGAGAAGTGCAGTCAGCGAGCCTGCGGCGACGTCGATCGACACGTCGTCGAGCGCGAGGAACTCGTCGAACCGCTTCGTGACGCCGCGGACGGAGATCGACATCAGTGCCTCGCTCCCTTCGGTTGGAGGGCGATCATCGTGACGAGGACGACGATCGCCGTCGCGGCCAGCACGAAGGAGATGCCGTACGCCGGCGCGTAGTTCCCGTAGGAGAACTGATACGCGTCCTCGACGCGGAGCGTCGCCGTCTGGGTCTTGCCGACGATGTTCCCCGAGACGATCGCCACGGCACCGAACTCGCCGATCGCCCGCGCCGCCGTGAGCACGACGCCGTAGAGGACCGCCCATTGGATCGAGGGGAGGGTGATCCGCCAAAACGTCTGCCAGCCCGACGCGCCGAGGGTCTGGGCCGCCTGCTCCTGCTCGACGCCGATCTCGCGCAGCGTCGGCACGACCTCGCGGGCGACGAAGGGAAGGGTCACGAAGATCGTGGCGAGGGCGATCGACGGGGTCGCGTAGACGATCTCGAAGCCGTGGTCGGGGAACCACGAGAGCCACCCGCCCGCACCGTAGAGGACGACGAGCGAGAACCCCACGATCACCGGCGAGAGGGCGAGCGGGAGGTCGATGAAGGCGTTGAGGAACCCTCTGCCGCGGATGCTTCCACGCACGATCACGAGCGCGCACACGATCCCGAAGACCGTATTCACCGCGACGGCGATCACGGTGACCAGCAGCGTGAGCTTGAAGGCGGAGATCGTGTCCGGCGCCGTGATCGCCGCCCAGGCGCCGTCGAGGTCCTCCGCCGTGCGCCACACCATCATGAACAACGGGCCTAGAAGGATCACGACGAGGTAGCCGAGCGCGACGAACCGGAGCCCGAGCCTACCCACGGTCGTGCCTCGTGACGTACCAGCGCAGGGCGCCGATGCCCATGAGCGCGACGAACGAGATCAGGAGGAGCACCACGGCGATCGCGGCCGAGCCCGCGGGGTCCTGTTCGACCCGATAGAACAGGTGGATCGAGGCGACCTCGGTCCTGAAGGGGAGGTTGCCGGCGATCAGGACGATCGCGCCGATCTCGCCGACGGCGCGTGCGAACGCCATCGCCACCCCGGACAGGACACCGGGGAGGATCACCGGCAACACGACGCGCCTGAACGTCGCGAACGGGCCCGCCCCGAGCGACCGCGCCGCATCCTCGAGCTCGCGGTCGAACTCGATCAGCACGGGCTGCACCGCGCGGACGACGAACGGGAGGGTGACGAACAGGAGGGCGATGTAGATCGCGCCGCGCGTGAACGTCACATTGGCGTCGAAGTGGAACGAGCCGACCGTGAGGTCGAGCGGCGTGCGCGGTCCGTACAGCGCCATGATCACGAGCCCCGCGACGATCGTCGGCAGGGCGAACGGCAGATCGATGATCGCGTTGACGACGGACTTCCCGGCGAACGAGTCCCGCACGAGAACCCACGCGATGATCGTCCCGAACACCGCGGTCGTCAGCACCGCCGCCGTCGAGGTTAGCAGCGTCAGCTTGAACGCCGCGACGGCCTGCGGGGAGGAGACGACCTCCCAGAAGCCCGACCAGCCCTCGCCCGTCGACTTCCACACGACCGCCGCGATCGGCAGCACGACGATCACGAGCAGGAACGTCGTGACGAAACCGACCTGCAGGGAGAGAGCCGTCGTCGCGGCTTTCTCCCTGCGCTGCGCGGGCGGCGCCGTCGGGGGGCGCACCGGCTCGATGAGCGTGCTACTCAGTGGGGACTCCGAGCGACTGCTCGATCTGCTCCATGATGCTCCTACGCGGGTCGAACCACTTCTTGTCGACCGCGCGCCAGCCGCCGAGCAGCTTGTTCGTGATGGTCGTCTCGCCCGGCCGGGTCGGGTACTTGCTCTTGAACTCGGCGAGCGCGCGCTTGTCCACAGGCCGGTAGCCGTTCTGGGCGAGGATCTTCTGCGCCGGAGACGTCTTGAGGAACCGGGAGAACGCGGTCCACTCCGCCTTGTGCCGGCTCGTCTTGATCGCCGCGATGTAGACGTCGATCAGCATCGTCTGACGCGGGATCACGTACGGGAGCTTCCCGTTGATCGCCTCGCTCTCGAACGTGAGCAGGACGTCGCCCTTGCCCGACAGGAACGTGTTCGTCGCGTTCGAGCCCGAGGAATCCTGCGAGACGACGTTGCCCTTGTAGAACCGGCGCAGCCAGGCGAGCGCCTGCGCGTCGGTCTTGCCGAGCCGGCGCTGCGCCACGTACGAGGCGAGAATGTTCCACTTCGCGATCCCACCGGTGAACGGGTTCACCGTGACGACCTGGACACCGGGGCGGAGAAGGTCGTTCCAACCTTTGATCTTCTTCGGGTTGCCGTCCCGGAGACCGAAGACGACGACCGAGTTCCAGACCACGCCCTTGTAGCTCTGCTTGTCCCAGTTCTTGTCGATCAGACCCTCGTCGACGAGGTCGTCGATGTCGTTCCCCGTGTTGAGGATGACGCCGTCGGCGGGGAGCCCGTTGGCCACCGCCTGACCCTGGGCGGACGACGGGCCGTAGGACGCGCGGATCGTGATGTCGGCCCCCTGGGGCGTCTTGCGGAACTCGTCGATCAGCCTCGTCAGCACCGGTCGCGGCGTGGAGTACGCGACGAGGCTCAACGTGACGTCCTTCGAGCTCTTGCCGCCGGTCGTGGTCGCGCCAGCGACCGCCGCCGCCACGAGGGCGGTGCCGAGCGCCAAGACCCAGACGATCCCTTTTCGTTCCATGGCTCTCCTTTCCCGTTGGTGCGCGACCGCCCTGGCAGCCGGCCTACAGCCCCTTTGTCCACCGGAAAAGTACATAAGGAAATGATATGCGTCAAATAAGTGGGCTCGATGGACTCCGTGGCCGCGCGTCGGTGCCGACGGGAGCGCCCGGCAGGGCACGTCTCGTGTAGCGTCATCGCGTGGGTCTTCGCCTCGAACCCGATCCGGGGCCGCCGCTCGCTGGGGCGCTCGCGTCACTCCTCGAGCGCGAGGGCCTGCTCGACGCCCCCACGCACGGCGGCGCGTGGCGGTGGGCGGCGTTTCGCGAGGGCGTCGCGCGCGAGCCCGGCCGGCCGCGCGGCTCAGAGCTCGAGGGTCGCTATGTGGCTGCGCCTTCGCCGCGCAGGACGCGCGGCGCCACGCGGGCGTAGTCGAGCCCCGAGATCCAGGTCAGGAGCGTCGCGAGGAGCAGCACCCACCACGCGACGTCGGCGTCCCAGGCGCCCGCGGCCTGGAGCCCGGCGATGATCGCCGCGGCGGTCTGCACCCAGGTCTTGAGCTTCCCGAGGTCGCGAGCGCCCATCACGACGCCGCGCTCGAGCGCGGCAAGCCGCAGCCCGGAGACGGCAATCTCCCGGGCGACGATCGCGGCGATCATCCACGCGGGCGCCACTCCCTCCGCAATCAGCATCACGAGGGTCGCGAGCACGAGCACCTTGTCTGCGATCGGATCGAGCAGCGAGCCGAACGCCGAGGTCTGGTTCCAGCGTCGCGCGAGCCAGCCGTCGACCTGGTCGGTCGCCATCGCGACGGCGAAGACGGCCGTCGCCCAGTAGATGTGGCCGGAGAAGTCCCAGGCGAACAGCACGACGACCACCGGCACGGCGAGTGCCCGCACGAGAGTCAGCTGGTCGGGCAGCGTCACCGTTCGGGGAGAATACGCCGCACATGCCTCCGTTCTCGAAGGTGCTCGTCGCCAACCGCGGCGAGATCGCGATCCGCATCTTCCGCACGCTGCGCGAGCTCGGGATCGGCTGCGTCGCCGTCTATTCGGACGCCGACCGGAGGGCCGCGCACGTGCGCCGAGCGGACGAGGCGTACCGGCTGGGCCCCGGGCCGGCGACAGAGAGCTACCTGCGCGGCGACCTCGTGGTCGAGGTCGCGACGCGCGCCGGCGCGGAGGCGATCCACCCGGGGTACGGGTTCCTCGCGGAGAACGCCGCGTTCGCGCGCCTCGTCGAGGAAGCGGGCCTCGTGTGGATCGGACCGCCGCCGGCCGCGATCGAGCTGATGGGCTCGAAGACGGCCGCGCGCGCGGCGATGCGCGCTGCGGGCGTCCCGATCATCCCGGGCGCGGTCGATCCCGTCTGCTCGGGCGACGAGATCGCGACCCTGGGCGAGGAGCTCGGCTACCCGCTGATCGTCAAGGCGGCGGCGGGTGGAGGCGGCAAGGGCATGGAGCTCGTGCGAGGGCCCCTCGAGGCTGCGCGGGCGTTCGACGCAGCGACGCGGCAGGGCGAGAAGTACTTCGCCGACGCGACGGTGTACGTGGAGCGCTACCTCGAGGACCCGCGCCACGTCGAGGTGCAGGTGCTCGCGGACGCGCACGGCAACGTCGTGCACCTCGGCGAGCGCGACTGCACGATCCAACGCCGGCACCAGAAGCTCGTCGAGGAGACGCCGTCGCCCGCCGTGGACGACGCGCTGCGCGAGCGGGTCGGGCGGATCGCCGTCGACGCGGCTCGCGCTGCCGGCTATCGCTCCGCCGGGACGATCGAGGGGCTCCTGACGTCGGAAGGCGAGTACTTCTTCATGGAGATGAACACCCGGATCCAGGTCGAGCACACGGTCACCGAGGCGGTGACGGGGATCGACCTCGTGCGGGAGCAGGTGCTCGTCGCCGCCGGTGAGCCGCTCTCCGTGACCCAGGAGGAGATCGCCCTGCGCGGCCATGCGATCGAGTGCCGGATCAACGCGGAAGACGTCAAGGCGGGCTTCCTCCCTGCGCCCGGCCGGATCACCGCGTACTCGGAGCCGGCGGGCCCGGGTGTGCGCGTGGACTCCGGTGTCGAGGCCGGCGACGAGGTGAGCGGCCTCTACGACCCGATGATCGCGAAGCTGATCGTGCACGACGTCGACCGCGAGCGGGCCGCGGCACGCATGCTCCGGGCCCTCGCAGAGTTCCGGATCGAGGGGCCGCCGACGCTGCTCGGGTTCCATCGCGCGCTGCTCGAGCACCCGTGCTTCGTCGCGGGCACGACGTGTGCCGGGGTGGTCGAGTCGGCAGAGCTCGCGGCCCGCGCGGAGGAGCTGGAGCAGGAGTTTTCTCATCGGACAACAAGTGTGCCCGGAGCGTCGGACGGAGCGATCCCGACGGTGCCGCGCCTCGCCGGGATCGAGGTGGACGGCCGCCGCTACGAGGTCCGGCTCGAGGTGACGGAGCCCCCGTGGGCCGCGCTCGCGCGGGCGCGGCGCGAGCGCGGGGCCACCGGGGGCGGGGGGGCTGCGGATGGTGCGGTGACGAGCCCGATGCAGGGGACGGTGCTCAAGGTCGAGGTCGCAGAGGGAGACGACGTGAACGTCGGTCAGCTCCTCTGCGTCGTCGAGGCGATGAAGATGGAGAACGAGATCGTCGCGCCTCGCGCAGGGGTCGTCACAGACCTCGCCGTGGCGCCCGGGGCGTCGATCGCGAGCGGTGAGCTCCTCTGCCGGGTGGTCTCGGAGCTGTGACGGCGCAGGGCGCCGGCGCCGGCGCGATCGAATTCCGCCCCGGGCGTCGCGACCCCTCAGCGCGAGACGTAGCCGTACGACGTCGAGGACGGCGGGCCGGCGTGTACCGGGCCGTAGAGCATCCCGAGCGGCGAGTCGACCGCGTGGGCGTCCGCGTACGGATTGTCCGCGCCCTGCCCGCTGCCCGTGTCCGCCGCGAGGACGGCCGGTGCGGCCGCGATGCCCGTGACGAGCGCCGCGACGATCACGATCCGTTTCATCAGCGTCTCCTCTCTCTCCGTTGTCTCCTTCGGTCGACGCTAGAGGCGGCGTTGCGGGGCGTCGTTGACGGTCGTGACGCAGCCGGTGTCACCCTCGTCACACTCGTGGCCCAGAGCGGCCGATGAGCTGCTCCCAGCTTGCGAGTGCGGCCGGCCTGCCGCTGGCCGGAACCGCAGGACGCGCGGAACGCTGGTTGCTCCTCGAGCACCGTCCACCGTGGGGCCCGGACGGGACGGACGACTCGGGGCTCCCCGCGGCGCTCGTCGCGTGGTTCCGCGAGATCGACAGCAGGGTGCACCTGATCCGGCGGCCGGGCCGTCCGCAGGGCCCGCCGCTCGCCTTCGCCGCTCGGACGACGGAGGACGGCGGGTCGCTCGTCAGGCTCCCAATCGACCGGCTCGAGGACGTGGTGGACGCGGATCCGGCCAGGGACGGCCTCCCGGTCGAGGGGCCGCTCGTCCTGGTCTGCACGCATGCGCGCCGTGACGTCTGCTGCGGCACCTACGGCGTGCCGGTCTACAACGCGTTACGTCGTCACGTTCCGAGCGAACTGCTCTGGCGATCCTCCCACCAGGGCGGTCACCGCTTCGCGGCGAACGTGCTCGCGCTCCCGGAGGGGGTGCAGCTGGGACGCGTGCTGCCGGACGCGGCCGACACGGTGGCGCGGACCCTGGCCGAGCGCCGGATTCCACTGCCCTTCTACCGGGGCCGCACGCTGCACTCGCCCGAGGTGCAGGCCGCGGACGCGGCGGTGCGGGCGGCGCTCGAGCTCGATCGTCTGACGGACGTGCGGCTGCTCGAGCACGACGGGGCGCGTGTCGTCCTCGCGACACCGGGCGGATCGGTGGAGGTGACGGTCGAGGAGCGCGAGGGTCCGACGCTACCGGCCAGCTGTGGCAAGGAGGGGGAGCCGATGCGGGTTCTCGAGGCGACCGTGCAGGGGCTTGAGCCCGCGAACACCTGATCAGCCCGGCTTCGCGCCCTCCAGCTTGTACGCGTTGTCGGTGATCCAGGAGAACTGCGCCGGCATCCCCTTGGGCACGTCGCCGTCTGCCACGAGCTGCCCGAAGACGATGCGCGCATAGAGCCCGACGGCGAGCGGGCCCGGCGCCGCGATCGTCCCGTGCCAGCTGCTCCCGGGCAAGAGGCTCGGCGGGAGCAGGGGATCGAAGGTTTGCGCCGAGCGGAGCCCCGGCAGGTCTCCGCCGCTGCTCCGGCTCTCCACGTCCGAGTCGTCGTTCGTCGGGAACAGCATCAGCCCGAACCCCGTCGTCGGCGTCTCGACGAGGCGCCACGTCGTCGAGGTCTGGTTCTCCAGCCCGATCTCCGCTCGCCAGCCGGTCGTGGTCACCTCGAAGTGCTCGGCGCGGAAGACGAGCGCGTGGCCTTTGTCGGGGTAGCGCTCGAGCCAGTGGAGGTCGGCCTCCTGCGGCGGCGCCGGGCCTGGTGGCAGGGGCGCCGTCTGGCTCGACCCGCAGCCGGCGAGGAGAGTTGTTGCGGCGAGGACGAGGAGCGCGCTGCGAACGGGCGGCATCGGGGCATGCTCGCACACGCCTTTCGGTAGCCTCCGGCGCCGGGTGGATCTCTACGAGCACCAGGGCAAGGAGCTCTTCCGCGAGGCCGGGATCCCGGTCTCGGACGGACGTCTCGCCACGTCGCCCGCCGAGGCGCGCGCGGCGGCCGAGGCGCTCGGCGGCCCCGTCGTCGTCAAGGCGCAGGTCCTCACGGGCGGTCGCGGCAAGGCGGGCGGGATCAAGCTCGCCGCCGACCCGGACGAGGCCGAGGCCCACGCCTCGGAGATCCTCGGGCTCGACATCCGCGGCCACGTCGTGCGGAAGCTCTGGATCGAGCAGGCCTCCGACATCGCGAAGGAGTACTACCTCTCGCTCACGTTCGACCGAAGCGCGAAGCGGGGGCTCTATATGTTCACGACGCAGGGCGGCGTCGACATCGAGGAGGTCGCGACGGAGAGCCCGGAGGCGCTCGTCCGGCTCCATGTCGATCCGCTCGAGGGCTTCCGTCCCTGGCAGGCCCGGCGTCTCGTCTACGGAGCCGGAGTGAGCGATCCGTCGGAGCAGAAGCAGATCGCGGCGATCGTCGAGCGTCTCTACGACGCATTCGTCCGGTTCGACGCGATGCTCTGCGAGATCAACCCCCTCATCGTCACGCCGGACGGCGTGGTGAAGGCGCTCGACTCGAAGTTCACCGTCGACGACAACGCGCTCTACCGGCATCCGGAGATCGCGGAGATGCGCGACGTCGAGGCCGACGACCCGCTCGAGTCGCTCGCGCGCGAGAAGCACGTGACCTACGTGAAGCTCGACGGCGAGGTCGGCGTGCTGGGGAACGGCGCAGGGCTGACGATGTCGACCGTCGACGTTGTGACCTTCGCGGGCGGCCGTCCCGCGAACTTCTGCGACCTCGGCGGCGGCGGCGATGCGCAGGGAGTGGTCGACGCGCTCTCGGTGATCACCCGCGATCCGCAGGTGAAGGCGATCTTCTTCAACATCTTCGGTGGGATCACCCGCTGCGACGAGGTCGCGCGCGGGATCCTCCAGGCGCTCTCCGAGATGTCGCTCGAGCTGCCGATCGTCGTGCGGCTCGACGGCACGAACGCGGAGGAGGGCAGGCGGCTGCTCGCCGAGGCGGCGCCGGAGAACCTCCGCGTCGCGCCGACGATGCTCGAGGCGGCGAAGCTGGCCGTGGAGCTCGCGGCATGACGGTCGAGCCGTGGAGCGAGCGGGCTGCGGCCTACATCGAGTCGGACGCCCATCGCGAGGGCGAGGATCTCGACCTCCTCGTCGAGTGGGCCGCAGGAGCAGCGAACGCGCTCGACGTCGCGACGGGGGGCGGCCACGTCGGCCGGCGCCTGCGCGAGGCCGGCCTCGAGGTCGTCACATGCGACCCGGCGCCGGGAATGCGTGCCGACGTGACGTGCCGCGCCGAGTCGCTGCCGTTCGCCGACGACGCGTTCGAGGTCGTCGCGTGCCGCACTGCCGCGCACCACTTCGCCGACGTCCGCGTCGCGGTGGGCGAGATGGCGCGCGTCTCCTCCGACCGCGTCCTGATCGTGGACACGCTGCACATGGGGGACGACGTCGAGGAGGCCGAGGCGCTGCGCGACCCGTCGCACGTCCGCAACTACACGGAGGCCGAGTGGCGCGGATTCGTCCAGGAGGCCGGCCTCTCGATCGAGGAGCTCCGGGTGCTCGAGCATCCGATCGACTTCGCGAAATGGCTCGAGCGCACCGGCTGCACCGGCGAGACCGCCGCCGAGGTCGAGGTGCTCCTCGGCGATCGGGTCGCCGACGGACGCCTGACCCTCGACAAGCTCGCGATCCGCGCAGTGAAAGGCGTCTAGTGGCCATCTTCGTCGACAGGGACACGCGGCTCGTCGTCCAGGGCCTGACCGGGTCGGAGGGGCGCTTCCACGGCCTCCGGAACCGCGCGTACGGGACCAACCTCGTCGCCGGCGTGACACCGGGGAAGGGTGGGCAGGACGTCGAGGGTGTCCCGGTGCTCGACACGGTCGCCGAGGCGGTGGCCGAGCATGGCGCGAACACCGCGATGGTCTTCGTGCCGGCGCCGTTCGCCGCGGACGCGATCTACGAGGCGATCGACGCCGGCGTCCACACGGTGATCACGATCACGGAGGGCGTCCCCGCGCACGAGATGCTCCGGATCCATGGCTACGCGCGCGCCAGGGGCGTGCGGACGCTGGGCCCGAACTGCCCCGGGGCGCTCTCGCCCGGAAAGGCCAACGTCGGGATCATCCCGGCGGAGATCTTCACCGAGGGCTCGATCGGCCTCGTCTCCCGGTCGGGCACGCTCACGTACCAGATCGGCCACGAGCTCACGCAGATGCGCCTCGGCAACTCGACGATCGTCGGCATCGGCGGGGACCCCGTCGTCGGCTCCTCGTTCGTCGACGTCCTCGGGCTCTTCCAGGAGGACCCCGAGACCGAGTACGTCGTGATGGTCGGCGAGATCGGCGGGGACGAGGAGGAGAAGGCCGCCGACTTCATCCAGTCGGAGATGACGAAGCCGGTCGTCGCCTACATCGCGGGCTTCACCGCGCCGCCCGGGAAGACGATGGGGCACGCGGGCGCGATCATCTCGGGCTCCTCCGGGACAGCCGAGGCGAAGAAGCAGGCGCTCGAGGCGCGCGGGATCCGGGTCGGCACGACGCCGACGGAGACCGCGGAGCTCGCCGCCGAGCTCGCCCGCTGACTCGTGGCGCCGGCCGCGGGCGGATCGCTCCCGCATCCCAGGGTCGGCGGGGCATTCACGAGCCCCGTCCTGCCGGGCACGGGCTGGCCCGGCGACCCGGCCGACGCTGCGACGCCGGTTGCGCAGACGCCGGCCGACGTCGCCGCCCTGGCCGCCGACGCGAGCCTCGAGGAGGTCACCGCGCGCTCGGCCGTCTGCCGGGCTTGCCCGCGCCTCGTCGAATGGCGCGAGGAGATCGCGGTCGAGAAGCGCCGCGCGTTCGCGACGGAGCCGTACTGGGGGAGGCCGGTGCCCGGCTTCGGCGATCCGCGTCCGCGCGTCCTCGTCGTCGGCCTCGCGCCGGCGGCGCACGGAGGCAACCGCACGGGACGTGTCTTCACCGGCGACCGGAGCGGCGACTGGCTCTTCGGAGCCCTGTACCGCGCGGGGCTCGCCTCACAGTCGACCGCGACCGACGCGGCCGACGGGCTCCGGCTGCAGGGTGCGCGCGTCGTCGCTCCCGTGCGCTGCGCGCCGCCAGCGAACCGGCCGACTCCGTTCGAGCGAGACACGTGCGCGCCGTGGCTCGACCGCGAGCTGAGCGTGGTGCTCCCGTCGCTCTCCGCGATCGTCGCGCTCGGGTCCTTCGCGTGGTCGGCCGCCCTGGCCGCCCTCACGCGCTGCGACGTGGACGTCCCGCGTCCCCGTCCTCGCTTCGGCCACGGCGCTGAGCTCCGCCTCCGTGGCCCAGGCGGCGACGTGCTCGTGCTCGGCTGCTACCACCCGAGCCAGCAGAACACGTTCACGGGCCGCCTCACCGAGCCGATGCTCGACGACGTCTTTGCCCGCGCCGTGTCGGCCGGAACCCGCGTCAGTCGACCGACCAGCGGCCGCTGAAGTTCCGTTGCGCCTCGGTCGGCTCGCCGAGCTCCACACCCAGGGTGGCGAGCTTCGTCCGTGCGATCTCCGCGTCGAGCGCGGGCGGGAACGGGTGCAGCCCCGGCTCCAGCCCGCCTTGCGCGAGCAGGTGCGCCGCGAGCGCCTGCACCGAGAACGAGAGGTCCATGATCTCGACCGGATGGCCGTCACCACCGGCGACGTTCGTCTGGCGACCCTCGGCGAGCACGTAGACGCGCCGCCCGTCGCCGAGGTCGTGTTCCGCCACGCCCGGCCGCACCTCCTCGCCCGGCCCGAGACCGTCGATCGCGATCTCCCGCTCGTGGTGGCCGCCGTTCGCGAGCACCGCCCCGTCCTTCAGGAGCGGTAGCGCCTCGCGTGGGACGGCGTCGATCGCGCCCGTCGCGGTGATGAGCACGTCGGCGTCGGGCAGCGCGTCCTCCAGGCGAGCGACCCGGTGGCCGTCCATGTGCGCCTCGAGCGCCGCGACCGGATCGATCTCGACAACCGTGACGCGACCGCCCTCGCCCTGCGCGTACCGCGCGAGGCCCTTGCCGACCCAGCCGTAGCCGACGATGCAGAACTCTCGGCCGGCAAAAGTCAGGTTCGTCAGCCGGTCGATCGCCGCGAGCGTCGACTGGCCGGTGCCGTAGCGGTTGTCGAAGAGATGCTTGCAGCGGGCGTCGTTCGCGGCGATCGCCGGAAACGTGAGCCGTCCCGCGGCCTCCATCGCTCGCAGCCGTGCGACGCCCGTGGTCGTCTCCTCGGTGACACCGCGCAGCCGGGCCGCGATCTCCGGCCGGTGCTCGACGATGCGGGCGGTCAGCTCGCAGCCGTCGTCGACGACGATCTCCGGCGCGGTGTCGGCGACCGCGAGCAGGTCGGCGTCGAACTCCTCCGGCGACGCGCCGTGCCGGGCGTGCACCTCGAGCCCGCGGGAGACGAGGGCGGCACAGATCGCGTCCTGCGTCGAGCCGGGGTTCGATCCCGAGACGACGACCTCCGCTCCCGCCTCCGCGAGCAGCAGGGCGAGGTAGGCGGTCTTCGCCTCGAGGTGGACGACGACGGCGACGCGGCGCCCGCGGAGCGCGCCGTCGGCGAGGCGCTCCCGCGCCAGCCGGTTGAGCACCGGCGAGTGGCGCTCGACCCAGCGGATCCGCTGCTCGCCGGCCGGCGCGAGCGCCGGGTCGGCGATGCCTGAGCGGGAGGCGGCGCTCATCGGGTGGGCGGCCGGTCGGTCAGATCTTGCGTCGCGGACGCACCGGACCCCACTTCGAGCCGCGGCGGCGCGACGAGTAGACGAGCTTCGGCGCGGCCGTCTTCATCCCGGTCTCCGCGAACGTCTCGTGCTGGCCGTTCAAGCGCGCGACGCGGCTCATGTCGGCCTGCTGCTCGGGCAGAACGAGCGTGACGCCCGTGCCCGACCGGCCGGCGCGGCCCGTCCGCCCGACGCGGTGCGTGTACGCCTTCCCGTCCTCGGGTGGATCGAAGTTGATCACGTGCGTGACGTTCTCGAGGTCGAGCCCGCGCGCCGCGACGTCGGTGGCGATGAGCGTCGTGACCTTCCCGCTCTCGAAGCGCTCGAGCGCCCGCTGGCGCTGGCTCTGGTTGAGGTCGCCGTGCATCGCGGTGGCCTTGACCCCGCGCTGCTCGAGCCGTCGGGCGAGACGGTCGGCCCCGCGCTTCGTCCGGACGAAGACGAGCGCGAGCCCGCGCTCGGCCTCGAGCAGCTGGACGAGCGTGTCGATCTTTCCGTCCTGCGTCACGGGGACGAAGTGGTGGTCGATCTCTCCTGACGCTTGCTCGCTCGGAAGCTCTGCTTCGATCCGCGTCGGCGACTGCGTATAGGCCTGCGCGAGCTCGCCGACCTCGCCGTCCAGCGTCGCGGAGAAGAACATCGTCTGGCGCTCGCGCGGGAGGCGCTTCACGATCCGGTCGACCTGGGGCTTGAAGCCCATGTCGAGCATCCGGTCGGCCTCGTCGAGGACGAGGATCTCGACGGCGTCGATCGTGAGCATCCGCCGGTCGAGCAGGTCCTGCAGGCGGCCCGGCGTTGCCACGATCACGTGCGCGTCGCGCGCGGCGTTCGCCTGCGGACGGATCGAGACGCCTCCGTATACGGTGGCGACCTTCAGGCCGCGCGCCGTCGCGAGGAGAGCAATCTCCTCGCTCACCTGGAGCGCGAGCTCGCGCGTCGGGACGAGGACGAGCGCGGCCGGGCGGGCATCGTCGAGCGGGACCCGCTCGACCAGTGGGATCGCGAACGCGAGCGTCTTGCCCGACCCGGTCGGGGACTTCACGAGCAGGTCGGTGCCGGCGAGCGCCGGCGGGATCGCCCGCGTCTGGACCTGGAACGGACTGGTGAGGCCGCGCGCATCGAGCGCTGCGGTCAGCTTCGCGCTCGCGCCGAGCGCGGCAAATGACTGTGACATGTGACTCCTGTGATTTGGTGGAACTGGCTCGAGACCTACGACACTCGAGCCCACAAGGAGTCGAACGAAGCGGATCTCACAGGTCGACCGGCGGCCGACCATGTGCTGAACGGTAGCAATCGACCCGGCGGATGCCGTCTCTAGATGGTTGAGCGGAAATCAGCGCGAACCGGAGGACGTCCCAGACGCGGCGCCGGATCGACCCGCTCGTCCACGACACGTACTACCAGTACGCGCCGTGAACGATCGTGCCGCCCGGCTTGGTCTGGGACGCCCCCGGACGTCACGCCAATCTCCGCTCGACCATCTAGGCTCGGTCGATGGCCTCGATCTCGTTCGCCCGAGGCGCTCCGGCGCCCGAGTGCCTCGACGCGGAGCTGCTCGCGAGCTGCGCGACGGCGGCGCTCGAGCGGGACGGCGCCACGATCCTGTCGTACGGGGCGGGCGGCGGCTACGGACCGCTTCGCGAGCTGCTCGCCGAGCGCCATGGCGTCGATCCGGCGCGTGTCTTCGCGACCACGGGCGGTCTCCAGGGCTTCGATCTCTACGCGACCGTCCAGCTGCTCCGGCGTCCCGGTCGCGTGCTCGTCGAGGCCCCGACCTACGACCGGCCGCTGAAGCTCCTTCGCTGGCAGGGGGTCGACGTCGTCGGCATCCCGATGGACGACGAGGGGCTCGATCCGGACGCGCTGGAGGCCGAGCTGCGCAGCGGCGGCGACGTGTCGTTCCTCTACACGATCCCGACGTTCCAGAACCCGAGCGGCCGCACGCTCGGCGAAGAGCGTCGTCGCCGGATCGTGGAGCTCTCGGCGGAGCACGACCTGCACGTGCTCGAGGACGATCCGTACGGGCTCGTCCGCTACGTCGGCGAGCCGGTCCCGTCGATCCACTCGCTGGAGGGCGGTGAGCGCGTGACCTTCACGTCCTCCTTCTCGAAGACCGTGGCGCCCGGGCTCCGCGTGGGCTGGTTCGTCGTGCCCGAGGCGATGCGCGCCGACTACGACGACCGTGCCGTGTCGACGTACATCTCACCGCCGCTCCTGCCGCAGGCGATCGTGCAGGAGCTGTTCGCGCGCGGCGCGTTCGAGCCCAACCTCGAGCGCATCCGCGGGATCCTCGGCGCCCAGCGCGACGCGATGCTCTCGTCGCTCGAGGCCGAGCTCGCGGGTCGGGCGTCCTGGAGCACGCCCGAGGGCGGGTATTTCGTCTGGCTCGACCTCGAGGAAGGGGCCGATGCGTCCGCCCTGCTCGGGCGGGCGACCGAGGCCGGCGTGACGTTCGTCCGGGGCGTGGACTTCTTCGCCGACGGCGGCGGCGTCGATGCCGCGCGCCTCGCGTTCTCCTACGAGCCGCCCGAGCGGATCGCCGAGGGCGTCCGTCTGCTCGCGTCGCTGCTGTAGGACGCGTCTACTGCTTGCGGCCGCGCCACCAACGCGGCCCGATCCGGCCGAGGGCGGCGCCGAGCGCCATGCTGAGCAGGATCAGCCAGATCAGCCGGGTGTTCACGGAGAAAAACACGAAGCTGACCTCCTGCTTGCTCGAGTTCAGGAGCAGGAACGCGACGGCGTAGACGGCGACGACCGCCCAGAGGACGAGCTTCCAGCGAGGGATGCCGTCTCCGCTGCTGGACGCGGGCCCGGCCTGCGGTTCGTTCGCCACGCGGCGATCTTACGCGGTCGCGTGCGCGGCCTGTGCGACGGGAGCGCGAAGAACGAGGCGCGGCTGCGCCGGCGGCATGAGGTGACCTCCAGTCGCCGCGCGGAAGGTGGGGCAAGGGGCATTTCCCGGGAGTGCGCAGAGACCCGCTCGGCGGAAGTAGCAGTCCTCGCAGGTCGCTGGCGTTCGCTTGCTCATCGTCCCCTTTCCGGTGCTGCCCTTCCCCTGAAGGACAGCGGCCATTCTGGTCCTGGCCAGTAGGCCCCGCAAGCCCCTTCTGCGATGAACTTGCCGCAAATTGCGGATGTCGTCAGATCCGAAGAAATGCCTGCAAAATAGCTACTTCTGCGGCAGCGTTTTCAGGACGCGCAACGCCTGTCGAAAACTCTCCACAGGGATGATCCGCAACCCCCCTGCATACCGGCGTGCGGTCGCCGCGTTTTCCCCAGCCGGGACGAGGAACACGTCCGCGTTCGCCTGGCGGACGCCCACGGTCTTCTGCTTCAGACCGCCGACCGGGAGGATCGAGCCGTCGAGTTGGATCTCCCCTGTCGCCGCGACGCGGAGGCCGCGGTCGACGTCCTTCCCGAGCTCCTGGTAGACCTGGAGCGCGAACGGCAGGCCCGCCGATGGGCCGCCGATGTTGCCCAGATCGATGTTGACCTTCCGCGGCAGCTCGATCTTCGCGTCCTCGCTCACGCTGATCCCGACGATCGCGTGTTTCGGCTCGGTCGGGGAGCGGACCGTCTTCACCGTGCGCTCGAGCGTCTCTCCCGCGCGGCGCAGCCTGAGGGACACCGAATCCCCGGGCGCGAGCGGGGCGAGCACGGCGCGGAGCTGCGCGACCGTCTTCACGGGTTTTCCGGCGGCACCGACGATCACGTCGCCCTGCTCGAGGTCGGCTGCGGCCGGCACGTCGCTCGCCACGCCGTCGACGACGACGCCGGTCGGCGTCGTCTTCACGTGATACCCGGCTGCCTCGAGCGCGACCGCGGCCGCGACCTGCTCGGAGCGGTCCATGTCCACGCGCGCCTGCGCGCGTTGCTCGGCGAACGACTCGCCCGGCGGTGTCACCGCGTGCTGGGGAACGAGGCTGGAGCCGTCGGGCTGAAGGAAGGGGAGGAGGCGCTCGAGCCAGCGGGCCTTGCGCAGCGAGACGTCCACGAAGTAGATGCCGCCGCCGTTGTCCGGCTCGCGGCCTCCCTCCACCGTCACCCTCGTCGCGACCGGCTTGGCCTTGTCCGGGATGAAGAGAAAGTCGTCCGACGACGTCGTCGCGGCGATGAAGACGAACAGGGCGAGCAGGGTCGCGCCGGCGAGAACGAATGAGATGGGTGAGACGCGGAGGCGAGACATTCGGTCGGGGCTCGACGTCAGAGAAGGGAGCGCGTCAGGCCGCCGTCGACCGGGATCACGGCCCCCGTGACGTACGACGCGCGCTCGGAGGCGAGGAACGCGGCGACCGCCCCGATCTCGTCGGCGGTGCCGAGCCGACCCAGTGGGATCCGCCGGAGGGTCTTCGCAGAGGGGCCGTCCTCGCCGTGGAGCTCCCGCATGCGCTCGGTGTCGATCTGTCCCGGCGCGATCGTGTTGACGGTGATCCCGTCGGGTGCCAACTCGCGCGCGAGGCTCTTCAACCAACCGACCACGCCCGGCCGGACGGCGTTCGACAGCGCGAGCCCGTCGATCGGCTCGCGGACGGAGGACGACTCGATCGCGATGATGCGCCCCTGCCCGCTCGCGCGGAGGTGGGGCAGGCAGTGGCCCACGAGCGTGACGTGCGACGTGAGGAGAAGCGCGACTGCCTCGTCGACCGCGGCGGCGGTCAGCGAGGCCGCCTGCGAGGCGGGTGGGCCGCCCCCGTTGAGCACGACGATGTCGAGTGCGCCGAAGGCTCCGACGGTCGCCTGGACGAGCCGCTCGAGGTGCTGCGGGACCGTGAGGTCGCCCTGGACGGCGAGCGCGCCGACGCGGTCGGCCTCGCGCTCGAGCACCTCACGCCGGCGCGAGAACAGCGCGACGTTGGCGCCCTCCCCGGCGAGCGCCTCCGCGACCGCGAGGCCCATGCCGGACGAGCCGCCGCAGACGATCGCCGTGCGCCCTTCGAGCCCCAACTCCATGGCGCAAGGCTACCCAGGGCCTCGTTCAGCCCCGATGAAGCGACCGGCGGCGCGCGAAAGGGCCTAGAGGCTTGATGCGGGTTATGGGCACGCACGGCTGGGGGCCTGCGCGCGGCGCATCGCGGCCGTCTCGCTGCTCGCCGATACCTTCGGGTATCGGCGAGCACTGATCCGGCCACGCTGCTTGGCGCATGCCCTCCCCGCACGCACCCGTAACCCACATCAAGCCTCTAGGTCGTGGTCAGCACGCCGACAACCTCGCGCACGGCAGCGGCCGACGTCTTGAGCATCTTCTTCTCGTCGGCGCTCAGCTTCAGCTTCACGATCTCCTCGACGCCGGCCGCTCCGAGGCGAACGGGGACGCCCATGTACAGCCCGTCGATCCCGTACTCGCCCTCGAGGAGCGCGGTGCACGGGAGCACGCGCTTCTGGTCGAGACAGATCGCGTCGACCATCTGGGCGGCCGCGGCGCCGGGTGCGTACCACGCCGACGTGCCGAGCAGGCCGACGAGCTCGCCGCCGCCCTTCCGCGTCCGCTCGACCATCTTCGAGATCCGGCCGCGTGGCGCGAGCTGCTCGAGCGGCACGCCGCCGACGGTCGTCGCCGAGACGACGGGGACCATCTGGTCGCCGTGGCCGCCGAGCACCATCGCCTGGACGTCCTTCACCGACGAGCCCGTCTCCCAGGCGATGAAGGCGGAGAAGCGCGCGGTGTCGAGGATTCCGGCCATGCCGAGCACGCGCTCCTTCGGGAAGCCCGAGACCGCCTGCGCGACGTGGCACATCGCGTCGAGCGGGTTCGAGACGACGACGATGACGCTACGCGGCGACCGTTTCGCGATCTCCCTCGTCACCGACGCGACAATCGCCTCGTTCGTCGTCACGAGGTCGTCGCGGCTCATCCCGGGCGACCGCGGCCGGCCGGCCGTGATCACGACGACGTCGGAGCCCTTCGTCTCCGCATACCCCTCGACGCCTACGACCGCGGGCTCGTAGCCCGTGACCGAGGCCATCTGGTTCATGTCGAGTGCCTTGCCCGCGGCGAAGTTCGGGACGATGTCGACCAGGACGACGTTCGCGTAGTCGCGTCGCGCTACCTCGAGCGCGCACGTCGCGCCGACGTTCCCGGCGCCGACCACGGTGACCTTCTTTCTTCCGTTCACGTCTCTCCCTTGGTCTGGTGCGCCTTCGCGTCAGCGGAGACGCTCGATGATCGCGTCCGCGTACTCGGACGTCCCCACGGCGGTCGGGTCGTCGCGCGTCGGCTTCAGGTCGTAGGTCACGCGATCGCCCTCCGCGATCACGCCGGCGACTGCCTCCTCGAGCCGCTGCGCCGCGTCGCGCTCGCCGATGTGCTCCAGCATGAGCTTGCCCGAGAGGATCATCGCCGTCGGGTTGACGCGGTTCTGGCCCTTGTACTTCGGCGCCGATCCGTGGGTCGCCTCGAAGACGGCCGCCTCGGTGCCGATGTTCGCGCCCGGCGCGACGCCGAGGCCTCCGACGAGGCCGGCGGTCAGGTCGCTGATGATGTCGCCGTAGAGGTTCGGCAGCACGAGGACGTCGAACTCGTCCGGCCGCTGCACGAGCCCCATGCAGAGCGCGTCGACGAGCGTCTCCCACGGCTCGACGTCCGGGTAGTCCGCCGCGACCTCCCGGAAGACCGCCAGGAAGAGCCCGTCGGTGTGCTTCATGATGTTCGCCTTGGTGATGCACGAGACGCGACCCGCGCCCGTTTGCGCGCGCGTACTCGAAGGCGAAGCGGATGATCCGCTCCGAGCCCTCGGGGCTCAGGGGCTTGATCGAGATCCCGGAGCTCGAGGCGATCCGCTTCGGCTGGCGGGCGTTGAGGAAGTCGATGACGGCGTGCGCGTCGTCGGTCCCCGACTCGAACTCGATGCCCGCGTAGAGATCCTCGGTGTTCTCGCGCACGACGACGATGTCGACGCCCTCGTAGCGCGAGCGGACACCCGGGTACGACTTGCACGGCCTGATGCATGCGAAGAGGGCCAGCTCGTGGCGCAGCGCGACGTTGACGGAGCGGAAGCCGGTGCCGATCGGGGTCGTGATCGGCCCCTTCAGCGCGATGCCGTTCCGCTTGATCGACTCGATCGTCTCGGGCGGGAGCGGCGTGCCGGCCTCCTCCATGACCTCGACGCCGGCCTCGCGGACGTCCCAGTCGAACGCGACGCCCGTCGCCTCGAGCACCCGGCGCGTTGCCTCGGTGAGCTCGGGCCCGGTGCCGTCGCCCGGGATGAGTGTGGCCGTGTAGGACATCGCGGCGGAGGATAGTGACAGGGGCGTGAATCCCCGCTCAGGTACCGTCCGTCGCAGGACGCGCGGCGAGAAAGGGAGAGGGATGAGCGAGTTCAAGCCGGGGCTCGAGGGCGTCGTCGCCGTCGAGACCGAGATCGCAGAGCCGGACCGCGAAGGCGGATCGCTCCGCTATCGCGGCGTCGACATCGAGGACCTCGTCGGCCACTACCCGTACGAGCGCGTGTGGGGACTGCTCGTCGACGACGACCTCGACTCCACGATGCCCGGCCCCGAGCCGTACGAGCCGGCACGGCTCACGGGGGACGCGCCCGCCGACCTCCAGGCCGAGACCGCGCGCCTCGCGGGCGAGTGGAAGCTCGGCAAGCTCAACGAGATCTCCGACGAGCAGGCCCGCGACGACCTCGGTCGGCTCTCGGGCCAGATGATGGCGATCGTCGCGCGGTCGGCGCGCGTCGCGGACGGCGAGACGGAGCCGGTCCCCGAGGAGGTCGTCGCCCGCGGCGAGACGGCTGCGGAGAAGTTCCTGCTCCGTTGGCGTGGCGAGGCCGACCCGCGTCACGTGAAGGCGATCGACACGTACTGGATCTGCACCGCAGAGCACGGCCTCAACGCCTCGACGTTCACCGCACGCGTGGTCGCGTCGACCGGGGCCGACTGCGGCGCCGCGCTGTCGTCAGCGGTGGGCGCGCTCTCGGGGCCGCTCCACGGCGGCGCCCCGGCTTACGTGAAGCCGATGCTCCAGGAGGTGAAGCAGCTCGGCGACGCCGCGGAATGGGTGCAGGAGGCGCTCGCCTCGGGCAAGCGGATCATGGGCTTCGGTCACCGCGTCTACCGGGCGGAGGACCCGCGCTCCCGGATCCTCAAGCGTGTCGCCAAGGAGCTCGGCGCGGAGGACGTCGACGTCGCCGAGGAGCTCGAGACGGTCGCCCTCGCGGCGCTGCAGGAACGTCATCCGGACCGTGTGCTCGCGACGAACGTCGAGTACTACTCGGCGATCGTGCTCGACGTCGCGGAGATCCCGCCGCCGCTCGCGCCCGCGATGTTCGCCTGCTCGCGCGTCGCTGGCTGGTCGGCGCACATCCTCGAGCAGAAGCGCACCGGGCGCCTCTTCAGGCCTTCGGCCCGGTACGTCGGCCCGGCATCGCGCTCGCTCTCGGCCGTCTGATGCAGCTCGCCGAGGCCGCGACGCGCGCCGAGGAGCTTGCCCGCTCGGCGGGATCGGAGCGCGAGCTTGCCGAGCTGCGGGCGAGCTGGGACGACGAGATCGAGGCCGCCGCCCGAAGCGGCGACTACCGCGTCCGTGGGCTTGCCTATCGATCGATCGCCCAGTTCCGCTTCCGCCAGAAGCTCGAGCTGCTCCGGCGCGGGCTCGAGGACGAGAGCGCGGGCGCGCGGGGCTCGGCCCTGATCGCGCTGCGCTCGCTCTCGACCGATCATCCGGGCGACGTGAACGGCTTCCGGCCACTCCTCAACGAGCTCGCGATGCGCGACCCGAACGAGGCGGTCCGCCGCCTGGCGATTCTGTGCCTGCAGAACGGCACTGCCGACCGCGGGACGATTCAGCTCCTCGACGGGATCGCCGGGGACGACGAGACCGATCGCGAGGTCCGCGAGACAGCGCGCAAGGTGTCGGCCGCGCTCGTCAAGAAGTCGCGCGCGAAATAGGCTCTCCCCGTGGCGTCGCCGCTCGTCGGCCTGATCATGGGCTCCCGCTCCGACTGGGAGACGATGCGCCACGCCGCCGGGACGCTCGCCGAGCTCGGCGTCCCGTTCGAGCAACGCGTCGTCTCGGCTCATCGCACCCCCGACCTGCTGTTCGAGTACGCGTCGACCGCGGAGGAGCGCGGGCTGCGCGTGCTGATCGCGGGCGCCGGCGGCGCGGCGCACCTGCCCGGGATGACCGCCGCGAAGACGACGTTGCCCGTGCTCGGCGTCCCGGTCGAGTCGCAGGCGCTCTCCGGCCTGGACTCGCTGCTCTCGATCGTCCAGATGCCCGCCGGGGTTCCCGTGGCGACGCTCGCGATCGGGCGCTCGGGCGCGGTCAACGCGGCCCTGCTCGCCGCTTCGATCCTCGCCGCCTCCGATCGCTCGCTCGCGGAGCGGTTGCGCGCGTTCCGCGAGGCGCAGACCCAGGCCGTGCTCGACGCGCCGGATCCCGCGGCGTAGTTGCGGAGCTTGTGTTGATTCAACACAGGCGGTGACAACCGTCGGCTGCATCGGCGGAGGTCAGCTGGGGCGGATGCTCGGCCTCGCGGGACTGCCGCTCGGGCTGTCGTTCCGCTTTCTCGACCCGTCGCCGGACGCCTGCGCGGGCGAGGTCGGGGAGCTCGTCGTCGCGTCGTACGACGATCCCCAGGGTCTTGACCGCCTTGCCGAAGGGGCCGCCGCCGTCACCTACGAGTTCGAGAACGTCCCCGTCGCGGCCGCGGAGCGCGTCGGCGCCGTCCCGGGCGCCCGGTCGCTCGAGGAGGGGCAGGACCGCCTCCGCGAGAAGGAGCTCTTCCGCTCGCTCGGGATCCCGACCGCGCGGTTCGGGTCACTCGCCGAGACCGGCGTACCGGCGCTCGTGAAGACGCGCCGACTCGGCTACGACGGCAAAGGACAGCGGCGGGTGGACGACCTCGCTGGGCCGCTCGACGAGTCCGAGCTGGCGGAGGAGCTCGTCGCGTTCGACCGCGAGCTCTCGATCGTCGGGGTGCGCGCCCGGAACGGCGACCTGCGCTTCTGGCCGGTCGGCGAGAACGTCCATCGCGACGGGATCCTCCGGCTCACCCGCGCGCCCGCCGACGATGCGCCGCAGGACGAGGCCGAGGCGATCTGCGCGGCGGTGCTGGAGGAGCTCGACCACGTCGGCGTGCTCGCCGTGGAGCTCTTCGACGTCGGGGGGCGGCTGCTCGCGAACGAGCTCGCCCCGCGCGTCCACAACACCGCGCACTGGACGATCGACGGGGCGGAGACCAGCCAGTTCGAGAACCACCTGCGCGCGATCCTCGGCCTGCCGCTCGGGCCGACGGCTGCGCGGGCGCCCTGCGTGATGGTCAACCTGATCGGCGACGTGCCGCCACTCGACGAGCTGCTCGCGCTGCCCGACGCACGTGTGCACCTCTACGGCAAGGAGCCGCGGCCGGGCGCAAGGTCGGCCACGTCACCCTGCTCGACCCCGACGACGCCACGGTCGAGCGCCTGGTCGCGCTTGCCGACGCCGACTAGCTCGCGTCAGGCGTGCGCTCGGCGCGGCGGCGCGCGTGAGGGTGCGCGTTGAAGTACGCCTCGCGGCGGTGGCGGTCGGAGACGTGCGTGTACCGCTCCGTCGTCGCAACGTCGGCGTGGCCGAGCATCTCCTGCACGCTGCGCAGGTCGGCGCCGCCCTCGAGCAGATGGGTCGCGAACGAATGGCGGAGCAGGTGGGGATGCACGCGGCCAGGGTCGAGCCCGGCGCGGTCGGCGAGCCGTCGGAGGATGAGGAACGCGCCCGAGCGGGTCAGCGCCCCGCCGCGCGCGTTGAGGAAGAGATCGGGCCGATGCCGGTGGTCGAGATGCGGCCGCCCAAGCGCCAGGTAGCGGCGCAACGCCTCGGCAGCAGGACGTCCGAGCGGGACGAGCCGTTCCTTCCCGCCCTTGCCGACGACCCGCACGATCCGTCCTTCGAGATCGACTCCGGCCTTCACGAGGCCGACAGCCTCGGAGACCCGCAGGCCGGCGCCGTAGAGCAGCTCGACGAGCGCCCGGTCGCGCATCGCTCGCGGGGTCGTGCCTGCCGCGGCGTCGACAAGCCGCTCGGCTTCGGCGGGGGAGAGCGTCCGCGGGACGCTTCGCGGCCTTCTCGGGCCGACGATCCCGGCGGCGGGGTTGTCGTCGCGCACGCCGACGAGCGTCAGATGTCGGAGGTAGGCGCGGACGGCGGCCAGACGCCGTGCGATCGTCGCGGGCGCGCGCCCGTCGGCGCGCATCGTCGCGAGCCAGGCCTCGATGTCCTGCGTCGAGGCGCTTGCGATCGGCCCGTCGAGCGAGGCGCCGAACGAGGCGAGGTCGCGACGATACGCGTCGACGGTGCGCGGCGAGCGGCGAGCCGCGAGGAGAAGCAGGAACCGCTCGGCGTCAGGGTCAGTGTGGTCGCTCATCGCGGCGGGACCCGATTCGGCGGCGGCCCATCGCCTCCTGCGCGAACGCTCAGGAGCGGGGGTGCGCCCGGTCGTAGACGCGCCGCAGGCGGCGAGCGTCCACGTGGCTGTAGATCTGCGTGGTCGACAGCGAGGCATGGCCGAGGAGCTCCTGGATCGTGCGGAGATCGGCGCCGCCTTCGAGCAGGTGCGTGGCATAGGCGTGGCGCAGGCTATGAGGGTGGGGGAAGAGCCGGCGAAGCGAGCTCGTGTCGAGCCGCCGGCCGCGCACCGAGAGGAAGAGGGCGTCGCACGCGTCGCGCGCCAGGCGCGGCCGCCCGTCGCGGAGCCAGCGACCGAGTCGCCACGCGGCCTCCTCGCCCAACGGGACGAGACGCTCCTTCCCGCCCTTGCCGCGCACGTGCACCTGCTCACGATCGAGGTCGACGTCTGCGAGGTCGAGCCCGACGGCCTCAGCCGACCGGAGGCCGCATGCGTAGACGAGCTCCACGAGCGCGGCGTTCCGGAGGGCAAGGGGTTCGTCGCCCGAGAGCAGGTCGACCGCGCTCTCGATCTCGCGCAGACGGGGTGCCTCGGGCAGGCGGCGCGGCTTGCGCGGCGCGAGCGCGGCCTCCGGGACGCGCTCGGGCCCGAGCGCGTGTCGGACGAGAGACCGCACGGCGGAAAGGCGGCGCCCGATCGTCGTCGGCGCGAGCCCACGCCGGGCGCGGCCGAGCTCCGCGGTGTAGTCGGCGAGCACGCGCACGTCGACGTCGTCGAGAGCCAGTCCCTGCTCGGCGAGCCAGTCGCCGAAGTCGCGGAGGTCGACGCGATACGCCCGCCGCGTCGCGTCCGACAGCGCCGGGCTCGCGAGGAAGCGGTCGATCGCGGCCTCGGTGTCCACGACTACCGTGTTCGGGCCGTTCTCGGCGACGCCTCCCATGCGCATCACCCTCGCACTCGTCCTCGCCGTCGCGATCGCCGCCGCGATCGTCGTCGCGCGCCGAAGCGACGAGTCGGCTTCGACCCGTACCGGGTCGGTCACGCTCGTCGGTGACTCGCTCAACGTCGGAATCGAGCCGTACCTCGCGAAGGAGCTGCCGGGCTGGCGGGTGGACGCGCACGATCAGGTCGGCCGGGCGACCGCGGAGGGGGTCGACCAGCTTCGCGCCGTGCGCCGGTCGCTGGCGCCCGTGGTCGTGGTCAGCCTCGGCACGAACGACGCCGAGGGGTCGGAGGACGCGTTCAAGACGCTCGTCGACGAGGCGATCGCGATCGTGGGGCCGAATCGCTGCCTCGTGTGGGCGACCGTGGTGCGCGACGGCGCGGAGCGCACGGGGTTCGATCGAGTGCTTCGCGATGCGCGCGCCGACCATTCGAACGTGCGCCTCGTCGAGTGGGCGTCGCTCGTCGCGGACGAGCCGTCGCTTCTCGCCGGCGACCGCGTCCACGGGACGCCGGACGGCTATGCCCGGCGCGCGGAGGAGACCGCCCGCGCGGTTCGCGCCTGCTAGGGCCTGTCGGGCGGAGAAGGTTGACACCCGTCCGTACCCTTGGGGTGTGAGCATGTACCGCTACTCGCGCACGCCGGATGGGCCTGTCGAGCGGCCGGAAGACCCTGCGGTCCGCAAGGCGAACCTGAGGCGCATCATCAGGCTCTTCGGTCCCTATCGGGCCCGGCTCTCCCTCGTCTGCGGGCTGATCGTCGTCTCGGCTGCGCTCGGCGTCGTGACCCCGTTCCTGCTCCGGGACGTGCTCGACACCGCGATCCAGGTCGACCCGCAGACCGACCAGGCGACCGTCCAGCTCGGTCTCCTCACCGCCCTGGTCGCGGGAATGGTCGCGATCCCGATCGTCACCGGTGTCCTCGGGGTCTGGCAGACGCTGCTCTCGAACCTCGTCGGCCAGTCGGTGATGCACGACCTCCGGACGGCCGTCTACCGGCATCTCCAGCGCCTGTCGCTGGCCTTCTTCACGCGCACGCGGACCGGCGAGGTGCAGAGTCGGATCGCAAACGACATCGGCGGGATCGAGAACGTCGTCACGACCACCGCGACGTCGGTGCTGGGCAACGTGACCACGGTGATCGCGACGATCATCGCGATGGTGCTGCTCGACTGGCGCCTCGCCGCGTTCGCGCTCGCGCTGGTACCCCTCTTCGTCTTGCTGACGAAGCGGGTCGGCGACCAGAGGAAGAAGGTCACGGCCGAGCGGCAGGTCTCGCTTGCCGACGTGTCGTCGATCGTCCAGGAGTCGCTCTCGGTGTCGGGGATCCTCCTCGGCAAGACGATGGGCCGCTCGGGCGACCTGGCCCAGCGGTTCGAGACCGAGTCGAAGCGGCTCGCCCACCTCGAGGTACGCAGTCGGATGACCGGTCGCTGGATGATGGCCGCGATCCAGACCTCCTTCGCGGTGATGCCGGCGCTCGTCTATCTCTTCGCCGGGTGGACGATTTCGCGCGGCTCGACCTCGATCACGATCGGGACGATCGTCGCCTTCACGACCCTGCAGACCCGCCTCTTCTTCCCGATCGGCAGTCTCCTCGGCGTCCAGCTGGACGTGCAGAGCTCGCTCGCCCTGTTCGACCGGATCTTCGAGTACCTCGACCAGGCGGTCGACATCGTCGAAGGACGAAGGGAGATCGACGCGCCGCGCGGTGACGTCGCCTTCGAGGACGTGTGGTTCCGCTACGGCGACGCGTGGACGCTCGAGGACGTGGCGTTCACGGTGCCCGCGGGGACGACGACGGCGCTCGTCGGCGAGACCGGCTCGGGGAAGACAACGTGTGCATACCTCGTCGCGCGGCTGTACGACGCGACCGAGGGTCGCGTCACCATCGACGGGCTCGACGTCCGCGAGCTCACCTTCCCCTCGCTCACCGCGGCGGTCGGGGTCGTCTCGCAGGAGACCTATCTCTTCCACGCGTCGGTGCGCGAGAACCTGCGCTTCGCGCGGCCCGACGCGACAGACGAGGAGATCGAGGAGGCCGCGCGGGCGGCGCAGATCCATGGGCTGATCGCGTCGCTGCCCGAGGGCTACGAGACCGTCGTCGGCGAGCGCGGCTATCGGTTCTCGGGGGGCGAGAAGCAGCGGATCGCGATCGCGCGCACGATTCTCCGCAACCCGCCGATCCTCGTGCTCGACGAGGCGACGTCGGCGCTGGACACCCAGACCGAGCGGGCGGTGCAGGCGGCGCTCGAGCGCCTCGCTGAGGGCCGGACGGTGATCGCGATCGCGCACCGTCTCTCGACGGTCCGCGACGCCGACCAGATCGTCGTGCTCGACCACGGGCGCGTGGTCGAGCGCGGGGCGCACGAGGAGCTCCTGGCGCTCGGCGGCCGCTACGCGTCGCTCGTCGCACGCGACGCCGACCTCGACGCGCTCCCGGCCGCGACGTGACCGGAACGATCGTCATGAGGTACTGCCATGTCAGCGTCGTTCCGACTACCGTTGCGGCCCGGGATGCGCGCGGGCGTATCCCAAGCACAGGCAGACCCGATAAGAGCCCACGGAATGACGGCAACGACACCTGAGACGGGGCTGGAGAGGCACGGGATCGACCCGTCCGGCGAGGTGCTCCGCAACCCCACGACCGCGCAGCTCTACATGCACGCGCTACGCGGCGGCGACGGGCAGCTCGCAGAAGGCGGCCCGCTCGTCGTCGACACGGGCCGGTTCACCGGGCGGTCGCCGCAGGACAAGTTCGTCGTCCGCGAGCCGGGCTCGGAGGATCGCATCGCTTGGGGAGAGGTCAACCGCCCGCTCGAGGAGGCGAACTTCGACGACCTGCGCGCCAAGCTCGCAGCGCATCTCTCCACCCAGCCTCGCCTCTACGTGATCGACGCGTTCGCGGGCGCGGACCCCGACCATCGGATCGGCGTGCGGGTCGTCACCGCCAGCCCGTACCACGCGCTCTTCGCGAAGACGATGTTCATCCGTCCGACGGAGGAGGAGCTCGACGGACACGAGCCGCAGGCGCTCGTGCTCCACGCACCGGAGGTCGAGGCCGATCCCGCGACCGACGGCACGCGGACGGGAACGTTCGTCGTTCTCCACCCGACGCTCGGCGAGGTGCTGATCGGGGGGACGTTCTACGCCGGCGAGATCAAGAAGTCCATCTTCACGGTGATGAACGACCGGCTCCCGCTCGAGGGCGTCTTCCCGATGCACTGCTCGGCCAACGTCGGCCCGGACGGAGATGTCGCGATCTTCTTCGGGCTGTCGGGAACCGGGAAGACGACGCTCTCGGCCGACCCGGCGCGGACGCTGATCGGCGACGACGAGCACGGGTGGGGCGGAAACGGCGTCTTCAACATGGAGGGCGGGTGCTACGCGAAGGTGATCCGGCTGTCGCCGGAGGCCGAGCCCGACATCTTCCGCATGACCCACACGTTCGGGACGATCCTCGAGAACGTCACCGTCGACGAGCGCGGCATCGTCGATCTCGACGACGACTCCAAGACCGAGAACACGCGTGCCGCATACGAGCTGGACGGCATCCCGAACGCCCATCCGGACAAGATGGCCGGGCATCCGCAAAACGTCGTGTTCCTCACGGCGGACGCGTTCGGGATCCTGCCGCCGATCGCGCGTCTGACCCGCGAGCAGGCGCAGTACTGGTTCCTCTCGGGGTTCACGGCAAAGCTCGCCGGCACCGAGATCGGCGTCACCGAGCCGCAGCCGACGTTCTCGACGTGCTTCGGCGCGCCGTTCATGCCGCAATCGCCGGCGCGCTACGCGCGGATGCTCGCGGACAAGCTCGAGGAGCATGCTGCGACGGTCTGGCTCGTCAACACCGGCTGGACCGGCGGGCCGTTCGGGCAGGGGCACCGGATGCCGATCAAGGCGACGCGTGCGCTGCTCGACGCCGCGCTGTCGGGATCGCTCGATGGCGCGGAGATGGGCGTCGACCCGATCTTCGGGATCGAGGTGCCGCTCGCGGCGCCGGGCGTCGACACGAAGCTGCTCGACCCGCGCTCGACCTGGGGCGACGCCGCAGCCTACGACGCAAAGGCGGCAGAGCTCGCGGCGATGTTCCGCGCGAACTTCGAGAAGCGCTTCGCCACAAACGCCGACCCGGCTGTGGCCGCGGCCGGCCCGCGCTGACGCGCGTTGACAAGCCGCGGATTTCGCCGCATTCGGTAGGTTCCAAGCGATGGACTCGCCCTTCGACGTGCTCGTCGTCGGCGCCGGCTGCGCCGGCATGCGCGCCGCGATCGAGGCTCACGACGCCGGCGCCCGCGTCGCGGTCGTCTCGAAGCTCCATCCGACCCGCAGCCACTCCGGCGCGGCCGAGGGCGGCATCAACGCGGCGCTCGGGAACAAGGCGGACGACAGCCCGGAGATCCACGCGTTCGACACCGTGAAGGGATCCGACTACATCGGCGACCAGGACGCGATCGAGATCTTCTGCCGCGAGGCGCCGGGCGACATCTACCAACTCGAGCACTGGGGCTGCGTCTTCTCGCGCAACGAAGAGGGCAAGCTCGACCAACGCCCGTTCGGGGCCGCGGGCTCCCCCCGGACGGTGTTCGCGGCGGACATCACGGGCCACGTCCTCATCCAGGTGCTCTACGAGCAGCTGCAGAAGCGGATGGGGGAGGGACTCGTCGTGTTCGAGGAGTACTTCGCCTTCCGTCTCGTCGAGGACGACGGCCGCTGCATCGGCGTCGTCTGCTGGAACCTCCTGAACGGCGGGGTCGAGCTCGTGACGGGCTCCGCGACGATCCTCGCCACAGGAGGCGCGGGGCGGCTCTACCGCGCGACGACGAACGCGTATGCGTGCACCGGCGACGGCATGGCGATGGCGCTCCGGGCGGGCCTGCCGCTGAAGGACATGGAGTTCATGCAGTTCCACCCGACGACGATGTACCCGTCCGGGATCCTCATCACAGAGGGTTGTCGCGGAGAGGGGGGCTACCTCCTCAACAAGGAGGGCGAACGGTTCATGAAGCGCTATGCGCCGAACGCGCTCGAGCTCGCCTCCCGCGATGTCGTCTCGCGGTCGGAGACGACCGAGATCGAGGCGGGGCGCGGCGTGCACGGCTCGGTGATGCTCGATCTTCGGCACCTCGGCCCCGAGAAGATCCTGTCGAAGCTGCCGGGCTCCCGCGAGCTCGCGATGACCTATGCGGGCGTCGACCCCATTTTCGAGCCGATCCCGGTGCGTCCCGGCGCGCACTACCACATGGGCGGCGTCGAGACCGACGAGTGGGGCCGCACCGCCCTCGCGGGCCTTTACGCGGCGGGCGAGGTCGCATGCGTCTCGGTACACGGCGCGAACCGGCTCGGCGGGAACTCGCTGATGGAGACGATCACGTTCGGCCGACGCTCGGGGCGTCACGCCGCCGAGCACGCCCTCGACCGCGCCGCGACCGCGACGAACGGTCGCGGTGAGGCGGCACGGGCCGACGCCGAGACGTGGGTCAAGGGGATCCTCGACATCGAGACCGGCGAGCGTCCGTGGCAGATCCGTGACGAGCTCGGTCAGACGATGCTCGAGAACTTCGGCGTATTTCGCTACCCCGATCGCATGGAGGCGCAGATCGGGATCATCGACGACCTTCGCCGCCGCTATGCGCGCGGCGTCTTCGTCGAGGACAAGGGCACGATCTTCAACAACGACCTCACACAGGCGATCGAGCTCGGTTACATGCTCGACCTGGCCACGTGCATGCTGCACGCGGGGCTCGCGCGGCAGGAGTCGCGCGGCGCGCACTCGCGTCCGTCCGACTTCCCCGACCGCGACGATGAGAACTTCATGAAGCACTCGATCATCGAATGGGTGGACGGAGCGCCGCGCCTTTCGTACCGGGAGGTTCGCGTCACGAAGTGGGAGCCCACGGTGAGGACGTACTGATGGCACACAGTCGGCACCAAATTGACACAGACATGTTGCATTTCTCGGCAACGAGCTCGATAGAATTGTCAGTGGGTGGTGGGTTGGGGTGCCCCGACGGAGCACCCGGCGCAAACCGACCGAACGGAGCCGCGTGAAGGTCGAGCTGAAGATCTGGCGTTACGACGCGTCGACCGGCGAGCGTGCGCTCCAGCCGTACGAGGTCGACGTGTCCGACGAGGCGACGCTCCTCGACACGCTCGACATCGTCAAGGACCGCGTCGACGGCACCCTCGCGTACCGCAAGAGCTGCCGCATGATGATCTGCGGCTCCTGCGGGATGCGGGTCGACGGCGGCGCCGTGCTCGCGTGCAAGACCAGGATCGCGGACATCACGGCCGACGGCCACGTTCCCGTCGTCTCGGCGATGGGGAACCTGCCGATCCTCAAGGACCTCGTCGTCGACATGGATCCGTTCTGGCAGAAGATGCAGGCGGTTCAGCCGTACCTCCAGCCGAGGCTCGACCGCGCGACGGAGGTCGAGAACGTCGTCCCGCAGGAACGCATGGACGTCATCCACAAGGAGTCGCTCTGCATCAACTGCGGGTGTTGCGTCTCCGAGTGCAACTCGATGGAGTCGGATCCCGACTTCCTCGGGCCCGCCGCGCTGGCCAAGGGCTTCCGCTTCGTCGGCGACGCGCGAGACGGAGCGACGATCGAGCGGCTGGAGCGGTACAGCGAAGAGCACGGCATCTGGGATTGCACACGCTGCTACTTCTGCAACGAACGCTGTCCGAAGAGCGTCGACCCACGCGACGCGATCGCGAAGCTCGGCGCCGAAGCGATGAAAGCCGGCATCGACCGCGACATGGGCGCCAAGCACGCGAAGTGGTTCGTCACCTCCGCGAAGACGACCGGCTGGCTCCGCGAGACGGAACTCGTGCCCAAGACACAGGGCGTCGTCAAGGCGATCAAGGAGATCAAGTTCGCGATGACGCTCCTGCCGAAGGGGAAGGTGCCTCCGCCGTTCCCGCCACACGTCGCCGCCGACGTAGACGAGTCGCGCGCCCTCTTCGATCTCGTGAAGACCCAGGGTCGCGACGGCGCCGCCGGCATCGTCCAGGGCGAGAAAGCACTGAGTCGCCTCGAGCACGCCGGCCACTCGGCCGACGGCCCGACCCATCCCTACGACGATCCCCGCTCGTTCCCGAAGCCCTACCTCCCCGACGATGAGGAGCCCGCCACGTGAAGCAGGTCGCCTACTACAAGGGCTGCCTCGCCAGCCTTTCCGCGAAGGAGCTCGACACCTCGACGAAGGCCCTCGCGCCCAAGGTCGGGTACGAGCTGCTCGAGCTCGACTCGGTCACGTGCTGCGGCGCGGGCGACATCCACGAGGCGGAGCCGGACTACTACCTCCACCTCAACGCGCGGATCCTCGCGTACGCCGCCGCGACGGGCTCGGACACCCTGATGACGGTGTGCAACGTCTGCACGCTCAACCTGCGGCAGGCCAACCACCAGCTCCTCAACGACCCCGCGCTCCGCGAGCGCGTCAACGACAACCTGGAGCGCGTCGGCGTGCCCCGTTACGAGACGGACGTCGACTGCGTCCACTTCCTCTGGCTCGTCGCGGGTGAGAGCTTCTCGGAGCTCCGGGACGTCGCGCACAAGGGCCTTCGCGGCCTCAAGATCGCGCCGTTCTATGGCTGCCAGATCCTGCGGCCTTCGAAGCTGATGGGCTTCGACGACCCCGACCGTCCCGACTCCCTCGAGCGGATCATCACCGCCTGCGGCGGCGAGCCGATCGACTACCCGGCCAAGATCAAATGCTGCGGCTTCCCGATCATCCAGGCGCGGGAGGACACGGCGCTCGGCGAGTTGATCCAGCCGATCGAGCAGGCGAAGGAAGCGGGCGCGGACGTGATGGTCACCCCCTGCCCGCTCTGTCACCTCTCACTCGACGCGTGGCAGTCGAAGCTCAAGAAGCAGACGGGGAAGGACTTCCAGATGCCGATCCTCCATCTCTCGCAGCTGATCGGCGTCGCCGCCGGCCTGTCGGACTCGGAGCTCCGCTTCAAGCGGCACGTCGTCTCCATTGAGCCTGTGCTCGAGAAGCTCGCGCTGTA
>CAWCCO010000021.1:0-171205 GCA_963794115.1 uncultured Actinomycetes bacterium | reverse complement strand
GAAACGACCGTTTGCCTCTAGGCTGCCGCGATGTCGACGGCGCTCGTGTTGCTGCTCTGCGTCACGGTCGCGGTAGTCGTCTACTCATGGTTCGAGGCAGGTTGGCTGCGGACACGAGTCCTCGACGTGCCGGTCACCGGCCTTCCCGAAGCGCTCGACGGCGTCCGGATCGGGCACCTCTCTGACTTCCACCTCGGCGCGCGCCTTTCTCGTGGGAACCGCGCGACGTCACGGGCGGTCGCCTGGATCGCCGCCCGACGCCCGGATCTGGTCTGCGTTACGGGCGATCTCGTCTCGCACCCGCGTGGCGAGGCGCGGCTCCGCTCACTCCTCATCGATCTCGAGCGGCCTCTCGTCGTGCTTGGCAACCACGATGTCGCCGTGACTCGCGATCCCTTCTCCCGGGCTGCGGAGCTGCGCGACCTCGAACGTGGTCTGTTGCTCCGCGACGCGGCGCGGACGATCGAGCTTCACGGTGAGCTGATCGGAGTTGTCGGGGTTGACCCCGAGACGTACGGCGCACGGCGAGGCGCGCCGCACGCGCTCCTCGACCCTGCGGCCACCTTCCGACTATTGCTGTGCCACTTCCCAGGCGTCGTTCTGCGAGTTCCGTCCGCTTCGTTCGACCTCATCGTCGCGGGACACCTCCATGCCGGGCAGATCAGCGTCCCCCTCGGCCGCCGTCACATCGGGCTTGCACACCCGAGGGCGCGATTCGTCAGCGGCCTCTACGAGACATCGGCCGGCACGATGCATGTCTCCCCGGGCACAGGGACGACGTTCGTCCCCTTCCGCCTCTTCGCCCGGCCCGAGGTTACAGAGCTCGTGCTGCGTTGCAGGCGCTAGACCCGAGTGGAACGAAACGCGTGCATCAGGCGCCGCGAACCCCACACCGAGCCGCAGAGCACGACACTGGGCGCCGCGCCCTACCGCAGATGTCTACGCCTCGGCGCTTGCGACGCCGGCCAGCAGCAGCTCGGCGATCTGGATCGCATTCAGCGCGGCGCCCTTGCGGAGATTGTCGCACGAGAGGTATAGCGCTAGTCCCGTCGACGAGGCCGTGTCGTGGCGGATGCGCCCGACGAGTACCTCGTCGATACCGGTCGCGGCCGCGGGTGTGGGGAAGGCCGGCAACTCCACCACCCGCACGCCCGGCGCATCGCCGAGCAGGCGTGTTGCGCCGTCGGGCCCGAGCGGCTCCTCGAGCTCGACCCAGATCGCCTCCGAGTGACCGATCATCACTGGAACGCGGACGCACGTCGCGGAGATCGGCAGATCCGGAAGCTCGAGAATCTTGCGCGTCTCCGCGCGGAGCTTCGCCTCCTCGTCGGACTCCTCTGCCTCCCATGACCAGTCCATCACCAGATCGTGGTCCGAAGACCGTTCCGCCGAGAGCTCCTGCATTCGCTGTGTCCCTGCTCCGGATACGGATTGGTAGGTCGAGACGCGAATTCGGGCGAGGCCAGCCTTGTCGTGGAGCGGCTTGAGCACGCACGTGAGTGGAATCGTGCAGCAGTTCGGGTTCGCGACGATCCGATCGCGCCCCAACGCGTCGAGCGCTCGGATGCCGTTGACCTCCGGGACGACCAGCGGATACCCGTCGACAAGTCGATACGCCGACGACTTGTCGATGCAGATCGCGCCGGACGCCGCCGCCACTGGAACGAGCTCGCGGCTCGCCGACGTGCCCACCGAGAAGAAGAACAGGTCGACGTCGCCCCTTCCCAGCCTCTCGGGGGTCGCCTCCTCCACCAGGAGTTCCCGGTCGCCGAACCGCATTCGGCTCCCTGCGGATCGTGCCGACGCGAACGCGCGGACGTTCTCGAATCCTCGCTCGGCAAGAAGTGCCAGCGTCACGGCGCCGACCGCACCGGTCGCGCCGACGACGCCGATCCTCGCGCGGACGTTCATGCGCATCTGTTCTAGCGGACGCCGTCGAGTCCCTGCTGGCTCATGCCGGTCGGCGTCCGGCGAGCGCGCGTCCGAGTGTCACTTCGTCGGCGTACTCGAGATCGCCGCCCACGGGAAGCCCGCTCGCGAGTCGGGTCACGATGACCCGGTCGCGGAGGCGGTCCGCGAGGTACGCCGCCGTAGCCTCTCCCGTCATGGTCGGGTTCGTCGCCAGCACGATCTCCTCGACACCATCTGCGCCGACGCGGTCGAGGAGACGTTCGATCCGCAGGTCGCCGGGCTCGACGCCGTCGAGAGGCGAGAGCGCGCCGCCGAGGACGTGGTAGAGGCCGCGATACTCGTGAGTCCGCTCGAGCGAGAGCACATCGACTGGCTGCTCGACCACGCAGATGACCGTGCGATCCCGGCGCGGGTCGGAGCACACGCTACAGAGCTCCCCCTCGGTTAGATTCCCGCACTCGCGGCACGGTCGAACCCGCGCCTTCACGTCGGCGATGGCATGCCCGATCGCGTTCGCCTCGTCCGCTGGCGCGGCGAGGATGTGAAACGCAAGCCGCTGTGCGGTTCGCGTGCCGATCCCGGGGAGCCGCGTGAGCTGCGCCACGAGGTTGTCGACTGCCGGGCTGAGCACACCCGAACGTTAACCGGCTCAGTCGGACGAGCGCCGGCCGCGGCTAGCCGGCGAAGCCCAGCGCGCCGAGGTCGGGCATCTGGCTGCGAAGCTTCGCCTCCACGGCCTGCGACGCGGCCCGGAGTGCCTCGTTCGCCGCGGCGAGCACCATGTCGCCGAGCATCTCCGGGTCCTCCGGGTCGATCGCCCGAGGATCGATTCTCAGCTCGACAAGCTCGCCCGCCCCGTTCGCCCTGGCGGTGACCATGCCGCCCCCGGCCGACGCCTCGGCGATCTCGTCCTTTGCGGCGGCCTGCGCCTCCGCCATCTGCTGCTGCATCTCCTGTGCCTGCTTGAGCAGGGCGTTCATATCCATCTTCACGAGGTCTCCTCCACTTCGGTTGCGTCGAGGTCGCTTTCGAGCAGCGCGATGAAGCCCCGCTCGTCGAGGGGCTGCTCGTCGGCGCCGCCGTCGCCGGGCGCAGCGTCGGTGACCGCCGTCACGACCGCCAGCCGGCGGCCGGTGACGTCGTAGAGCGCGTCGCGGAGCAACTGCGCGTTGCCCGGCTCCTCGACCTGGGTGCGGTGGAACTCCGCCCCTGGCCGGAACGAGAGTGTGAGCGTATCGCCCTCGAGCTCCGACGGGCTCGCCTCGGCAAGGAGCGTCGCGACAGGAATCGAGCGTTCCTTTACCGCCGGCAGCACGCTGCGCGACCACGCCTCCTGCATCTGCTCGAGCGAGACTCCAGGTACGGCAGGCGAGGTCGTCTCACCCTCCGGCACCGCAGGTGCCGGGCCCGCCGCGGGCGCGGGAACGGGGGAGGGGCCCCACGACTCCGCGGCGGGTTGACCGGCGTGCATCCGGGATTCCAGCACTTCGACCCGATGGACGAGCGATTCCCGCGCGAGGTCGGACTGGGGCCTCGTCACCTTGACGAGCGCCAACTCCAGCGGAAGCCGGGGGTCGCCGCCCTGGCGCTCGTCCTCGAGCACGACGGCGAGAAGGTCGATCAGGCGTACCACGGTCGGCTCCGGAAGCTGGTTCGCCTGCTCGCGCAGCCGCTCACGCGACTCCTCGGTCAGTGGCAGCGAGTCGGGCACATGACCGAGATGCTGCACGAGCAGCAGGTGGCGAAGATGCTCGAGCAGGTCGCGCGTCAGCTGCGCTAGATCGAGCCCGCGCTCGGCCAGCTCCTCGAGCGTGACGAGCGCGCCGGCGACGTCCCGATCGACGATCGTGTCGCAGAGCCGGAAGAGGACGTCCTCCTCGACGGCGGCGCCGAGCTGGAGGACGTCCTGCACGGAGATCGACTTGCCGGTCGCCGCCGAGAGCTGGTCGAGTGTCGAGATGGCGTCGCGGTAGGCGCCCCCGGCGCTCCGCGCGATCAGCGAGAGTGCGGCGTCGGGCGCGTCGATCCCCTCTCCGTCGCACACCGTTCGCAGGGCATGGACGAGCTCGCGCATCCGCGGTCGCTGGAAGACGAACGTCTGGCAGCGGGAGCGGACGGTCGGGATCACCTTCGCGAGATCCGTCGTGCAGAAGACGAAGACAAGGTGGGGCGGGGGCTCCTCGATGAGCTTCAGGAGGGCGTTCCAGGCCTGGTTCGTGAGCTGGTGCGCCTCGTCGACGATGTAGACCTTGTACTGCCCTTCGGCCGGGCGGAGCATCGCGCGCTCGCGGATCTCGCGCACCTCGTCGATCCCGCGCTGCGAGGCGGCGTCCATCTCGATCACGTCCAGCGACGTCCCGTCCGCGATGCCGCGCGCGATCCGGGTGCTCGCGTCGAAGTCCGGTGTCGGGCCGCCTTCGGCGTTCAGCGCCTTCGCGAGGATGCGTGCCATCGACGTCTTGCCCGTCCCGCGCGGCCCGGCGAACAGGTACGCCTGCCGTACCTGATCGTGCTCTAGCGCGTTCCGAAGTGTGCGGACGACCGCCTCCTGGCCGACGACCTGCGTGAAGTCGAGCGGCCGATACTTGCGGTAGAGAGCAGTCACTGCTTCTTTCTCCCTTCGGGAGAAAGCCACCAGGCCTCAGCGACAGGGTGCTGTGACACGGGTCGCAAACCTGGGGCGAAGTCGGCGCTTTCGCGTCGCAGATCGGTGATCATGCTGGTCCGCGGGTGCACGATGTGACGATAGACGCTGACGTCTGCGAACTGCGGTCTGGCGTCCCCGAAGCCCTGCGCGCTACGGGAATAGCGGTCCGTATCTCGCAATTGCGGGCCGGCGACTACCTCGTTGGAGAGGACATCGGCGTCGAGCGAAAATCCGTGCTCGATCTCCACTACTCGATCGGCAACCGCCGACTCTGGTCGCAGCTCGCAAGGTATCGCGGGAGTCTCCGGCGGCTCTACTTGCTAGTCGAGGGAACGAATCTCGACGACGGGCAGACGTCTGCCGCGGGTGTTCGCGGGGCGCTACTCGAGATCGGCGATCGTGGCGTGACGGTGATCCGGTCGACCGACGCCTCGGATTCCGCGGCGTGGTTGCATCGTCTCGCAGTTCGTGCTCAGCGGCAAGGACATGCGCCGAGACCGCGAGCTCGCAGGTATCACCGAGCTCGCTCACCCGTTGAGCTCGTCGCGGGCATCCCGGGCGTCGGCCCCAGCCGGGCGCGTCGCCTACTCGACGAGTTCGGGTCAATCGGCGCTCTCGAAGCAGCGTCACCGGTTGATCTGCAACGTGTCACCGGCGTTGGACCAGCGCTCGCGAAGGCGATACGCGACGCGTTGACCGGAACCTAGTACTTGCGATACAGCGCTGTCACGGCACTTCACGCCCTTCGGGCACGAAGTGCCAGACACGTACCACGCTCGGCACGAAGTCGGCGCGCTTGCGTGACCGCCTTAGCTGGATGGTGTCTCTCACGTGGCTTCCTTGACGATTCTCGCAGACGTCGGCGAGCGCCGGTCAGGCGTTCCAGAGGTTCTTCGCGAGCTTGGAGCCGAGGTCGCGCTCGACGTTTTCACCGCTGGCGATTACCTCGTCGGGCCGGGGGTGCTGGTGGAGAGAAAGTCTGTCGCGGACCTTCATCGCTCGGTCGCAACGGGCCGGCTCTGGCGGCAGCTCGAAAAGCTCCGAGCGAACGCCAATCGAGCATGGTTGCTGATTGAATGGCCGAAGCTGGATGACGGCCAAGTTTCCGCACACGGCATCCGTGGCGCCGTTCTTGCTGTTGTGGAGACCTGGATACCCGTCCTCTGGAGTGGGTCTGCCCGTGACTCAGGCTTCTGGTTGCTGCGGCTTGCAGCCCGAACGGGCAGGACCGCCCATGGGCGATGCGTGCGCCGCGTCGCCGCCCAAGGCCAATCCCCGTGCAACTCCTATGCGCGATACAGGGAGTTTCGCCAAGTCTCGCCGGGACACTCTTGGATCGATTCGGCTCCATCGCAGCAATCGCGGGCACCTTGCGGCACAGGCCTCCGTTTCGATCCCGGGAATCGGCAAGGTTCTAGCCGCGAACCTCCGGAAGCCTCTCGCTGGCACTTTCCGCAACGCGGAAAGCGCCCAGTAGTCCCCGGTGCGCGTTCCGTCGTCGATCGGCGACCCCGGGTGGTGTCGTCGCCGGACTGCTCGGGCCGGGCGGTGCCGCGTCACCTGGGAGGGAGTCCTTAGCGCTGCTTCCTTCCGGACCTGACGCGGTTCGAACGCTCCCAGTGCGCGGGACCCGACCGTCAACGCAACGTGTCGACGACCCATGCCCGCGACCGCCGCCCTCGGACGGCGTTCGGTCCCGCTGGAGCGGATTTCGGGTTCAGGGAACCGCTGACTCCCCACCTAGCGCGACCGGGCGCGCGCAGCGTAGCAGGGGGTTGCGAGCCGACGCCGAACGCTCCCCGACCGGTGTCCTCTACACTCACGACGCGGATGGGCATTCCCGCGCCCTCACTTGCCGAAGCGTCGAGCCGTCTGCCCTCTTCGGTCAAGGCAGATCCGGCGAGCGCCGATGACGTCCTTGTGACGTCTGTCGCCAGCGCCCCGCCGGCGGTCGACGAGCCGGTCAGCCCGGAGCTCGCGCTCGTCGATCCGGAGCTCCGAGAGCGTCTCCGTGCGCTCCTTCCGGAGATCGAGCTCGAGCCGCCTCCGCCGCTCCTTCGGGCCGTTCCGGACCCGGAGCCGGACGATGCCCAGCCCCTTGCCCCGCCGCCGGAGCTTGTCGGGTCGTCCGATCATGGCGCCGTCGTCCATCCGGCGCCGCAGCAGGTTCCGGTCTATGTCTATCCGACACGCGCGGAGCGATTCCGGTCCTTCGCGAAGGCGTTCGTCGCGGGTGCGGCGGCGGCGACGGTGATCACCGTGGGTGTCATCGCGGAGCGCGATGATGGCCCCGTCGTCGCCCAGGAAGCCGGCACCGCTCCGCCAACGGTCGCCGCTCCCGTCCCGGCGCCGAAGGTCACACCCGGCCGAAGCGGGACGCAGCGGACGGTGAAGAAGCCGGCCTCGGCTCCCAGCAGCACTCGCGCGAAGCAAGCAGTCACGAAGCAGGGGAAGACGCCGGCAACGAGCCGGGCGAAGACGCAGCGTGCATCCGCGAAAGGGACGGCGAAGGCCAAGACCGCGGGTCGAGCCGGTCGTTCGAAGGCGACCCCGCCGCCCGCGGCGACCGACGAGCCGAAGCGGTTCGCGTGGGCGCCGGTGAACGGCGCAGTCGGCTATCGCTTCGAGCTGTTCCGCGGAGACAAGCAGGTGCTCGACGTGCGGACGACGACCCCGGCCTATGAGCTCCCGGCCCGCTGGCGGCACGCCGGCCGCAGCCAGACCCTCACGAAGGGCGACTACCGCTGGTACGTCTGGCCGCTGCGCCCGAGCGGCCCGGGTGCCGTCGCGGTCGTGCAGGCGCGCCTCAGCGTTCCCTAGAGCTGATCGACCGTCCGGCTCGCTCGAGCAGGGGAGGAAGCGCTGGAGTCGAAGTCGATCCGTGCCGATGAACTCGTCGATGGAACCGACCGAGACGACCCTACCGCCGGACATCACGCGGGTCAGCCCGGAGCTCGCGCTCGTCGACCCGGACCTTGCGCGCCGTCTTCGCGCTCGCATCCCGCGGAAACGCCCGGGCCACGCCCCGCCGCTACCGATTCTGCGGCTGCCGTCTCGCACCTGTGCGGGACGGCGAGCCGTCGCCACAGCCCGCGAGCCCGTAGCGCCGCTGGCTTCCCGCCGAGCCGCTGACCGGACGCAGGCTCCGCTAGCCTTGCACCTCCCGGGCGCATAGCTCAGCGGGAGAGCGCTCGCTTCACACGCGAGAGGTCCCTGGTTCGATCCCAGGTGCGCCCATTCTTTCCCGCACAGGCGGCCGCGCGCGCCCTCGTTGTTCGATTTCTCGTCAGAGGATTCCCCGGCTCCCGGCGGAACATCAGCGGCATGTAATCCGCCAAGGAGTTGAGTTATGGAGACCAGGCACGAGCGGCGATTCGCGATCGTGGGCGAGGGGAGCCTCTTCGACGGGGCTGCGTACTGGGCCACGCTGATCGGCGTCTACCTCATGGTCGGCGGCCTCATGTTCTACTCGGGCAAGGAAAAGCTGTTCGACGACAACGGGAATGCGCCGGCGGGGGTCAAGGAGCAATTCAAAGGAACGTTCATCGACACGTTCCCCGGGACCGACGCGGCCTGGGTGATTCTGGGGATCCTCGAATTCGGCGTCTTCGTGCTCATGCTCGCGAGCGTGCTGTTCCTCGAGTTCCTGCCGCATCGGGAGAAGCTGTTTCTCCAGCTGGGGCTCGCGGTGGCAATGCTGACGTTCGCGTGCCTCGCGTTCGGGCAGACGGCGACGAAGCAGTTCTCGGGCACGGCGTCGCTGTACACGTACTTCGGCTCGACGGTGGTGATCCTCATCCTCGTGAGCCTGATGCCACCGAATCGGCCCGATCGCTGGCTCGGTGGGCTCGGCAGTCGGTCGGATTGAGACAGTGCGAGCCCTCGCTTCTCAGGTGAGGGCTCGTACGAAGGTCCGGCGCAGCGCTGCTTCGTGCGCTTCTACGCGAGCGCCCAGACGTCGTCCTCGATGATCGGAACCTCGGCTCCGCCCGCCTCGACGCCGATCGCAGAGACGCCAGGGCCGCCGATCATGAAGTCCGTATGGACGACCGAGTCGTTGTAGCCGCACCGTTCGAGCTGCTGTTGGGTCATCTCCGCGCCGCCCTCGAGCGCCGTCGGGATTCCCTGCCCCCAGGCGAGGTGGCAGGCCGCGTTCTCGTCGAACAGCGTGTCGAGGAACACGATCCCCGTCTTGCGGACACGTGACTCGCGATCGACGAGCGCCACCTCGCCGAGGAAGCTCGCCCCCTCGTCGGTCGCCATCTCCTCCCGGACGGCGTCGGCACCTGTCTCGGCGCGTACCTCGACGGCCTTGCCCGCCTCGAAGCGAACCTCGAGGCCGCGCACGACGGTGCCGCCGAGGGCGAGGGGGAAGGTCGAGCGCACCGTTCCCTCGGTCCGGCGCGCGTCGGGCGTCGTGAAGACCTCCTCCGTCGGCACGTTGACGACGTGAGGGATTCCCTCGACGCTGACCTCGGCGGCTGTCAGCCAGCGGTGGCGCTCGCATAGCCCGACGACGAGATCGGTGCCCGGCCCGCTGAAGCGAATCGCGTCGAACTGTCGTTCGTCGAGTAGCGCGGCGCGCGCGCGAAGTTTGTCGAGATGCTCGTGCCACGCTTTAACCGGATCGGGCTCGTCGAGGCGGGTCGCCGTCACCACCGCCTGCCAGAGGCGCTCGACGTCGGGCTCGCCGAAGACCGCGGTCGCCCAGCCCTCGTTCGGATAGCCGACGATCGTCCACTGGATCAGCCGGCGGTTCTCGGCGTCCAGGAACTTCTCGGTCGCGAGCTCAGGGCGCGTCCGCTGGGCGCGCCTCTGGTCGGTGTCCGCCAGGAGCTCGGGCTCGGATTCACCGGTGATGGTGATCGCCGCACCATGCGTCTCGATCAGGTGGTCGACGAGCGCGAGCGACCAGGGTGGGCTCCAGTCGAGCGAGTCCTCCGGAGCGTGCTGGACGCGCGCCCGACGGAGATGCATGTCCCGGAACTGGGCTTCGACATAGCGCGCCCCGCGTTCGTAGGCGAGCTTGCCGATCGCGCGAACGAGGGGCAGGTGCTCGGGCTCGGCGTTGACGCGCAGGAACTGACCCGGCTGAAGATTGACAGCCACCTCCACCGCCAGTCGGGCGTACCGTTCGAGCCGCTCGTCAGGAGTCACCGCGCTCGAACCCTATTCGGTTTGCAGGAAGAACGCTCCCCGCCGAACCACCTGAACGTGCGTGGTAGCGTCCTCGCGATGCTCGTCGTCGCGGCGCTCACGACCCTCGGCAAGACCGTCGGCCTGATCGTCGCGATCACCTTTATCGCGTGGGCGATCATCACCGCGATCTTCGTGCCGAAGCGGAACCCCGGCTTTCCGCGTCGGCTCGACGCCTACATCCTCGTCTCGGCCGTGCTCTTCCTCGCCCAGATGACGACCGTCGTGTGGGCGGCGCAGACGCAAGAGGTCGAGAAGGAATCCGGCGGGCGAGGTGGCGCCACCCGGTGGAGGCGGCGAGACGACTCCGACCCCCACGACTCCCACAACCCCCACGGCCCCGGCCGGCGACGCGACCGCCGGCAAACAGGTATTCGAGACGGCGGGCTGCACGTCGTGCCACACCCTCGCGGACGCCGGCGCGACGGGCACCGTCGGGCCCAACCTCGACCAGGCGAAGCCGCCAGCGTCACTCGTGGTCGATCACGTCACCCACGGCAAGGGCGTCATGCCGTCGTTCTCAGCCAGCTGTCGGAACAGCAGATCCAGGACGTCACGGCGTACGTCTCATCGGTCGCCGCTCTTCTCGCGAAGCGAGAAGCGCCCGGTCGCGCGCTCCGTCGTCGAACAGGGCGACCCCGGGTGGTGTCGTCGCCGGACTGCTCGGGCCGGGCGGTGCCGCGTCACCTGGGAGGGAGTCCTTAGCGCTGCTTCCTTCCGGACCTGACGCGGTTCGAACGCTCCCAGTGCGCGGGACCCGACCGTCAACGCAACGTGTCGACGACCCATGCCCGCGACCGCCGCCCTCGGACGGCGTTCGGTCCCGCTGGAGCGGATTTCGGGTTCAGGGAACCGCTGACTCCCCACCTAGCGCGACCGGGCGCGCGCAGCGTAGCAGGGGGTTGCGAGCCGACGCCGAACGCTCCCCGACCGGTGTCCTCTACACTCACGACGCGGATGGGCATTCCCGCGCCCTCACTTGCCGAAGCGTCGAGCCGTCTGCCCTCCTCGGTCAAGGCAGATCCGGCGAGCGCCGATGACGTCCTTGTGACGTCTGTCGCCAGCGCCCCGCCGGCGGTCGACGAGCCGGTCAGCCCGGAGCTCGCGCTCGTCGATCCAGAGCTCCGAGAGCGTCTCCGTGCGCTCCTTCCGGAGATCGAGCTCGAGCCGCCTCCGCCGCTCCTTCGGGCCGTTCCGGACCCGGATCCGGACGATGCCCAGTCCCTTGCCCCGCCGCCGGAGCTTGTCGGGTCGTCCGATCATGGCGCCGTTGTCCATCCGGCGCCGCAGCAGGTTCCGGTCTATGTCTATCCGACACGCGCGGAGCGATTCCGGTCCTTCGCGAAGGCGTTCGTCGCGGGTGCGGCGGCGGCGACGGTGATCACCGTGGGTGTCATCGCGGAGCGCGATGATGGCCCCGTCGTTGCCCAGGAAGCCGGCACCGCTCCGCCAACGGTCGCCGCTCCCGTCGCGGCGCCGAAGGTCACACCCAGCCGAAGCGGGACGCAGCGGACGGTGAAGAAGCCGGCCTCGGCTCCCAGCAGCACTCGCGCGAGGCAAGCAGTCACGAAGCAGGGGAAGCCGCCGGCAACGAGCCGGGCGAAGACGCAGCGTGCATCCGCGAAGGGGACGGCGAAGGCCAAGACGGGCGGCCAGGCCGGCCGTTCGAAGGCGACCCCGCCGCCCGCGGCGACCGAAGAGCCGAAGCGGTTCGCGTGGGCGCCGGTGAACGGCGCGGTCGGCTATCGCTTCGAGCTGTTCCGCGGAGACAAGCAGGTGCTCGACGTGCGGACGACGACCCCGGCCTATGAGCTCCCGGCACGCTGGCGGCACGCCGGCCGCAGCCAGACCCTCACGAAGGGCGACTACCGCTGGTACGTCTGGCCGCTGCGCCCGAGCGGCCCGGGTGCCGTCGCGGTCGTGCAGGCGCGCCTCAGCGTTCCCTAGACCTAGAGTCGACCGTCCGGCTCGCTCGAGCAGGGGAGGAAGCGCTGGAGTCGAAGTCGATCCGTGCCGATGAACACGTCGATGGAACCGACCGAGACGATCCTACCGCCGGACATCACGCGGGTCAGCCCGGAGCTCGCGCTCGTCGACCCAGACCTTGCGCGCCGTCTTCGCGCTCGCATCCCGCGGAAACGCCCGGGCCACGCCCCACCGCTACCGATTCTGCGGATGCCGTCTGCACCTGTGCGGGACGGCGAGCCGTCGCCACAGCCCGCGAGCCCGTAGCGCCGCTGGCTTCCCGCCGAGCCGCTGACCGGACGCAGGCTCCGCTAGCCTTGCACCTCCCGGGCGCATAGCTCAGCGGGAGAGCGCTCGCTTCACACGCGAGAGGTCCCTGGTTCGATCCCAGGTGCGCCCATTCTTTCCCGCACAGGCGGCCGCGCGCGCCCTCGTTGTTCGATTTCTCGTCAGAGGATTCCCCGGCTCCCGGCGGAACATCAGCGGCATGTAATCCGCCAAGGAGTTGAGTTATGGAGACCAGGCACGAGCGGCGATTCGCGATCGTGGGCGAGGGGAGCCTCTTCGACGGGGCTGCGTACTGGGCCACGCTGATCGGCGTCTACCTCATGGTCGGCGGCCTCATGTTCTACTCGGGCAAGGAAAAGCTGTTCGACGACAACGGGAATGCGCCGGCGGGGGTCAAGGAGCAATTCAAAGGAACGTTCATCGACACGTTCCCCGGGACCGACGCGGCCTGGGTGATTCTGGGGATCCTCGAATTCGGCGTCTTCGTGCTCATGCTCGCGAGCGTGCTGTTCCTCGAGTTCCTGCCGCATCGGGAGAAGCTGTTTCTCCAGCTGGGGCTCGCGGTGGCAATGCTGACGTTCGCCTGCCTCGCGTTCGGGCAGACGGCGACGAAGCAGTTCTCGGGCACGGCGTCGCTGTACACGTACTTCGGCTCGACGGTGGTGATCCTCATCCTCGTGAGCCTGATGCCACCGAATCGGCCCGATCGCTGGCTCGGTGGGCTCGGCAGTCGGTTGGAATGAGACAGTGCGAGCCCTCGCTTCTCAGGTGAGGGCTCGCACGAAGGTCCGGCGGAGCGCTGCTTGTGCGCTTCTACGCGAGCGCCCAGACGTCGTCCTCGATGATCGGAACCTCGGCTCCGCCGGCCTCGACGCCGATCGCAGAGACACCAGGGCCGCCGATCATGAAGTCAGTATGGACGACTGAGTCGTTGTAGCCGCACCGTTCGAGCTGCTGTTGGGTCATCTCCGCGCCGCCCTCGAGCGCCGTCGGGATTCCCTGCCCCCAGGCGAGGTGGCAGGCCGCGTTCTCGTCGAACAGCGTGTCGAGGAACACGATCCCCGTCTTGCGGACGCGTGACCCGCGGTCGACGAGCGCCACCTCTCCGAGGAAGCTCGCCCCCTCGTCGGTCGCCATCTCCTCTCGGACCGCGTCGGCACCTGTCTCGGCGCGTACCTCGACAGCCTTGCCCGCCTCGAAGCGAACCTCGAGGCCGCGCACGACGGTGCCGCCGAGGGCGAGGGGAAAGGTGGAGCGCACCGTTCCCTCGGTCCGGCGCGCGTCGGGCGTCGTGAAGACCTCCTCCGTCGGGACGTTGACGACATGAGGGATCCCCTCGACGCTGACCTCGGCGGCCGTCAGCCAGCGGTGGCGCTCGCATAGCCCGACGACGAGATCGGTGCCAGGCCCGCTGAAGCGAATCGCGTCGAACTGTCGTTCGTCGAGTAGCGCAGCGCGCGCGCGAAGTTTGTCGAGATGCTCGTGCCACGCTTTAACTGGATCGGGCTCGTCGAGGCGGGTCGCCGTCACCACCGCCTGCCAGAGGCGCTCGACGTCGGGCTCGCCGAAGACCGCGGTCGCCCAGCCCTCGTTCGGATAGCCGATGATCGTCCACTGGATCAGCCGGCGGTTCTCGGCGTCCAGGAACTTCTCGGTCGCGAGTTTGGGGCGCGTCCGCTGGGCACGCCTCTGGTCGGTGTCCGCCAGGAGCTCGGGCTCGGATTCACCGGTGATGGTGATCGCCGCACCATGCGTCTCGATCAGGTGGTCGACGAGCGCGAGCGACCAGGGTGGGCTCCAGTCGAGCGAGTCCTCCGGAGCGTGCTGGACGCGCGCCCGACGGAGATGCATGTCCCGGAACTGGGCTTCGACATAGCGCGCCCCACGTTCGTAGGCGAGCTTGCCGATCGCGCGAACGAGGGGCAGGTGCTCGGGCTCGGCGTTGACACGCAGGAACTGACCCGGCTGAAGATTGACAGCCACCTCCACCGCCAGTCGGGCGTACCGTTCGAGCCGCTCGTCAGGAGTCACCGCGCTCGAACCCTATTCGGTTTGCCGGGTGAACGCTCCCCGCCGAGCCGCCCGAACGTGCGTGGTAGCGTCCTCGCGATGCTCGTCGTCGCGGCGCTCACGACCCTGGGCAAGACCGTCGGCCTGATCGTCGCGATCACCTTTATCGCGTGGGCGATCATCACCGCGATCTTCGTGCCGAAGCGGAGCCCCGGCTTTCCGCGTCGGCTCGACGCCTACATCCTCGTCTCGGCCGTGCTCTTCCTCGCCCAGATGACGACCGTCGTGTGGGCGGCGCAGACGCAGGAGGTCGAGAAGGAATCGGCGGGCGAGGTGACGCCACCCGGTGGAGGCGGCGAGACCACTCCGACCCCCACGACTCCCACAACCCCCACGGCCCCGACCGGCGACGCGACCGCCGGCAAGCAGGTGTTCGAGACAGCGGGCTGCACGTCGTGCCACACCCTCGCGGACGCAGGCGCGACGGGCACCGTCGGGCCCAACCTCGACCAGGCGAAGCCGCCAGCGTCGCTCGTGGTCGATCGCGTCACCCACGGCAAGGGCGTCATGCCGTCGTTCTCGGGCCAGCTGTCGGAACAGCAGATCCAGGACGTCGCGGCGTACGTCTCGTCGGTCGCCGGCGCCTCGTAAGGATTCCGTTCGGAGAGGTGGTGGCGACCCGTCCGTCCGGGAAGGCTCCCGGCGTGACGATCACGGTTCGTGCGTCTGCACGGACATGAGACGGGAGGGGCCTCATGGGACGACTACCCATCACGCTGGTCGCCGCCGCAGCGGTGGCGGCCCTCCTCGCAACAGTGGCGCTTGCCGCGACGGGCACGCTCTTCGGTGGCGCGACGCAGAGCAACGGCGTCGTGACGCTGGTCTCGAACACCGGTGACTCGGGCTCCGGAAACGACGCATCCGGCGCGAACTTCACGGGCACCGGGGTGACGACGTTCTCGAGCATCGCGACCCTGTCCTCCGAGTTCAACGTCACCGACGACGACTGCATGGGTGGGTCACCCCGCTTCCAGATCCAGGTGCAGACGGCGTCCGGTCCGAAGAATGTGTTCGTCTACCTCGGTCCGGCTCCGTCGTTCTCGGGCTGCTCGCCGAACGTGTGGATCACGTCGGGCAACCTGATCGGCTCCACCGACGGTCGGTTCGACACGAGTCAGGTGCAGGCGGGCACGCAGGTGTCGACGTACGCGCAGGCCAACGCGCTGGTCGGGAGCCTCCAGGTCACCGGGATCTCGCTCGTCGTCGATTCCGGCTGGGCGTTCGCCGACAAGGAGCAGACGGTCATGGTGCGGAACGTCAAGATCAACGACTCGACGTTCTTCACTCCGGGCGGGACCAACCCGGGCCCGGGTCAGGGAAACGGCAAGAGCCCTGCCCAGGCGTGCAAGCAGCTCCGCGCAGACATCGGCGCCGACGCGTTCCGCGCTGCCTTCGGCACGAACCACAACGGCAGGAACGCCTTCGGCAAGTGTGTCTCGAAGATGGTTCGCATGAAGAGTGACGACGCCCGCGCCGCGGCTGTCACTCGGATCGAGCAGGCCGTCGCCAAGTGCACGACCCGCACGACCGACCAGAAGCAGCACGGGTAGCACAAGGGTCGCCACACAACGGCCCTCGTCGACCGCCGGCACGGTGGCGACGCCGACGATCACGGCGACGACCACGGCCACCACAAGCGCTCCGCCGGCAAGAGCTTCACCGCGTGCGTGCGGCATGCCGTGTATCCGGCGGCGAACGACCTGTGTTGGACGAGAGGCCCCCGTCAGGGGGCCTCTGCAAACGGAGAGGGCGGGATTTGAACCCGCGACGCAGCTTTCACCACGTACGCGATTTCCAGTCGCGCTCCTTCGGCCGCTCGGACACCTCTCCGAGGGGGACAGCGTAGCGCCCCGCTACCACCCGCTCGTACTTGCGAGGATTCGTTCGATCTTCGCGGGCCAGAGGTGATCGCGCTCGGTGAGCTGCCTCGCGGCGTCGACGTGGCGGCGCGAGACCTGGCTCGGCGACGAGGCGGCGGATCGCGTTGGCGATGTCGCGACAGAACTGCTCGGGGGTCTCGACCGGGACGCGATGCCCGTCTCGGCGCTCACCGCGTACGGCGGGCCGCCGTCGGTCGGCGACCATCAGCGGCAGGCCCCACGACATCGCCTCGAGGACTACGTTCCCGCTCGGCTCGCGAAAGCTCGGGAAACGAATGCGTTCGCGGCCGCGTAGAACGCGTCGACCTGCTCGCGCGGAAGCTCCACCATGGAACGTGATGCGCTCCGTCACTCCGAGGCGCACGGCCTCGGCGCGGCAGGTATCCAGGTCGTTGCCCTGCCCGACCATGTCGACGGCCACGTCGAGGTCGTCGAGTCTGGGCGAGCGCGCGGACGAGGTCTCTAGCACCTTTCGCGCGGACGACGCCGGCCGACGAAGAGGAGCCTGAACGGCCTCGCCTGCAGGATCGCGCGCCACTTCGTCCGGCAGCTCGGGGATGCCGGTCTCGCTTTCCAGTGCGAACTCTCGCAGTTGTACGTCGCCTAGCACGTCGCGGACGTAGGGGGCCACGCCGATCACTACCGCCGCCGACTCATACGGTCCGCCTCAGGAGCGGGTCGTGGCGAATCCTGAAGCGATCGAGGCGGCGAAGCTTCACGTACCACGGCTCACCCGATGTCTCTCCCTCGAACCCGGGAGGCGTCTCGAGGCTTCCCGCGAGCGGCCCCACGACGACCGGTGCGCCGAGCCCCGTCGCAGGCGATGGGTAGCGAAGCGCGAGACGGCGCGAGCTGATGGACGAGATCGATGTCGCTGGCCGTTCGCGAGCGCCCGCTTCAGCCAGCGCCGCGCTCGGACGTAGAACAACCCGTACCCCGGTGCCAGGGCTGCATTGAGCCGCTCGAGCCGGTCGGGAACGGCAGATCGTGCCACTCGACGACGCGCACCCCGGCAAGTCGATGCGGCTGACGATCGCCCAGACTTCACGTTGGTCAGAAGCGTCACGTCGACGTGCTCCGAGAGCCCACGCGTCCAGCGCCAGGTGCTCAGCGCGTCCACGACGTCGTGTCGGATCGGCAGCGAGCTGGTGCGCGACGATGGCACGACCTGCGGGATGAGTCATCGCGTCGTTGCGGGACCGAGGGCGCATCAGCGGAGGGGGAGGGATTTGAACCCTCGAAGAGCTTGCACCCTTAACGGTTTTCGAGACCGCCCCGTTCGACCGCTCCGGCACCCCTCCGAGCCGCGTAAGGGTACCCGCGCGAGGGAGCACGGGCCCTGCGGACGGAGAAGGAGGGATTCGAACCCTCGAGGCAGGGATTACCCCACCTAACGCCTTAGCAGGGCGCCGCCTTCAGCCACTCGGCCACTTCTCCGGAGCTTGAGAGGATATCGGCCGCTCCGGGTTCCCCCACGTCGCTAGTCGTGGACGCGGGCGATCAGGTCGTCGCGCTTGACGACCTTGACCTCGATCCCGCCGAGCCGAACCTCGTAACCCGCTTCGCGTGGGTAGAGCACCTTGTCCCCGGGCTCGACTCCGGTGACGTCGGAGCCGACGGCGGTGACGATGCCCGTGCGGCACGCGGCCGCCGCTGCCGCCGAGGCCGGGAGGATCAGCCCCGCGCGGGTCTCGGTCTCGTCGCTCGTCGGCTGGATGACGAGGTACTCGTCGAGTGGTTCGAGTGAGACGTCCAACTGATGCGAGTCCTGGAGCACGATCCAACGATAACGGGCGGCCGCGTTACATCCTCCCCGCGGCGACGATCCGCTGGAGGAACTGGCGCGTCCGCTCCTCCTTCGGAGCCGCGAAGATCTCCTCGGGCGGCCCCTCCTCGAGAATCCGCCCTCGTGGATGAAGCAGACGCGGCTCGCCACGTCGCGGGCGAACCCCATCTCGTGGGTCGCGATCAGCATGGTCATCCCGCCCTCGGCGAGCTCGCGGATCGCGTCGAGGACCTCCGAGACGAGCTCGGGGTCGAGCGCGCTCGTGACCTCGTCCAGCAGCAGGAGCTCGGGCTGCATCGCGATCGCCCGGACGATCGCCACGCGCTGCTGCTGGCCCCCCGAGAGCCGGTCGGGGTACTCGGTGCGCTTGTCGGCGAGCCCGAACCGCTCCAGCAGACGGTCGGCCTCCTCGACGGCGCGAGACTTGGAGAGCCCGAGCGCCTTGCGGGGGCCGAGCGTCACGTTCTCGAGCACGGTCATGTGCGGGAACAGGTTGAACGCCTGGAAGACGATCCCGATCCCCCGCCGGACCCGGTTCACGTCGACGCCCGGCGCGGTGACGTCTTCGCCCCGGACGAGGATCCGGCCTGCGTCGATCGGCTCGAGGAGGTTCACGCAGCGAAGGAGGGTCGACTTTCCCGACCCGGACGCGCCGATCAGGCAGACGACCTCGTGCTCGGCGAGCGCGAGGTCGATCCCGCGAAGCACCTCGAGCTTGCCGAACGACTTGTGCACGTCCTCGATCCGGAGCGCGTCGCCCGTCATGCGAGCCGCCCTGCCTGCAGGCGACGGCGGTCGCGCGCGATGAGCCAGTCGGTGAATCGGGCCAGGGGGATCGTGATCGCGACGAAGAGCGTCCCGGCGACGAGGTAGGGCGTCCCGTTGAACGTCGCCGCCTGATCGATCTGCGCCTGGCGGAACGCCTCGACGACGCCGAGCGCGCCGACGAGCGCCGTGTCCTTCTGGAGGCCGATGAAGTCGTTGAGGAGCGGCGGGACCACGCGGCGTACCGCCTGTGGGAGGACGACGTGGTGAAGCGACTGGAGGTGCGTGAGCCCGAGCGAGCGGGCGGCGGCCTCCTGCGAGGGGTGCACCGACTCGATCCCGGCGCGATACACCTCGGAGACGTACGCGGTGTAGACGAGCGAGAGCGCGACGACCGCCCAGAAGAACTGCGAGTCGGGGATCCAGCTGAGCCCGAGCGCGGGCATCCCGAACCCGAGCATGAAGATCACGAGGATGGTGGGAAGGCCGCGGAAGAGGTCGGCGTAGACGATCGCGAGGGCGCGGATGGGGAAGAAGACGGGGCCGGGGAGGCTGCGGAGCACCGCCAGGAAGAGCGCCGCCGGGAGGATGATCGCCTCCGCCGTGAGGAACAGCTTCACGTTCACCCAGAACGCATCGAGGATCTCCGGGAACGAGTCGCGGTAGATGTCCCAGTCGAAGAAGTACGCCTTGAAGGCGTCCCAGCCGGGCGAACGCGTGACGACGACCACGATCGCCGTGACGAAGACGATCGTCGAGAGGATCGCGATCGCGACCGCCCGCGACTCCGTCGAGCCGCGGCCGGTCGCGCCGCCGAGGATCCGGGAGCTCCGGTTCCCGTCCAGCGGGGCTACTTGAGGTCGGGCGCCCCGGCGCGTGCGAGGTACGCGCTCTGGAGCTTCTTGATGGTGCCGTTCCGCCAGAGGCGGTCGAGCGCCTTGTCGACGCAGCGCCGGAGCGAGTTGCCCTTCTGGAAGACCATCCCGAACCGCTCCTTCGAGCCGAACGTCGGGAGCTTGCCGACGATGACGCCGTCCGGCACCTGCACGGCGGTCACGTAGAACGCCGTCGGCAGGTCGACGACGATGCCGTCGATCTGGCCGTTCTTGAGCGCCTGGACGGCCGCGTCGTTCGTGTCGTAGACGAGGGGGCTGGACGACGGCTTGATTCGATCGACGATGTACGTGTAGCTCGTCGTGCCGAGCTGCGCCCCGAGCTTGAACGGCTTGAGGCCCGTGATCGAGCGCGCCTTCGTGATCGGCGCGCCCTTGCGGCCGACGACGGCCTGGTTGACGAAGTAGTAGGACTTCGAGAAGTCGACGGCCTTCGCGCGGGCGGGGCTGTACGAGACCTGCGTGATGTAGAAGTCGAACGGCTTGTTCCCGGGACGGAACGAGTTCGTGAACGGGACGACGGTCCACTTCACCGCGGACTTCGCGAAGCCGAGTTGGCGAGCGACCGCGTACGCGACCGCGGACTCGTAGCCCTTGCCGCTGTACGGGTCGGAGACCTTCCAGGGCTTCGTCTTCTGGGCGCCTCCGAACCACGGCGGGAACGCCGGGTTGTCCGCGCCGATCGTGAGGACGCCGTCCTCGATCAGGTTCAACGAGCCGGGCGCGCAACCGGGGATGGCCGCCGGGGCCGCGGCGGTCGAGCGGGCGCCGAGCGCCGTCGCGGCGACTGCCAGGACAGCCGCGGCGGCGAGCACGAGGCTCGGGATCACAAGCTTCCGCATGGTCGTTCGACTCCTCACGAAGGGGACGTGGCTCGCGCGCGAGGCTAGCACAGGCCTCTCGATACTTCACTTCGGAAAGTGGTCGGACGCACAGGGGCCGGCGGCCCGCGAGTAGGGTCACGGCATGGCGTCTCCGTTCGTCGAGCTGGAGATCGGAGAACGGACCGTCAAGGTGACGAACCCGGACAAGGTGCTGTTCCCCGAGGCCGGCCACACGAAGCGCGACCTGGTCGACTACTACCTCGCGGTCGGCGACGGGATCGTCCGCGCGCTGCGTGAGCGACCGACGCAGCTCCGCCGGTTCCCCGACGGGATCGAGGGCGAGCAGATCTACCAGAAACGCGTCCCCGAGAAGCGCCCGGAATGGGTCGAGGCGGCCCGGGTCACGTTCCCGTCCGGCCGCCATGCCGACGAGCTGTGCGTGACCGAGGTCGCGCAGGTCGCGTGGGCGGCGAACCTCGCTGTCGTGGACTTCCATCCGTGGCCGTCGCGGCGGACGGACGTCGACCGTCCCGACGAGCTGCGCATCGACGTCGACCCGCAGCCCGGGACGACGTTCGCGGACGGCAAGCGTGTGGCAGCGGTCGTGCGCGAGGCGCTCGACGAGATGGGCTACGTCGGCTGGCCGAAGACGTCCGGAAACCGCGGGATCCACGTCGCCGTGCGGATCGAGCCGAACTGGGAGTTCCCGGTCGTGCGACGCTGCGCCCTGGCCTTCGCCCGGGAGATCGAACGGCGCGCTCCGGAGCTCGTCACGACCGCCTGGTGGAAGGAAGAGCGCGGCGAGAAGGTCTTCATCGACTACAACCAGAACGCGCGCGACCGGACGATCGCCTCGGCCTACTCGGTCCGTCCGCGTCCCGACGCGACGGTCTCGGCCCCTGTCACGTGGGACGAGCTGCCCGACGTGGAGACCGAGGACTTCACCCTCGTCACGATGCAGGAGCGCTTCGCGCGGCTCGGAGACGTCCAGTCCGCGATCGACGACGTCGTCTGCGACCTGGGCGTGCTCCTCGAGTGGGTCGAGCGCGAGGAGTCGGAGGGCATGGGCGAGGCGCCGTATCCACCGAACTTCCCGAAGATGCCCGGTGAGCCGCCGCGGGTGCAGCCCTCGCGCAAGAAGAGCGTCTAGCCGAGGAGCCGCGCGAGCGTCGGGTCGCCCGGCTCGAGCGGCGGGCGGAGCTCGCGCCACGTGCACTGCGCCGGATTCTTGTCGGGTCGCAGGCGCAGGAGCTTCGTCCCGTGGCGGAAGCGCCGGCCCTGCACCTTGTCGTAGCGCACCTCGACCACGAGCTCGGGCCGAACGGCGGTCTCCTCGAGCTCGCCGCCGCCCCAGCGGTTCGGCTCCGAGAACCGGCGCTCGGGCGCGTCCCTCAGGAGCGGGGTCACTGCCTGCGCGACCTCGTCGTGCCGCGCGGGAGCGACGACGGCGGAGCCGACGTAGTCGAGCTCTCCTTCGTCGTCGTACAGCCCCAGGAGGAGCGTGGCGATCCGTCGCTCGCCGTCCGCCTTCCAGCGGAGCCCGGCGACGACGCAGTCGGCTGTCTTCTCGGGCTTCACCTTCGCGACTGCCTCGCGCGAGCCCGCCGCGTAGGCCTTGTCGCGGCGCTTTGCGATCACGCCGTCGAGCCCGATCGCCTCGAAGGACTCCAGCCAGGAGGTCGCCTCGTCGAGATCGAGCGTGAGCGGCGAGAGGGTCAGGTCGGTGCCGACCTGCTCGAGCGTCGCCCTGCGCTCCGCGAGCGGCGCCCGCCAGTGCTCGACCCCGTCCCACACGAGGACGTCGAAGGCGATGAAGCGCGCCGGGATCTCGGCGGACAGCTTGCGCACCCTGCTCTCCGCGGGATGGAGCCGGGTCTGCATCGCGTCGAAGTCGAGGACGCCGTCCCGGACGATCACGATCTCGCCGTCGATGGCCGAGCGCGGGGGAAGGACGTCGCCGAGCGGCGCGAGCTCCGGGAAGTAGCGGAGGAGCGGGCGCGCGTTCCGAGACCAGAGCCGGAGCTCGCCGGACGCGTTCTCGGCGAGCCCGCGGAAGCCGTCCCACTTCGGCTCGTACTGCCACTCGTCGCCCGCCGGCAGCTCGCGGACGAGCTCCGCCTCCATCGGCGGGAACGGGATCGAGCGATCGAGGTCTGGCCGGGCGCTCGACCGGCTCGCTGCTCCTCCGTGCGCGACCCATGGCCGACACCGTAACGACCTCGGGGATCGTGCCTTCCCACGACGCGGTCTCGCGCGTACGGTGAGACCACACGGCGAGCGGGCGCCCTGCGTGCCCCTCGCGCGCCGATCGTGAGCACAGAGCCGGCGCGCTGCCCGTCGTCGTGTCCAGCACCCACGTGGATAGGCTCCCGGCCGATGCGCAGGGTCGCGATCACCGGCCTCGGAGCGGTCACGCCGCTCGGTCTCGACGCGCCCTCGACCTGGGACTCAGCCGTCTCCGGGCGCAGCGGGATCGGCTGGATCGAGGCGTTCGACGCATCCGAGTACCCGGTCCGGATCGCGGCCGAGGTGCGCGGGTTCGATCCGGGCGACCTCGTCCCGCCGAAGGAGGCGAGGCGGATGGACCGGAACGTCCTGCTCGCCGTCGCTGCGGCGCAGCAGGCCTGGGACGACGCCGGGCTCGACGGGGACGTCGACCGCTCGCGCGTCGGAATCCTCGTCGGCTCGGCGATCGGGGGGATCGCGACGATCGCCGAGCAGCAGCAGGTCCTCGCCGAGCGCGGCGGCGATCGCGTTTCCCCGTTCTTCATCCCGTCGGTGCTCGTCGACACCGCGAGTGGCCAGATCGCGATCCAGCTCGGGATCACGGGGCCGAACTTTGCGCCGGTCTCCGCCTGCGCGACCGGCTCGACCGCGATCGGCGAGGGGGCCGCGGCGATCCGGCGCGGGCAGGCGGACGTCGTCCTCGCAGGCGGCACCGAGGCGCCGATCATCCCGCTCATCCTCGCCGGCTTCTGCGCGATGCGAGGCCTCGTGGCCGAGGAGGAGGATCCGACGCTCGCGTCGCGGCCGTTCGACGCGACGCGCGCGGGGTTCGTGATGGGGGAGGGCTCGTGCATCCTCGTCCTCGAGGACCTCGAGGCCGCCCGGGCGCGTGGGGCGACGGTCTATGCGGAAGTCCTGGGGTACGGCGCCTCGAACGACGCCCATCACCTCGCTCAACCCGAGCCCGAGGCGACCGGCGTCGCGCACATGATCCGCTCCGCGCTCGACGCCGCGGGCATCGAGCCGGAGCGCGTCGGGTACGTGAACGCGCACGGGACGTCGACGCCGCTCGGCGACCTCGCCGAGACCCGCGCGCTCAAGCAGGTCTTCGGCGATCACGTCTACCGGCTCGCGGTCTCGTCGACGAAGTCCGTGAGCGGCCACTGCTTCGGGGCGGCCGGCGCGCTCGAGGCGATGATGTGCGCACTCGCCCTGCGGGACGGCGTCCTCCCGCCGACGATCAACTACCGCACGCCCGATCCCGAGTGCGATCTCGACTACGTCCCCAACGAGGCGAGGCGCGCCGAGGTCGACGTCGCCCTTTCGAACGCGATGGGGCTCGGCGGGCACAACGCGTGCGTCCTCCTGGGGAGAGCGCGCTGAGCGCCGAGGACGGGTCAAAGGTCGACAAGCGAGGTTCCGTGGAGAGAATGGAGGAGATGGCCGAGGCGCAGTCGCTCACCACCGTGGACCGGGACGCAGTTCCCGGCGCCACGGTCTGCCGTCATTGCGCGGCGCCGTTGCGGCTGACGATGGTCGACCTGGGCAAGTCGCCCCTCTGCCAGACGGTGCTGACCGACGATGAGCTCGAGCGCGGCGAGACCTTCTATCCGCTGCACGTCCGGGTCTGCGAGCGCTGCTGGCTGGCCCAGATCCCGGAGCTTGCCGCGCCCGAGGAGATCTTCACCGAGTACGCGTACTTCTCGGCCTACTCGGACTCCTGGGTCGAGCATGCGCGCGCGTACGTCGACGAGATGTGCGAGCGGCTCTCGCTCGGGCGGGACAGCCTCGTCGTCGAGCTCGCGTCGAACGACGGATATCTCCTGCAGCACTTCCTCCCGAAGGGCATCCCGGTGCTCGGGGTCGAGCCGGCGCTGAACGTCGCCGAGGCGGCGGTCGCGCGCGGCGTGGAGACCATCACCGAGTTCTTCGGCGCGGAGCTCGGGGCCAGGCTCGCGGGCGAACGCGGCCACGCCGATCTCGTCCTCGGGAACAACGTGCTCGCGCAGGTGCCCGACATCAACGACTTCGCCGCGGGCGTCGCCGCGCTCCTCGCGCCCGACGGGACCGCGACCTTCGAGTTCCCGCACCTTGCGAAGCTCGTCGAGCACCTCGAGTACGACACGATCTACCACGAGCACTTCTCGTACTTCTCCCTCCACTCGATCCGCGCGATCTTCGGCGCGCAGGGCCTCGACCTCGTCGACGTCCAGGAGCTGGAGAGCCACGGCGGCTCGCTGCGGGTCTTCCTCCGCCACGCCGAGGCCGGCGACAGCCCGTCGCGCGGCCGTGACGGACGTGCTCGCGCGCGAGGACGAGCAGGGGCTGCGCGACCCCGCCTCGTACGCGCGCTTCGCGGAGGGTGTCCGCGAGTCGAAGCGCGCGCTCCTCGACCTGCTGATCGGCCTTCGGCGCGAGGGCAGGCAGGTCGTGGGCTACGGCGCCCCGGGAAAGGGCAACACGCTGCTCAACTACTGCGGGATCCGCACCGACTTCCTCGACTACACCGTCGACCGGAACCCGTACAAGCAGGGCAAGCACACGCCGGGGACGCACATCCCGATCCACCCACCGGAGAAGATCGCGGAGACCCGGCCGGACGTGATCGTGATCCTGCCCTGGAACCTCGCGCGCGAGATCTCCGAGCAGCTCGCGTACACGGCGGAATGGGGAGCCCGGCTGGTCGTGCCGGTGCCGGTCGCGCGCTACCTCGACGAGCGTGACGGGGCTTGACGCTCTCGACTCCGTCGGCCTTACTTCGTGGGGGAAGCAGACGAGAGGGGATGAACAGGGTGGCATGGGCGGCGGCGCGATGAAGGTCGTGATCTTCTGCGGCGGTCTCGGCGTGCGCATGGGGGAGGAGACGCAGCGCATCCCCAAGCCGATGATCCGGATCGGCAACCGCCCGATCCTGTGGCACATCATGCGGTACTACGCCGCCTGGGGGCACACCGAGTTCGTGCTGTGCCTGGGGTACAAGGGCGACGTGATCAAGGACTACTTCCTCAGCCACAACGAGGCGTTGTTCAACGACTTCGTGCTCGACGGCTACGGGGCGGAGCCCGAGGTCGAGATCTTCAACCGCGACGGCGGGCCCTGGCGGATCACGTTCGCGGACACCGGGACACGCTCGACGATCGGCGAGCGCCTCAAGCTCGTCGAGCCGTATCTCGGTGGAGACGAGACGTTCATGGCGACGTACGGCGACGGGCTGACCGACGTCGACCTCCCGTCGCTCGTCCGCACGTTCGAGTCGTCCGGGAAGATGATCATGTTCGCGCTCGTGCGCCCGCACTTCCACGCACACATCGTCCAGGCCGACCCAGATGGGACCGTGCGCGACGTGCGCGCGATGGACACGGCAGGCGTGCGGATCAACGGTGGCTTCTTCGTGATGAAGCGCGAGATCTTCGACTGGATCGCAGCCCGGCGACGAGCTCGTCGAGGAGACGTTCGCGAAACTGATCCCGCGGGGAGAGGTCGGGGCGTACACCCACGATGGGTTCTTCGGGCCGATGGACACGATCAAGGACCGGCAGTGGCTCGAGGGGCTCTTCGACTCGGGTCGCGCGCCGTGGCTCCGCGTCGGCCTCGACCCGGCCGAATCGCCCGTCGGGTGATGCTCTCCCTCGGCTTCGCCGGCGACGCGCCTCTCCGTCGCGTGCTCGCGATCGGCGCGCACTCGGACGATCTCGAGATCGGCTGTGGCGGGACCATACTCACGCTCGCCCGGGCGAACCCCGGCCTCGCCGTCGACGTGGGTCGTCCTCGCCGCGTCGGGCGATCGGGCGGACGAGGCGCGCCGGAGCGCGGAGCTGCTGCTCGCAGACGCGGCCGAGAGCTCGGTCGACGTGCTCGGCTTCCGTGACGGATACCTCCCGCACACGGCTTCCGATGTGAAGGACGCGTTCGAGGAGGTCAAGGCGCGCGTCCGAGCCGGACCTCGTGCTCACGCACACGCGCGACGACCTCCACCAGGATCACCGCCTCGTCTGCGAGCTGACGTGGAACACGTTCCGGGATCACGTCGTGCTCGAGTACGAGATCCCGAAGTGGGACGGCGACACCGGCCGGCCGAACGTCTACGTCGCCCTCGAGGAGGCGGTCGTGCAGGAGAAGCTCGACCTGCTCGGCGCGCACTTCGAGACGCAGCGGGGCAAGGACTGGTACGACGTCGAGGTGTTCCGCGGCCTGATGAGAATCCGAGGCATGGAGTGCAGCGCCCCGAGCGGCTACGCAGAGGCGTTCGTCGCCCGCAAGCTGACGCTCGCGCCCGGAGGCGTCGCGTGAGGGTTCTCGTCACAGGCAGCGCGGGCTACGTCGGCTCGGTGCTCTGCCCGGTCTTCGTCGAGCACGGGCACGAGGTCGTCGGGCTCGACACGGGCTATTACGACGGATGCGACTTCGGTGCGTACGACACCGAGCGCACGCGGCTGAACGTCGACGTGCGCGACGTCGAGCCGGCGCACCTCGAAGGCTTCGACGCGGTCGTGCATCTCGCTGCCCTGTCGAACGACCCGCTCGGCGACCTCAGCCCCGAGCTGACGCACGAGATCAACCACGAGGGGACCGTGCGGGTCGCGAGAGCGGCGAAGAGCGCCGGCGTGCCGCGCTTCGTGTTCGCGTCCTCCTGCTCGATGTACGGCGCCTCCGATGCCGACGTGTTGCTCGCCGAGGATGCGCCGCTGCGTCCGCTCACGCGCCTACGCGGAGTCGAAGGTCCGCTCCGAAGAAGCCTTGCGCGAGCTCGACGGCGACGGATTCACGGCCGTTTCGATGCGGAACGCGACCGTCTACGGCGTATCGCCGCGGCTGCGGCTCGACATCGTGCTCAACAACCTTGCCGGCTGGAGCCACGTGACAGGCCGGATCCGGCTGCTGAGCGACGGGATGTCGTGGCGCCCGCTCCTCCACGTGCGAGACCTCGCCAAGGTCGCGGCTCGCATGGTCGAGGCGCCAAGCGAGCTGGTCGGAGGAATGGCCTTCAACATCGGCTCCGACGCGCAGAACTACCTCGTCCGCGACCTCGCGGCAATCCTCGCCGAGGTGACCGGGTGCGACGTCGAGTTCGCCGGGGACGCGTCGCCCGACCCGCGCTCGTACCGGGTCGACTTCTCGGCACTCGGAGGCGCGTTCCCCGACCTCGCGCTCGACTGGGACGCGCGGCGGGGCGCCGAGGAGCTCATCGACGCATATCGCGCAGTGGGGCTCACGGCGGAGGGGTTCGAGGGACGTTCGTACACCAGGCTCAAGCAGCTGCGCTACCTCCTCGACGAGCGCCTCCTGGACGACGAGCTCCGCTGGGTCGGACTGAGATGCGCTTCGTCGAGACCGCGATCGCAGGCGTGGTGGTCGTCGAGCTGGAGGAGCACGTCGACGAGCGCGGCTCGTTCGCCAGGACGTGGTGTCGTGACGAGATGGCGGATGCAGGGCTCGCGACCGACCTCGCCCAGTGCAGCATCTCCCGGAACACCCGCGCGGGAACGCTGCGGGGGCTCCACTTCCAGCGCGCTCCGCACGAGGAGGCGAAGCTCGTCCGCTGCACCCGGGGTGCGATCTTCGACGTCGCGGTCGACCTTCGACCCGGCTCTCCGTCGCGCGGACAGTGGTTCGGCGTGCGCCTCGACCCGGAGAGCGGTCGCGCCCTCTACGTCCCCGAGGGCTGCGCGCACGGCTTCCAGACGCTCCTGGACGAGAGCGACGTTGCCTACATGATCTCGGCGCCGTACGTCCCCGAGGCGTCCGCGGGCGTCCGCTGGGACGACACGCGGCTCGCGATCGCCTGGCCGGAGGTCGAGAACGAGCGAACGATGAGCGAGCGCGATCGCACGTTGCCCGGCTACGCGCCGGAGCCGGCCTAACCGGCATCTGCGAGCCGGAGCAGATCGACGTCGAGGAGGGCGTCGGCTGCGGCGCGAATCGACGAAAACGGCAGCCCGGACCGTGTCGCGACGTCGATGAGGCTCGCAGACCCGTCGCAGAGACTCAGGACCCAGAGGAGCGCCGCCTCCTCGCTCGAGCCGCCGGCGAGCGAGCGATAGAGACCCCTCCGACCGAGCTGAGGCTCCCCGTACGGGGATGCGTTCACCAGAGTGGCGTCTCGCTCGAGGGCGTCGATGATCTCGAGCGCGGCGTGGAGCGAGTCGCCGAGCGCCTCCGGGCGGACGAGGTCGAGATCGTCGGCGGAGGAGTGGTACTCGGGGAATGCGTCGGCGGGTGTCCGCGAGAACGCCCCGAACGGCAGATCGAAGCCGGGCGAGCAGAACTGCCTCTCGTCGCCGCCGTAGGGCGACCACGGCCGCACGGTCGCGCCGCGTCGGTCGCGGAGCACGATCGCTGCGGCGCGATCGACGGCCGCGTGCTCACCCCGGCTGCGCTTGTAGCTCAACGGGCCCGGGTCCCCTACGCACGACACCGCGAACCCGTGGCGGACGCGAGGCACGAGGTCGCGGTTCGTGTGGAGCCAGCACAACGGCCCGATCGTCCCGGGGCTCCAGACGAGCCGGAACGAATGCCGGAGCTCCTGCGCGGCGAGGATCCGCGCGAGGGCGGTGAGGACCACCATGCCCGAGAGGTTGTCGTTTGCGAGCGCTGGATGGCAGACGGTCGTTGTCAGCAGGATGACGTCGTCGGTCTCGCCGTCGAGGGCGACCTCGCCGTACGTCACGTGGCCGTCGTCGAGCGTCGCGTCGATTCGGACGTGGTACGTCCCCTCGGGAAGGCCATCCGCGACCCGTTGAGACGTGCAGAACCCCCAGCGTTCCGCCCAGTACGACGTCCGGTACGGCACGACGTCGGGATCGCGCGGATCGGTGAGGAGATGCTGACGTAGCTCGGCAAGGTCGACCGTGGTCTCGACCGGGACGCTGTAGCCGAGCAGGTGCAACGATGATTGCGCGACGTCGATCACGCGTGTCCCGTCGGGCCCTTCGACCCACGCCTCTCGTACGTTCCACTCCCGGGGCAGCGTCCAGTCGAAGACCTGGGTGCCCGTCGGGAGCTCCACGGTACGGAGCGGCACGTCGCGGCCGAGCCGTTCCAGTGTGGCGCGCACCCCGTCGCCGGTCAGGCTTCGCGGGACTGGGAAGAGCTCCGCCATCAGCGCGTGGAGCTCGCGGCCGACGGCGTCGGCCTCCGGGACGGTGGTCCAGTCGATCGGCATCGTGTCGGTGGGCGGGGCCCAGCGGGCTGTCACCCTAGTGCACTGGCCCGCCACACGGCTCGCCACTACAGTGAGACGGTGGAGGTGGGGTCCCAGTCGGAGCGCGCCGGCGCCGCGAGCACGGCACCGGTTCTCGAGCTGGCGCAGTCGCGTGAGCTCGGCATCCGCCTGGCGGAGCTCGTCCCCGGTGGCGCACACACGTATGCCAAGGGAGACGATCAGTTCCCCGAGGGGTTGGCGCCGATCATCGAGCGCGGCTCCGGCTGCCACGTCTGGGACGTCGACGGGAACGAGTACATCGAGTGGGGCATGGGCTTGCGCGCCGTCACGCTCGGTCACGGCTACCCCGCGGTCGCCGAGGCGGTCGCGGCGCAACTGACGCGCGGCACGAACTTCGTTCGCCCGTCGCGACTCGAGCTAGAGGCAGCCGAGGCCTTCCTCGGTCTCGTCACGCGTGCCGAGATGGTCAAGTTCACGAAGGACGGCTCCACGGCGAACACGGGGGCGGTGAAGCTCGCCCGGGCATTCACGGGCAGAGACCTGGTGGCGCTCTGCGTCGACCACCCGTTCTTCTCGTACGACGACTGGGCGATGGTGGCCACACCGGTGCGCGCCGGCATTCCGGCGGGCATAGACGAGCAGACGCTGACGTTCCACTACGACGACCTCGCGTCGGTCGAGGCGCTGCTCGAGAGGCATCCCGGAGAGATCGCATGCTTCGTGCTTGAGCCCGAGCGAACGGCGCCGCCGAGCGAAGGCTTCCTGTCGCGGCTCCAAGACCTGCTTCGGGCGGACGGCGCACTCCTCGTCTTCGACGAGAACGTCACCGGCTTTCGCTGGCACACCGGCGGTGCGCAGGAGGTCCACAGGCTCACTCCCGACCTTTCGACGTGGGGGAAGGGCATCGCAAACGGGTTCGCGCTCTCGGCGCTCGCAGGGAGACGAGAGATCATGCGGCTCGGCGGTCTCGAGCACGACCAGGAACGCATCTTCCTCCTGTCGACGACCCACGGCGCCGAGCATGTCGGCCTCGCGGCGGGGATCGCGACCATGGCTGTCTACGCCGACGAGCCGGTCATCGAAACTCTCCATGCTCGCGGCAACTGTCTACGGGACGACGTCATGGAGGTGGCGCGCCGCCACGGGATCGAGGATCGCTTCACGGTCGCCGGCCGCGGCTCGTGCCTGTTCTTCGGAACTGCCGACGCGGAGGGGCGGCCGTCGCAACCGTTCCGCACGCTGTTCCTGCAGGAGACGATCGCGCGGGGTCTGCTCGCGCCGTCCTTCGTGATCAGCTACTCGCACACCGATGCGGACATCGACAGGACCGTCGAGATCGTCGACGCGGCGCTCGAGGTGTATGCGGCCGCTCTTGAGTCCGGTGTCGAGCGCTTCCTCCGCGGACGTCCTGTGCAGCCCGTCTACCGCAGGTTCAACTGAGCTCGGTGGGAAGCTCGAGCTCAGAGAGGCTCTCGAGCACCCTGTCGGCGAGCGCGAGCGCCTCGGCCGACGGCGGGTAGTGCCGGTTCGGGTACGCGAGCACGCGCATCCCGGCGGCATGGGCGGCGCGGATGCCGCTCGCGGAGTCCTCGATGGCTGCACAGAGCGTCGGATCGACGCGCAGCCTCCGTGCCGTCTCGAGGTACACGTCGGGAGCGGGCTTGCCCCTCGCCACCTCCTCGGACGACACGGTGACCGCGAAGAGATCGGTGAGCTCGAGCCGGCGCAGCACGGCGTCGATCAGCTCGCGGTTCGAGGACGACGCGACGGCCAGGCGCAGCCCCTCGGCGTGGAGTCGACGGACGGCGTCGACGGCGCCGGGCACGACAGGGAGCTCGACCTCGTACCGCGCGAGCATGCGTCGAACGACCTCCGCATTGATCGTCTCGGGCTGCTCCCGCAGGCCGACGGTCTCGTGGAGGTAACGCGACCACTCGCGCGAGCTCATGCCCATCATCGCCTCCTGCGCGGCGGGCGTGTACCGGCCGCCCCACTCGGTCGTCAGCTCCTCGCGCACGTCGTCCCAGAGGTGCTCGGTGTCGACGAGCACGCCGTCCATGTCGAACACGACTGCGACGATCCGTTGGGAAACGGGCATCCGGCGATCCTAGACTGGGGTCGTGGAGGGTCTGCTCGCCTGATGCCCGGCTCCGGTGTCTCCGGTCTCACCACGGGCACGTCGCAGACGGTCGCGCCCGTCTGCCGCGACTGCGTCTGGTGGCAGTCGCGCGGCAACCGGACCGCGTCGAAGCAGCGCTGGATCGAGCGCGCCGATGAGGAGTGGGGTGAATGGGGGTCGATCTACCTCGACGACGACGGCCGCCTGCTCGGGTCGCTGCAGTACGGGCCGTCGCACCTCTTTCCCCGTGCGGCCGACCTGCCCGCGGGGCCGGCGTCCGACGACGCCGCTCTCGTCACCTGTGTCTACCTGCTTCGCGGCGCGACCGGCTGGGTCGAGAAGTCGCTGATCCTCGCCGCGATCGGCGAAACGCGCGACCGCGGGGTCACCGCCCTGGAGGCGTTCGCCTACCGCTACCCCGAACGCGAGACGCAGGAGGAGCGCTTCCTCGTCCACCGGACGGTGTTCCCGCGCGACTTCCTGGACGAGTTCGGATTCGCCACGCTCCGCTCGCAAGGCCGGGTCGAGCTCTGCCGGCTCGAGCTCGGCGGGCTTCAGGCGGTCGAGGAGGGGAGACGCGCGAAGGTGCTGCGCGTCGTCCAGGACGCGTTCACGCCAACGCCCGTTCCCATCCCTCGCCCGTAACCGCCTTACACCGGCTTGCAGAGCGCATCCGAGCCGTACACCTCGCGCTGGAGCGCGGCGAGCTGCTGATCGGCCGCGGCGTCGTACGGGCCCGGCGCGTTCCCTTCCCAGGTCACGTCCGGCAGCACGCCGGGACCGACGGCGGTCGCCCGGTAGCGCGTCCCCTTGCCGGAGGGCCTGCGCCCGGCAGGGTAGCCGGGGTACGGCTCGTGCTCGTACAGCCCGTAACAGAAGACGCCGGTTCCCTTGTGGGCGAGGAAGCTGTTCTCGCGCCTCCAGCCGGGCCCGTAGGCCGAGTCGAGCGTGTCGACGTAGATGTTGCGACCGTAGCCGTCGGAGGGTGCGCCCTTCGAGCTCACGTTGAAGCCGAAGACGGGTTCCCCGAGGTAGGTGTACCGACCGAAGAGGTGGTCGAAGCGTTTGCTGTGAGCCCAGTTGACCCAGATCTCGAGCTTCGGCAGGTCGGTGCTCCAGTGGCTCAGGCGGAGCTCGTTGCTCGCCTGGAGCGGCTTCCAGGGGGCGAGGCCGAGGTTCGGAAGCCCGCGTTGCCAGGCCTGGAGCGCCCAGTGGGTCCCGTCGGGCATCGTGCAGCCGGCGACGAACCACGCGAGCGGCGGGCCGCCGTACGGGCGGCAGACGTTCTTGAACCCCCGGGAGAGCGTCTTGCGGTACGTCCCCCAGCCGCCCGCGTAGTCGAGCTTGAACCGCACCTGCGGTCGGTCGGCGGTCGGGTGGAGAGCATTGACCGCCCCCCATGCGAGGACCGACCAGGTCTTCCCCTTCGCGCGGTAGCCGACGAGTGCCTGGCCCTGGGAGTCGACCTTCAGCGTCACGTCCTGGGCGTCCCGTGCGATCAGCTGAGAGGCCTGGGCGGTGGTCGGCACCAGGAGTGTCGCGAGCAGGATCGAGCTGAGCGCCAAACGCCGCACTGACCTGAGGGTCGGCGTCACGCGGGGGAGCTTAGACCCTCGATCGAGGGGATTTGCTACGCGGCGTCGGCGGCGCGCGGCGCGGCCGTGCCTGCCTGGCGCACGTCGCGCACGGCGCGGAGGAGCTTCACCTTCGCGAACGCCGTGTGCATGTCCACGGGGACGAGGTGCCGCGCGAGGCGCTCCCCGAGCACGAGGTCGAGCGCGACGGTCGTCCGGCTCGCACGGAGCGCCTCCCGGATCGTCTTGCGGACGTCCGCGCGGCCCTCGAACAGAGGCGTGACCTCGATCGCGTCCCGCACCGCCGTGAGCTCGGCGCGCGTCCACTTGATGTGCATGACCCCCTCCGTCTCCACGCACCGCACTCTACCCCGATCGGGGGACGCGGCAATACCGATCGAGGGATTGGCGGCGTGCAGCCGGGCATAGACTCGCCCGGTGGCCGAGCAGCGGGAGCGTTTTCGGGTCGCGTGGATCGACACGGACACCGGTGGGCGGATCCACTTCACGGCTGCGTTCCGCTGGGCAGAGGCAACCGAGACGTCGCTGTATCGGCGGCTCGGCCTGCTACGGGGCGAGTTGGCCGACTACCCGCGGCGCCACGTCGAGGCGGACTTCCATCGCGTGCTCGTCTTCGAGGACGAGGTCGAGGTGCGGCTCTGGGTCGAGCGCGTCGGCTCGAGCTCGGTCACGTACCGCTGGGAGATCACGAAGGACGGCGAGCGTGCGATCGACGGCACGCACACGGTGGTTCGCGTCGGCCCCGACGGTCGCCCGCAGCCGGTGACGGACGCGGTGCGGGAGGCGCTCGAAGGCTGACAAAGACGGCGGGGGTGGGATTCGAACCCACGGAGCCTTGCGGCTCAGCGATTTTCAAGACCGCCCCGTTCGACCGCTCCGGAACCCCGCCGGACGGCTCAGTCTACGCCCGTCTACGCTGCGGCAGTGGCTGCGACGGACGGTGCCGTCGCCGGCGGCGAGACCAGGTCTGCCGACACGAGCAGCGGACGCTTTGGCCGGCCGTTCGCCGCGACCGAGCGCTTCTTCGGGCCGCGCACGGCCAGCAGCAGCTTCGCGCGCGCCATCGCGGTCGGGGCGTCGATCGGGACGAGCCGACCGCTCAGCCGCTCGGCGAGCCCGGCCTCGAACACGGTGTCGGTCGTCCGCGGCGAGCGAATCGCGTGGCGGAGGATCTCACGCACCTCGAGACGCCCCTCGAAGTTGGGCGTGATCTCGATGGCCTCGCGGATCGCCGTCAGCTCGGCCCGGGTCCACCGGACACGTACTACCCCCTCATGCCGCATGCCCTGAACGTATCCGGGGCGAGATGCCCGAGTACCACCCGGTTGGGGTAATTCAGGCCTCGATCAGGCTAGGTGCCCCGTACTTCTGGAGAGGCTCGGGTACGGCCCCCTGGAAGTTCTCGAGGATCGCGAGCACGAAGCGGTCGGTCACCACCGTGCCGTTCAGGGTGTGGGGAGGGACGAGGCCGCTCTCCGAGCGGACGCGGATCCCGAGGCGCCGTGCCTGGAAGTCGGTCGTGTTGGAGCACGAGGTCACCTCGCGATAGCGGCCCTGCGCGGGGAACCACGCTTCGAGGTCGATCTTCCGCGTCGCGGACGCGCCGAGGTCGCCTGCGGCGACGTCGACCGCCCGATACGGGATGCCGAGCTCCTGGAGGAGCGCCTCCTCGAGCGCGACCATCCGCTCCTGCTCGGCGCGCGAGCCCTGCGGGTCGGTGAACACGTACATCTCGACCTTGTTGAACTGGTGCACCCGGAACATGCCGCGTGTGTCCTTGCCGGCAGCCCCGGCCTCGCGACGGAAGCAGGTCGACAGCCCTGCGTAGCGGATCGGCAGCTCGGCGGCGTCCAGGATCTCGCCCATGTGCATCCCGGCAAGCGCCACCTCGGACGTCCCCGTCAGGTACAGGTCGTCCTCCTCCAACGCGTAGATGTTCGAGCGCTCTGTCGGGAAGAACCCCGTGCCGATCATCGCCTCCTCGCGGACGAGCACCGGCGGCAGCACAGGCACGAACCCGGCCGCGTCGACATGGTCGATCGCGAGGCGGTAGAGCGCGAGCGCGAGGAGCGCGGTGTCGCCGACGAGATAGCCGAACCGTGAGCCCGACAGCCGCGCGGCCCGCTCTTGCTCGAAGCGCCCGATCTCCGCTGCCTCCTTGACGCCGTCCGGGATCGTCGGTTCTCCGACGCGCCGAAGCTCGACCGCATCCTCCTCGCTGTCGCCGTCGGGGATCCCGTCCTCGGGCGGGTTCGGCACTTCGAGGAGGGCCGCATCACGGTCGGCCTCCGCCGCGGCGAGCGCGTCCTCGGCCTCCTTCAGCTCCGTCTTGACGCCCTGGAGCGCCTCGAGCTCTTCCGGTGTCGGCTTGCCCTTCGGTTTGCTGCGGGATCGGAGCTCGTCCACGCGCGGGACCAGCTCGCGCCAGCGCGCGTCCGCGGAGAGAAGGCGGTCGAACGCGTCGGCGGCGCCCTTGCGGGCAAGCGCCGCCCGCATCGCGTCGGGTTGCGCGCGAGCTGCCTTGAGGTCGATCACGTCGGAGAGTCTAGGTCCAGCACGGCCTCGATGACGCCTGCGACCCCCTCGTCCGCCGGCGGCGCGCACGTCAGGTCGGCGACGGCGAGCAGGCGCGGATGCCCGCTTTCGACGGCGACGCCGAACCCCGCCTCGTCGAGCAGCTCGACGTCGTTCTCGCCGTCACCGAACGCGACCACGTGGCCGAGATCGAGGCCGAGCAGCTTCGCCACGAAGGCGATCCCGGAGCCCTTCGTCACCGCGGGGTTGCCGAGCTCGAGCATGTAGGGCAGCGACGTCGTCACGAACAGCCGTCCGTCGAACTGCTGCTCGATGACGGGTCGCAGCTCGGCGAGGACGGGCGGGTCGGAGACCTGGACGAGCTTCGTCGGCGGCCGGTCGAGCCACGCGAGCAGGTCGCCGACCTGGGTGACGGGGAGGTGCTGGAACCGCGAGTACGCGCGCGAGTACTCCGTCTCGCGCGCGACGAAGAGCTGGTCGTCGACGTACACGTTCGGCGAGAACCCGAGCTTCGCGAGCGCGGCGATCGCCTCCCGCGCGACGTCCAGCTCGATCGGCTCGTGGAGCAGGAACTCGCGCGTGGTCGGATCGACCACCGCGCCGCCCTGGTAGCAGACGACCGGCTCGCGGATCCCGGCCTCGGCGAGGTAGGGCTCGATCGAGCGGAACATCCGGCCCGTGGCCACGAGCACGGGGATGCCGGCCGTCTGCGACCGCGTGATCGCCGCCCTCGTCCTCGGACGGAGCGTCGCGTCGCGGCCGATCAGGGTCCCGTCGAAATCGCAGGCGAACGCCTGCACGGGGCGGGGCAGGGTGTCGGGGAGGCTCAGCCGCCCGCCGAAGAGGAGACGAACTCTGCGACGTCGGCGATCTGCTGCGGCTGGAGCTGGTCCTTGAACGAGGGCATCCCGCCCTGGCCCAGCGTGACGCGTTGGACGACGAGGTCGAAGGACGGCTTTGCCTGGTCGAGGTTCGGGCCGACGGTCCCGGTCGAGCCCGCCGCCGAGAGGGTGTGGCACGCGGTGCAGCCGGCGCTCTCGAAGACCGCCTTCCCCGCGGTCGCGTCGCCCTTCAGCTTCGACGCGGGCAGCTCCTCGTTCCCGCCCGGCGCCGTCTGCTGCGGCAGGGTGCCTTCGACCGTCTCGGGGGTTGCACTCACGTCTCCCTCGCTGCAGCCCGCCGCGACGATGCCGAGTGCGAGCGCGGCGACCGCGAGCGCGAGGACGATGGCCGGGCGTCGCATCGCGCGCAGTCTATCCCCCCAGGCCGGCGCGTCGTGTGGTGCCCGCCGCTCGTAGCGCCAGAGGACGAACGCGCCGACGGCCCCCATCCCAAGCACGTCTCCGGGGGTGTCGTTGACGAGCAGGGAGACGAGGATCCCGACGAGGATCGCGTCGGTCAGCGGTCCGCGCGGTCGCCGGGTCGCGACGAACACGACGACGGCGAGCGACGCGAGCGCCGCGAACGCCGGCCCGAACGCGTCGAACGTCCGGCGCGCCGAGATCTCGAGGCGATCGGCAAGGTCGCCGAGGAGCGCGCCGGGGCCGTCCCCCACCGCGTGGGTGACGTGGCTCGAGCCGCCGAGTGCCGCGTCGACGCCGACGAGCAGCACGCCGAGCGCGACGGCGCCTACGCCGACGAGCGCAAGGCGAGCTGCGCCCAGGCGCGCACCGGCGGTGCGGAGGAGAAGGGTCGCGTACGCGGCCAGCAGGACGATCAGCCCGCCTCCGTCGGCGCCGAAGCGGCTCCCCGCGACGGTCACCAGCGCAAGCGCGCCGACCGCGATCCCGGCTCGGCCGAGGCGCGCCGCGCCGAGCAGGGCGGGGACGAGGAGGATCGTCTCGAGGAGATTCGAGACGCCGTAGAACCGGCCGGCCTGCGAGGGGCCGAAGGGCGAGAGCGCCACGGATTCGGGGTCGAAGCCGAGCACGAGGAGGTAGGCGGCCAGCACGGCGGCGCAGGCGGCGCCGAGCGGCAGGACGAGCCCTGCGAGCGCGACGAGGGCGACAACCCACCAGCCTGCGAGCCACAGGTTGGCCGCGAGCGCGACGAGCAGGATCCGGGGTGCGAAGCCAGGTGCGAAGAGCGCGCAGAGGTACGCGATCGCACCGACGAGGACGGTGAGGGGCAGCCGAATGCGATCGTTCCGCTCGATGCGGTGCTGGAGCCGGGCGAGCGTGGCGACCGGGTCGGCGACGGAGACGACGCGCAGGTCGCCGTTGGCGACGTCGGCGAGCGACACGAGCCCCTCGATCCGCGTCGAGTCCGACGTGAGGACGCCTCGTGGGCCGGGGCTCACGGCAATCGGGTAGCGGTCGTTCTCCGTTTTCCCGGCCGGAGGGAGGACGACCAGCGTGTCAGGCGGCGGTCCCTCGTCGAGGGTGATCAGCGGGACGCCGTCCTTCGGCCCGCCGATCAGCGAGCTCGCGACCTTGCCGGTGAGAAGAGTCCGTCGCGCAGCTTTCCGCGTCACTGTCGGGCCCGCGCCGGGGACGGCGAGCCCGATCGCGCCGCTTCCCGCGTACCGCTCTGGCGGGAACGGCGCGACGACACGGACCGCCGCGTTTGCCGGCGCGGCCATCGCGAGTGCGACGAGGATCACGAACAGGCCGCGCGTCACGCGGTGAGTCTCGCGGAGTCCGGCCCGTCCGCGTAGCCTGTGACCGTGATCATCGAGCGATCGATGGACGCCAACTGGCTGTCGAACGCCTTCGTGGTCGGCGACGAGCCCGGCGGCGTCGCGGTGTTCGTCGACTCCGGCGCTCCGCTCGAGCCCCTCCTCGCCGCGGTCGAGCGCGAGCGCCTGACCCCGACCCACGTGCTGCGGACGCACGGCCACCCTGACCACGTGGCCTTCGAGGACGAGCTGATGAGCCGCTTCGGCATCCCCGTGGTGACCACGGCGATCGAGACCGGAAGGCTTCGGATCGACTCGATCCCGACGCCGGGGCATTCCGACGACGGCGTCGCCTTCGTCGTCGACGGCGTGTGCTTCTCGGGGGACACGCTCTTCCGCGACGCGGTCGGCGGCGGTCCTGCGGACGTCGTGCGGGCCTCGGTCATGGAGCGGCTGATGACGCTCCCACACGAGACCCGCGTGCTTCCGGGCCACACGGTCGAGACGACGATCGGCCGGGAATGGGAGCGAAACCCGTTCGTTCGCTTCTGGCGAGGGCTCGAGGAAGAGGCCGGCGGGCGCTGCCGTCTCGGCGAGGTGGAGGGCGTCGTCCTCGTCGAGTCGCCGGACTACGACGGGAAGGGCAAGCTCCTCGTGCGCCTCGAAGGTGGCGAGCAGCGGATCGTCGGCGCCTCCCGCGTCGAGCTGCTGTGAGCCGCAACGCGTCCTGACCGGGCGCTACGGTCCGGCACCCGTGCGTCTCGTCATCGCTCGCTGCGAGGTCACGTACACCGGCCGCCTGAACGCGTTCCTGCCGGAGGCGATCCGCCTGCTCATCTTCAAGGCAGACGGGTCGGTTCTCGTCCACGCCGACTCAGGCGGATTCCGGCCTCTCAACTGGATGACCCCCCCAACCGTGGTCGAGGAGGCGGACGGAGTGATCCTCGTGCGGAAGCGCGCCGGTCGTTCGGAGGACCGGCTCGAGATCCGCGTCGCGGAGCTCTTGGCGGAGTTCGAGCACGAGCTGGGCGAGGACGCGGGGCTCGAGAAGGACGGCGTCGAGCGACACCTCCAGGAGGCGCTCGCCGAGCTTCCGGCGGCTGTCGAGCCGGGCCTTCGCCTCGTCCGCCGCGAGTGGCCGACCGACATCGGCCCGGTCGACCTGATGTGTCGTGACGCGGACGACGGCTGGGTCGCGGTCGAGATCAAGCGCGTCGGCACGATCGAGGCCGTCGAGCAGCTTTCCCGTTACCTCGAGGTGCTCCACCGCGACCCGGCGTTGGCCGAGTGCCGCGGGATTCTCGCCGCCGAGAGCGTGAAGCCCCAGGCCCGAACCCTGTGCGCGGCTCGCGGGCTCGGCTGCGTCGAGGTCGAGCTCGCGGCACTGCGCGGAGCACGCGAGCCGGAGCTCACGCTCTTCGAGGCGTGACCCTCAGGGCCGCACCGCGGCCTTGAGGTAGTCACGCGGCGGATCGTCGAACAACCCGGCGACTCCCTCGAGCCCGACCTCGTGGGTGACGAGGCGCTCGAAGGGGTAGGCGCCGCTCGCGAGGAAGGCGAGCGCGGCCCGTACATGGCGCGGCGTGTGGTGGAACGAGCCGACCAGGCGCACCTCCTCGTAGTGGATGCGGTAGGGGTCGATCGACACGCGTGCGTCGCGGGGGAGGCCGCCGAAGGCGAGCACCGTCCCGCCCGGCCGCACCAGTTCGAGCGCGCGCTGCCAGGCCTCGACCGTGCCGGCCGCCTCGATCACGACGTCGGCGCCTTCCGGGTCGCTCGTGACCGCGCCGAACGAGGAGGCAAGCGCGCGGCGCTCCTCGCGCGAGCCGACCGCCACCGGCCGGGCGCCCGCGTCCGCCACGCACGCGCAGAGCATCAGCCCGATCGGGCCGAGGCCGACGACGGCGACGGTCTGGCCGTGCTCCACGCCCGCCACGTCGATGCCGTGGAGACAGCACGCCAGGGGCTCGGTCAGCGCCGCCACCTCGGCGGACAGGCCCGGCGGCACGGGGAGGAGGTTGCGCGACGCGATCCGCTTCGGTACGAGGAGCAGCTCCGCGTACGCGCCGTTCAGCAAGGGGAAGAGGCGCTCGCACAGCGTCTCCTGACCGCGTCGGCACGGACCGCAGGCGCCGCACGGCGCCGAGTTGGCGGCGACGACCCGCCGTCCGCTCGCGACGTCGATCCCGCAGACCTCGTGCCCGAACGGGCTCGGCAGCTCGCCGAGCAGCACCGGGTGTCCGCGGTGGTAGGCCTTGCGATCGGTGCCGTCGGTCAGGGCGACCTCGACCTGGAGCAGGACGTCGCCTTCCCCGGGATCCGGGTCCGGGACGTCTTCCAGCCGGAGGTCGCCCGGGGCGTGGAGGATCAAGGCCCTCACGGTGTGAAGACGACCTTGGCGGCCTCGCGGCGACGATAGAGCTCGAGCCCCTCGCCGAATCGTTCCAGCGGCAAAACTCTGGGCTCGGGAACCTCCAGGTCGTGGAGCAGTGCGACCGCCTCGGGCATGTAGGGCGGCGCCGCCGAACGGGCGCCGACGACCGTCAGCTCGCGGCGATAGACCTGGTCGAGGGGGAGGCTGCCGGCATCGGCGAAGGCGAGCAGCGTCCCGCCCGGCGCCAGCGCGTCCAGGGCGGTGTCGACGCCGCCGGTGGCGCAGAGGACCGCCGCATCCACTGGACCGTCCGGCGCCCGCCCCGCTCGGCGCGGGTCGGTGTCGACGGCGAACACGTCGTCCCCGCGACGTTCGAGCACGGCCCCGAACAGCTGGCCGATGAACCCGTTGCCGACGATCAGCACCCGTCCGCGAGGGAGCCGTGCCGCCCCGCGAAGGACGCACGCGAGCGGCTCGACGAGCGTGCCGCGCCAGTCCGGCCAGTCCATGGGGACGTCGACCCAACTGTCCGCCCGTACGCGCTCCGCGAGCCCACCCGGCCGGATCGTCGGCTCGGCGAACCGCTCGCAGGTGGACTCGTGCCCTGCGAGGCACCGTTCGCATTCGCCGCACGAGGCGTGATGGACGAGCGCCACCCTGCGGCCGTCGTCGAGCTCCGCCACGACCTCGTGGCCGAGCACCGTCCCCGCATGGTGTGGCGCGAGCTTCTCGACGTCCGAGCCACAGAGCCCGCAGGCGACGACCCGCACCAGGGTGCCGTGGCCGTCGGGCTCTGGCACGTCGTCGAGGGACGCGTCTCCTCCCGGGCCGACGACGACGGCGCGCACCGGCGTAGCCTAGGGCCGCGCGGGCGCCCCGGCTCAGGGCGGCGCTACACTTCTCCCTCCGCGGGGCTATAGCTCAGTTGGGAGAGCGCCTGGATCGCACCCAGGAGGTCGCCGGTTCGAGCCCGGCTAGCTCCATCGCGAGTGTGCAGTGATTCCCGGTGAACCCGCGGGATCTCGGCCTCCGGGTCAGTCGATGCTCACCGGCACGCAATCGGTCGCGTACACCGGAGCGCCGTTCGTCCCGATGAACTGCCAGACGATCCCGACCTGCGAAGGCGGATCGTTCGGCGGACCGGCCGGGAAGGTGAAACCCGCGTTGCCGTTGCCCGCACCGTTCGTCGTCACCATCGCCGTCGAAACCATCAGGACCGGTGATCCGTCACAGCTCTGGTCGGCGTAGATATCGAGCCGAACCTGATAGGTCGTGTCAGGCTCAGCACCGTTGAGGTGATACTCCTCACGGGCCGCGTTCACGACGCCGTTCGTGTGGATGTCGTTCACGAACCCGGACTGGAGCGGTGCGGCCGCGACAGGGTGCGCGTCGGCGTGCGAGGTGTGAAACACCTGGTCGGCGAACGCGGCCGGCACTGCGATCAACGCGACAACAGAGACAAGCCCCGCGATCATCAGGAGCGGCTTCGACGGCATGATGACCTCCGATCGCTAAGGCGCGGACAGGCAGGATCGAGATGCTCAGGCACGTCGTCCGCGCTGACGTCTTCGCAGCGTAGCGTGCCGACGCCGACCTACGCGCGGCCCTACTCGACGCGTGTTGCCAAGAGCGGGGAGACCGGAGCAGGGCTGTATCGTCCCGCGGGATGGTCAGCAGGTTCGCGCTCGTCGCCGCCGCGGCGCGTCGGTCCTCGTCCTCGGGGTCGCGCCGTCGTCGCGGGCCGCTCCGTCGAGTGAGATCGTCGGCATCACCGGCTTGGGCAGCGGCGCCAACGAGTCGTGGGTCTTCGCGGCCGGGAAAGCGAGGTCGATCGTCATCTTCCTGCACGAACGCGGCGACGCGATTCCGCAGAAGTACCTTGGCTGGCTCGACCACCTCGCATTGGAGGACTCGGCGGTCGTGTTCCCGCGCTACGAGAGCCCGGCAAGCCGCACGCCGGAGCAGACACTGCGCGCAGTTCGCACAGCGGTGACGACGGCCGAGCGCCACCTCGCCGGCTTGCCCGCCACGGGTTTCGGGGGCGGGCCGACCGAGGGTGTCCCGGTGATCGTCGTCGGCTACTCGTACGGCGCCACGCTTGCCTTCTACGTCGCCGCCAACAGCGCACGCTGGGGCCTGCCACGTCCGAACGCCGTCGTCAGCATCTTCCCCCGCCCGGGACGGTTCCCGGGCGTCACGCTGCCGCCGCTCGCACGTTCGACAAGGGTCCTCGTGCAGGTTGGCGATGCGGACACGGCGTCCGGGAAAGCCGCAGCACGTGACCTGTGGCGGGCAATCGACCGGCATCCCGTCTCTCGAAAACGACTGGTGACGGTGCGAAGCGTCGGGGCCTTCCGTGCTGACCACCGCGCACCGTTGCGCACCACGAGCCGCGCCCTTGACGCCTTCTGGGCGCCACTCGACCAGATCATCTACGACGTGCGCGGGGGCTGAGCGCGGGCGGCAGCCGCAAGGCTGAGCGGTCTCTCCATCGCGCCCCCCGCGGTTGCTCGGCTTCCAACGACTCACGGACTCTCGACGGGCGCTAGGCGCCGGGCAACTCGCCGCTCCAGCTGCAGTAATCGGTCGGGTCGGTGCCATCGCAGGCGAGTGTTCCCTCCACCGTGGCCTCGATCCCGTCCCGGCGGGAGGCGACCGTGCACTCGTATCGCGTGCTCGTGTCCTTCACGCAGTGGACATCCGTGATCTCAAGTCCCCTCGCGCCCTGCCTGGTGAGCTCGCCTTCGATGATCTCTCGCGTCCTCGCCGCAGGGTCGAAGCCCGCAACATCTCCACTCGGCCACTTCAGCGCGCCGATCAGGACGGCAATCGCGGCAAGAGCAACTGTCGCGACGATCATGAACGTTGCGCGGCCCGATCGTCTTCGATCGATCGTCGGCTCTTCCACCGCGGGGGAGTATGGCGCTGACACGCGACAGGCCGCTCCGGAACCTTACGCCAGGTCGGAACGTCGCCCCACAATCGCGTGACATGCCAAAGCCCATCGGTGTATGCTCGCGCAACAATTCCCGGTGTCCCGACGCAGGAGGGAAAATGAGGCTGAACCGAGTACTTCTTCTGGGGTCCGCGGTGGCCCTCTTGCTCGCCGCGTCCGTGTCGGCGATGCCACGTGATTCATCGGCGACCGGACAGACGAAGGCCGGGACCGCCGCGTTTCCGTCGAACGCAGTCGCTCCGGCATTCTCGGCAGCCGACCTGGCCGCGAGACCTGGTGCGAACTGGATCACGAACGGGGGCGACGTATCGAACGCCCGCTATTCGTCCCTCAACCAGATCAACACGAGCAACGTCTCTCAGCTGAAGGAGGCGTGGCACATCCATCTCGACGGCTCGGGGGTGGCCGCGAAGTTCTCGGCAGAGGGGACTCCGATCGTCTACAACGGCGTGATGTACCTCCCGACCGGCAACGACGATGTCTTCGCGATGAACGCCGCGACGGGCGAGCGCATCTGGACGTACCACTCGGGGATCGAACAGACCATCAACACCGCCTGCTGCGGCTGGGACAACCGCGGCGTCGCGATCGGTGACGGGAAGGTCTTCGTCGCCCAGCTGGACGGGACGCTTGTCGCCCTCGACCAGATGACGGGCGGAGTGATCTGGAAGATCATGGTCCACAACTGGAGAGAGGGCTACACGCTGACCTCCGCCCCGCTGTACTACAACAGCGCCGCGACCGCGAGCAGCCCGGAGAAGGGGCTCGTCTACGTCGGTTCAACGGGCGGCGAGTACATGAGCCGCGGGAGCGTCTCCGCCTACCACGCGAGCGACGGCAGCCCGGCCTTCCGGTTCTTCACGGCGCCGGCCCCGGGTGAGATCGGCGGTCAGACCTGGGCGCCCGGCCCCCTCGGCTTCTCGACGGGAGGCGCGACCGTCTGGAACACGCCCTCGGTCGACACGCAGACGAACACGATCTACTTCTCCACCGGAAACGCGGCGCCGTGGACGAGCCGTGGGCCGGGCCTGAACCTCTTCACCTCGTCGATGGTCGCGATCGATGCGACCACCGGCCAGATTCGCTGGTGGTACCAGATGGTCCACCACGATCTCTGGGATTACGACTGTCCGAACGCGACGATGTTGTTCGACGTGGCGATCGGAGGCGTCGTCCGGCAGGGCATCGGAGAGGCCTGCAAGACGGGCTGGCTCTACCTGCTCGACCGGACCACGGGTAAGCCGCTCATCGGCATCGTGGAGAAGAAGGTGCCGCAGTCGAAGGTCCAGAACACCTGGCCGACACAGCCGATCCCGGTCGGCGACCGGATCGCCCCGCAGACCTGCGCCAAGAAGGCGAACTACAAGAAGAAGTTCGCCGGAAAGGCGGTCGAGGTCGGCTGCCTCTGGGATCCGCCGGCCCTCGACCACGCGGTCGCGATGGCGCCGAGCGCGCAGGGTGGCGTCGACTGGAACCCGGCTGCTTACAACCCGGACACGCATTACGCGTACATCTGTGCCGCCGATAGCGATATGGCCATCCAGGCGATACCCGCAGCAAAGTTGAACGCGGACTTCCTCGCGGGGAAGTCGCTCGCCGGCGTGAACTTCGCCGGTATCACGTTCAACCAGGGCTACATCACGGCCATGGATGTGACGACGAACAAGGTCGCCTGGCGCGTGAAGTGGCCGCGAACGTGCTACAGCGGAATCTTCACGACCGCGGGCGGGCTTGTGTTCGCCGGCCGCGGGACGGGAGAGTTCGACGCTTATGACGCCGCGACCGGCAACGAGCTCTGGAAGACGATGCTCGCCTCGAACGTCGCGGCGCCGGGCATGAGCTACAGCGTCAACGGCAAGCAGTACATCGCCATCTACGACGGGGGCACCGCGTTCACGTTCGAGTCGCCCGGCAAGCACGGCGACGACGTCTACGCCTTCACGCTGCCCTAGCAGGAGCCAGGAGGCATGTGGGAGCGGCGGACTCGGACCGCCGCTCCCACACATCGCGGTCGGGTACCGTGAGTGCTGGGCCGAGAGTGAGGGGCCGAGTCGGAACGAGATACCAAGCAGGCGACGACGGACACGAAGGGGTCGTGTATGAAGAGCAGGCTGAGGGTCATCGTTATCGCGGCGACGGCGAGCGTTGTCGTCGGGATCGTCGCCGGGCTCGCGACGGCCGGCGACTCCGGCACGAGCGACAGCCGCGTGGCAACGAAGCTGACACCGGGCTCCTACAAGATCGCGACGAAGCTCAACACGAAGCTCGAGGTGCCGCGCCCGAAGCGGGCGACGAAGGGGACGGGGACGTTCACCGGCACGCTCAAGGTCCTCAGCGCCACGAAAGCCTCGCTGACCTGGAAGCTTTCGTACGCGCACCTGACAGGTCCTGCCCTCGCTGCCCACGTGCACCTGGGCGCACCAGGGAAGGCCGGCAAGGTGATCGTTCCCCTGTGCGGGCCATGTCGGTCGGGACGCGGCGGGAAGATGTCGGTCACGGCGGTCGCCGCGACGGCGATGATCGCCGGCAAGGCATACGTGAACGTCCACACGAAGGTCAACCCCAACGGTGAGATTCGCGGCACCGTCAAGGCCGGCTCGGCCGGCGGCGGGACCGCAGCCAACCCCTACGCGAACATGACGGTCGCCATGACGCCCGCGCTGGTCGCGAAGGGTAAGCAGCTCTCGGAGAACTTCGGGTGTGAGGCCTGCCACACGCTCACGGGCGCCAAGTCGACCGGCCCGACGTGGAAGGGCCTCGCGGGTCGCAAGGTCCATCTCGACAACGGCCAGGTCGTCAGGGCGACCGACGGCTACCTGATCAACGCGATCGAGCAGCCGGACGCGGAGATCGTCGCAGGCTATTCGTCCGGCATCATGACGACGGCGATCGGAAACATCCCCGTGTCGCAGGCGAAGGCGCTCGTCGCGTACATCAAGTCGGTCAAGTAAGAGCACCCGTGAGAGGCACCCCGAACGCGACTCCGGGCAGGGCGGCGGTCGTCGCCGCCCTGTTCGGCATCCTGCTCTGCGCCGTTGCGACCGCTGCCCCAGCCGCAGCCGCAAAGGCGACCGTACGGATCGTGAAGCTGAACCCGCTCACGATTCGGGGGACCGGCTTCAAGCCCGCCGAGCGGGTGAGACTCAGGCTCAGCGCGGGCGCGACGGGAACAGCACGGGGCACCGCAACCGCCGCCGGAGTCCTGACGGTCTCGTTCCCCAAGACGAAGGTTACGGCCTGCACGGCCTACACCCTCCGGGCAGTCGGCGCCGCCGGGACGAAGGTCACGTTCAAGCGGAAGGTCACGTCCTCGTGCAAGCCTGCCGCGGTGCTGAAGTTCACCGGCACGGACGTCCTCCTCTCAGGCACGCACTACCGCCCCGGCGAGAAGCTCAGCGTGACCCTCGTCGAGGGCGGCGGCTCCCACAAAAGGGCCGTGACGGCGAGTTCGGCGGGTGCGTTCAGCATCAACTTCGGCGCGCTTCCGATGAACGACTGTACGCCGTACAAGCTCACGATCACGGGCTCGCTCGGAAGTCGTTTCGCGCACTCACAGGCGGCACTCCCGTGCTAGGACGTCTCGCAATCGCCTTCGCCGTCGCCGTCGCGGTTCTTGTCTCGCTCGTCGGCGCGGCTGCGAAATCGGCGTCCGCGACGACCGGCGTCGATCCCCTCCAGCGGGTCTCCGTCCGGATCCTGGACGGGCGAATCGTCGTGAGCCCGAAGCGCGTCGAACGCGCGGTGACGATCTGGTTCCGCGTGGTCAACAAGGGAACGAAGAAGCACGACTTCCGCGTCGCTGGTCTGAAGACGAAGCCGCTCAGACCGGGGCAGGTCGATCACATCGTGCTGTCGTTCGAGGACCGGGGCGCCTACCTGTACCGCTGCGCCCTGAACTGCGATGCCCGGGTCATGCGAGGGCGGATCGCGGTGTTCTCGGGGCTCGGCGGCTAGGGCGGCGCAGCGGCGATGGCGGGTCGCGTCGGCGCGGCGACCCTCGTCGCATCGCTCTGCCTCGTCGCGCTCGCCGGCTGCGGAGACACGGGGCAGGCGACACCGGCGGGCCCGATCGGCTGGTCCCAGCCGAACTCGAACAACGCGAGCACCCGTGCCGTTTCCGGGTCGGCCGCTCCCGCTACCGTCGCCCGGCTCCGGGTGCGTTGGCGTTTCCGGCTTACAGGTGAGCCCGGATTCTCGGGTATCGACGCGGCGACCCCGGTCGTCTCGGACGGTCGGGTCTACCTCCAGGACCTGAACAGCGACGTCTACGCGCTCTCGCTGACCGACGGGCACCTGTTCTGGCGCCACCGCTATGGGCGTCCGAACGGTGGCCCGAACGGAGTCGCGGTGGCGAACGGCGTCGTCTACGGCAACACCGACACGAGCGCGTTTGCGCTGTCCGCGCAGACAGGGGCCGAGCGCTGGCGCCGACGGCTGACGCAGCCGAGGAACCCCATGACGGTCGCCCCGCTCGTCGCAGACGGTCTCGTCTACACGAGCTCTACCGGTCAGGCGCCCGGCGGCCGGGGCACCCTCTTCGCCCTCGACGCGAAGACCGGTGCGGTGCGCTGGCGATTCGACACGATCGTCGGTCCGTGGCGCTTCCCCCGCGAGGCCTCGGGCGGCGGCGCCTGGTACCCGCCGAGCCTGGACTCGCAAGGTCGGCTGTACTGGGGCACCGCGAACCCGTATCCGTGGGGCGGTTCGCGGGCGCACCCGAACGGTGGGATGTATCCCGGCCCGGTCCGGCACACGGACTCGCTGCTCGTCTTCGACGGCCGGACGGGCAAGCTGCTCTGGAGCGATCAGGTGACGTCGCACGACGTCCGCGACTACGACTTCCAACTCTCACCGGTCGTCCTCGGCGACGTCGTCATCGGCGCAGGCAAGGCCGGTCAGGTGATCGCCTGGGACCGCTCCACCGGCAAGCGTCTTTGGGAGACCCCGGTTGGAGTCCACCAAAACGACCGGGGCCCGCTTCCGAACCGACCGGTGATGGTTTGCCCCGGCCTGCTCGGCGGGGTCGAGACGCCGATGGCATCGGCCGACGGTCGCGTCTTCGTGCCCGTGGTCGACCTCTGCTTCCCGGAGAGCGCCTACGGGCTGAGCGGGCTCAAGTTCTACTCGACGGACTACTCGAAGGGGACGGGGGCGCTCGTCGCCCTGGACGCGTCGAACGGCCGCCGACTCTGGACCCGGCGCTTCGACTCACCGAACTTCGGCTGCGCAACGGTCGCCGGCGGGGTTGTCTACACGGCGACCTACGACGGCCGTGTCTACGGCCTCTCGACGAAGGACGGGTCGGTCGTCGCGCATGCGCGTGCGCGGGCGGGCATCAACGCATGCCCCGCTGTCGCCGGAGGCACGCTCCTCGTCGGCGCGGGAGCCGACCATCCCGAGTTCCCGACCCCCGTCTTCGAGCTCGTCGCCTACCGGACTCGGGAGGGTTAGCCCGACTCGATGGACGACAGCGACCTGACACCCGAGCTGACGCGAGAGGGCTTCCTGAGAAGGAGCGCGCTCGGCGCGCTCGCCGTCTCCGGGTTGTACGGGCTGGTCGACACGCTCGCACCTGCGCCGGCGCGCGCTTTGACGGCGAGACCTCGGCACCCCGCGGAACAGCACCTGCTGCGCGGCACCCGCATCCTGACCGAGAACGGCGTCGAGGTCGTCGTGCCACCGCGGCACCATCAGATCGTCACGGCGGTGCTCCGCGGCGGGTCGGATCGGCAGGAGCTCCTCGATGCGCGCACGGAGCTCGAGCGGGCGCTGGTCAGTCTCGACAGAAGATTCGCCTCGACGCCGGCCGGCCTCGGCACGACGGTCGGCTGGGGCCGCGCCTACTTCCGCGACTTTCTCCCCCGACTGCGTGACGGCCGACGCTTTCCCCGCTACTTGCCGGTCGACGTGCAGGCCTCCAAGCGCGACGGCAAGCGTCGCGAGGCGGTTCTCGACGCTGTCCGCTTCCCGAGCGACCCCGAGTCGACCCGGCTCGAGCAGAACCACGTCTGCGTGCTGTTCCGCAGCGACTCTCTGGAGCACATCGCCGCGGGCTCACGCGCCGTGTTCGACTCCCTCGACGGCGTGCTCGGGATCACGAGCATCCGTAAGGGGTTCGTCGGCGGCGGCGAGGGCGGCGGCCGCGGCCTCCCCAAGCAGCTCGCTCTCCGTGCGGGTCTCCCGAACGCCCATCTGATTCCGGACGGCGCGCAGCTCTTCCTCGGCTTCACGTCGACCCAGCGCAGCGCCCTCGGCCCCGACCCGATCGCGAACTTCGAAACGCTCCCCGGCGCGACGGATCAATGGCCGAACGGCTACTTCCGCGGTGGCACGACGATGCACGTCTCCCACCTGCACGAGGACCTCGACACCTGGTACGCGCGTTTCTCGTACCTCAGGCGCGCCTGGGCCGCGTTCAGGCCGGGTCTCGCCGTGGCAGACGGAACGCTGACGCTGCCAGAAGGGCCAGGCGAGATCCAGGATCTGCCCACGGTCGTCGCGGAGGCGCAGGACAAAGGTCTCGTCGGCCACAGTGGCTCACTGCAGCCGGCGACCCGGCTCGCAGACGCTGTCGCCGGCAACGACGGGAGACGCTACGCCAGTGGAACCGCGCTGATCCAGCGGGCGGACTTCAACACGCTCGACAACCCGTTCTTCTGGAGCTCGCGTCCCGCGCGCGACGAGATGGCGAAGGGCGCGGCGCCCGGCCTCCACTTCGTCGCCTTTTCCGCGACGTCCGAGCTCTTCCATCGAGCACGTCTCGCGATGGACGGGCGCTATTCCGCCGGCCGCACGACTCCGTTCCATGCGCGAGCCGAGGAGCAGGGCCTGAACAGCGTGCTGCGAACCACCCATCGTCAGAACTACCTCGTACCGCCCCGCCGCCACCGTTCGTTCCCTCTGGCAGAGCTTCTCTAGGACTCGTGAGTGTCACCTACGATGCCTCGATGATTGCTTGGGTGGGAGGCGCCAGGTGAGCGCGCCGGGGGCGGGCGAGGTGCGCGCACCCGCCGGCACCTTCGATACCGGCGCGGCGGTCGCGGAGCGCCTTCTAGGGAATGTCGAGACCGTCGTCGTCGGCAAGCGAGAGGCGGTTCGACTCGTCATCGCGGCCTTCGCGTGCGGCGGGCACGTCCTGCTCGAGGACGTGCCGGGGACCGCGAAGACGATGCTCGCCCGCGCCCTCGCGGGCAGCATCGAGCGTGCCTCGGTCTCGCGCATCCAGTGCACGCCCGATCTCCAGCCGACGGACGTCACGGGCCTCTCGATCTGGAATCCAACCACGCGCGGGTTCGAGTTCCAGCCTGGTCCGATCTTCGCCAACATCGTGCTCGTCGACGAGATCAATCGGGCGCTGCCGAAGGCGCAGTCCGCGCTCCTGGAAGGCATGTCCGAGCTGCAAGTGACGGTCGACGGGACAACACGGCCGCTCCCGGATCCGTTTCTCCTGATCGCGACCGAGAACCCCGTCGAGCAGGACGGCACCTACGCACTCCCAGAGGCGCAGCTCGACCGCTTCGTCGTGCGGACGTCGCTCGGGTACCCGAGCGTCGAGGAGGAGGTCAGGATCCTCGACGAGCAGACCCACGGGCATCCACTCGGACGGCTTCGTCCTGTCGTCGGGCTCGAGGATCTGCGGGCGCTCCGGGAGGCGGTGGAGGAGGTGTACATCGATCCTCTCGTGAAGCGCTGGGCGGTGGATCTCGTGCGCGCGACGCGCGAGCTGGCTTTCCTGGAGCTCGGCGCGTCCGTGCGGGCGAGCCTGGCGCTCGACCGCCTCTCACGCGCCTGGGCGCTCGCCCATCGTCGCGACTACGTCGTCCCGGAGGACGTCGAGGAGCTCTTCGCACCTGTCGTCATGCACCGACTGCTGGTCGGTGAGGCGCTCCTCGTCGACGAGGGGGTGTCGCGCGCCGACATCGTCCGCCGCGTGTGGGAGGGATCTCTCGAGCGTGCCCCGCGACCCGAGCCCGATTGGGATACCGCGACGCCGCGACCGGTATGAGCGCCCGCGGCGCTCGGCCGTTTCCCCTCGTCCCGCGTCGCCGATTCCGTGGCATCCACCCCGGATCGTTCCGCACGCCGCAGCGTGGCGAGGGCGACGAGGCCGCGGGCTCGCGACCCTACCGGCCCGGAGATCGGCTCAGCTGGATCGACTGGGGCGCCTCGGCACGGCTGTCTGCCGCGCGGGGAAGCGACGAGCTCGTCGTACGCGAGTTCTTCGCCCAGCGGGCTCCACGGGCCGTGATCGTCTGCGATCGCCGACCGTCGCTGGGGATCTACCCTGCATCTCTGCCGTGGCTGGACAAGACGGCGGCCATCGCTGCCATCGTCGCGCTCGTCGCCGCGAGCGCACGCGCCGCGCACGGTGACGTCGGGCTCGTTGCTGCCAATGCCTCGGGCCAGTTCTACCTCGCCCCGGGGAACGCAGCGTCGAGCGTGCGGCTGGTCGAGCGTGCGACCGGCCGCGCCGACGCGCCACCGGACTCGCTCGCCCGCTCGCTCGAGCTACTCACCCGCCGACGGGCAGCAATGCCGGTCGGGACTTTCGTCTTCGTCCTCTCGGACTTTCTCGAGGCGGTACCGAGCCGTCTGTGGATGCGACTCCGCGGACTCGGGTGGGATGTGACGCCAGTCCTCGTGCAAGACCCCGTGTGGGAGCAGTCGTTCCCCTCCATCGCCGGTGTCGTCGTGCCGTTCGTCGCCCCCGGCTCGGCACGGCTGAATGACGTCTGGATCACCCGTCGGCAGGCGAGGAAGCTCGCCGGCGCCAACGAGCGGCGCCTGACGGAGACGATCGGTCGGTTCCGACGCCTCGGCTTCGATCCCGTGGTCGTCGGCACGGCGGACCCCGCGGAGATCGCCGGATTGTTTCACGGTTGGGCGGCACGACGGCGCGTGCTCCTGCGGCGGGGTGCATGAGGTTCCTCGCCCTCGGGATCGTCGCCGGCTGGCTCGCTGTCGGCGGTGCGCATGCGGCTCCAATTCGAGTGCAGGCAGACGTGCAGCCGGCGAAGGTCGGGGTCGGCGACCCGATCCGTTACGCCGTGGTCGCACGCGTGCCGGCGAGCGCCGCCGACGCGTCGAGCGTCCGCATCTTCGCGGACGCAGGATCGCTCGTAGAGACGGCGCCGGCCAGGACGACCCGCAGGGTCGAACGGTCCACGCTCGTCGTCACCCTCGTGCAGCAGGTTGCGTGCCTCGACCTCCCATGCGCGCCGGCCGGGGGCGCACACCGCGTCCGCCTGCCGGCTCCGCGTGTGGCGGTCGAGCTCACCGGTCGCGGCACGGTGACCAGTCGGGGTGAGCCGGTGGCGGTTGTCGTGGAGCCTCGTGTTGCCGGTGTCGACGTCGGAGCGGCGACGCCGCCGTATCGCCAGCAGACTGCGCTGCCCGCGGCGGACGGTCGCGCCGGCCGCCTCGTCGCGCCGCTCACGATCGTGGCAGCGGTATTCGCTCTCGTTGCGTTGCTGCTGGCGGTTGTAGTGGTATGGCCGCGATCTCGTCCTCGCGCCCACGAGGCCGAGCTCGCGCGCGCAGTGCGGCTTCTCCGCGAGTCTGCCGGGCGGCCGGTCCCGGACCGGAGGCGTGCGGCAGACCTGGTCTCACGCGTCACCGGCTCGGTCGGCGCTCGTTCCGTCGCCGACGATGCCGCCGAGCTCGCGTGGTCGGAAAGGTCGCCGAAGCCGGAGGGCACCGTCGCCCTCGCCGAGCGTGCGCGGGAGGCAGGGCCATGAGAGCCGACGCTATTCCGCTCGCTGACATGGGGCGGTTGTCGAACGCAGCGAGGTGGACGCGGCGCTTCCGCGTCCTCGCGGGTATGGCGTGCGTCGCCGCGGCCGGTCTATCACTCGTCGCGGCACTCCGCATGCAACCGACGACGACCGCGTTCGTGCCAACGGGGACGAACGGGATCGTCGTCCTCGACGTGTCGGCAAGCATCTCCGACGAGACGTACACGCGAATCGCGGCGACGCTCGATCAACTCGCCCGCTCGCACGGCCGATACGGACTTGTCCTCTTCTCCGACACCGCGTACCAGGCGCTGCCGCCGGGTACACCTGCCACGCAGCTTCGCGCGTTCGAGCGGTTCTTCGTCGTGCCCAGGCAGACCGCGCCCGGGAGCGCGCCTGTCCCGCCAGCGAACCCCTGGTCGAGTCAGTTCAGCGCAGGCACCCGGATCTCGACGGGCCTCCGGCTCGCGCTAAACGTCATCCGTGACCACCGCGTCGATCGGCCTTCGGTCGTCCTCGTCAGCGACCTCGACGACGATGCCGGGGACATCGACCCGCTGACGAGCGCGGCGCTCGCGTACCGCAAGCTCGGCATTCCCCTCCGCGTGGTCGGTCTGAACCCCTCGGAGGAGGACGCGCGCCTGGTCAAACGGCTGCTCTCGGCGCCGAGCGACCTTCGGCCTGCACCGGCGAACCGGGCGGAGGGTCGAGCCCGGGTCGAGGGGGCGTCGCCGACATTCCTCGTCGTGCTCGCGCTCGCCACGGCGGCGGCGCTGGGCCTGCTGCTCGTCCTCACCGATCGACTCCGCTGGGCTGCACCGTGAGACGCAGATGGATCGTCGCAATGTCCCTTGCGATGGCCGTCGCCGCGGTCTGCGGCTTCGCGGTCGCGCACGATGCACGTTCCTGGCGCGATGCCCTGAAGAACGGCGACGCGGCGTATGCGCGCGCTCCCGCCCGCGCACGCTGGACGGCGGAGACCTGGCTGCCGGGTGATCCGGTCGGGAGGGCGATGGGCGCGCCTCGTGACGTGAACCTGCGGCGCGCAGTCCAACTGTACGTCGCTGCCATCGAGACGGGCCGAGGCTTCGACGCCGGTGAGACACGTTCGCGCGCGCGGTCCGCCGCCGAGAGCGCGCTCGCGGCCGTTGCCGCCGGGTCTTCCCCCGTTGCGGCATCACAGGCGAACGACCTCCTCGGAGTCCTCGAGGCGCTCGGCCCGAGGGAAACCGCAGACGAGCTCGCGGCCGCCTCCTTTCGGGCCGCGGTTCGTGCCGACCCCTCGAACCTCGACGCCAAGCTCAATCTCGAGCTGGCATTGCGACGTCTTCAGGCCACCCAGGTCAGGCATGGACCTGGGACCGGCTCGGGCGCCCGCGGCACGGGTCGGCGCGGCGCGGGCTCCGGTACCCCGGGGCGGGGGTACTAGTGCTGCTCGCGTCCGTCGTCCTCCTGTCGCCGCTTGCGGGGCTTGCCGTCCTCGGCGCGGCCGTGCCCGTCGGCGTCGCGGTGTTCACGGCGCGCAGGAGCCGGAGCGTCGCCACGATCCTGGGGCTGCCACCGGCGCCACTCCACCTCGATGTGCCTCGTGCCGCGTGCGCGGTGGCGATCTGCATGCTGCTTGGCCTCGCCGCCGCACAGCCGGTGCTGCAGACGACGGGGAACGAACGAGTACGGCGCTCGTCGGAGGTGTTGTTCATCGTCGACGTGTCGCGTTCGATGCTCGCCTCCCAAGGGCCGGCTGGGAGCACGCGGCTCGAGCGCGCTAGGCGCGTCGTGCTCGATCTTCGTCGGGCCGTGCCCGACGTCCCCGCCGCCGTCGCAGGTCTCACGGACCGTGTCCTTCCCTACGTTTTCGCGACGTCTGACGAGAGCACCTTCGAGAACGTCGTCGCTCGTTCGGTCGCCGTCGAGGCGCCGCCGCCACAGGACGTCGCGCGCAACGCGACGAACTTCGGCGCGCTCGCCGCGGTGACGTCCTCGGGGTTCTTCCCGTCGTCCGCCACGCATCGAACGTGCGTCTTCGTGACCGACGGCGAGACCGCACCGTACTCGTCCGGGGGAGTTGCCGCGGCGCTCGACGGACCGCGCGGCTGCTCGCTGCTGGTGGTGCAGGTCTGGGCACCCGACGAACGCGTCTACGGGGTGGATGGACTGCCGGAGGCCGCCTACCGGCCGGACGGCGCCGCGAGATCGCTCGTTCAGCGGCTGGCCCAGGACACCAGCGGCCAGTCGTTCGACGCCGGACACGTGCACCAGGCCGCACGTGCGCTCCGCCGAGTCGCCGAGATCGGCCCGGCCGAGCGCGTGACAGTCGTCGAACGCCAACGGCGGCTCGCCCCGGCGCTTGCCTTCGCAGCGCTGGTGCTTGCGGTCGCGCTTGCGGCCTCCGCCCTCCGGCCCGGTCGTCGCGCGGGCACCGCCCGCGCATACTCTGCCGATATGCACGCGAGAGAACGAGCGGCGTGAGAGGTCACGTTCGGGCCGCTGTCGTCGCATTGCTCGTCATGGCAACGTTGGCGTCCGTCGCGGGAGCGTCGCCGGATGCGAAGCCAGGAGGGGACGGCGACTGGGCGTCGTTCGGACGGACTCCGGCGAACGACCGTCATTCTCCGCTGACCCAGATCACGCCCGCAAACGTTTCGCACCTCGATCGGACGTATATGGTCGACTTCCAGAAGCTCGACCCGGACGTTCGCCGGGGCCAGCAGTCATATCCGCTCGCGATCGGCGGCAAGCTGTTCGTGACGACGAACGACGACAACGTCTTCGCGCTCGACGGCGCCAGCGGCAAGGTGCTCTGGCAGTACAAGCCGCAAAACAGCGGGTTCTTCAAGAACTTCGGCATCGTCGCCAATCGCGGACTCGCCTACTGCGACGGCCGCCTGTTCATCGCGCAGCTCGACATGAAGCTCGTCGCGCTGCGGCCGACCGACGGCAAGGTGCTGGGCGACGTCGCGATGAACCAGGACGTGTGGAACGCATCCACGAACTACGGCTATTCCGAGACGAGCGCGCCGGTCTGCGCCAACCATCGCGTGCTGATCGGAGCTGCTGGCTCCGAGTACGGCATCCGCGGCTTCGTCATGGCGTACACGACGAACCTGCGTCCTGCCTGGCCGACTCCGTTCTGGACGATTCCGCCAGACCTCCAATCGTGGCGGCGGACGTCGCGCGTCGTCGGCGGCGGCGCGGTCTGGACGCCCGTGACCATCGACGCGGCGACGAACACCGTGTACTTCGGGACAGGCTCCGCCACCCCGTTGTATTTCAAGGCACTCCGGCCAGGCGTGAACCCGCGTACCGATGCCCTCGTCGCCGTCGACCTCAGGTCGGGGCGTCTGAAGTGGTGGCAGCAGCTGATCACGGGCAACCAATGGGCGTACGACGTCTCACAGCCTCCGCTCGTGTACCGCGGCAAGGTCGGGGGCTCGGTTCACGACGTCGTCTCGGTGGCGACGATGGAGGGTGTCTGGTTCGCGTTCGACGCGAAGACGGGCAAGCCGTTCCACGAACGTGTCAAGGTGATCGACCGTGTCGAGCATCCACCGCTTCGCCCGGGCGAGCCGGTGACGGTCTTTCCCTCGTCGCTCGGAGGGCTGAACTACTCGCCCGCGTCGTACGACCCGGCCACCAACTACGTCTTCAACGCCGCATCCGAGACGGCCGCGGTGCTGATCCAACAGAAGCTGACACCGACCCAGAAGCGGCGCAAGCTTCTTCTCGGCGACGTGTACCTCGGTCTCGAGAACGGCAACTTCGGCGCGGCGCTCGCCGGCTGGCAGGATCATGGCTCGATCAGTGCGATCGACGTCTCGAGCGGCAGGCGCGTGTGGAAGTTCCGGACGCCGGAGCCAGAACGCGGTGGGGTGACAACGACTGCCAGTGGCCTCGGGTTCGCCGGCGGCGGCGACGGGGTGCTGCGTGCTTTCGACCTCCGCAACGGCAAGGTGCTCTGGACGTTCAAGACCGGAAATCCGATCGCGGCGGGGCCGACGATCTTCTCGACCGGAGGAAAGGAATACGTGGCCGTCACGGTCGGCGGTACGCCAACGTCCTCGAACGGTGGCACCGTCTCGCAACTCTTCGTCTTCGCACTCGCGCCCGGCACGGCGTCGGCATCCGGCCAGACGCGCGAGACGGCGAGCTCCCGCTCTGCGGCCACATGGCCCATCACGAGCACCGGAGACCGTGTACTTACCGCCTCCGGCGCGGGCGTCGCTCGCTCCGCAGGCGCTCGGATCGCCGTGGCAGGCGGCGCCGTGCCGCTTGCCCTCTGGCAGGCCGACAGCTCGAACGAGGCGAGGGTCACCGGTCGTCTCCTCCTTCGCGGCAAGCCGGTCGCCGGCGCTGTCCTCGCGGTCGACCGATACCGGCTGCCCGGCCGGACGGATGCGCGGGGGCAGTTCTCCGCAAGCGTGGATGCGACCCTCGCCCGCCGACATCCTCTTCACGTCGCCGACGGCTCGCGCGCGACGCGTGGCGGCCGGCCGTTGACCTCCGCGGAGAGAAAGGCGCTCACGCAGGCGTCAGGCGGCGTTTCTGTCGCCTATCGGCTCGTCGACCTTCGCGCGAAGCGGACCTCGCGAGGCATCCTCGTCACCGGGCGTGCCGTCCGCGCAGACGGCGTCCCCGCACCCAGTGTCGTCCTGCTCTCCTACCGCCTGCAGGGGACAGTTACCGACGCGAATGGAAACCCGGTGCGCGGCGCGACCGTCGTCACGCGGACGACAGATCGCGATTACTGGACATTCTCGGAGCCGTCCAATGCGAACGGGCACTACGTGTCGTACTTCTCCGCCTCGGACGAGTCGGGCAGCGATCCGGTCGCGCTCAGCGTCCAGGTGGCCGTCGGGAACATCTCCTACGGGTCGGGCAGCCGGAACGTGTCGTTCTCGCGTCTGCACAGCGCGACAATGGACGTGAAGCTTCCGGCGAGGGGCACGACCCTCACGCTGCCCTCGTCGACACCCGAGGCGGGCGCGTTCTACCGCGGCCTGTTGGTTGGAGTCTCGGGTCCGGCCGGTGTGATCAAGCCGCTTTCGGCGCGCTGGCCAACAAAGGACGGGCGCTTCTCGTTGCTGCTGCCGGGCAGCGTTCGCGCGAAGGTCGTCCGTTTCTGGGAGAGCGACTTCGCATCGTTCTCGGGCTCCCCGGCATCACCCGGCGGCGCCGTCGATCTACGCGGTTGGCCGACGAAGCTCTCACCGCGCGTCGCGCGCGATGTGGCGTTCCTCGCCGTGGCCAAGTAGCGCGCGGCCAAGTTGCCCGGCTAGGGCGCGGGCGGCGGCTGGATCGAGAGCGGGTCGTCGAACCCGGAGTACGCATGGCGCATGAAGTGGGCGGGTGCGATCATCTCGAGCGCGAGCGTCCGGTGGCTCCGCTGGTCGATCGAGGCCGTGTACCAGGCAGGGACGGTCGGATCGACGAACGAGACGCGCCACACCGGCCGCCCGGCGACGGTGCCGCTGCCGAGCAGCGCGGCCGTCCGCGGAGCCGACCCCCACGTCGCGGTCGGCTGCCGGAGCGGGACCTGCGATGACTCGACCCAGCGCCGCCGGCCGGGCTCGCGGTCCCAGCGTCTGTCCCCCACGATGATCGCCTTCGACCCGTCCTCAATGTCGTACGCGAGCCTGTTCGGGGCCTCGAGCCGCCAGACGGTCCGGGTCACGTGCGTTCCGCCGGAGGAGAGGGACTCGTCGATCCGGAGCGTCCTCAGGGCGTCGAAGACTCGTGTGGCGTCGCGGGCGAGCCGCGTCGCGACGGGAGGCGGCCAGCGCGCCGGGAACGGGAAGCGGACGTCGGCGGCGCCTCCGTCGGGGCGCTGGATCCGAAGCACCGCCTCGCGCGGGCGACCCTGCACGGCGACGTCGGCCCGGTAGCAGCCGGGCCCGCACGACGTCGTGGCGGCCGTTGTCGTTCGGTCGGACCGGAGACGGATGCTCACGTCGAGCCCGTTTGCGCCGTTGCCGTTCTGGTCGATCACCGTCGCCGTCACCGCGACGCCGCCGACGCCGACGGGACGGGCGGCGAAGCCGACGGCGAGGTCGCGGTCTTCCCCGGCCGCGACGAACGGGCCGGTCGGGATCACTTTCAGGTTCAGCGGCGCCGAGGGGATCGGCGCGGGGGCGGGCGCGAGGCTCGTCGCGGCCGCCGAGGTGTTGCGCGGCGGCGCAAGGTTGACGAGCAGTCCCGCGGCCGCGAGCACCGCGGCGACGAGCCCGAGCTCGGGCAGCGTGAGGCGCCGGAGCAGGGCGACGTCGACACCCGGGTTCCGCCGCAGGGCGAACAGCCGGCTCGCGAGCGCGAAGCACAGGGCTCCGGCGACGAGCCCCGACTTGACGAGCAGCGTCCGGCCGTAGCCGGTGTCGAGCACGGCCGAGAGGCTCCTGAACTCAGCGAGCGCAGTCAGGACGCCCGTCGCGAGCACGACGAGCACCGTCGGCAGCACCAGCTCCGCATAGCGACGGACGGGGACAGCGTCGACCGATCGGAGGGCCGGCACCGCGAGCAAGACGAGGACGAGGTGCGCGAGCGCCCCCGTCCAGGCCGCAGCGGCGAGCAGATGGACCGCGTCGGCCACGGGCGCCCACCAGTCGCCGCTCGTCCCCGCATGTCCACGGAGCGCGACCAGGACACCGGTCGCGGCGAGTGGCGCGAGCGCCACGAGTGGGCGGCGCGACACCACCAGCGCGGCCGCGACGACCAGGAGCGCGAGCATGCCGACCGTCAGGGCGCCCGGTCTGCTGTGCGACACGTCACGGAGCGCGGCGACGTCGAGGCCATCCATGAAGCTGCCGTGCACGCGGTCGGCGGCGAGAAGGACGAGCGACGTCACGGCGGTTCCGAGCGCGAGACCGATGCCGAAGGTCACCGGCGCGCCCACGGGCGGGGTGCGCCAGACGAGCCGTTCGCTCAGGATCCCGCCGATTGCGAGTGCGAGCCCGACGAAGAAGAGCCAGTCGGCAGCCGCCTCCGGCCACTGGGTCGGCCCGGAGGACGCGGTCGCGGCCGGGAGCGCGCCGCTCGCGCCGACCGAGAACGGGATCGACCCCGTTGTGGGGTGGCCGTCGTCCGAGAGCACGCTCCACGTGAGCAGGAAGACGCCCTGGAGGTCGGCCGGAAGCGGTTGCGCGATCGTCGAGCCGCGGGCCACCGGCGGCGACAGCGCGACGTCCGTGCCGTCGGTCTTCCGGAGCGTGACCCGTGCGCTGCCGGGGACGAAGTCCTCGTTGAAGCGCAGGACGACGCGCGGCGGGGCGGAGGCGAGGCGGGCGCCGGCGGGCGGATCGGAGCCCACGAGGTAGGCGTGCGCACTTGCCGAGGCCGGGAGCGCGCACGCGACGAGCGCGACGACGGCGAGCAGCGCGCCGTGGCGCCGGCGTCCACGTATGTCTCCTCCCATCCCGGACGCAATGGTAGGAGTCGCGTGGCTCCCGGCCGTGAAACGCGTAGCCCCGCGGATCCGAGCGGCGGCGAGGCGATCAGGAAAGGGCTCGGAACCGCTCGCAGCGATCCAGCGTTTCGCCAACACCATCTGAGAGGCGCGTCACTGGCATCCTGCGCGGATGGAGCCCGAGCTCGCGATCCGGATGCGCGGAGTGGTCAAGCGCTACGGGCAGATCACCGCCGTCGACGGCCTCGACCTCGAGGTCCCGCCCGGGACGTGCGTCGGCCTGCTCGGTCCGAACGGGGCGGGGAAGTCGACGACGATGCGGCTCCTGACGGCGCAGTCGATCGCGGACGAGGGCGAGCTCGAGGTGCTCGGCTTCACGCTCCCCGGCGAGTCGAAGCAGGCGCGCGCCCGGTGCGGCGTCGTGCCGCAGCTGGACAACCTCGACACGACGCTCACCGTCGAGCAGAACCTGCTGGTGTTCACGCACCTGTACCGCGTGCCGCGCGCGGAGCGCCATGCCGCGATCGAGCGCTCGCTCGAGCTCGCGAAGCTCGTCGACCGTCGCGCGGAGCGGGTGGACAAGCTCTCGGGCGGGATGCGCCGCCGGCTGCTGATCGCGCGGGCGCTCGTGCACCAGCCTCGCCTCGTCCTGCTCGACGAGCCGACGGTGGGCCTCGACCCGCAGGTGCGCCAGGAGCTGTGGGCGCTGATCGATGCGCTACGGAGCGGCGGGACGACGCTCCTGATGTCGACCCACTACATCGAGGAGGCGGAGCGCCTCGCGGACACGGTCCTGATCATGTCCCACGGCACCGCGGTCGCCGCCGGGTCCCCGTCGGAGCTCGTGCTGGAGCACGCCGGCACCGAGGCGCTCGAGGTCTACGGCGGGCCTGCGCGGCTCGTCGAGGTCGAGGCGGAGGCGCTCTCGGCGGGCCTGCGCACGCGGCGGACGGGGACGAGCGTGTCGATCCTCGGCGTCGACGGGCGGAACAGCTTCCACCTCGAAGGCGAGCGCCGGCCCGCCAACCTCGAGGACGTCTTCGTGCTGCTGACCGGCGAGGAGATCGCGTAGTCGCCATGGCCACGTCCGAAGCTCGTGTCCCGCGGCTCGGCCGGCTGGAGCGCTCGGCGCTCACGGGAGTGCTCGTCCGCGAGGTCGTGAACTTCTCCTCGTACTGGAAGTCGACGACGTTCTCCTCGACCGTCGAGCCGACGATCTACCTGCTCGCGTTCGGCTTCGGGTTCGGCTCGCTCGTGAGCACGATCGGCGGCTACGACTACGTCGACTTCGTCGGCACCGGCACCGTCGCGACGGCGGTGCTCTTCTCGAGCGCCTTCCCGGCGATGTTCGGGACGTTCGTCAAGTACCAGTTCCAGCGCACGTACGACGCGATCCTCGCCGCGCCCGTCGACACCGAGGAGCTCGTCACGGCGGAGGCCCTCTGGATCGCGACCCGCGCGGGGGTCTACGGGTGCGTGCCGATGCTCGTCGCGATCGCGTTCGGGCTCGACCCCGCGTGGGGGATGCTGCTCGTCCCGTTCATCGGGTGGATCGCCGGCTTCGGCTGGGCGAACTTCGGGATCTCGATCGCGGGCTACTCGAAGTCGTTCGAGAACTTCAACTACGTGATCAGCGCGGTGCTGACGCCGCTGTTCCTCCTCGCGGGCTCGTTCTTCCCCCTGGACGGCTTTCCCGAGTGGGCGCAGGTTCTCGCCGCCTTCAACCCGCTGTACCAGTGCGTGCAGCTGATCCGGGCCGCCGTCTTCGGGAACCTCGGGTGGGATGACCTCTTCCGCGTGGGCGTCCTCGTCGGCTTCGGCCTGTTCGTGTGGCGCATCGCGATCCGCGCGATGACGAAGAAGCTGATCGACTGAGACCCGGCCCTCCCCAGCGCTTGTGTTGAATCAACACAAGCGTTGTCAGCCGAGCGCGGCTCGCTCGGGCTGGCAGGTGGGGCACCAGTACGCCGTGCGGTTGGCGTCGCCGAGGCCGCGTGAGGCGATCGCCGTGCAGCAGCGGCGGCACGGACGCCCCGCCCGGCGGTAGACCGCTCGCGGTCCGCGCGGGGACAGCACGGCCGTCCGCATCGCATCCTGCGCCCAGGCGAGCGCGCGGGCCAGCTCGTCGTCGGTGACCGTGCCGAGCGGGCTCCACGGCGAGACGCGGGCCTGCCAGAGTGCCTCCGCGACCCACATGTTCCCGATTCCGGCGACGATGCGCTGGTCGACGAGCGCCTCGCCCACGACACGCGCCTGACTTGCACGACGGACACGGAGGACGACGTCGGCGACGTCGGTGTCGTCCGCGAGCAGGTCGGGCCCGAGCCGGTGTAACGGCCTTCGCTCGAGCGTCAGCACGGGGCCGTTCCACTGCGTCGCCTCCCACGCGCCCCCGCGGAGGACGAGCCAAGGCCGACCGCGCGTCGTACCACGCCGGGAGATGCGCCAGCGGCCGTTCATCCGCAGGTGGCTGCGGAGCACGACGCCGCCCTCGAACCGGAGCAGGAGCTGCTTGCCGACGGCCTCGACGCTCTCCAGCACCCTCCCGTCGACCGCGCGGGCGACGCCCGTCGCCGCGCCCTGCGGGCTCGGGCTCTCCGCCTCGATTCGCTCGCCGACGAGCGGCTGCAGGCGCCGCGCCGCCCTGTGGAGCGCGTCACCCTCGGGCATCGCGCTGAATCATGCTGCGACGAGGGACTCCTCGAGCCTCGTCGCGAGCTCGCGGACGCTCTCACGAAGCTCCTCCGGCGCCTGGATCTCGAAGCGGCAGCCCAGGCGTGCGAGCACCGCCGCCATCCAGTCGAGCGAGCCGACTCGCATCCGCAACTGCGTGCGCCCGTCGCCCTCCTCGACGAGCTCCGCGACGGTCGCCGGCACGCGGCGCGCCGCTTCCTCGAGCGGCAGGTGGAGGAGCACGGCGACCTCCCACCGCCAGGGGACGCGCGCGAGCGAGCGGCTCACGGAGGCGACGGCGTCGAACCCCCGCGGCGGCGGCCGCCACTCGCCGTCGCGGATCGCGACACGACTCATCCGGTCGACGCGGAACGTGCGGCGATCGTCCCGGCCGTGGTCGAATGATGCGAGGTACCACCGGCCCGAGTGGACGACGAGACCCTGCGGGCTGACGTCGCGCGTCGTCTCCTCGCCCGCGAAGGCGGTGTAGCGAAAGCCGATGCGCAGACGTCTGCGGATCGCCTCGGCGAGGAGGAGCGCGACGTCGCTCTGCACCGGCGCGCCTTCTCGCTCGGCTGCCGTGAACCCGAGCGTCGTCTCGAGCGCCTCGACCTTCCGCCGGAGCGTGTCCGGCAACACGCGGTGGAGCTTTGCCAGCGCGCCGTCCACCGAGCCTTCGCTGGACTCGAGGCCCTGCCGACGGGCGGCGAGCAGGCCGAGCACGACCACGACGGCCTCGTCGCCCGAGAGCATCAGCGGCGGGAGACGGAAGCCCGGCCGGACGCGATAGCCGCCGCCCACGCCGCGCTGGCCCTCGACCGGGATGCCGAGGCCCTGCAGTGCCTCGACGTAGCGCCGCACGGTGCGTGCGTCGATCTCGAGGCGGTCGGCGATCTCCCGGCCCGTCGTCAGCGGTCGCTCCTGGAGCAACTCCAGTAGCTCCAGCAGTCGAGCGGTGGGGGTCTGCATGGATCGGAGTGAAGCACAGATAGAGGGCCGAAGTCGCCCTATTTCGGTTGTAGCGTCCCGAGTCGAGGCAACCGAAGGGAGGCGCACATGAGCGCGACCGTCAAGGCGGGTTCGACCGTGAGGGACTTCGACTTCTGGATGGGCGGCTGGACAGCCCGGAACAGAAGGCTGCGGGAGCGGCTGGTGGCGTCGGACGAGTGGGAGGAGTTCGAGTCGGCCAGCAACGCGTGGCCGATCCTCGACGGCATGGGGAACGAGGACGACTTCCACACGGACTTCCAGGGCGGGTTCGCAGGAATGTCACTCCGCTTCTTCGATCCGAAGGCTCGGCAATGGTCGATCTACTGGGCTGACAGCCGTCGGTCCGGTCTGCTCGACCCGCCTGTGATCGGCGGGTTCGAGAACGGCGTCGGGATCTTCGAGGGCGACGACACCTTCGAAGGACGGCCGATCCGCGTCCGCTTCACCTGGTCCCGCACCGACACGCCGTCGCCACGCTGGGAGCAGGCGTTCTCCGTGGACGGCGGCGAGACCTGGGAGACGAACTGGATCGCGGACTTCACGCGCGTGGGAGAGATGACGTGACCTCGCTGGCAACCGCGCACGGAGTCGACGAGCGGTACCGGCACGTCGCGAAGCACGCCCAGCCCGCGTCGAGCGTCGGCCTCGGAGCTGCCGTGCTGAAGTGGTACGACCTCGCCCGACCAGAGGACCCGGTCCCGGCGGAAGTGCGTGCGCTGGCGCGAGGCGCGCTCGACGATGCCGCCCGCGTCGGCGAGCTCGAGCTGGGCGACGGGCTCGGCTTCGTGATCCTCCATCGCTGCGGGGCAGAGGGGTTCCACTTCCTGCTCGTCGGCACATGGCGCAACGACAACGAGCTGTGGGAGACCGTCTGGGCCAAGCACGACGACGCCGATCCCGGCTTCCACCCGTGGGTCGCCGACGACGGCCACCGTCCGACGTTCTGCGTCTGGGAGCTGGGAGTCGTGGCGCACGAGCGCGTCGCGTGGGCCGAGTACCTCGGCTCGCCGCGCGACGCCGCCGCCCGCCGCGCCTACCTCGGGGACACCTTCGAGGGGCCGGTATGAGCAGCGGCCGTCTGACGAGGGCTCCTCCGGCCGAGCGGGGTTGCGGCGGCGAGAGCGGCCGCACTCAGGGTGTGCTCCGCCGGACGCGGGGATCAGCCGCGGGAATCCGCACCCGCGGTTTCCTGCCTGGCGAGCATGCTCGAGGGTGTTGCGGCCGCGAGAGCGGCCGCCTTCAGGGGTGTGCGCCGCCGGAGGCGGGGATCAAGCCGCAGGATTCGGCTCCTGCCGGATCCTGCCTGGCGAGCAAACCTCAGGGGTCTGCCCCGCCGAAGGCGGGGATCAGCCGCGGGAATCCGCTCCCGCGGATTCCCGCCTGGCGAGCAAAGGAAAGGTACGGGTAGCCGCACCATCCGACTGGCGCGATCCCCCGAAGTGTCAGGGAAAGGACACGCCATGCTGTACGCGTGTCGAGGAAGAGACGCCGAAGGAGCGGGATGACCAGCACGTTCGCCCAACGACGTGACGGCCGGCGAGAGGTCGCCGGTCTGATCTCGGAGATCCAGCAGTTGACCACCGAGCGGCGACGCCTCGTCGCGCGTGACGCCGACGGCGTGGAGCTCGAGGCAAACGAGCGGTCGCTCGACGAGCTGCGCTGGCTCCTCGCCGAGGCCGCGCGGCGCTCCGCGGTCGAGCCGGCGACAGCCGCCTGATCGGGCCGTCAGCGCCGGCTCTCCGGCATGCTAAGAGCGTGCTCCAGGAGACGCAGGACACCGACCCCGTCGAGACCAAGGAGTGGCTCGAGTCCGTCGACGCGGTCGTCGCTGCCGACGGACGTGGGCGCATGGGGGAGCTGCTCGACACGGTCGTCGACCACGCCCAGGACCTCGGCGTCTCGGTGGGTGCGGGCGTCTCGACGCCGTACGTCAACACGATCCTCCCCGAAGACGAGCCGGAGATGCCCGGCGACGCGGAGCTCGAGCGGATGGCGACGGCGCTCGTCCGCTGGAACGCAATCGCGATCGTGCTCCAGGCGAATGCCGAGTCGCACGAGCTCGGCGGCCACATCGCGAGCTACCAGTCTGCGGAGACGCTGTACGAGGTCGGCTTCGACCATTTCTGGCGCGGCCGGTCGGAGGATCACCTCGGCGACCTCGTCTACCTCCAGGGCCACTCGTCGCCCGGCTTCTACGCGCGGGCGTTCCTCGAGGGCCGGCTGAGCGAGGAGCAGCTCCGAAACTTTCGCCAGGAGGTCGGCGGCGGAGGGCTCTCGTCCTACCCGCACCCGTGGCTGATGCCGGACTTCTGGCAGTTCCCGACCGTCTCGATGGGACTCGGCCCGCTGATGGCGATCTACCAGGCGCGCTTCATGAAGTACCTGGACGCACGTGGCATCGTCCCCGCCGGCGACCGCAAGGTGTGGGCGTTCATGGGCGACGGCGAGATGGACGAGCCCGAGTCGATGGGTGCGATCTCGCTCGCGAGCCGCGAACGGCTCGACAACCTCGTCTTCGTCGTCAACTGCAACCTCCAGCGCCTCGACGGGCCGGTACGCGGCAACGGGAAGATCATCCAGGAGCTCGAGACGAGCTTCCGCGGCGCCGGCTGGAACGTGATCAAGGTGATCTGGGGCTCGAACTGGGACCCCCTGCTCGCCGCCGACCAGGACGGCTGGCTGCGCCGCCTGATGGAGGAGTGCGTCGACGGCGAGTACCAGACGTTCAAGGCGAACGACGGCGCCTTCGTCCGCGAGCACTTCTTCGGCAAGTACCCGGAGACGGCGGCGATGGTGGCGGACTGGACAGACGACGAGATCTGGGGTCTCCGCCGTGGCGGGCACGACCCGCAGAAGGTCTACGCGGCGTACCACGCGGCCGTCCGGCACACGGGCCAGCCCACGGTGATCCTCGCGAAGACGATCAAGGGGTACGGGATGGGCGTCGCCGGCGAGGGGCGCAACATCACGCACCAGCAGAAGGCGATGAACGACGAGGCTCGCCTTGCGATCCGCGACCGGCTGGGGATTCCGCTCACCGACGCGGAGGCGACCGGCGCATTCTTCCACCGCCCCGCCGAGGACAGTCCCGAGCTCGCGCACCTGCTGGAGCGGCGGAGGGCGCTTGGCGGGAGCCTGCCTGCACGGCATATCAACGCCCAGCCGCTACCGACGCCGGATCCTTTCACGAGTGTGCTGGAGGGGAGCGGCGACCGGGAGAACTCGACCACGATGGCGTTCGTCCGGATCCTCAACTCGCTCGTGCGCGACGAGACGCTCGGCCCGCGGGTGGTGCCGATCGTGCCCGACGAGTCGAGGACGTTCGGGATGGAGGGGATGTTCCGCCAGCTCGGCATCTACTCGTCGCGCGGCCAGCTGTACCAGCCCGAGGACGCAGGCGACTTCATGTACTACCACGAGGACCGCGACGGGCAGATCCTCCAGGAGGGGATCACCGAGCCCGGCGCGTTCTCGTCCTGGATCGCAGCCTCAACCGCCTACGCGAACCACGGCGTGACGATGATCCCGTTCTACATCTTCTACTCGATGTTCGGCTTCCAGCGGGTCGGCGACCTCGCCTGGGCGGCCGGCGACAGCCGCGCCCGCGGGTTCCTGCTCGGGGGCACCTCCGGCCGGACGACGCTGAACGGCGAGGGGCTCCAGCACGAGGACGGTCATTCGCACGTCCTCGCGTCGGTGATCCCGAACTGCGTGGCCTACGACCCCACGTACGCGTACGAGGTGGGCGTGATCGTTCGCGAGGGTCTCCGCCGGATGGTCACGGAGCAGGAGGACCTCTTCTACTACCTCACCGTGCTGAACGAGGGCTATGTCCATCCGCCGCTGCCGGAGGGCGCGGAGGAGGGAATCCTCCGCGGCATGTACCTGCTGCACGAGGCGCCCGAGAGCGACGGGCCGCGCGTCCAGCTCCTCGGCTCCGGGGCGATCCTCCGTGAGGTCGAGGCGGCCGCTGAGCTGCTCGCCTCCGACTTCTCGGTCGCCGCCGACGTGTGGAGCGCGACGAGCTTCACCGAGCTGCGGCGAGACGGGCTCGAGGTGGAGCGCTGGAACCGGCTCCATCCGACCGAGCCGCAGCAGCGCGCGTACGTGGAAGAGTGCCTCGGCGGCCGGAACGGGCCTGCGGTCGCGTCGACCGACTACATCCGCACGTTTGCCGACCAGATCCGCCCATTCGTGTCGGGTCGCTACGTCGCGCTCGGCACGGACGGCTTCGGCCGGAGCGACTACCGCGTCGCGCTGCGGAGGTTCTTCGAGGTCGACCGCCATCACGTCGCCGTGGCGGCGCTGAAGGCGCTCGCCGACGAGGGTGCGATCGAGCCGTCCGTCGTCGCGAGCGCGATCGAGCGCTATGAGATCGACGCGGACGCGGCTCCCCCGTGGCAGCGTTGAGCTTCTAAGGCCCGTCCCAGGCCGTCGAGTCGACCTCGGCGCGCTGTGCGTAGGCACGGACGACCGGGTAGTCCTCGACGACGCCGTCGACGAGCCCGACCTCGGCGAAGAGCGCCTGCACGTCCGCCGAGCCGAAGAACGCGCGGAATGCCTCCTCGGACGGGCACGTGTCGAAGATGAGCAGGCCGTCGGGCGTCCTCGCCGCCGCGTGGAGCACGTGCCTGCTCGCGGGGATCCGCTCCGCAAGGCAGAGGTAGCCACGCTCGAGCTCGTCCGGGTCGCCCGTGAACCGCCAGACGGAACAGTGCATCTCGCGCTCCTCTCCCTCGGTGGACGCGACACGGTACTCCGGCACCCGGCAAGATGAGGTCTCCGTCGGCCGGGAGGAGCCATGTCTGCAGAACGCCGTGCCCGCTTCGCAGAGCTCCACGCCCGGGAGGGAATCTTCGTGATGCCGAACCCCTGGGACGTCGGCTCCGCGAAGCTTCTCGCCTCCGTCGGCGCGGAGGCGCTCGCGACGACGAGCGCGGGCTTCGCCTGGACTCTCGGCCGGCTGGACGGGCAGGTCACACGCGACGAGCTCGTGGCGCACGTCACCACGCTCGCCGACGCGACCGACCTGCCGCTCAACGTCGACAGCGAGCGCTGCTTCCCGGACGACCCCGGAGGGGTCGCCGAGACCGTCCGCCTGCTTGGCGAAGCGGGTGCTGCGGGCTGCTCGATCGAGGACTGGAACCCGGTGGACGGCCGCATCGAGGACGTCGCGCTCGCGGTCGAGCGCGTGGGCGAGGCCGCTGCGGCGGCGCGGGCGTTCGACCCGCCGCTGGTGCTCACCGGCCGCTGCGAGAACCACCTGCACGGCGTCGACGACCTCGACGACACGATCGCGCGACTCGTCTCCTACCGCGACGCCGGCGCCGAGTGCCTCTACGCGCCGTGGATCCTGACGAGCGAGCAGATCGCCGCGGTCGTGGAGGCGGCGCAGGCGCCCGTCAACGTCCTCGCCGCGCCCGCCGCGCCTCCGGTGCCCGAGCTGGCGCGCCTTGGTGTGCGACGCGTGTCGACCGGCAGCCTGCTCGCCTCCGCTGCGTACGGGGCGCTCCTCGCGGGAGCTCGCGAGCTCCTCGGGGACGGCACCTCGAGGTACGCCGGCTCGTCGATGAGCCAAGCCGAGCGCGAGACCGCGTTCGGCTAGCCACTAGTCAGCCCACCAGTCGCGCCGGCCGTCGACGTCTTCGCGCGGATCCTCGCCGAGATTGGGCGCGCCGACGACGACGAGCTCGAGACCGTCCGGCCCCGCCTCGTAGCCTCGCCACGCACCGGGCGGGACCCGCACCGCGTCCCATTCCTCGAGCTCGACGACCTCGTCGTCGACCTTCATCCGCCCGCTCCCGCGCACGACGACGTACACCTCCTCCTGCTTCATGTGCGTGTGGCCGTACGGGAAGCGATAGCCGGGCGGGATGCGCTGGTAGCTCAGGGCCGAATGCTCGAGCCCGAGGGCCTTGGTCGCCGCGCGGAACTCCAGGTCAGGCGCACCGTCGAACCTCGAGCCGAGGTCCTCCAGGTCCTGCTTGATGTTGGTGAGCGTGAACTGCACCGGCTCAGACGCCGCGCGGGGCCTCGTCGTCGACCGAGACGCGGACGAGGTCGCGGATCGAGAGCATTCCGACCACGGTGCTTCCGTCCATCACGGGCAGGTGCCGAAAGCCGCCGTGGATCATCAGCGCGGCCGCCTGGCCCGCGCTCTCGCCCGGGCCGATCGTGTCCGGCCCGTGCGTCATCGCGTCGGCGACCGATCCGCCGATCGCTCCGGTCGCCACTGCCCGGAGGATGTCGCGCTCGGTAACGATCCCGACCAGGCGGTCGCCTTCCGACACGACGGCGGCGCCGACCCTCCGCTCGTGCATCCGCCTGGCGGCGTCGACGAGAGGTGTCGCAGGCTCGAGCCCGACCACGTCCGGGGTCATGATCTCGCCGACGGTGGGCACGAGCCGATCCTAGCCCCGCCCCTTCGCCCGCGACACGTCGCGCTGGAACTTCGACAGCGCTCGCCAGCGCTTGCGCTCCTCCGCCTGCGCCCGCTTGTCGAGTCGCCGCTCGAGGTGCGCGAGCTCGGCCTCGAGCTTCAGGTAGCTGTCCCAGCGGTCCTGCGCGAGCGTGCCGTCTGCGAGCGCGGCCTTCACGGCGCAGCCCGGCTCGCTCTCGTGGCTGCAGTCGGAGAACCGACAATGCTCGAAGAGGGACGTCACGTCGTCGAACGTCTCCTCCAGCGCCTCGTCGGCGACCCAGAGCTGGAGCTCGCGCATCCCCGGCGTGTCGATCACGAGCGCGCCGCCGGGAAGCTGGACGAGCTCGCGGCGGACAGTCGTATGCCGGCCCTGGCCGTCGCTGCGGAGCTCCTGCGTCTCGAGCAGCTCGTTGCCCGCGAGGGTGTTGACGAGCGTCGACTTCCCGACGCCGGACGATCCGAGGAGCGCGGCGGTGACACCGGGACGGAGGTCGTCGCGAACCGCGTCGAGCCCCTCGCCCGTGAGGCTCGAGAGCACGTGGACCGGCACGTCCGCTGCGACCGCCTCGACGGCGATGCGAGCGCCGTCCGGATCGCTCGCGAGGTCGCTCTTCGTGAGCAGCACGACTGGTTGCGCGCCGCTCTCGCGTGCGAGGATCAGGTACCGCTCGAGGCGGCGCAGGTTCAGGTCCTCGTTGAGCGAGGTGACGATGAAGACGACGTCGACGTTTGCCGCGAGCACCTGCTCCTCGGACGCCTGCCAGGCGGTCTTGCGCGAGAACTTCGTCCGGCGGGGTAGCACCGCCTGGACGGTGCCGGCCCGCTCGCCGGGGCGGGCGGCGACCGCGACCCAGTCACCGACGGCTGGCAGCTCCGCCGGGGACGCTGCCTCGTCGTAGAGGCGGCCCGCGACGTCGCAGCGGAGCTCGCCCTCGGCCGTGAGAACGTCGTACGCGCCGCGGTGCTGCACGGCGACGCGGCCGGGGATCAGACCGGCCTGTGCGTGGGGCTCGAATTCCTCGGCGAAGACGTCGTCCCAGCCGAGGGCGGTGAGGTCGTGCACGGTGATGGTCTCCTCTCGGGACTAGCGACAGGACGCGGGGCGGCGCGCCCGTTGTGAGAGGCCCGTCTCCGGTGCTTTGGCTATCGGCCGACGGGCCGCGCGGGGCGCGGCGGGGAGGAAGCAAGCTCTGTCATCGCGCAACCTCCTTCGTCGGGGACGCAGCCCAGTATGCCCGACCGGCCAGCCGGCGTGAAGCTCGCCCATCAGGCGACGCGGCGCAATTGCTCGTCGAGGGAGACGAGCGGTAGCTGGAACACGCGTTCCGCGGAGCCGTCCGTGACGACGTTGTCGCCCGCCTCCATCATCTTCAGGAGGTCGCGGGTGAGCGGGATGTTCCCGGGCAGGCGCTCCGTCACGAGCGCGTTCGCGCGCATGAACGCCATGGGCACGTGGGCGCTCGGACGACGCACCCCGATCGCCTGCTTCAGCTTCGCCCAGAGCTCGTTCCAGCTGACGACGTCGGGGCCACCGAGCTCGAACGTCCCGCCGGTCGCGGCGTCGTCGTCCACCGCCCGGACGAAGTAGGCCGCGACGTCGTCCGCCCAGATCGGCTGCAGCCGCTGCGTCCCCGAGCCGGCGATCGGGGTGAGCGGCGCGAGCCTCGCCAGCTTGCGGAACGTCGGCAGGATGCCCCCGTCCGCGGCGAAGACGAAGCTCGGCTGGAAGATCACGAACGGGACGGACGAGCCCTTGGCCGCCTGCTCCATCTCCCACTTCGCGTGGTAGTAGGGGACGAGGTTCCTCGTCCGCTCGTCGACTCCGAGCGCGCTCATGAGGACGAGGCGCCGGACGCCTGCGGCCTGCGCTGCGTGCAGGAGGTCCCGTGTCCCCTGGCTCATGATCCGCTCGAACTGCTCGGCCTTGCCCTGACGGATCGCGACGAGGTGCACGACGCACTCGACGCCCTCGACCGCCGAGGCCAGGCTCGCCGGCTGGGTCATGTCACCCTCGACGAGCGCGCAGCCGGCGAGCTCGGGCTTCGCTGCAGTGCGCAGGTCACGGACGAGACACCGGACCTGCTTGCCGGCGCGGCGTAGGGCAGCCACGACGTGGCCGCCGACGAACCCGGTGGCGCCGGTGACGAGAATCATCCACACGGATCATGGAACCCGCGCGGGCGAGGTCAAACCTCGTCTCCCGAACGGCTCAGCGAGCCCGAGGGCCGGTGTGCCAGAAGACGAGCGCCGCGGCAGTCGCCTCTGCGAGGAGGCTGACCGTCGCGATCAGCTTGAGTGAGATCGGAATCCGCCGCATATACCGGTTATCGGCAGAAACGGACGGTTTGTCCAGCGGACCGCAGAACTAGGATGGCCTTCCCGTGAGCGCTCCGTTCGTCCACCTGCACGTCCACTCTGAGTACTCGATCCTCGACGGCGCCTGCAGGATCCCGGCGCTCGCGGAAAAGGCGGCGCGCCTCGAGATGCCGTCCGTCTCGCTCACCGACCACGGGTCGATGGCCGGCGCGATCGACCTCTACAAGGCGGCGCAGGCGCAGGGGGTGAAGCCGATCTTCGGCTGCGAGGTGTACGTCGTCGACGACCGCAAGGTGCAGACGAAGGGGCACGCCCACCTCACGCTTCTCGCCGCCGACTCGACCGGCTACGCGAACCTCGTGAGGCTCTGCTCGCTCGGCTACCTCGAGGGCTACTACTACAAGCCGCGCGTCGACTGGGAGCTGCTCGAGCGTTACGCACAGGGGATGATCGCACTTTCCGGCTGCCTGTCCGGGCGCGTCTCGCGGGCGCTCTCCGAGCACCGCGAGGAAGACGCGCTCGCCGAGCTCGACCGCCTCTCCCAGATCTTCGGCCGGGACTCGACCTACGTCGAGCTGCAGAACGTCGGGCTCGAGGCACAGCAGGCCGCGTTCCACGGCCTTCCCGGTCTTGCCGAGCGGCTGGGTCTGCCCCTCGTGGCGACGGGCGACGTGCACTACCTAGACGCGGCGGATGCGCACAGCCACGACGCGCTTCTGTGCATCCAGTCCGGCGACTCGCTCAAGAATCCCGATCGCTGGCGCTTCGGCGCCGACGAGTTCTACTTCAAGACGCCCGACGAGATGGCGCTCGACTTCCCGGGCCACGAGGAGGCGCTCCGGCGGAGCCTCGAGGTCGCGGAGCGGTGCAACGTCGAGCTCGAGCTCGGGCGGATCCGGCTGCCGAAGTTCCCGGTGCCCGATGGACGCGACGCCTTCGAGTACCTCGTCGAGCTCTGCGAGCGCGGCCTCGTCAAGCGCTATGGCTCGTCCTCGCCGGAGCTCGACGAGCGGCTGCGGTTCGAGCTCAAGACCGTCCGCGAGATGGGCTTCGCGGACTACTTCCTGATCGTCGCGGACTTCATCGGCTTCGCCAAGCGGAACGGGGTCTCGGTGGGGCCCGGCCGCGGCTCGGCGGCGGGCTCGCTCGCCGCGTACTGCCTGGAAATCACGGACATCGACCCGCTGCGGTACGGCCTCCTGTTCGAGCGCTTCCTCAACCCGGCGCGCAAGGACATGCCCGACATGGACATCGACTTCGCCGTCGAGGGCCGCGAGCGCGTCATCAACTACGTCGCCGAGAAGTACGGACGCGACCGTGTCGCGCAGATCATCACGTTCTCGAAGATGGCCGCGCGGGCCGCGCTCCGCGACGCGGGGAGGGTGCTGGAGATCCCGTACGGCGTCGTCGACCGGATCGCCAAGCTCGTCCCCGAGGGCCCAGGGCAGACGCTCGAGGAGGCGCTCAAGCCCGGCGCCGAGCTCGGGCGGGCGGTGGCGGAGGACCCGGTCGCGAAGGAGATCGTCGAGCTCGCCCGCCCGCTCGAGGGGCTGACCCGAGCGGACTCGATTCACGCGGCCGGCGTCGTGATCGGCGCAGAGCCGTTGATCGACGTCGTCCCGCTCCAGCAGAAGGGGCCGGAGGCCGAGGTCGTCACCCAGCTCTCGATGAAGAACGTCGAAGCGCTCGGCCTGCTGAAGGTCGACTTCCTGGGCCTCCGCAACCTCGACGTGATCGACAAGGCCGTGGAGCTGATCGGCGGCGTCGACATCGGGACGATCCCGCTCGACGACCGGAAGACCTACGAGATGCTGGCGCGCGCCGACGCGACGGGGGTCTTCCAATTCGAGTCGTCGGGGATGCGAGACGCCCTGCGCTCGGTCAAGCCGACGGAGTTCGAGGACCTGATCGCGCTCGTCGCGCTGTACCGGCCGGGCCCGATGCAGTACATCCCGACCTACGCGGCGCGGAAGAACGGCCGGGAGGCGGTCACGTACATCGATCCGCGCCTTGCGCCGATCACCGGAGACTCCTACGGGATCTGCATCTACCAGGAGCAGTACATGCAGATCGCGAAGCAGCTCGCGGGGTTCGAGCCCGCGGAGGCCGAGACGCTGCGCCGCGCGATCGGCAAGAAGATCCACGAGCTGATGGCGTCGCTCAAGGGGAAGTTCCTCGACGGCTGCGCCGCGAACGACGTGCCGCCCGGGGTCGCGGACCAGCTCTGGAAGGACATGGAGTCGTCGCAGGACTACTCCTTCAACAAGGCGCACGCCGCTTGCTACGCGCTGATCGCGTACCGCACGGCCTGGTTGAAGGCGAACCATCCCTGCGAGTACATGGCGGCGCTCATCTCGAGCGTGATGAACACGAAGGACCGCGTCCCGTTCTACGTCAACGCGTGCGACGAGATGGGTATCGACGTGCTGCCGCCCGACGTGAACTCGTCCGCGGTCGACTTCGCCGTCGTCGAGGGCAAGATCCGCTTCGGGCTCAACGCGGTGAAGAACGTGGGCGAGACCGCGGCGCAGCGCATCGTCGCCGCGCGCGAGGAGGGCGGGCCGTTCGAGTCGATCTGGGACTTCACCGAGCGTGTCGACCCGCAGGTCGTGAACAAGCGGTCGCTCGAGTCGCTCGTGAAATGCGGCGCGCTCGACTCGTCGGGCGCCTCGCGCATGGGGATGCTCGCAGTGCTCGAGCAGGCGCTCGCGCACGGCCAGAAGCTCGCGCAGGACCGATTGATCGGGCAATCGTCGCTGTTCGATGGCGGTTTCGACTCCGTCGAAAGCGCCAGCCCGTCGTCACTGCATCATCCCGCGGTCCCCTCGGGCGAGTTCACGAAGGACGAGCTCCTGCGACTCGAGAAGGAGACGCTCGGGCTGTACGTCTCCGAGCACCCGCTGTCGGGCGTCCGCGACCAGCTGCGTCGCAAGACGGACGCGACCCTCGCGGAGCTCGAGCGACGTCGCGACGGAGAGGTCGTCACGGTGGGCGGGATCGTCACGGATACGAAGCAGGTCACGACCAAGCGGGGCGAGCCGATGGTGTTCCTCGCGCTCGACGACCCCACGGGCTCTGCCGAGGTGGTCGTCTTCAACTCGACGTACCAGGCGGCGCGCGAGCTCTGCGTGGCCGATCGAATCCTCGTCGTCAAGGGCCGGGTCGACCACAAGCAGCAGGGCGAGACGAAGCTCGTCGCGATGGACGTCTCCGCGTTCGAGGCCGTCACCGAGCGGACCGAGGTGCGGTTCCTCCTCGACGCGCGCGAAGCGCCCGCGGGGGTCATCCGCGAGCTCGCGCGCCTCGTTCGCGAGTTCCCGGGCGAGTCGCCCGTCTATCTGTCGCTCGACACCTCCGAGGGCCCGAAGACGTACGCCCTCGGGCCCGAGTACCGCGTCCGCCCGGATGCGGACTTCCTCGCCGAGGCGCGCTCGCTCCTTGGCGGCGCGTCGGTGCTGTGACTTGCTCGCCAGGCAGAAATCCGCAGGAGCGGATTCCTGCGGCTGATCCCCCGCCTACGGCGGGGGCACGTCCCTAAAGCGCCCGCCGTCGCGGTCGCAACTTCCTCCGCAGTCCCGCTCGAGAGGCAAGGATCCGCGCGAAAGGATTCCCGCGCGGCGAACGAGCTTCAGAGGAGGATCCGAAGCGCCAGGTCTACCGAGCAGCCCTGCTCGACCAGCGTCACTGCGCGATGGAGGTCGACCTCGGGCGATGCGGCGAGCACGGCGGCGGACTCGAGGTCGTAGCCGGCGCGCTCCAGCGACGCGAGTCGCCACTGCTCGACGCGGTCGACCTCCCAGTCCAGCTCTGTGACGTGTGCCGTGGTCATCTCTGCCTCTACCTCTTCAACGAAGGTGCTCTGTCCGTTATTCGGCCGGAGCCTCTGTGCGGTTCTCGTGTTCTACGCCACAGAGGTCTGGGAAATGGGTTAGCCCCGTGAACATGCTGTTAAACCTCGGTGATTCCTGCCTCGCATCCGCACTTGCGGTGCTCACCACGACACTCGTAGGATCGTCGGGTGCTCCACAAGGATGCGAAGATCGAGCTGCTGAGGAACGTCCCGCTGTTCGCCGGGTGCTCGAAAGCGGAGCTCCAGCAGGTCGCGCAGCACGCCGACGAGCTCGACCTCGCAGAGGGAGCGACCCTGATCCGCGAGGGCGAGCGCGGCCGGGAGTTCATCGTCGTCGCAGACGGCACCGTCGAGGTGACGCGCGGCGGGAAGACGATCAACCAGCTCGGCGCCGGCGACTTCATCGGGGAGATCGCGCTCGTCGTCGATCGCCCGCGGACGGCCACCGTGACCGCGACCTCCCCGGTCCGCCTGCTCGTCGTGACCGACCGCGCCTTCACCCGCCTGCTCGAGCAGGTGCCGTCGCTCTCGGTCAAGGTCATGCAGAGCCTCGGCGAGCGTCTCCATGCGGATGCGGTGTAGCTAGACCTGGGTGTCCGACTTTCAAGTCGGACACCTCGCGAGTGCATCGCCCTGAGAGGACCGTAGGCAGAATGCGTCGGCCGTGAGCTTCCTCGCGTCGATCCCCTCGCCCAGCTCCGGCACCGTCGAGATCGGGCCGCTGACGATCCACATGTACGGGCTGACGCTGCTCGTCGCGATCGCGGTCTGCACGTACGTGGCCGGGCGCCGCTGGGTCAATCGCGGCGGGGACTGGGACCTGATCTTCCGCTGCGCCGTCTGGGGTGTGGCGGCCGGGATCGTCGGCGCGCGTCTGTACCACGTGATCACGAGCTGGGACGAGGTGCCCGATACGTGGTGGGGGCCGTTCGCGATCTGGCGAGGCGGGCTCGGCGTCTGGGGCGGCATCGCGCTCGGCTGCCTCGTCGGCGGCGATCGTCGCGAAACGCGCCGGGGCGGACGTGTGGCTGCTCGCCGACTGCCTTGCGCCTGGGCTCCTCCTCGCCCAGGGAATCGGGCGGCTCGGCAACTGGTGGAACCAGGAGCTCTTCGGCAAGCCGACCGACCTGCCCTGGGGACTCGAGATCGACCCGATCAACCGTCCGGTCGCCTACCTCGACTCGGCGACGTTCCACCCGACCTTCCTCTACGAGCTGATCTGGGACTTCGCCGCAGCCGCGGTGCTCGTCTACGTGATCGAGCGGCGCTTCAAGCCGCGTCCGCCCGGCGTCTTCGCCGCCTACATCGCCCTCTACTGCGTCGGGCGGTTCGGAGAGGAGCTGCTGCGCGTCGACCCCGCACATCACATCGCGGGGCTCCGACTCAACGCCTGGGTCTCGCTGATCGGCATCGTGGTCGGCGTGATGTGGTACGTCCTCTCACAGCGCGACCGTACGACTGCGCCACGCAGCCGGGGAAAGACGAGGCCGACCAAGCCGAAGCGGCGGATGGCCGTTCCGGGCGAGAGACGCGTCCGACCGCCAAGCTAGATTCGCGCCCGTGGCGTCGGCGGTTCGCGATCTCGAGCTGGACCTCGATGCCTTCGAGGGGCCGTTCGACCTCCTGCTGACGCTCGTCCTCAAAGAGCAGCTCGAGCCCGCGGAGATCGACATCGCGGCGATCGTCGTGGCGTTCGTCGAGCACCTGACCGCGACCGACCGGATCGACCTCGACGCGTGCGGCGAGTTCCTCGTCCTCGTCGCGGCGCTGCTCGAGATCAAGGCGCGACAGCTCTTCCCCGACGAGGGCGCCGAGCTCGCCGAGCTCGAGCCCGAGGAGGCGGCCGAGGAGCTCGCGAGGCGACTCGCCGAATACCGGCGGATGAAGGAGGCGGCGGGCTGGCTGCGCGAACGACTCGCGGAGGAAAGCGACCGCTACTTCCGTCTCGGTCCGGCGCCACTGGCACCGCGCGCAGAGCGTCGGCTCGCCGCGCAGGATCCCACTCTGCTCGCAGCGGCGCTCGCAGGGTTGGCCGAGCCGCCGCCGAAGGTATCCCTCTCGCACATGGCCCTTCGCTTCCCGCCCGTCGCGCAGTTCCTCGAGCGCTTCCGCGCCGTCCTCCGCCGACGCTCGGTGTTCGACTTCGACGGGGAGGTCGCGGGCCTCTCGCGGGTCGAGCAGGCCGTCGCGTTCCTCGCGCTCCTCGAGCTTCGCAAGAGCGGCGAGGTCGCGCTCGCGCAGGCTGCGCCGTTCGCACCGATCCGTGTCACCCGCCCCGAGAAGGAAAGGATCCCGCAGTGGACCGTCCGCTCCGCCTGATCTCCCGCGACAGCATCGCCGAGAGCCCGATCGACTCGCTCGCTCGTACGCTCGAGGGACTGCTGGTCGTCGCGTCGCAGCCGCTCACCGTCGAGCAGCTGGCGGACGCGACCGAGGACGACGTCGAGCGAATCGAGACCGCGCTCGGCCTGCTCGCCGAGCGGTACCGCGAAGGGCGGAGCGGGATCGTGCTGGAACGGGCGGCAGGGGGCTACGCCTTCCGGGCAGCGCGCGAGGCGGCGGAGGCCTGCAGTCGCCTGTTCGAGCGGCCGGTCGAGCGGGGGCTCTCGCAGGCGGCGCTCGAGACGCTGGCGATCGTCGCCTACACCGGCCCCGTGTCGCGCCCGGAGATCGCCCGGATCCGCGGCGTGGCCGCGGATTCGACCGTCGCGTCACTCGTGGAGCGCGGGCTCATCGCCGAGGCGGGCCGTGAGGCGGGGCCAGGCGGCGCGGTGCGCTACAGGGCGACGCCGCTCTTCGAGCGGGTCTTCGCCCTGGACAGTCTCGCGGAGCTCCCGCGGCTCGACGACCTCGGCGCAGACGCCGAGGAGCTGCGCGAGCGGCTGCTCGAAGTCGCGGGCGCCCGCGCGTCGTGACGAGCATCGCGATCGCCATCTTCGAGGGGGTCGAGGAGCTCGACTTCGCCGGCCCCTGGGAGGTGCTCGCCGCCTGGGCGATGCAGCATCCCGGACGACGGGGTGACGGTCTTCACCGTGGCGGATACGACCGGCCTTGTCCAGTGTGCGAAGGGTCTCCGCGTCGCGGCCGACCACACCTGGGACATCGCGCCGGGGATCGACGTGCTCGTGTATCCCGGCGGCGCCGGGACGAGGCGCGAGCTGGCCGACCCGGAGGTGCTCGCGCGGCTCCGCGGGCTGCGAGAGAAAGGGACGCTGATGACGAGCGTCTGCACCGGCGCCCTCGTCTACGCCGCCGCCGGCCTGCTGCGCGACCGACCGGCGACGACCTGGTGGGGGAGCCTCGAGACGCTCGCCGAGCTCGAGCCCACGGTCGAGGTGCGGCGCGACGACCGGTTCGTCGACAGCGGCGAGGTCGTCACGGCGGCAGGCGTCTCCGCAGGGATCGACATGGCCCTCCACCTCGTCGCACGTCTCCACTCCGTCGAGCGCGCCCGCGACGTGAGGCGCTACATCCAATACGACCCCGAGCCGCCGGTCTGAACCTTGTCCGCGAAGCGGGATTCCGCAGGAGCGGAATCCCGTCGCTCGATCCCGCCTGCGGCGGGGCACATCCCTGAAGGCGCCCGCATTCGCGGTCGCAGCGGCCGTCACACCTGCCAGGCGCCGTTCCGCAAGAGCGGCACGGTGTCGCCGGCGCGGGTGATCCCGTCGACGTCGAGCTCGGGCGAGCCGATCATGAAGTCCACGTGGATCTCGGACCGGTTGACCCGCTCGCGGTCCTCGTCGGACTCGACGCCCAGCGTGTACCCGCTCCCGAGTGCGATATGGCTCGCGGCGTTCTCGTCGATCAGCGTCTCGTAGAAGACCGTGCCGAGCGGCCCGATCCGCCCCTCGCCGTCGACCAGCGCGAGCTCACCGAGGAACGAGCCGCCGTCGTCCTTCGCGGCAACCGCGCGCATCGCGTCCGCGCCGCGGTCGGCGTCGATCCGCACCGCTCGCCCGCCCTCGAACTCGACCCGGATGCCGTCGATCAGGGTGCCGTACAGCTCGAGCGGCCGGGTCGCGGTCACGTGCCCGTCCACGCGCAGCGGGTCGGGCGTGGTGAAGATCTCCTCGCTCGGGATGTTCGGGAAGTGGCGAAGGCCGTCGATCGTCTCGAAGTCCGCGGCGTGCCAGACGGACGTGGGGAAGAGGCCGATCGTCACGTCGGTGCCGGGCCCGCGCAGGTGGACCGCGTCGAACCGCCGCTCCGTGAGCCGCGTCGCGGCGCCTTCGAGCGCCCGTGCCCGGTCACGCCACGCCGCCTCGGGATCGTCGCTGTCGAGACGGCAGATGAAGGCGATCTCCTCCCAGAGACGGTCGTACGCGGCGTCCGCGTCGAGCTCCGGGTACACGAGCGCACCCCAGGCGGGCGTGGGTGCCGGGGCGACGCACCAGTTCGTCGTCTGCTCGTTGACGATCTCGCCGGTGCGCGGCAGGTAGGGGAGCACGTCACGCCCCGCCCGGGCCGGGTCGATCCCCACGAGCGAATCCGGGGCGGCGGGGCCGTTGAGCGTCACGCGCGCGGCCCGCTCGTCCGAGAGCCACTCGAGGCGATCGATCAGCCAGGGCGGGATGTACTCGAGCGTCGACTCGTCCGCATGGGCGAGACGCTCGCGCTTGACCCAGGGATCGAAGGTGACCACGTCGACCCACCGGGCGCCCCGCTCGTACGCGGCGCGCGCGACCTCGCGGGTGAGCGCTTCCTTGCCCGTATAGGTCGTGACCCCGACGATCTGGCCCGGCTGGACGTTCGCGCCATACCCGACGACGAGGTCGGCGAGCCGACGCGTGAGCTCGGCGTGGTCGGTCACGGGCCGGAGCGTAGCGGCGAGAATGGCGCGCGATGCGCCTGAACGCCTATCTCGCGCGGGCAGGGGTCGCCTCGCGGCGCGGCGCGGACGAGCTGATCAAGTCGGGACGCGTGACGGTGAACGGCGCGCGCGGCGAGCTGAACACCTTCGTCGAGCGGGCCGACGACGTCCGGGTCGACGGCCGCGTGATCGGTGCCCAGCGCCTGCGCCACGTGCTGCTCAACAAGCCGCGCGGCACGATCACGACGGCCCGAGACCCGCAGGGCAGACCCACGGTCGTCGACCTCGTCGGCGGGGACGTGAGGGTCGTCCCCGTCGGTCGGCTCGACCGCGACACGACGGGCGTCCTGCTCCTGACGAACGACGGGCAGCTCGCGCACCGGCTCGCCCATCCGCGCTACGGGGTCGAAAAGACGTACGTCGCCGACGTGGTGGGGGAGCCGGGCGAGGACGTGCTGCGCCGCCTCGCGGACGGCGTCGAGCTCGAGGACGGCCCGACCTCGCCGGCACGGGTCAGCCGCCTCGGTCCGTCGAGGCTCGAGCTCGTGCTGCACGAGGGCCGCAACCGCCAGGCGCGGCGGATGCTGGAAGCGGTCGGGCATCCCGTCCTCAAGCTCCGTCGCTCCCGCTATGCGGGCCTCGGCCCCGGACGGCTCCGGCCCGGGGACTGGCGCGACCTGACGGGTGCCGAGATCGCGTCGCTGCGGCGCCGCGTCGGCCTGTAGGCGTCCTTCTCGCGTCAGACGAGCGTCGCGAGCACGACCTACAGGCTGACGCAAGCCTTTAGAGCGTCACGAAGCCCATTCGCTCGTACATCGCCGTGAGCGTCGGCGCCGAGGCCGTCTGCGCCTTCTCGGCCCCGACAGCGAGCAGGCGAAGGAGCTCCGGCTCGTCCGCCCGCAGCTCCAGGTAGCGCTCGCGGACTGGTGAGAGCAGCTCGACGACGGCCTCGCCGACGTCGCGTTTGAGGTCGCCGTAGCCGACGCCGTCGTACGCCTGCTCGACCTCTTCCGGGGCGCGGTCGGTGGCGACCGAGAGGATGTCCACGAGGTTCGTCACGCCCGGCTTGTCGTCCGCACGGCGAATCTCCCGCCCCGAGTCGGTCACCGCCGAGCGGAACTTCTTCCGGATCGCGTCGGGCTCGTCGAGCAGCCGCACCGTGCCCTGCTCGCTCCCGCCCGTGGTCGACATCTTCTTCGTCGGCTCCTGGAGATCCATGATCCGCGCCCCGACCTCGGGGTAGATGCCTTCCGGAACCACGAACGTCTCACCGAAGCGGGCGTTGAAGCGCTGGGCGACGTCGCGCGCGAGCTCGAGGTGCTGGCGCTGGTCGTCGCCGATCGGGACCCGGTCGGTCTGGTAGAGCAGGATGTCGCCCGCCATCAGCACCGGGTACGTGAACAGGCCCGACGACACGAACTCGCGCTGGTCGGCCTTGTCCTTGAACTGCGTCATCCGGCCGAGCTGACCGTAGCTCGTCACGGCGGAGAGCAGCCAACTCGCCTCGGCGTGGGCCGTCACGTGACTCTGCGCGAACACCGTCGAGCGCTCGGGGTCGAGCCCGGTCGCGACGAGCATCGCGAACAGGTCGAGCGTCTTCTCGTGCAGGTCGCTCGGGTCGTACTCCACCGTGATCGAGTGGAGGTCGACGATGCAGAAGAACGCCTCTCCGAGCTCCTGCGTGCGCGCGTACTGGCGAAACCCTCCGATGTAGTTGCCGAGATGCTTGTCGCCGGTGGGCTGGATGCCCGAGAAGACCCTCACAGCACTCCTTTCGCTCGCCTTCGGCGACCGGAAGGAGTGCTAGACGCCCTTGCGGCCGCAGGTGGACACGGACGGCGCGACTCGCCAGAAGAGCGAACAGCGATCGATTCCGGTCACCCCGCTTTTCTAGCGGTTTCTGGCGCAAAGCGCCAGAAACCGCCGGATACACTCGCCGCATGTCGGTGACGGAGCCATGGACACCCGCTTCGTGGCGCACGCTGCCTGCGCTGCAGCAGCCTGACTGGCCGGACCCGGCCGCCGTCGAGGCGGTGCGCGAGCGTCTGGGACAGCTGCCGCCGCTCGTTTTCGCGGGCGAGGCGCGGGCGCTCCAGCACGCGCTCGCGGAGGCGGTCGAGGGTCGCGCGTTCCTGCTGCAGGCCGGCGACTGCGCCGAGTCGTTCCGCCAGGTGTCGGCCGTCGCCATCCGCGAGCGGCTCAAGGTGATCCTCCAGATGTCGGCGGTGCTCACATACGGCGCGACGCTGCCCGTCGTCAAGGTGGGGCGAATCGCCGGGCAGTTCACGAAGCCGCGATCGGCGCCGACCGAGCTCGTCGACGGGGTCGAGCTGCCCACGTTCCGCGGCCACGCCGTGCACTCGGACGAGCCCACGCTCGAGGCGCGCGTCCCCGACCCGGAGCGGATGGTGCAGGCCTACTACCAGGCGGTCTCCACCCTCAACCTGCTCCGCGCGTTCACGAAAGGTGGCTTCGCCGACCTCACCCAGGTGCACACGTGGAACCAGGAGTTCGTCACGAGCTCCCTCGAGGGTCGGCGCTACGAGGTGATCGCGAACGAGATCGGCCGCGCGCTCCGGTTCATGCAGGCGATCGGCATCGACCTGGGGGACGAGCACTCGATCCACGAGGTGGACATCTGGACGAGCCACGAGGCGCTCCTGCTCGACTACGAGGAGCCGCTCGCACGGCGAGACTCGACGACAGGCGACTGGTACGCGTGCTCCGCCCACTTCCTCTGGGTCGGCGAGCGCACGCGCGACCCCGACGGCGCGCACGTCGAGTTCCTTGCCGGCGTCGACAACCCTGTCGGCGCGAAGGTCGGGCCGGGCGCGACCCCCGACGAGCTGGTCGCGCTCTGCGAACGGCTCAACCCGCGGAGAGTCCCGGGCCGCCTGACGCTGCTCACCCGCCTCGGCGCCGGTCGCGTGCGCGAGACGCTGCCGTCGCTGATCCGCGCCGTCCGCGAGAGCGGGGTCCCGGTCCTGTGGGTCTGCGACCCGATGCACGCGAACACGTTCGTCACCCCCTCGGGCATCAAGACGCGCCGCTTCGACGACGTGCTCGGGGAGATCGAGGGATTCTTCGCGGCGCACCGCGAGGCGGGAACGTGGCCCGGCGGTGTGCATCTGGAGGTGACCGGAGAGGACGTCACGGAGTGCCTCGGCGGCTCCGAGGAAGTGCTCGAGGAGCAGCTCGATACCCGCTACGAGACGCTCTGCGACCCGCGCCTGAACGCGCGGCAGTCGCTCGACCTCGCCTTCCGCGTGGCGGAGCTGATGCGGGCGGCGTGATCGCCGACGGCGATCTCCGACCCAGGTCGACCACGTGAGCTCCCAGCAGGTTCAACGACTCGCCGTCGTGGGCACGGGGCTGATCGGCGCCTCGGCCGCTCTGGGTGCGCGCCGTGCCGGCGTGCCGGCCGTGACCGGCTGGGACCCGGACAGCGAGGCGCTCGCGCTCGCGGCGGAGCGGGGCGCCGTGGAGCCGATGCGAGACCTCGTCACGGCCGTCGCTGACGCCGACCTCGTGCTCGTCGCCGCGCCCGTCGGCGAGCTTCCGCAGACGGTGCAGGACGTTCTCGGCCACGCGTCGAGGGAAACGACTGTCACGGACGTCGGCTCGACGAAGCGGCCCGTGTGCGCGGCCGCGGCGGCCGACGAGCGGTTCATCGGCGGCCACCCGATCTGCGGCGCAGAGACGCGCGGCCCAGGCCGCGCCGCGGCGGAGCTCTTCGAGGGCGCGACCTGGTTTCTGACTCCGACGGCGGCGACCGCCCCCGAGCGGCTGCGGCTCCTGCACGGCTTCGTCAGCGCGCTCGGTGCCCGGCCCGTCGCGATCGGACCGGATGCGCACGACCGGCTCGTCGGCCTGACGAGCCATCTTCCGCATGTGCTCGCGAACGTGCTCTTGAACCAGACGGGCTCGACGCGGATCGACGGTCACGACCCACTCCAGGCGGCGGGCGGCTCCCTGCGGGACATGACCCGGATCGCGGGTGCGAACCCGCGGATCTGGGTCGACATCTTCCTCGACAACCACGAGGCGCTCGGGCTCGCCCTCGCCGAGCAGCGGCGCGCACTCGAGCAGGTCGAGCGGGCGCTGGCCGATCGCGACGCGGGGTTTCTCGCCCGCTGGATCGGCGAGGCGAGCGCGCACAGGCGGCGCCTGCTGGAGACCGCCTTCGCCGATCCCGGCACGCTCCAGCGCCTGCGCATCCACATCCCCGACCGCCCTGGTGTGCTCGCGGGGATCTTCCATGCACTCGGTGCCGAGCGGATCAACGTCGAGGACTTCGAGATGGACCACGTCTCGAGCGAGCGCGGAGGCACGTTGACCGTGCTCGTCTCGGGCGAGGGCGAGGCCGAGCGAGCGATCCGGCTGCTCGAAGGCCAGGGCTACGGCGTCGTAGCAGCGCCGGTGATCGAGGAGTGAGCGGCCTCGAGATCGAGCCCGTCGCGCGGCTCGTCGGGCACATCGCCGTCCCCGGAGACAAGTCGATCTCGCACCGCGCGGTGCTCCTCGGGGCGATCTGCGACGACGAGACGCACGTCACGGGCTTCGGCCGCTCCGCCGACACGGAGGCGACGATCGCCGCGGTGCGAGCGCTCGGGGTCGAGGTCGAGGACGTGGGGTCGGAGACGTTGCTCGTCCACGGGAAGGGGCTTGCCGGGCTCACGGCCCCGGACGGCCCTGTCGACTGCGCAAACGCCGGCACGCTCGTGCGGCTGCTCGCCGGGATGCTCGCGGGACAGCGCGGCACGTTTGCGCTGACCGGCGACGGCTCGCTCTCGAGCCGGCCGATGACGCGCATCGCCGAGCCGCTCGGTCGGATGGGGGCACGGGTCGAGACGACTGACGGCCACCTGCCGCTCGCGATCGAAGGCGGTCGGCTGCACGCGATCGACTACGCGCTGCCGGTCGCCAGCGCCCAGGTGAAGTCGGCGGTGCTCCTCGCCGGGCTCTACGCCGACGGCGAGACAACCGTCGTCGAGCCCGCTCCGACGCGGGACCACACCGAGCGCATGCTCCAGGCGGCGGGCGCGCCGGTCACGATTCGGCCGACGAGCGTGACGGTCTCGCGACCGGAGCGCCTCTCGCTCGGCCCGCTCGAGGTGCCCGGCGACTTCTCCTCCGCAGCACCGTTCGTCGTCGCCGCGACGCTCGTCCCCGGCTCCGAGCTGCACGTGCACCGGGTGAACCTCAACCCGCGGCGGACGGGACTGCTCGCGATCCTCGAGCGGATGGGCGCCCGGATCACGGTCTACAACCGCCGCGAGGTCGGTGGGGAGCCGGCTGGCGACCTCGAGGTGCATGCGGCGCCGCTCGTCGGCACGGTCGTGGGGCGCGACGAGGTTCCCGTCGCGATCGACGAGCTGCCCCTGTTCGCGCTGGCGGCAGCGTGCGCACGCGGCGAGAGCGTCCTGCGGGGAGCCGAGGAGCTCCGCGCGAAGGAGTCCGACCGCATCGAAGCGACCGTCGACGCACTCCGCGCCCTCGGCGTGCGCGCCCGCGGGACGGACGACGGGCTCCGCGTCACAGGCGTCCCCGCTCGGCCGAGGGGCGGGCGCGTCGCGAGCCGTGGCGATCACCGGCTCGCGATGCTCGGCGCGGTCGCGGGCCTCGCCTCGCGCGAGGGCGTGCGCATCGACGACGCAGATGCGGTCGCCGTGAGCTTCCCGGGGTTCTTCGGGATGCTCGACGAGCTGCGGCGGACCTCGGCCGTCGTGGAAGACGACCGGCGATAACCTCCGCGCGTGATCGTGGCGATCGACGGGCCCGCAGGCGCGGGCAAGAGCTCGGTGGCGAGGGCGCTCGCGACCAGGCTCGGGTTCAAGTACCTCGACACGGGGGCGATGTACCGCGCGCTCACGTGGCTCGCGCTCCACGAGGGCGTCCCACTCGACGACGGCCCCGGGCTCGGCGCCCTCGCGACAGCGAGCCCGGTCACGTTCGGCGACGGCGGCACGGTCTCGATCGGCGGTCAGGACGTCACGCGCCGGATCCGCGAGCCCGAGATCGACGCCGCCGTGCCGGTCGTCGCGCGCCATCCCGAGGTGCGCGAGGTAATGCGCGGACGCCAGCGGGAGCTCGGTCACTCGGGCGACTCCGTGATCGAGGGCCGCGACATCGGCGTCGTCGTCGTGCCCGACGCCGAGGTGAAGGTCTGGCTCGTCGCCGAACCCGGCGTCCGGGTGACGCGCCGTCATGCCGAACGGGAGGGCCTCGGCGTCGACGAGCTCGCGGAGGAGCTTCGCCGCCGGGACGAGCGTGACGCGATCAACACGCACCAGGCGCCTGACGCCGTCGAGGTCGACACGACGGAGCTGACGCTCGACGAGGTCGTCGACCGGGTCGCCGCCCTCGTGGTGGCCACCCGATGAACCTTGCGCCCTACACGTGGGCCGTCGGCCGGCCGACGATCGGGCTCGCGGGCCGCCTGGCGACGCGCCTTCACGTCTACGGAACGGAGCGCGTGCCGAGCGAAGGCGGCATCGTGGTCGCGTCGAACCACTTCAGCTGGCTCGATCCCGTCGTGCTCGGCGCCGCGAGCCCGCGGATCCTCTACTACATGGCGAAGATCGAGGCGCATCGCGTCCCGGGATTCGGCGCGTTCATCCGCTCGTTCGGCTGCTTCTCGGTGCGGCGCGGCGAGTCGGACCGAGAGGCGGTGCGGACGATGCGCCGGATCGTCGCCGACGGCCACGCGCTCGGTCTCTTCGTCGAGGGAACCCGTCAGCGCTCTGGCGTGCCCGGCCCCGTGCAGCCGGGCGCGGCCATGGTCGCGATCCAGGAGGCCGCTCCGATCGTCCCGGTCGCGATCCACGGCACGCAGACGTGGTCGGCGAGGCACCCGACAAAGGTCTCGATCGCGTGGGGCGAGCCGCTCACGCTCGAGGGCCTGCCCAAGGGCGGCAAGGGCTACAAGGAGGCCTCGGCGCAGATCGAGCACGAGATCCGGCGTCTCTGGGACTGGCTCGTGGCGCTCCACGAGCAGGGCCGGCCGGACGGCGTCTCCCCACCCGCGGATCGTCCGTAGCGATGGCCGAGGAGGAGCACGACGCACGGGCCGAGGAGGTCAGGAGCGCGGGGACGGTCGCGATCGTGGGCTTCCCGAACGTGGGCAAGTCGACGCTCGTCAACCGGCTCACCCAGAGCCGTGCGGCCGTCGTGCACCAGACCGCCGGGGTGACGCGCGACCGCAAGGAGCTCCTCTGCGACTGGAACGGCGTCACCTTCCGCCTCGTCGACACGGGTGGCGTCGACGAGGAGGACACCGGCCCGTACGGGCGCCACATCGCCGACCAGGCGCGCGCCGCGGTGGAGGAGGCCGACCTCGTTCTGTTCGTCGTCGACGCGACCGCCGGCATCACGCCGGGGGACGAGGACCTCGCGGCGATCCTGCGCGCGTCGGGGAAGCCGGTGATCGTCCTCGCGAACAAGATCGACGACCCCCGCCGCGATCTCGACGCGGTCGAGTTCCATCGGCTGGGGCTCGGCGACCCGGTGCCGCTCTCCGCGGTGCACGGGCACGGGACCGGCGACCTGCTCGACGAGATCGTCTCGCGGCTGCCCGGCCGTGACGAGCGGGTCGTGGACGAGTCGGCGATCCGCGTCGCGATCCTCGGCCGGCCGAACGTCGGCAAGTCGTCGTTGCTCAACGCCCTGCTCGGCGAGGAGCGCGTAATCGTCTCGGACGTGCCCGGCACGACGCGCGACACGATCGACACCGTCCTCACGCGAGGCGACACGACGTTCGTGCTCGTCGACACCGCCGGCCTGCGCCGCAAGCGCCGGCAGCGGCAGGGGATCGAGTACTACTCCGAGCTTCGCGCGCTCGAGGCCGCGGAGCGCGCCGACGTCGCCCTCGTCCTGGTCGATGCATCGGAGGGTGTGGTCGAGCAGGACCTGGCGGTCGCGGACGTCGCCCGGAAGGCGGGCTGCTCGACGCTCGTCGTCCTCTCGAAGTGGGACATCGGCGTCGTCGATCTCCAGGAGAGCCGTGGCCTGCTGAACCGCCGCCTCCGTCAGCGGCCGCCTGCGGTGGCGGTCTCGGCCGTGACGGGTCGCGGGCTGCGGCGTCTTCTCGACCATGTCGAGCTGCTGTTCGGAAAGCACGTCACGCGGATTCCGACGCCCCCGCTCAACCGCGCGCTCGCGGAGCTCAAGGAGGCACGGCCCGGCCCGTCGGGCGAGCGCGGCCGGCGCCTGAAGCTGCTCTATGCGACACAGACCGCGACCCGGCCGCCGCGCCTGCGGATCTTCGTCAACGACCCGAGACTGGTGACGCGCGACTACGCGTACTGGGTCGAGAACGAGCTTCGCGCACGCTTCGAGCTGCAAGGCGTGCCGGTCTCGATCGACTTCCAGCGCTCGGAGTAGCCCTGCACCCGAACTGCCTGCGGGTCGGGCGCGTAGGGTCGGGCGATGGACGTCGTCGTCGTCGGCGGGGGCTCGTGGGGAACGGCGTTCTCGCGGCTCCTCGCCGACCACGGCCATGCCGTCACGCTCGCCTGCCGCGACGCCGCCCAGGTCGCGGAGATCGCGGCGACGGGACACAACCCCCGCTATCTCCCGAACGTCGATCTCGCCGGGATCGGGGTGACGACGATCGACGACGCGGACATCGAAGGTGCGAACCTCGTCGTGGTCGCGGTGCCGAGCGCGGCCTTCGGGGAGGTGGTCCCGGCGCTGCCGGGTCGGGCGCCGGTCCTCAGCCTCACCAAGGGGCTCGACCCGGCCTCGGGCGACCGGCTCTCGACGCTCGTCCACGACCGGCCCATCGCCGTCCTCTCGGGCCCCAACGTCGCCGAGGAGATCGCGGCGGGCCTGCCCGCGGCAGCGGTGATCGCATGCGAGAGCCTCCCCCTCGCCGTGCAGCTGCAGCTCGCGATCACGTCGTCGGCCTTCCGCGTCTACGTCAACGACGACGTGCTCGGCGTCGAGCTTTGCGCAGCCGCGAAGAACGTGATCGCGCTCGCGGCAGGTGGCGCCGACGGGCTTCGGCTCGGCGACAACGCCAAGGCGGCGCTCGTCGCGCGCGGCCTCGCCGAGATGCGGCGGCTCGCCGAGGTTGCGGGAGCCCGGCCCGAGACCTTCACGGGGCTCGCCGGGATCGGCGACCTCGTCGTCACGTGCTGGGCGCGTTCGGGCCGCAACAGGCGCTGCGGCGAGCTCGTCGCCCAGGGGGCGACCCCGGAGGAGGCGGCTCGCTCGATCGGGATGGTCGTCGAAGGGCTGACGACTGCGCCCGTGCTCCGCGAGCTCGCGCACCGGCTCGAGGTGGAGATGCCGATCACGGAGGGCGTCTGTGCGGTCCTCTCCGGCGTGCCGCTGATGGACCTCGTCGCGCAGCTGATGGAACGCGAGCCGACCGTCGAGTGACGGTTGCCGATCCGCTGATCGCGGCTAGGGTTCGACGGACGATGAGCGCCCGCACGTTCCAGTTCACGTCCGAGTCGGTCACCGAGGGGCACCCGGACAAGATCGCCGACCAGATCTCCGACGCCGTCCTCGACGCGGTCATCGCCGACGACCCGAACGCCCGCGTCGCCTGCGAGACCCTGATCACCACCGGCCTCGTGGTCGTCGCCGGCGAGATGACGACCGACACGTACGTCGACGTGCGGGAGATCGTGCGCGACACGATCCGCGACATCGGCTACACGCGCGCGAAGTACGGCTTCGACGCGGAGACCTGCGGCGTGATGGTCGCGCTCGACGAGCAGTCCTCGGACATCGCGCAGGGAGTGGAGGCATCCTTCGAGGCCCAGCACGGCGAGACCGACCCGATCGACCGGATCGGCGCGGGCGACCAGGGGATGATGTTCGGGTACGCGAGCCGCGAGACGGAGGAGCTGATGCCGCTCCCGATCATGCTCGCCCACAAGCTCACCAAGCGGCTGGCCGCGGTGCGCAAGGCCGACGTTCTCCCGTACCTCCGCCCGGACGGCAAGTCCCAGGTGACGGTCCGCTACGAGGTCGACGAGCACGGCCGCCGCCAGCCGGTCGAGATCGAGCGCGTGTTGATCTCGACACAGCATCGGGACGGGCTCGACGCAGAGGCGCTGATCAAGCCCGACCTCCTCGAGCACGTCGTCGAGCCGATCCTCCATGCCGACTATCGCGACCTCTTCGACCCCGCACGCCTCGTCGCACCGGACTTCTTCTTCGTGAACCCGACCGGCAAGTTCGTGATCGGCGGCCCCATGGGCGACACGGGCCTGACGGGCCGCAAGATCATCGTCGACACCTACGGAGGAGCGGCGCCGCACGGCGGCGGCGCCTTCTCCGGCAAGGATCCGACGAAGGTCGACCGCTCCGCCGCATACGCCGCGCGCTACGTCGCGAAGAACGTGGTCGCGGCGGGGCTTGCCGACCGCTGCCAGGTGCAGGTCGCGTACGCGATCGGTGTCGCGCATCCGATGAGCGTGCTGATCGAGACGTTCGGCACCGAGGCCGAGGGCGTCTCGAACGAGCGGATCTCAGAGCTCGTCACGGAGCACTTCGACCTGCGACCCGGCGCGATCGTGCGCGACCTCGACCTCCGTCGGCCGATCTACCGGAAGACGGCGGCGTACGGCCACTTCGGCCGCGCCGACGCCGATTTCACCTGGGAGCGCACCGACAAGGCCAACGCGCTCCGCCAAGCTGCGCGAAGCGGAAATCCGCGGGAGCGGATTCCCGCCGCTTGATCCCGCCTGCGGCGGGGCGCATCCCTGAAGGCGTCGGCTTCGCCGCCGCAACTGCGTTGAGGCTAGCGCCCCGTTTCGCGCACGCGTTGGACGGCCTTCTCTACGGCGTCCGTCAGGCGCCCGAGGAGCTCGTCCGCCCGCTGTCGCGTGAGGTGGCCGTTCGCCACCGCCCTCTCGAGGCGCGCCTTGGCCGGGGCCACGATCACGTCCACGAGACCGTCTGCGGTCTTGCCGTGCGCCGTCGCGATCTGAGCGAGTGACTTCCCCGCGCGGAGCTCCGAGCGAAGCTCCTGCGGAGTGACGTCGAGGTACTTGGTGATCGGGCCCAACCGATGCAGCCGGTGGATCCCGCGGAAGAGCCCGGGATGCTTCATCGCGAGACGACCGCGGAGCCTGAGGCCGAGGCCCTTCGCGTTCGAGAGCCGCTCCTTCAGCCTGGCGCCCTGCTCGGGGGTCAGCTTGCCGGCCTTGACCGCTGCGTCGATCCGCGCGGTGATCGCGTCCTCGAACGCCATACGGAGCTTGTCCGGGGTGATCCCGAGCCGTGCTGCGACGTCGTCGGCGAGGCTGGGCGGCTCGGCTGCCGTCGCGCCCGTGGCGGCAATCCCGAGGATGGCGGCGGCAGCGACTGCTGCGACGATGGCGCTCGAACGTCTCACGTGGATCACTCCTTCCGACGAGGTCTCCGGATCGAACCATCGCGCGGTTCGCACGCGATGAGCGGAGGGTAAGCGCCGTGTAAGTCAGGCCGCAAGGCGGACGTACAGGCCCTGCGCCGCCTTCTCGCCGATCTCGCGTTCGCTCGCGTCGAGGACGACCGCGAGCTGGCCCGCCGCCTCGTGCACGGCGCGCATCTCGATCTTCGATCCGGGCACGTACCCCTCGTCGTAGAACCAGTGCAACAGGTCGCCGTCGTGCTCGGCGAGCCGGACGATCTCGCCGGCCTGCCCCGGGGTGAGCTCGGCGAGCGTGAGCAGGCCCTCGTTCTCGCTCTGCTCGAACTCGGTGGAGATCGGCCACCCGTGCGGGCACCGGTCGGGCCGGTCGAGGCGCTCGTAGATGCGGTCGATCATCTCGTCCGTGAACGTGTCGCCCATGTCGTCCGCGTAGACGTGGGACTCCGACGCCGTGTACCCCATGAAGTCGGTCAGGAAGCGCTCGATGATGCGGTGCTTGCGGACGACCCGCTCGGCGCGCTCGATGCCGACGGGCGTCAGGATCGCCTCCTTCTGCTCTCCGCGCTCGACGAGACCCTCGGCCTCGAGACGCTTGAGCATCTCGCCGGCCGACGCACGCGAGACGCCCAGCATGTCGGCCACGCGCGACGCGATCGCGCTCTCGCCCGCCGGGCGGTACTCGCCGATCGGGAACGCGAGGAAGTAGATGACCTCGAGGTACTCGTCGACCGAGTGCCCGTGACTCCCCGCCATGAGGCGATTCTACCCGGGAGCGAACGAGGATCGTCGCGGCGCGCCAGTACCCTCGTCTCGTGCCACTCGCGTCCGTGTATCCGCTCGTCTCGACCCGGACGCTCGCGCGCCCCTTCACCTACGAGGTGCCCGAGGGCACTGCGAAGGGCGCGGTCGTCTCCGTTCGCCTCGGACGCAGCACGACGCGCGGGGTGGTCGCGGACGTCGGGGTCGGCGCGCCGCCCGGGATCGAGCCCGCGCCCGTCGGGCGCCTGCTCGACGAGCTCCCTCCGCAGCTCGTCGACCTCGCCCTGTGGCTCGCGGACTACTACGGCTCGACGCCGGCCCGCGCGCTCGAGCTCGTCGCGCCCGCGCGGCGCGCGCCTCGCGGGGAACGCCCGTCGCCCGCTTTGCGCGAGTCGCTCGCGGGCGAGCCCGAGCCGGAGCGGCTCTCGGACGACCAGCGGGACGCGGTCGCGCGGATCGTCGCGGCGCTCGACGAGGGAGTCGGCGAGCACATCCTCCTCGACGGCCCGACCGGGAGCGGAAAGACCGAGGTGTACCTCCAGGCATGCGCGGCGGCGCTCGCGCGTGGGCTGGGAACGATCGTTCTGGTTCCCGAGATCGCACTCGCGCCGCAGACCGTCGGGCGTTTCCGGCGTCGTTTCGGCGACCTCGTCGCGATCGTCCATTCGTCGCTCGGCGACGCGGAGCGACGCGACGAGCGAGACCGAATCGCGCGCGGCGAGGCGCGGATCGTCGTCGGGGCACGTTCGGCCGTGTTCGCGCCGATGCGCGGCGTCGGCCTGATCGTCGTCGACGAGGAGCACGACGCCGCGTACAAGCAGGAATCCGACCCCCGCTACGACGCGCGCACGGTCGCCGCGAAGCGCGCCGCACTCGAGGGCGCGGTGGCCATCTACGGCTCCGCGACCCCGCGACCCGAGAGCTGGGCGCGTCTGCCGCGATGCTCCCTCGGTGCGAGGATCGGCGCGCCGATGCCGCGCGTGCGGCTCGTCGACCTTCGTCGGGAGGCCGGCTACCCGCTGTCTGCACCGCTGCTCGAGGCGCTCGGCGGGCTCGTCGACCATGGCGGTCGGGCGATCCTGCTCCTCAACCGGCGGGGCCTGGCACCCGCCGTCCACTGCCGCGCCTGCGGCGTCTCGCGTCGCTGCCCCCACTGCGACGTCGCGCTGACGCTCCACGCGGACGGCGCGCTCCGCTGTCACCACTGCGGGCGCACCGAGGTCGTCCCGACCGCCTGCCCCGAATGCGGCTCCGCCGAGGTCGCGCGGATCGGAGCGGGCACACAGCGGCTCGAGGCGGAGCTCGCGAGACAGCTGCCCGAGCTCGAGCGCCTCCGGCTCGACGCGGACGTCGCGACCCGTCCCGGTGCCGCTCGGGAGGTGTTCGAGCGGTTCCGGGCCGCGGAGCGGGCCGTGCTCGTCGGGACGCAGATGGTGGCGAAGGGGCATCACGTGCCCGGGGTCTCGCTTGCGGCGGTCGTCGACGCGGACACGAGCCTCGGCCTGCCGGACTTCCGGGCCGAGGAGCGGACCTTCCAGCTCGTCACGCAGCTCGCGGGACGGAGCGGCCGCGACGCGCCGGGGCGAGTGCTCGTCCAGACGTTCCAGCCGGACGCGACGCCCCTGCGGCACGCCGTGAACCACGACGTCGCCGGCTTCCTCGCCGGCGAGCTCGAGCGCCGCGAGGCGCTCGGCTACCCGCCGTTCCGGCACCTCGTCTCGATCCTCGTCTCCGGGCCCGACCCGCACGCGCCGCTCGCCGCGCTGCAGGAGCTGCGCGCCCGGCTCGACGGTCACGAAGGTGAGCTCCTCGGGCCGGCACCCGTCCTCCGGCTCCGCGGGCGCCATCGCGCCCAGCTCGTCGCGAAGACGACGCAGCCGCGCTCGATCGCGCGCCAGGCGTCTGCGCTGCTCGCCGCCGGGGCGCGGACGATGCGCCGAGACGGGCTGACGGCGGTGGTGGACGTCGACCCGCAGTCGCTGTAGACCTCGCCCATGGACGAGTCGCTCACGGCGATGATCCGCGAGGCGATGCCCCTCGCGGCCCTGCTCGGCTTCGAGGCTGTCGACGGCGGCCCCGACGGCGTGACCCTGCGCGGCGCCTGGTCGGAGGAGCGCTGCACCGCCTCCGGAGTCCTCCACGGCGGCTACCTGATGGCGCTCGCAGACTCTGCCGCTGCGACGCTCGCGTTCCTGAACCTGCCGACGGGCGCGACGACCTCGACCATCGAGGCGAAGACGAACTTCCTCGTGGCCGTCCGGGAGGGTGCCGTCACCGCGCGCGCCGAGCTCGTCCACAAGGGTCGCACGACGGTCGTCGTCCAGACGGACGTGACGGACGACGACGGTCGCCTCGTCTCCCGCACGCTCCAGACCCAGGCCGTGCTCGCGGGGCCGGGCGAGGGCTAAGATCGCGGTGTGTCCGACCACCAGCACGACCACGAGCACGACAACGAGCACGATCACGAGCACGACGAGCCGCTGACCGACGCCGAGGCGCGCGCAGAGGCCGAGCGGCTCGTCCGCAAGGAGGTCGCGCTCGCCCAGATCAGGCAGTACGGCGACCCCGTCCTGCGCATGCGCGCGGACGACGTCGAGGCCTTCGACGAGGAGCTCGCCCGGATCACCGGGCGGATGGTCGAGCTGATGCACGACGCCGACGGCGTCGGCCTCGCCGCCACGCAGATCGGGATCGTGCGGCGCTTCTTCGTGGCTACGCTCGACGGCGAGGACCGCGTCCTCGTCAACCCGGTGGTCACCCCGGTCGGAGACGAGACGGAGCTCGACGAGGAGGGCTGCCTGTCGCTCGGCTCGATCCGTGTGCCGATCGAACGGGCCGTTCGAGTGCAGGTCGACGCGCGCGACGCTGCCGGCGAGCCTGTGGCACTCTCGCTCGAGGGGATCGACGCCCGCGTCGTGCAGCACGAGCTCGACCACCTCGACGGGGTGCTCCTCCTCGATCGGACCGAGGCCGCGTCGCGGCGCGACGCGCTCTCGCAGCTGAGGCCGAGGCTCGTTCTCCAGTCTTAGGTAGCCTCCGGCGTGGCACGGATCGCTGTTGCCGCGACCGCGCCGTTCGGTGCGGACGTGCTCGAGCGGCTCGCCACCCGACATGACGTCTCGTCGCTGCTCACGCGGCCCGATGCCCGAGCGGGTCGGGGCCGGCGGCTCGCCGCGTCGCCTGCGAAAGAGGTCGCCGAGCGCCTCGGGATCCCCGTGCTGCAGCCGGAGCGACCGCAGGCGGGGCTCGACCTGGGCGCCCCGACCGTGGTCGTCTGCGCCTATGGCCTCCTCGTCCCCGAGGAGCTGCTCGCCGAGCGCTCGTGGCTCAACGTCCATCCTTCGCTCCTCCCGCGCTGGCGAGGCGCAGCGCCCGTGGAGCGCGCGCTCATGGCCGGTGACGCCGAGACCGGGGTGACGATCCACGAGACGGTCGCGGCGCTCGACGCGGGCCCGATCGCGGTGCAGGAGGCGTTTCGCTTGGAGTCGGACGACGACGCGGGCGCAGTCTTCGTACGGGCCGCCGAGGTCGCCACGAGGCTGCTCGACCGCGTGCTCGCCGATCCCTCGCCGTCGTTCACGCCGCAGGCGGGCGAGGCGACGTACGCCGAGAAGATCCGCCCCGAGGACCGCATGCTCGATCTCGCCCGGCCGCCGGAGGAGCTCGTGCGGACGGTCCGCGCACTCAGCCCGCACATCGGCGCGCGCGCCGAGCTCGAGGGCCGCCCCGTCACGGTCTGGCGCGCCCGCGTGGCCGGCGACGGCTCGTTCGAAGTGCTCGAGCTCCAGCCGGACGGCGGACGACGCATGTCCGCCGACGCATGGCGCCGCGGCCTGCGATGAGTGAGATCTCGCCCGCCCGGGCGGTCGCGTTCAAGGTGCTGCGGCGCGTGTTCGAGGACGACGCGTACGCCGACCGCGCACTTCGCTCGGAGTCGGCCCGGCTCGACGATCGCGACCGCGCGCTCGCCCGACGGCTCGCCTACGGGGCCGTCCAGCGGAAGCGGACGCTCGACCATGTGATCGAGACGCTCGCCCGGCGCCCCGTCCGCAAGCTCGACCCGCCCGTTCTCGCGGCGCTCCGGCTGGGTGCGTACCAGATCGCCTTCATGGACGGCGTGCCGCGCTACGCGGCGGTGAACGAGTCCGTCGAGCTCGTCCGCCGCGCGCGCCTCGAACGAGCCGTGGCCTTCGCGAACGCCGTCATGCGACGTATCGCCGACGACGCCAGGGGATTGTGCGAGGGCCTGCCCGACGGAATGCCGGCCGAGGCGGCGCTCCGCCACTCGTACCCGGACTGGATCGCGGAGACCTGGTGGGCCGCGCTCGGCGCGGATGAGGCGCGGGCCCTGATGGCGGCTCAGAACGAGGAGCCGGAGACCGCGGTGCGGCTCGTCCGGGGGATGATCGACGGCCGTCCGGATCCTGCGATCCCTGGAGCCTGGGTCGTCGACCGGGTCGACGAGCAGGCCCTCGCCGAGGGGCGGATCTGGCCGCAGAGCCGCGCGTCGCAGCTCGTCGGGCTCGTCGTGGGGTCGCAGCCGGGCGAGCGCACGCTCGACCTGTGCGCCGCCCCGGGAGGCAAGGCGACGATGCTCGCGGGCGTCGTCGACGCGGTCGAGATCGACGAAGCGCGCGCGTCCGCGCTCCGTAAAACCGCAGCGCGGCTCGGAGCGGCGAACGTGCGCGTGGTGCACGCGGACGGGCGAGCGCTATCGCCGGAGCTCGCGGGCTACGACCGTGCGCTCGTCGATGCGCCGTGCTCGGGGCTCGGGGTGCTCGCTGCGCGGCCCGATCTCCGGTGGCGGGCCACGCCGCTCCCCGAGCTCCAGCTCGCGCTCTTGCGTGCGGCAATCGAACGAACCCGGACGGGCGGGACGGTCGTGTATTCGGTCTGCACGATCAACGCCGCCGAGTCCGAGGACGTCGTCGATGCGGTCGTCGCGGACGGCACTGTTGCGCTCGACCGGACGCTCGCCGAAGAGCGGCCGCAGTACCGGCACCGCGCACCGTCCGGAATTCCTCCAGACCCTGCCGCACCTCCACGGGACGAGCGGGTTCTTCGTCGCCCGCCTGATCGTCGTCTGAGCTCGTCGACCGCGGTCGGTTCGTAGGATCTACCCATGGCGTGGCGCGAGTGGATCCGTGACGGCGTGGAGGTCGAGCCCTCTCTATATGCGGCAGACTTCCGCCGGCTCGGAGAGCAGATCGACGCGCTGCTGGCCGCGGGGTGCCGCATCTTTCACTTCGACTGCGGCGACGGGCACTTCGTCCCGCCCGTGACGATGGGGCCGGTGGTGCTCCGCTCCATCGCGCGCTCGATCCACGAGGCCGGTGGGCGGCTCGACTGCCACCTGATGGTCGACGACCCGGCGCATCACCTCGAGGAGTTCGCCTCGTCGGGAGCCGACTCGGTCACGTTCCACGTCGAGGCTGCGCCGGATGCCGACCGCGTCGCGGAGCAGGCGCGGGCGCACGGCCTCGGGGTCGGGATCGCGTTCAACCCGGAGACGGAGCCCGCGCAGGCCGCCGCGGCCGCGAACGAGGCCGCCGCCGACATCGTCCTCTGCATGAGCATCCACCCCGGGTACAGCGGCCAGTCGTTCATGCCCGAGGCGCTCGGTCGGATCGAGACGCTCGCGGCGCTCGTCGACATCCCGATCCAGGTCGACGGTGGCGTGGGGGAGGGCAACGTCCGGGCGCTGCGCGACGTGGGTGCGTCCTTGCTCGTCACGGGAAGCTCCGTGTTCTCGGCCGGGGACCCGGCCGAGGCGTACGCGCGGCTCGCCGCCGCGGCGGCATGAGCCGTAGGCTCGACGGAGGCGACCCAGCCGGCGTAGGCTCGACGGAGCCGGTCACGGAGCGAAGGCGGCGGCTTCGCCGGCGCCGTAGCGGGAAAGCGGCGGAGACGCCGGCTTTGGCGGCGGCGGAGCGGGGATGAGCCTCGAGCGCGCGCTCGAGCTCGCGGCCGCGCACGCCGGCGGCGGGTATCCGAACCCGACGGTCGGCGCGGTCGCCGTTGCGGCCGACGGCTCGATCGCCGGTGAGGGCGTCAGCGAGCCGGCCGGCGGGCCGCATGCCGAGGTGATCACGCTCGACGCTGCGGGCGAGTCGGCGAGGGGCGGGACGCTCTTCGTGACGATGGAGCCGTGCGCCCATCACGGGCGGACCCCACCCTGCGTCGAGCGGATCCTCGAAGCCGGCGTCGCACGGGTTGTCGCCGGGTGTGCGGATCCGAACCCCGAGGCCGGAGGAGGCGCGGAGCGGCTCCGTGCGGGAGGCGTCGACGTCGAGCTGCTCGACCTTCCCGAGGCGCGCCGGCAGAACGAGGCCTGGCGCACGTGGATCTCGCAGGGACGGCCGCACGTGATCCTGAAGCTCGCGGTCACCCTTGACGGGCGCGTGGCCGTCCCGGGCCGCCGCTGGGTGACCGGCGAGGAAGCTCGCCGCCGCGTGCACGAGCTCCGCGCGACCGTCGACGCGGTCGCCGTGGGCATGGGCACGGTCCGCGCCGATGCGCCGCGACTCGACGTGCGCGACGTCCCGGTCGTGCGGCAGCCGCGGCGGCTCGCCTTCGGACGCGGCCCGCTGCCGCAGGGCTCCGAGCTGGAGCTTCGGCCCGGAGCCCTGCACGAGGAGCTCGAGGCGCTCGCCGTCGAAGGCGTCCAGTCGCTCCTGCTGGAAGGCGGCCCGACGATCGCGACGTCGTTTCTCGCGGCGGGGCTGGTCGACCGGCTGCTCGTGTTCGTCGCGCCCGTCGTCGCCGGCGAAGGGCCGCTGATGACGGGGCCGCTCCCTGCGCCCCTCGATCTGGGCGAGCCCGAGCTCGAGCTCGTCGGCGAAGACCTCCTGCTCGGTTGGCGTCTGCGGGAGGCCTGACGGCTCGTGTCCGACTTCGAGTCGGACACCGCGGGTAGCCTCGGGGGCCAGATGTTCACGGGGATCGTGCGCGAGGTGGGTCGCGTGGTCGGCGTCGAGGGCGACGACGACGGGCTGACGCTGCGCGTCGAGGCGCCCGACACGGCGACGAGGCTCGCGGTCGGGGACTCGGTCTCGATCGCAGGCGTGTGCCTCACGGCCGAGGAAGTGGCCGACGGGACGATCCGGTTCCACGCGGTCCCCGAGACGCTCGCGCGTACGACGGTCGCCCGGCTCGCGCCCGGCGACCGGGTCAACGTCGAGCCGGCGCTCCGAGCGGGGGAGCCGCTCGGAGGGCACATCGTCCAGGGTCACGTCGACGATCTCGGCACGGTCGCCTCGCTGGAGGAGGAGGGCGATGGCGCCCGGCTCACGATCGGCGTCGCCGAGAGCGTCCTGCGGTACTGCGTGGAGAAGGGCTCGATCACCGTGGACGGTGTGTCGCTCACCGTGGCCGGCCTGGATGGCGAGACGTTCTCGATCGCGCTCGTCCCCCACACGCTCGAGGCCACCACGCTCGGCGCACTCGAGCCCGGCACACCCGTGAACCTCGAGGTCGACGTCCTCGCGAAGTACGTCGAGAGGCTGCTGAACCGCCGGTGAGCGGGGCTACGATTGGCTCCGTGAGCACGACGACCAAACCCGAGACGAGCCCGTTCGCCTCGATCGAGGAGGCGATCGAGGAGATCCGGGCGGGCCGGTTCGTCGTCGTCGCCGACGACGTCGACCGCGAGAACGAGGGCGACCTCACGATCGCGGCGCAGTTCGTGACGCCGGACGCGGTCAACTTCATGGCGATGCACGGCCGGGGCCTGATCTGCCTCTGCCTCACGCCGGAGCGCTGCGAGGAGCTCGGTCTGCGGCAGATGACCGACCAGAACGAGGCCCAGTTCGGGACGGCGTTCACGATCACGATCGAGGCTCGCGACGGTGTCTCCACTGGAATCTCCGCCGCCGACCGGGCGCACACGATTCAGGTGGCCGTTGACCCCACGTCGAGCGCCAAGGACCTCGTCCAGCCGGGTCATATCTTCCCGCTCCGCGCTCGTCCCGGAGGTGTGTTGAAGCGCTCCGGACAGACCGAGGCTGCCGTCGACCTGGCGCGACTGGCGGGTCTCGCGCCTGCCGGCGTCGTCTGCGAGATCATGAAGGACGACGGGACGATGGCCCGCGTGCCGGACCTCGTCGAGTTCTGCGAGCGGCACGGGCTCAAGCTCGTCACGGTCGCCGACCTGATCGAGTACCGCCGGCGGACGGAGAAGCTCGTCGAGCGCGTCGTCTCGGTGCGGCTACCGACCGACTACGGAGACTTCCAGGCGGTCGCCTACCGTGAGACGCTGACGGGCAAGCAGCACATCGCGCTCGTGAAGGGCGATGTCGAGGGGAAGGAGGACATCCTCGTCCGCGTCCACTCGGAGTGCCTGACCGGCGACGTCTTCCACTCGCGTCGCTGCGACTGCGGTGAGCAGCTCGAACAGGCGCTCGCGCGGATCGAGCAGGAGGGCGAGGGGGTGCTCCTCTACCTCGCCCAGGAGGGCCGGGGCATCGGGCTGCTCAACAAGCTGCGCGCCTACGAGCTCCAGGAGCAGGGGCTGGACACGGTCGAGGCGAACATCGAGCTCGGCTTCAAGGCCGACGCCCGCGAGTACGGGATCGGGTCGCAGATCCTCGCCGACCTCGGCCTGACCACGATCCGCGTGTTGACCAACAACCCGAAGAAGATCTCGGGCATCAGCGGGTTCGGGCTCGAAGTCGTCTCGCAGGAGCCGATCGAGGTCGAGCCGAACGACGACAACCGCGAGTATCTCGAGACCAAGCGGGACAAGCTGGGGCACACGATCGGCCGCAAGCTCCACCACCAGGGCGAGCGTTACGGCCACGACGAATCCTGAGGACGGTGGCGATGAACCCGAGCGACGGGCCTGAACCGGACGACGAGCAGCGCGCCTGGGAGGGCGACGACCTCGAGCGCGCGAGCGAGAACGTCCTCGGCGGCTGGCCGAGCGCGCAGCTCGAGGACCCGCCCGAGGGCCCTGATCCCGCGACGGCCTTCGACGGGGACGACGTCGCGGTCGACGAGCCGGAGCCGGTCGTGCCACCCGAGCTCGCGCCGGACGCGGACGAGCCTTCCGCCGCCGACGAGCAGCCTGCGGCCGAGGTCGCGCCGGCAGAGGAGCGCGACGAGGTGAGCCCGACGCTGGTGGAGGCGACCGGCGAGCACGCACCCGGGGAGCTCGTCGTGCCGCCCGGGTATGCCGTCCTCGAGGGCGAATCGCGTGGGGTGCGCCGCTCGGTCGGGATCGTCGTCAGTCGCTTCAACGGCGAGGTCACGGGAGGGTTGCTGGCGTCCGCGCTCGACGAGCTCGAGGCGAGCGGCGTGGAACGCGACTCGATCACGGTGATGCCGGTCCCCGGTGCGTTCGAGCTCCCGCTCGCCGCGATGGCGCTCGCCAAGACTCGTCGCTTCGCGTGCATCGTCGCGCTCGGCTGCGTGATCCGAGGCGACACCCCGCACTTCGACTACGTCGCGAGCGAGGCGGCGTCCGGGCTTCAGCTCGCGGGCATCGAGACCGGCGTGCCGGTCTCGTTCGGCGTCCTCACGCTCGACCGGCCCGACCAGGCAGCGCCACGGCTCGAGAAAGGCGCCGAGGCCGTCCGAACCGCGCTCGAGATGGCCGACCTGTTCGCCAACCTCCGCGCTGCAGCGGCGCGCTGATTCCAGCTCGCCAGGCAGGAATCCGCTCGCGCGGATTCCTGCGGCTTGATCCCCGCCCTTCGGGCGGGGCACCCCTGAAGGCGTCTGCGGTCGCGGTCGCAACTGCCTCTCCTCCCGTCGCTCGCTCCGCTACCATGCGCGGCCGCATGTCCAGGGTCTGTGTCATCTGCGGGAAGAAGCCGAAGACGGGGAACTCCCGCTCGCACTCGATGGTCGCCACGAAGCGGCGCTTCGAGCCGAACCTCCAGCGTGTGAGGCTCGTGCTCGACGGCAAGCCCACGCGCGACTACGTGTGCACTCGCTGCCTCAAGGCCGGCAAGGTCACCAAGGCCGTCTGACGCGCCCGGCCGCCGGCTGAGTACCGGCGTCCCGCGCGTAGACTCGCGCCCGTGGACCTCGAGCGCACGACGCGACTCGCGCGCGCCGCTCTGGAGAACCTCGAGCGGCACCGGCGGCGGATCAACGCGCTCAACGTCTATCCCGTTCCCGACGGGGACACCGGCACGAACCTCACGTTGACCGTGCGTGGGATCGTCGAGGCACTCGAGGGATCGGGGGCCGCGACGGCCGAGGAGCTCGCCGCCGAGGTCCAGCGCGCCGCGACGATGGAGGCGAAGGGCAACTCGGGCGTGATCCTCTCGACGATCGTGCGGGGCATGGCCCAGATCCTCGCGCGCGACGGTGCGCTCGACGGAGCGCGGCTTGCAGAGGCCCTCCGGGCCGGAACGACGGCGGCATACGAGGCGGTGACGCATCCCGTGGAGGGGACGATGCTGACCGTCGTCCGCGAGATGGCGGAGCAGGCCGAGCGACCGGAGACGTCCGGGTCGTCTTTCCCGGAAGCGCTCGGACGCGCAGTCGCACGCGGAGACGACGCGGTCGCCCGCACACCCGAGCTGCTCGACACGCTCCGCGATGCAGGAGTCGTCGACGCGGGCGGGGCGGGGCTCGTCGAGCTTGCGCGTGGGGTGCTCCACGAGCTGACCGGGGAACCGCTCCCCGATGTGCCCGACGTGGTCGGGGAGCTGACGGAGGAGTCGATCCACCAGGAGGAATCGCTCCATCGCTACTGCACGACCTTCGTCATCGAGGGCCAGGAGCTCGACCTCGGCGTTCTCCACGGGGCGCTCGAGCCTCTCGGTGACTCCCTGCTCGTGACCGGCGACCCCTCGGTGGCCAAGGTCCACGTCCACACCGACGAGCCGGAGCACGTGCTCGAGCTCGGCCGCGCGGTTGGTGTCGTCGATCCCGCGCGGATCGAGGTCTCGGACATGCACAGCCAGACCGCCGAACGGGAGCGGTGGCTCGCGCAGCTCCAGGCGGCGGCGACGGCGCCGCCGGCGACGAGCGCGCTCGTCGCGGTTGCCCAGGGTGCCGGCAACCGCGAGATCCTTCGTGCCGAGGGTGCGTGGATCGTCGTCGACGGGGGAGCGACCGCGAACCCGTCCGTCGGCCAGCTCCTCGAGGCGATCACGGCGGTGAACGCCGAGGACGTGATCGTGCTCCCGAACGACCCGAACATCCGGCTCGCGGCCGAGCGCGCCGCGGAGGAGTCGACGAAGGACGTCAGGGTGATCTCGACTGCCTCGATTCCGGAAGGCATCGCCGCCGCGCTGACGTTCGATCCGGACGCCGAGATCGACGAGAACGAGAAGGCGATGCGCACGGCGCTCGCCGGCGTCGACGCGGCGGAGATCACCCGCGCGTCGCGCAGCGCGACGGTCGACGGCGTCGCCGTGACCGAGGGCGAGTTCCTCGCCCTCGTCGACGGGAGCGCGTTCGTGACCGGCGCCGACATCTGGACGGTCCTGGATGCGCTCGTCGAGCGCTTCGCGACAGACGGCCACTCCTTCGTCCAGGTGCTCTGCGGCGACGGAGCGCCCGAGGCGGAGGAGATCGCCGCGCGGTACGCCGACCGGGCCGGCGATCTCGAGCTCGACGTCCAGTGGGGCGGGCAGCCGCACTATCCGCTGCTCCTCTCCGCCGAGTAGCCATGGCCGTCCGCCTGCTGCTCGTCGAGGACAACGACGTGTACCGCTCCTCGCTCGAGCTGTTGCTCGGCCTGCAGCCCGAGCTGGAGGTCGTCGGCGCGGTCGGCTCGGGAGACGAGGCCGCCGACGCGGCCACTCGGCTACGCGCAGACGTCGTGCTGATGGACTACCGGCTGCCCGGAATCGACGGCGCCGCGGCCACGCGAGCGGTGATCGCGTCGTCCGGCGCGGCGGTCCTGTGCCTCACGGCCGAGGCGACCGTGGAGGAACGCGACGAGGTCCTCCGCGCCGGTGCAGTCGGCCTCCTCGAGAAGGGCGGGCCGATCGAGGCCTTGGCCTCAGCGATCCGCGGGGCCGCGGTCGCGCACGACGCCGGTTAGTGTCCTCGCGTGGAGCGCACGCGCGAGAGCACGGCGATCGTGCTCGACTCGACCTCGGACTTCCTCGACGCCCACGAGCGCCACCCCAACATGCGGATCGTGCCGCTGTACGTCCTCTTCGACGGCGTGCCGCTGCGCGACCACGTAGACATTGCGCCTGCGGAGTTCTACGAGCGGCTGACGTCGTCGTCGACGCTGCCGACGACGTCACAGCCCACGCCCGAGGACTTCCTCGCCTGCTACCGGGAGCTGCGCGACGCCGGGTACGAGCGAATCTGGTCGCTGCACCTCTCCGCGAAGCTGTCCGGGACCTGCGAGTCCGCCCGGCGCGCGGCGGAGGAGCTCGGCGGCGGAATCGTGCGCGTCGTCGACACCGGCACGGCGTCACTTGCCTGTGGGCTCCTCGCGGAGGCGATCGACCGCAGGCTCGCAGAAGGGACGACCGACGAGGAGGTGGAGGAGCTCGTCGCGCGCTTCGAGGGATCGAACCGGGTCGTGTTCACGACGGCGACCCTGGAATACCTGCAGAAGGGCGGGCGCATCGGCAAGGCCCAGGCGCTCGCCGGCTCGCTCCTGAACGTCAAGCCGATCCTCGAGATCCGCCACGGCGTGGTCGAGCCCGTCGGCCGGGTGCGCGGCCGCCAGAAAGCGCTCGAGGAGTTCGCGCGCCTCTTCACGGAGGACACGGAGGATCGCGAGGGCTTGCACACGGCGATTGCCCACGCGAACGCACCCGAGTGGATCGACGTCCTCACCGACCTCGTCTCGAAGACTCGGCCGGAGGCGACCGTCGACCTCGTGCAGCTCCTCGGCGCCGTCGTCGGCGCGCACACCGGTCCCGGCGCCGTCGGCTTCTTCTGGTTCCAGGACTCCTGACGCCACCGACCGGCGGGCTCCCGCCGGGCGAAGCCCGGCTCCGCCCGCCGGACCGGCTCGTACACTCGCAACGGTGCCCGCTGCGAGCTCCCGCACCCGGCTGCCTGCCGGCTTCGGCGGGGCGGACCCGCCTGCACGCCTCCCGCGGACCGGGGCCGTGCCACGACCCGAGGTGCTCGAGCTCGCGGTCGAGACGCTGACCGGTGTCGGGCCGGCGGTGCGCCGCAAGCTCGGGCGTCTCGGGATCGAGACCGTGGGCGATCTGCTGGCGCATCGGCCGCGGCGTTACGAGTCGGCGGCCGAGGAGCGGACGATCGGGGCGTTGTTCGGGGAGGACGAGGCGGTGCTCGAGGTCGTCGTCCGGCGGGTCTCGGGACGGCGACGCGGCCGGCTCCACATCCTCACCGCGCACGTCACGGACGAGACCGGCGAGATCCGCGCGACGTGGTTCAACCAGCCGTGGCTCGAGACGCAGCTCACCCCGGGGACGCGGCTGCGTCTGCGCGGGAAGCGGAACCGCTACGGCTTCCAGGTCTCCTCCTACGACATCGGCGACACCGCGCAGACCGCGGATTTCGCGCCCGTGTACCCGGCCACGGTGGACCTCGCGCAGAAGACGCTTCGCGGCCTGACCGACCAGGCCCTCGTCCACGCCCGGGCCGGGGGGGAGCCACTCCCGGCGGCCGTACGGGCCGCGTCGGCGCTCCCGCTTCGCGGCGACGCGCTCGTCGCATTGCACCGGCCGCGCTCGGAGGCCGACGCCGAGCACGCTCGCCGCCGGCTCGCGCTCGACGAGCTCCTCGTCCTCCAGCTCGCGTTGAAGCGCCGTGCCACCGAGCGCGAGACGCTGGTCGCGGAGCCGCTCCCGCCGCCAGGCGAGCTCGCGGCGCGGTATCGCGACGTTCTCCCGTTCACGCTGACGCAGGCGCAGGAGCACTCGCTTGCGGAGATCGACGCCGACCTCGCACGCGCCACCCCGATGCAGCGTCTGCTGCAGGGCGACGTGGGCTCTGGCAAGACCGCGGTGGCGCTGTACACGCTCCTCCGCGCGGTCGAGGCGGGCCGACAGGGAGCGTTGATGGCGCCGACCGAGACGCTCGCGGAGCAGCACTTCCTCACGATCGAAGGGCTCTGCGCCGAGCTGGGCGTCCGGGTCGCGTTGCTCACGTCGAGCATCACGGCGAAGGAGCGGCGCGCGACCCACCAGCTCGTCGCCTCCGGCGACGTGGGGATCGCGGTGGGGACGCACGCGCTGATCCAGCGCGAGGTCGAGTTCGCCGACCTCGCGGTCGCGGTCGTCGACGAGCAGCACCGCTTTGGCGTCGAGCAGCGCGCGGCGCTCGTCGAAGGGCGGAGCCCGCATGTCCTCCACATGACCGCGACGCCGATCCCGCGTACGCTCGCGCTCACCGTCTACGGCGACCTCTCCGTGTCCGAGCTCGCGGCCCCTCCCGCGAACCGGAAGCCCGTCGTCACGGCATGGGTGACGGAGGAGCGGAGCTCCGAGGCGTACTCGCGCCTGCGCCGCCATCTCGACGACGGGCGGCAAGCCTATGTCGTCTGCCCGCTCGTCGAGGGCTCGGAGACGACCCTCGCGCGGGCCGCCGAGGACGAGGCGGCTCGCCTTCGCCGCCACGAGCTCCAGGGCTACCGGGTCGGCTGCGTCCACGGCCGGCTGAAGACCGGCGAGCGGAGGGCGGTGATGGCAGCGTTCAAGGCCGGCGAGCTCGACGTCCTCGTGGCGACGACCGTCATCGAGGTCGGCGTCGACGTGCCCAACGCGACGATCATGATCGTCCAGGAGGCCGACCGGTTCGGACTCGCCCAGCTCCACCAGCTCCGTGGCCGCGTGGGTCGCGGCGCCGAGCAGTCGTACTGCCTCCTCGTCTCACGTGCGCCCGACGAGCTTTCGGAGGACGCTCTCGAGCGCCTCGAGGCGATGGTGTCGACGACCGACGGGTTCGAGCTCGCAGAGCGCGACCTCGAGATCCGTGGCGAGGGACAGCTCGTCGGCGCCCGGCAGTCCGGCCTCACCGACCTCCGGTTCACGCGCCTGCGCGCCGATCGAGACCTGCTCGAGCAGGCGAAGGAGCTTGCGGGCGAGGTTGCCGACGACCCGCTCCTCGCCGACGCCGTCGATCGGTTGCTCGGCGAGGCCGCGCACGTGGGCGAGTCCTGACTCTCCGCGCGGGGAGCTGCAAGTTGCAGACTGCAACTAGCGTTGTCCGGCCCGACGGACGCGCCGTATCGTGCGGCCCATGCGGATCATCGCGGGGACCCATCGGGGCCGGCGGATCGCCGCGCCGAAGGGAGCGCATACGCGTCCGACGGGGGACCGGGTGCGCGAGGCGCTGTTCGACCTCGTTGGCCCCGTGGACGGCGCCTCCGTGCTCGACCTCTACGCAGGCTCCGGCGCGCTCGGCGTCGAGGCTCTGTCGCGCGGCGCCGCGCGTTGCGTGTTCGCGGAGACCGATCCGGCCGCATGCCGCGTGATCCGGCGCAACCTCGAGCAGCTTGGTCTCCAGGGCGGCCGCGTCGTCCAGCGCGACGCGGCGGCGTTCCTGCGCGGCGAGGTGGCCGCCGGGGCGCGCCACGACCTCGTGCTCGCCGACCCGCCGTACGAGCGGTGGGAGTCCGTCCAGGCCGAGCTCGCCGCTCTGCTCCCATCGGTCGTCGCGCCGTCGGGGCTCGCCGTCGTCGAGACGAGCGTGCGCGTCGAGCCGCAGCTTCCTCTCGACCTGGTCACCAGCCGGCGGTACGGTTCCGCCCGTCTCACGCTCTTCGCGCCATGACCGACCGCCAGCCGATCGTCGCGATCAACCCCGGCACGTTCGACCCCGTCACCCTGGGGCACGTCGACGTGATCCGGCGCGCTGCGGCGATCTTCGACTCGGTCGTGGTCGGCGTCGTCCGCGAACCGCTGCACAAGCAGACGCTGTTCACCGTGGAGGAGCGTGTCGCCTTCCTGGAGGACGCCCTGTCCGAGCTGGACAACGTCGTCGTCGACGTGTTCAGCCAGCTCGTCGTCGACTTCGCGCGCAAGCACGGCGCCCGCACGATGGTCAAGGGCCTGCGCGTGATCGCGGACTTCGAGTGGGAGTTCCAGATGAACCGGCTCAACCACCTGCTCGCCCCCGAGGTCGAGACGATGTACGTCATGTCGAGCCCGCAATACGCGTTCGTCTCGTCGAGCGGCGTCAAGGAGATCGCGTCGTTCGGCGGGAACGTCGCCGAGCTCGTCACGCCTGCGGTCGCGGCGCGTTTTCGCGAGCTGTACCCGAACGGACGGCCGGGGGCCCCGCTCAGTCCGCAGGATTGACATGGCCGGCCGCGAGCCGGCGTTCTTCCAGGCAGAATCGGACGGGCGCGGCTCGACGACCGCCGCACATCCGCGACAAGCACGCCGCCTCCCGCAATCCGGCATCGCGAGTACCATCCCACCCATGGACGTCCTCGTACTCATCGACAAGCTCGACGACCTCGTGCACAACGCGAAGGCGGTTCCCCTCACCGATCAGGTGCGTATCGACCGCGAGGAGATCTACGACATCCTCGACCAGATGCGCGCGACGATCCCCGAGGAGATCAAGCAGGCACGGTGGATCGTGAAGGAACGGCAGGAGATGCTCGCCGAGGCGAAGCGTGAGTGCGACCGCCTGATCGGCGAGGCGCGCGAGCAGGCGGTGCGCGAGGCCTCGCAGACGGAGATCGTGAAGCTCGCCGAGAGACAGTCCCAGGAGATCGTCGAGGAAGCGCGTAGAGGCGCCCGCGAGACGCGGCTCGAGATGGAGGACTGGGCCGACGGCATCCTCTCGACGCTCGAGGTCAACCTCGACAAGTTCCTCGGTGCCGTCCGGCGTGGCCGCGAGCGGCTCCACGAGCGCTCGCAGGAGACCGTGGTCGCGGGCATCGGCCCGGTCGACCGTGACGGCAGCGTCGCGGACGTCGAGAGCTACCACTAGCCGACACGATGTGGGCGCCGGTCACGGCGCCCACACCATGTCGCTTCGTCGGTTCCTGCGGCTCGCCTCAGCCGAGCGGCACCTGCACGAGCCGGTAGCCGGCGACACCGGCCAGCTCGGGGTCGCCCTGCCGTGACGCCTTGACGAAGAACTGCACCGAGTACGCGGGCCGGAGCGCGGGGAAGTCACGCTCGGGCGTCACGGTCAGCTGCAGCCATCCGTCCTGACCCGTCTTCTGCTCCTGCGCGTTCCGGGTCACGAGCGGCGTCGAGCGAAGGAACACCTGCGCGTCGCGGACGACGAAGCCGCGCGTGTCCTTCACCTTGACCCGCACCGTGATCGGCTCCGTGCGCGAGCGGATCGGGCTCGGCGAGAACGTCACCTGGTCGATCACGAGCCGCTCGTTCGACGGAACGCTCGTCACGGGGATCGACTTCTCGCCGTTCGGGAGGGTGATCACGCCCGAGGGTCCCTGCGGGCCCTGCACGACCGCGCTCTGCGAGCTCAGCCGACTGCCCTCACCCTGGCTGTTCCGGGCGATCACGCGGGCGCGGATCGTCTTGCCGACGTCGCCCTCGCGGAGGACGTAGCTGTCATCGGTGAAGCCGGACTGGATCACGCAGTTGTTGCCGGCGCCGTCGCAGCGGAGCCAACGGAACGTGTACGTGATCGGCTGCCGGCCGTTCCACGTGCCCGGAGCGACGTGGAGCGCCTGGCCCTGAGCGGGGGTCCCGCTGAGCGTCGGTATCGCGACGTTCACCGGCCGGCCTGCGTCCGGCTGCCGGACCCGCGCCGTCGCGTTCGACGCAACGGTCTGCTGGCCGTCCGCGTTCGCCGCGGTCACCCGCACACGGAGCCGATGGTCGACGTCGGCCGCCGCGACGACGTACTTCGAGGTCGTCGCGCCGCCGATCGAGGCGCAGTCGGAGCCATCGGAACGGCCGCCGCCCTGCGGGCAGCGGACCCACTGGAAGGCGAAGCCGGTCGGGTTGCCCGTCCAGGAGCCGGTGGTCGCGGATAGCGTCGAGCCGACCGACGCCGTGCCAGTGATCCGGGGCTCGGTCGTGTTCGCGGGCTTGTCCTGTGACGCCGCGCCGCCGCCGCCGGGGAGCGCGAGGACGGTCGCGGCGGACGCAAGCGCCGCTACGACGATCGTCCTGGCGAGAAGCGTTGTTCGTGTCCTGCGCATCAGTCGTCCTTTCTCGGAGATGACGACACAGAACTAGCCCGGGACCGGGCCGTTCGAACCTCTCCTAACGGAAGATTCACCCGGATTACCGAAGTTTCACCTGCTCTTGACGCCATGCTGACGAATCGCGCGCCCGCGCTACCCTCGCGGCGTGACCCGATTCTCGTTGCGAAACCTCCGGCTCCGCCCCGGCCAGGAACAGCGTGAGCAGCTCGAGCTCGACCTCGGGTCGCTCACGCTCGGCGGTGCGACCTACGAGCCGACGCCTTCTGTCGTTCCCGCGGAGCTCGTGGTCCAGCGGGCGCAGAGCGGCGACGTGTTCCGTCTGCGCTTCGCGACGCGCGTCGGGGGACCCTGCATGCGCTGCCTCGACGCGGCCGCAGTCGACGTCGTCGTCGATGCGCAGGAGTACGAGTCAGCCGACCCCGAGGCCGCCGACGAGCTCCGGTCGGAGTACGTCGTCGACGGGGAGCTCGGCGTCGGTGCGTGGGCGCACGACCAGGTCGCCCTGGGCCTCCCGGACCCGATCCTGTGCCGACCCGACTGCGCGGGGCTCTGCCCCGTCTGCGGCAAGAACCTGAACGACGAACCACACGCGCACGAGGAGGTCGGGCTCGATCCACGCTGGGCAGCCCTCGAGGCGCTCCGTGGGGACGTGGCTGACGACAGCTGAACGGAGTCTGAGGTGTGGAGCGCAGATTCCCCTTCTGCTGAATCCTGCTTGCGAACAGGTAAACTCCGCGGCCGCTCATGGCCGTTCCGAAGCGTAAGACCTCGAAGGCACGCCGCGACAAGCGTCGGGCGCAGCACGGCGTCTCCGCCCCGCGCGTCTCGACCTGCGAGAACTGCGGCGCGCCGAAGCAGTCCCACCGCGTCTGCCCGACGTGCAAGACGTACCGCGGACGCGAGGTCTCCCCGCTCCGCGCGCCGGCTCCCTAGTGCCCCTTCAGGCAATGCGGTCGAGGCAACATCACCCGAAAGGGCATTAGCCCCATGGCGACGCGCGTCGCGGTCGATGCCCTCGGGGGCGACCACGCGCCGGAGGAGGTTGTCGCGGGCGCCGTCGAGGCGGCCTCGGACGCGATCACGCCGATCCTGTTCGGCCCCGACGCGCTGGGTGCCGCCGGGCTCGAGCTCGTGCCGTGCAGCGATGGGATCGCGATGAGCGACAAGCCGGCCGAAGCGGTGCGCGCAAAGCCCGACTCGTCGCTCGTCCGCGCCGTGCGCGCGGTCGGGGACGGTGACGCTGCGGCGGTGGTCTCCGCCGGCAATACCGGCGCGGTGCTCGCAGCCTCGCTACTGCACGTGCGGCGCCTCCCCGGTGTCCATCGCCCGGGCATCGCGATCGTGATCCCCGGCCGCAAGGGCCCGACGGTGCTCATCGACGCCGGCGCGAATGCCGATGCACGGCCCGAGCATCTCGTCCAGTTCGGCCACATGGGCACGGTCTTCGCCCAGGAGCTCCTCGACGTCGCCGACCCGTCGGTCCGACTGCTCTCGATCGGCGAGGAAGCAGAGAAGGGCAACCAGCTGACGCTCGAGGCGCATGTGCTGCTCGAGGCGTCGGGCCTCCGCTTCGGCGGGAACGTCGAGGGCCGGGCCCTGCTCGAGGGCGAGGCAGACGTCGTCGTCTGCGACGGGTTCACGGGCAACGTCGCCTTGAAGACGCTCGAAGGCACGATCGGGAGCGTGCTCCGCGCGCTGCGCGACGAGATTCGAGCGTCGGCCAGGGGGCGGGTCGGCGGCCTTTTGATCAGACCGGCAGCGCGGGAGCTGCGGTCGCGGCTCGACCCCGAGACGTACGGCGGCGGATACCTGCTCGGACTGCGGGGCCTGGTCGTGATCGCGCACGGCTCGAGCTCCCATGTGGCGATCGCCAATGCGACCCGGATGGCAGCCCGTGGAGTCGAGCATCGCCTCGTCGAGCGGTTGGCGGAGCGCCTCCCGACCGCGGCGCCGACGTCGACCGCCGCAGCGTCGTGAGAAACGACGGTTACCGGGGCAACGAGTGTTAGAGTCGTGCGCTCAATCCACCCCTGATATCGACCAGTGAGGTTCGAGAGTGGCACTTTCCCGCGATGAGGTCTTCGAACGCGTCAAGTCGGCGCTCCACGAGCAGCTCGGCGTCGACGAGGGCGAGATCACGAGCGAGGCGTCGTTCCAGGACGACCTCGACGCCGACTCGCTCGATCTGGTCGAGCTGATCATGGAGCTCGAGGATCAATTCGGCATCAAGATCCCGGACGAGGATGCGCAGAAGCTGACGACGGTCGGGCAGGCGGTCGACTACGTCGTCCAGCATCAGTGAGGTGCCTGAGGGGAAGGGCGGCGGGTCGCTCGCGCACCTGATCGACACCCTTCCCCTCGAGCGCCGAGAACACGTCTTCACGCACACCTCCTGGGCGCCGGACCGGGCCTCCTCGTACGAGCGCCTGGAGTTTCTCGGCGACTCCGTGCTCGAGCTTGCGATCGCCCGCGCGCTCTACGACCGCTTTCCCGATGCGTCCGAGGGGCGCCTCGCCAAGATTCGCGCGCACGTCGTCTCGCGACACAGCTGTGCCACGGTTGCGCAGGACCTCGACCTCGGCGGCGTGCTCGTCCAGCGAGCCCAGGACATCCCAGGCCCCGAGCTGCACCGCATCTCACTCAGCCGCAACGTCCTCGCGGCGCTCCTGGAGGCGGCGATCGCGGCCGTCTACCTCGAGCACGGCTTCGAGGCGGTCGAGGTAGCGGTCGTCGATGCGTTCGACGAGCGGATCGAGTTCGCGAGCACCGGGCACGTCGACGCGAAGACCGAGCTCCAGGAGGCGCTCGCGCGGACCGGCCGCGTTGTCCAGTACGACGTGCTCGCCGTGGAGGGGCCGCCGCACGAAAGGCGGTTCGTCTGCGCGGCCCTGATCGACGGCGAGCGGCTCGGAGTTGGGCGGGGCTCGACGAAGAAGGCCGCGGAGCAGGAAGCTGCCGCGCAGGCGCTCGCGACGCTTCAGGTTCCTCAGGCCGAAGCCTGATCGCCGTCCGCCGCGGCGACGATACTTCCCGCCCGGTGCACCTGCGCTCCATCAAGCTGCGCGGCTTCAAGTCGTTCCCGGACTCCGTCGAGGTCTCCCTCGAGCCGGGCGTCGCCGTCGTGGTCGGTCCCAACGGGTCCGGCAAGTCGAACGTCTCCGACGCGATCGTGTGGGCCGCCGGGTCGCTCACACCGTCCGAGCTCCGCGCCGACAGGCCCGACGACGTCCTCTTCGGCGGCTCGGCGACACGGCCCGCGGCCGACCACTGCGAGGTCGAGCTCGTGTTCGACAACGAGGACGGCGGGTTCGGCGAGGAGCTCGACTTCAGCGAGGTATCGATCGCGCGGCGACTCGTCCGAGGGGGCGAGGGTCAATACCTCGTCAACCGCACCCCGGTTCGCCGCACCGATCTCGTCGAGCTGCTTGCGGACGTCGGCCTGGGCGGGACGATGCATTCGATCGTCTCCCAGGGGAAGGTCGACGCGGTCCTCGCCTCCAAGCCGGAGGACCGGCGCGCGCTCGTCGAGGAGGCTGCGGGGCTCGGGAAGTTCAAGCGGCGGCGCCATCGCGCCGAGCTGAAGCTCGCCCGGGTCGCGACACAGGTCGAGCGCGCCCGCGACGTCGAGGAGGAGGTGCGGAAGCGGCTGCGGCCGCTGGCGCTCCAGGCGACCGCGGCCGAGCGTGCGGAAAAGCTCGTCGGGGAGATCGCGACGCTGCGCGCACGTGTCGCATCGCTCGACCTCGCAGCGCTGGAGGAGCGCAGAGCCGAGGCCGACGCACGGCGAAGCGCGGCCGCGCTCGCGCGCCGGACGACGCAGGAGCGGCTGTCGTCGGTTCTCGGTGAGCGGGAGGCGGCGGAGGTCGAGCTGTCGGACGCCGCCGGCGCGCGCGAGGGCGCGCTCGGCGCGCTGTACCGGCTGCAGGGCGCGGGCGAGCGCCTGGCCGTTCGCTCGGAGTCGCTCGTCGCCCTTTCGGCACGGCTCGGCGAGGACCTCGCGGACGCGGAGCGTGCGCTGGCGATCCGTTCCGACCAGGCGGTGCGTGCTCTCGAGGACGCGTCCCGCGAGGCGGCCGCCGCGGCGCGCGATGCTGCCACCGAGAGCGGGAGGATCGCCGAGCGGGCGCGCCACGCCCAGGCACTGCTCGCGGCCGCCGAGCGCGCGGCCGCGGTCGAGGCGGAGTGCCGGCTCGACGCGGCGCGCGCAGCGCGCGAGTCAGTCGATCGCGGCCTTGGCGAGCTGACCGGCGGCTCGGGCGAGGCCAACCGCACGCTGGTCGCGCTCGGTGCCGCCCGCGAGCGGCTGCGGGCCCGGCACGAGCGCGCCACCGAGCTCTCGCGTGAGCTCGCGCAGCAGCACGAGACGGCACGGGCGCACGCACGAGAAGGTCGTCCGGTGCCGGCCGAGCTGGAGACCAGCGCGAACGAGGCCGCCGCCGAGGCTCGGGTCGCAGCGACAGAGCGGGACGATCTCGCCGAGCGCGCGCGCGCGGCACGCGACCGGCTGGCGGCCCTCGAGCGCTCGCTCGAGCAGCGGGAGGGAATCGCGCCGGCCGCCCGCGCCCTGGCCGCCGAGGGCGCACGGCTGGCGCTCCAGGGGCTCGAGGTCGAGAGCGGCCTCGAGGCGGCGGTCGCCGCCGCGCTCGCGTCGCACGCTTCCGCGCTGCTCGCCGCCGACCCCGAGGCGGGCCTCGCGCTGCTCGAACGGGCACGTGCCGCCGGCCTCGGGCGGCTCGACGTCCTCGTGGCGGCCGATCGACCTCGGGCGGACGATCCACCCGTCCCGGGTGCGCGACGGCTTGCCGAACAGCTCGCGGGCGACGACGAGACGCTGCGGCTGCTCGATGGCGTCTGGCTCGTCGACGCGGAGCAGCTGCTCGACGCGCGGACGGGCACCGTCGTGACCCGCGAGGGCCACGGCTACGACGCCGACCGCGGAGAGCTCTGGTTCGCAGGACAGACGGGCGAGGCGATGCTGCTCGAGCTCGAGGGGCGGAGGCGCGCGCTCGCGGACGAGGCCGACGAGCTCGATGCACGTGTCACCGCTGCGACCCGCGAGGCCGAGGAGGCGGCGGTCCGGGCCGAGGCTGCAGAGATCGCGTACCGGGAGGTTGCGCATCTCCGCACGCAATCGCTCGACGCCGACGTGCTCGGCCGGCTCGCACACGTCGCGGGAGCCGTCGCGGAGCACACGGTCCGCGCGATCGACGCGGTGACGCGGATCGAGGCGCCCGTCAATGCGAAGCTCGCCGCCGGCGCACGCCGCTCCGCCGAGCTCGGGGACGAGCTCCGGCGGCGCAGCGCGGTCGAGTCGGACGCCCGCCGCGAGGCCGTCGAGGCCGGTCGCCGTGCAGCGGAGGCCGAGGTCGTGCTCGCGCGGCTCGGGGGCGCGCCCATCGTCGTCTCGGCGGGCGAGGGCAGGCCGCTGGCCGAGCTGGCCGCGGAGGCCGCGGAGGCGCTCGCCGAGTCCGAGGCTTGCGCCGGGCGCGCGCGCGCGGCTGCGGACGCGGCCCGGACGAGCGAGGCTGCGCTGCGCGAGCGCGCGCCGAGGGCGTCCCGACTCGACGTCGACCTGCTGCGGCGGCTCGTGGGCGCCGCCGGCATGCTCGACGAGTCGGTGCGACGAGCGTCGTCGCTGGCCGAGCGCCTCGAGGCACCCGTCCGGGCGCGCGCCGACGTCGGCGCGGAGCGCGCGTCGCAGCTCGGCGCCGAGCTACGACGTCTCGGGGCCGCCGAGGTCGAGCTCCGCCAAGAGGCCGAAGGAGCGTCGGAGCGACTCACCGGGGTCGAGGTCGAGCTCGCCCGGCTGGAGGGTGAGGCGGTCGAGGCCAGGCGGAGACTCGACGAGGCGCGCGCGGCCGGTGCGGACGACGCCGCCACGGACGAGCCTGCGACCGAGCCGGCGGGGGACCGGGATGAGCTCGAGGCGCGGATCACGAGGCTCGAGTCGCGCAGGGAGGCGCTCGGGAAGGTCAACCCGCTCGCGAAGGAGGAGTACGAGGCCGAGAAGGAGCGGCTCGAGGAGCTCTCCACGCAACGCGTGGATCTCGAGGAATCGCTTCGCGAGCTGGAGGCGCTGCGTGACGAGCTGGCGGAGACGGTGCGGCGCCGGTTCGACGAGACGTTCTCCGCAGTCGCCGCAAACTTCGAGGAGGTCGCCGCGACGTTGTTCCCGGGCGGCGAAGGCCGTCTTCGCCTCGTCGAGCCCGAGGAAGGGGCAGAGGAGCCGGAGGCAGGGGTCGAGGTCGAGCTCCGTCCGGCCGGGAAGCGAATCACGCGGCTTACGCTTCTCTCCGGCGGCGAGAAGGCGCTCGGGGCGATCTCCTTCCTGTTTGCGCTCTTCCTCGCCAAGCCGTGCCCGTTCTACCTCCTGGACGAGGTGGAAGCCGCGCTCGACGACGCGAACATCACGCGCTTCGTCGACCTGCTTCGTCGCTACGCCGATCGTGCGCAGTTCGTCGTGATCACGCACCAGAAGCGGACGATGGAGGCCGCGGACGTGCTCTACGGCGTCACGATGGGCGACGACGGCGTGTCGCAGATCGTCTCCCGCCGCCTTCCGCGCGAGGAGCGGGCGGCCGCCACGGCGTGAGGATCGCGGGCGGGCGGCTGTAGCGTTCGCGCGATGTCGCGCACCTGGTCGGAGCTGCTCGGTGACGCCGAAGACGGCGAGCGCGACGCGGCCGAGCGGTCGGGCTTCTTCGGTCGTCTGCGCGACTCTCTCGGCAAGAGCCGCCGGGCGCTCCGGGCCGAGCTCTCCGGGTCGTTCGACTCGAGCCAGGAGGACGGCCTGGGAACAGCTCGAGATCGCCCTCATCCGGGCGGATGTCGGTGTTCCGGCCACAGCCGAGCTCGTCCGGCGACTCGAGGCCCGCGGCGAGCTCGCCGACCTCGGGGAGGCGCTGGCGGAAGAGGTCGAGCAGCTCTTCGGCGATCCCGCGACCCTGGCGCGCGCGACCCAGCCGCCGACGATCATCCTCGTCGTCGGGGTGAACGGGACCGGGAAGACGACGACGATCGGAAAGCTCGCGCGCACGCTCTCCGAGCACGGGCGCTCTGTGCTCGTCGGCGCTGCCGACACGTTTCGTGCCGCGGCCGACGAGCAGCTCGAGATCTGGGCGGAGCGCGCGGGCGCCGAGTTCGTGGGCGGCTCCCGCGGCGCCGACCCCGCTGCGGTCGCGTACGACGCGGTCGAGGCCGGGCGCGCCCGCGGTCACGACGTCGTGATCGTCGACACCGCCGGCCGCCTGCACACGCAGGGCAACCTGATGGACGAGCTGGCGAAGGTGCGGCGCGTGATCGAGGGGAGGCTCGACGGCGCCCCGCACGAGACGCTGCTCGTCGTCGACGCGACGACCGGCCAGAACGGCCTGCAGCAGGCTCGCCTGTTCTCGGAGACGGCCGGCGTGACGGGGGTCGTGCTCACGAAGCTCGACGGGTCCGCCAAGGGCGGCGTCGCCGTCGCGATCGCGCACGAGCTCGGGCTTCCGGTAAAGCTCGTGGGCGTCGGCGAGGGGCTCGACGACCTCCGCCCCTTCGACGCGCACGACTACGCGACGGCGCTCCTACGCGACTGACGGTCGACAGGGGTTGACGGGCTGCGCCGTGCCTCACTACAACGAGTGAGTCACTACCCCTTCAGGGGGAGGGGGAAGAGGGAGGAGGAGTCGCATGGCGGTATCGGTGGTCGCTCACTTTCCGGAGCTGAGCGCGGAGCTCTACGACGAGGTCATCGCGTCGCTCGACCTGGACGCGAACCCGCCGGCGGGAGCGATCCTGCACGTCGCCGGAGAGGGCGACGGATCGATCACGACGTCGGAGATCTGGCAGACGGAGCAGACGTTCAGGGCCTACCTGGACTACCGCCTGCGACCGGCGCTGCGGCTGCACGGCGTGCATCGCGATCCTCTCGTCGAGGTTTCGCCGCTGCACAACGTCTACGCGCCGGAGATCTTCACGATCGAGCGGATGGGATCGGTCTCGCTGCCGGCTCACGCAGCCAGCGCGCGGTTCTAGCGTCCCTTCGGGCGCGGTGAGCCACACGGCGTTTGCGCACCGACCGGGGGAGCGGATACCCTCGTCCGAGTGATTGTCGTCGCTGGTTCCCGACGCCCACAGGAGCGTGCGCCGCATGGCCGTTAGCGTTGTCATCCGGTATCCCGACCTTCCCGCGGAGACGTACGACCAGGTCATCGCGTCCCTCGACCTCGACGCGAACCCGCCCGCAGGTGCGATTCTTCACGTCGCCGGCGCGGGCGAACACGGCTTCCTCATCGCCGAGGTCTGGCAGACCGAGCAGACGTTCCAGGCGTTCTTCGACTACCGCCTGCGGCCCGCCGTCCGGATGCTCGGCGTGCACAGCGAGCCGACCGTCGAGATTGCGCCGCTCCGCAACATCTTCGCCGCCGAGATGGGCATCGTCGAGCGGCTCGGATCGGTCTCACTGCCCGCGACGTACGCGGGTGCGGTGCTCTAGGCAGAGCACCGCACCGTCCTCGTCGCTAGCCGCCTAGCCCTCGCCGGCGGCGAGCGTCACCTTGTGCTCCGAGATGCGCGGGTTCGACACCGTGACCGTGTGGCTCACGATGACGTACTCCTTGCCGTCGTTGGCGATGTTCTTCTCGATCGCCTGGTTGGCGGCGTTCTCCAGCGCGTCGTGGAGCGTGTCGCCCTTCCCCTCGAACATCTCGAGAGGGCGTCGAGTCTCGCTCACGTCCTACTCCCTTCACCCGATCACCTGAACGGGGGACATCGTGCGCACGCTCGGCGTGCGGTTACAAGCCCGTCGACCCTCTACACGAGCGCAGGCTCGACGCCCGCAAGGAGCGCTGCGTCGACGAGCGTGAGCAGCCGACCGTCGCGGATCGCCTCCTCGAAGCCGTCGAACATCGCTCGGGCCTGTGTCTCGAGCGTGCGCTCGATCGCGACCGCGGTGACGGCTGCGCGCTCGCGAGCGGCCAGCGCCGCTCCGAGAAGCTGGGCTCCGCGCTCGGCGTCCTCCGTCACCGCGAGCGCGACGAGGCATTCGGCCGCGATCGCCTCGTTCCCGAGCTGGGCGAAGATGCCCAGGGCCGTGAGGAGCGGCGCGCGGGCGGCCACCATGTTGCCGCCCATGATCGCCGCCTCTCCGAGCCCGCAGAGCGCGCCTCCTTCGTGCAGTCCGTCGCCGATCGCGCGGGCCAGGTCGAGGCATTCGTGCAGAAGCAGCTCCGCCGCCTCGATGTCACCGTCCGCAAGCGCAGCCGTCCCCGCCGTGAGCGCCGCGTCCGCGACGAGGAGCCTGTCGCCGATCCGTCGGCGAATCTCGACCGCCTCGAGCGCCAGCGTCCTTGCGCGTGCCGTGTCGCCTTGCTCGGTCGCGATGAACGCGAGCGCGTTGAGCGCGCTCGAAGCCGCGCGCTCGTCCGAGGCGGCGTGTGCGTTGTCGAGCGCCTCGCCCGCCTGGCGCTCGGCGAGGTCCAGCTCGCCTGTGTCGAGGGACATCCAGGCCAACTCGGTCAACGCGAACGAGATCTCGCGCTCTGCCCCGAGCGCGCGGTAGAGGTCGAGCGCTTCGCGCAGCGGGCCTTCCGCCGCGATCGCCTCTCCCTGCGCGGCGGCAAGGCGGGCGAGCGTCCACAACGCTCGCGCACGCATGCGGAGATCGTCCGGCGGCGCCTCCTCGATCGCCGCGGCGAGCATCCGGCGCACCTCGTCGACGTGCAGATGCGCGCGCCAGAACCGCTCGAGGGACGAGATCAGCCGGATCACCCGCTCGTGGTCGCCGGTCCGCCGCGCATCGTCGAGAGAGGCGCGCAGATCGGGGAGCCACGCGTCGAGATCGTCGAGCCAGTCGGCGGGATCTGCCCCCGAGAGCTCCTCGGAGGCACGGGCGACCAGGTCATCGAGCCAGCGGTCGCGGTTGGCCCGCGCACGTTCGAGCTCCGCGGCGTCGAGGCGCTCGAGCGCGAGCTCTCTCACGGTGCGCAGCATCAGGAGGCCTGTCTTCGGGCCGCGGTCCGCACGGCGGAGCAGGGCCGCGGAGACGAGTGCCTCGAGGTCCTCGATCCGTGCGCCGAAGCCCGTTCGCGCGGCGTCGGGTGTGAACCGGCCCTGGAAGACCGCGAGACGCGCATGCAGCGATCGATGCTCGGGGGACAGGATCGCGTAGCTCCACGACAACGTCGCCGCGAGCGTCCGCTGGCGCTCCGGGAGGTCGTGGGCGCCCTCCGCGCCGAGCCAGACCTCCATCTGCGACGCGAGGTCGTGCACGGTGAGCAGCCCGGCGCGCGCGGCGGCGATCTCGATCGCGAGAGGCAGGCCGTCGAGGCGAATGCAAAGCTCGCGTACGACCTCCCGGTCGGCGTCGTCGAGCTGGAAGCGGCTATCCGCGGTACGGGCGCGCTCCACGAACAACTCGACCGCGGCGTCCTCGGCCAGGGGATCTACCGGGACGACTCGCTCGTGGGAAAGGCGAAGCGGAGAGCGGCTCGTGCAGAGCACGAGGAGCCGCCCGCAGCGCTCGATGAGGTCGGAGACCAGGGGAGCGGCACTTGTCACGTGCTCGAAGTTGTCGAGGACGAGCAGCAGCTGCCGGTCGCCGAGATAGTCGAACAGGGCCGCGTCGACATCCCGCGCCTCCTGGATCCCGAACGAGCGTGCGATCTCGGTGGAGACGAGGTCCGGGTCGTCGATCGTCGCGAGCCGCACGAGGTGGACGCCGTGGGCGAGCTCGCCGACGAGCGCATTCGCCGCCTCGATCGCCAGGCGCGACTTCCCCGTGCCGCCGGGGCCGACGAGCGTGACGAGACGGACCCCCGAGCGGAGCAGGTCGCCGAGCTCTGCAAGCGCGTCCTCGCGCCCGATCGTCGGGCCCCGCAGCACCGGCAGATTCGTCGCGGTGGACGTTCGCAGCGGTGGAAAGTCCGGCGCGTCCGTCCTCACGACGAGCTGGAAGAGCCGTTCGTCGCCAACGTCGCGGAGCCTGTGCCGCCCGAGGTCGACGAACGCGTGGTCCGAGTCGTCGCCGGCGAGCGCACGCGTGACGCTCGACACGACGACTTGTCCGCCGTGGGCGGCTGCGCAGATTCGCGCGCCGCGATGGAGGTCGATACCGACATAGCCGTGCTCGTGCAGTTCCGGCTCGCCCGTGTGGAGGCCCATTCGCACCTTGAGCTCGAGACCGTCGGGCCAGGACGCCGAGGCGAGCGCCTCCTGGGCATTGCGGGCCGCACGGAGGGCATCGTCGGCGCTGCCGAAGACCGCGAAGAACGCATCGCCCTGGGTGTCGACCTCGGCGCCTCCATAGGCCGCGATCGCGTCCCGGATCACCGTGCGATGCAGGCCGAGAGCGTGGCCGTATGCGGTTCCCAGGGTGTGCAGCGCCGCGGTCGAGCCCTCCACGTCCGTGAAGAGGAGGGTCACCGTCCCCGTCGGTAGCGCCGTCACCGATCGAGTGTAGGACGGAATCGGGCCGTTGTCCTCTGCGCCGACGTCCAGCGTCGGCTGCTCCTATCCTGGCGGTGTGAGCGAGCGCGAGGCCCTGTTCGAGGTGCGCCCGTGGGGCGTCGACGAGTGTCTCGTGGCGCTCCTCGGCGAGCAGGGCGCGACGGAGTTCCGCGCGCTGTTCGACGCGTTCCCGGACCCGGTCGGGGTTCTCTGGGCGCTGCGCGGCGATGACGGGCGGATCGTCGACTTCGCCTTCGGCTACGGCAACCTCGCGATGATCTCGGGCTTCCGGCTCCCGGTCGGGACACCCGAGCGCTACACGCTCCTGCAGGCGTTGCCGACGATGCGCGGGAGCCCCGCGTTCGACGAGTACGTCCGCGTCTGCGAGACCGGCGAGCCGTGGGTCAGCGAGGTGACCTACGACACCCCGTTCGCGGACGGGTACATGGTCGGCACGTTCGTCCTGCGCGTCGCAAGGCTCGGCGACGGAGTGATCACCTTTCTCGACGAGGTGACGGGCCAGCGGCGGATGGAGGCCGATCTCCAGGCGTACGCCAACCTCGTCGCCCACGATCTGAGCGAGCCGCTCGCGAGCATGCAGCTCCTCGTCACCCTGCTCGAGCAGCGCCCCGACACCCCTCCGTCCCCGGAGGTGCTGCGACAGCTGCGGAGCAGCGCGGAGCGCGCGCGTGAGCTGATCGACGGCGTGCTCGCATACGCCCGTTCCGGCGAGCTGCGCAAGGAGCGCCTCGACCTCGCGCGCGTCGTGGCCGAGGTGGCCGCGGATCTGCGTCCGGCGCTCGAGGCGCATGGCGAGCTCCTCGTCGGTGAGCTGCCGGAGGTCGAGGCGGACCCGCGCCAGCTGAGGCGCGTCTTCCAGAACCTCGTCTCGAACGCGCTGCGGTTTCGCCGGGGAGACACGGTGCAGATCGAGGTCTCAGCGCTGCGGGATGCCCGCGAGTTCGTCGTCAGCGTCCGCGACGATGGAGTCGGCATACCGCAGGAGCACTCGCGCCGGGTCTTCGGGATGTTCTCCCGGCTCGACGCGAGCGCCGAGGGGATCGGCCTCGGGCTGGCGGTGTGCCGCAGCATCGTCGAGGCGCACGGCGGGCAGATCTGGGTCGAGCCCGCGGACGGCGGCGGCAGCGTCTTCCGCTTCACGCTCCCGCGCTGAGCCCGCCGAGCGACGGCCGGTACCGTTCTCAGCCGTGTTCGACGCGCTGTCCAACCGCCTCCAAGACGCGCTGGGCGACCTCGGGCGCCGCAGCAAGCTCGACGAGGAGACGGTCACGCGGGCCACGCGCGAGATCCGCCTGGCGCTGCTCGAGGCCGACGTCGACTTCGAGGTCGTGAAGCAGTTCGTCGACGCCGTGCGCGAACGCGCGCTCGGCCAGGACGTCCTGAAGGGGCTCGACCCGGGCCAGCAGGTCGTGAAGATCGTCCACGAGGAGCTGACCGAGCTGATGGGCTCGGCCGACTCGAAGCTCGTGTTCGGGCGGCCCCCGACCGTCGTCCTCCTCTGCGGCCTCCAGGGCTCGGGCAAGACGACGACCGCCGCCAAGCTCGCGCTCCATCTCCGGAAGCACGAGAGGAAGTCGCCGGGCCTCGTCGCCGCCGATCTCCAGCGGCCTGCCGCGATCGACCAGCTCGAGCAGCTGGGGCGCCAGATCCAGGTGCCCGTCTACCGCACGGAGACGACGGACGCCGTCACGGCCGCGCGGGAAGGGCTCGAGCGTGCGACGGCCGACGGGTGCGACGTCGTGATCGTCGACACCGCGGGTCGCCTCCAGATCGACGAGGCGCTGATGGACGAGCTCGCCCACGTCCGCGACGCGGTCAAGCCGTTGAACGTCCTCCTGGTGCTCGACGCGATGACCGGGCAGGAGGCCGTCTCGGTCGCCCGCACGTTCCAGGAGCGCATCGCGTTCGACGGGATCGTGCTGACGAAGCTCGACGGCGACGCCCGCGGGGGCGCCGCGCTCTCGGTCAAGGCGGTCACCGGTCGCCCGGTGAAGCTCGCCTCGGTCGGCGAGAAGCTCGACCAACTCGAGGTCTTCCACCCCGACCGCATGGCGTCGCGGATCCTGGGCATGGGAGACGTGCTCACGTTGATCGAGAAGGCGGAGCAGGCAGTCGAGCGCGACGAGCAGGAAGAGCTCGAGCGCAGGATGATGGCCGGGCAGTTCACGTTCGACGACTTCCTCGCCTCGACGCGGATGCTCAAGAAGATGGGGCCGCTCAAGGGGGTGATGAACCTCGTCCCCGGAATGGGTCGTCAGCTCGAGGGGCTCGAGGTGGACGACGGCCAGATGGCCCGGGCGGAGGCGATCGTGCTCTCGATGACACCGCACGAGCGACGGACGCCGCATCTGATCAACGGGCCCCGGCGCCGCCGGATCGCGGCGGGGAGCGGGACGACGATCGAGGACGTCAACCGCCTGCTTCAGGCGCGCAAGCAGATGGAGAAGATGATGCGTGCGATGGGGAAGGGAAAGATGCCCTCGCTGCCCCCCGAGCTGACCGGAGCGGCCGGGCGACCCAAGCGGGGCCGCCGGTAACCATCGATGACCGAGTTGCCCGGTTTCCGGCACAATGGTGCGTCGCACCCCCGACGAAAGGGATTTCACGGCATGGCAGTACGGATCAGGTTGACGCGGGTCGGTTCGAAGAAGAACCCGATCTACCGCGTCGTCGTCGCCGACGGGCGCTCCCCGCGGGACGGCCGCTTCATCGAGATCGTCGGCCGGTACAACCCGCAGACGCAGCCGTCGACGATCGACCTCGACGCCGACAAGGTGAAGGGGTGGCTCGAGAAGGGCGCACAGCCTTCCGGTCCCGTCGCGCGCCTCATCAAGGCCGCGGGCATCGAGTAGACACGGCGCGTGGAGGAGCTGCTCGCCTGGATCGCGCGGGGGCTCGTCGACGAGCCGGACGCAGTGCGGGTCGAGCGGGTGGAGGAGGCCGATGCGGTCGTCCTGCTCCTCTCCGTCGCGCCCGATGACGTCGGCAAGGTGATCGGCCGTCAGGGCCGCGTCGCCCGCGCGCTCCGCACGCTCGTCCGCTCCGCCGGCGCCCGCGGGGACAAGCGGCTCGTGCTCGAGATCCAGAGCTGAGCCCGTGCTGATCCCGATCGGCAGTGTCGGGCGGCCGCACGGGCTCGACGGGGCCTTCGTCGTCGAGCGGGCAAGCGAGGACGACCGGCGGTGGCGCGTCGGCGCAACCGTCCTGGCCGACGGCGTGCCGTCCACGATCGTCCTCACCCGGAAGGCCGGAGGCCACCGACGCGTGATCCGTCTCGACCGCGAGGTGCCGCGTGGCACCGAGCTGGCGATCGACGCTGCGGAACTACCCGCACCCGAGCCGGACAGCTACTACGTGTTCCAGCTCGTCGGGCTCCAGGCGATCGACGAGGACGGAGCACCGCTCGGTCGGGTCGTGGAGGTGCATCCGGGCGCCGCGAACGACAACGTCGAGCTGCACGACGGGAGGCTCGTCCCGCTGGTCGAGGACGCTGTCCGCGCCGTCGACCTCGAAGCCGGGACGCTGACCGTCGTCCGGAGCTTCCTGCTCTAGGCTCCCCGGCCGTTCGCCCGCGGCGAGGGGTACCCTGGGTCGTCCCGTGCGCATCGACATCTTCACCCAGGTTCCGCACGCGTTCGGCTGGCTCACCGAGCGGCAGCCGCTCGCCGGAGTGCTCGGCGGTGAGCTCGAGCTCCGGCTGTTCAACTACCGCGACACGACCCCGCTCCGCGCGGGCCAGGTCGACGACGACCCCTACGGTGGCGGGCCCGGCATGGTCCTGCGCGTCGACGTCGTCGATGCCGCGCTCGAGGCTGCATACGGAGCGGCCCGGCCTGCCCGGGTGGTCGCGCTCACCCCGACCGGCCGTCAGCTCGACCAGGCGCTCGTCGAGGAGCTGGCCGGCGAGCGCGAGGTGGCGCTGCTCTCGTCCCGGTTCGAGGGCTTCGACGAGCGGATCGTCGCGGAGCTGTGCACCGACGCGGTCTCGATCGGCCCCTACGTCCTCTCCGGCGGTGAGCTGCCGTCGATGGTCCTGCTCGACGCGATCGCCCGCAGGGTGCCCGGCGCCCTGACCGACGGCTCGGGCGAGCACGAGAGCTTCTCGCTCGCGCTCGACGGAGGACTCGAGTACCCCCACTACACGCGACCTGCGGAGTACCGCGGCTGGAGCGTCCCAACCGTGCTCCTCTCCGGCGACCACGGCAAGATCGAGCGGTGGCGGAGTGAGCAGAGCCGCGTCAGGAGCATCCGCTGAGCGACGTCCACCAGGGCGACCCGTCGCCCGACCCCGACGTCTCGAACCCGCGCCCGGCGCCGCTGCCCGGGACGGAGGAGGCGCCTGCGGGCGACGGCGAGCCGGCGGGCTGGCCGACGACGCCGGCGGACATCCCCTATCCGGGCGCGTCCGAGCGCGACCGCGTGGCACACGAGCCCGCGCCGAGGCACCATTCACGCAACCCCGTCGACCGCCTCACGCGAGGGCTTCCGGATCCGATCCGCGTCGTGGTCGACTGGGCGGTCACGATCGTCGCGGCCGTCGCGATCGTGCTCCTCGTCAAGGCGTACGTCGTGAACCCGTACAAGATCCCCTCGTCGTCGATGGAGCCGACGCTCCACTGCGCGCGTCCCAAGATCGGCTGCGAGGCGCGCTTCGACGACCGCGTGCTCGCCAATCGCTTCATCTTTCATTTCCGGGATCCGCATCGTGGAGAGATCGTCGTGTTCGACACGCCGCCCGCGGCGAAGGTCGCCTGCGGCGAGGGAGGAACCTTCGTCAAGCGCGTGATCGGCCTTCCGGGCGAGACGGTCGAGGTGCGCCTGAACACGCAGGGCAAGGGGCTCGTCTACATCGACGGGAAGCGCCTGAACGAGCCGTACATCAAGCCCGACCGCCTGCCCGACAAGGCCTACGGGCCGAAACGCGTGCCCGACGGCGACTACTTCATGATGGGCGACAACCGCGCGCAGTCGTGCGACTCGCGCGAATGGGGGCCGGTCCCGCGCGGCAACCTGATCGGCAAGGTCTTCGCGACGTACTGGCCGCCGAACCGCATTAGCTTTCACTGAATCTTGTTCGCGAAGCGGGATTCCGCAGGAGCGGAATCCCGACTTCGCGGCCGAAAGCAGGCATCCGCGTCCTTTCGCTATCATCCGGCTCCCGGCCCCGGGCCGGCCCTTCCTATGAGCGCGATCGTCGAGAGCATCGAGCGGCGTCAGCTGCGTGACGTGCCCGCCTTCAAGGCGGGCGACACCGTGCGCGTGCACTTCAAGGTGATCGAGGGCTCGAGGCAGCGCCTCCAGGTGTTCGAGGGCATCTGCATCAAGCGCCAGGGCTCCGGTGCGCGCGAGACGTTCACCGTGCGCAAGAACTCATTCGGCGTCGGCGTGGAGCGGACGTTTCCGCTGCACTCGCCGAAGATCGAGAAGCTCGAGGTTGCGATGATCGGCGACGTGAACCGCGCGAAGCTGTACTACCTCCGTGGGCGCGTCGGCAAGAAGTCGCGGGTCCGCGAGCTCCGGCAGTCGTAGTCGCGCTCCGCGCGACTCCGACTAGATTCGGGGCCGTGCGCCCGCTGCTTGCGCTCGGCACGGTGGTGCTCGTGCTCGTGCTCGTGCTCGTCTCCGCGACCGGCTGCGGTGGGGTCGAGGATCCGACGCAGCAGTTCGCCCGGAAGGCGATCGAGTCGCATCTCGCCCGGAACGCCCACTACGACCTCGACAAGATTCGGTGCACCGGCAATCCTCGGCCCTGGTTCGTCGAGCGGCAGGCGACCGAGTCGATCTGCGCGGTCGGTCGTGCTGTGGGAGGCTGCGACTGGTTCCGGGTCGAGCTGATTCCCGTCGGCTCGCAGGTCACGTCACGTGTCGAGCTGCGCTCTCAGGACGCCGGCTGCAGCCCGACGTAGAAGGTCGTCACGAAGCCGTGATGGGCACGGCACGGTCCCATCCGAGGACGCTCGGTATCCTCGGCGCGTGCCGCTCTCCTCGGGCCAGCGCCTGCTCCGATTCGATCGTCGCCTCGAGACGCGCTTCGTCGCCGGTGCGGACGAGGCGGGCAGAGGCTCGCTCGCCGGCCCCCTCGTCGTCGCCGGCGTCCTCTTCGACTACGCCTCGCTGCGCGACGGCCGGGTGAGGCCGCTCGCGCGGCTCAACGACTCGAAACAGGTCGATCCCGACGAACGCGAGCGGCTCTACCACGCGGTCCTTGCCTCGGCGACGCGGATCGCGGTTCGGGTGATCGCGTCTGCGGAGATCGACCGGGAAGGACTCCACCGCTCGAACCTGTGGGGTCTCCGCACGGTGCTCTCCGAGCTGCACGAGCCGGGCGGGTCGTGCCTCGTCGACGGCTTCCGACTCGGCCCGCTCGCACCGCCACACCTCGCGGTCGTCGATGGCGATACGAAGAGCGCGGCGATCGCCGCGGCGTCGGTCGTGGCGAAGGTGACCCGTGACCGACTGATGCGCCGGATGGCCGCCGTGTACCCGCGTTACGGCTTCTCCTTCCACGTCGGCTACATCACACCCGAGCACACGCGCGCGGTGCTCACGCACGGCCCGTGCCCGCAGCACCGCCGCTCGTTCGCCGCACGCGCGTATCGGGTGCCGCTTCCGGTGTGAACCGCGGAGAGCGGATCGCCGCCAGGCACTATCGGCTCCGCGGCTATCGCATCCTCGGCGCGAACGTCCGGGCCGGCGGCAACGAGGTCGACCTGATCGCCCGCCGGGGCGGCCGTCTCGTGTTCGTCGAGGTCAAGGAACGTGCCAATGCGACCTACGGCGGCGGCGTCGGGGCCGTCGACCGCGAGAAGCGCCGCCGCGTCCGGCGCGCGGCCGCCGGCTGGCTTCAGTCGCATCCGGAGGCAGCTGCGCTCGAGGTCCGGTTCGAGGTCGCAGCCGTGACGGACGGCCGCGTCGAGCGGCTCGAGTTCGCGAACGACTGACCGGCGCGGGATCGCGCGGCGATGCGGCGGAGGTCGCCGCCGATCAGGTCTACGATGAAGTGACACGCGAGACCCGGAGTCCGTGCATGGCGCCCAGGAAGCGACGCTCGCCGCAGCGCGCGGCGGGGAAGGGGGAATGGCTCCAGGCCGACCAACGGCCTCGCTCGCGTCCGTGGGCGTACGACGAGCTGCTCTTCGGCAGACCGGACGAGCGAGAGCAGTCGAAAGAGCGCGAGGCGCTCGGGGAGCAGCTCCAGCGGGAACGTGCCGAGCTGGTGCGCCTCTACAAGGAGCTCGACCGGCACCTAGCGCGGATCGTGAGCTGCGAGCGGCGGCTGCGCGAGCTGGGCGGAGGAGAACCGGATGCTTCCCGGCCCGTCCCGTCGACGATCTTGCCGCACACGCGTGCGCTGCCGACCGGCACACCTGATTCGCCTGCGGCTACCGATGAGCGCAGCTATCTGCTGGCCCGCTGCGAGGGCTTCGAGGTCGTGTCACCGGCCGGCGTCGTCGGATACGTCGAAGGACTGCGCTTCGTCTCGAGGATCGACCAGCCGGATCTGCTCGAGGTTCGCGGCGGCCGCTTCGGGCGCCAACTGCTCCTGATCCCGAGCGAGCAGGTCGAGGAAGTCCGGGCCGGCGAGGAGCGTGTACTCGTTCGCCGCGTGCCGGCACCGGCGGGAGACCTCCTGACCGACGTCGTGGACCGGGTGAGGCGGGCACTCCACGTCGACCAACCCGCGTCGTAGCGTTCTCGCTCGCTCGAGGTGGTCCCAGCGAGGATTCGCGCGGGCCCGCGCCGAAGAGGGACGCATGGCGGTCACCCAGGAGGCTCTGTATGGGCGCCTCGACCTCGCCCTGTCGTGGTCCGAGGCGGATCTGCCGGAGCGCGAGCGCACGAAGCACGTCCACCGCCTGCATCCCTATCTCGGCAAGTTCGTCCCCCAGCTTGTCGAGGAGCTGCTCCGCCGCTACGTGAAGCCCGGCGGCCGGGTGCTCGATCCGTTTGCCGGCTCCGGGACGACGCTCGTCCAGTCCCTCGAGTCGGGGCACGACGCGGTCGGCGTCGACGTGGCGCCGTTCAACTGCCTCCTGATGCGGGTGAAGACGGGCGACCACGACCTCGACGCGCTCCGTCGCGACCTCGAGGCGGCCCGGACCGGCGCGGAGGCTCTCGCCTGGGACGGCGAGCCGCCAGCACAGGCGTCGGCGTACATCCTGGAGTGGTACGCGCCGCGCGCGGCCGCCGAGCTGCTCGCCTTCCGCGCATCCCTCGAGGGATCGTCGTCGGCGGACATCCTCCGCGTCGTCCTGGCGCGTGCCGCGCGCTCTGCGCGCCGCACGACGCATTTCGACCTCGACTTCCCGCGCGTCCCGCAGACGGAGCCGTACCTCTGCCGGAAGCACCGCAGGGTCTGCCGTCCCGTCGAAGAGGCCCGCCGCTTCCTGCTCCGCTACACGAGGGACACCCTCGCCAGGATCGAGGCGTTCGCCGCAGTCCGCGGAGCGGGCGCAACCGCCACGGTGCTGCACGGCGATGCGCGGATGCTCGAGCTGCATGGCCCGTTCGACGGGGTGATCACCTCCCCGCCGTACCCCGGCTTGATCGACTACCACGAGCAGCATCGCTACGCCTACGAGCTCCTCGGCCTCTCGCAGCACGGCGACCACGAGCTCGGACGGCCTACCAACGGCCTGAGCCGGGCCGCGATCGAGACCTACGTGCAGGGCGTCGCCGACGTGCTCGCGAATGCGCGCCGCTCGCTGCTCCCGGGCGCGCCTGTGTGCGTCGTCGTGAACGACCGGCGCGAGCTCTACCCCGAGATCCTCCGTCGAGCCGGCCTCCGTCTGGAGACCCGGCTCGAACGACATGTCAATCGCCGCACAGGATTCCGCGCAGGGGAGTACTTCGAGTCGGTGCTCGTCTGCCGGGCGGCCTGACACCCCGCTCAGGTCCCGACCAAGGAGGTCATATGCACAGGCTTCTCACGCGCCGTCCGTCGCCCGCGATGGTCGTGGCGTGCATCGCTCTGATCGTCGCGCTGGGCGGCACGAGCGTCGCGGCGGTGAACGCGCTCGCGCCGAGCTCTGTCGGTCCCGTTCAGCTCAGGGCCGGAGCCGTGACGAACCCGAAGCTCCGGAACAACGCGGTGACGGGCGTGAAGGTCCGGAACCGCTCGCTCACCCCAATCGACTTCGCTGCCGGGTCGCTGCCCCGGGGCCCCGCCGGCCCCGCCGGGCCTGCGGGTCCGGCTGGGCCTGCCGGCCCCGCAGGGACCGTCGGCCCGATCACCGTCCGTCAGGGCAGCGTGTCGGTCGACGGTGGCACAGGCGCGCAGGTCCAGGACGGCGCGTATGCGACGGGCACCGTGTCGGTGAACTGCAACCCGGGAGAGAAGGCGATCTCCGCAGGGACAGGCTGGAGCGACGACGCCGCCGGCCGCGAGCTCTGGGTCCAGCGGATCACGCCGGTCGTGACGAACGGCGCCGTGACGGGCTACCGCGGTACCGGCGGGAACGACAGCGGGAACGACAGCACGTTCACGCTGTACGTCCTCTGCTACTGAAGGGGTGGGGGAAACCATGTTTCCCCCACCAGCCCCCTTCTTCTTGACGTGGGGGAACCCATGGTTCCCCCACGGGCCCCCTCCTTTGGGGCGTGGCAACACCTTGCGCCGCTGGCCTCCCGGGCGGCAAAGCCGCCCTCCGGCCGCAAACGATTGGGTCTCCACCGAGGTTTCCGTGTCGTGACGTAGCCGACACAGTGTCGTGACGGGTTCGGGTCTACGGTCGGGGGGTGCTCGGCCGCGCGGTCACGTTCGCGCTCGTCGGCCTCGAGCCACGGCGGGTCGAGGTCGAAGCCCACCTGCGCACCGGCCAGCAGCCCTCGTTCGCGATCGTCGGGCTCGCCGACCGAGCCTGTCAGGAGGCGAAGCATCGTGTGCGGAGCGGGGTGCATTCCACCCTCTTCGCCTGGCCGGACCGTGTGATCACCGTGAACCTCGCGCCGGCCGCGCTGCGGAAGGAGGGGACGGGGTTTGATCTCGCGATCGCGTTGACCGTGCTGGCCGCCTCGGATCCCGCGCTGGCGGCCCGGCTCCTCGAGCACGCGTGCATCGGCGAGCTCGGGCTCGACGGCGCGATCCGTCCCGTCGCCGGAGTCATCGCCGCCGCCGAAGGCGCGTCCCGCGCGGGGCTCTCGCGGATGCTGTGCCCTGCTGCATCGGCGGGCGAAGCCGCCCTCGCGGGGATCGAGGCGATCGGCGTCCGCCATCTCGCCGAAGCGGTCGGCTACCTGCGCGGCGAGGATGCCATCGAGCCGGCGACGCCCGGTACGAGCAGGCGAGGGCCTGTCGCGCTGCCCGACCTGGCCGACGTTCGTGGCCAGGAGCGGGGGAGGCGCGCGCTCGAGCTGGCAGCTGCCGGCACGCACAACCTGCTGCTCGCCGGTCCGCCGGGCACGGGCAAGACGATGCTCGCCCGTCGGCTCCCGTCGATCCTTCCGGAGCTTTCCTCGGACCAGGCGCTCGAGGTCACGCGAATCCACTCCGTCGCCGGGACGCTGCCACCCGGGTCCGGTCTCCTCGCGACGCCGCCTTTCCGAGCGCCGCACCACGGTGCGTCCGCCGCGGCGGTCGTCGGTGGAGGCGCAGTCCCGCGGCCCGGTGAGGTGAGCCTCGCGCACCGGGGTGTCCTGCTCCTCGACGAGCTGCCGGAGTTCCCCCGTCCCGTGCTCGAGGCGCTTCGCCAGCCGCTCGAGGACGGCGTCGTCTCGGTCGCGCGTGTCGGAGGCCGCGCGCTCTTCCCCGCGCGTTTCCGGCTGGTGGCGACGATGAACCTCTGCCCGTGCGGCGGCCGAGGAGATCCGCGGGTGGACTGCGCCTGCACGCCGGCACGGATTGCCGCGTATCGCGACAAGGTCTCGCGGGCGCTGCTCGACCGGTTCGACCTGATCGTGACGATGCCGCGGCCCCGCGCCGAGGAGCTCGCTGCCGCGCCGTCCGAGCCGAGCGCGGCCGTGCGACCGCGCGTCGTCCAGGCGGCTTCTGCGCTGGAGCGGGCGGCGCCGCGCCGGCAGGCGGCCGCCTCCGAGCTGCTCGACCGAGCGGTCGACAGGCTCCCACTCTCGGGACGCGGGCGCGCACGTGTAGCGCGCGTCGCGCGCACCGTCGCGGCGCTCGGTAGCTCTGCCGAGGTCCTGCCAGAGCACGTCGCCGAAGCTCTCTCGTACCGCTCGCCGACGGAGCTTTCGACCCGATGACGATCCGTCGGATCCGGCGCGACGAGCGCGGTTACCCACCGCTTCTGGCACGGATCCCCGACCCGCCGCCCTCTCTCTGGCTGCGCGGCGACGCGCCTCCCGTGCTTCTCGCCGACGTGGCCGTCGCCGTGGTCGGCGCCCGGGCCTGCTCGGGGTATGGGCGCGCCGTCGCGCGAAGCCTGGCTGGCGGAGTCGCCGAGGCGGGCGCGGTCGTGGTCAGCGGGCTCGCGCGCGGAATCGACGGCGAGGCGCACCGCGGCGCACTTGCCGGGGGCGGGACGACGGTCGCGGTGCTCGGCTGCGGCGTCGACCGCGACTACCCGGCCGCCCATGCGGAGCTCGCCCGCGCGATCGTCGCCGCCGGCGGCCTCGTCGTCTCGGAGTACGAGCCAGGCGTGGAGCCGGCGCCCTGGCGGTTTCCTGCTCGCAACAGGATCATCGCCGGCCTCGCGGCCGCGACGGTCGTGGTCGAGGCGCGCGAGCGCTCGGGCGCCTTGATCACCGCCGACTTCGCGCTCGAGGACGGCCGCGAGGTACTCGCCGTGCCGGGAGAGATCACGAGCGCCCTGAGCGGCGGGACGAACGGGCTCCTGCGTCAGGGTGCAACGCCGGTCACCGGCGTCGCCGACGTGCTCGAGGCGATCGGGCTCGAGCCGCACACCGCTCCGGCGGCTGAGCCGGACGATCCAACCTGCGCGGCGGTGCTCGACGCACTCGGCGACGGCGCGGGCACAGCGGACGAGCTCTCGCGCGCGACGGGCCTCGAGGCGGGCCGGCTCGCCACCGCGCTGACGCTGCTCGAGCTTGCGGGCAGGGTCGCGGTGGAGGACGGTGTGGTGCGCAGTACGATCGCGCGGTGACGACGCCCTACTGGCTCGACGAGCCGACCGAGGAGCTTCAAAACGGCGATCTGACGACGCGCGTCGACGTCGGCATCGTCGGTGCGGGGGTCACCGGTTGCGCCTGTGCCCTCGCTCTCGCCGACGCGGGGCTGCGCGTGAGGGTCGTGGATGAACGGCGGGTGGCGGAGGGGGCGAGCGGTCGGAACGGGGGCTTTGCGCTACGCGGCACGGCCTCTCCGTACGACGAGGTCGTCGCCTCGCTCGGCCGCGAGCGCTCGCTCGCGCTGTGGCGCTGGACCGAGCAGGAGCTCGACGAGATCGAGCGTCTTGCGGGCGACGCGTTCAGACGGGTCGGCAGTCTCCGGCTCGCCGCCGACGCGGAGGAGCGCGAGGATCTGCGCGACGAGATCGAAGGACTGTGGGCCGACGGTCTCGACGCCGAGTGGATCGACGCCCCCACGGGGCGACTCGCGGGCCGCTTCTCCGCCGCAATCCGCCATCCGGCCGACGGCGTGCTCCAGCCGGCCCGTTGGGTGCGGCACCTGGCAGCACTCGCGGTCTCGGCCGGCGCGGAGCTCGTGGAAGGGCACCGCATCTCCGATCTCGACGAGCTCGGAGCGGACACCGTGGTCGTCGCGACGGACGGCTACCCGAGCGGCCTCCTCGGCGCGCTCGAGGGGCTCATCGTCCCGACCCGTGGGCAGGTGATCGCGACGGAGCCGCTCGCGGAGCGGCTGTTCGAGGTTCCCCACTACGGGCGCCACGGTTTCGACTACTGGCACCAGTCGGAGGAGGGACGCCTCGTTGCCGGCGGCTTCCGTGACGTCGCGATCGATCAGGAGTTCACGGCGGACGAGGACATGACCGACGCGGTGCAGCGCTCGCTCGAGCGTTTCGTGAACGACCTCGTCGGCCGCGAGCTGCGGGTCGACTACCGCTGGGCGGGGATCTTCGGCCTCGTGCTGGACTTCCTCCCTGTCGTCGGCCCGCTGCCGCACCGGAGCGGGACCTGGATCGCGGGCGGCTACTCGGGCCACGGCAACGTCCTCGGCTTCGCGTGCGGACGGCTCGTTGCCCGCGCAATCCGTGGCGACCGCGATCCGCTGCTCGACCTGTTCGAGCCCGCCCGGCTCCTCGGCAGCTGAGGCACCCGGCTAGAGCTCGATCGTCGGCAGGTCGAGACCCGACGCCTTCTCGACGGCAGCGCGCGCGATCGCGAGATCCTGGATCGCGAGACCGGTCGAGTCGAACAGCGTGATCTCGTCGTCTTCCGTGCGGCCCTGAGCGTCACCGGCCAGCACGTCCCCGAGCTGGGTGACGTCGCCGTGTCGTAGGACACCGGCCGCAACCGCTGCGGCAAGCTCGCCGCCATGGCTCGCCTGCTCCCAGTCGTCGCAGAAGACGCTCGCCCGGGCGAGCTCCTCGACCGCGACCTCCGCTTTTCCCGGACCGTCGGCGCCCATCAGCGACACATGCTGGCCCGGCCGGAGCGAGCCCGATCGGAAGAGGATCTCGCGCCCGGGCGTGACGGTCACGACCGCGTCGGCCGCGAGCGCCTGTTCGAGGCTCTCCGCGGGACGAACGCCGAGCTCCTCCGCCATCGCGGCGAGGCGGTCCGGGTCGACGTCCCAGACGACGGGATCCGCGCCTCGCGCCCGCAGCATGCGCGCGGTCTCCGTGCCGTTGACGCCGAGCCCCACCACCGCTGTCGAGCCGTGCGGTCGGCCGAGCGTCTCCACGGCGATCACCCCCGCGGCCGCGGTGCGCAGCGCCGTCACCGCAGCCGCGTCGAGCACGGCCTCCAGCGCGCCGGTCTCGGCGTTCGAGAGCAGCACGAGCCCCGTCACGGTCGGCAGGCCCCGCGTGGGGTTGCCGGGGAACGAGGTGACCCACTTGAGCAGGGCATGGCCGCCGCCGAGCGCAGGCATCGCGCGGAAGTCGCCGGCGGGGTAATTCGTGACGTAGACCTTTGGCTGCATCATCCACTCGCCGCGCGCGTGACGGACGAATCCGTCCAGCACGGCGTCGTACGCGCGCAGAGGAGGGACCGCCGCGACCACCACGTCGCGCGACAGGACGGGAACGCGCACGATCTAGTAGAAGCCCTCGCGGCGCGCGTAGCGCCCGGCCCGCTCCCTGTTGTATGCGTCGGCGTCGAAGGCCGGGTCGCGAGCGCGGTGGATCTCGCCAGAGGACGGGAGCTCCGAGCGCTCGACGAAGCGTGACGGATCCCACAGAGCCGCGCGTAGGAACGCCTTCGAGCAATGCGTGAAGACCTGGTCGATCTCGACCAGCAGGCCGAGACGCGGCGCCTTCCCTTCGACAGCTGAGTCGGCAAGGAGCTCCTCGTCCGTGACGAGCGTCGCGCGGCCGTTGACCCGCAGCGTGTCGCCTACGCCGGGGATCACGAAGAGCAGCCCGACGTGGCCGTTGCCGAGGACGTTGCGCAGCGAGTCCGCAAGTTTGTTGCCTGGGCGCTCCGGCAGCAGCAGCGTCCGCTCGTCGAGGACGCGCACGAAGCCCGGCGGATCGCCCCGTGGGCTGACGTCACAGCTCCCGTCCGCGGCAGCGGTCGCGAGGAGGACGAACGGCGACCGCTCGACGAATTGACGCGTGAGCTGGTCGAGCCGGTCGCGGACCTTGGCCTGCACGAGGTCGTTCGGCAGGCCGAGGCTGCTTCGCAGCTCCGCCTCGTCGCGGATCACGTGCGCGTCGGCGTCCGGGAGCGCGCCGCTGTCGCGTTCGTCGCGTTGCCGCGCCGCGCTCATTGCGCCTTCACCGCTCCGATCAGCTTGACGACGGAGTCCTTGGCGTCGCCGAACAGCATCGTGGTGCGCGGGTCGAGGTAGAGCTCGTTGTCGATGCCGGCGAAGCCGGGGTTCATGCTGCGCTTCATCACGATCACGCTCGCTGCCTTGTCGACGTCGAGGATCGGCATCCCGTAGATCGGGCTGGAGGTCTGGTCGCGCGCGGCGGGGTTCGTCACGTCGTTCGCGCCGATCACGAGCGCAACGTCGGTCTGCGCGAACTCCGGGTTGATCTCGTCCATCTCCTTGAGCTGGTCGTACGGCACGTTGGCCTCGGCGAGGAGGACATTCATGTGCCCGGGCATCCTGCCCGCGACGGGGTGAATCGCGTAGGCGACCTCGACGCCGCGCTCCTCGAGCGCCTCCGCCAGCTGCCGGACGTCGTGCTGGGCCTGCGCGACCGCCATCCCGTAGCCCGGCACCACGACGACCTTTCGGGCGAAGGAGAGCTGGACGGCGACGTCGTCGGGGGTCGTCGCGCGCACGGTGCGGCCGTCGTCGACGCGTTCGCCCGCCGGGCCCGCCTGCACCTGGCCGAACGCCCCGAAGAGGACGTTCGTCACAGAGCGATTCATCGCCTTCGCCATCATCAGCGTGAGGAACGTGCCCGACGCGCCGACGAGCATCCCGGCGACGATCAGCACGGTCGAGTCGAGCACGAACCCCGTCGCGGAGGCGGCGAGGCCCGTGAACGCGTTGAGCAGCGAGATCACCACCGGCATGTCCGCGCCGCCGATGGGGAGCACGAACATCACCCCGAAGAGGAGCGCGAGGGCGATGAGCGCGACGAGCGCCCACTGCGTCTCGACGCCTGCGATCAGCGCGATCCCGAGCCCGGCGGCTCCGAGGAGGATCGCGGAGTTGACGACGTTCTGGCCGCGGAACACGATCGGGCGCCCGGAGAGGAGCTCCTGGAGCTTCGCGAACGCGATCATCGACCCTGCAAACGAGACCGAGCCGATCAGGCTCGAGAGCACGATCGAGACCACCTCGTCGCTCGAGACGTCGCCCCCGGCCACGTGGAACTCCGAGAAGGCGATCAGCGCGGCCGCCCCGCCGCCGACCCCGTTGAACAGGGCCACCATCTGGGGCATCGCGGTCATCTTCACGGTCCGTGCGCCGACGAGGCCGATCACCGCGCCGATCGCCGCGCCGGCGGCGATCAGGCCCCAGTTGCCGATCCCGTCGAGGGCGAGCGTCGTGCCGATCGCGACCAGCATCCCGACGCCGCCGATCCAGTTGCCCCGCCGTGCGTTCTTGGGGGAGGAGAGGAACCGCAGCGCGAGGATGAAGCAGATGATCGCGACGAGGTAGAGAAGCCCGACGACGTTCGGGTCGGAGATCATCGGAGGGACACCTATCTCTCCCGGTCGGCGGGTCGCCGCTTGAACATCTCGAGCATCCGGTCGGTGACGAACCAGCCGCCGACCACGTTCGCGGTCGCGAGCACCATCGCGATGAACCCGATCGTCTTCGTCACGCCGTCGTCCGCGAAGCCGAGGACAACGATCGCGCCGACGATCACGATCCCGTGGATGAAGTTCGTCCCCGACATCAGCGGGGTGTGCAGCATCGTCGGCACCTTCGAGATCACCTCGAAGCCGAGGAAGATCGCGAGCACCAGGATCGTGAGCTCGATGACGAGCGGGGTCTGGATCATGCGGCCGCCTCCTGCGGACGGCCGGCGACGCACGCGCCTGCCGTGATCTCGTCGGAGAAGTCGAGGTGCAGCTCGCCGCCCGGTGCGAGGTGCTCGAGGAGCGAGACGACGTTTCGTGCGTAGAGCCGGCTCGCGTCCTGGGGCATCAACGACGGCACGTTCGTGAACCCGACGATCGTCACACCCATGTGCGCGGTCTCGTGGCCGGGCGAGGTCAGCTCGCAGTTGCCGCCCGTGTCCGAGGCCAGGTCGACGATCACCGAGCCCGGCTTCATCGACTCCACCGCCGACGCGGGGATCAGCTTCGGCGCCGGCCGGCCGGGGACGGCGGCGGTCGTGATCACGATGTCGAAGTCGGGAATCCGCTCGTCGAGCGCGCGTTGCTGCGCCTCCTGCTGCTCGGCGGTCAGCTCTTGCGCGTACCCGCCCTCGGTCTCCTCGCCCCGGATCCCGAGGTCGAGGAACGTGGCCCCGAGCGACTCGACCTGCTCGGCGACCGCCGGGCGCACGTCGAACGCCGAGACGACCGCGCCGAGCCGTCGCGCGGTGGCGATGGCCTGCAGGCCGGCAACCCCCGCGCCCAGCACGAGCACGCGCGCGGGGGCGATCGTCCCCGCGGCGGTCATCATCATCGGGAACAGCTTCGGGCTTCGGTCGGCCGCGAGCAGCACGCCCTTGTACCCGGCGACGGTGGCCTGTGAGGACAACGCGTCCATCGACTGGGCGCGCGTGATCCGCGGAATCGACTCCATCGCGAACGCAACGACGCCGCGCTCCTCGAGCCGCGCGATCCCGTCCCGATCGGTCAGTGGCTGGAGGAACCCGACGAGCACCGTCCCTGCGGCGAGTGCGTCGACCTCTTCGACGGGCGGGCGACCGACCCGGAGCACTCCCGCCGCGCCGTCAAGATGCGCAGGCCCATCCGCAAGCTCTGCCCCAGCAGTCTCGTAGAGGTCGTCCGGGAACCCGGCCAGCACACCTGCGCCGCGCTCGACGACGATCTCGAAGCCGTTCCCGCCGAGCTTCGTCACGGTCTCGGGAGTCAACGCGACCCGGTGCTCACCGGGCCCGGACTCCCGGGGCACACACACTCGCATTCCCGAGAAAATACGGGAAGGGTTCCGGCAGCGCGGCGGGAACGAGACATCCCGTGGTTCGACTCGCCGCCTTTGCGACCGCGATGGACGTGTGCGATCCCGCGCTCGCCTCGCACGCAGCCCGCGTGGGCGCGAACGCCGAGGCGGTCGCACGACGCCTCGGCTGGAACGACGGTCGGCTCGAGGGACTGCGCCTCGGCGCCGCGCTCCACGACGTCGGCAAGGTCAACGTCAGACCCGAGGTGCTCGGCAAGACTGGCGTGCTCGACGATGGCGAGCTTGCGGAGATCCGCACGCATCCCGTGGAGGGGACGTGGCTGATCGCCGGGGTGCCGTCGCTCACCCCGGCGCTGCCCTACGTCCTGTTCCACCACGAGCGCTGGGACGGAGACGGCTATCCGACGCGCCGCGCAGGCCGGGCGATTCCGCTCGAAGGCCGGGTGCTCGCCGTCGCCGACGCGTTCGACGCGATGACGTCGCTTCGGCCCTATCGGCGCTCGCTCTCCCCCGGCGAGGCGGCGGCCGAGATCGCAAGCTGCGCGGGGACCCAGTTCGACCCGGAGGTCGTCGACGCGTTCCTCGCCGCGCTCGATGCAGGCGAGATCCTGCTCGGCGAAGCTGCGGTCGCCGCGTAGGGGCCACGCCTACAGCGACGCCCAGACGTCGAGCTTCGTGCGCGTGCGGCGGATCACCTCGTCGGTGAACGCCGTCGTGCCGTGGTGCCCGCTGAGATCGGCGGTGCGGACGCCCTCGGCCACCGCCTCGAGCGTCGCCTCGCGGATCGCGCGGCCGGCCTCCTGGCACGCCTCGTCGTCGGTCTGCACGAGGAGGGCGGCGGAGGCCAGGATCATCGCCATCGGGTTCGCCACGTCCTTGCCTTCGAGCGCGGGCGCGGTGCCGTGCGCGGCCTCGGCCATCACGGCGCTCGGCGTGTCGATCCCGTCGTCGCCGAACGCGACGAGCAGCGACTCGGATCCGGCAATCGAGCCGAAGAGCGGGAGAACCAGGTCGGAGAGGATGTCGCCGTCGCGGTTCAAGGCCGGGATCACCATCGGCGCCCCGCTCGAGGAGATGAGGAGCGCGAACGTCGCGTCGATGAGCTGCGGCTCGTACGCGATCTCCGGGTGCCGTGCGGCGGCGGAGTCCATCTCCTCCTTGAGCATCCCCTCGTAGACCGGGCTGACCGTGTACTTCGGCCCGCCGAACACCTTCGCGCCCGTCCGCTCCGCCTGACGGAAGGCGAACTCCGCGACCGCGCGGCAGATCCTCCGCTCGATCCGCTCGGTCCGGAACGCGATCTCACCGTCACCCGATCCCTCTCGCCACTCCTCCGCGCCGTACGCGTCGCCGACGGCCATGCGAACGACCGAGATCGGCGCGTGCACGCCACCCACTGGGAGCACGCCGGGAATGCGCCGTCCGGTGCGGACGATCACCTTGCCGCCGATGTCCTCGCGGAGGATCCGGTTCGGCGAGCCGACGTCGTCGACCCCCTCGGGCGTGATGGTCGCGGCCTTGAGACCAAGCCCGTGCTCGACGATGGCGCGGGCGGCCTCGTGGACGACGCCGTTGCCGGTCGCCCGACGGCTCCCGAGCGAGAGGTCGAATTGCGGAAACGAAAGCTCGAGGCCGACGACGTCCGGTTGGAGGACGCGCAGTGCAGCTTCGAGGAGCTCCTGGCCGGTCTGGTCGCCGCCGAGGATCACGATCGTGCGCGGATCCATCGGCGCAGTGTAATCGCGTGACGGATCTGTACATGAGATTCACAATTGAGGGGCGGGTATTGCGTATTATCGTGACGCTCTGACATCGAAGGAGACGCGGAAATCACCTGAATGATTTCCGAGATGGAGGCTGACACGTGGCACGAAAGATGGTTCTGGTTTGCGACTCGTGTGGGAAGGAAGTCGAGGAGGGAAAGGGCGCGGTTCTTCGCGTCACGTTCAACGACGCCCGCCGCGGCGCAAAGGCGGCCGATCTCTGCGACTCGTGTGCCGGAGGGATGCCCGGCGCGGCGGTCGCGCGGCGCGGTCGCAAGCCAAAGTCGCTCGCGTGATCTTCGCTGCGAGCGCGTTTTCCGGTCGATTCCCGTCCCGGCCGTAAGCCGGGGCGGGAAGTCGGCCCGACTACCATGCTCCGGTGGGTCTGTCCCTCGTCGTCGGTCCGGCGTATGCCGGCAAGGTCGCGCTTCTGCTCGACCGGTTCGTCGACGAGATCGACCGCGATCCCTGGCTGATCGTCCCGAACCGCGCGGAGGTCGATCGCGCGGAGCGCGAGCTTGTCGCACGGTGCAACGGGCTCCTCGCTGGAACGGTCGCAACCTTCGACTCGCTGTTCGAAGCCCTCGCAACCGGAAACAGCGACGCGCGGAGGCTCCTCGGGGAGACGGAGCGGCACCTTCTGCTCCGGCGGGTCGTCGGCGACGCAGGCACGCCGACTGGACCACAACCCGGGTTCGCCGATGCGCTCGCGCGCGCCCTGGTCGAGGTCGACGGGGCGCTGGTCGAGCCAGCGGACCTCGGGGAGCCGCTCGCCGGCCTCGTCCGCCGGTACAGGGACGAGCTCGAGCGGCTCGGCGCGTGGGATCGCGGCGCCCTCCGCCGCTACGCGATCCGGCGCCTGACGAGTGACCTCGACGCGTGGGACGGGCGCCCGGTCCTCGCGCACGGGTTCGAGGATCTCACCGCGGCCGAATGGCGTCTCCTCGAGGCGCTTGCGGCGCGGGCCGAGGTCCACGTCTCGCTGCCGTACGAGCCCGGGCGCGCCGCCTACGCGTCACTGGCGCGAACGGCCGGCGACCTGGCCGCGCTCGCCGGCGACGCAGTGCTCGAGCTGCCCGCCCGGGCCGCCGAGTACCTTCCCGCCTCCCTCGCGCGTCTCGAGCGGGAGCTGTTCGCCGACGCGCCTGGGAAGGCGCCCCTGGATGGCTCGATCCGGTTCCTGGAAGGGGCGGGCCTGCGGGGGACGCTGGAGCTCGTCGGCGAGGAGATCCTTGCCTCCGTCCGCGCCGGGACCGCGCCAGAGGAGATCGCAGTCGTGTGTCCCTCTGTCGACGCGATCCGCGTTCCGCTCGAGACGGCGTTCGGCTCGCTCGGCGTGCCGGTCGCGGTCGAGGGTCGGGCCACGCTGCGCTCGACGGCGTTCGGGCACTCGCTGCTGTCGCTCCTCCGGTTCGCCTGGCTCGTCGGCGAGCGGCCGGCGCTCTACGCACACCTGCGCTCGCCCTATTCGGGCGTGTCGCGCCGCGACGTCGACTGGATCGAGGGCAAGCTGCGCGGACGCGGGATCATGCGCGGCGACCGGGCCGTCGAGGTCACGGTCGAGCAGCGTGGTGGCCGCAGCATCCCCACCCTCGACGTTGCGGCGGCGGACGAGTCGTCCGTGGAGATCGTCCGCTCGCTCGCGGACCTGCTTCTGAGGAACGCGCACGGGACGCTCTCGCCCCCCGTCGGTGGGCAGTCGCTCGCCGATCTCGGCGCCCACGACGCGGTGTCGCGAACGGTGCGCGAGCTGGAGTCCCTGGTCGCCGCGGGAACCGAGGTGGGCCGGCGCGACGTCCTCGCGGCGCTCGAGCGGGCCACCGTACGGGGCGACGCCCCTGGGACGCCCGGGCGGGTCGCGGTCCTCGACTTCCTGCGCGCGCGCACCCGACGCTACGACACCGTCTTCGTCCTCGGGCTCGAGCAGGGCTCGCTCCCGCGGCGAACCCGTGTCGAGCCGTTCCTCGACGAGGACGCGCGCCGTACGCTCGACGAGCAGCACGGTGGGCGACTCGTGCGCCCCGATCAGGCGAGCCGGGACCGCTACCTGTTCGCGACGGCCTGCACCCGCCCGACGCGGCGGCTCGTCCTCGTGCGCCAGGCGGTGGGGGACGAGGGAACGCCGCGCGAGCCAAGCCCATTCTGGGAGGCAGTGCGGGACGTCTTCGACGAGGACGACGTCAGACGTCACACGGTCCGCAGGCCGCTGTCCGCCGCCACACGCGAGCTCGAGGCGGCCCCGACCGAGCGCGAGCGTTTGCGCGCGCTCGCGCGAATGTCGGCCGTCGCGCCCGTAGAGGCGGCGGCCCTCGCGCGCGAGAACGGGTGGGAGCGCCGGCTGAGGCGGGCGACGAACGCGTTCGACCGACCGACCGGGCTCACCCACGAGCGCGCGCTGCTGCTCCTCGGCAGTCGCGACGCGTACTCGGTCTCGGAGCTCGAGCGGATGGCGTCCTGCTCCGCGGCGTGGTTCGTCGAGCGGTACCTTCGGCCGGCGACGATCGACAAGCAGATCGACCGTATGATGCGCGGGTCGATCCTCCACGCCGCGCTCCAACGCTTCTACCAGCAGCTGCCGAGTGCGATTCCGGGCGCCGATCGGGTGGACGAGCGCAACGTCGAGGCGGCGGTGGCGCTCATGCACGAGTGCGTCACGCAGGCCGTCGACACCGGGCTGAGGATCGACGCAGGCGACCTCGACCGGAGAGAGCTCGAGCAGGGGCTCCAGCGAGACCTCGAGCAGCTCGTGCGCGACGAGGCGTCCTCGCCCTCGCCGTTCGTCCCCCGTCACCTCGAGGTCTCGTTCCGGTCGTACGAGCTCGAGCCGGGCGTCGTCGTCAGCGGCAAGATCGACCGCGTCGACGGGGACCCGATGGGTGCGAGGGGCATCGTCCTCGACTACAAGTCGGGCGCAGCCTCCTCCGCGGCCGAGATCCGCGAGCGCGATCTGCTCCAGCTCCCGCTCTACATGCTCGTGCTCCGAGACCAGCTCGGCCTGGAGCCCGTCGGCGGCATCTACGTGCCCGTCGGCGGCGGCCGCCGCCCCCGAGGGATGCTGCGTGCGGGGGACGAGAGCGTCCAGGGCTTCAGCGCCCGCGACTACCTCGAGCCGGAGGAGTTCGCCGAGGCGATCGAGCGCGCCCGCGGAACCGCGGTCGGGCTCGTCGAGCGGATCCGGGGCGGCGACGTGCGCCACGACCCGCAGGGCGGCGACTGCCCGCACTGGTGCGATCTCTGGCGGATCTGCCGCAAGGAGCGGCCATGAGACCTGCCCCGAACGACCAGCAGCGTGCGGCGATCGAGGCGAGCGGCGGCGTGTTCGTCGCCGCGGGGGCCGGAACGGGCAAGACCGCGGTGCTCGTCGAGCGGTTCGTCCGAGCCGTGGTCGACGACGGCCTCGACGTCCAGTCGCTGCTCGTGATCACGTACACCGAGCGCGCCGCCGGCGAGCTGCGCGCGAGGATCCGCGAACGCCTGCTCGAGCGTGGGCGGCCGGACCTTGCGCTCGAGCTCGACGGCGCGTGGGTGTCGACGATCCACGGCTTCTGCAGACGCCTGCTCGGAGCCCATCCACTCGCCGCAGCGGTCGACCCGGCGTTCCGGGTGCTCGACGAGCCGCAGGCGCTCGTCGTACAGGCTGAGGCGTTCACCGCCGCGCTCGAGCGCTTCTGCGCGGCGGACGAGCCCGGTCGCTGGCGCCTGCTTGCAACGTACGGCGCGAGGGGCCTGCGGCAGATGCTCGTCGGCGTCTACGCCACGCTTCGCTCGGCGGGCCGGGATCTCGTGCTCGAGCCAGGGGCCCGTGCGGCGCTCGACGAGCGCGTCGCGGAGCTGCGCGAGGCCGCGCTGTGCCTCGTCGACGATGCAGGGGCGACCGAGCTCCAGCGCGGCGCCGCCCAGGGCACGCTCGACCTCCTCGCCGCGTCGGCGGTGCCGGAACGGCTGCTGGCCCTGACGGAGCTGAAGGCTCGCGGGCCGCGGTCGGCGACGTTCGTCGAGGCGCGGGAGGCCGCCGTCGCGGCCGCGCTCGAGGAGCTCGCCGCGCGCGATCGTGCGCTGCTCCAGGAGCTCCTCACCGAGTTCGCCGCCGAGTACGAGGAGGCGAAGGCGCGGGAGGCGGCGCTCGACTTCGAGGATCTCCAGCTCCGGGCGCGCGACCTCCTTCGCGGCAACGAGGAGATCCGCGAGCGCACGCGCCAGCGGTTCCGCTCGATCATGGTCGACGAGTTCCAGGACACGAACCGCCTCCAGACCGAGCTCCTCGATCTCCTCTCGGAGGGAACGGGCGGAAACCTCTTCGTCGTGGGGGACGAGTTCCAGTCGATCTACGGGTTCCGCCACGCGGACGTCGCCGTGTTTCGGGAGCGCCGCGCGGCAGCGGAGACCGTGCTGCCGCTGACGCGTAACCACCGGTCGCGGCCGGAGGTGCTCGCCGCCGTCAACGAGCTCTTCGCCGCGGAGTTCGGTGACGAGTTCCAGCGTCTCGAGTCCGCGGCCGGCGCGGCGGGACCTGCGCTCTCGAGCGCGTTGGAGCTCCTCGTCACCGACAAGGCGGCGGCGGCGGAGGCGGGGGTGCACTGGCGCCGCTCCGAGGCGAGGCACGTCGCCCGGCGCGTCCGCGAGCTCGTGGACGCGGGGGTTGCGAGCCCCGGCGAGATCGTCCTCCTGTTCGCGGCGGGCACCGACGCCGAGTGGTTCGAGGAGGAGCTTCGCGCCCTCGGTCTCCCCACGTACCGCGCGGCGGGGCGGAGCTACTTCGGCCAGCAGCAGGTCGTCGATCTGCTCGCGTACCTGCGTCTCCTCCACAACCGCTACGACGACGAGGCGCTGCTCACCGTGCTCGCGTCGCCGTTCGTCGGCGTCTCGAACGACGCGCTCGTGCTGATCCGCGCCGACGCGTCGCGGCAACCGATCTTTCGCGGGATCGAGCGGTCCCTGCCAGGCGACCTGTCCGAGGAAGATCGGCGGCTCCTGCTCGCGTTCCGGCAGCGCTACGACCGGCTCCTCGAGCTTGCGGCGCACGCCCCGCTGGAGCTGCTCTGCGAGCGGATCGTCGCCGAGCACGACTACGACCTCGCCGTGCTCGCACGCCACGACGGCACCAGGCGCTATGCGAACCTCCGCAAGCTCGCGCGGCTCGCGCGCTCGTACGAAGAGCTCCGCGGCGCCGATCTCGAGGGGTTCGTCCGCTTCGTCGAGGGACAGGAGGCGCTCGGCGCGAAGGAATCCGACGCGGTCTCGGAGGAGGAGGGTGGCAACGCCGTTCGCCTGCTGACGATCCATGCGGCGAAGGGTCTCGAGTTCAAGGTCGTCGTCGTCGCGGACGCGGGTCGGATCAGGCCGCCGGTCTCGGATATCCTCGCCCTCTCGGACGGCCGGTTCGGGTTCAAGGTCGCCCACCCGGCGACCGGGACGCGCGTCGGGACGGCGTCCTATCGCGACGTCAAGGGCGAGCGCGAGCGCGCCGAGCAGGCCGAGCGGCTGCGCCTCTACTACGTCGCGATGACCCGCGCGATGGAGCGCCTGATCGTGTCGGGCTCCGTCGGCACGCGCGACGACGCCGCCGAGGAGACCCCGATCGCCTGGGTGCTCGGTCGGTTGGGGCTCGAGGACGACGTGCGCGACCGCGCGGCGGACGAGCCGTACGAGGTCGAGCGGGGCGGGGCGCGTGTGCTCCTGCGGGTCGACCGTGGGCAGCCCGCACCGACGGCCCCGGACGTCACGCCGAGCGAGACTGTGACGGAGCCGGAGGCGGGGCAGCTGGCGCTCTTCGAGGGGTCCGGCGAGCGGTTGCCGCTTCCGGCGCCGCGGCTCCGCGAGCTCGCCGCAATCCCGGAGCCGGCGCTCCATCACCTCTCTCGGCTGTCGTTCAGCGCGATCTCCCTGTTCGAGCGCTGCTCCTACCGCTACTACGCCGAGCGGGTAGCCGGGATGCGGCCGACAGCCTGGACGCTCGGGGAGGGGGACGGGGGCCTGCACGCCACGGAGCTCGGCGATGCCGTGCACCGTCTGCTCGAGCGCGTCGAGCTGGCCCGACCCGCGCCGCCCGGCGATCTGGTGGAGCTCGTGCGCGCCTGGTATCCCGCGGCGTCCGACGAGGCGCTCGAGCGAGCTCGCGCGATGGTCGCCGCCTACTGCAACTCGACGCTCGCGCGCCGGGTCGCGGAGCTCGCCGGCGTCCGCGTTGAGCGGCCGTTCGCGTTCCTGCTCGACGACGTCCTGCTCAACGGCCGCCTCGACGTGCTCTGGCGCGAAGGCACTCGTGCGCTGGTGCTCGACTACAAGACCAATGCCCTCGGCGGCCGCGAGCCGGCGGAGATCGTCGAGCACGAGTACCGCGGGCAGCGAGCGGTCTATGCGCTGGCCTGCATGCGTGCGGGAGCAACCGAGGTCGAGGTCGTCTACCAGTTCCTCGAAGCGCCGGAGGACGTCGTCTCCAGGACGTTCACGCAGGACGACGTCGCCGACCTGGAGAGGGAGCTCGGCGCGGTGATCGCACGGATCCGCGAGGGCGTGTTCCGGCCGACACCGAGCGACTTCGCGTGCTCCGGCTGCCCGGCCCTCGATCGCGTCTGCGCCGGCCCCCGGCTCGGCTCCGAGCCGGACGGGGTGCCGCTCCCGGAGCTCACCGCAGCGGGGTAGCGTCCCCGGGGTGCGGGTCGCCGCGCTCTACGACGTCCATGGAAATCTGCCTGCGCTCGAGGCCGTGCTCGCCGATGCGCGCTGCGGCGAGGCGGACGTGATCGTCTCCGGCGGCGACCTCGTCGTCGGCCCGTATCCGGCCGAATGCCTCGACGTGCTCGAAGCGCAGGGGGAGCGCGTTCGGTTCCTGACGGGCAACTGCGATCGCGAGGCCGTCGAGTTGCCCGACGAGGGGGAGCTCGGCGAGTCGGCGCGCTGGAGCAACGAGCGGCTCGGCCCCGACAGGGTGTCCAGCGTCTCGCGCTGGCCACCGACGGTCGAGCTCGACGTGCCGGATCTCGGTCGCGTGCTGTTCTGCCACGCGACGCCGGCGTCCGACAGGCCGATCCTCACGCGGATCACGCCCGAGGACGTCGTCGCGCAAGAGCTCGACGGCGTCGCCGCGGACGTCGTCGTGTGCGGCCATACGCACGTGCAGTACGACCGTCGTGTCGGTTCCGTGCGCCTCGTCAACGCGGGCAGCGTCGGGATGCCCTACGAGGGCTCGCCGCATGCCCGCTGGGCCATCCTCGAAGACGGGAACGTCGAGCTCGTCGCGACCGCGTACGACGCAGACGCGGCGCTCGACCGCCTCGAGCGCGCGGGCTTCCCGCTGTTCGAACGGTGGCTCGTCGAGCCGCTGCGCGGCGAGATCAGCGCCGAGGAGGCGACGGCGTCGTTCGAGAACCGGCGTGCCTGCGTAGTTACGTCGCCGAGGCGCGCAGGCGCGGTCTCGGGACGCGGAAGGAGCGCATCGGCCCGATCGTCGAGCGGCTTGCGGCGGAGTACGAGGACGCCACGATCGCCCTGCGCTTCCGCTCGGACGTCGAGCTCCTCATCTCGGTGATGCTGTCCGCCCAGACGACGGACGTGAACGTCAACCGCGTCACCCAGACGCTCTTCCGCAAGTACCGGCGACCCGAGGACTATCTCGCCGTCCCGGTCGAGGAGCTCGAGCGCGACATCTACGCGACGGGGTTCTACCGCCAGAAGACGAGGTCGATTCGCGGCGCGATGCGCGTGCTGCTCGAGGAGTTCGACGGCGAGGTGCCGCGCCGTCTCGACGACCTGCTGCGGCTACCGGGCGTGGCCAGGAAGACGGCGAACGTCGTCGCCTCCGAGCTCGGTCACGCGCAGGGGATCGTCGTCGACACGCACGTCCGCCGGCTTTCGCAGCGGCTCGGGCTGACACGGAACGAGGATCCGGTGAAGATCGAGCGCGATCTCCAGCGTGTCGTTCCACGCGCGGACTGGGCGCGCTTCCCGCACCTCCTGATCTGGCACGGGCGCCGTGTGTGCGTCGCGCGCCGGCCGCACTGCGAGTCGTGCGTGCTGGTCGACCTGTGCCCTGCGGCGCGGATCGACGTGGTGCCCGGCTAGGGCCTGATCCAGCGCTGGACGACGAGATCGTCGCCCGCGTGCTCCTCGGAGAGGAGCGCATACCGCGGTGGCGAGACGACCCGACGCCCCGACGCTGTCGCCTGGCCCGAGTCGCCCGCGATGACGACGAAGACGGCGTCGCCGCGACCGACCGTGGTGAGCCGGAGCTCGGGTGCGTAGTAGGAGAACGCCGCTCGCGCCCGCTGCGGAAGGACGACCACGGTGTCCTTCGCGCTCGCGTTGGCCCGGACGAGCTGCGCCGCCGCCCTCCAGTTCTCCGGCTGGTCGCGGGCCGCCGCCGTCGCGAGCGCCGCGACCGCGACGACCGCGAGGGCCGCTCCGGCCGCGAGGCGCACCCCGCGGTCGGTGATCGCGACGAGGCCGATGCCTGCGCCGAGCGCGAGGCCACCTGCCGCGACGGTGAGCGCGGCTCGCGGGTAGACGGGGACCACGACGCCGGCGGCGAGCACGAAGACGAGCGGCATCACCGCCAGGCCGGCCACGAGCGCAGCCTTCCAGCGACCGGTGCCGACCGTCGAGCCGCGGTACAGCGAGACGATCCCCCAGAGCGCCAACCCCGCGACCGCCGGGCTCCAGGCAAGCGCGCGACCGATCCCGGCACCGACGTCGCCGAGCTCGAGCGGGCCTGCACCGTCGAGCGCATCGGCGCGGTCGAGCGCGGCAGCGACGAGCAGCAGCCCGCATTCGACGACCGCGATGGCGATTGCCGGCAGCGCGAGCCGCAGATCGAGCTGCCGCCAGGCGAACGCCGCGGCGACCAGGTGCGCCGCGAGCGCGCTCACGGCGATCGGATGGGTGAGTGGAAGCAGCACGGCGCTCAGCGCGTACAAGGCCCACCAGAACGCATTGCCCCGATCCACGGACCGCGCGAACAGCGCGCTCGAGACGAGCATCGCAGCGAGTGCGAAGGCAAGCGGGCCGACGGAGCGCGTGAGCGAGACGACTCCCACCGACGTGGCCAGCACAAGCGATGCGGCGGCGCCGGCGTACCGGCCCGCGAGCCGGCGGCCGAGGAGATAGACAGCGACCGCGGCGACGATCCCGGCGAGCACCGACGGCAGGCGGAGCCAGAGCTCCGAGTCGCCGTGCCTCGCGACGGGCTGGAGCAGCGCGAGGTAGCCGACCCTTGCAGGGTCGTCCGAGATCGCGCGGTCCACAACCTCGGAGAAGGAGCCCTGCGCGGCTCTCAGCAGTGAGGCCTCGTCGACGACGAGGGCGCGACGGCCGAGCGCGACGAGCCCGAGCACGCCGGCCAGCATCGGCCCGAGGTACGGCAGCGTGCGGCCGAGGACGGCGACGACACGCCCTGCCACGGCGACCGACTCGTCCGACGGCGTCTGGGTGTGGGCCGGGGCGCTCACCCGAACCGAGGGTACCGCCGCCGTCGGCGGACGGCCCACCCTTCGCGTACGCCGGTGCCGCGATACCCTGCCCGCGTCATGTCTCGCCGGTGGCTTGCGGCAGGTGCGGCAGTCGTCGTCGCGGCCGCGGCGCTCGTGGCGGTCGGCGGGTGGTACTTCCTGCTGCGGGACGACGCCGAGCCCACGAGCATCGCCGGCGCGATCGCCGCGTTCAGGACGCAGGAGACCGGGGAGTCTCCGGTCCCCGCCGGCGTCTACGTGTACAACACGGACGGGTTCGAGCGGACCGATGCGCTAGGCGGCGCGACCCACCGGTACCCGAAGACGTCGACGATCACCGTCACCGCCGACCTCTGCGGCGTCAGGCTGCGCTGGGACGTGCTGAAGGGCCGCAACACGATCTGGCGCGTCTGCATCGGCTCGGGCGGCTGGACGCAGAGGGTCAGGGACGAGCGGCACACCTTCTTCGGGATCGGCGACCAGACGACGTATCGGTGCGTGAACACGCTGTTCCGCCCGGCCGGCGACGAGACGGGCTCAATGTTCACGGTGGGCTGCACGACGGGTGCGGCCACGGAGCGAGGACGTGGCCTCGTCGTCGGCCGCGAGGAGTGCAAGGTCGCAGGCGCTGCGGTCGGCTGCGTGCACGTCCGGACGACGACGACGTTCGCGGGTGGAACGACTGGGCGTGCGACGTTCGACTTCTGGCTGGCGCGAGCGACGGGCCTCCCGGTCGCGGTCAGCATGCGCAGCCGCACGACGAGCGGTTCGCTGATCGGCGACGTGCACTACGAGGAGGACGTATCGCTGCGGCTGACGTCCCTCGTGCCGCGGCGGTGAACCGCGTCGCGGCCCGCCTGCGGGCACTGCAACTCGCCCCGGACGGCCGGCCGCGGCCCGAGGCGCCCTTTGGCCGGGGGCCGCTCGCGGCGAGGGTGCTTCGTGTGGCGCTCGCGAGCGGGACGACGATCGGCTCACGACTCCCTGCGTCGCTCGCGCACGGCCTCGCGGTCGCCGGAGGCACCGCCGAATGGGCGGTCCGCCCAGGCAAGCGTCGCACCCTCGCGGAGAACCTCGCGCACGCGCTCGAGCTCCCGCCGTCCGATCCGCGCGTGCGGCGACTCGTCCGGCAGGAGGTGCTCAACGAGGCGCGGCGCTCGGCCGATCTGCTCTGGGCGCTCGGCAAGCCGGACGAGCTCGTGCGGACGACGGTCGTCGAGGGCGCCGACCATGTGTCCGAGGCCCTCGCGAGCGGAAACGGCGTGCTGCTCGTCTCGGCGCACCTTGGCGGCTGGGAGGTCGCGACCGCGCTCCCACGCGCGCTCGTTCCCGTGCGCACCACGGCGATCGTCACGGACGACTGGATCGCGTGGGCGGCGGACGCGGCACGCGCCCGCGCCGGAATCGGCCGTCTGTACGACTCGGATCCCGTCGCGCGCGCCGCGCGAACGCTGCGAGGCGGCGAGGCGCTCCTCGTGCTGGCGGACTACGCGAAGAGCTCGATGCGGACGTACCCGACGCGGCTGCTCGACGCGGTGGCGGAGCTCCCCGCCGGGGTGGTCATGCTCGCCCGGCTCTGCCGTACGCCGATCGTTCCGTTCGCGGTGCTCCCGCTCGGCCCACGGCGCTGGCGCGTCGCGGTCGAGCCCGCGCTCGTCCCACCGCCCCGCCACAGCGGCCGGAGCGGTGACCGCGAGCTGCTCCAGCGCCTCGCCGACCGTTGGACCGCGCAGCTGCGCGCGCATGCCGAGCACTGGGCGGCCGTCTACCCGATCAGCTGGACGCCGGCCGAGGCGGATGCGGTCCCGTCAGAGCCAGCGGCGCCAGCGGAAGAGTGCGAGCTGCACGACGGTCGTCACGGCGATCAGCCCGACTGACATCCCGAAGGTCCAGTACCAGTCGTGGAAGTGCCCGGCGAAGTTCTGGCCGAAGAAGCCCACGATCAGGCTCGGCACGAGCACGAGCGAGGCGATCACCGTGAGCGTCTTCGCGACCTCGTTCTGCTGCTCCGCGATCTTCGCCTGGTAGTAGTCGCGCACCCCGCCGAGCAGGTCCCGCGCGACGTCCAGCTCCTCCGTCACGCGGACAAGAGTCTCGTACGTGTCGACGAAGCGGATCTCGATCTCGGGCGGGAAGAGGCCGGAGTGCCCGACGTCGACCCGGCCGTCGACGATCCGTCGCGCGATGCCGCGTGTCGCGCTCGACGCCCGCCGCGCCCGTAGGAGCTCGTTGCGAAGGACGCTGATCCGGCGACGCACGGTTGCGCCCGTCAGGTGCTCGATCTCCTCCTCGAGGTCGTCGATCGACTCGTAGATGCCGTCGACGAGCTCGAGGAACGCGTCGGCTGCGTCGTCGACCGCCGCGTGGAACACCTCGCCCGCGGGCACGCCGGCATCGACGCGTGCCGCGATGCTGTCGACGGACGCGAGCTCCCCGTTCGGTCCGGTCTTGCGGATCGTGACGATCCTCTCGGGGGTCGCGACGAGGTCGAGCTCCAGGTACTCGGCCCGGTCCGCGCCGGTCACGGTCACCGGCTGAGCGAGAACCGCCAACACGCAGTGCCCATGACCCCGCAGGATCGGCATCGCCGGCCGACCGTCGCGCTCCGAGGCCTCGAGGAGCTCCATCGCGGCCGGCGGTGGAGGAGGGGTGATCGACTGGGCGATCTCGTCCCCGGTCGGGTCGACCAGATCGGTCCACTCCGCCGCCACGGCCACCGAGGCTAGCGGGTCGGGACGACGCCTACGAGACCGCGAGACCGGCGGATAACGATGCGTGCCGCTGCTCGCTCAGCCACCGCTCCGCGTCCAGCGCTGCGGCGCATCCGGAGCCGGCCGCGGTGACGGCCTGCCGGTAGACGTGATCTTGGACGTCGCCCGCCGCGAACACGCCCGGGACGTTCGTCTCGGTCGACTTGCCGCGCGTGACGAGATAGCCGGTCTCCGGCTCGTGGTCGAGCTGGTCGAGGAACAGCGCCGTATTCGGGTCGTGGCCGATCGCGACGAACAGGCCGTCGGTCTCGAGCACGGACTCCTCGCCCGTGACGGTGTCGCGCAGTCGGACACCGGTGACCGAGCTCTCGCCCAGGGCCTCCTCGACGACCTTGTTCAGCACGAGCTCGATCTTCTCGTTGGCGCGGGCACGGTCGACCATGATCGGCGACGCACGGAACTCCTCGCGGCGGTGGACAACGATCACCTTGCTCGCGAAGCGAGCGATGAAGCTCGCCTCCTCCATCGCGGAGTCGCCGCCGCCGACGACCACGACGGTCTTGTCGCGGAAGAACGCCGCATCGCAGGTCGCGCAGTACGAGACGCCGCGCCCCTGGAGGACGCGCTCCGACTCGAGCCCGAGCTGGCGGGCGGTCGCGCCCGTCGCGACGATCACGGCCTCGGCGCGGTACTCGTCGTCGCCGACCCACACGCGGAACGGCCGCTCCGAGAAGTCGACGCGCGTCACGTCGTCCGTGAGGAACGTCGTGCCGAAGCGCTCCGCCTGGCGCCGGAAGTCCTGCATCATCGCCGGGCCGAGGACGCCGTCGGCGTATCCCGGGTAGTTCTCCACGTCGGAGGTGATCATCAGCTGCCCACCCCAGTTGAAGCCCTCGATGACGAGCGGCTCGAGGTTCGCGCGCGCCGCGTAGAGAGCAGCGGTATAGCCGGCCGGGCCACCGCCGATCACGATCAGGTTGCGGACGTCGTCCAATGCTCTGCAGTGCTCCTCCGTGGAGTCTTACCCCTCACGAGAGGAAACGACGACCCGGTCAACGATGTTCCTGCCCTCATGCGGCGTCGGCGTCCTTCTGAACGACCTCGAGCTGGAGCGGCTGCAGCTGCGATGAGGCATGCTCGGTCAACGGCGGCATGTCGTCGAGCGTCCCGCGTGTCGCTGCGAGCCCTTCGAGCCGGCGAGCGGAGACCAGCACCCGCGACCCATAGGAGCCGACGGCCTTGTTGTACGCGCCGACCGCGGAGTCGAGACCGCGCCCGACCTTCGCGAGGTGGTCGGCCATCGTGCTCAGGCGATCATGCAACTCCGAGGCGACCTTCAACACCGCCTCTGCGTGGTCGGACGCATTCTCGTTCTGCCAGGCGACGCGGATCGTGCGGAGCATCACCACGATCGTGCGGGGCGTCGCGAGCAGGACGCCACGCTCGTACGCGAAGCTGAAGAGATCCGCGTCCTGCTCCTCGGCCGCCGCGAGGTATGCGTCGCCAGGCAGGAACATGAACGTGAAGTCGGGCGAAGGCGTCACGTGCGCCCAGTAGCCCTTCCGACCGAGCTCCTGGACATGGAGGCGGACCCGCCGGGCGAACTCCGCCAGCGCCGCAGCGCGCTCGTCTTCGCCGGCTGCCCGGGCGGCTCGCTCGAACGCGTCGAAGGGAGCCTTCGAGTCGATCACGACGTTCTTGCCTCCCGGAAGGTGCACCACGACGTCCGGCCGGCCACCCTGCTTGGTGGCCTGGCACGAGTAGTCGACGCCTTCCTGCATCCCGACGAACTCGAGGATCCGCTCGAGCTGGATCTCGCCCCAGCGGCCCCGTGACTGCGTGCTTCCGAGCGCGACGGCGATCGAGCGGGTTCCGGCCGAGAGAAGCTCGAGCTGCGCGGTGAGGCGTCCTCCGTCCTCGAGCCGGCGTGCCTCCGTCTCGTCGACGAGCTTGCGGAGATCGCCGAGACGCTGGTGAACCGGCAGGAGCGTCTTCTCGACGCGCTCACCGGCCTGGACCATGAAGGCGTCGCGTGAGGCGTCGAGCGCTTCCTGCGAGATGCTGCGCACCGTCTCCGGAAGCTTCTCCTCGAGCGTCGCGAGCCGCGCCGCCGCGGCTGCTGCGCTGGCGCTCGCCTCGACCAGCTCCTGACGCGCGACGCCGAGCTCGACCTCGCGGCGCGCGATCTCCTCACGGAGCACGAGCTCGCGTCGGTCGGATTCGGCGGCGAGGCGACCACGCTCTGCCAGCCTCGGTCGCAGCCAGAGCCAGCAGGCGGCAAAGCCTGCGAGGGCGGTACCGGTGGCGACGAGGATCGTCATGAGGGCGACGGACCGTAGCGCCAGGCTCGGACGGAGCGTTTCGGCGCTCGTTGGCTCTGCGGAGGCCGCAGCTATCGTTCCTCGACCGTGCCTCCGAAGTCACGTCCCCAGGGGAAATCCCGACCGCCGGCGCGCCACGGCGGCACCGACCGGAAGCTGCTCGCGATCCTCGGCGCGGCGGGACTTGCGCTCGTCGTGGTCGTCGCGATCGGCGCGGTCGTGGCAATGGGCGGGAGCGGGACGAACGCCGCCGCGGCCCTCGACAAGGCAGGCTGCACGCTGCTCGAGAAGCCGGCGCTCCGTGGCGTCCACTCGATCACCACGCCGACCGGGACGTCACCGCTCTGGAACACGAGCCCGCCCACCTCGGGGCCGCACTACGAGATCCCGGCGGTCTGGGGCGCGTACACCGAGCCGTTGAACATGGCGCAGCTCGTCCACAACCTCGAGCACGGGGGCATCTACATCCTCTACGGCCCCAAGGTGCCGGACTCGACGGTCTCGCAACTGCGATCGTTCTACGGGGACCACACCCGCGGGACGATCCTCGCGCCGCTGCCCTCGCTCGGTGACAAGGTCGCGCTCGGCGCGTGGACGACGAAGAATGCGAACGATCCGGCAAACGGCACCGCGCACCTCGCCAAGTGCACCGCGTTCGACCAGGACGCCTTCGCTGCGTTCTTCGACGAGTTCCAGTTCCAGGGCCCGGAACGCTTCCCCGCAAACACGCTCTTACCCGGTCGCAACTAGCCTCTAGTTTCGGCCGGGGTGGCGGAACGGTAGACGCAGCCGGCTTAAAACCGGCAGTCCCTTTGGGACGTCTGGGTTCGAATCCCAGCCCCGGCATCTTGCGTGATCAGGTCGGCTCGCCTAATGGCTGGTAGTCGCCGACCGTCTGTCGGGTCGTGACGGCGGTTCGGTTCCAGGCGTTGATGGCGACGATCTGCCAGATCAGGTGGGCGAGCTCCTCGGCATCGAAGTAACGGGCGGCTTCCTCGTAGACGGCGGCGGGGACGTGCGTGTCGGCGATGAGGGTGACGGCGTCTGTGAGCGCGAGCGCGGCTCGCTCGCGCTCGCTGAAGAAGGGCGCCTCGTGCCAGGCGGCGACCGCGTAGAGCCGCTGCTCCGACTCGCCGGCCCTACGCGCGTCCTTGGTGTGCATGTCGATGCAGAAGGCGCAGCCGTTCAGGATCGAGGCGCGCAGCTTCACCAGCTCGCGCAGGACCGGATCGATACGGATCTCCCGCTCGAGCGTGACCAGCGCCCGCGACAGCGCGGGTGCCTCGTGCCCGATGTTCATCCGCTCGCTCTCGAAGGTGGTGGTGCCGGTTCCGGTGGTCATCGTGTTACTGCTCCTTTCTTGGAGCGCGCCGGGGCCGATGGCTCGAGCGGCGCAAGAGTGCGCCTCGAGCTCCTGGCTCTGAGGGAGAGCACTCGAATCGTGAGCTCCGGTCTCCAGGAGCTCGCCCTCCTGCAGGCGAATCGCATCGACGACGTCCTGCCCGAGCGCCCTGATCAAGCTGGGTCTCTGGAGCACCGCTCGAAGTAGCCCCTCGCTGCAACGGCGGTCGAAGTACGGATCGTTCAGGATCTCGGCCAGCCGACGTCCGCGCCGGTGCTCCCGACGGATGTAGGCGGCGACCTCGGCCTCCCGGTACGGACGCGGACCGATGAAGTAGAAGGGGGTGTGTACGAGCGGCCATTCCGTCATTCGAAGCTCCATCCGCTCTGGGTTATTACTTCATACTACGATATACCTTCGAGTCGAAGGCGACGCCGCCAAGCGCAAGGTCGACCGTTCCGATCCCGCTTCGGGTGGGGGCTACACTGACGCGGCCATGGCGAGCACCGAGCACGCGTCGTACGAGCACCTCGAGTACGACACGCCGCTCTTCCGCACGGCGATCGCGCAGTTCGACGAGGCGGTTCCCTACGCGGAGGTCGACGACGGCGTCGCCGAGAGGCTCCGCCATCCCGAGCGGTCGATCATCGTCGCCTGCCCGATCAAGCTGGACGACGGGAAGCGCGTCGTGCTCCCGGGCTACCGGGTGCAGCACTCGAGCGTCCTCGGGCCGACCAAGGGCGGCGTCCGCTACGACCCCGAGGTGTCGCTCGGTGAATGCGCGGCGTTGGCTGTCTGGATGACCTGGAAGTGCGCGCTGCTCCGGCTGCCGTACGGAGGCGCGAAGGGCGGAGTGCGCTGCGAGCCCCGCGCGATGAGCCGAGCCGAGCTCGAGCGTCTGACGCGCCGGTTCACGTCGGAGCTGCTCCCGTTCATCGGGCCGCAGGAGGACATCCCGGCCCCCGACATGGCGACCAACGAGCAGACGATGGCCTGGATGATGGACACGTACTCGATGCAGCGGGGACACGCGGTGCCCGAGATCGTCACCGGCAAGCCGATTGCGATCGGCGGCAGCGTCTTCCGCCACGAGGCGACGGGCGCCGGGGTCGTGATGGTGGTCGCGCGGGCCTGCGAGCGCATGGGCTGGAAGCTCGCCGAGCAGCGCTGCGTCGTGCAGGGGTTCGGCAACGTCGGCGGGATCGCCGCCCAGGAGCTCGTCGACCGGGGCGCCACCGTGATCGCCGTCTCGGACATCTCGGGCGGCGTCTACGACCCCGACGGGCTCCACATCCCGACGATGAGCGCGTTCGCGCGCGAGCACGGGTCGCTCGAGGCCTGGACGACGGGAGCGCGGATCTCCAACGAGGAGTTGCTCGAGCTCGAGTGCGACATCCTCGTCCTCGCCGCGCGCGAGGACCAGATCCACGGCGACAACGCGGCGCGCCTGCGCTGCCGGCTGGTCGTCGAGGGCGCGAACGGGCCGACGTCTCTCGAGGGCGACGCGATCCTCCGCGAGCGCGGGATCCCGATCCTCCCCGACATCCTCACGAACGCGGGCGGTGTCACCGTGTCCTACTTCGAATGGGTGCAGGACCTGGGGCGTCTGTTCTGGGGCCGGGACGAGATCCGCGCGAAGCTCGCCGAGAAGCTCAACGACGCGTTCGACCGGGTGTGGGAGATCTCGCACGAGCGGAGCGTCCCGATGCGGACGGCGGCGCTCGTGGCCGGGATCCGCGACGTCGCCTCGGCGCTCGAGGCCCGCGGCCTCTACCCCTAGCGTTGTGACCCTCGCCGACGACCAGACGATGCGCGTGCGCGACGCGATGATCGCCGAGCCCCGCGCGCTCACGGCGGACGACACTGCGCGAGTCGCGGGCGAGGTGCTGACGCCGGCAGAGGTCAGGGCGGTGTACGTCGTCGACGACTCCGGCCTCCTCGTGGGGGTCGTCACGCGCAAGACCCTCGTCGCCCGCGTCGTGGCCCAGGGCCGGGATCCCAACACCGCGACGCTCGGGGACGTCGCGGAGCCGCCGTACTACACGATGGAGGCCGACACCCCGCTGGACGAGGGCTACCGCTTCATCGAGGAGCACGACGCCGAGCGCGTGCCGGTCGTCGACGAGGGACGCCTGGTCGGCGTCCTCTCGCGCGCGGTGCTCCAGCGGCGCCTCGCCGAGGACGAGGGGCCGCCGGAGCCCGAGGAGGCCTAGTCCGCGTCGAGGCTGCGCGCTACGGCGCGATGTTCTGGTTGAGGTGGAAGACGTTGTCCGGGTCGTACCGGCGCTTCACCTCGACGAGGCGGTCCCAGTTGGGGCCGTAGGCGGCACGGACTGCGCGCTCGCCCTGGTCGTCGGTCAGGTAGTTGAGCCAGCGCCGTTCGGCGAGGTGCTCGGCGAACGCGGCGTGCGAGTCCTTCGTCCAGCGGATGTTCTCCTCGGTCGCGGCCGGATCCGTCCAGACGGAGGAGATGAGCATGTTCCAGCCTTCCTCCCGGTGCGGGACGGCGGTGTCCGTGACGCCGACCCTCGTGACGGCGCCGTGGAAGTGCTCGAGGAGGATCCCGGTCATCGGCGACGGCACCGTCGCGAAGCGCTCGACCATCGCGTCGACGAGGCCATCCGAGACGCCCGCGGTGAAGCTCGACATCCAGTAGTTGAGCGAGCCGTCCGGGTACGCCTCGTCCAGCAGCGTGTTCATGACGGGATACGGCATGGGGCCGACCTCGGTCATGACCGGCGAGCCCCACGTCTTGAACGGCTCGAGATCGCGCTCGGCCTGCTCGGGGTCACCGGTGTGGAAGACCGCGAAGCCGGTCAGCTTGGCGCCCGAGCCATCGGGTGCGTGGACCAGCGCGGCGAACACCGTGAGGTCGTCCGGGAGGTCCGTCACGGCGTCCCGGTAGAAGCGGAGCAGCTCGGGCGCGACCTCGACCGGGTGGATGATCAGCCCGCCCGTGATCGTCGTCACCGGGTGCAGCCGGTATCTGAAGGTCGTCGCGACCCCGAAGTTGCCGCCGCCGCCGCGGAGCGCCCAGAAGAGGTCGGGGTGCGAGTCGGCCGTGACGTCGAGGATCTCGCCGTCCGCGGTGACCAGCTCGACGCCCACGACGTTGTCGGCCGCGAGCCCGTACTTGGCCATCAGCCAGCCAAGGCCGCCACCGAGCGTCAGCCCGGCGATGCCGGTCGTGGAGACCGCGCCGCCGGTGACGGCGAGCCCGTGCTCCGCCGCGGCGGCGTTGAGCTCGCCCCACGTCATGCCGCCCTGCGCCGCGACGATCCGCGCCTCGGGGTCGACTGTCGCGCTCTTCATCTCGGCGAGGTCGATCATCACCGCGCCGTCCGCGACCGCGAGCCCACCGACGTTGTGGCCGCCACCCCGCACGGAGAGCTCGGCGCCGGCACCCCGTGCGAAGCGGACCGTGGCCGCGACGTCGGCGGCGGAGCGGCAGCGCACGATCACGGCCGGCCGGCGGTCGATCAGCCCGTTGTGCACGCGCCTCGCGTCGTCGTAGCCGTCGTCGCCGGGCAGGCGGACCGAGCCGCTCACGTCGTTCGCGAGCGCCTCGAGCTGCGCGGTGTCGAAGGTCGTCGTGGAGCTCATCTATGTCCTCCCGTTCCCGTTTGACCGACCCCGGGGCCGAGTGTAGACCCGAACGAGCGGTGCGAAGCCGACGCGGCGGCGATCGGTAGAAACCACGGAGCCGTCCGCGGTGCTTTCCCCTGGCCCGTGAGCCGCCTGCGCCGTAGCATCGTAGGCGTGGAATCCGCCCGCGCCACGCGGAACCTGTTCCTGGCCACGGTCGCATTTGCCGTCGCGTTCGTGGGCTGGAGCCTGATCGCGCCGCTGGCGAAGCGGTTCCAGGACGACCTCGATCTCACGAACACGAGGACGCTGATGCTCACGGCGGTGCCCGTCGTGCTCGGCTCGCTGCTCCGGATCCCCGTCGGCGCGCTCACGGACCGCCTCGGCGGCCGGGTGATGTTCCCGGTCGTGCTGGTCGTGTCGGCGATCCCCGCCGCGATCTTCGGCTTCGTCGACGGGTACGCGGCCCTCGTCGTCGTCGGGTTCTTCCTCGGCATCGCCGGCTCGTCGTTCGCCGTCGGCGTCCCCTTCGTCGCCGGCTGGTACCCGAAGGAGCGCCAGGGGTTCGCGCTCGGCGTGTACGGGATGGGGAACATCGGCACGGCGATCGCCGCGTTCGGCGCCCCTGCGATCGTGAGCTGGCTCGGCCGCGAGACGCTCGGGGTCGTCGCCGCCTTGCTCCTGCTCGCGACCGCCTTCGTCTTCTACCGGATGGCCGAGGATCCGCCACGCAAGGCGGGGGCGAACTACGGCGCCGTGCTGCGCTCGGGGTGGAAGCTGTGGCGGCTCGCGCTCCTCTACTTCGTCACCTTCGGCGGCTTCGTGGCGATGGCGGTGTTCCTGCCCAAGCTGCTCCGGGACTGGTTCGACATCTCGCTCACGAACGCGGGCCTCCGAGCCGCCGGGTTCACGGTCGTCGCGACGCTCGCCCGGCCGGTGGGCGGGCTCCTCTCCGACCGGATCGGCTCGGCCACCGTGCTCGTCTTCGTGTTCGTCGGCGCGGGACTGGACGCGGCGTGGCTCGCGCACATCTCGGGCGACCCGACGTGGGTCCCGGTGACGATCGCCTGCCTCACGCTCGCAGGGTTCCTCGGCCTCGGGAACGGCGCCGTGTTCAAGGCGGTGCCGCTGGACTTCCCGCAGTCGACCGGAGCGGCGACCGGGATCGTCGGCGCGGCGGGCGGGATCGGCGGGTTCTTTCCGCCCGTGGTGATGGGAATCGTGAAAGATCACTTCGATACCTATGCGCTCGGGTTCGTCGGCTTGCTGGTGTTCGCGGTGATCTGTCTCGTCGTCTCACTGACGATGCGCCGGGCCACCGGGATGCCTCACGAGGTCACTGCGTGAGCCTGCTCGATCGCCCGCGTTACTTCGGTACGGGAGGCTCTGCGGACGGGTGGAGCGTGCTGCAGCGCGACGGTCGCGAGTGGGAGCGCTTCTACCGCGAGCGCTGGCAGCACGACAAGGTCGTGCGGTCGACCCACGGCGTCAACTGCACCGGGTCGTGCTCCTGGAAGATCTACGTCAAGGACGGGATCGTCGCGTGGGAGACCCAGCAGACGGACTACCCGACGAACGGGCCGGACGTGCCCGAGTACGAGCCGCGCGGCTGCCCCCGCGGCGCGTCGTTCAGCTGGTACCTCTACTCGCCGATCCGCGTGCGGTATCCGTACGTGCGCGGTGTGCTGCTCGACCTCTTCCGCGAGGCCCGCGCCCGCCACGGCGGCGACCCGGTCGAGGCATGGGCGTCGATCGTCGAGGATCCCGAGGCCGCGCGCGCCTACAAGTCGCAGCGCGGCAAGGGCGGGTTCGTCCGGGCGAGCTGGGACGACGTGGTCGATCTCGTTTCGGCGGCGCACGTCTACACGGTGAAGCGGTACGGGCCGGATCGTGTTGCCGGGTTCTCGCCGATCCCGGCGATGTCGATGGTCTCGCATGCGTCGGGGATGCGCTTCCTCTCGCTGATCGGCGGCGTGTGCCTCAGCTTCTACGACTGGTACGCCGACCTGCCACCGGCCTCGCCCCAGGTGTGGGGCGACCAGACCGACGTGCCCGAGTCGGCGGACTGGTGGAACGCGAGCTACCTCGTGATCTGGGGGACGAACATCCCGCAGACCCGCACGCCCGATGCGCACTTCATGGTCGAGGCGCGCTACCGGGGCCAGAAGGTCGTGGTCGTCTCACCGGACTACGCGGGGCACACGAAGTTCGCCGACCACTGGCTCCCCGCGGTGGCGGGCACGGACGGGGCGCTCGCGATGGCGATGGCGCACGTGATCTTCAAGGAGTTCCACGCGGAGCGCACGGTGCCCTGGTTCGACGAGTATGTCAAGCGGACGACCGACCTTCCCTTCCTCGTGACGTTGCGGGAGCGCGATGGCGCGTACGTCGCCGACCGCTTCCTGCGTGCCTCCGATCTCGGCGAGACGAGCGAGAACGCCGAGTGGAAAACCGTGCTCGTCGACGCTGCGACCGACGAGCCGGTCGTGCCCAACGGCTCGATCGGCTTCCGCTGGGGCGACGAGGGGGCGGGGCGGTGGAACCTCGAGCTCGGCGAGGTCGATCCCGCGTTGACGCTGCACGGGCGCCACGACGAGCTGGTCGAGGTCGACCTGCCACGTTTCGACGTGGGCGGCGCGGGCGGCGTGGCGCTCAGGCGCGGCGTCCCCGCGAAACGGGTCGGCGGTCGCCTCGTGACGACGGTGTTCGACCTGATGGCCGCGCAGCTCGGCGTGCACCGCGAGGGGCTGCCCGGTACCTGGCCGTCGGGCTACGACGACGCGGACGAGCCATACACGCCCGCCTGGCAGGAGCCGATCACGGGCGTCGACGCCGGGATCGTCGTGCGCGTCGCGCGCGAGTTCGCGCGGAACGCGGAGCGCTCCCGGGGGCGCTCGATGATCATGCTCGGCGCAGGGACGAACCACTGGTTCCACTCCGACCAGATCTACCGCGCGATCCTCCAGCTGACCACGCTTTGCGGCTGCCAGGGCGTCAACGGCGGCGGCTGGGCCCACTATGTCGGCCAGGAGAAGGTGCGCCCGCTCAGCGGCTGGTCGACCCTGGCCTTCGCGCTCGACTGGTCGCGGCCGCCGCGCCAGCAGGCGACGACGCCGTTCTGGTTCCTCGCGAGCGACCAGTTCCGCTACCAGCGCACCCGGGCCGACTTCTTCGCGACGCCGCTCGGCCCCGGCGCCGTCACCGGAATGCACGTCGCCGACTGCAACGCGCTCGCCGCGCGACTCGGGTGGATGCCGTCGTACCCGACGTTCGATCGAAACCCGCTCGAGCTGACCGGGGAGGCTGCCGCCGCGGGGCTCGAGCCGCCCGCCTACGTCGTGGACCGCCTGCGGGCAGGCGAGCTGCGCTTCGCGGCCGAGGATCCCGACGCGCCCGAGAACTTCCCGCGCGTGCTGACGCTCTGGCGCGCGAACCTCCTCGGGTCCTCGAGCAAGGGCCACGAGTATTTCCTCCGCCACGTCCTCGGCGTCGAGGACGCCGCGGTGCGGAACGTCGAGTCGGCGGAGGACGAGCGTCCGAACGAGGTCGTCTGGCGCGACGACGCGCCGACCGGGAAGTTCGACCTGTTCACGACGATCGACTTCCGCATGAACGGCTCGGCCCTCTACTCGGACGTCGTGCTCCCCGCCGCGACCTGGTACGAGAAGCACGACCTCTCCTCCACCGACCTGCACCCGTTCGTCCACTCGTTCAACCAGGCGGTGCCACCGCCCTGGGAGGCCCGCACGGACTTCGACATCTTCGCCCGTGTCGCGGAACGCTTCTCCGAGCTCGCCGCGAAGCATCTCGGGACACGGACCGACCTCGTCGCCGCGCCGCTCCTGCACGACACGCCGGAGGAGCTTGCCCAGCCGCTCGGAGAGGTGCGCGACTGGAGGCGCGGCGAGTGCGAGGCGGTGCCCGGCAAGACGATGCCGAAGCTCGTCGCGGTCGAACGGGACTACACCGCGGTCTACCGGAAGTGGCGCTCCCTCGGCCCCCTCGCCGAGGAGCTCGGCTCGAGCGCGAAGGGCGTCGCGCTCCGCCCGACCGTCGAGATCGACGAGCTCCGCGCCGCGAACGGCGAGATCGACGGCCGTCCGAGCCTCGCGCGCGACGTGCACTGGTGCGAGGCGATCCTCGCACTCTCGGGCGTCTCCAACGGCCGTCTCGCCGTGCAGGGGTTCACCGAGCTCGAGGCGCGGACGGGAACGCGTCTCGCCGACATCGCCGAGGAGCACGCCGACGTCCGGATCACGTTCGGCGACACGCAGGTTCAGCCGCGCAAGGTGATCGCCTCACCCGAGTGGTCAGGGATGGAGTCGCGCGACCGGCGCTACTCGCCGTTCACGATCAACCTCGAGCGCGACATTCCGTTCCGCACGCTCACCGGCCGCCAGGCGCTGTACCTCGAGCACGCGTGGATGCTCGACTACGGCGAGGGGCTCCCCACGTACCGCCCGCCGCTCAACGTGCTGGGCGTGGTCGGGGCGCAGGTCTCGGGGGAGGCGGGTCGCAAGGAGCTCCACGTCCGCTGGCTCAGCCCCCACAGCAAGTGGTCGATCCACTCGGAGTTCCAGGACAACCTCCACATGCTCACCCTCTTCCGCGGCGGGCCGACCGTCTGGCTCTCCGACGTCGACGCGAAGGAGCTCGAGATCGCCGACAACGACTGGGTCGAGGTCTTCAACCGGAACGGCGTGATGGTGGCGCGCGCGGTCGTCTCGCATCGGATCCCACCGGGCATCGGGCTCTCGTACCACTCGCAGGATCGCCACGTGAATGTGCCACTCAGCGAGGTCTCCGGCACCCGCGGCGGGACGGACAACTCGGTCACGCGGATCTCGCTCAAGCCCACGCACCTGATCGGCGCGTACGCGCAGCTCTCGTTCGGCTTCAACTACTACGGCCCGACGAGCTCCCAGCGCGACGAGATGGTCGCCGTCCGCAAGCTCGAAGGAGAGGTGACGTACTGATGCAGGTTCGCGCGCAGGTCGCGATGGTGATGAACCTCGACAAGTGCATCGGCTGCCACACCTGCTCGGTCACGTGCAAGAACGTGTGGACGAACCGCCGCGGCACCGAGTACGTCTGGTTCAACGACGTCGAGACGAAGCCCGGTATTGGCTACCCGAAGCAGTGGGAGGACCAGGACCGCTGGAAGGGCGGTTGGGAGCTCAAGGGCGGCAAGCTCCGGCTCAAGGCCGGCGGTCGCCTGCGCAAGCTCGGAACGCTCTTCTTCAATCCCGAGCTGCCGACGCTCGACGACTACTACGAGCCGTGGACGTACGACTACGAGACGCTCACGAAGGCGGGCCCGTCGAAGCACCAGCCGGTCGCCCGTCCGGAGTCCCAGGTGACGGGAAGGCCGCTCGACCTGGAGTGGGGGCCGAACTGGGAGGACGACCTCGCGGGCGCGCCCGAGCGCGCGAGGCTCGACCCGAACCTCCGCGACGGGGTCGAGGAGCACGTGCGGCTCGAGTACGAGAAGGCGTTCATGTTCTACCTCCCGCGGATCTGCGAGCACTGCCTGAATCCGTCGTGCGTCGCGTCGTGCCCCTCGGGTGCGATGTACAAGCGGGCCGAGGACGGGATCGTGCTCGTCGACCAGGAGCAGTGCCGCTCGTGGCGCATGTGCGTCTCGGGCTGCCCCTACAAGAAGGTCTACTTCAACTGGTCGACGGGCAAGGCCGAGAAGTGCACGCTCTGCTACCCGCGCATCGAGGCGGGCCAGCCGACGATCTGCTCCGAGACGTGCGTCGGCAAGATCCGCTACCTCGGCGTGGTTCTCTACGACGCCGACCGGGTGCAGGAGGCTGCGTCCGTCGAGGACGAGAAGGACCTGCTCCCCGCGCAGCTCTCACTGTTCCTCGACGCGCGGGATCCCGAGGTGCGCGAGCAGGCGCGCCGAGACGGGATCGCCGAGGACTGGCTCGACGCCGCGGCCCGCTCGCCCGTGTACGCGCTCGCCGTCGAGCACCGCGTCGCGCTGCCGCTCCACCCCGAGTACCGCACGCTGCCGATGGTCTGGTACGTGCCGCCGCTCTCGCCGGTGATGAGCCTCGTCGAGGGACCGGGCTCCGAGGCAGACCCGGACGACGTCTTCCCCGCGATCGAGGAGCTGCGGATCCCGATCGAATACCTGGCGAACCTGCTCACCGCGGGTGACCCGGAGCCCGTGCGCGTCGCCCTGCGCCGGCTGGCCGCGATGCGCAGCTGGACGCGCGAGCGGAACCTCGGCGGCGACCCCGATCCCGCGCTCGCGGCCTCCGTCGGCATGCAGCCGGAGGCGATCGAGGCGATGTTCCGTCTGCTCGCGATCGCGAAGTACGACGAGCGCTACGTGATCCCGCAGGGGCACGGCGAGATCGGCGTCAACCCTCATTCGCGGCAGGGTGCCTGCGGGCTCGACTTCGCCGGCGGGCCCGGGAGCTGCGGCGCGCTGTCGGAGCAGAAGGATCCGTTCGGTGCCGCGCCGCCCGTCGTGGGCGCCGAGACCGCCGGCGGCAACGTCTCGTTCCTCGACTTCCGAAAGCGCTCGTGAACCCGAAGCTCCTCGGCGTGCTCCTCGCCTATCCGGAAGCACCCCTGATCGACGCGCTGCCCGAGCTGCGCGAGGCTACGGCTGCGCTCCCGCGTGGGGAGCGACGCTCGCTCCAACCCTTCCTCGACGCCGTGGAGAGCACACCCCTGTCGGAGCTGCAGCGGGCGTATGTCGAGACGTTCGACTTCGACCGACGCTGTGGGCTCCATCTCACGTACCACGTCCACGGCGACCGGCGCCAGCGCGGGCTGGAGCTCGTCCGGCTCAAACGGCGGTATGCGGAGGCAGGCGTCCCGCTCGAGGGCTCGGAGCTGCCGGACTACCTCCCGGTGGTGCTCGAGTTCACGTCGCTTCGTCCGGACGACGGACGGGAGCTGCTCACGTCGTTCCGTGGGGTGCTCGAGCTGATCCGCTCGGCGCTCCATGACCGTGGGAGCCTCTACGCGGGAGTCCTCGACGCGCTCTGCGCCGCGCTCCCGCAGCCAAGCGCCGCGCAGCTCCGCGAGATGCAGAAGCTCGCCGAGGAGGGGCCGCCGGCCGAGCTCGTGGGTCTCGAGTCGTTCGACGTGCCGGCGCCCGCCGAGGTCGTCGGGTGAGCAGGGTCGACACGATGCTCTGGGTGTTGCTGCCCTATGTGGCGTTGACGTCCTTCGTGCTCGGCCACGTGTGGCGCTACCGGCGCGACGGCTACCGCTGGACGGCGCGCTCCACGCAGCTGCTCGAACGGCGCCTCCTGCTCGTCGGGAGCGTCGCCTTCCACCTCGGGATCCTGGGCGTGATCGGCGGGCACATCCTCGGCATCCTGATTCCAAAGTCGTGGACGGACGCCGTCGGCGTCTCCGAGCACGCCTACCACTGGCTGGCCGTCGTCGCAGGCGGCGCGGCCGGGATCCTGCTGTGCATCGGCGCGCTCGTGCTCGTCTACCGTCGCCTGCGGCTCGACCGGATCCAGGCGACGACCCTCACGAGCGACTGGGTCATGTACCCGCTGCTCCTCACGACGATCACGCTCGGCATGTTCTGCACGTTCCTCGGCGGCCTCGTGGACGAGTACGACTATCGCGAGACCGTCTCGCCCTGGTTCCGCAGCGTCTTCACGCTCGACCCGAAGGGAACGCTGATGCTCGACGCGCCGTTCGTCTACCAGGCGCACGTGACGATCGCCTGGCTCCTCTTCGCCGTCTGGCCGTTCACGCGGCTCGTGCACGTCTGGAGCGTCCCGCTCGGCTACATCGTCCGTTCGCCGATCGTGTACCGGGCGAAGCGGGGCGCGACCCGCACGGCCCTTCGCTGACCCCGACCCGGCCCGATGGCCGGCGACCCTGCGTCAACCGCTCAGCAGCACGTGTACGCGCCGGGCGGGACGCCGGTGTCGTCCGGCGCCGGCAGCTCCGCGGCCGCGAGCGCCGCGCCGTCGAGCAGATCGCGCTCGCTGACGGTCAGCTCGGGCACGTCGTAGTAGCCGAGAACCTCGTTGAGGACGAGCAGCCCGGCGACGATCACCGGAGCCCGGGCCGACGCGAGGCCGTGCACGCGCTCGCGCTCGGCGAGAGGGAGCGCGGCGAGCCGGTCGAGCAACGCTGCGATCGTCTCGCGCGTGAGCCGGTCACCGTGGACCGACAGCGCGCCGCCGCGCTCGATCTTCGCCGCGGTGGCGACCGTGCCCGCCACCCCGATCGCGCCGTCGACCGCCAGGCGCGGCAGCAGCGCACGCACGTGCGCCTCGCACGCGGCGAGCTCCTCGCCGAGCGGCGGATCCGAGACGAGGAAGCGCTCGGTGAGCCGCACGCTCCCGGCCTCCGTGCTGACCGCCGACCCCACGCCGGCTCCGTCGACCACGACGAGCTCGGTCGACCCACCGCCGATGTCGACGACGAGCGTCCGAGGCGCGAGCGGGCCGTCGCTCGCGACTCCGGCGAGCGTCATCGCCGCCTCCTCGGTCCCCGAAAGCAGTCGGGTCGTGAAGCCGTAGCTCCACTCCACCTCGCCGAGAAACGCCTCGCCGTTGTCGGCGTCCCGCACCGCGCTCGTCCCGACGGCGAGGACCCGCTCCGCGCCGAGCAGCTCGGCCTCGCGCCGGTAGTCCACGAGGACATTCCGTACGCGGGCGATCGCAGTGGGGAGGAGGATGCGGCGTCGGTCGACCTTCTCCCCGAGCCGGGTGATCGCCTCGCGCCGCACGACCGTCTCCACCCGGCCGTCGTCGACGTCTGCGACGAGCAGGCGTGTGGTGTTCGTGCCGATGTCGACGGCGGCGACACGCACGCTCTCACC
>CAWCCO010000020.1:0-94394 GCA_963794115.1 uncultured Actinomycetes bacterium | reverse complement strand
GTAGTCGGGTTCCCGGGGAGAAACAGCCCGGACGTCAGACGCCGGGCAGGAACCAGAAAACCCGGCGTACCGTCCGGCGCGCCTCCTGGAGCGCCTGGAGCTGCACGTCGAGCTTCGCGCGCGAGACGGCCAGGCGTGCCGTGGCGTCGCCGAGGAGCGCACTCGAGGCGCTCGCGCGGTCGAGGTGCTCCTGGATCTGCGCGCTCGTGTCCGAGATGCGCGCAGTCTCGGCGCCGAACGTGGCGCCGGTCCGCTTGATCTGCCGCCACAGCGCGAGACCGCGGATCACCGCATACGTGATCCCCGCCACGACGCCGACGAGCAGGACCGCGAGACAGATCCAGAACGCCATCGGTGCTACGATAGTGGCCGCGACGCGGGGTGGAGCAGTCAGGTAGCTCGCCGGGCTCATAACCCGGAGGTCGCAGGTTCAAATCCTGCCCCCGCTACTCGAAAGGGCCTGCAAGACAGGCCCTTTGTTCGTTCTCGGCCCGAACGACACCTTCGCGCGGAGCCCGCGGCAGCCCCGGCGCGGCCCAGCCGGAGCGCCGCGGTCGGCCCCATCCGCACTCGGGTGGAAGACCGTCGCCGTCGTACGTGGATTCCCCGAGGCGGAGGCGGTCGAGCCGTGCGACGGTGGGCTCAGGAAGGAGGTGTCAGCTGATGGCGACCACACCGACACTTGACGCCCCGCCGCTTGCTGCGACCCGGTTCGAGTACCTCCTCGTGCCGCTCAAGGAGGCGAAGAACGTCAAGCAGGACGAGGAGGCGTTCGTCCCTGAGCACTTGAACCAGCTCGGTGAGGATGGCTGGGATGCTGTGGGGCTGTCGCTCAAGTACGGCGACCTCATGGCCTGGCCCGTCGTTCTCCTCAAGCGCCCCCTCTAGGGGGGTTCTGCGAAGGAAGCCCCTCGGGCCCACCGAGGGGCTTCAGTCTCGGCTGCGAGTCAGCGAACCCGCGCGCCCGGCAGCACCGCCGCCTCATCGCCGAGCCCAAGCTCACTCAGGCCAGCGCCCGCTCGAGCTCGGCGCGACCCGTCGGCGAGCCGTGGGTCGGCAGCACGAGCTCGATCGGCAGGTCGAGCAGCGGTCGCAGCAGCTCGGCCACGTCCTCACGCGATGTGCCGTCGGACAGCCAGTCCTCAGGGACTCGCAGCTCGCCCTCGCGCTCGATCACCGTGTCTCCCAGCACGAGCACGCGACGGGACTCGACCCAGAGCACGACGTCGTTCACGTCCTTGCCCGGAAACGCGGTCACGCCGACCGGAAGGAGATCTCCGGCCTCGTAGACCGGCCCTCTGTGCCCGTCGGACACGAGCCATGCGACGTCGGGGCTGCCCTCGTCGGGCGGCGGCACGAACACGGTGACTCCGAACCGCTCGACGAGCGACCGCGTGTCCCGCTCGTGCCACGGGCACGTGAGGACGACGTATGTCTCCCGCTCGGCGACGAGCTCCTCGATCTCACGCGGCACCGCCAACGGGTCGAGCAACAGGAGACGTCGCCAGCCGTCGTCGATCGCGTACGAGGAGACGCGGGTGTCCCGGTCGGCCGGGTTCCCCGGCGTCCAGTCCGGGTGCACCGCGTGCCAGTGCCAGAGCCCCGCCTGGAGCTCGCGCACCGCGCTGTGCGTCGTCTCCATCCCTGTCTCATGACCCGCACACGCCAGAGCCCAAACCTCGGTCGTGCGGCCTACGGTTCGGGCGTGCGCAGAGTGCTCGTCACGGGGATGTCCGGCGTCGGCAAGTCGACCGCGCTCGCCGCGCTGGCGCAGCGCGGGTTCGACGTGGTCGACACGGACGCGCCCTGATCCTCCAGCACGTGAGCGTGTAGCCGCTGCTCCGGGCGACCTCCACGCACGAGGTCGATGCCTCACGGCCGCTCGACGACGTGGTCGCCGAGCTCGTCCGCATCGGGCTCTGCGACCCAGGGTGCAGCCGCTCAGGCATCGTCGGACGACAGCTGCCGCCGGACGAAGGAGAGAAACGATGAAGCTCGGAATCGGCCTGCCGAACACGATGGCCCACGAGACAGACCGGTCGCTGATGCTCGACTGGGCGCGGCTCGCCGACGAGGCCGGCTTCGACGTGCTCGGCACGATCGACAAGCCGAACTACGACGCCTGGGAGCCGCTCGCCACGCTCGCCGGCGTCGCCGGTGTCACCGAGCGGATCGGGCTCGCGACGACGATCCTCCAGCTTCCGAACCGGAACGAGGTGCTCGTCGCGAAGCAGGCGGCGGTGATCGACCAGCTCTCGGCCGGCCGGCTCGTGCTCGGGGTCGCACAGGGCGGCAGAGAGGACGACTACGACGTGCTCGGTGCGGAGTTCACGGGGCGCTCCCGCAGGTTCGAGCACCAGGTCGAGCGGATCCGCGAGATCTGGCGGGAGGCGCAGAGCGCAGATCGGGAGCATGGCGTCGTCGGGCCCGCGCCGGTGCAGCGCCCGGCGCCGCCGATCTGGTCGGGCGCGTCGACGCCGAAAGCCGTCGAGCGCGCGTTGCGTGTCGCCGACGGGTTCCTCTTCGGGACGGCGGGCGCGGAGGCGATGGCCGAGCGGATTCCAAGCATCCGCGAGGGCTTCGCGGCCAACGGGAAGCCGGACGCCTCGGTCGCCGGCCTCGCCTACGTGGCCGTGGGAGACGACCCGCAGACGGCCCTGGACGAGGCAGCCCATCACGTCCTCCGGTACTACGGGCAGCTCTGGACCGAGCCCGAGAATCTGATCCACCACGGACCGGCCTCGAAGCTCGCGGACGAGGTCGCGGCGTACGAACGTGCGGGCCTCGACGTCCTGATCGTGTTCCCGCAGATCCCGAGCCTCGACCAGGTCGAGCAGCTCGCGGAACACGTGCTGCCCGCGTACGCCGGGTCGCCGTCGGCGGCGTAGCCCCGAGACCCTCACCGCGCTTGTACCCTCTGGCGCATGGCGCAGCGACGGCCCGTGCGATCCTCGCGCGTCGCGCGCGTCGGCGGCCCGGTGCTCCTGGTGCTCGCGCTCGTCGCGATCGTGTCGGTCGCCGCGAGGGGCTCGACCTCGAGCGGCTCGGGCGCGTCGAACGCCCCGGGCAACACGCTCCTCGACACGATCTTCAGCCTGCTGCTCCTGCTCGCGGTCGCCTGGGTGGCGATCTCGGTGTTCTCTGTCGTCCGCTGGCGCGAGCACGAGTTCAGCGCGCCGAAGCGGCGGAACGACATTCGCGCGATCGCGACGTTGCTCGCGTTCGGATTCGCGCTCGCCCTGTACGTCCGTGAGCGTGGCTGGCATCTCGCTTTCACGCCCCAGCAGACCCCGCTGGATCGGAACGACGGCGGCGCGGGGGTGCCCGGCTTCGACGCCGGGCCCGACCCCGGGTACCGGTTCCAGTTCGCGTGGCTTCCCGTCGTCGCGGCGCTCGTGCTCGCGGCGCTCGCCGTCGCCGCGTTGGTCATCGCGAACCGCCGCGCCAACCCGTCGTCCGCGAAGGCAGAGCTTGCGGAGGAGCTCGCGCTCACGCTCGACCTGTCGCTCGACGACCTCCGTGCAGAGACCGATCCACGACGGGCGGTGATCGCCGCGTACGCCCGGCTCGAGCGGGTCCTCGCCGCCCACGGCGAGCCGCGGCAGGACGCCGACACCCCGGAGGAGCATCTCGCCCGCGTCCTCGAGCACCTCGACGTCGACCGCCGCGCCGTTCGCCGCCTGGTCGACCTGTTCGTTCAGGCCAAGTTCTCCCAGCACGACGTCGACGCGGGGATGAAGGACGAGGCGGTCGGCGCACTCGAGCAGGTGCGCGACGAGCTCCGGGCCGCCGCGGCGGCGGCGGACGTGGACACGCCCGGGGTGCTCGCGTGACGAACGCCGTCCCGCGGGGGATCCGGCTTCTCGTCCTGCCGACGATCGTGCTGCTCGGCGTGGCCGTTGTTGCCTCGGGAAGGCTCGAGCCGGCTGTCCGGATCTACGCTCTCTTGGTCTGTGCGGTCGTCCTGACGCTCGCCGTCAGAAGCCTGCGGGACGGGTTTCCGCAGACGACGCGGCACCGCTCGCCCGGCAGGCAGCGCGACCGGCGCGCCACTCCTCGCAGTCTCGGGCAGCTGGAGAACGAGGTGACGACAGGCATCGGCAACGCGCTCGACTTCCACTTCCTCCTTCGACCGCACCTTCGCCTCATCGCGGCCGGGCTCCTCGAAGGCCGGCGCGGCGTCGTGCTCGACGAGCAGCCGGAGCGCGCGCGGCGCCTGCTCGGCGACGAGACGTGGGAGCTCGTTCGCGCCGACAGACCGGTCCCTGCCGATCGACGTGGGCCCGGGCTCTCCACCGACGCGCTCGAGCGCGTCGTCGTCTCGCTGGAGCGGCTCTAGATGGCTCTCGAGTTGGACCGCGTCCGGGAGCTCGCGGGGCTCGTGCTCGACGAGGTCGAGCGCGCCGTGGTGGGCAAGCGCGAGGCGCTCGAGCTGACGTTGCTCGGGCTCCTCGCCGACGGGCACGTCCTGCTCGAGGACTACCCGGGACTTGCGAAGACGCTTGCCGCACGCTCGTTCGCGCAGACCCTGAGCATGGAGTTCACCCGGATCCAGTTCACCCCCGACCTGATGCCGTCCGACGTGACCGGCTCGTCGATCTGGAACCAGCGCGACGGCGACTTCGAGTTCCGGCCGGGGCCGGTCTTCACGAACCTTCTCCTCGCCGACGAGATCAACCGCGCCCCGCCGAAGACACAGGCGGCGCTCCTCGAAGGCATGCAGGAGCGACAGGTGACGATCGAGGGACAGACGTACCGCCTGGGGGCCCCGTTCCTCGTGATCGCCACCCAGAACCCGATCGAGTACGAGGGCACGTACCCGTTGCCGGAGGCGCAGCTCGACCGCTTCGTCCTGCGTACCGCCTTCGGGTATCCGGCGCGGGACGACGAGATCGACGTGCTCGGTCGTCGCGTCGAGCGGCGGACCGACGAGGTCGAGCTGAACACGGTCGTCGATCGCGAGACATTCCTCGAGATGCAGCGGGCGATCGAACGGGTGCACGTCGCGGAGAGCGTGCTCGGCTACTGCGTCGACATCGCCGCCGCGACGCGCGAGTCGCAGAGCATCGCCGTCGGCGCCAGCCCGCGCGGCAGCCTCGCTCTGCTGAAGCTCGCCCGCTGCCGCGCTGCGCTCGCCGCGCGGGACTTCGTCGTGCCGGACGACGTCAAGGCTGTCGCTCCTGCCGCGCTCGCGCATCGCCTGGTGCTGCGCCCCGAGCTGTGGGTGCGACGCGTCTCTGCGGAGGACGTCGTCCACGAGCTCCTCGCCGGTGTCCCGACGCCGCGCGCCGAAGACATCTCCGCCACCCGGTGACACGCCGAGGCACCGCGCGGGTCGAGGGCTACGCACTCCTCGCTGCGCTCTTGCTCCTGGGTGCGCTCGCGCTCCGGCGGCCGGAGCTCGCGATCCTGGCGGCGCCTTTCGCCCTCGTTCTCGCCGCGGGCACCACGTTCACGCGCGATCCGCACATCAGTGCGGCCCTCGAGCCCTCGACGAGCCGGACGCTCGAGGGGGACGACCTCGACGCCGAGCTCACGCTCGAGTCGGACACCGCGGTGGGACGGCTCGAGGTCTTCCTCGAGCTGCCCGCGGGCGTCGACGTCCCCGAGGGTGACCGCGCGTTTGCGCTGAGCCTCGTCCCGAGCGAGGAACGGACGGTTCCGCTGCTGTTCCGCTGCACCCGCTGGGGGGTCTTCGACGTCGGCGACGTCGAGCTCCGTGCGACCGACGTGTTTCGCTTCGTCACGTGGGAGCAGCGGCTCAGCGAGCCGCGGACGGTGAAGGCGTACCCTCGGCTCGAGCCCGTGCGCAGGGTCGTCTCGGCGCGCGAGACGCAGGTGTATGCCGGCAACGAGGTGGCCCGTCATCCCGGCGACGGGATCGAGTACGCGGATCTCCGCGACTTCGTGCCCGGCGACCGTGTTCGGTCGATCAACTGGCGAGCGTCCGCGCGCCGGCAGGGGCTCATCGTCAACGAGCGCCACCCCGAGCGGAACACCGACGTGGTGATTCTCGTCGACAGCTTCGTCGACCTCGTCGCCGGCGATCGCAGCACGCTCGACGACACCGTTCGCGCCGCCGCGACGCTCGCGTCGCGCTACCTCGAGCGGCGTGACCGGGTCGGCCTCGTCGGCTACGGCGGGATCCTTCGCTGGCTCCGGCCCGGGATGGGGGTCGGCCAGCGGTACCGGCTGGTCGAGACGTTGCTCGAGACCGGCGTCGAGCCGACGTTCACCTGGCGTGACGCGAACCTGATTCCGGCCCGGATCCTCGCGCCGAAGGCGCTCGTCGTCGCGCTCACGCCGCTCGTCGATCCGCGCTTCGTGGCGATGCTCGAGGATCTCCGCGCTCGTCGTTTCGACGTCGTCGTCGTCGAGCTCGACCCGCTGCAGCTCCTCCCGGCGAGCTCCGGCCGGAAGGCCGAGCTCGCGCACCGGCTCTGGCGCCTCGAGCGCGAGGTCCTCCGGATGCGGCTCGAGGGCGCCGGGATCGCGGTCGGGCGCTGGAGCGACGAGACGTCGCTCGACCAGGCGTTGGAGGAGGTGACGACGTTCCGGCGCTACGCCAGACGGGCGCTCGGCTAGCGACGGGCGGGGCCTCGGTCACCTGCGCGGGGGCGCTCGTCGCCCTCCCGCTCGCCCGTGCGGGCGGCGGCGTTCACCACGCCGGCCTGCGGATCGGCGTCGTGGCGGTCGCCCTGCTCGCCGTCGTTCTCGTGCTCGGCGTGCCGTGGGCCGTTCCGATCCCGTTCGTCGTCGTCACGGGCATCTACGGTGCGCAACTCGCCGTGGACGACGCCCCGCTCGACGTCGTCGCGCCCGCGTTCGCCGCGGGGCTCGTCATGGCGGTCGAGCTGGCCTACTGGTCGCTCGACACCCGCGATCGGGTGCGCGGCATGCCGGGCGACGACCTCCGCCGCGTCGCCTACGTCGCGGCGCTCGGCGTCGGCGCGCTCGTCGCCTCGGCGCTGCTGCTCGCCCTTGCCGATGCGATCCGGGCACGAGGGCTCGGCATCGACGTCCTCGGAGCCGTCGCCGCAGCCTCTGCGCTCCTGGCGGTGGTGCTCTTCGCACGCGGACGCGGGCCGACGAGTTCTTAACGAGCGCCACCGCTGCGGCGGTGCTCGGCGCGCCGTAACGCCTCGAGCCGGCGCCGGTCCTGCTTCGTCGGGCGGGCGCCGAGATCCGCTCCCAGCGGTCGAGCGAACCGGCGGTCGACGGACCGCTCCTCTCGACGGGCGATCGAGTCCGGCGTCTCCTCGTACAACGACTGCGCGGCCGTCGCGGGCCCGCGGCGTTCCGCGAGCGCGAGGACCACGACCTCGCGCCGCGTGTCGCCGACAGTCACCTCGACGGTGTCGCCGGCCCGGACGCCCTTCGCCGCCTTCACGCGCGTGCCGTTGAGGTGGACGCGACCGCCGGCGACCGCGTCCGTCGCCGCCCCGCGCGTCTTGAAGAAGCGAGCGGCCCAGAGCCACCGGTCGATCCGGGTCGCGTCCACGTCGGACTGCTCCACGGACGACGATGCTACGTGGCACCCGAGAATGCGTCGGGGTCCTCGATGGTCCGCCCGGCTACGGGCTACTCGTACCGCAACGCCTCGGCCGGTGGGACCCGCGAGGCGCGGATCGCAGGCGCAAGCGTGGCGAGGAGTGCGACCGCGTAGACGACGACGAAGACCAGGACGAGGTCGCCCCACGGCACGACCATCTCGAGATTCGCCCAGCTCGGCTGCTTCCGCGAGTCCGCGACGATGTTCCAGCCGAGGAGGAGCCCGAGCCCCGTTCCCACTACGATCGCGGTCAGCGCGACGAACGAGGACTCGAGCAGGAACACGAGCTGGATCATCGTGCGGCGGTACCCGATCGCGCGCATCACCCCGATCTGCTGGCGCCGCTCGACGACGGCGCGCGCGCTGATCACGCCGAGGGCGGCGACGCCGACGACGAGACCGAGCGCCATGAAGCCCTGGATCAACCGGTTGAAGGTCCTGCTGGCGGCGACGGCGTCGTTCACCACCTTCTGGATCGAGTCCGCCTCGAGCCCGTTCGAGACGAACGCCGCCTCGAGGCGCTTCGCAGCCCGGCCCGGGTCGACCCCGGGCGCCACCGTGAAGTAGTGGATCGTCGGATCGGCCCGACCCGGGAAGGCGGCGGCGAGCGTCGACTGCGACGCCGAGAGACCGCTCATCTCGAACGGCGCAGAGTCGGCGAGGACGCCGACGATCGTCAGCCGGGTCTTCCTGCCCGTCTGCTTGTCCAGCACCTCGACGGGGACCGGGTCGAACGGCTTGCCCTCGTCGGCGTAGAAGCCCGTGACCTTGAAGTCCGACGGCATCGCGTTGAAGCCGAACTGGTCGCGGCGCTGCACGACGAGGCTGTCGACGACCGCGAGGCCGGGGTGCTTCTGCAGCGCTGTCCAGACATCCCGAGAGCTCGTGTAGCCGCGGGCGATCGCCCCGAGCTGGAACGTGGTGTGAGCGAGGAACGAGCTGTCGAGCCCACGGACGAGATACTCCTCGTACGGGCGGCCTGCGCCGAGCTGGCGCGCGTCGACGGCGAGCACGGACTGGCTGCCGATCACGGGGTAGTCCGAGGCCCGCTCGCCGAGCCGGTAGTCGACGGCCGCGCCCATGTCCTTGACCGCGGACCGCGCCGTGGTCCCGGCTCGGATGTCGAACCCCCCGCCGAAGGTGTCGACGTTGTTGAGCGCGGCCTGAAAGGACCCGCTCGACGTGGAGCCGGTCACGAGCGTGAAGACGACGAGCGTGAACATCGCGAGGGTCGTGCCCGTGCGGAAGCGGCTCCGGAGCGGATACGCCATCGACATCCGCAAGACCGGGGTGAGCGCCTTGATCCGGCCGAGGACCGCGGTCACCGCGCCGAGCAGCAGATCGGCGTTGTAGACGATCACCCAGACCGCGCCCACGACGATCATGAGCCCCGCGACGATCCACGTCGAGAAGTCCATCGAAAGCGGGCCGAAGACGGACTCCCACATGCTCCAGGGGAGCATCAGCAGGACGACGACGGCGAGGCCTGCGACCGTGTACGCGATCCTGTCGGGAATCCGCACGAGCCGCGCGAACGGGACGAGGCTGACGATCAGCAGGGATACCCCGAGCATCAGCGGCGTCGCGGCGCCCCCGGCCGTCAGCACGAGCAGGAGGCTGAACGCAACGCCGATCCCGCCCAGCACGATCCTGCGCCGCCGGCGTGTGACCGGAGGCTCCGGCAGGTTCCGGATCGCCGTGGCAATCGTCATCGTGCTCACCCGCCAGGCGGAGAAGGCGACGACGGCGAGCGTGAGCAGCACCCCGAGCGCGAACGCGATCAGCAGGCTCTGCCAGGTGAACGCGAACTCGATCTGCAGGCCGGCGTCCTCGTTCTCCGCGCCGAACGCCTTCGCCATCACGTAGACCATCCCGAACGCGACGATCGCGCCCAGGACCGCCCCGACCGCGGCTGCGACGAGGTCGTAGGCGGCCCCCTCGAAGGTGAACATCTCGACGAGGTGCCCGCGGCGCGTCCCGACTGCGCGCGCGATCCCGAGCTCGCCGCGCCGCTCCGCGGCCAGCATCACGAAGATCAGGAAGATCAGCAGGATGCCCGCGGCGATCGAGAAGGAGCCGAACGTGGTGAAGAACGCCATGAACGCGCTCCCGGCCTCGTCCGCGGTCTGGATCGCGTCCTGCTTGATCGTCTTCACCTCGAGGTCGTGCGCGGCGAGCGTCGGCTGGAGCTTCTGCTCGACGGCGTCGGACAGCGCGACCGCACCGTCGCCCGAGCCGCGGTTCGAGATCATCACGCCGAGGACGTCGCGGAAGTGCCCGTAGAGGATCTGCGCCTCGGAAAGAGGGAGGAGCAGCGCCGAGCCCGCGGTGGCCGCGCCCTTGAACTCGACGACGTCGCGGACCTTCAGGTAGGCCGGGTTTCCCGCGGGGTACGCGATCACCACGTCGCCCGGCCGCGCATCGAGCTCCTCGGCGGCGTCGGCGTTCAGGTAGGTCTCGCCCGACGGCAGGTCCGCGAGCGAGAGCGTCTTGCCGCTCGAGCCGACGATCGGCGAGAAGCCGTCCATCTCGGCCGGATCAGCGGCGAAGAGCATCGCGTTCGGCTCGCTCTGGCCCGTCCGAGGCGCCTGCAGCGACGTGTTGTCGACGACGACGTTGACGACACCGTCGGCCAGCCGCGGCCCGAGGGTCGACTCGATCTGCCGGGCGACCGTCTCCGGGAACCACCGGACGCCGCTCGCGTCGCCGAGCTCACCGGGGATGTCGTCGACCGCGCCCTTTGCCGAGACGACCTCGTCCGACTCCCCGAGCGCCTGCGTTGCGGTCGTCCGGATCGTGTGGCTCATTGTGTCGCCCGTGACGAGCGCCGCGGCGACGATCGTCGTGCCGAGCATCAGCCCCAACACGACGAGCGCGGTCCGTGCGCGCCGGCGGCCGAAGTTCCGCACGCCGAGCCGAACGAGCACGGGGTTGCGAATCGCGAGCACGCCGAGGATTCCGAACGCGATCCCGAGCCCGATCGCGAGGACGGCGAGCAGGGTGTCGAGCGGGATCCCGAAGAGCTCGTTCACGTCGCGCCGACCAGCTCCGGCAGCTCGGCGTACGCCACGCGGTAGTGCTCACGTCCCGGAGGCGAGCGGTACAGGGTCACGAACTCCTGCACGGCCCCGGCGGCCGCAGCCGCGCTTTCCGAGACCGCATCCTCGCTCTCCCAGAGGCTCACGACCAGCCCTTTGCCGTCGGGCGTGACGAGCAGGAGGATTCCCTCGAAGCCGGGAAGCTCGCGCAGCCCGGGGAGGAAGTCGGTGGTGAAGCGCTCGACGACCTCGTCGACGTCCGCGCGCATCGTGTCGATCTCAAGCAGCGTGACCCGCGAGTACATGCGGCACCTCCAGCTGTTGCTCCTCGACGACCGCGCCGTCGAGCATCCGGATGATTCGGTCGGTCTTCCGGCCGACCGCGATGTCATGGGTGACGATCAGGAAGCTGAGCCCACGCTCGACGTTGAGCCGCCGCATCAACGCGACGATCTCCTGCGCGTTCTCGGAGTCGAGGTCGCCCGTCGGCTCGTCCGCCCACACGATCGCGGGGTCGTTGACGAGCGAGCGCGCGATCGTCACGCGCTGGCGCTCGCCACCCGACAGCTCGTCCGGGACGTGCGCGGCGCGGTCTGCGATCCCGACGAGATCGAGCGCCTCGAGCGACCGCCGTCGAGCGGTGTGCCCGTCGACCCGCGAGACGAGAAGCGGCAGCTCGACGTTCTCGACGGCGCTGAGCACCGGCATGAGGTTGTAGAACTGGAAGACGAAGCCCATGTGCCGGGCCCGGTAGTCGGTGCGCTCCCGGTCGGACATGTGCGCCAGCGACGTCCCGTCGATCACGACGTCGCCCTCGTCCAGGGTGTCGAGGCCCGAGAGGCAGTTGAGCAACGTGGTCTTGCCGCAGCCGCTCGGCCCCATGATGGCTGCCATCTCGCCGCGTTCGAGGGTCAGGTCGACTCCGCGCAGCGCCTCGACTCGAACAGCGCCGGTGTCGTAGGTCTTGACGATCGTCTTCGCCTCGACGATCGGCGGGCTCGCGCTCATGGCGGCTCCTTCCCGCAACGCTTCTGTCGCGTCGAAGTCTCCGCCGCGGGCGGGCGCCCTCCATCGGCACGATCCCCGGATCGACGGCTGTGGGGAACTACCGACTCGTTCTCAGCCGCGCGCGGCGATCGGGACGTATGCGCGCTCGCCCTCACCGACGTAGACCTGACGCGGCCGCGAGATCTTCTGCTCGGGGTCGGCGAGCATCTCCTCCCACTGGGCAATCCAGCCCGGAAGCCTGCCGATCGCGAAGAGCACCGTGAAGTAGTCGGTGGGATAGCCCATCGCCTGGTAGATCAGCCCCGAGTAGAAGTCGACGTTGGGGTACAGCTTGCGCTGGACGAAGTAGTCGTCCTCGAGCGCGATTCGCTCGAGCTCGAGCGCGATCTCGAGCTTCGGGTTGAGCCCGGTCTGCTCGAAGACATCGTCCGCGACCTGCTTGATCAGCTTCGCCCGCGGGTCGTAGCTCTTGTAGACCCGGTGCCCGAAGCCCATCAAGCGGCCCTGGCCGGCCTTGACCTCCTCGATGAACGCCGGGATGCGGCCGACGTCGCCGATCTCGTCGAGCATCCGCAGCACGGCCTCGTTCGCGCCGCCGTGGAGCGGGCCGTAGAGCGCGGCGATTCCGGCGGAGACCGCGGAGAACGGATCGACGTGGGACGAGCCGACGCTTCGCACCGCGCTCGTCGAGCAGTTCTGCTCGTGGTCCGCGTGCAACACGAGCAGGATCTCGAGCGCCCGCTGGAGCACCGGGTTCGGCTCGTGCCGGCCCCCGATCTCGAACGTCATGTTCACGAAGTTCCCGATGTAGTCGAGGTCGTTCCGGGGCAGCACGTAGGGCAGGCCGCGAGAGTGACGGAACACGAACGCCGCGATCGTCGGCAGCTTCGCGAGGAGCCGGACACGCTGCAGCTTGCGCCCCTCGGTGTCTCCGATCCGCTTCGCGTCCGGGTAGAAGGTCGAGAGCGCGCCGACGGCGCCGAGGAGCATCCCCATCGGGTGGGCGTCGTAGCGAAAGCCCTCGAGGAACTTCTGCACGTTGGTGTGGACGTACGTATGGATCCGGACGTCCTCCTCGAACTGGGCGAGGTCGGCGTACGTGGGGAGCTCGCCCTCGAGCAGCAGGTACGCGGTCTCGAGGAACCCCGCCTCCTCGGCGAGCTGCTCGATGGGGTAGCCCCGGTAACGGAGGATCCCCGCGTCGCCGTCGATGTACGTGATGGTGCTCCGGCACGACGCGGTGTTGAGGTAGGCGGGGTCGTAGGACTGGAGGCCGCCGTCCCCGTCGTCGGCGCTGATCTGCCGCAGGTCGGTTGCGCGGATCGTGCCCTCGACGATCGGAAGCGTGTACTCCTTCCCGGTGCGGTTGTCCGTGATCGTGAGCGTGTCGTCGGCCACCGCCCGTTCCCCTTTCCTCGAGTCCGACCGTGATCGTCTCAGAGGAGTGGGGGCGCCTGCGCCAATCATCTAGCGTCCGACGCCATGCGACGCGTGCCGATCGAGGTGATCCCGACGGTCCCCGACCCCGTGCGGAAGGTGGCGCGGACCGCCGTCTGGACGAGCGGCAGGCTGACGGCCCGCTGGCGCGAGCTCCCGGACTTCCTCGTGATCGGGGCGCAGAAGGCCGGAACGACGGCGCTGTACGCCTATCTCCGCTGGCACCCGTCGATCGCCGGGCCGTTCTGGAAGGAGGTCAGCTTCTTCGACCGGCACTGGGCGAGGGGGGAGGCCTGGTACCGCGGTCAGTTCCCGCTTCGGTCGAGCGGGAAGGTCGTGGGTGAGGCCAGCCCGAGCTACGTGTTCCACCCGCTCGCGCCGGAGCGGGTCTTCTCGCTCGTTCCCGAGGTCAAGCTGATCGTGCTGCTCCGCGAGCCCGGCGACCGCGCCTACTCGCAGTACCAGCACGCGGTCGCGCTGGGGCGAGAGACGCTGTCGTTCGAGGACGCGCTCGAGGCGGAGGACGACCGCGTCCGCGGGGAGGTCGAGCGGCTGGAGGCCGACCCGAAGGCGTTCAGCTTCGCCTGGTGGAACCAGACGTACGCGGCGCGAGGCCTGTATGCCGACCAGCTCGAGCGCTGGTTCGCGCTCTTCCCGCGCGAGCAGGTGCTCGCGATCACGACCGAGGAGCTCGGCACACGGCCGGCCGGGACGTACGCGTCGGTGCTCGCGTTCCTCGGCGCGCCGCCGCATGCGCTCGACGCCTACCCGCGGGTGTTCGACCGAGACTACGCGCCGATGCGCGAGGAGACGCGCGCCGCGCTGACGGCACGCTTCGCCGAGCCGAACCGCCGGCTCGAGGAGCTGCTCGGCCGCCCGCTCGGGTGGTCGTCTTCGTAAGGCTCAGACGTCGCTCGACTGCGCCCAGAGGTTGATGTCGCTCTCGGTGGCGAAGCGGTCGATCGCGGCGAGCTCGTCCTCCGAGAAGTCGAGGCGGTCGAGCGCGTGGACGTTCTGCTCGAGCTGCTCCACGCTCGACGCGCCGACGAGCGTCGAGGTCATCCGCGGGTCGCGCAGCGTCCACGCGAGCGCCATCGCCGCGAGCGACTGGCCACGACCCGCGGCGATCTCACGGAGGCCTGCCACCTTCGCGGTGGTCTGCTTGTCGAGCTGGTCGGCGTCGAGGGAGAGATCGCGCGCGATGCGGGAATCCGCCGGAATGCCGTCCGCGTAGCGGTCGGTGAGAAGCCCCTGGGCGAGCGGGGAGAAGCCGATGCAGCCGACACCGAGCTCGCCGAGCACGTCGAGCAGCCCCTCCTCGATCCAGCGGTTGAGCATCGAGTACGACGGCTGGTGGATCAGGAGCGGAGTGCCGAGGCGCCCGAGGATCGCGGCCGCCTCGCGTGTCCGGTCGGGCGAGTACGACGAGATCCCGGCATAGAGCGCCTTCCCCTGGCGCACTGCGGTGTCGAGCGCGCCCATCGTCTCCTCGAGCGGCGTATCCGGATCGGCGCGATGCGAGTAGAAGATGTCGACGTAGTCCACGCCCAATCGCCGCAGGCTCTGGTCGAGGCTCGCGAGCAGGTACTTGCGCGAGCCCCACTCGCCGTAGGGGCCTGGCCACATGTCGTAGCCCGCCTTCGTGGAGAGCACGAGCTCGTCCCGATAGGACGCGAGGTCGGTCGAGAGGAGCCGGCCGAACGTCTCCTCGGCTGACCCGTAGGGCGGCCCGTAGTTGTTCGCGAGGTCGAAGTGCGTGATCCCCAGGTCGAACGCGCGGCAGACGATCGCCCGGCTCGTCTCGAACGGCCGGTCGCCGCCGAAGTTGTTCCAGAGCCCGAGCGAGATCGCGGGGAGCTGGAGCCCGCTGCGGCCGACCCGGCGGTACGGCATCCGGTCGTAGCGCTCCGTGTCGGCGAGATACGTCATTCGCCACTCCATTCTGCTGACCGGGCGAGCTCCTCGAAGGGAGAAGCGCGTCGGGGTTGGCGAGCGCGTCGCGGCTGACCGTCCGTTCGGTGGGCTCGCCGGAGAGGATCCGCTTGACGGGCACCTCGAGCACCTTGCCCGAGAGCGTGCGCGGGATCGCGGGGACGGCACGCACCTCGTCGGGGACGTGACGTGGGGAGCAGTCCTTTCGGATCCTCGTCCGGATGCGCGAGACGAGGTCGTCGTCGAGCTCGACCCCGTCGCGGAGGACGACGAAGAGCGGCATGTATCCCTGGGTGCCGGGGCGGGGGAGATCGACGACGAGCGCGTCGACGACCTCGTCGACGGCGAGCGTCGCCCGGTAGATCTCGGCGGTGCCCATTCGCACGCCGCCGCGGTTGATCGTCGCGTCGGAGCGGCCGCTGATGATCGCCGTCCCGCGCTCGGTGAGCTCGATCCAGTCGCCGTGGCGCCAGATTCCGGGGAACATCTCGAAGTAGCTCGCCCGGTAACGCGAGCCGTCGTGGTCGCCCCAGAGGCGGAGCGGCATCGAGGGCATCGGCTCGGTGATCACTAGCTCCCCGACCTCGCCGACGACGGGCTTCCCGTCCGCGTTCCACGCCTCGACCTTGGCGCCGAGCGCGCGTGCCTGGAGCTCGCCGCGGTAGACCGGCAGCGTGGGGACGCCGCCGACGAACGCGGTGCAGAGGTCGGTGCCGCCGGAGGTCGAGAAGAGCCACAGGTCGGGCCCCAGGCGCTCGTAGACCCAGTCGAAGCCGTCGGGCGAGAGGGGGGAGCCCGTCGATCCGACCGCCTGCAGCCGGGAGAGATCCCGCCCGGCACGCGGGTCGACGCCGTCCTTCATGCAGGCTGCGATGTAGCTCGCCGAGGCTCCGAACGTCGTGATCCCGGCTTCCTCCGCAAGGCGCCAGAGGGCACCCAGGTCGGGATACCCGGGATTGCCGTCGTAGAGCACGATCGACGCCTCGCTCAAGAGGCCTGCGGCGACGAAGTTCCACATCATCCAGCCGGTCGTCGTGAACCAGAACAGCCGATCGTCGGCCTGGAGGTCGACGTGGAGGTTCAGCTGCTTCAGCGACTCGAGGAGGATCCCGCCGTGCCCGTGGACGATCGCCTTGGGCAGCCCGGTGGTGCCCGAGCTGTAGAGCACCCAGAGCGCGTCGTCGAACGCGACCTGCTCGAACCGGAGCGGAGCGTCGCCACCCTCCTCGAGAAACGCGGCCCATTCCGTCGCGTCGCGAAGCCCTTTGAGCGCCGGCTCGGGGCGAAGGTAGCCGCGCACGACCGTCCGCTCAAGGCTCGGCATCGCCTCCTGCAGCTGACGCAGGACGTCGAGGCGGTCGTGGTCGCGGCCGCCGTACCCGTAGCCGTCGACCGCTAGCAGGACGCGCGGCTCGATCTGGGCAAACCGGTCGACGACGCTCCGCGCGCCGAAGTCCGGCGAGCAGCTCGACCAGACCGCGCCGATGCTCGCGCAGGCGAGAAACGCAGTGAGCGCCTCGACGACGTTCGGCATGTACGCGACGACGCGGTCGCCGGGCCCGATCCCGGACGCGCGCAGCGCGCCGGCGATGCGTCGGGTCTCCTCCTCGAGCGCTCCCCACGTCGTCTCCGCGAGCGGACGCAGCTCCGAGGCATGGCGCACAGCCACGAGCCCGGGGTCGCGATCGCGGAACACGTGCTCGGCGAAGTTCAGCCGCGCGCCCGGGAACCACACCGCACCGGGCATCTCGCGCGACGCCAGCACGCGCTCGTACGGCGCCGACGACCGGACCTCGAAGAACTCCCAGACGGAGGCCCAGAACTCGTCGAGGTGCTCCACCGACCACCGCCACAGGTCGTGGTAGCCCGCCGTCTGGACCCCCTGCTCCGCGAGCCGGCGCGCGTAGCGCGTCATGGTCGCGCGCTGGATCCGATCGTCGTCGGGAGCCCAGAGGACAGGTGGCGTGGCGCGCACGCAGGGAGCGTACGCACCCGCACATGAAAAGAGGCCCGGAGCGCGCGACGAGCGCGCGTCCGGGCCTCGAGTGCGTCAACGCGTCAGCCGGCGAGAACGACGTTCGTCGCCTGCGGACCCTTCTGGCCCTGCTCAGGCACGAACTCGACCTTCGCGCCCTCCGTGAGGGTCTTGAAGCCATCGCCCGAGATGCCGCTGAAATGCACGAAGAGGTCCTTGCCGCCGTCGTCCGGGGTAATGAAGCCGTACCCCTTGGCGTCGTCGAACCACTTCACGGTTCCGGTTGCCATCTGTTGAAACACCTCCTTGCCAAGTACTCACGAACGGGCAGGAAGGTGCAGAAACGCACGACCGGTACCTCGTCCTGGTTGATCGATCGGCACGGTAGCAGCGATCGGAGCGGTGTGGGGATGGGCCGCAAGGCCCATCCCCACGACACGTCCTACGCCGCGTCGGCGAGGTCCCGGCGCCGCGAAAGCGGGCGCGGGTCGTTGTCGAGCGCGTGCTGGAGACGGATCAGAGCCGACTTCTCGAGCTGGCGAACCCGCTCTCGCGTGAGCTCGAGCTGGCGCCCGATCTCCTCGAGCGTGAGGCTCTCCTGACCGTCGAAGCCGAACCGCAGCTCGAGCACGCGGCGCTCGCGCTCCGGCAGGCCCGAGAGGGCCATACGGACGCGATCTCGTTGGAACGTCTCGTCCGCCTCCTCGACGGGGTCGGGCGCGGTGCGGTCGGCGAACAGGTCGCCGAGCTCTCCGTCGCCGTCCGACCCGACGGCCTGGTTCAGCGAGACCGAGGCCTCGACCGCGTCCAGGGCCTCCTGAACGTGGTGGAGCTTCAGCCCCGTCGCCTTCGCGAGCTCCTCGACTGTCGGCTGCCGCCCGAGGCTCACCTCGAGGCGCTGCCGGGCGCGATTGAGCTTCTGCTGGCGCTCCTGGACGTGCACCGGCACCCGGATCGTCGCCGACTGGTTGGCAACCGAGCGCTGGCACGCCTGGCGGATCCACCAGGTCGCGTACGTCGAGAACTTGAACCCCTTGCGGTAGTCGAACTTCTCGACCGCGCGGTTGAGCCCGATCACGCCGTCCTGGATCAGATCGAGGAACGGCACGCCGTGCCCGCGGTAGCGCTTGGCGATCGACACGACGAGGCGAAGGTTCGAGTTGATCATCCGCTCCTTCGCGGCCCGGTCGCCACGCTCGACGCGCTTCGCGAGCGCGATCTCGTCAGCGGCGGTGAGCAGCTGGTAGCGGCCGATCTCCGAGAGGAACAGGCCGAGCGAGTCGGTCGTCGACGGCCCGCTCCCGGGGGTCAGGTCGAGCTCGAGGTCGTCTTCGTCGACGGCGGGCAGCTCGACGCCACGCTCCGTCAGGAGCGCGCGAAGGGCGGTCACGGCCTCCTCGTCGAGCTCGTGCTCGAGCACGAGCGCGTCGAGCTCGTGGGCCTCGACCTTGCCGCGCTCCTCCGCCTCGGCGGCGAACGCGTCAACTGCGGGAATCTCGATGATGCTGGTCTCCAAGTTCTCTCTCTTCCTCTTTCGTGTTCAGCCGCACGGCGCAGACAGGCCCGCACGGTGGTCGGTGTGTCCGGAGGTCGACGCCGTGCGCAGCAGATGCCGTGCGCTTCGGCGCGCTCGAATAGTGTGAACGGTTGGACGCTCGCTGTCATTCCCAGGCGGGTGTTCCATACGAATTGTTTACGTTTGGAGCCCGGCTGGCCCGCTATGGCATGTCAGTTGACGTGCGGATCCTCCGGAAGGAGCGAGAGGATGCCGAGCGCGCCGCCGTGCCTTCGGAGGACCGCTGACCACAGTGCGTCGGGCGCGGACGTGAAGACGTCCGAGGCGCGCGCCGGGAGCACGACCCAGGACTGCTCGTCCAGCTCCTCCTCGAGCTGGCCCGGGCCCCAGCCGGCGTAGCCCGCATAGACCCGGACGCTGCGCAGCTCGCCCAGGTCGCTCGCGTCGTCCACGTCGCCCGGGACGAAGCCGATCGTGTCGAGCACGAGCGCGCCCGCGCGCTCCGGCTCGACGAAGTCCGCGAGGACGACGACCGCCTGCGGCTGCACAGGGCCGCCCACGTGGACGAGCTCGCCGTCGGCGACGAGCTCGGCGACCGGCGGAACGGCGTCCGCCACCATCACGTCGGACAGGCGATTGAGCACGAGGCCCATCGCGCCGTCCTCGCCGTGCTCCCCCAGGAGGACGACGGTGCGGTGGAAATTGGGGTCGAGGAGGGCCGGGCCGGCGACGAGCAGCTGACCGCGAAGCGAGCGCATCGCGCCATTCTCGCCCGCCCGGACGGCGCCGGGCGGGCGAGAGGGCGCGGACGCGCGCGCTACGCGCGGACGCGGATCGTGAACTGCTTGCTGATGGGCGCGCCACTTTCCGAGAAGGCGAAGAGGCGGACCTTGTACGTGCCCTTCTTCAGCAGCGTCCCGACGAGCCGGCCGGTCTCGTCCAGCTCCAACCCGGGCGGGATCTTGCCCGCGATCGCGAACTCTGCCGTGGCCGAGTCCTTCCCCTTCACGGGGATTCGCGCGGAGTACCGCTTGTTGAGGTGTCCGATCGGCAGGCCCTTGCCCTTCGTGAAGTCGAGCAGCGGCAGGATCGTGATCTTCCACGGGACGGATGCCTTCGTTCCGGTCGCGTCGGTCACGGTGACCGTGAAGTCGTACCGGCCCGCGGCCGTGCCCGTGCCCGTGATCTTCCCGGTCGCCGGGTCGAGGGTCAGCCCGGGCGGAAGCTCACCCTCGCCGCTGAACGTGTACGGCGCCCGGCCCCCGACGGCCTTGACGCCCGTCGAAAGCGGCTGTCCGACGAGCCGTTTGGCGGTCAGCCCGGTCTCGGGCGGCGTCTTGTTCACGAGCGTCTGCATCGCGAGCGGCGCGAGCACGAACAACGAGAGGCTCTTGGTGCCGCTGGCGCCGGTCGCGTTCGCCTGCGCCGTGAACGTGAACGTCCCGCTCTGCGTCGGCGTCCCCGTGATGACCCCGTTCGCGCCGAGCGTCAGCCCGGTCGGCAACGCCCCGCCTGCGAGCGTCCACGACGTCACCGTCGCGCCCGTCGCGGTCAGCCCCGGCGACGTGTACGGCTGGTTGACGTTGGCATCCGGCAGCGAGGCCGTGGTGATTGCAACCGTCGGCTTCGGTGCGCGCGGCGACCGTTCGCCGGGTTGACGTTGATCGTGTATTCCTGGTCGGAATGACACACCGCGCACTTACCGCCGTTCGGGCACGCGAACGAGATGGTGATGTAGAAGGTGTAGCTCCCGGCCTGCGTCGGCGTCCCGTCGCGGTGCCGTCGTCGGTCGAGAGCGTCAGCCCGGGCGGGAACGCTCCTGAGCTCACGGCAAAGACGGGGCACGCGTCCCCCGGCTGTTGAGCTCTGAACTCGACGGAGTAGGCCTGGCCCACCGTCGCGCTCGGACAGACCTTTGCCGGCTCGCCGCTACACGCGGCGTCCTTGAAGTCGCCCAGCCGGGGCGTTTGGCGTCAAGGCGAGGACTCCGACGCACGCGCTGCGCGAGGACGACAGTGAGAATAGTCTGAGACGACGCATTGATCTCCCTTCCGCGACAGAACAGAGGCTTGCTGGCCGAGCCGCCTCACGGCGCCCGGCGTCAAAGGACATGGCCAAAGGCCGCGCGGCACGGTAGCAACCTCCTGAGAAGATTCCGTAAGAAGTCGACCGACGGGTTACCACTTGGGAGCGTCGTTGCGACGAGCGTAGGATCCATCTGTGCCGCTGCGGTCGCGCGAGATCAGGCTTGCCGCCCGTCCGCAGGGTGTGCCGGTTGCGACGGACTTCGAGCTCGCCGAGGTCGAGCTGCCCGACCCCGTGGACGGCGAGCTCCTCGTTCGCAACGCGTTCGTCTCGGTCGACCCGTACATGCGCGGCCGGATGAACGACGTGCGCTCGTACGTGCCGCCGTTCGCGGTCGGCGAGCCGCTGACCGGGGGTGCCGTCGGGCAGGTCGTCGCCTCCCGTGCCGAGGGGATCGAGGAGGGGACGTGGGTCGTGCACGATCTCGGCTGGCGGGAAGCGGCGATCGTGCCGGCAGAGCGAGCGCGCGCCTTCGACCCGGCCGGCGCCCCGCTCGCGACGTCGCTGGGCGTCCTCGGCATGCCCGGCCTGACCGCGTTCGTCGGGAATCGACGACATCGGTCAGGTCAAGGAGGGCGACACGGTGCTCGTCTCCGGTGCGGCCGGGGCGGTCGGCAGCCTCGCCGGCCAGCTCGCGCGCCGCCGCGGCGCCCGCGTGATCGGCAGCGCCGGGAGCACCGCCAAGACTGCGTGGCTCGACGAGCTCGGGTTCGACGCGACGTTCGACTATCACGAGACGCCACCGCGCACAGCGCTGCGCGAGCTTGCGCCGGACGGCATCGATGTCTACTTCGACAACGTCGGGGGCGAGACACTCGAGGCCGCGATCGGCGGCCTCAACCGGCACGGAAGGATCGTCGCGTGCGGCTCCATCGCCGGCTACAACGCCACGACGCCGCAGCCCGGCCCGCGGAACCTGTTCATGGTCGTGACGAAGCGCCTCCGGATGCAGGGCTTCATCGTCGTTCGACCACTTCGACCGCTGGCCCGCGTTCCTCGGCGAGGTCGCGCCGCTCGTCGCCGACGGGTCGATCGCCCATCGGGAGACGATCGTCGACGGCATCGAACGGGCGCCCGAGGCGTTCCTCGCCCTGTTCACCGGCGAGAACGTCGGAAAGATGCTCGTCCGCGTGGGCCCCGACTCGTGAGGCGCTACCTCTGCAAGGTGCTCGGCCACAAGGTGCCGGAGATGCGCCGGTTCTTCCTCACGGAGCGCCGCGCCCGCTGTGCCCGCTGTGGGAAGCGCGTGCGGGTCAAGCACTCGTAAAGCCGTCGAGCGCCGCGCGCAGCGACGCGACGTAGCCGCCGAGGGCGTCCGGCCCGTCCGCCGCGACCTGCACCGCCCGCGAGCCGACGACCGCGCCGTCGGCGAGCGCCGCGGCAGCGGCTGCCTGCTCGGGGGTCGAGATCCCGAACCCGGCGTAGAGGGGGACGCCGTCGGCGACCCGTCTCGTCCGCTCGACGAGCCCTTCGAGCGCCGTCGAGAGCTCGGCGCGCGCTCCGGTCGTGCCCGTCAGCGTGACCAGGTAGAGCCAGCCGTCGGTCGTCGAGGCAGCGAGTCGGATCCGCTCGTCGGTGGAGGTGGGGGCCACGAGATGCACGCGGCGGAGCTCTGGGCGCTGCCCTGCCGGGACGTCGGAGACGATCAGGCTCGTCGCGCCGTGCGACTGGGCGTCGGCCGCGAACCGCTCCCAGCCGTACGCCTCGAGCAGCGCTGCGTACGTCATCGGGACGATCGGCGTGTCGCCGATGAGCCCTCGCGTCTCGGAGAGGCACTCGAGGCACCGCGCCGTGCGCATGCCGCGTCCCAGTGCTCGCTCCGAGGCCCGCTGGATCACGGGTCCGTCGGCGAGAGGGTCGGAGAAGGGAAAGCCGAGCTCGATCACGTCCGCTCCCGCCTCGACAGCAGCGTGTGCGAGCTTCGGCGTCTCGGGCTCGCAGACGAGGTAGATGACGAGTGTCTTGCGCACGCGATCAGCCGGCCGCGAGCGCGGCCAACGCCTCCGCGAGGTCCTTGTCGCCGCGACCCGAGAGGCAGACCGCGACGTAGTCGGCGTCGAGGCTCTCGACGACGGCGAGGGCATGTGCCGACTCGAGCGCGGGGACGATTCCCTCGGTGCGCGAGAGACGCGCGAACGCGGCCAGGGCCTCCTCGTCCGTGCACGGCAGGTACGTCGCACGGCCGGTGTCCCGGAGCCAGGCGTGCTCGGGGCCGACGCCCGGATAGTCGAGGCCCGCCGAGATCGAGTGCGCGTCCGCGATCTGCCCGTCCTCGTCGACGAGCACCGACGAGCGCGCGCCGTGCAGGACCCCCGCGCGTCCCGTCCCGAGCGACGCCGCGCCGGCGGCCTCGACGCCGACGAGCCGGACGTCGGCGTCGTCCAGAAACGCCGCGAACATGCCGATCGCGTTCGAGCCTCCCCCGACGCACGCGACGACGACCTCGGGCAACGCGCCCTCCACCTCGAGGAGCTGCTCGCGCGCCTCGCGGCCGATCACGGACTGCAGCTCGCGGACGAGCTCGGGATACGGCGCGGGCCCGACACAGGAGCCGATCACGTAGTGCGTCGTCTCGACGTTGGTGATCCAGTCGCGGATCGCGGCGCTCGTCGCCTCCTTCAGCGTGCGCGTGCCGAGCTCCACGGGCTCGACCTCCGCGCCGAGGAGGCGCATCCGCTCGACGTTGGGCGCCTGCCGGCGCATGTCCTCGGAGCCCATGTAGACGACGCACTCCAGCCCGAACCGCGCGCAGGCCGTCGCGGTCGCGACGCCATGTTGGCCGGCGCCCGTCTCGGCGATGATCCGCCGCTTGCCGAGTCGTCGGGCGAGCACGACCTGACCGAGCGCGTTGTTGATCTTGTGCGCGCCGGTGTGGTTCAGGTCCTCGCGCTTCAGGTAGAGGCGCTTGCCGGGCGCGAACCGCTCTGCCCGGGTGAGGGGAGAGGGGCGCCCGACGTACGTACGTCCGAGCTCCTCGAGCTCGGACTGGAACGCCGGATCGCGCCGTGCCGTCTCCCATGCCTCGGTCAGCTCGTCGAGCGCCGGGATCAACGTCTCCGGGACGTACCGCCCGCCATACGCGCCGAAGGTCTCGCTGACCTCGGTCACCCTCGCGCCGCCTCGACGTATGCCCGGACGCGGGCGTGGTCCTTGATCCCGGGCGAGACCTCGAGCGACGACGACGCGTCCACTGCCCATGGCTTCACTGCGGCGATCGCGTCGGCGACGTTCTCGGGGCCGAGGCCGCCCGCCAGCACGACCCTGCCCTCGGTCCCGGCCGCGCGCCTCCAGTGCGACGGGTCGTCCTCCTCCCAGGGCAGGTCGACGACGTGCGCTACCGCCTTGCCCCTGCGGAAGAGCGTCGCATCGCGGCCGCGGACCTTGCCGGGCTCGACCGTGTGCACCTGGTCGAGCTCCGCGGGGCTCACGCCTGCGGAGCCGACCCAGACGGCGACGGCGAGCGTGTCGTCGGGGACAGGGAGCACGGCAGCGGCAGCGCGCGGGCTCTCCGGTGCGAGCACGAACCCGAGCAGATCGGCCCCGGCCTCGGCGGCGGCAGCGACGTCCTCCTCGCGCGTCAGGCCGCAGACCTTGACGAGGGGCCGCGCGACGAGCTCCGCGAGCCTCGCCGCGGGATCGGGCGCGCGCATCAGAGCCGAGCCGACGAGAACCGCGTCGGCGCCTGCGAGCTCGGCGGCCGCTCCGTGGGCACGCGCCGTGATCCCGGACTCCGCGACGACCACGCGATCGCGCGGGACTCGGGAGACGAGCTCGAGCTGTGCGTCGCGATCGATCGCGAACGTCGAGAGATCGCGAGCGTTGACGCCCAGCACGGGTGCGTCGAGGGCGATGCCCCGCTCGAGCTCCGCCGTGTCGTGCGCCTCGACGAGCGTGTCGAGGGCGAGGCGTTCCGCCTCGCCTAGGAGTGCTCGTACGGTCTCATCATCCAGGTCGCGGAGAAGCAGGAGGACTGCGTCTGCTTCCGCTTCTTTCGCTGTCTGCAGATCCTCGGGGCTCGAGAAGAATCCTTTCGCGAGGAGCGGCACGTCCGTTGCGGCTCGTGCGGCGCGAAGGTCGTCCCAGGTGCCCGCGAAGCGCTCGTCGACGAGGACGGAGACGGCCGCGGCGCCGGCCCGCGCGTACGACGAGGCGATGCGTGCCGGATCCGCGTCGGGCCGCAGGTCGCCCGCGGAGGGCGAGCGTCGCTTGATCTCGGCGATGCCCCGTAGCCCGGGCGCGCGGAGCGCGTCGGCGAACCTGCCCATCAGAGCGGCGCCTCGTTGGAGAACGCGACGAGCCGCTCGAGGGTCGCGCCGGCCGCGCCGACGTCGACCGCGTCCGCCGCCAGAGCCACGCCTTCGGCCAGATTCAGGGCGACCCCCGCGGTCACGAGCGCGCCCGCCGCGTTCAGCACGACCGCGTCGCGCTTCGCACCGCGCTCGCCCTCGAGGACACGGCGAATCGCTGTCGCGTTCTCTTCAGGCGCGCCGCCCCGCAGCTCGGCGGGGTCGGAGCGGTCGATGCCGAGGTCGCGAGGGTCGAGCTCGATCTGCGTCACGACTCCGTCTCTCACCTCGATCACGAGGCTCGGGCCCGAAGGCGTGAGCTCGTCGATACCGCCGTCGCCGTGGACGACGAGCGCGCGGCTCGCGCCGAGCCCGGCGAGCGCCTCCGCATAGGTGCGTGCGAGGTCGGCCGCGTAGACGCCGAACACGCCGTCGCGTGCCCCCGCCGGGTTCGCGAGCGGCCCGAGGACGTTGAAGACCGTGCGGGTGCCGAGCTCCTCGCGCACCGGTGCCGCGTGGCGCATCGCGGGGTGGTGGGCGCGCGCGAACATGAACCCGAAGCCGTGCTCGTCGATGGAGGCGGCGATCCGCTCGGGCGGGAGCTCGAGCGTGAAGCCGAGCTCCTCGAGCACGTCCGCCGACCCGCAGGCGGAGCTCGCGGCGCGGTTGCCGTGCTTCGCGACCGCGGCGCCCGCGGCCGCGGCGACGACCGCCGCTGCGGTCGAGATGTTGAACGTCCGTGCGCCGTCGCCCCCGGTGCCGACGACGTCGACGACCGGCGTGCGCGTGGGGCTGACGGGAAGCACGTGCTCGCGCATCGCCTCGGCGAAGCCCGTGATCTCCTCGACCGTCTCACCCTTCGTCCGCAGCCCCACGAGCAGGCCGCCGATCTGGGCCGGTGTCGCCTCACCGCGCATCACCTCGCCCATCACCTCCCGCGCCTCCTCCCGCGAGAGATCTCGGCCGTCGGAGATCGCGGCGATCGCGGCGACGATCACGAGAGGAAGTTCTCCGCCATCCGCTGACCGAGCGGCGTGAGCACGCTCTCGGGATGGAACTGGACGCCCTCGACGGGATGGTCGACATGGCGCACTCCCATCACCTCCCCGTCCTCCGTACGCGCCGTGACCCGCAGGACGTCGGGAACGACGGTGGCGGCGAGCGAGTGGTACCTGCCGACCTCGACCTCCACCGGGAGCCCCTCGAAGACGCCCCGCCCGTCGTGCGTGATCCGGCTCGCCTTGCCGTGGAGGAGGGCTTGCGCCTGCCCGATCTCGCCGCCGTAGGCACGGACGATCGCCTGGTGGCCGAGGCAGACCCCGAGCGACGGCGTGGTGGGGCCGAGCCGCCGGAGCAGGTCCACCGACGCGCCCGCGTCGTCGGGTCGTCCCGGCCCGGGGGAGACGACGAGCCGATCGGCGTCGCAGCGCGACCGCGTCGTCGACCGTGAGCGCGTCGTTGCGGAACGTCACGACCTCCGCCGCCGAGCTGCTCGAAGAGGTGGACGAGGTTGTACGTGAACGAGTCGTAGTTGTCGATCATCAGGACCCTCACGCCCCTGGCCGCCTTTCGCTCCCGGCCGGCGGAGCCGGCCTCCGCGAAAGGCTGACGCCGCTCGCGACACCGGGCTCTCCGGGCCCGTATTTCCATACTGTTCCCTCCGGCCCGGCGCCGCGAGCGACGCCCCAGGAACGTGAGGCGCGCGTCATCGCTCGTTCCCCTCCTGCTCCGCGAGGTCGATCGCGGCCTCGAGCGCGGCGAGCTTGTGCAGGCACTCCTCGTGCTCTGCCGCCGGGTCGGAGTCCGCGACGATGCCCGCCCCCGCCTGGAGGTACGCGATCCCGTCACGCACGACCATCGTCCGGAGGGCGATGCATGCGTCCATGGTGCCGTCCGGGAGCGAGTACAGGACAGCGCCGCCGTAGGGCCCGCGACGGAACGCCTCGAGCTCCGAGATCAGCTGCATCGCCCGGATCTTCGGGGCGCCGCTGACGGTGCCGGCGGGAAAGCACGCCCGCAGGACGTCGAACGGCGAGAGGCCTTCCCGCACCTCGCCGACGACCTCGGAGACGAGGTGCGAGACATGGGAGAACCGCTCGACCTCCATGCTGCGCGCGACATGCACCGTGCCGGCGCGGCACACCCGTGAGAGGTCGTTCCGGCCGAGGTCGACGAGCATCACGTGCTCGGCACGGTCCTTCTCGGAGGAGAGGAGACGCTCGACGTCGCCTTCCGTCGGCTCGGTCGTCCCGGCGATGGGACACAGGCTGGCCCGGCCGTCCTCGCACGCCACGAGCCGTTCGGGCGACGAGCCGACGAGCGCAAGGCCGTCCAGCTCGAGGAGGAACAGATACGGGGACGGATTGACGCGACGGAGCGCGCGGTAGAGCTCGAGCGGCGTCGCCGAGGTCGGCCGCTCCGCCCGCTGCGACGGCACGCACTGGAACACGTCGCCGGCGACGATGTGCGCCTTCACCTCGCGCACCAGCTCGAGGTAGCGCTCGCGGTCGGGGAACCGCCGGACCGGTCCGGCCGCGCCGCGGGCCTCGCGTTGCCAGGGAATGCCCGCATCCAGCCTGCCGGCCACCTCCTCGGGCTCTCCGACGACGACCTCGGCCGTCCCCGAGCCGTGGTCGAAGCGGACGAGCGTCTCGGCCACGATCAGGCGGCTCACCGGCAGCCCGTGTCCCTCGTGGGGCAGCGGCACCGTCGGCTCGAGCCGCGCGACGTGGTCGTACGAGACGTAGCCGACCACCGGCACCCCGAGCTCCTCGGCCTCCTCGAACGTCACGAGCCGGCTCCCGGCGCCCATCCACGACGCCCGGCCGAGGCGCCCGCGCTCGACGGACTCGAGCAGGAAGCTGGCGCGGCCCATCCCGCGCAGGCGGAGATACGCCCCGAGCGGGGTGAGCAGGTCGGTCGTGATGGTCGCGGTGTGGGTCACGGTGTCTCCATGAACGAAAAAGACCTCTGCGGAGGTCTCGGGGGCGGAGCGGATCGGTGCTCGTCGCTAGCGCACGCTCCCGCCTCGCCCCAGGCGCCACCACCAGGTCAGGGTGCGAGCGGAAGTCATCTGTGCCGAGGGTAGCGGCCGGAAACACGCAGCGCAACGCTTGCGACGTTGTGTTGATTCAACACAAGCGTTGTCTGCCTGCCGGTCGCCGAGCAGGGCTGCGAGGGCCACGGCTACGCTGACCGCACTTTGGCCCGCGCCGTGATCATCTCGGCTGTTCGTACGCCGTTCGGCCGCCTCGGCGGCGGCCTCGCCGACGTTCCCGCGACCGAGTTGGGGTCGATCGCGATCCGCGCCGGCCTCGAGCGCGCCAAGGTCGAGCCCGACGACGTCGGCTACGTGATGATGGGCCAGGTGCTCCAGGCGGGCGCGGGCCAGGCGCCCGCGCGGCAGGCGGCGATCGGGGCGGGGATCCCCAAGGAGGTTCCCGCCGACACGATCAACAAGGTCTGCGCATCGTCGATCAGGGCGCTCGAGCTCGCCGAGCTGATGATCGCCGCCGGGCGGCACGACGTGGTCGTGACCGGCGGGATGGAGTCGATGTCCCGTGCTCCGTACCTGCTCCCGAAGGGCCGCTTCGGCTACCGGCTCGGCAACGGCGAGGTTCTCGACCATGCGGTCTTCGACGGGCTCGTCTCGTCGTTCGACGGGCAGCACATGGTGCAGCAGGCGTCCGCCGTGTCGCGCGAGCTCGGGATCAGCCGAGAGGAGCAGGACGCCTGGGCGTTCCGCTCGCAGCAGCGCGCCGCCGCGGCCCAGGACGCGGGCCGCTTCGACGACGAGATCGTCCCGGTCGGCGACGTGACCGCCGACGAGGGCATTCGCCGCGACACGACGCTCGAGAAGCTCGCGTCGCTCAAGCCCGTCTTCGACCCCGAGGGAACGACGACCGCCGGAAACGCGCCCGGCCTGAACGACGGCGCCTCGTGCGTCGTCGTCTGCTCCGAGGACTGGGCGGACAAGCGTGGGATCGAGCCGCTCGCGCAGGTGCTCGGCCACGCCTACGTGGCGGAGGAGTTCGCATATCTCGCTCGGACGCCGGCGGCCGCCTCCGAGAAGGTGCTGACGGCGACCGGTCACGGGATCGACGACGTCTCGCGCGTCGAGATCAACGAGGCGTTCGCGTCGGTCGCCCGCAACTCGACCCGCATGCTCGGCGCGGACGAGGAGCGCGTGAACGTGAACGGCGGCGCGGTGGCGCTCGGACATCCGATCGGAGCGTCGGGTGGGCGCATCGTCGGGACGCTCGTCCACGAGCTGCGCCGCTCGGGCGGCGGGCTCGGCCTCGCGGCGATCTGCTCGGGCGGCGGGCAGGGCGACGCGATCCTGATCGAGGTCTAGGGGCACTGACACTGCTCGCACGCCTTCTGGCGATCTGCCTCGCGGCGCTCGTCTTCGCGCCAGGGGCGTTCGCGCTTTCCTGCCCGAACGTCCCGCTCGACGAACGACTCTCGGAGGTCGACGTCGCGTTCGTGGGCCGCGTCACGGCCGAGCGTCCGTCGGCGCTGGGGACGGGGCGGGTCTACGAGTTCCTGGTCGACCAGAACGTCAAGGGGCCCGTCGGGCGCGAGGTGGACGTCGACGCCACGACCCGGCTCGTCGACGCCACGAACAAGCCGCTCGTGCACGACGAGGCGCTGGGCGTGATGGGCGACCTCGACGGGGCGCGCATCGTCACGCAGTCGTGCCTTCTCACCGATCCCGGTGCGCTCCTCGCCGCCAGCGACGAGCCGAAGGGCAACGCGATCCGGCTCGTGATCGGGATCCTGATCCTCGCCGCGGTGCTGGCGTACTCGCTCCGGCGGCTCCGCAAGCGCGGACAGGGCGGCGTGGCGCGGAGTAGCCTCCGCCGATGACCTTCGACCGGGTGCTCGTCGCAGGCGCCGGCCAGATGGGCGCCGGGATCGCGCAGGTGGTTGCCGCGTCGGGGCGTGAGGTGCTCCTCTACGACTCCGTCCCCGGAGCGGTCGAGCGGGGCGTCGAGACGATGCGCCGGAGCCTCGCCAGGCTCGAGGAGAAGGGCGGTCCCCCGCCGGACGAGGTCCTGGGCCGCGTGACGCCGGTCGACGAGCTCGCCGACGCCGATCTCCTGATCGAGGCGATCGTCGAGAACGCCGAGACGAAGAAGGAGCTGTTCCGGGCAGCCGACGCGACGCTGCCTGCAGAAGGCGTGTTCGCCTCGAACACCTCGTCGATCCCGATCACGGAGCTGGCCGCCGCGACGGAGCGGCCCGACCGGGTGATCGGGATGCACTTCTTCAACCCCGTGCCCGTCCTCGCGCTCGTCGAGGTGATCCGGGCTGAGCAGACCTCCGACGAGACGGCGGAGGCGATCGTCTCGTTGGCGCGCGCCCTCGGGAAGACGCCGGCCGAGGCGAACGACTTCCCCGGCTTCGTCTCGAACCGGATCCTGATGCCGTTCATCAACGAGGCCGCGTACGCGCTGATGGAGGGCGTCGCCGAGCCGGAGGCGATCGACACGGTCGCGAAGCTCGGGTTCGCGCATCCGCTGGGGCCGCTCGCGCTGGCCGACCTGATCGGGCTCGACACCTGCGTCGCGATCATGCAGGTGCTGCACGAGGGCCTCGGCGACCAGAAGTACGCGCCCTGCCCGCTCCTCCGGCGCTACGTCGCGGCCGGGCGCCTCGGGCGCAAGAGCGGTCGCGGCTTCTACGACTATCCGTAGTGCCTCTTCCAGCAATGCCCTCCGGGTCCCTGGCGTGCGATGAGCGGCGCCATGCGTCGTCCTCGGTCGCCCCGATACCTCTGGTATCGGGACTCCCTGCGTCCTAGCCTGGCTTGCTCCTCGCACGCCAGGAACGCGGCCGCATCGCTGGAAGAGGCACTGAATGGACGACTCGGTCGGGGCGTCGCTCGACGCGTACGCGGGGCCCGACGACGAGCTCGTCGACAGGGCGTTCCGCGAGATCCTCCGCCGGCCCGCGGACGAGGAGTCCCGGACGCGCGCGCTCGGCATGCTGGCGGACGGGACGCTCTCGCGCGCGACGTTCCTGCACGAGCTCGTCAACGCGCCGGAAGCGGCGCGGGTGCGCGAGCTCGACGACGCGGTCGCTCTCGGGCTGGGCGCGCGGGCGCGCGGCGAGCGGCTTGGCTGGCTACAGGCACCCGCCGGAACCGACGAGCGTGTCGTCGAGATCCCCTGGGCGCTCTCGCGTCTCGTCCCGTCGGGGCGCGTGGTCGAGGTCGGCTACGCGTACGCCGAGCCGGTCTACCTGGCGGGTCTTCTCCGCGCGGGCGTCGAGCTCGTCGGCGTCGACCTCGCGGAGAGCGACGTCGAGGGCATGGAGCGCATCACGGCCGACGTCCGTTCGCTCCCCCTGCCCGACGACAGCGTCGACCAGGTGCTGCTGATCTCGACGCTCGAGCACGTCGGTGCCGACAACACCGGCTACGGGCTCGACGCAGAGGACGTCCCCACGTCACGGGCAGCTGCGCTGCGAGAGCTGGGCCGCGTGCTCCGGTCGACGGGCTCGCTGCTCGTCACCGTCCCGCTGGGGGAGCCCGGCGACCATGGCTGGTTCCGGCTCGACGACGTTGCGGGCTGGACAACGCTCTTCACGTCGGCGGGCTTCTTCGTCGAGGAGCAGGAGGCGTACGAGCTGACGGGCGAAGGCTGGCGCTCCGCTCCGTCCTTCGACCCACACGGCGTCGGGTACGGCGATCGCGGCCCGGCGGCGTCGGCGGTGCTCTGCACGGAGCTTTCTCCGGGTCGTTTCCGCCGCCTCGCGACGCCCGGCGGCCTCGCGCGCACGGTCAAGCGGCGGACGCGCGCGCTTCGGCACCGAGCCTGACTCTCCGGCAGGGCGAACCGGCCCTACACTGCCGCCGTGGACTTCTCCCTGACCGACGAGCAGCGAGAGATCCAGGCGCTCGCGCGCGAGGTCGCCGACACGGAGATCGCGCCGCACGCCGCCGACTGGGATCGCGAGCACCGCTTCCCGCGTGAGCTCTTCGCGAAGCTGGGCGAGCTCGGGTTGATGGGCGTCTGCGTTCCCGAGGAGCTCGGCGGCGCGGGCGCGGACTTCGTCTCGTACGTCCTCGTGCTCGAGGAGCTCTCGCGCGCCGACGCGGGCGTGGGGGTGACCGTCGCGGTGCACACGAGCGCCGCGACCCTCCCGATCGTCGCCTTCGGCACCGACGAGCAGCGGGAGCGATTCGTGCCGCCCCTCGCACGTGGAGAGGTGATCGGGGCGTTCGCGCTCACCGAGCCGGGCTCCGGCTCGGACGCCGGCTCGCTGCGGACGACGGCGGTGCCCGACGGCGACGGCTGGCGGATCAGCGGGACGAAGCAGTGGTGCACGAACGGGAGCCACGCCTCGACGTTTCTCCTCTTCGCGCGCACGGACGCCGAGACGGCTGGTGCGCGTGGCGTCTCCGCGTTTCTCCTCGGCCCCGAGCACGTCGAGGTGACACGTGAGGAGGAGAAGCTCGGCCTGCACTCCTCCTCCACGGCCGACCTCCGGCTCGACGGGGACGTCGTCGTCGGCCGCGACCGCCTCCTCCACGAGGAACGGAAGGGCTTCGCGGTCGCCATGGCGACGCTCGACGGCGGTCGAATCGGGATCGCCGCACAGGCGGTGGGAATCGCCCAGGCGGCGCTCGACACCGCCCGGTCGTACGCGCTCGAGCGCGAGCAGTTCGGACAGCGGATCGCGGACTTCCAGGCCATCCAGTTCACGCTCGCGGACATGGCGACGCAGATCGCGGCCGCGCGGCAGCTGATGTGGCACGCTGCCTGGCGCAAGCAGGCGGGCCTTCCGCACGGCCCCGAGGGGGCGATGGCGAAGCTGTTCGCGTCGCGCGTGGCGGTGGAGGCGAGCCGCGACGCGATCCAGGTGCTGGGCGGCTACGGCTACACCCGCGAGTTCCCGGCCGAGCGCTATTACCGCGACGCGAAGATCACCGAGATCTACGAGGGAACGAGCGAGATCCAGCGGATCGTGATCGCGCGCGAGCTCCTCCACCACGCGGAGCGCAGCCTCGCCCCGGTCTCCGCCGCGACGTAGCCTTCGCCTCATGGCGCGCGCGCGCGACGAGCCGGTCCGCCTCACGAAGATCTACACGCGCGGGGGCGACGCCGGGCAGACATCGCTCGGTGACGGGTCGCGCGTCTCCAAGCTCGACCTGCGGCTCGCCGCATACGGGACCGTCGACGAGCTCAACTCGGCGCTCGGCGTCGTGCTCGCCGGGGATCCGCCCGACGAGACCAGGGCGGTGCTGGTGCGCGTGCAGAACGAACTGTTCGACGTCGGCGCCGATCTGTCCGTCCCGCTCGGCCGGGAGGGACGACTTCGTGTCGCCCAGTCCCAGATCGACCGGCTCGAGGCCGACTGCGATCGGTTCAACGCCCAGCTGCCGGAGCTTCGAAGCTTCGTCCTGCCGGGAGGAACCCCCGAGGCAGCCGGTTTGCACGTCGCCAGGACGATCTGCAGACGGGCGGAGCGAGAGACGTTGCGTGCAGCGCAGGAGCACGACCTCGACCCGCTGACCGGCGTCTACCTGAACCGCCTGTCCGATCTGCTCTTCGTCCTCGCGCGCGCGGCGAACGCGGCCGCCGGACAGGACGAGCCGCTCTGGCGCCCCGGCGACACGCGCTAGCGCCCGGTTAGACGACCACCGGCCACTGGTGCTCGAGCCACTCGCCGAGCTCGTCCGCGCTGAGCGGGTGCCCGAGGAAGAAGCCCTGTCCGCGGTCGCAGCCGAGGCGAGCGGCGGTGTCCCACGCGAGGCGGGTCTCGACGCCCTCCGCGACGACCTCGAGGCCGAGCTCGTGGGCCAGCGCGACCAGCGACCGGACGATCGCGCCGGAGCGCTCGTCGCGGCCGAGGTTGTGGAGGAACATCGCGTCGATCTTGGCCTGGTCGAGCGGAAGGGTGCGGATCGCCGCGATCGAGGACGCGCGACCGAGGTCGTCGAGCGAGAGCCGGACGCCGAGTCGTCGGAGCCGGTCGATCTGCGTCACGTCGATGCTCCCTCCGGCGCCGGGCCCCGAGGGGACGACCTCGAGCGTCAGCCGCTCCGGATCGACGCCGGACGTCTCGAGCAGCCCGCGGAGGCCGTCGCTGAGCTCCTCGTCGTCGAGCATCCGGTACGGGACGTTGACCGCCGCCTCGAGCCGGTGCCCCCGCCGGTCCCATTCCCCGAGCCGGCGAAGCGCGTCGGAGGCGACCGCGAGCGTCAGGGCGCGAACGACCGGCGACCGCTCGACGTGCGGGATGAACTCGGAGGGGGCGATGAGCTTGTCGGAGTGGGCACGGCGGACCAGCGCCTCGACGGCGCGGACCTCGCCCGAGCGCAGGTCGACGATGGGCTGGTAGTGGACGACGATCTCGTCGTGCGCGAGCGCGAGCTCGAGGTCGCGGACGACGTTCGCGTCGACCGGCCGTCCGTCGACCACGGATTCTTCGCTCGTGTCACGCTTCGTCGCGTACATCTGCCCGTCGGCCTGCGCCATCAGCTCCTCGGGTGCCAGCCCGTCCTGCGGGAACAGCGCCCAGCCGACGGAGGCGTCGAGCTCGACCGGCCTGCCGTCGACGCGGTGAGGACGACGGAGCGTCTTGCGCAGCCGGCCCACGAGCGCCGCGGCCTCGGCATCCTCCTGCGTGCCGAGCGAGAGAACGACGAACTCGTCCCCGCCGACGCGGGCAATGGTGTCGCTCTCCCGGACGATCGACTGGAGGCGCCGCGCGGTCGACCGCAGCACGACGTCACCCGCCTCGTGGCCCCACGCGTCGTTGATTCCCTTGAAGCCGTCGAGGTCCACGACCATCAGCGCGAACGACTCACCCGTGCGCCGGGACCGGGCGAGCGCCTGCTGGATGCGGTCGTCGAGGAGCTTCCTGTTCGGGAGACCGGTCAAGGGGTCTCGGAGGGCGGCGCGCTCGGCCGTTCGCATCCGCCGCGTCAGGAGCCACGCTGCGAGCGCGGCGACAGCGGACATCGACAGAGCGACCGTGACGGCGGCAAGGACGCGTCCCTGGCGCCCGAGCTGGAAGCCGGCGAGTGCGCCTGAACCGATGACGATGGCCGAGAAGACCGGCCTGTGCAGGCCGGCGCTCACGGCCTTTCGAATGAAAGACTCGAGCACCTTGTAGTTGTCGCGCCCAGACGCCAGGAGCGGGCGCACCTCCGCAGTCCTCCCATCTTCGTGAACTTTCGTCACCACGTCCCCACCCGAACGAGGGAACGCCCGTCACTCGACGAGGGGAGAGGATCACGCCCTGTCGCGGTGAATCCCGGCGCGTGGCGTTGCGCGCGGTGGCTGTCGCGGTCTGGCTCGCGCTCGCCGTGGCCTGCGCTCTCGTCTTCGAGGACTCGTTCGAGGCGGTCGTCAACGCGCTCGGATGCGCGGTGCTCGTCGCCGTCTCGGTGACGGACATCGAACGGCGCATCATCCCGAACGGGATCATCGTCCCCGCCCTGGCCGTCGCCCTCGTCGTCCAGACGGCGCGTGAGCCGAGCGTCGAGTGGGTGCTCGGCGCGCTTGCTGCCGGAGGATTCTTCCTCGTGCTCGCGCTCGTCTACCCCGCCGGTCTCGGCATGGGTGACGTCAAGCTGGCGGCGTTCATGGGCGCCTGGCTCGGATGGGACGTGGCGATTGCGCTGTTCGCCGGCTCCCTGCTCGGCATGGTCCCTGCGCTCGTCGCGCTGCTACGGCGTGGGGGGCAGGGACGGAAGGAGACGCTGCCGTACGGGCCGTTCCTGGCCGCGGGAGGTGTCGTGGGCCTGTTCTTCGGCCAAGCCCTGCTCGACGCCTGGCTCGGCTAGAGCGTCTAGGCCGCGGCCGGCCGCACGCGCTCGAGCACTGCGCAGCGGCGCCGGTCGCGGGGATAGGGCGAAGCTGCGAGGCGGACGCATCGGTGCGGGGCACCGTCCAACTCCACGATGTCGCCCGGGGCGGGCGCCGCTCCGTCCTGCTCGACGAGCCGGTAGCCGTGATCCTGGGTGAACGCGATGTACGAGTCCTCGGGCAGCTCGGCCGTCGGCTCGTCGGGCACGGGAACGGTCGGCGCCGCCTCCGACGCGAGGGCAGCTTCCTGCCTCGCGATCGCCCACTCGCGCTCGCGGAGTGCCCGCTCGCGCTGCTCGAACGCCTGCTCGCGCTCGCGCAGGGCCTCCTCACGGCGCTGGACTGCCGCGCTGCGAAGCTCCACCGCGCCGAAGGCCCGGGCACGCTCGTCCACGCTCGACTCGGCAGCCGCGATCTCCGCCTCGCGGCGGTCGAGCTCTCCGCCCCGGACGGCGAGCTCGGAGTGGCGAACGTCCAGCTCCGCAGACCCCTCCCGGAGCACGTGCTCGACCCTCGCATGGAGCTCGCGCGCGCGTGCCTCCCGCTGTTCGAGCTCGACGGCCGCGTTCCGAAGCTCCTCGGCGCGCGACTCGAGCGCACGGCTGTGCTCCGCGATCAGCTCCGTGATTGCGTCCTCGGCCTCGGTCGGGACGAACAGGGCCTTCAGGCGGCTGCGCACGCCGTCCTCTCCCGTGGGGCGGCCGGGCCAGTGCTCCCAGTCGGGATTGCGTTGTGGAGTCCCGTGCATCTCGTGTCGGAGTGGTCGCTGCGCCGGCGACGCACCCTCAGCCGTCGAATTCGGAATGAGCCGCCGGCGCTCTGTGGCGTTCGGCGCATCTGGCTTGCCTCCTCCCCTTTCGGGTGGACGAATACTCTCCTATCGGGGGACGCTCGTGGGCTGGACGCGCCGTTAGCTACGGGGTATGGATGCCACAGGTGCACGTCTACTCGCCGCGCGAATCGCCGCCGGTGTGCGCATCGGGGCCGTGATCGAGCTCGTCGCGGACTCCGGATCCGACCTTCGGGCCGGCGATCGGGGGGTCGTCCGCGAGTTCGACGCGACCGGTGCCGTGGTGGTGGAGTGGGAGCGTGGCTTCGACAGCGCGATCGATCCCCACTCGACTCCCTTCCGGGCCCTCGCGGCCTAGTCCCGAGCGGCAAGAACCCCGAACCCAAAGAGCCCCGGCCTTTCGAGGCCGGGGCTTTTCTCTGGGCGGAGACATTCGTTTCGCCGCTCGGTTGACATCTTGGATATACAAGATATCTTGAGCGTTGTGACCAAGGTGCTCGTGTCGTTGGACGAGGGTTTGCTCCGACGTGTCGACCGAATCGCAAAGTCCCGCGGTCTGTCGAGAAGCGGGTACCTCGCCGAGCTCGCGGAGCGGGATGCTTCCCGCGTGGAGGGGCCCGGCAGCTCCCGGGCGGCGAGGCGCGCCCTCGCCAGGCTCGACCACCTCTTCGCGGGCGGGCCCAGCGACGATTCGACCGCCGCGATTCGCGCAGAGCGCGACGCCCGGTGACCGAGGCCGTTCTCGACGCCTCCGTCGTCATCAAGTGGTTCCGCTCCGAGGGAGAGCGGCATGTCGATCCCGCACGGAGCCTGCGGCGGTCGTTCGAAGCCGGCGAGCTGATTGTCTTTACACCGCCGCTTCTAGGGCTCGAGATCGTCAACGTCGCCGGTCGTCGCTGGGGCTGGGACGAGGCTGCACTCGTCGATCTCGCCGCCACGCTCGAGGAGCTCGGTTTCGAGCAGACCGAGCCCGAGCTTGTGCGCGTCGCCCGCTGGACAGCGCGCGGTCTCACCGCGTACGACGGCGCCTACGTCGCTCTCGCCGAGGCGGTCGGAACGCGACTCATCACCGACGACGACCTGATCGTCGAGGTCGCCAAAGAGATCGCGCAGCCACTCGCCAAGACCCGGAGCTGACTGTGACGAGCGGCCCGGAGCGTTGCTCAGCGGGCGCCGACGTCGAGCGTGACGACCCACGTGGGCTCGCCGCCGTAGACGCCGCCTGCAGCACCGTCGAACAGGACCACGACGCCTGCATCCGAGAACTGCCTGTTGAGCAGGTTCGCGCGATGCGGCGAGGAGGCCATCCACGACGCGACGATCGCGTTCGCGTCGGGCTTCGCCCCGCCGAACATCGCGAGGTTCTCTCCGACCGTCCAGGCCTTCGAACGGGGCGTGTAGAAGCTCTTCACGCGCTGCCAGAAAGGCGCGCCGTTCTTCGACTCGTGCGCGAAGAACCCGTTCACGACCATCGAGCGCGAATGCGTCAACGCCGCCCTGGTCAGGCCCGTCGACGCGCTGAGCTGCCCGAGCCCGTGTGACGCCCTGACCTCGTTGATCCGCTGGAGCACGAGGGTCTCGAGCGACGACTCGCGTGCCGTCGAGGCCTTTGCGTCACTGCCGGCGTTCGCGGCGAACGGAAGCGCGAGCGCGACGAGCGCAGCGGCAATAGAGGCTCCGCGAAGCATTGCGCACCTTATCGTCTCCCTCGGCCGGTCGTTGGCACCCCCCAAAAGGGGGTGCGTGCCGCGGCCTAGGAGTCCTCGGGGTGGCGGCCGTCGTGGTTGCCCTTGTGGTGGCCGTTCTTCTCGCCGTTGTCGGCGCCGTTGGCGCCGTTGTTCCCGTTGGCGTCGCTGCCGCCGGAACCGTCACCCGACGGGTCGCCCGTCGAGCCGGATGGCGGGTCGCCCGCACCGGTGCCGGTCGAGGGCGGTGTGCTCGGAGGCGTCTGCTGTGTCGGCGGCTGCGTCGTCGGATCGGTCGCCGGAGGTGTCGTCGAGCCGGGATCCTGCGTCTGCGACGGCGAGCCGGTCGGAGCGCCGCCGGTCGCGGTGCCGTCGCCGCTCGGAGGGGCGACAGCCGACGTCGTGCCGCCCTGCAGGCCCGTCACCGGGCCACCGTCGCCGTTTGCCGGGTTGCCTCCCGAAGCCCCGCCATTGGCGTTTCCACCGCCTGCGCCGCCACCGGACGTCGGCGCGGCCTTTCCGCCGCCGCCCTTCGGCGGAGCCGGCGTAGTCGCGCCGGGGGTCGGCGCCTTCGCGCCGGGGGTCGGCGCCTTCGGCTTGGCCGGCCCGACCCCGTGGCTCGGCCCCGTGCCTCCCGTCGGGTGCGGCTTGGCGCCCGTCCCGACACCGGAGGAAGCGTTGCCTGCGTTGTTCCCCGCCGCGTGTGCCGACTGCGACGTCGCGAGCCCGGGTTGCGGCGAGAGGTCGTGCTTGGCGCGGCCCGGGCTCGAGGCAGGCTTGCCATGCCTCTTCGCCTCGACCGGCGCCTTCTTCACCTCGCGTGCCCGCATGACGCGCGGCGCGACAGCAACCACCGGGGCGCCCGTCTCGCGGGTCGGTCGCCTTCTTCACATGACCTTTGGCGTCTCGGCGGGCGAGTTGCGTACGGACTCGACGCCCTTGTAGCCCACGCCTGCAGCGACCGTCGCGGTGACGACGATGGCCGCGACCTTCACGACGAGGCCGCCTGCGAGGGAGCCGCCCAGCGCAGCTCCGCCCGTCGTCGTGGCGGCGGTGGCGCCCGCACCGGCTGCGCCGGCGCCCGAGCTTCCCGTGCCGGCGGTGCCGAGACCGATCGTCGGCAGCGAGGTTGCCGCGGCCGCGCTCGGGGCGCCCTTGAACAGCGCGAGGCCGATCGGGAGCGGCAGGAGCGCGAGGCCCTTGAAGGCCCGCCGCTGACGCTGCTGCGTCGCCGCGAGGCGCGCGCAATCCGGGCAGTCGGCGAGGTGCTCGTCGAGACGCCTGCGCTCCTTGCGGGAGAGGCGTCCGTCGAGCCGTTTCGAGAGGGCGAGCTCCGCGTTCTGACACGTGACGACGTTCTCGAGCTCCTCGGCGAGCGAGCGGCGCGCGCGGAACAGGAGCGTCTCGAGCGCGGAGGTCGAGAGCGCCATCACCGTCGCGATCTCCCGGTAGGAGCGCCCCTCGAGCTCGCGCATCACGATCGCCTCGCGCTGCGTCTCGGGGATCCGCTGGAGCGCGCGCACGAGCTCCTCGAGCTCGAACGCCTCCTCTTCCTCCTCGGCGTCCGCGACGTCCGTCTCCAGCTCGACGAGGGTGGGGCGGGCGGCCGCCTGGCGCCAGCGCTGGCGTACGAGGTTGTGCGCGATCACGGTGAGCCAGCGCGACGGATCCTCGGGGGTCTCGCCCCGCTCGAGCGCGCGGAGCGCGTTGACGAACGTCGTCTGCGTGACGTCCTCGGCGTCGGCGTGGTTGCCCAGGACCGCGTACGTGTAGCGGTACACCTCGCCGACGTGCTCGCGGTAGAGCTCGTCGAGAGCGGCGTTCGCGCGCGCGCTTGTCTCAGTGGCGGCCATGCGTCGGTCTAACGATGGAGAAATCGCACGACGCGTGCATCCCCCTTACGAAGTCTTTACAAACGAACGCGCAAGTTTCGGGGCCCGTTTGCATCTTCCAGGGTGAAGGCCCACGAGATGCTCGAAACCCTTTCACCCACCGCCGCTCGTTCCAACCAGGTCGTCCTGCCGGCTCATGCGGCCGAGCCGGCGGCGACGTCCGGGAGCGCAGCGCGGTGCGGTGAGGCGTGGCGAGCAGCTGTGCAGGTGGACAAGCTCAACGCGTCGCTGCCTGGCGGCGGAAGCGACGCGCTGACCTTCTCGAACACGACCGTGTTCGGGCAGAAGGGCGACTTCGGCCGGTGCCAGCCATCACCGGCGAAGGACACGCTCGAGGCTGAGAGACGAGCGGCTCGGGAGGGCGCTGGCGGCGCGACCCTGCAGTCCCGTGGCCGCTCGGACCTCGCCACCGATTGCATTCAGGACGGGGGACGAGAGATCTCGTCGTAGAGGGGCTCCACGCATTGCTCACCCCGCAGTGGGGGGCGGGGGGAGCGAGCTTCGAAGGGGAATGGCGAGTGCCGTTCCCCTTCGTCGTTTTCGGCGACGGGCGTGGCTTCGACATCGCCTCCCGCCGGCGTACGGCGAAGGTGTCCGACTTGAAGTCGGACGACCGGCCTCAGCGGTCGGGCTGGATGCGCGGCAGCGCGAAGGTGAGCATCGTCGGCCCGCCGGGCGCGCTGTCGATCTCGAACGACCCGCCGAGCATCCGCACGCGCTCTCCGATCCCCACGATGCCGAGGCGGCCGCGCTGCGCGGCACGGGCGAGGGCCCGGCCGACCTCGAAGCCCTGGCCGTCGTCGACGACCCGGACCTCGATCGACGAGCGGCGCATCCGCAGCCGGATCTCGACCATCGTCGCGCCGGAGTGCTCGCGGACGTTGGAGAGCGACTCCTGGATCGCCCGGTAGACGGCGATGCGCTGGGCGGACGTCAGCGACTCCGGGTCGCCGCGGATCTCGAGCGTTGCATCGATCCCGGAGCGCTCGCGGAACGCGTCGACCTCTCGGTGGAGGATCTCGCCGAGCGGGCGGGAGACGATGCTGCGCGACTCGAGCGAGCGGGAGAGCTCGCGCAGCTGGCGGTCGAGCTCGACGACGCGCGCGAGCAGGTCGTCGAACCGTCCCGCTGCCCGCTCGCGGTGCGTGTCGAGGATGAACGGGTAGATCTGGTCGCGGAGGTGGGTGATGTCGGCGCCGAGCGCGAGCACGTCCTGGATCGCGCCGTCGTGGAGGTCGAAGCCGATGCGCATCAGCCGCTGCTCGCCGGCGGAGACCAGCAGCCGCTCGCGCTCGGCGGAGCGCTCGAGCAGGAGCTCGCGCTCGAGCACCGGCCCGAGCGCACCCGCCGCAACCGACAGGTATGCGTCGAGACGCGAGCCGGACCCGCTGACGCGGGCTACGACCGCCGCCGCAGGCTCTGTGAAGCGCCGTACGAGCGCCGAACGGAGCGCGCGACCTCCGAGAAGGGTCAGCGAGCCGCCGCGCCGTAGAGCGGCGCGTGCCGTCGCACGCGCTCGTCGGCTCTCCGCGCCGTGGCCGAGGACGACGAGCGGCTCGAGGTTGCCGCCCTCGCCTCGCCAGAGCGAGACCTCCGAGGCGACACCGAGCTGGATGAGGAGGCGCAGCTGCAGCTCGCAGGCGACGAGCGGAGGAAGCTCGAGCAGAAACGCGCTCGTGCATGCCGCGCGGTACAGGTCGAAGCACGCGGCCTCGCGCGGCTCGCCGCGCGCCTCGGCGAGGGTCGCGACGGCGATCTGCACGTCCGCCGTATCGAGCTCGCCCTCCGCCGCCAGCGTGGCGACGACGGTGCCGACGTAGACGCTGGTCGCCAGGCGGTCGGCGGCGTCGGTGGCGCCCGCGCCTTCGAATGCCGAGACCGCAGAGCGGTGGGCCGCCTTGAGATAGCGGTGGACGCGCGGCTCCGCGTCGATGAGCAGGCTGCGGTGCGCGCTCTCGAGCCGCACGGCACCGCTCTGGGCCGCGGGGACGACGAGTCGCGGCCGGCCGTCGGCCCGCTGCATGGCGTCGCCGGTCCGCGCGAGAGAGGCCATCAGGCGCGTGTCCCCGACGACATCTCTTGTGACCTCACGACCTCGCTCCCTTCCACTGCTCCCGACCCGGTTCGCCGCAGGCGCCGCTCACGGCCCGAGAGACCCGTCCGATCGAGCTCGACAACCTCCGTTTCCACATCAGCAGCTCTGTTCCCTTCCCCTGAGCCGCAGCAGAAGTACCGGAGTTCTACACCGCCTTGTGCGTGAGCGCGTCCTCGACGGCCGCGACGACGCCGTCCGTCTCGTCCCACTTCTCGTAGATCCGCATTCCCTCGGGCGAACGCTCGCCGGTGCGATCGCCGACCAGCACGATCGTCGCCTCCGGCCGGCGGACGCGGGTGACGTGCGCGAGCCGAAGGCCCTCGGCGACCGTGTCGCCCGCGTCGATCACGACGACGTCCGCGAGCTCGCCGCCGGCCGCGTCCGCGGCGCCGGACGGTGGCACGCTGGCCACGACGTCGATGCCCTTGCCGTCGAGCAGGAAGCGCACGAGCTTCACGTAGCGCTGGTCGCGGCTCGCGAGGACGACCGATCCGCGCCGCTCGCCGAGCCCCGCCTGGACGGGCTCGATGCCGACCGGGATCTCCTCCGTCGAGGCACGTGCCGCCCAGGCGACGCGGTCGCCCAGCGAGAGACCGCGCTTCTCGCATTCGCCCGAGCGGAGCTCGACGACCTCGCGTGCGCCTCGGCACGAGGCCGTCCTGAAGGCGGGGAGGGACGGGACGATCTTCACGACAACCTGATCGGCGTCGAGGAAGACGACGTCGATCGGGAACCGCATGAAAGCCGTGTGGATCGACCAGGCGGGCCGGAGGAGAACGCCGTGGCCGGCCGGGAGGTCGCGCTTTCCGAGCAGTCCCCGGAGCCTGCGCAGCGTCGAGTCCGCGACGACGACGGAGTCGGCGACGACGCGCCCGTCCTCCCTCCGCAACGTCAGGTTCGGGACGGGCCGCATCGCCGCCGGGGGCTCAGAGGACCTTCATGATGTTGATCATCACCGGGAGGAGCAGGACGATGAACAGCGAGGGCATGATCAGCAGGAGGATGGGGAAGAGGACCTTCACCGGCGCCTTCTGCGCGCGCTCCTCCGCGTAGGCCCGCTGCCGCTTGCGCAGTTCGATCGCGAGGTTGCGCATGATCTGCCCGGTCGAGACGCCCATCGTCTCGCCCTGGGAGATCGAGCGCGCGAACATGCGAATCCCGGGCGTGTTGATGCGGCCGAGGAGGTTCTCGAGCGCCTCGACGAGCGTGAGACCCATGTTCTGCTCCTGGAGCGTCAGCCGGACCTCGGACGCGAGCGGCTCCTTGATCTTCGTCGCAGCGAGACGGAGCGACTGCGGGAAGCTGAGCCCCGCCTCGAGCGTCACGACGAGGAGATCGATGAGGTCGGGCAGCGCCCGCTCGACCTGCTCGCAGCGCTTCCGGCCGCGCGAGTCGACGATGAACGTCGGCAGGATCCAGCCGACAATGAGACCGCCGATCAACGCGAGGAACAGCAGCGGGCCGCCGCCGGCGAGAGCAGCGAGCCAGATCGCGACGAAGGCGCCGCCCACGGATCCGAGGAACTGCGCGCCGAGCAAGCGATCCGGCGTCCACGTGTACATCCCCGCCGTGATGAGCCGTGCCCGATAGTCCTTGCCCTTCAGACGGCCGAACCGGGAGCCGAACCACCTGCCGGCCGCCGCGACGAAGTCGTCGACGCGCTGGCGCACGTCGAGGTCGTGGCCCTCGCCGCCGCCGGCCGGGAGCGAGCCTGCGAACCCGTAGTGGCCGATCTGCTCGATCGTCTCGGTCGAGGGCCCGCGCGGCGAGGTGAGCGCACGGAGCACCATCGTCACGGCGACTGCGAGCAGGAAGAGCCCGAGGATGAGGATGAGATGGAGTGCCATCAGAGCTCGATCGTGATGATGCGTCGGATGACGTAGAAGCCCAGGATCGTCATGAGCACCGCCGAGACCATGCCGATCTGCCCGATCGGATCGTGGAACAGCGGATCGAGATGGCTCGGGTTGACGAGGAGCAGGAAGATGAAGATCCCGATCGGCACCATCGCGACGACGACGGACGAGAACTTACCCTGTGCCGTCAGCACCTTGACGAGCCGGCGGATGTCCATTCGGGCTCTGATGTTCGCGGTCACCTGATCGAGCACCTCCGCAGTGTTGCCTCCGGCCTCGCGCTGCACGAGCGCGAGGATTGCGACCTGGTCGACGTCGGGGTTCTGCATGCGCTTCGCGGTCACCTCGAGCGCCTCGTCGAGCGGGATGCCCAGCTGCTCGTCCGTGACGACGCGCCGGAACTCGCGCTTCGACGGCTCGGGCGCCTCGTCTGCGACGACGCCCATCGCGTTCGCGAGGCTGTGGCCGGCCCGGAGCGCCGACGCCAGCACGTCGAGGTTCTCGGGGAGCTGCTCGCCGAAGTCGTTTCGAACCTTGCGGGCCTTGCCGCGGACGTACAGGTTCAGCCCGAGGGGAGGAGCGATGCAGAGGATGAACCAGAGCGGGCCCACCACCACGGCCCCGAGCACGCCGACGAGCAGTCCGGCGAGGATGGAGAGCCAGACCATCCGCTGCGGCTCGTGCTTGATCTGCGCGACGTCGACGTCTTCGCTGAAGCCTTCGAGCCAGCGGATCTTCTTCTTCTGCTGCTTCTTCTGCTCGCTCGCCGCGAGGAGCAGCGCGTCGACCTCCTTCCGCCGCTCCTTCGCCTGCTCCTCAGCCGGGAGCGTGACGAACTCGCCGAGTCGTGCGACGAGCGCCTTGTTCGAGCGGAGGCTCCAGAGGGAGCGGAGGGTGAACACCGCGAGCGCGATGATGAAGATGACCACGAGCGGCACGAGCGCCCACGACTTGAAGAGCTTGTCCTTGAACGCCGGCTGGTACGGCGCGGCCGTGCCGGTCGACGGGGTCTGGTATGCGAAGGACACGGGCTCGGTGCCGACGACCTTGACCTCCACCGCGACCGGCTGATCAGGCTGCGCGGCCGACCTGTACCGCAAGAGGTACTCGTTGCCGAGCTGGAAGCCGAGCTGGTCGTAGATCTTCGTGAGCGACTCCGGCGACGTGGCGGCGGCGTAGGTGGCGCCCGTCGTGTCCGCGATCTTCTCGAGATCGCCGGACTGGAAGTCGGGCGACTGGATTCCCACCGTGAACACGCGGATCTTCTGCGCGTCGAGCTGCGCCAGCGCCGAGTCGAGGCTCGTCGCGCTGCCCACGTCGTCGCCGTCCGAGAGGAGGACGATTCGCGCGGCGCCGAGCGCCGAGCCGCGCACCTGCGCGACGGCGGCGACGAGGGCGTCGTTGATGTGCGTGCCCTCGGCCAGCTTGGGCGGCTTGGCGAGCACAGCCTGGATCTTCTTCTGGTCGGTCGTGAGCGGCAGCGCGACGATGGGCCGCGCGTTGAAGAACACGACCGAGAGGGGCTGACCCGGGTTCCGGGCGGCGAACGCCCGCGCGGCAGCCATCGCGGATCCGATCGAGCCCTTCATGCTGTTCGACGCGTCGATCATGAGCACGGTGCCGATGCCCTCGGCAGACGCGGACGAGAGCACGCTCAGGTTCTTCACGGGCGTGCCGTTCTCCGTGACCTTGACGTTCTGTGTCGTCAACACGGTCTTCTGGTCACCCGGCAGCGTGAGCACGTAGGCGCGATCGGGGAAGAGCGCGCTTCCCGCCTCGACGATCTGCGGGCCGCTCGTGTCGTCGGCTGCCGCGGCGGAGTACGCGCCGATCGCCGCAAGGGCGGCGACCAGCGCGAGGACGAGTGTGCGAGCCCGGCGCGTCACCGGCGCAGATCCGCGACGTTCGTCGTGACGGGACGATGCGAGAACAGCCCAGCGGGCAGGTCGATCCCTCGCTTCGCGAACTTGTCGAGGAAGATCGGCCGCAGCCCGGTCGGCTGGAGCTTGCCGTTGATCGTGCCGTCCGGCGCGAACGAGTCGATCTTGAACTCGAAGATGTCCTGCATGGTGATCACGTCCGACTCCATCCGCTGGACCTCGGCGATCGCGGTCGTGCGCCGCGAGCCGTCCTCCATCCGCTCGATGTGGACGATCATGTCGAGCGCGGAGGACACCTGCTGGCGGATTGCCCGCACGGGCAGGTCGTAGCCCGCCATCAGCACCATCGTCTCGATGCGGGCGAGCGCGTCGCGCGCGCCGTTCGCATGGACGGTCGAGAGCGATCCGTCGTGGCCCGTGTTCATCGCCTGGAGCATGTCGAGCGCCTCGGCGCCGCGGCACTCCCCGACGATGATCCGGTCGGGCCGCATGCGCAGGGCGTTGCGGACGAGGTCGCGGATCGGGATCGCTCCCTCGCCCTCGATGTTCGGGGGACGGGCCTCGAGCCGGAGCACATGGCGCTGGTTGAGCTGGAGCTCTGCCGCGTCCTCGATCGTCACGATCCGCTCGTTGTCCGGGATCGCGGACGAGAGTGCGTTGAGCAGCGTCGTCTTGCCCGAGCCCGTACCGCCGGAGATGAGGACGTTCAGCTGCGCCTGGATGCAGCGCCGCAGGAAGTCGATCGATTCCTCGCTGAGCGAGCCGAGGTTGACCATATCCTGCAGTCCGAGGCGCTTGCGCGCGAACTTCCGGATCGTGAGGAGCGGGCCGGACAGCGACAGAGGTGCAATGACCGCGTTGACGCGGGAGCCGTCGAGGAGTCGCGCGTCGACCATGGGCGAGGATTCGTCGATGCGGCGCCCGACCTGCGCGACCATGCGGTTGATGATCCGGCGCAGGTGCGAGTCGTCGTTGAAGCGGACCGTCGTCTCGTAGAGGCGGCCCTGACGCTCGATCCAGATCTCGCTCGGGCCGTTGACCATGATCTCCGTGATGGAGTCGTCGGCGAGGAGGCGCTCCAGCGGCCCGTAGCCGAGGATGTCGTCGGCGATCTCCGACGTGAGGCGCTCACGGTCGTCGCGCGAGATGCCGGTCTGGGTCGAGAGGTGCCGGCGGATGTCCGCGAGCACGCGGTCGCGCATCGCGACCGCGTCGAAGACCTGTCCGGTCATCTGCGGCCCCAGCTCGGTGATGACGAGCATGTGGATCTCGTTCTTGAGATCCGCGAACGGCTCCTTGGTCGGCGGCGGGGTCGCCGTCTTCGGCTTGGTCGTGACGATTCGCTCGTGCAGCTCCATGGTGTCTAGCTCCTCCTCAGGCGAAACAGCGATCGGCGTGGAGCGGCTGGCGCGGTCTCGTGCCGTGCCGGCTCGGCGATGGTCGCCTGCTGCGGCGCGGCGTCGAGGAACAGCGCTGCGAGCTCGTGGAACGACGTCGCGGCGTAGGACTGCGGTCGGGAAAGCGTGATCGGCACGCCCTCGTTCACCGACCGTGGGATCTCCCGGTCGGACGGGATGAAGATCTCCGGCTCGGAGCCGAGCACGGTGACGACGTCGTGATGGCTGATCCCCACCCGCGTGTCGGCGCGGTTGAGCACGAGCCGGATCTTCTTCGGGTCGTAGTCCATCAGTGCGAGGGTCTCGAGGCCGAGCTTCGTGTTCTTCAGCGACAGCGAGTCGAGCGTGCCGACCATCACGAGATCGGAGCTCGCGTCGATGGTCGCGATCACCTCGGCGGTGAAGCCCGGCGGGGTGTCGGCGATCACGAAGTCGTACGCGCGGCGTGCGATCACGAGGATGTCGCGGAGGAGGTCGATCGTGAGCGCGCTCGCCTGGTCGGGCCGCGCGGGAGCGAGGAGCACGTCGACGCCCGTGTCGTGCGTCATCACGTAGTCCTTGAGCTTGCCCTCGTCGAGGCCGCCGGGCGAGATCGCAAGGTCGTACATCGTCTTCTCGGGCGGGAGCCCGAGGCAGAGCGCGACGTCCCCGAACTGCAGGTCGAGGTCGATGACGAGCACCTTCTTGCCCGCCAGCGCGAGCGCGGTCGCGAGGTTGGTCGACGTCAACGTCTTGCCCGTGCCGCCCTTGGGGCCGAGCACGCAGATGAGCCGGGCCTCCTTGCGAGCTGCCGTCGTCGACGCCGTGACCGGGGCGGCGTGCGATCGCCACGCTCATCGCGAGCCGGAGCTGCTCCTTCGTCTGCGGGAAGATCGCCATGTCGGCGGCGCCCGCCTCGAACGCACGCCGCAGGAACCCGTTCGGCGACGTCGCGGCGAGCACGATGATCGGCACGTCGGGAGCGGCGCGGTGCGCGCCGTCGATGATGTGGAGCGTCCGGTCGTCCTCGCGGCCCTGGCACGCGACGACGAGCAGATCCGGCTGGTCCTTGGCGATCGCCCGGATCGTCTCGTCCACGCCCTCGGTCATCGCGAGGAGCGCGAAGTTCGCGTCGTCGGGAAGCGCGCGCTGGACGTCGAACGCGTCGAGGCCTTCGACTGCGACGACTGCGCGGATGGCGTGGTCCATCGTTGCCTACCTCTGTCCGTTGATCTGCGCGAGGAGCTCGGTGCTCGAGATCGACTTCTTCGGGCGGCTCCTTCGCGTCCCCGGCGGGGCGGAGCAGGAACCACATCGTGCCGGAGTCGGACGCGAGCGCGAGCTTCTGCGCGAGCGGCGCATCGGCACGGAGGATGTAACGGCGCTCCGTCGCCGGCAGGCGCACGCATCACGAGCACGTTCGGCGCGAGCAGGCCGAGGATCGTTCCGCCGTTCGAGCCGGTCTCGTAGTAGATGTCGACCCGGTCGCCGCTCGAGACGAAGCCGACGAGGCCGCGCGCTGCCTCCGACCGTGATCGCCACTGCGCGCTGCTTACCGGTCAGCTGGGTCGGGAGCGCGTCCGTCAGGCCGACGCTGAGGTCGGCGGTCGTGATCTGCTGGCCGGGGAAGATGTCCGCGACCGCGACGCGCCCGTTGAGGTACGCCGGGTCGGAGATCGCGCCGACCTTGAGGTCGTCCTTGGAGAGCGTCGCCGCCTGGAAGAGCTGCTTCTCGGCGATGACCGTGCCCGAGGTGCCCTTCGGGATCAGGTTCTTCGCGACGAGCACGGGCGTCGGCGCCGTCGAGTCGTTGACGCTCGAGCGGTACTGGACGAGGTACGCGATCAGCAGGATCGCCGCGAGCGCCGCGGCGCCGATGCCGAGCGCGAGCGTCCAGCCGCGCGACTGCTGGACCTTGCTGGTGAGTGAGGTATTCGACACGGATGCTCCTTAGCGTGCGTGGATTACAGCGTTAGCGAGTCAAGACAACGGTGCAGATGTCGGGGGTGTCCTTGTTGCACGACTTCGTCGGATTGCCGACGCCACTTGTCTCCACTTCCTTGACGAAGTAGCCGGCAAGCTTGTCGCCTGTGGTGCCAAGCCTGGCGAGGTCGGCCGCGACCTGCGGGTTGGTGTCGGCACAAGGATCGTGGCGGCCGTTGAACTGCCAGGCTGTGATGTAGAAGCCTGCAAGACGCAGAACCGGGACGACCACTCCGTTGCCGTTGGGAATGCCCTTGTACGCATTCCACGGCACGACGAACAGCTTGACGAGCCGAGGGTCGCTGGAATCCGGTGGCGGACCGCTGCCGAAGTAGTGCGCGTCGTTGTAGCAGGTGTACGAGTGGGAGTTGCACTTGGCGTCGGCACCGGGTCCGGCTGGGCGTCGACATCGACCTTCGAGGCCGTGCAGTTACCCGTTGCGAGCGCGATCCCATCGCCGGTTGCCTGCCCGTTACCGCCTGTGTCGAGCTCCAGGCACTTCCAGGGGGCATTCGCGTACTGCTGGTTGGGCCATGTTCCGGTCGGGGCTACCAGGTAGCTGCTTGCGGCTGGACATTTGTTCGTTCCGGTGTTCCACCAGAACGAATTGACGGTGGTGTCGTTTGTCGCGTACGGCGGTTGGCACCCGAAGTAGAACTGGGCCACTGCGCTCGGCGTGCTCGGGGTCGGCCACCACGGATCGCAGATGACCGAGAAGTTCTTGCCACCCGAATCGAGCCTCAGCACCGACCAGTCGCCCGTCTTGAACACCGTGCGCAGCCCGATCGTCACAAACGCGGTGTAGGTCGCGTTGGTCTCCGCCGAGTGACGGTCCAGGCTGGTCGTGATGTCCGAGCCGTCGGTCAGCTTCACTGCGCCGACGATGTCGGACGGAGGGTCGGTGTTGCCGCTCGGGTCATCGCCGAGATTCACTGCGTGCACGGCGGTGGTCCCCGTCTTCACGCAAGGACTGGCCACAGTGCACCCGCTCATGCCGCCCGGCGCCCACGACCCGCTTCGGAGCTCGTAGCGCCAGTTGACGGTCACCATGTCCGGACCGACCGTCCTGTTCGGAACCTGGGTCGCCGTCCACGTAGCCTGTCCCCCGGCTGGGCCGGACAGATTGACCGACGGGCTCCCCGCGACGTTGATCGTCGCCGAGAACGTCGCATTGGCTGTCGGACGGCTCCCCCAGTCCATGAAGACGCTCGCATCGAAGGTGCAGTTTGTCGTCGTCGAGGATCGCGAGTAGTAGGGGTCGAGGTTGCACGGATTCGACCCGGAGGGGCTGAACGTCACATCCCGGATCTGGGGTCGGTCGCCGAAAAGGCCGGCGGCCGGCTGGTAGATCCGAATGCGGCTGATGTCAGAAAAACAGTCGGCCGAGTTGCCCGGTGTGTCGTCCGAATGAAGATCCGAGCACGACACCGCGTTCGAGAGGTCGACGTCCTTCCGACCAGCGAGTCGCAGCTCCACCCTGACGGGTGTGAAATCGAGCTGTCCGTTGCCAGCGCACGTTGTGGTTCCGGGAACAGGGACGGACGTGGGCGTCGGGAACGAGACCGTCCCCGGGTCGACCTCGGTCGCGGTACCGGATGGGTCGGGGCCCCAGAGCGTCAGGCCCGATGCGGTCTGATTCGCAGACTTGAGCGGTTTTAGAGCCGTGCTTGCGAGCTCACTCCCGTTGCACTCGTTGATGAATCGGATCCGCGCCTTCTGAACCGACTGCTCTGGGATCGCGAGCGGGATGAAATCGTTCGTCTGCTGCGACTGCAGCAACTCTACCCTTGCGCGTGCGCGGTTCTGGGAAAGATTGATGCCGAACGACCCGGCGAAGGACTTCGTGTCCTTTTCCTTCACCTTCACATCGACCCACGTCCCGCCGGCCGGGGAGATGTTGGACTCCCCCTCCGGTGCGGGATTGGCCGCGTGGTCGAAGCACGGGCCGCCGCCATCGGTGTCGTCGGTTCCGGCGTCGTAGCTCGTCGAGTTGATCGCGATGTCGAACTTCGAGTTGTCGACGACCTCCGTGTTGACTGCGGTTGGATCGACCGATACCCCACCGCTCTCGGGGCTCCGCCGTAGTGCTTGCCATGGCGGTGATCGCGCTCTGGCTTGTGGGGTCGGTGACGCACGCCGGCCAGCGCTTGGCCAGCTCGACGCCCGCCGCGAGCGCGGCCGCGTCGGCGCGGTTCTGGAGCTGGCGCTTGTGCGTGTACCAGTTCCCGGCGTCGACGACCAGCGCGGTCATCAGGAGCAAGACCGGGATCATCACGGCCGCCAGGACGATCACCTGACCGCGCTCGTCGCGCAGGCGCGTGCTCATGAGCACGCCCCGTCGTGTAGCGCCGGCGGCGATACGTCGTCGGAGTAGTACCGGCGCCGCGAGCCGCTCGATGCGCATCGTCGACGCGGCCCTGATCGTGATCGGCGCGATCTTCGAGGATCGGAACGAACGTGAACGGCTTCTGGATCCGTGACCCGAACCGGTCGCCTACGGCAGGTGCCCGTCGGGAAGTCGATGCAGACCTTGCGTCGTTCTGCAACTCGACTCGTCGAACGCGCCGTCGCACCGTGCGCCTGCAGCGTGGTCGGCGCGTACGGGTTGCGATCCACGACCGCCCAGCGCGCTGTCTCGTTCGCGACGTGGTTCGCGTCGATCCAGTAGAAGAACGACGCGGCCGAAGGCGAGCATCCCGGCGACGATGACCATGAAGATCGGCAGGATCAGCGCGAACTCGGTCATCGCCACGCCGTCCTCGCGCCTCAGATTCAGTCGTTTCACCGCCTACCCCCTCCTAGAGGTCGCCACATGATGCCGCACGTTCCGGACTGCTGGGTGAACGCGTCTCATCATCGGCAGATGTGTCCGAGCCCTCAAGTCCTGTTCTGAATCGCTGCGAAAACGCAATGGGCGGTGGTCCTGCGGGCCTCTCCGTAGCGCCCGCGAGACCACCGCCCGATGCTTCGAATCGTCCGTTACGAGGCCGGGAAGTTCTTGACCGAGCTACCCGTGCTCTTGAAGAGATCACGGACGGCCGGGCCGAGAATCAGGATGCCGGCGATGACGAGGATCGCGATACCGCCGAGGATCAGCGCGTACTCGGCCATCGTCTGGCCCTCGCGATCGCGCAGCCGCGCCCACGTGTTCTGGAGATACACGACGAGTGCCGTCATGCTGTGCTTTCCTCCTTCGTTGTAGGGGGAACGCCCCCCCGAGCGTCATGCCTCACTACGTTCCCCCCGGTGCGGGAGGCTCACGGATGGTGCTCGCGACCCGTATCCGCTGGTACTCCCCGTGGGTCTAGACGGGGCTAGACCCGTGTCCAAGGCGACGGACGGTCGGCCTGACACGGCGGGGGACGGCCGTCAGGGCGGCGGCAGCCCGGAACGATGCGGAGGTGGGGCTGGAGATCGCGAACGAGCCGACCGGTGTCGCTCGAGCTCACGATTCCTCGAATGCAAAAGGGCGGTGGGCCTGCGGGCCGGTTCGAGCGCCCGCGAGACCACCGCCCCTTGCGATGAATCGTTTGTTACGAGGTCGGGAAGTTCTGGACCGAGCTACCCGTGCTCTTGAAGAGGTCACGGACGGCAGGGCCGAGGATCAGGATGCCCGCGATCACGAGGATCGCGATGCCGCCGAGGATCAACGCGTACTCGGCCATCGTCTGGCCTTCGCGGTCGCGCAGCCGCGCCCACGTGTTCTGGAGATACACGACGAGTGCCGTCATGTGTGCTTCCTCCTTGGGGAGTTGGGAACCGCCCCCTCGAGCGTGATGCTCTTAGGTCCCCCCGCAGTGGGAGGCTTACGGATGGTGCTCGCGGGCGGCATCCGCTGGCACTCCCCGACGGTCTAGGCGGTGGCTAGACCTGCGGCCAAGGCGTGTGAGGGGGGATGGACGCGGCGATCCGACCGCCGCGGGCTCGCGCTCGGCGAGCTAACCGTCGCGGCGAAGGCGACAAGCGCCAGCGCTGTCTGCCAGGGGCGCCGTTGTACGTGCCGGGCACGAACCAGAAGCCGAGCGGGACGAGCCAGGCCGGGTCGAACCGCGGCCGTGAGAGCGCGAGCGGCACGACCAGCAGCGCGAAGAAGTGGCGCCACACGATCGGCGAGAGCACGAGCGCCGCGCCGACGCCAGCCCGAGGCTGCGGCGTCGCCAGGCGAGCGACCAGCACGGCGCCGGCCGAGAGCGCGTGACCGCACGCGCGAGCGCCGAAGGCGCGCCGAGATCGACGAGCAGCGCGTACGGCGTGTACGACAGGCCGTCGAACGTGTCGCTGAGGTTGCGGAGCAGCCGGAAGTAGTCCCCGATGCTCGATGAACGGCAGGAGCGAGGAGCAGCGACGCGGCGCCGCAACGCGCCGCGGCCGCGCGCGGCCCGCGCCTGCCGGTCGCGGCGAGCCAGATCGCGACCGGCCAGAGGAAGAACTTCAGCGCGAGCGCGACGCCGAGGCGATCCCGCCGGCGACCAGCGGTCGCGGTAACGCCACGTCAGGGCCACGAGCAGCGCGAGGGGGAGCGTCACGTTCGCCGTCTGGTACGCGTCGATCACGGGCGGCCAGAGCAGCGCGACGCCGTAGACGCGCCAGTCGCGAACGCCGATCACCCAGAGCGCGGCGACGAGCCTTGCGAGGACGAGCGCCGTCGCAACCCAGTCCGCGGCGTCGCGGCGAGAGCGCGGTCAGCGGCATCGCGGGAGGACGGCGGCCATCGGCCAGATCGCGTTCGTCCCGTCGGAGAGGTCGGCGTGCCGGGGCCGGATAGGGATCGTCGCCGTGCACGACGGCCTGCGCCTGCGGGTAGAGCTCCTCGTGGAAGTCGAGCGCGAGCCGGTCCTGGCTCGGCGAACGTCGAGAGCCCGAGCGCGAGCGCGGCGATCGGTACGACCGCCGAAGGCCACGAGCTCGAGCGCCCTGCGCAGGGGCGCCTCGTCACGTCGCGGCGGACCCGCGCGCGCGCGGGGCTCGCCGCGGAACGCCACCGCGAACACGACCGCGAACACGAGCAGCAGCGCGGCGATCGGTCCGCACGTCGCCGATGCCGATCCCGGCGCCCTCAAGCCCCCAGGTCGCGAGCGGGAGGAACCAGACGCGCGAGAGCCGGGGCCGCGCCAGCGCGAGGGGCAGCGCCGCGAGCGCGAAGTAGTCGAGCCACGACGATCGGCGAGAGCACGAGCGCCGCCGCGACGCGCGAGCGCGAAGCTCCGGTAGCGCCAGGTCGCCGGCCAGGAGAGCGACGGCCGACCACGACATCGCGACGCGCGCCAGCTGTCTCCGACGCGCCGCCCTGCACGAGGAGCCCGTACACGTTGTAGCTGTCCTGGTCGAAGACCTTGCCGAGCCGCGACTGAGGGCGTCGGCGTAGTCGCGAGCGAGCGAACGGCAGGACGAGGAGAAGGGATGCGCCGGCGACCGACCGCCGGAGGGCAGCGTCGCGCGAGCCGCCCCGTCGCAGCGAGCCACACCCCGAGCGGCCAGACGAAGAACTTCACGCGACCGCGAGCGCCGACCAGCACGCCGGTGCACCGCCGTGTCGCGCCAGCGCCAGGACGCGGCCGCGAGCAGCACAGGATGACCGGCGTGAGGTGCGAGACCCGCATCTCGCCCACGACTCGCGGCCAGAGGCCGACGACCCCGTAGACCCGCCAGTCGCGGACCCCGACGAGCCAGAGCGAGAGCGCGAAGCACGCGAGGCCGATAGCGACCATCACATGTCCGCGACGCCGGGCGGCAGCACGGTGACGGGCGCGACGAGTACGCGGCGACCGGCGGCCAGACGAAGTTCGCGCCGCCGATCGGCGTGTCGGACGGCGGGAAAGGGTTCTGGCCGTGGAGGAGGAGCTTCGCCTCCGGGTAGAGCTCGTGGTGGAAGTCGCCCGACAGCGGGCCGTCGGCCAGCCGACCACGAACATCGTCACGAGCGCGGCGACCGGCAGCACGCCCAGCACGACAGATCGTGCCGACACGGCGAAGCGCCCCCCCTGAGGTCCGACGACGGGGCAGCGCATGTCGATCGGCGGCGGTGTGTTCACGGGGGAGACGCCAGGCGGGTGCCGGCGCGCCAGGCCGGTGAGCGGCGTCAGCCTATGGTCGCCGTCCGACGGAGGCCGTGCTCTGGACGATGGTCCAGCCGCACGGGTCGTAGGGTTGGTGCGCCGGTGCCGGCCAGGCGGCACCCTTCAGGGATTCATGGGTCGCATGATCCAGGCCAGTCGCGGCGAAACGGTCGCCGTGCGCGTATGTCCTGACGTCGAAGGGGACGCGGACCGGCGTGAGCGTCGTCGGAACGGAAGGCGGGATGTCGTCGGCGGGGTTGGCCGCACGCTGCGAACCTGCGCGACCCCCTCCTCCTCTTCGCCGTGCCCGTCGTCTTCGCCCTGTTGCTGGCGTTCGTCGGCTACGGGAGCTCGTGGCCGGTCGGCTTCGACTTCCGCGGCACGCTCTGGGAGCCCGCGCGCTCGCTGCTCGACGGCCTCCCGATCTACCCGGAACCGACGCGCGAGGCGGTCCTGGTGGGGAACCCTGCGGTCTACCCGCCGGTGTTCATCCTGGCGTCCGTCCCTCTCGCGCTGCTTCCCGTGACGGTCGCCGCGTCGCTCTGGCTGTGCGTGCTGGGTGCCGCCATGTTCGGATCGATGTGGATCCTCGGCGTTCGCGAATCGCGCTGCCTCGTGCTTGCGGTCACCTCTCCCGTCGTGGTCCATGGCCTCTGGTACCGGAACCTCACCGTGCTGCTGGTGCTGCCGATCGCGCTCGCGTGGCGGTACCGCGACAAATGCCGGTCGCCGGCATCGCGGTCGGGGTCGCCGTGGCTGCGAAGCTGTTCGTCTGGCCGCTCATCGTCTGGCTCCTGCTGACGCGACGCTTCCGCGCCGCCGCGTGGGCCGCCGGGTCTTCGGTCTTGCTGGTGCTCGGCGCGTGGGCGCTGGTCGGGTTCCAGGGAATGCGCGACTACCCGTCGCTCCTGCGCGCCGTTCAGGACGTCTATGCGATGCGAAGCCTGTCCATCTCCACGGTCGCGGGCGCGCTCGGTGCCTCGTTGTCCGCAGCCGTTGCGGTCGCGGGGGTTACCGGCCTTGCGTGTCTTGCGCTCGCCGCATGGCTTGTGCGCAAACCCGACGGCGATCGGCGCGCGTTCGCGATCGTCGTGGCCGCGTGCATTCTCGCCTCGCCGATCGTCTGGCCCAACTACGCCGCACTCCTGTTCGTCCCGATCGCGGTCACCTGGCCCCGCCTCGCCCCGGCGTGGTTCTTCGGGTACGCCGTGTGGCTCATTTCTGCATTCACGACGGGCGGCACGCCGGACGCGGGATCGCCTCCGCCGGGAGTGCCCGCCCAGGCCTGGCTCTCCAGTCATGCGGAGTCGTCGCTGTGGTTCGCAAGCGGCATGACTGTGGTCGTGGCGATCGTCGGCATCGCAACGGCGCAGTCCAGGGCGCGCCTGCGAGAGAGTGATCGACGGATATGCCCGGCGCATTGGACGCCTGGTGACGGCGCGCCGAGGCGCGACTGGACGATCGGCCAGGACTCATTCGACGTCGGCCCCTTGGCGCCGGCTCGGGTCTTGCCGATGATTCACCGGATGGACACGGCGACCGATGTGAGCACTTCAGGGACGCCGACCGGGGCGACGCGACTGGCCCCTAGGGCGTCCGTTGTCGGTTCGGGTCTGGCGCGGGTGTTGCACGCGCCTGCGGCGTGGCTCGTGGCGCTCGTCGGGCTCTCGACGCTGCTCCGCGCGGGGCTTTCGGTGCGTGTGCCGACGCCGTGGATTCTGCCCGACGAGCTGGTCTACTCGGAGCTCGCGAAGAGCATCGCGGCGGGCCATCGGCCGGCGGTGCGCGGTGTGCCGGTCTTCGGCTGGGGTGAGATCTACCCGACGGTGATCGCTCCTGCCTGGGCGCTCGTCGGCGACCCGGTCCACGCCTATCACGTAACGCTCGGAATCAGTGCGCTCGTCATGTCGCTTGCGGCGGTTCCGGCGTACCTCCTGGCGCGGCTGTTCGTGTCGAGGCGCGCGTCGTTTCTCGTGGCGTCGATGACGGTGCTCGTGCCTTCGATGGCGTACACCGGTGTCGTCATGACCGAGAACGCCTTCTATCCGGTGTTCCTGCTCGCCGTCTTCCTGATCGCGCGAGCGGTGCAGCGGCCGTCGGCGGGGCGTCAAGCGCTTGCGGTGCTCGGCCTCGGGCTCGTCGCATTCACGCGGATTCAGGGCCTCGCGCTCGTCGGCGCATACCTCCTGGCGATCGTCGTCTACGCGCTGACCGGGCCTCGCGAGGACTCGCGGCGCTACCTGAGGCGATTTCTCCCGACTGGGGTCGTGCTGCTCGTGCTGCCTCTGGCGCCGGTCGTCGCTTCTGTCACGCGCGGCGACGGCGCGTTCGGCTGGCTCGGGACACGCTCGTCGACATTCGCGACATTCCACGCTCACGAGGTGCCCGAGTGGTTCCTCTATCTCACCGCTGACCTCATCCTCTACGTCGCCCTCGTGCCGCTGGCGGCCTCCGTGGTTGTCGCTGCGCACGGGTTGACGCGCGGGGCGAGCGAGCGCGTTCGCCTCTTCGCTGCGGTCGCGATGCCGACATTCGCCGCAATGCTCGGATCGGTCTCGCTCGTGAGTGCCTCCCTCGACGTGGACGGCACCGAGAACCTCAACGAGCGGTACGTGTTCTACGTCGTTCCACTGCTATTCATCGGCCTGGCGCTGTGGATCCGGGGCGGCATGGCGCGACGTCGACCCTGGGTTCTGCTTCTCGTCGCCGGGTGCGCCATCGCGACGCTGGTGCTTCCCATCGACCGGTTGCACTACAACTCGGGCTTCCAGTCCCTTGCACTGGTCCCCTGGATCTCCCTCTCGTTCGGCGGCGCCGCCCTCTCGGCGGCCGTCGGCGCCTTCACACTGGCCTGCGGCGCGCTGTGGCTCACCTGCGCGAGAGACCGGACCGGGCGGCTCTGGCTCCTGGTCGGTATCTGGATGTGCTTCGTCGGCTTGATGACCGTGGGGTCGAACAGCACGTCGGCACGCGACGCCGAGGGGGTTTTCGACGGACACTCGCGGGCCTGGGTGGACGATGCGGTCCCGGCCGGCGTCAGAGTCCCGGTGGTGTGGGACCAGAACCTCGCGGTCGCCGACGCGCCGGACGCGATCTACTTCTGGGTGATGGCCAGCGAGTTCTTCAACCCGAGCGTCGGCGATGTCTATCGGCTCGGGCCGAAGACCTACTACGAGACCTTCCTTCCGACCGTCCCTGCACGACTCCGTGGCGACGGCGGTCTCGTCGACGCGGACGGCAGACCGATCGATGCCTCCTACGTCCTGGTCTCGTGTCGAACCGCCGTGGTGGGAAAGATCGTCGCGCGCCTGCCGGGAGGGATGGTGCGCCTCGTCAAGGTCGAAAAGCCCCTTCGGATCTCGGAGCGCTCGTCGTGCACGGGTCTTCGCTAGTGCCCCACACGAACCCGCTGGGCAGCGCTCAGGAGGGTTGCATCGCTGCAGCCAGACGCCGGAGCGAAGGGGCACCGAGGCCGCACCATGCGAGCAGCGCGAACGTGACGCCCAATCGTCCGTAGTAGCCAAAGCCCCAAAGGGCGAGGGGCAGAAGCCACATCGGTGAAATTCGCGGGCGCTGGATTGCCAACGGGACGAGCGCCGTGACGAGGTAGAACCCCCACAGCACGGGACTCGCGGCGAGCATCGCGAGGGTGGCGAACGCGAAAGAGTCGGCGGGCCTGGCGCGGCGTGCCCACATGCCCGCGAGCGCCACCGTCGTGAGTGCGACCTGAACGGGTGGGGAGAGGACGCCGGAGTCCTGCCGGGCCTGATCGGTGATCGTGCGGGAGACGGTGAGGTAGTGCTCGATGCCGTCGAAGCCGATGAGCGCCCACGGCACAAGGACCGCAGCAAGCGTCACGAGGACTCCAACGGCGAGGTCACGTCGACCGCGGGTGAGCAAGCCCCAGAGCAGCATGGGCCACGGATAGAGCTTGACCGCGACGGCAATCCCGGCCGGGGCGCTTCCGAAGCGGTACGACAGCGCCACGAGAAGCGTGATGACCGCTGTCGGGTTCCCGACAGTCGCGACCAGCGTCAGCGGCGCAGAGAAGAGCGCGATGGCGTAGCACCACGGGTCGCGGAGCCCGACCACCCAGAGCGCCGCCAGGACGGCGAGGGTGCAAAGAATCCCAGCCGCATATTGCGCCGCGAGATGCGGCAGGACGAGGAGTGGCGTCGTGACCATCGCCCAGATCGGCGGATACGGGTAGTCACCGAATCCCGGACCGCTCGTCGGGTACAGGGTGTAGCCGTCGATAAGCCGTTGCGCCGCTGCGAGCTTGTAGTCGAGAGCAAGGAGTCCGATGTGGTCGGCCTGGATCAGCCTGGCGACCATGTAGGCCGCGGCGGCCCCCAACAGGGCGATCGGCACGATTTTTTGCGCAGCCGCCCTCATCGTCACCCGTCGTATCTCGAAGTCTGAACGCTCGCTACCGTGTGACGGCAGCTTGCCCACCGGTCACCACGGCGATCTCGTCGTCGTGGAATACGACCTTGGCGCCCGGCTCTGCGGCGAGCGCCTCGAGGTGGGGGAGGTCCCCGACCACCACGATGCGGTACCCGTCGAGGAGCGACCTCCAGTCGCCTCGACGGGTGTCGTACCGGACGATCCGGTCGAGCGTCGGCTTGTCGTACAGCTCGAAGCGGACATCGTACGCGACCCGGCCCCGGAGCTCGGGGATGCGCCAGAGGAGCCAGTCCGCCGTTCCGTCCGTGGCCCAGACGCGCGTCGACGGGTCGCGCGTCGCCTCGCGGACGGCGGCGACGCGCTGCTCGTTCCAGTCGGAGACGTACCACGACGCGGAGTGCGCCAGGAACGCGAGGATCGCGACGGCCAGGCCGGCGAGCGACACGAGCGAGATCGCGCGGTTGAGCCGTGGCGCGTCCACGTCGGCCTTCGTCAGGACGCCGTCGAGCGCGACGGGGAGGATCGCCGCGCACGCGAGGGCGAACCAGATCACGCCGCGCACGGCCTGAACCGCCCCGGCGAACGTGACGGCGAGTACCGCGAGCTCGTAGAACGTGAGCCTGCTGCGGCACCGGCGGAACGCGAGGAGCGCAGCGCCGACGAGCGCGAGCACCCAGAACAGTGCTGTCGTCGCGCTCGGGCTCGACCACTGCCACTCGCGCAGGATCGGCGCGAACGGCGCGTCGACGAGCATCAGGTTGTAGTACGCGACGAGCTTCGTGCCGTACGGCGACGCGAGCACGCACAGGGGCGCCAGCACGACGAGCGCGGCGGGGATCCGCGCGAGGCGGCGGTTGCGGACGAGCTCGACGATCCCGAGCAGGATCGTGAGACCGGCGCCGAGCACGACAGAGCCGTGCAGGTTCGCCCAGAGGACGAGGACGGGCAGCACGAGGAGCGTTCGCCGTCTCACGCCGTTGCGCGACGCGTCCACGAGCAGCCACAGCGCGCCCGCATAGAGGGGCAGCGCGACGGATTGCGCGCGGATCGTCCAGCCCCACGGCCCCGCGATCACGGCGAGCAGCCCGACCAGGAAGGTCGAGCGCGACGAGGCGCCGCTCGTCCGGGCAGTCGCAGTCGCGAACGCGAGCGCGAGGAGCACGAGGAGGACGTCGAGCAGCACGACCGCGCGCATCCCGGCGAGCCCGTGCGCCCCGTAGAAGACGACCTGCGCGAGCCACTGCTGGTCGGTCCACGTCGCCCCCTGCCCGAGCACCGTGAGCGTCTCGGTGGTCGGGAGGCCGTGCTCGACGACCTCGCGGCCGGCCATCAGCGTCAGCCAGGTGTCCCCGACGACGAGCGAGGGGCCGAACACGGAGAGGAGCACGATGCCGACCAGCGACACGAGCAGGATCGGGAACGGGCTCGACTCTAAGACGCGGCGGAGAGCAGGTGTCCGACTGAAGTCGGACACCGAGCGCGCATCGGCGCCAGCCACGTCTCGAGCCACGGTCGCCGGCACAGATGCATGATCGCCGCTGCGCCGGAAGTCCGGTCTGGACGAACGGCTAGGTCGATCCAGAACCCGTGCCGCTGGCAGCGATCCGGCGCTGTGACGACCCTTGAAGGGGTGACCGTCGTCTCCGAGCCCCTTCCCCATGCGCGCACGTCGTCGTCGGTGACCACGCGCGCGAAGCCGAGCCGCCGCAAGGTCTGGATCGCGGCGGCGATCGGCGTCCCGGCATCGGCGGTCTTCCTCTTCCTCGCGGTTCGCGGGGCCGACCTCGGCGCCGTCTGGCAGACCGTGCAGGGCGTGAAGCCGGCGCCGCTGCTCGGCGCCGTCGTCTGCATGGCGGGCGTCTACTGGCTGCAGGCGGCGCGCTGGCGCAAGATCGCGCACACGGGCGCGAGCCAGCTGCGGTTCGTGGAGATGGTCGTCGCGGGCGTCGCCGTCAACAACGTGCTGCCGGGGCGCATCGGCGACCTCCTTCGCGCCCGCTGGGTCTCCCGCGGCGCGTTCTCGTACGGCCGGGGCGTCGCGACGGTCGTCTTCGACCGGGGCTTCGACCTCGTCGTCCTCCTGACCTTTCTCCTCGCCACGCTGCCGCTCGTCACCGACGAGTCGTGGGTGGACAGGATCGTCGTCGGCGCGGTGATCGCCGTTGCGTTGCTGGGGCTCGGCATCGTCGCGGCTCGCGCCTACACGCGGAGGCGCCCCGGGGGGAGGCGCCACCGCAACATCGTTCGTCGCTTCGCGCGCGACGTGCTCGACGGGCTCTCCGAGCCGCTCGGCGTCACCCGGACGCAGGAGCTCGTGCTGCTGAGCGTCGCCGCCTGGCTCACGTGGGCGCTCGGCGCGTACCTCGTCGCGCGCTCCGTCGGGGTCGAGCTGACGATGCTCCAGGCGATCTTCGTCACCGCGGCGCTGAACCTCGGCGTGGCAATCCCGTCCTCGCCCGGATTCGTCGGCACGTACCAGTGGCTCGGCGTGTCCGCGCTCGCGCTCTTCGGCGTCCCGAAGGACAGCGCGCTCGCGTACGCGATCGTGCTCCAGGCGGTCTGGTACGTCCCGACCACCCTCGTCGGGCTCGGGCTGCTGCTCTCGGGCACGACGCGGCGATGGAGCCGCCGCCCGGCGGCGATCCCGAGCCCGGTTCCCGAAGCCGGCTAGTCGTCGCCCAGTGGGCGGACGATGAGGCCGAGCTGGTACGCCTGACGTACGGCGTCTGCGCGGTTCTTCGCGCCGAGCTTGCGGTAGACGTTCGTCAGGTGGAACTTCACGGTCTGCTGCGTGACCCAGAGCTCCTTGGCGATCTCGTCGTTCGACTTCCCCTTTGCGAGCTCGGTCAGGATCGAGATCTCACGATCGGTCAGCCCGGCAGCCTTGGCGCCGCTCGGGACGCTCGCCTCGGTCGCGCCCACGGTCGAGAACACCGTCCCGCTCGCAACCTGGCGCAGCGTCGACGGGAGGTCGCTCGGATCGACCGTCTTGAGGACGTACGCGCTCGCGCCGCGGCGTAGAGCCCCGTCGATCAGGTCCTGCGTGGTCGAGGCGGAGAGCATCACCACCTTGACGTCGGGGTAGCGCCGCTTGATCTCCTCGAGGCATTGCAGCCCGTCCATGTTCGGCATGCGGACGTCGAGCACGACCAGGTCGGGGTTCGTCTGGCCCACGAGCGGGAGCACCTGGGCGCCGTTCTGCGTCTCGCCGACGACCTCGAAGCCCCCATCCTCGTCGAGGGCGCGGCGAATCCCGTCGAGCATCAGGCGGTGGTCGTCGGCGAGGAGCACGCGCATCACGCCGTAAGTGTCTCAGAGTCGTACGACGACCACCCGCCTATCGCCCGCTCGCGGGCCGGCCGGTCACTCGGACGAGGCATTGCCCCCCTCCGAAGGGTGACTACCGTCGGAGAAAGAACGACGGATCACGGGAGGGGGGACGATGGGCAAGGCGAGGGAACAGGAGCTCCGGCTCACGGCGTTCGGGCTGATCGCGCTGCTGGCGGTCGCGGCACTCTTGACCGTCTCGATGGCGGCAGCGTTCCGGGGTCATCTGAACGTGACGATTCCGGGTGCCACGGCCGGTCAGGACGTCGGCGGCGCCACCGCTCCGTACGTTCAGCGCTGAGCCCGTCGCTCGGTCAACGACGAGCGCGCGAGGCGCCGGCAGGGCCGCGCTCGACGATCGCGAGCCTCGGCGGTGAGGAGCCGAGCGTGAGCCGCAGGTCGACCCACGTGAGGTTGTTCCGCTCGTTCGTCTCCCGGAACCAGCCGCCCGGGTCGGCGGTCGCCCAGAGGCGGTAGACGCCGTCGGGCAGCCCCGTGACGTCGAGACGCTGGTCGGGCAGGGCCCACGGGTACGGGTCCGACCAGCCGGGCGAGAGGCCCATCGTGAACTCGAGTGCGTCCTGGCCGTTGCACCCCGTCTTCGGGAACCGCGGCGCGACGGGCGCGTCGGGTGGCTGGACCCGGAGCGGCGCCTGGTCGAAGAAGCAGAAGCCGACCTTGTCGTACGTCCGGAGCCGCTCGGTCGAGCCGGGCTTCGTGAGCCAGTACGAGGCGCCCATGTGGACGTGCCAGTGGTTGTGGCCGTGGCCGCCCCAGACAACGTCGCCCGGCGTGATGGTCTCGCTGAGCGACCCGTCGGGCTCGTCGAACCGCTGCGAGACCCGCCAGCCGCCCCGCCGGTCGGCGCGCACCGCGTGAATGATCAGCGCGCCGTGGCCGACGTTCGCAGGGGCGGCCGTGAACGAGACGTACCGCTGGTCTCCGCCCACCGCCTCGCTCACCGCGATGTCGCTGAGGGGCGACATCGCGAGGTCGGGCAGCGCGGGCTTCTTGGGCGCGGGCAGCGGGTCGGGGAGCGAGGCTGCGCGCATCGACCACGCGAGGGCGGCGACGACGCCGACGAGCGGAATCCCGACGAGCAGAGCCAGGAGCACACGCCGAGACACGCCGCCAGCGTAGCCAGCCGCCCGGCGGGATTAACCGCCGCTTCGGGGGGGTGAACCTACTCGAACGAGGGAGTTGCCATCCCCCTTCGGGGCCATAACATCCGATCCAGAGTGCCGGTCGTTCCCGCGGCTTCCATGGGTCGCCCGGCAGCAACAGAGGGGAAAGGGTGGATCACATGGTCAAGCGAACGAGACGCAGGGTGCTCGCGGGGCTTGGGGGCCTCGTCGCGGTGCTCACGCTCGTCGTCGCGGGGGCGGCGATCGGCGCGCAGGGCTACAACGGCCCCGCGCGGCAGGTGTACCAGGCGCGGCAACCCGACGTGTCCGGCCGGCCTTGCCGATGCCGGCAGCACGAGCATCTCCAACACCGACCTCCAGGGCGGCTACACCGACGGGCGGATCAGCATCACGCGCCGCGGCGTCGTCAACGGCATCGACTCGTTCGATTGGGTCATCGCCGACCACAGCGTCGACATCATGGCCGTCGTCGTGAAGGGCGGAGATGGCGCGTACATCTACTTCTACGACTCGCTCGGCGGGAGCTGGGGGGACAACAACCTCGCGCCGCCGCTCAACAACGGCGGCCAGGCGCCGCAGATCAGCCACGCCGTGTTCTGCTACGACCCGAAGGACGCGCCGAACCCGGTGCTGTCGGTCGAGAAGTCGGCGAGCGGCTCGTCGGAGATCACGCACAGCTGGAAGGTCGACAAGCAGGTCAAGCCGGCCGGTGCGAATGACTCTGCCTACGGCGACAACACCGTGCTCAACCTCCCCGACGGCGGCAACGGCTCCGTCACCTGGAAGGTGACGGTGACCCAGTCGCAGGTGCAGACCTACACCGTGAACGGCACGATCACCGTCAAGAACGACGGCGAGGTCGCCGTGACCGGTGTCGACGTCTCCGACTCGATCCCGGGTGCGGTGATCGACTGCGGCGGCAACGGCAGCACGGGCATCACCGTGCCGGCAAAGGGCTCGGTCGCCTGCAGCTACACGGTCACGCCTGACTCCGAGGTGCCGAACAACACGGCGACCGTCACGTGGGGCGAAGCCAGCTCGAAGACCGCCACGGCGACGATCGCGTGGGCCGATCCGACCGAGGTCGGCACCCCCGCGCACGTCGTCGACGACGGCAGCGTGGACGAGACGCTCGACGCGGGCGACCTCACGAACAACGCATGGACGACGACCTACAACGAGCGGTGGACCTGCGCGAACGGCAAGCCGTCGCCGAACAACGGCCGCACGAACACGGCGGTCGTCACGTGGGACGGCGGGTCGGACTCGGACAGCGCGAGCGTTCAGGTCGGCTGCGGCAAGACGCCGCCGCCTCCTCCGCCGCCGCCTCCGCCTCCGCCGGGGAACGAGTCGATGGACCTGCAGATCGTGAAGGACGCGACGCAGCAGGTGCAGCTCGTGAACGGCCAGGCCGACATCGCGTACTCGCTGGCCGTGCAGAACAACGGCCCGAACCAGGCGCACAACGTCGTGGTCTCGGACGCGGCGCCGGGCGGCGTCACGTTCCTCGCGGTCACGACGCAGCCTGTCGACGGCACCTGCACGGTCACCCCGGCGCTGCTCAACTGCAGCCTCGGCACGCTCGGCCCCGGCGTCATCCGGACGATCGGTGTCTCCGCGCGGGTGACCCAGGCCGGCACATACGACAACTGCGCCACGGTCGCAGGTGACGGTGGCGACACGAACCCGGCGAACAACAGGGACTGCGCGGAGACGGTTGTCACGACTCCGCCGGTGGCACCCTTGACGCCGCCGGTCACGCCGCCCGTCGAAGCCCAAGCCGAAGCCGGCAGCCGCAAGCCGAAGCCGGCGCCGAACCTGTGCCGCGTCCTCACCATCCACACCAAGCTGGTGAAGGCGAACGGTGCCCGGCACGCGCTCGTCGCGAAGGTGACGCGGTCGCGGAACCCGGTGAAGGGCGTGAAGGTCCGGTTCACCGGCGTCGGAGTGTCGCTGGCCGCGAAGACGAACGCGCAAGGGCGTCGCGACGGTCCGCATCAAGACGACGAAGGCCGGGATCATCCGGGTCCGTATCACCAACGTGAAGGCGTGCAACACTGCTCGCATCGGTGTTGTGGGCGTCTTCCAGCCCCCGGTCACGGGCTAGGGGAATCCCCCGGGCCGGCACTCGGTCGGCGCTCCCGGGCTCGTCCCGGGAGCGCCGACGCCTCGGGGGAGAGGTCAGCGGGGCCGCAAGGCCCCGCCGGCCTTTTTCAGTTGAGGGACTGGCCGCAGGTGGGGGACGGGACCCCTCTTTCGAGGCATATTCGCTCCCCCGACCGGCACTACAGTTGGAAACATGAGGCGAGTTCTTGCGAGAGTGGCGGTCGTCGTCGCGGTGGGCGCTGCGGTGGCCGGACCGGCTGCGCACGGGGGCGTGAAGACCCCGCTCTCGCCGCTCGCCAGCGTCGACGTCGTGGGCTCCGGCCCGCTGGCCTGGGGTAGCGTCGCCGTCCGCAGCAAGCCGGACCGCGCGGCGCGGGTGATCACGACGTTCACGCAGTTCCGCGAGCACTTCCGGCCGCGTGTCGTCCTCGCGCTCGAGACGCGGCGCGATGCCGAGGGGAAGCCGGCGTGGTACCGCGTCGAGATCCCCGGCCGGCCGAACGGCCGCAGCGGCTGGATTCCCGCGTCCTCGGTCGAGCTCAAGCCGGTCGACCGGTGGCTCGTCGTCTACCGCGGCTCCCGGAAGTTCGAGCTGTACGTCGGCGGCAAGCTCCGCCGGACGGGCCCGGTCGCGATCGGGGCGCGCGGGATGGAGACGCCGATCGGCCTCTTCTACGTCCAGACGGCGTTCGTGCCCTCGCAGTACCCGATCCTCGGCGCGTACGCGTTCGAGACGAGCGGCTACTCGAAGCTGTCCGACTGGCCGGGTGGAGGCGTGGTCGGCGTCCACGGGACGAACACGCCGTGGCTGATCGGCCAGGCCGTCTCGCACGGCTGCGTCCGCCTACGGAACAGCGACATCCTCGCGCTCCGCCGCTACGTGCGGCTCGGCACCCCGGTCAAGATCGTCCGCGCCTGACGGCCTCTAGGCCGAGAGCGCGTCGAACGCGTAGGCCTGGAGCGACCCGGCGGACAGCGTGCGGTGGCCGCGCGGGGTCGGGCTGAGCTGCCGCACCTCGTACCCGCGGTCGCGGAACGTGTAGCCGGGGACGAAGGGCTGCCACGAGCCGCCGAGCGCCCGGGCGATGCCGACCCGCTCGAACCGGAAGCCGAAGCCGTTGCACGTCGCGACGCCGCCGTTCCAGGACTCCGCCGTCGCGAGCGGCTCCCAGCGACGGTGCGAGCCCGCCAGCACGATCGGATCCGTGGCGGGGCGGCCGTCGAGCCAGACGCGCCAGACCCCGGGCCGACCGTTCATCTCGAGCACGGCCAGCCGATGGCTCTCGCCGACGGCGACGTCCTCGTGGAGCGGGACGAACGCGGGCGCCTGGCCGGCACGGGTGATCTCCGCATAGACCATCAGCGGCGTGCCCGGCAGGGCCGCGACCCCGGTCTGGAGCCACATCGTCTCGCCGTTCGGTCCGGCGTTGGGCCCGCCGACGCCGATCCAGCCGGCCGCGTGGCCCGCGGAGACACTCGGCTGGCGCAGCGCGGTGATCGTCGCGCGCACACCGCTCGCAGTCCGCTCGGACTGGAGGCCCGCGTACCCGTAGCCGGCTCCGCCGTGCGTCCCGGACCCGCATGTCAACGCGCTCGACGTCGCTCCCGCAGGAGCGAGGAACACGACGAAGGCGGTCAGCCCCGCGAGCGCGCCCGTGATCGCCCCTAGCCGTTTCACCCTCCCTCATTCGGCGTCCCCCGTGTGCGCTGTGATCCCTCGTTCGGGGCAGCGGGAGCGCCGCGCTGCCGGGCCGATCAGCCTCTAGCATCCGTCGTATGGCCCGGCTGGAGGATCGGCGTACCGAGGCGCTCGAGGCCTGGCGGTCGCGTTTCGAGGCCGCGCCTGTGCGCGAGGACGAGCTGTTCACGACGATCTCGGGCGCGGAGGTCGAGCCGTTGTCGACTCCGGAGACCGTTGGGGTCGACTACGAGCGCGACCTGGGCTACCCGGGGTCGTTTCCGTTCACCCGCGGGGTGTATCCGTCGATGTACCGGGGTCGGTTATGGACGATGCGGCAGTTCGCCGGGTTCGGCACCGCGCAGGAGACGAATTCGCGGTTCCGGTATCTCCTCGACCACGGGCAGACGGGGCTCTCCGTCGCGTTCGACATGCCCGCCTTGATGGGGGTCGACTCCGACTCGCCGCGCGCGCTCGGCGAGGTCGGCCGGGAGGGCGTCGCCGTCTCGTCGCTCGAGGACATGCGGATCCTGTTCGACGGGATCCCGCTCGGCGACGTCTCGACGTCGATGACGATCAACTCGTCGGCGGCGATCGCCCTGGCGATGTACCTCGTCGTCGGCGAGGAGCAGCAGGTGCCACGTGCGCGGCTCCGGGGGACGATCCAGACGGACATCCTCAAGGAGTACATCGCCCAGAAGGAGTTCATCTTCCCGCCCGGCCCGTCGATGCGGCTCGTCACGGACATGGTCGAGTTCTGCGCGAAGGAGATGCCACTCTGGCACCCGATCTCCATATCGGGCTACCACATCCGCGAGGCCGGGTCGACCGCCGCCCAGGAGCTCGCGTTCACCCTCAAGGACGGGTTCACCTACGTCGAATGGGCGCTCGAGCGAGGTCTCGACGTCGACGCCTTCGCGCCCCGGCTCTCGTTCTTCTTCAACGCCCACCTCGACTTCTTCGAGGAGATCGCGAAGTACCGTGCGGCGCGGCGAATCTGGGCGCGCGAGATGCGGGACACCTACGGCGCGCGAGACGAGCGCTCGATGCTGATGCGCTTTCACACCCAGACGGCGGGAGTGTCACTCACGTGGCAACAGCCACTTGTCAACGTAGCACGGACCGCGATCGAGGCCATGGCGGCGGTCCTGGGCGGAACACAGTCGCTGCACACCAACTCCTATGACGAGGCGCTGGCGCTGCCGACCGAGGACGCCGTCCGACTGGCGCTGCGGACGCAGCAGGTGATCGCGCACGAGACCGGCGTCGTCAACACGATCGACCCGCTCGGCGGCTCCTACCACGTCGAGGCGCTGACCAACCGGCTCGAGGCGGAGGCCTACGAGCTGTTTCGGCGGGTCGACGAGCTCGGCGGGATGGTCGCCGCGATCGAGCAGAACATGCCGCAGCGCGAGATCGCCGAGGCGGCGTACCGCTACCAGCAGGAGGTCGAGGCCGAGGAGCGGGTCATCGTCGGCGTCAACCGCTACTTGACGGGCTCCGACGAGCAGGTCGAAATCCTCCGGATCGACCCCGACCTCGAGCGGAAGCAGATCGGGCGGCTCGAGGCGTTCAAGGCGCGACGCGACTCGGCGGTCGTCGAGCGGCGCGTCGCCGAGCTCGCCGAGACGGCCTCGGTGGAGGGGCGCAATCTGATGCCGGTGATCGTCGACGCCGTCCGCGACGGCGTCACCCTCGGCGAGATCTGCGACGCCTGGCGCCGGGCCTGGGGCACCTGGCGCGAAGAGCCGGTGTTCTAGCCCGCGAAGCAGGAATCCGCAGGAGCGGATTCCTGCCGCTCGATCCCCGCCTATGGCGGGGCAGATCCCTGAAGGCGTCGGCTTCGCCGCCGCAACTGCCTCGAACCAGACGTCCGCTCCCTCAGCTGGCAGGCCCGACCTCGACCTCCATGCCGTCGTAGGCGAGATCGAGGCCGTCGGGCAGCGCGAGCTCGGCCGGCCGGTGGGTGAGGAGGAGCCGGCGGGCGCCCGAGGCGCGGTACGCATCGAGGGCCTCGTCGACGCTGAGATGGCCACGTGGCTCGCCGTCGGCGTCGCCACTCGCGAGCGTCGCCTCGCAGACGAGCAGGTCGACGTCGCGGGCGAGGTCGGCGATGCGCTCGCTCGGTCCCGTGTCCCCCGTGTAGGCCAATGTCGTCGTGTCGTTCGACACGCGGAAGCCGTAGGTCTCGAGCTTGTAGTGCGGGAGCCGCACGGGGAGGACCTCGAACCCGGCCGTGCTGAACGGTGTCTCGGCGTCGTACTCCGACACCCGGAAGGTCCGGTCGAACATGTCGGGGAACCCGAGTCGGCCGCCGAGCTCCTCGAGGTACGCGCGGCCGCCGCGATAGACCCAGAGCTCGGGCTTCTCGTCGTTGTGGCCCTGCCGGTAGAAGCTCCCCCAGACCCACGGCACGAGATCGCCCCAGTGGTCGAGGTGGAAGTGCGTGATCGCAATCGACTCGAGCAGCGGCCACTGCTCCTTCTCACGCAGCCGGCCGAGAACGCCCGGCCCGCAGTCGAGGAGCAGTCGCTTTCCGTCCGAGGCGACGAGGTAGCCGGAGTGCGCGCCTCCTGCGTTCGGCCAGGCCGGGGACGACCCGATGACGGAGAGACGCACGTTCCTATACTGACCGCGTGGCGCGGCCGATTCGAGTGGTGATCGCCAAAGCGGGCCTCGACGGGCACGATCGCGGTGCCAAGATCATCGCGCGCTCCCTCCGGGACGCCGGGATGGAGGTCATCTACACGGGCCTCCACCAGACGCCGGAACAGGTCGTCGAGACGGCGATCCAGGAGGACGCCGACGCGGTCGGGATCTCGATTCTCTCAGGGGCCCACATGACGCTCGTGCCGAGGATCGTAGAGGGTCTCCGCGCGAACGATTCGGAGGACGTGCTGGTGGTCGTCGGAGGGACGATCCCGGACGAGGACGCCGCAGAGCTGAAGCGGCTCGGGGTCGCGGAGATCTTCACCCCCGGCGCCCCGACGACCGCGATCGTCGACTTCCTCCGCAGCGCGCTCGCGCCCGCGTAGGCGGCAACGGCGCTCATATCCCGTTCGGCAGGCCGTCGTCCGGCTGCCCGGTGTCGCTCCCGTCGGTCGTCCCGGGCGTGGGGTCGTTCGCGGCGGTCGGGCCGACAGCGACCGTGAGGCCGCCGGGCCGCGTCACGCGTGAGGCGACGAGAACACCCGGAGTGCCGCGCAGGGCGCTCGCGGTGACGACGCCGCGGGTGGTGAACGCCGTGACGGTGGCGGCCGTCGTTGCCTGGAGCGTCTCGAACGCCGGCGCCTCGAGCGCGGCGACGAGGGTGTCGTCGACGCTCGCGTCGCCGGCCACCCCGAGCGTCACGATCCGTTCGCGGACGAGGGACGTCCACTTGCCCCCCGGCCACCAGCGCACCGCGGTGGCGCGGATTCGCAGGAGCCCCTCGCCTGCCCCGACGGGCGTGCCGCGGAGACCGAGCGAGAACGAGGCGCCGAGGCGGCCCGGGAAGAGGAGGCGCTCGCCGGCGTTGAGGTACGGGTACGGGTTCACCGCTCCGCCGTCGTTCGGATGCACCTCGAAGTGCAGGTGGAAGTTGCCCTCGGCGTCGCCCGAGTCGCCGCTCCAGGCGATCTGCTGGCCGGCGCTGACCTTCGCGCCGCTCGGGACGGCGTAGGAGACGCCCGCCTTGCAGCCGCCCTTGTCCTCGGATGCGGCCGTGAGGTCGTTGTTCAGGTGGATGTAGAGGTACGTCGTGCCGCTCCTGCCGTACAGGTAGAGCATGCACCCGGCCCGCCAGGACGTCGTCCACCATTTCACCGTCCCGCTCTCGGCGGCGACGACGGGTGTGCGCCACGGCACGTGCTCGATGTCGATCCCCTCGTGCCGCCCCTGTCCGCGGGCGTCGCCGAAGTTCATCGTGTACGCGTAGTCGCCGATCAATGGGTAGACGATCGGCTGCCCGTCGACGAGCCCCGGCTTGGGCGCGGCGCTCGCGGTGAGGACCACGGCGAGGCCCAGGAGGGCGGAAAGGATGAGGAGACGTCCCCCTCGTGCTGTCGTCCGGTGGCTGGTCATGGCTCCGGTGCGCCGCGCGAAGCGGCGGACGGTACCAGACCGACCCAACCGTCGCCCTGGTCCGGGTATCCGAGTTGAAGCCGGACACCAGTGGCTAGAGTCACGCGCGATGAAGATCGCCGTGTGCGTCAAGCAGGTGCCGGACGCGACGTCGCACAAGCGGCTCGATGCCGCCACGCACCGTCTCGACCGCTCCGGCGAGGGCGTCCTCAACGCGACAGACGTGAACGCCGTCGAGGAGGCGCTCCGGGTGAAGGACGCGCACGGGGGCGAGGTCGTCGTCGTCTCGCTCGGCCCGGAGAAGGCGCTGGAGTCGCTGCGGAAGGCGCTCGCGATGGGAGCCGACCGCGCGCTGCTCGTCTCCGACGACGCTGCGGCCGGCTCGGATCTGCTCGCGACGAGCCGCGTGCTCGCGGCCGCGCTCGAGCGGGAGGAGGCCGACCTGATCCTCTTCGGTCAGCAGTCGAGCGACGGGGACGGCGCGGTGCTCTGGGCGGCCGTCTCCGACCGTCTGCGCCGGCCGATGGTGTCGCAGGTCGCCGAGCTGAAGGTAGAAGGCGCGGAGCTCATCGGGAAGCGGCAGACGGAGTTCGGGTACGACGTGATCGCCGCGCCGCTGCCCGCGGTCGTCGCCGTGTCGGATGCGATCAACGAGCCGCGGTACCCGTCGCTCAAGGGGATCATGGGCGCGAAGTCCAAGCCGCAGGAGACCCTCTCGCTCGCCGACGTCGGCGTCGAGGCGGGCGTCGTCGGCGACGCGGGCTCCGGGACGACGGTGCGGTCGTCCTCGCCGCCACCGGCGAAGAGTGGCCAGGTGAAGATCGAGGACGACGGCAGCGCCGCCGAGAAGATCGTCGACTACCTCGCAGAGAAACGACTGGTCTAGTGGTGAGCCCATGACGACATTGGTCTTCCTCGAGAGCCACGACGGCGAGCTGACGAAGGGCGGCCTCGGCGTCCTCGGCAAGGCGGCGTCTCTCGGAGACGACGTGGCAGGGGTGGTGCTCGGGAGCGGCGTCCGTGACGCGGCAGCGGCCGCCGGCGCGTTCGGCGCAGCGACGGTGTACGTCGTCGACGACGAAGCCCTGGCCGCGCCGCTTCCACAGCCCCGGGTCGATGCGCTGGAGACGGTCGTCCGTGAGTCCGGCGCCGACACCGTGCTCTTCGCCGCATCCGTGCTCGCGGCCGACGTCGCGGCGGGCCTGGCGGCGCGCCTCGAGGCCGGTCTCAACTGGGACCTCGCCGATCTGCGCCGGGACGGCGACGAGCTCGTCGGTGTCAGGCCGGCGCTGGGCGACACGGTGCTCGTCGAGGTGGGCTGGACGACGGCGCCGCGGCTCGCGCTCGTCCGCGCCGGGACGTTCGACCCCGTCGAGTCGGGTGGGTCGGCGGACGTGAAGGACGTGTCCGCGACGTTCCAGGAGTTCTCCACGCAGGCCCGGCTCGTCGAGCACCTGACCGAGAAGGCAAGCGGCCCGTCGATCGAGGACGCCGACGTGATCGTCGCGGGCGGCCGGGGACTCGGCAGCCCCGAGGGATTCTCGTACTGCGAGGAGCTGGCCGAGGCGCTCGGCGGCGCCGTCGCGGCGACGCGCGCGGTGGTCGACGCCGGTTGGTACCCGTATGCGGCACAGGTTGGGCAGACCGGGAAGACGGTCTCGCCGAAGCTCTACATCGCGCTCGGCATCTCGGGCGCCATCCAGCACAAGGTCGGCATGCAGGGCTCCGGGACGATCGTCGCCGTCAACAAGGACCCGAACGCCCCGATCTTCGATTTCGCCGACCTCGGCGTGGTCGGCGATCTGACGCAGATCGCGCCGAAGCTGACGGAGCTGCTCCGGGCCCGTCGGTGAGCGGCGTCCGCCCGGCCGACTACCCGCCGCCGTTCGCGAGCTCGGAGGCGATCGGGCCCCCGACGGACGCCCCCGACGAGCGCATCGACGTCGGCATCCTGATCGTCGGGGGTGGGCCCGGCGGGCTCGCCTGCGCGGTGAGGCTCGGCCAGCTGCTCGAGGAGCACCCGGACGTGCGGGAGCGACTCGGCGAGGTGCCGGTCGCGCTGCTCGAGAAGGGGAAGCAGCCCGGCTCGCACCTTCTCTCGGGCGCCGTGATGAATCCGCGGGCGATCCGCAAGCTCTTCGCGGGGCGCATCGCGATCGAGGAGATGCCGACCTACGGGCCTGTGCACGGCGAGGCCGTCTACCTCCTGACGAAGGGCGCGGCGCTGCGGATCCCCCCGCCTCCGACGATGATGAACCACGGGAACTGGATCGTCTCCGTCTCGGAGCTCGGTCGCTTCCTCGCCGAGCAGGCGGAAGCCTCCGGGGCGACGATCCTCCCCGAGACAGCCGGTCAGAAGCTCCTCGTCGAGCACGGCCGGGTCGTCGGCGTGCGAACGGGCGACAAGGGTCGCGGCAAGGACGGCGAGCCGCTGCCGAACTTCGAGCCCGGAGTCGACGTGACCGCGCAGCTGACCGTCCTCGCCGAGGGGACCGCAGGGCATCTGACGACGGTCGCGATCGACGAGTTCGGGCTCGAGGGCCGCAACCCGCAGATCTGGGCGCTCGGGGTGAAGGAAGTGTGGCGCGTCGCGAAGCCGCTGCGGAGGATCGTGCACACGATGGGGTGGCCGCTCCGCAAGCGAGCGCGGTACGGCGAGTTCGGCGGCTCGTTCGTCTACCCGATGGGGGAGGACCACGTCTCGATCGGCTTCGTCGTCGGGCTCGAATACGCCGACGTCGAGCTCTCCGCCCACGATCTCCTGCAGGAGTTCAAGACGCATCGCCTCGTGCGGAAGATCCTGAACGGCGGCGAGCGTGTCGCCTGGGGCGCAAAGACGATCACGGAGGGCGGGCTCAACTCGCTCCCCTCCAGGCTCAACGGCCCGGGTTTTCTCCTGGTCGGCGAGGGCGCGGGGCTCGTCAACGTCCCGCGGCTCAAGGGGATCCACTACGCGATCGAGTCGGGTCGGCTCGCGGCCGAATCCGCCTTCGCCGCGCTCCAGCGAGGGGAGGTCGCCGGCCGGCGCGGCGCGCTCGACACCTACGACGCCGCGCTGCGGGAGACCTACGTGTGGAAGGACCTCGACGAGGTGCGAAACATGCGACAGGCGTTCGACAAGGGCTTCTTCATCGGTGGTGCGCTCGCGAGCGCGATGACGGTCACGAAGGGAAAGCTGCCGCCGAAGGAGCTCGACACCCACCGCAACACCGACGCGACGCTCATCCGAACCGGGCGGGCGGCGCGGTATCCGGCGCCGGACGGGACGCTGACGTTCGACAAGCTGTCGTCCGTCTTCGCGTCGGGGAACAGGACACGCGACGACCAGCCGAGCCACATCCGCGTCCAGACGCAGGTGCCGCGCGACCTCGCGGAGATGTGGCACTGGATGTGCCCCGCTCAGGTCTACGAGGTCGGAGAGGCCGACGGCGACGGGACGGTCGCGGTGCAGGTCAATCCGTCCAACTGCGTCCAGTGCGGCGCGATCAGCGCCAAGGGCGGCCGCCTGACTCCGCCCGAGGGCGGCTCCGGGCCGGAGTACACGACCACCTGACCATGACTGAGGCCCGGTTCGACGTCGTCGTCGTCGGCGCCGGGATCATCGGGCTGGCCGTCGCGCGAGAGCTCCAGGCGAGGCAGCCCGCCGCCAGGCTCGCGGTGCTCGACAAGGAGCCGGCGCTCGGCGCGCACCAGACCGGCCATGCGAGCGGCGTCGTCCACAGAGGCGTCTACTACGTCCCGGGCTCGCTCAAGGCGAAGCTCTGCGTCGAGGGCGCGGCGCGGCTCCTCGCGTACTGCGAGGAGCGAGGGATCCCGATCCTCCGCTGCGGCAAGGTCGTGGTCGCGACGGACGAGGAGGAGCTCCCGCGGCTCGAGGAGCTCCACCGCCGGTCGGTCGCGAACGGCGTTCCCCGCGTGGAGCTGATCGGACCCGAGCGGCTGCGCGAGATCGAGCCCCACGTCGCCGGCGTCCGGGCTGTGCACTCGCCCGAGACCGCCGTCGTCGACTTCTCTCTCGTCGCCGAGTCGTACGGCCGCGACGTGACGGAAGCGGGCGGCGAGCTCCTTCTCGGCCGGGAGGTGCGCGCGTTCGCCCGCCGCGACGGGGTGACGTCGATCGAGACGGCTGCCGGCGACGTCGAGGCGTCGCGCGTCGTCGTCTGCGCCGGGGTGTACGCCGACCGTCTCGCCGCATCGACGGGGGCCGACGCCGAGCCGCGGATCGTCCCGTTCCGCGGCGACTACCTCGTCCTGCGACCCGAGAAGCGCCACCTCGTGCGCGGGCTGGTCTACCCCGTACCGGACCCCGCGTTCCCGTTCCTCGGCATCCACACGACGGTTCGCCCGGACGGGGCGGTTTGGCTGGGGCCGAACGCCGTCCTGGCGCTCTCCCGGGAGGGCTATCGCCGTCGTGACGTGTCGCTGCGCGACCTCCGCGAGACGATGCGCTCGTCGGGCTTCCGGCGCCTCGCGCGGAAGCACTGGCGGATGGGCGCCGCCGAGACCGTCCGCGACTTCTCGACGCGGCGGTTCGTCGACGCCGCGCGGAAGCTGCTGCCCGAGCTCGACGTCGACGACGTGCTGCCGGGACCGTCGGGGATCAGGGCGCAGGCGCTGGCGCCCGACGGGACGCTGCTCGACGACTTCGTGTTCCACGAGGCGCCGGGTGTCGTCCACGTCCGCAACGCGCCGTCACCGGGCGCGACGTCGTCGCTCGCGATCGCGTCGGTGATCGCCGACCGGGTCGAGGCGAACGCCTAGCGACCCTGCCGCGCGGCCCAGGCATCGGCCATCGCGACGCGCTGGGCGAGCGTCGGATGGGTGTCGAGCAGCACGTAGGCCCAGGTCGGCGGGCTGGGATCGCCCAGCGAGGTCACCGCGAACTCGCGGAACAGTCCGCGCGCCGCCTGCGGATCATGTGTCGTCTGGAGTGCCTTCCAGTCCGCCTCGGCCTCGGCGCGCCGGCTGACGAGGTTCTGTGCGGGCGTCGTGACGAGCGCCCACGCGGCGGCGACGAGCAGGGCGAGTGGGACGGCACGCGGGTCGCCCATGCCGCCGCGCCTTCGCGTCGCGAGCATCAGGACGAGCGCGCCTGGCAGCGCGAAGAGCGCGAACCAGCCGATCGCCTTCGCGATGTGGTCGCCGGAGTGGTGCCCGAGCTCGTGGGCGAGCACGACGTCGACCTCGGCGGGCGAGAAGCGGCCGTCGAGGAGCGTGTCCCAGAGCACGACACGACGGGACGGCCCGAGACCGAACGCGAAGGCGTTCGCCTGGCTCGTCCGCTCGCTGACGGACTCGATCCGGAGCGGGATCCCGTGCAGCCCTTCCGCGCGCTCGAGCCGCTCGTAGCGCGCGACGAGGCCGGGGTCGTCGGGCCGGTCGAGGCCCGTGTAGAGGTAGGGGGCGACAAAGATGCCCAGCGCTGCGACCGCGGTGAAGACGGCCGCGCCGGGGATCCACCACCACGAGCCCAGCCGGCGGGCGAGGCCCATCACGACCAGCAGCGCGACGCAGACCGAGACGAAGGTCGCCCCGAGGGCGACCCAGTCGCCGAAGACGGCGTCGAGGTATCCCAGGTGCGAGACGTCGTGACGCCTGCTCCACCACAGGCCGACGACGGTGAAGGGCAGCTGGGTCAGCCAGAGGATCGCGAGCCCCAGCATCCCGAGGAGCATCCCCGTCCCGAGCGGTCCAGCGGCCGACTCCTCGGTGAATCGGTCGCCGTACCGTGCGTAGATGGCGAGCGTCGCGAGCGTCACCGCCGTCCCGAGTGCCCAGAGGACCAGGAGGAAGCGCTCGTACCGCGCCGCGCGCTCGACGAGCGCCTTGCCGAAGACCGTGTCCACGTCGACGTGGGGAAGGGCGAGCCCGTCCGGGACGACGGAGCCCCAGAGCAGCCAGGCGAGCGCGAGCCAACCCGCGACGAGCAGGGCGTAGACGACGAGCCTGAGCGCCTTCACGCGAGCCCCGTCAGCTCGAGGAGCGCCGGCTCGGGCACCGGCGGCGGTGGCTGGAGCGCGGGCGACGCGTCGGGGTAGCGCGACGTCAGGAGGAGCGCGTAGGCGGCGGCCTGCGCCTGGTAGCGGAGCGAGACGGCGCCGAGGTCGCGCAGGCCGCCGGGTACGCGCCCGATCGCGAGCGCCGTGCACCAGCAGAGGACGCCGACGACGAGCGCGATGCTCGAGAAGGTCGTCGCGAGGAGCAGCGCGGGGAGCCCCAGGACGACACGGACGAGGACGCCGAGGCGGCGCTGGCGTGTCGAGGGCGCGATCGTGAGGTCGACCGGGTAGCCGCCCTCCCGCCCGACGAACCCCGGGAACTGCCTACCGACGAGATAGAAGAAGGCATCGAGGTGCGTGACTGCGCGGACGAAGGCGGCCATGAACCGGTGCAGGAACCGCGGGACGCGGCCGCTGACGAGCGCCACGAGCCACGCGAGCAGGGCCGCGAGGAGGACGAGCACGAACCAGAGCGTCAGCCAGAGGATGTGCGGCACGACGAGCGGGAACCGAAAGAGCACGAGGAGCCTGGGCCGCCGCAGGTCGTCGTCGACCGCGAGCGCCACGGGGTGGGAGGGGAGCTCGGGCGGCGGCTCGCTGCGGCCGGGCGTGGAGTCCGGGTACCGGTCCGTCAGCATCAGGGCGTAGGCCGTCGTCTCGGCGCCGTAGCCGATGGCGTAGACCGCCGCGTCACGCATTCCGCGCGGCATGCGGCCGCGAGCGAGCGAGGCGAACCAGCCGAGGAGGCCGATCGTGGCCGTGAGCCCGCCGAGCGAGCCGAAGACCGCGCCGCCGTAGGCGCTGCCGACGGCGACCGAGCCGCCCAGCGTCGACGAGACGACGAACGCGGGGACCGCGAGAAGGAGCCGGAATCCCGCGCCCCAGCGCCCCTGGATCGCCGGCGGGTCGATCTCCACGTCCACCGGGTACGGCTTCGACCCGGTGAACGAGGGATACGGGTCGGCGGCGAGGCACAGGTACGCGGTGAGATGGACCGTGTACCGGGTGAAGCTCGCAAGGAACGCGTGCAGCGACCGGGGCGCGCGGCGCTCGAAGAGCACGGCGAGCCACATCACGAACGCGAGCGTGAACGCGGCGAGCCCGAAGAGGGCGAGCCACACGAGATGCGGGATCGCGAGGATCAGCCGGAAGAGCACCGTGAGGCGACGGCGCCGCCGGTCGTCCCGTACGACGAGGCGAACCGGGTGCGGCGCGACGTGCCTGGACACGCCACGCATTCTGAGGTCGAACCCGGACCGTTCTCTCTAGGATCGCCGCGTGAGCGGCGAACCAGTGACGCGCGACGACGTCGTCCGGGCCGCCGAGACGATCCGCGGCCGCGTGCGGAGGACGCCGCTGCTCGACGGGTCGGCGCTCGCACCAGGCCTGTCGCTGAAGGCCGAGCTGCTCCAGCACACCGGCTCGTTCAAGGTGCGTGGGGTCGTGAACCGGCTCGCGGCGCTCGACCACTCCGAGCGCGAGCGCGGCGTCGCCGGTGCGTCGGCGGGGAACCACGCGATCGCGCTCGCCTGGGGCGCTGCGGCCGAAGGGCTCGACTGCGTCGTCTTCTCCTGGACGGCGGCGAGCCCGTTCAAGCTCGACCGCGCCCGAGCGCTCGGCGCCCACGTGGACGTGGAGGCCGAGGACCCCGCCGGGGCCTTCACCCGTCTCGAGGAGCACCTGCAGACGACCGGCAGGGTGCTCGTCCATCCATTCGACGACCCGCTGGTGATGGCCGGCCAGGGGACGGTGGGGCTCGAGATCCTCGAGGACGCGCCGTCCGCCGACGTGGTCGTCGTGCCGGTCGGCGGGGCCGGTCTGATCGCCGGCATCGCGGCGGCGGTCGCGCCGCGGGGCGTGCGTGTCGTCGGCGTCGAGCCGGCCGGCGCCGGGTCGCTCGACCTCGCGCTCGAGGCGGGAGAGCCGGTCCCGATCGTGCCCGAGACGAGGGTGGGCGGCCTCGACGCACCGTATGCCGGGACGAACGCCCTTGCGGTCTGCCAGGCGGCCGGCGTCGAGGTCGTGCGGGTCTCCGACGAGGCGATCGAGGAGGCGATGCGCCGTGTCTACGCGGACGCGAAGCTCGCGTGCGAGCCGGCAGGAGCGGCTGCGGTCGCGGCCGTGCTCGAAGGGCAGATCCAGGGCGAGAACGTCGTCGCCGTCGTCTCGGGAGGCAACGTCGGGCCCGAAATCGCCTCTGCTATCCTGGCCGGTTCATGAAGGCAGACATCCATCCCGAGTACGTCGTCGCACACGTCACCTGCTCCTGCGGGAACGAGTTCACGACCCGCTCGACCAAGCCTGAGCTGCACGTCGAGGTCTGCTCGGCCTGCCACCCGTTCTACACCGGGAAGCAGAAGCTGATGGACTCGGGCGGACGCGTCGAGCGCTTCCAGCGCCGCCTCGAGAAGGCCGCCGCCGCGAAGAGCGCCTGAGGCGCGCCCGGCCTCCCCGGTAGCCTGCACGCATGAGCGTCTCGTACGGGGGGCAGGCGGTGCTCGAGGGCGTGATGATGCGCGGGCCGTCGTGCTGGGCCGTTGCGATCCGCACGCCCGAGGGCGGCATCGAGGAGGTGGTGAAGGACGTCACCTCGCCGATGCGCCGGCACCGGATCTGGCGCTTGCCCGTGATCCGCGGCGTGGTCGCGCTCGGCGAGTCGCTGGCGATCGGCTTCCGCGCTCTGGCGATCTCGGCGAACGTCGCCTCCCGCGAGGAAGACGAGGAGGGAAAGGTCGTCACGGAGATCTCGCGCGGCCAGATCATCTTCTCCTTCGCGATCGCGATCGGGTTCGCGCTGATGCTCTTCAAGGTCGGGCCGGCGCTGCTCACGAACTGGCTGCCGATCGACGGAACGACGCGGTTCGTGATCGTCGAGGGCGCGATCCGGGTTGCCGTGTTCATCGCCTACATCGGGCTGATCGGCCTGCTTCCGGATCTCAAGCGCGTCTTCCAGTACCACGGCGCCGAGCACAAGACGATCAATGCCTTCGAGGGGGGCTCGGAGCTGACGCCGGAGCAGGTGCAGAAGTTCAGCTTGATCCACCCGCGTTGCGGAACGGCGTTTTTGCTCTGGGTGATGGTGATCGGGATCTTCGTGTTCGCGTTCGTCGGACGTCCGGTCTGGTACTGGCTGATCGTGAGCCGCATCCTGCTCCTGCCGGTCATCGCAGGGCTCGCCTACGAGCTGATCCGCTACGCCGGGAAGCACCAGGACAACCGGGTGCTGATGACGCTGCTCGCGCCGGGGCTCTGGCTCCAGCGGCTGACCACGCGCGAGCCGACGCTCGACCAGGTCGAGGTCTCGATCCGGGCGATCGAGGAGGTCCGCAGGCGCGAGGCCGGCGACCCGTCGGAGCAGGAGGCGGCGCGCAGGGTCGAAGTGATGGCCTGAGCGGTCGCTCCGGGTGTCGTGGCACGTCCCGCGCGGCTGCAAACGCTTCGCATGCCGTCGTCCTCGGTCGCCCCGACACCTTCTGGTGTCGAGGCTCCCTGCGTCCTCGGCCTGCTCGGTTTTTGCCGCGCGGACCGCACCACGACCCCCAGAGAGACCGCTAGCGTCCAGCTATGCCGCGGATCGTCCGTGACGCAGACGTCTCGTGGGAGGGGAACCTCGCACGGGGAGAAGGCGCCATCACAGCAGCCTCGTCGGGCGCGTTCACGGCGCTGCCGTACTCGCTGCCGACGCGGATCGCGGCGCCGGAGGGGAAGACGAGCCCCGAGGAGCTCCTCGCGTCTGCGCACGGCGGCTGCTTCACCATGTCGCTCGCGGGCGAGCTGACCGCGGCCGGCACGCCGCCCGGCCGGCTCGACGTCCATTGCCGCATCACGATGGACGAGGTCGAGGGCCAGGGGCATCTCATCGTCCACTCGGCGCTCGCTGTCCGCGCGCGCGTCGACGGCCTGGACTCCGACTCGTTCGCGAAAGCCGTGGAGGCCGCCCATGCGGGCTGCTCGTTCTCGTCGCTGCTCCGGGCGGCCGGCGTCGGCATCGACATCGAAACGACATTGGATGGTTGATCGGGAATTCGCGCGAACCGGATGACGTCCCACACTCGGCGCCGGATCGACCCGTTCGGCTCCGGCACGTACCTTCGGGTACGCGCCGAAACCGCCCGGGCCGCCCGGCTTGGTTTGGGACGCCCCCGGACATCACGCCAATTCCCGATCAACCATCCGGACGGAGGCGACTGAGCATGGCGACCGACCGCAACGCGAAGGTGACATGGACCGGCTCGCTGATGGAGGGGTCGGGCAGGATCGAGGGCGTGGGGAGCGGCGCATTCGGCCCGCTGGACGTGACGTGGGCGTCGCGCGCGGAAAACCCGGCCGGCCGGACGAGCCCTGAGGAGCTGATCGCGGCTGCGTGGGCGGCATGCGTCTCGATGGCCCTCTCGCACGGGCTCGCAGGCGCCGGTACGCCGCCGGAGCGCCTCGAGACTTCCGTCACCGTCTCGTTCCAACCGGGCGAGGGCATCACGAAGGCCGCGATCGAGATCGTCGGGACCGTGCCCGGCGTCGACCGCGACGGGTTCGTCGCGCACGCCGAGGACGCGAAGCAGAACTGCCCGGTCTCGAAGGCGCTCACCGGCGTCCCCGAAGTGACCCTCGCGGCCACGCTCGCGAGCGCGTAGGGAGGCGTGCGGCCGAGGGCCGCAGCCGGGTCGCACCTACAATCAGCCCCGGTATGGCCACGTTGGAGCAACTCGCGGACGAGCTCGAGCGATCCCATGCGGAGCTCGAGGATCGGCTCGCCGACCCGAAGGTCTACGCCGACCCCCGCGAGGCGGCCGACCTCGGTCGTCGTCTGAAGGAGCTCGATCCCGGCGCTCAGGGCCGCGCGCGAGTGGCGACAGGCGTCCACCGACCTCGCGGACGCGAAGGGCGATCCCGAGCTGTCGTCCTTCGCGGGCGAGCTCGAGGCGGACGTCGCGCGACTCGAGGAGGAGCTCCGCCTCGCGCTCGTCGAGCGCGACCCCGCCGACGCAAAGGACGTCATCGTCGAGGTCCGCCAGGGCGTCGGCGGCGACGAGGCCGCGCTCTGGGCAGGGGACGTCGCCCGGATGCTGCAGCGCTACGCGGAGCGCCGCGGCTATCGCACGGAGCTGCTCTCGGTGAGCGAGAGCGACGGCGGCGGGGTGAAGGAGCAGGTGTTCGCGGTCAAGGGCGACGGCGCGTACTCGGTCTTCAAGTGGGAGGGCGGCACCCACCGTGTCCAGCGCGTCCCGGCGACGGAGTCCCAGGGCCGGATCCATACCTCGACCGCCACGGTCGCGGTGATGCCCGAGGTCGAGGAGGTCGAGGTCACGATCGAGGACAAGGACCTCAAGATCGACGTGTACCGCTCGACGGGGCCGGGCGGGCAGTCGGTCAACACGACCGACTCGGCAGTACGCATCACGCACCTGCCGACCGGGATCGTCGTCTCGATGCAGGACGAGAAGTCGCAGCTCCAGAACAAGCAGAAGGCGATGCGCGTGCTCCGCGCGCGCCTCTACGAGGCAGAGCGCGAGCGCCAGCAGGCGGAGCTCGCTGCCGCCCGCCGCTCGCAGGTCGGGACCGGCGAGCGCGCCGAGAAGATCCGGACGTACAACTTCCCCGAGAACCGTCTCACCGACCACCGCGTCAAGCACACCGTCCATCGCCTCGACCAGGTGCTCGACGGGGACCTCGAGGAGTTCACGGACGCGCTGCAGGCCGAGGAGCGCCGACGCGCGCTCGAGACCGCGGTCTGACGACGCTTGTGTTGAATCAACAAGGGATGAGCGGCCCGGCGCCGACCGTGGGCGACGTGGTTCGGCGTACTGCCGAGCGGCTGGACGCGGACGGCGTCATCACCGCGCGGATCGATGCAGAGCTTCTCGTCGCGCACGTGCTCGGGCTCTCCCGTTCCGACCTCGTCGTCGAGCGTCGCCGAGAGCTGAGCCGGGCGGAGCGGGAGCGGGTCGCGGAGCTCGCAGGCCGGCGGGCGAGCCGGGAGCCGCTCCAGTACATCGTCGGCGAGTGGGGCTTCCGGCGGCTGACGCTCACCGTCGACGACCGCGCCCTGATTCCCCGGCCGGAGACGGAGACCGTCGTCGAGCGGTGTCTCACGCTGCTGACGGGAGTCGTCGGGCCCCGTGTCCTCGACGTGGGTACCGGCTCGGGTGCGATCGCCCTCGCGATCGCCGACGAGCATCCCGGCGCCCGTGTCACGGGAATCGACGTCTCGGACGAGGCGCTCTCCCTTGCCCGCGAGAACGCGGTCAGGACGGGGCTCGTGGTCGACTTCGTCCGGCACGACATGCTCGACGGCCTCCCGGGGGTGGACTGGGACCTCGTCGTCTCGAATCCTCCGTACGTCCGTCCCGAGGAGGCGCCGGAGCTCGCACCCGAGGTCATCGACTGGGAGCCGCACGTCGCACTCATCGGCGGGGGGCACACGGAGACGCTGGTGCGGGCGGCCGCGGACGCGTTGGCGACGGGAGGTGCGCTCGTCCTCGAGAGCTACGACGAGCGAGCGCGTGCGGTCGCCGAGCTCCTCGAGCGCGCGGGCTTCGCGGAGGTCGTCGTCACGCAGGACCTCGCGGGCCGGGACCGTGTCGTGGAGGGCCGGCGCCGAGGATGAGCGAGGTTGCCGCGGCGATCGAGGCGTTGCGGCGTGGTGAGGTCGCGGTGATCCCGACGGACACGGTCTACGGGCTCGCGGCGAGCGTCGTCGACGAGCGGGGCACCCGGGCGCTGTACGCGGCCAAGGGCCGTGACGCGCGGCGCCCGACGGCGATCCTCTTCGCGTCGCTCGACGAGCTGCTCGCCCGGGTGTCCGAGCTGCCGGCCGAGGCCGTCGCTGCCGGCCGGGCGCTGCTGCCGGGGCCGGTGACGCTCGTGCTGCCGAACCCCGGACGCCGGTATCCGTGGCTCAACGAGGAGCGACCCGACACGCTCGGGGTACGGGTTCCGGCCGTGACCGGACCGGGGAGGGAGGTGCTCGACGCGCTCGGTGCTCTGGTCGCGACGAGCGCGAACCTCCCGGGTGGTCCCGACCCGCGCTCGCTCGCGGACGTCCCGCCCGAGCTCATCGCCGCCGCCGGAGCGGTCGTCGACGGGGGCTTGCTGGCCGGCGCTCCGTCGACCGTCGTCGATCTCACGGGCGTCGAGCCGGTCGTCCTCCGGGATGGCGCGTTGCCCGCGCAGGTCGTGCGCGAGCGGCTGCGAGCTCTTGCGGATCGTTGACTCCGACCCGATGGGGGCCTGACAGGTTCGCGGCCCGGTGCGGCGAGTAGCATCCATGGCGTGGCAGTCGCGGCCGACCAGCTCGATCGCCTGCGGACCCAGGGGCTCGCCGAGGTCGATCCCGACATCGCTGCGCTGATCGGACGCGAGGCCGACCGGCAGCGCAACCAGATCGAGCTGATCGCCTCGGAGAACTTCACCTGGCCGTCGGTGCTCGAGGCCGTCGGCTCCGTGCCGACGAACAAGTACGCCGAGGGCTACCCGGGCCGCCGCTACTACGGCGGCTGCGAGTTCGTCGACGAGATCGAGCAGTTGGCGATCGACCGCGCAAAGGCCCTGTTCGGCGCAGATCACGCGAATGTCCAGCCGCATGCGGGCGCCCAGGCGAACATGGCCGTCTACATGGCGCTGATCGAGCCCGGCGACACCGTTCTCTCCCTGCGCCTCGATCATGGCGGCCACCTGACGCACGGGCTCAAGGTGAACTTCTCCGGCCGGCTCTACTCGATCGTCCACTACGGCGTCTCCCGAGAAACCGCGCTGGTCGAGGAGGCCGACGTGCTTGCGCTCGCACGCGAGCACCGTCCCAAGCTGATCATCTGCGGCGGCTCCGCCTACCCGCGCACCGTCGACACCGCGATGTTCCGGCGCGTCGCCGACGAGGTGGGCGCGTTGCTGTGGTGCGACATGGCCCATTTCGCCGGGCTGGTCGCGGCCAGGGTCCATCCGAACCCGGTCGAGCATTGCGACGTCGTCTCGTCGACCACCCACAAGACGCTCGCCGGCCCCCGTTCGGGGTTCGTGCTGTGCCGCGAGGAGCACGCGCAGGCGATCGACCGCGCGATCTTCCCCGGGCTTCAGGGCGGCCCGCTCGAGCACGTGATCGCCGCGAAGGCGACGTGCTTCAAGATCGCCGCAAGCTCGGAGTTCCGCGCGTACCAGGAGCAGGTCCGGACGAACGCCGACGTCTTCGCCGAGACGCTGCTCGCCGGCGGGCTCGACGTTCTTACCGGCGGAACGGACACGCACCTGCTGCAGATCGATCTCCGCTCGACCGAGTGGACAGGCAAGGACGCAGAGGAGCGCCTCCACGAGGTCGGCCTGACGACGAACCGCAACACCGTCCCGTTCGACGAGCGCCCGCCGACGATCGCGTCCGGGGTCCGGGTCGGGACGCAGGCCGTGACGATGCGCGGGTTCGACGACGATGACTTCCGCGAGGTCGGCCGCATCGTCGTCGAGGCCCTCCGCGACGACGCCGACACCACCGTGTTGCGCTCCCGTGCGGAGGGCCTCTGTGCACGCCGACCGCTCTATCCCGGGTTCCGCGGCTTTCCGACGTACACGACGAACGACGTCGGCGGTTGAGCACACGTGCTCGAGCAGAGTCCCGCAGCTAGCACTCCCGGGACGCGAAGCGTCACGGAAGTGCTGCACCCGCTCGTCCAGCACAAGCTCGGCCTGCTGCGCGACGTGACGACGACGACGCAGATGTTCCGCCAGCTCGTCAACGAGCTGACGCTGCTCCTCACGTACGAGGCGACGAAGGGCCTCGCCGACGAGGACGTCGAGATCGAGACGCCGCTCGAGCGCATGACCGCGACCCGGATCTCGGGCAAGAAGGTCGCGATCTGCCCGATCCTTCGCGCAGGCGTGGGGATGCTCGACGCCGTGCTCTCGCTCATCCCCGGCGCGAGGGTGGGCTTCATCGGCCTGTACCGGAACGAGGAGACGCTCGAGCCCGTCGAGTACTTCGTCAAGCTGCCGAACGACATCGCCGACCGGGACGTGATCCTGCTCGACCCGATGCTCGCGACCGGGAACTCGACCGCCGCTGCGGTCGAGACCGTGAAGCGGTCGGGCGCCACGTCGATTCGCCTGATCGCGCTGATCGCCGCCCCGGAGGGCATCGAGCGGATCCACCGTGATCACCCGGACGTCTCGATCGTCGTCGCCGCCGTCGACCGTGCGCTCAACGAGAAGGGCTACATCGTGCCCGGCCTCGGCGACGCAGGCGACCGCTTGTACGGAACGAAGTAGGAGCTTCAGTGCCCCGACCGACCGCAATCAGTGCGCACCCGGAACGCGAGCTGCCGCGCATGGCGTCGTCCTCGGTCGCGCCGATACTGTCCAGTATCGGCGCTCCCTGCGTCCTAGCCCTGCTTGCATCTCGCGCCCCGGGCACGCGAGGTCGCAGCCGCTCGGGGCACTGAAGCTCCGCCGTGCTGGACGACCTGCGAGCGAGCCCCGAGGTCCTGTGGGGCGCGCTGATTGCCTTCGGCGTCGTCGTCCTCCTCACACCGGCGGTCGGCGGCATGGCGCGGCTGCTCGGCGTCGTCGACCGGCCCGGCGGGCGCCGGCTGAACAAGCGGCCGATCCCCCGTCTCGGCGGGCTCGCGATCTTCCTCGGGATCCTCGTGCCCTCGCTCGCGTTCCTGTCGCTCGACCGCGAGATGCGCGGGATCCTGCTCGGTGCCGCGGTCGCCTGCGTCGTCGGCGCGATCGACGACTTCCGCGGGCTCGACCCGCTGCCGAAGCTCGGAGGGCAGATCGCCGCAGCGGGGATCGCCTGCGCGTCCGGCGTGTGGATCGACCACTTCACGTTCCCGTTCGTCGGCGTGGTCGACCTGCCGGCCTCGGTCGGGATGACGCTGACGATCGTCTGGATCGTCGCGGTGATGAACATGGTCAACTTCCTCGACGGGATGGACGGCCTCGCGTCCGGGGTGTGCGCGATCGCCGGCCTCACGTTCGCGATTCTCGCCTTGTCGCTCGGGAAGACCGATGCGGCGATCCTCTCCGCGGTCGTCGCCGGGGCGTGCATCGGCTTCCTTCGTCACAACTTCTTCCCCGCGCGGATCTTCATGGGCGACTCCGGGGCCCTCGTGCTCGGATTCACGCTCGCGACCGTCTCGATCTCGGGCCTGCTGAAGACCGCGTCGACCGTCGTCCTCTTCCTGCCGCTGCTCGTGCTCGCGGTGCCGATCATCGACACCTCGTTCGTGGTCGCGCGCCGCCTCAAGTACCGCCGCCCCATCTCGTCGCCCGACCGCTCCCACCTGCACCACCGCTTCATGCGGATCGGGTTCACGCAGCGCCGAGCGGCGCTGACCATGTGGGCGTGGACCGCGAGCCTCGGCGCGGCGGCGCTCGCCACGCGGTTCATCCCCTTCCGCGAGGGGGGCGCGTGGCATCCGGCCGAGACGGTCGCGGTCGCGGCGATCGCGCTTTTGGCGCTCGCGTTCTCGGTCTACATCGTCTACCTGCTGGAGATCGTGAAGCTCGCCAACCCACGCGTGCGACGCCGGCGGAACGGCGAGGCCGAGGACGAGCGCCTGAGCGCGTAGCGCCCGCCGCCGCGATGTCCGACTTCGAGTCGGACAGCTGTGACGAACTTCCTGTGTTTTTGGCTCTAAATGGTGAGTTTGGCTGTTACAAGCTCGCTGATATGCTCCGGTCCGCATGGCCGCTTCCACCGCTTCCTCGCCGCATTCGCTCGCGACCGCGTCCGGTCTCCTGCTCGGGACGACGGGCGCCGCGATGGTCGTCGGTGCGCTCGTCGGCTGGGCGTTCGGCTCGTGGGGGATCGGCCTGCTGATCGGCGCGATCGTGGGCATCCCGCTCTCGGTCTTCGTGGTCTACAAGGTCTACGCCGGCAGCCAGAGGTGAGCACCGGCGCGTTCTCGACGCCGCGGCCGATCCCGGGCCGCCTGGTGCCCGCGCTCGCGGGCACCGGCGTGATCGTGCTCGCACTGCCCGTCTTCGCCGTCGCGGGCTGGCCGCTCTCCGGCTGGCTCTTCGCCGCCGTGCTCTGGATCGCAGCCCAGAGCTTCGCCTGGCTACTGACGCGACTCTCCCTGGACGCCGGTAACCTCGCCGCCGCAGGCATGCGGGGCATCGGCACGAGCTTCAAGGCGATCGCGGTCGGGATTCCGCTCGTCGCGGTCACCGTCTCGGACGAGCGGGTCGGCGTCGCCGCCGCGCTCCTCTACGCCTTCGCGTTCACGGTCGAGCTGGCCGTCTCCCTCGTGACCTACTTCGGCGCGGAGGCGAAAGCGTGAAGACCCGCGTCCTCGGCCTCGCGACGCTCCTCTTCTTCGCGCTCCCGGCGCTGGCCCTCGCCGCGGACGAGGCGTCGACCGAGGAGGACTTCAACCCGGCGGACGAGTGGGACCTGCACGCGTGGATCCCGATCCACATCGGCCCGCTCGACATGTCGATCAACAAGGCCGTCGCATACCTCATGCTCGGCGCACTCGTCGCCTGCGTGATCGGGATCGTGCTGATGCGCGTCAAGGTCGGCCGCGACCCCACGCGCCGCCAGGCCGTCGGCGAGACGATCTACGAGGTCGCCCAGGTGCAGATCGCCGAGCAAGGCCTTCCCACGAAGGCGATCGCGCGCTGGTTCCCGTACTGCACGACCCTGCTCCTCTTCATCTGGACCGTGAACATGCTCGGGTTCATCCCGCTCCCGCTCTCCGACGAGAAGTGGCACGGCATCCCGACCTTTGCGCTCTTCGCAGCGACGTCGACCCTCTCCGTGACGCTCGCGCTCGCCCTGATGACGTGGGTGTTCACGCACGTCGAGGGGATCCGGGAGAACGGCCTCTGGCCGTATCTGAAGAGCTGGATCCCGGATGTGCCGAAGGGGCTCTACCCGCTGATCATCCCGCTCGAGATCCTCGGCCAGTTCATGCGCCTCATCTCCCTCAGCGTGCGGCTCTACGCGAACATGCTTGCCGGGCACATGCTGATCCTGACCTTCATCGGCCTGATCTTCCTGGTCACCCCCTGGATCGCCCCGTTCTCGGTCGCGCTCGCGACCGTCTTCTACCTCTTCGAAGTCGTCATCGTCGTGTCCATCCAGGCGTACATCTTCGCCGCACTGTCTGCCATCTACATCGGCTCGGCGATCGAGCCCGAGCACTAAGGAGGCTCCTCTCACCATGTTGTCTGCGTTCTTTGTCCTCGCGGAGACCACCGGAGACGTCGCCGACGCCGGCAAGGCGATCGCGCTCGCGCTCGGCATCGGCCTCGGCGCGCTCGGCGCCGGCATCGGCATCGGCAACATCTTCGGCTCGATGATCCAGGCGGTCGCCCGGCAGCCGGAGCTCCGAGGCGAGCTGCAGGGCATCCAGTGGCTCGGGTTCGCGCTCACCGAGGCCGTCGTGTTCTACGGCCTGATCGGCGGCCTGCTCGCCTACGTGCTGATCTGACGTGCAGAGCGTCGTCGCCTCATCCGGTCTGATCGAGGTCGTCCCCGGCCTCATGATCTGGACGCTGATCGCGTTCGGGATCACGTTCTTCGTGCTCCGCAAGTACGCGTTCGGGCCGATCCAGAAGACCATCGACGATCGTCGCGACCGCATCCGGCAGGCGGTCGAGGAGGCGGACAAGGCCCGCGACGAGGCCCGCGAGCTGCTCGAGCAGAACCGGGCGATCCTCGCACAGGCCCGCTCCGAGTCGGCCGAGATCCTCGCCGAGGCGCGCAGGGTCTCCGACGCCCAGCTCGAGCGGGCGAAGCAGGAGGCCGAGGTCGAGCGTCAGCGCAGGATGGAGGAGACTCGCCGCCAGATCGACGCGGAGACAGCGCGGGCGATCGGCCAGATCCGCAGCGAGGTCGCCGGCCTCACGGTCGAAGCGACCGAGCGGGTGGTCGGCAAGGTGCTCGACTCCGCCGACCAGCGCCGGCTCGTCGAGGAGGCAGTGCAGGGCCTCGACTTCTCCGCGCTCGAGCGGGGGTCATCCAACTAACTCATGGCGGTCGCCCAGCGCATGTACGCGCGCGCGCTCTTCCAGGCCGCCCGCGAGAGGGATCGCGTCGACACGGCGCGCACGCAGCTCGCGGAGCTTGCCGCCGCGATGGAGACGTCGCCCGAGCTCGAGGCGTTCCTCGTGAACCCCCAGCTCGACCCGGGGGCGAAGGCGAGCGTGCTCGAAGAGGTGACGACCGGAGCCGATCCGGTCGTGCGCAACTTCGTCCGGCTCGTCGCCTCGAAGGGCAGGGCCGGACAGCTCCGCTCGATCGTCGAGGAGTTCGAGGCGATCGTCGACCGGGAGCAGGGCCGCATTGCCGTCGAGCTGACCACCGCGTACGAGCTGGGCGACGAAGAGGCGAAGGCGATCGTCGCGAAGATCGAGGAGGCCTCCGGCCGCACGGTCGAGGCGACGCGCTCCGTCGACCCCGGCCTGATCGGGGGAGTGATCCTCCAGGCCGGCTCGTTCCGCGTCGACGCGAGCGTCCGCGGCCGCCTGAACCGCCTTCGTCGTGAACTCGTGACTCGAACCTGAGCCAAAAGGAGAGTTTGTCTTGAAGCTGCGCCCCGAAGAGATCACCTCAATCCTCAAGCAACGGATCGAGGAGTACGACGTCGAGACCGACCTCTCGGAGGTCGGCACCGTGCTCCAGGTCGGCGACGGCATCGCCCGCGTCTACGGGCTCGAGAACTGCGTCTCGCTCGAGCGGCTCGAGTTCGAGCACGGCGTCGTCGGCATCGCCTTCAACCTCGAGGAGGACAACGTCGGCGTCGCGCTCTTCGGCGAGTGGCAGCACGTCAAGGAGGGTCAGCCTGTGCGCCGCTCGGGCGCGGTCATGAGCGTCCCGGTCGGCGAAGGGCTCCTCGGCCGCGTCGTCGACCCGCTCGGCAGCCCGCTGGACGGTCAAGGACCGATCTCCGCGAGCGAACGACGGCCGCTCGAGTTCAAGGCCCCGGGCGTGATCCAGCGGCAGCCGGTCCACGAGCCGCTCCAGACCGGGCTCAAGGCGATCGACTCGATGATCCCGATCGGCCGCGGCCAGCGCGAGCTGATCATCGGCGACCGCGGCACCGGGAAGACCGCGATCGGGATCGACACGATCATCAACCAGCGCGGCGGCGACGTGATCTGCATCTACGTCGCGGTCGGCCAGAAGGCGTCGACCGTGGCGCAGGTGGTGGAGCGGCTGCGCGACGCGGGGGCGATGGAGTACACGATCGTCATCTCCGCGCCGGCGCAGGAGGCCGCGCCGATCAAGTGGATGGCGCCGTTCGCCGGCGCCGCGATGGGCGAGCACTTCCTGTTCAACGGGAAGCACGCCCTCGTGATCTACGACGACCTCACGAAGCACGCGGACGCGTATCGCCAGCTCTCGCTCCTGCTGCGGCGCCCGCCGGGCCGCGAGGCCTTCCCGGGCGACGTCTTCTACCTCCATTCCCGCCTGCTCGAGCGGTCGTGCAAGCTCTCGGCCGAACTCGGCGCTGGCTCGCTGACGGCGCTCCCGATCATCGAGACGCAGGCCGGTGACGTCGCCGCCTACATCCCGACGAACGTGATCTCGATCACCGACGGCCAGATCTTCCTCGAGTCGTCCCTCTTCTACTCGGGCATCCGCCCGGCGATCAACGTCGGCATCTCGGTGTCCCGCGTGGGCGGCAACGCGCAGACGAAGGCGATGAAGAAGGTCGCCGGCCGCCTGCGGCTCGACCTCGCCCAGTACCGCGAGCTCGAGGCCTTCTCGCAGTTCGGCTCCGAGCTCGACGCGGCGACGCAGCAGGCGCTCGCCCGCGGCGAGCGGATGGTCGCGACCCTCAACCAGCCGCAGTACCAGCCGTGGCCGACCGAGGAGCAGGTCGTCGCGATCTACGCGGGCATCCACGGCTGGCTCGACAAGGTGCCGGTGCCGCAGGTGCCGCGGTTCCAGGAGGAGCTGCGGGAGACGCTCCGCGCGGACGACACGATCTACAAGACGATCCGCGAGAGCTCCGACCTCTCGGACGAGACGGTCGAGAAGCTCGACGCGGCGCTCGAGAAGTTCGTCGAGGGGTTCAACGTCGAGGAGGAAGTCGGGCTTGTCTCCTGACCTCCGTCGAGGCCTAGACCGAAGCCGCGGAGCGTAAGCGGAGTGGCTTCGGTCCAGGACTACAAGCGTCGGATCCGGTCGGTCCGCAACACGCGGAAGATCACGCGCGCGCTCGAGCTCGTCGCGGCGGCGAAGCTGCGCCGTGCGCAGGCGCGCATCGAGGCGATGCGGCCGTACGCGGACACGATGCGGGAGCTCATCTCCGGCGTCGGTCGCGCGGCCGGCTCGGTCCAGCGGCTGCCGTTGCTCCAGCAGCGCGAGGAGACGTCGTCGACGCTGATCGTGCCGCTGACCGGCGACCGCGGCCTCGCCGGGGCGTTCAACGCGCAGGTGACCCGCCGGGCCTTCGCGGTCGAGCGGCGGCTACAGGCGGAGGGCCAGACCGTTCGCTGGTTGGCGGTGGGGAAGAAGGGACGCTCCACGCTCACCTTCCGTCGGCGCACCGTGGACGGCGCGTTCGTCGGCTTCATGGACGCACCGGGCTACGCGAACGCGCAGGCGATCGCACACCGCGCCGCGAGCCTGTTCATAGCTGGCGAGGTCGACAGGGTCGTCCTCGTCTACAACACGTTCGTCTCGGCGCTCACGCAGACGGTGACCGAGCAGGAGATCCTCCCGATCTCCGCGGACATTCTCGAGACCGACGAGCAGGAGCGCGCCGACGACACGCTCCGCGGCGACTTCATCTTCGAGCCCGAGCCGGAGGAGATCCTGGAGCGGCTGCTGCCCGTCTACCTCGAGACGCAGATCTACCGCGCGCTGCTCGAGTCGGGGGCGTCGTTCCAGGGCGCGCAGATGACCGCCATGCGGAACGCGTCGAAGAACGCAGGCGAGCTGATCGACCGCTACACGCTGCAGATGAACCGCGCCCGCCAGGCGGAGATCACCCAGGAGATCCTGGAAGTGGTCGCCGGCGCCGATGCGCTCACCTAGCCTGCGAGCATCCATTCCGCTTGCGCGGAACGGACGCCGCAAACTCCGTTGGCCCGGCTGCGCCTGGCCAACGGCACATCCCTGAAGTGGACTGCCGGCTTCGCCGGCGTCCGGACTTGAAGCGCGGAGCGCTTACCAGCCGCTAACAACTTTCGTTCGCGCACGTAGTAAGGGGAGAGGTGGCGGACTTTCAACCAGACGGGCAGCCCGTCGATACCATCGTGACGGTGGAGCGGGCGCTCGCGGACGACGACCGGGGGATGGAGGCTTCGCGCGTCGAGCGTGCCGGTGAGATCTCGACGCGGTTCCTCGACAACATCGAGACCGTCGTCTACGGCAAGCGTGAGGAGATCAAGCTCGTCCTGACCGCGCTCATCTGCGACGGTCACGTGCTCCTCGAGGACGTCCCCGGCACCGCCAAGA
>CAWCCO010000019.1:0-146763 GCA_963794115.1 uncultured Actinomycetes bacterium | reverse complement strand
TCCTCGAGCTGATCGGCTCGCCGGCGCTCCGCTCGCGTGCTTTCGTCACTCGGCGCTACGACCAGCTCGTCCAGTCCCGCACGGTCAGGCGGCCGGGTCTCGACGCGGCGGTCCTCCGGCTGCGGCCGTCCTGGCGGGGGCTCGCGGCGACCCTCGACGGCCAGGGGCGGATCGGGCGTCTCGACCCCACGCTCGCAGGGCAGCTCGCCGTGCTCGAGGCGGCGAGGAACGTCGCCTGCACGGGCGCCGAGCCGCTCGGCGTGACCGACTGCCTGAACTTCGGGAACCCCGAGAAGCCGGAGATCGGCTGGGAGCTCGGCGAGGCGATCGAGGGGATCGCGCAGGCCTGCGAGGCGCTCGGGATCCCCGTCGTCTCGGGCAACGTCTCGCTCTACAACGACACGGACGGTCGCTCGATCCCGCCGACGCCGGTCGTCGGCTGTGTCGGCGTCGTCGACGACGTCCGCCGCGTCCCGCGCGGGTGGCGCGAGGGCGACGCGATCGTGCTCGCGCGCTCACGCTCGCGGCTCACGCTCGCGGGGTCCGAGGCCCAGGCACGCTGGGGCACGCTCGGCGGGACGCCCACGCTCGACCTCGCCTCCGAGGTGGCCCTCATCCGCTGGGCGGCGGGGATCGCCCCGCGCGCGACGGTCGTCCACGACGCGGCCGAGGGCGGCCTTGCGGTCGCGCTCGCCGAGGCGGCGCTGTGGAGCGGCTCCGGCGCGAGACTCTCGCTCGACGACGACCCGCTTGGACTCTTCGGCGAGATCGGCGGGCAGGTCGTCGCCGCGCTCCCGCCGGACCAGGTCGAGCCGGATCCCACCGGCAACGACGTCGACGTGCGACTGATCGGCACGGTGGGGGGCGACACGCTCTTCGGGATCCCGCTCGCGACGCTCCGCTCCGCGTACGAGGGAGACGCCTGATGTGCGGCGTGTTCGGCGTCCACTCGGCCGAGCGGGAGGTCGCGCGCCTCACGTACTTCGGCCTGTTCGCGCTCCAGCATCGTGGGCAGGAGTCCGCCGGCATCGCCGTCGCCGAGGGCGGCCGCGTCACCGCCCTTCGCGACATGGGCCTCGTGCCTCAGGTCTTCGACGAGGAGAAGCTCGCAGCGCTTCCCGGGAAGATCGCGATCGGGCACACGCGCTACTCGACGACGGGCGGCGCCCGGTGGTCGAACGCCCAGCCGCTCGTCGTGCACGGGGCCGCGCGCACGGTCGCGCTCGGCCACAACGGGAACCTCGTCGCTCTCGGCCCTCTTCGCGAGGAGCTGCTCGCCGACGGGGTGACGCTCGCCTCGAGCTCCGACACGGAGGTGATCGGCGCCCTGCTCGCCCGCGACGAGGCCCCGATCCCCGACGCCGTCGCTCACACGATGGGCCGGCTCGCGGGCGCGTACTCCGTCGTCGCGATCGCGGACGGGGCCCTCGTCGCGTTCCGCGACCCCCTCGGGATCCGGCCGCTCACACTTGGGCGGATCGGCGAGGACTGGGTCGTCGCCTCCGAGACCTGCGCCCTCGACCTCGTCGGCGCCGAGCACGTCCGCGACGTCGAGCCCGGCGAGGTGGTCTGGGTCGACGACGACGGCTGCCACTCGGCGCAGGCCGTGCCGCGCGGCGGGCACGCGTCGTGCATCTTCGAACACGTCTACTTCGCCCGCCCCGACTCTGTGCTCGACGGGACCGGCGTGCACGCGGCGCGGGTGCGGATGGGCGAGCGCCTCGCCGAGGAGGCGCCCGTCGACGCCGACCTCGTGATGCCGATCCCCGACTCCGGCACGCCCGCCGCGATCGGGTTCGCGAAGCGATCGGGCCTCCCGTACGAGGAAGGGCTGATCAAGAACCGCTACGTGGGCAGGACGTTCATCGAGCCCGACCAGGCGCTGCGCCGCCAGGGGATCAAGCTGAAGTTCAACCCGCTCGCGGAGATCGAGGGGCGGCGCCTCGCGATCGTCGACGACTCGATCGTCCGCGGCAACACGATGCGCGCGCTCGTCGAGATGCTCCAGGCCGCCGGCGCCGCGGAGGTCCACGTGCGCATCTCCTCGCCGCCGGTCGTCTCGCCGTGCTTCTACGGCATCGACATGGCCGACGAGGACCAGCTTGCCGCCGCGCACCGCTCCGTCGAGGAGATGCGCGAGCACGTCGGCGCTACGAGCCTCGCGTACCTCTCGCTCGACGGGATGCAGTGGGCGACGAAGCTTCCCGAGGAGTCGGTCTGCCGCGCCTGCTTCACGCGTCACTACCCGACGGCGGTGCCGCCGGAGCGCTCGGTGGCGAAGCATCGCTTCGAGAGCACCCCCGTCCGGGCCTAGCGCCTGCTCGAGGAGCGTCGGAGCGTCGGCAGCTGACAGGCCCGTGTGGGGCGGCGCTCCGGTGCCGCCCCACTCATTCGCCGAGGGCGAATCCAGCGAAGGGGCATGACGCCCCTCCGCGCGCCTCGATAGGCTCGAAACGATGTCTCGAGACGAGCAGACGTACGCCGCCGCAGGCGTCTCGCTCGCGACCGCAGGCGCGGTGGTCGAGCGCCTGCGCGCAGCCGTCGAGTCGACGCGCACCGACGGCGTTGTCGGCGCGTTCGGGACGTTCGCCGGGGTGTTCGCGCTCGACGACGAGCGGCTGCTCGCCGCCTCGACGGACTCGGTCGGCTCGAAGCTCGCCCTCGCGCGCCGCGCCGGGGCGCTCCGCTGGTGCGGCGCCGACCTCGCCGCGCACGGGATCAACGACGTCGCGACCACGGGCGCCGAGCCGCTCTTCTTCCTCGACTACGTCGCTGCGGGCACGATCGACCCGGAGCAGGTCGTGGAGCTCGTGGAGGGCGCGGCCGACGTCTGCCGCGCCGCAGGGTGCGCGATCCTCGGCGGAGAGACCGCCGAGCTGCCCGGGATCTACCGCGAGGAGGAGCTCGACTTCTGCGGGACCGTCGTCGGCCTCGTTCGGCGGGACGCGTTGGTCGACGGCTCGCGCGTCGCGGCGGGCGACGTCGTCCTCGGCCTTCGCTCGGCCGGGATCCATGCGAACGGCTTCTCCCTCGTCCGCCGCCTGGTCGGGGACGACGAGATCGACGCGGAGCTCCTGCTGCCGCCGACGCGCTGCTATCTCGACGACGTCCGCGCGCTGCGGCGCCGTGCCGACGTACGCGCGCTGGCGCACATCACGGGCGGCGGCATCGCCGGCAATCTCGCGCGTGTGCTGCCGCAGGGCGTCGGCGTGGTCGTCGACCCGTCCGGCTGGGAGCGCCCCGCCGTGTTCCACTGGCTCGCCGAGCAGGGCATCGCCGAGGACGAGCTGCGGCGCGTCTTCAACATCGGCATCGGCTACTGCGCCGTGGTGCCGGAGAGCGACGTCGGCCCAGGTGACCTCGTCATCGGGCGTCTCGAGGCGGGCGTCGACGGGGTCGAGTGGGGCGACGCGTGATCGGCGTCCTGGTCAGCGGCGAGGGCACGAACCTCCAGGCGTTGATCGACGCGGGTCTCCCGATCGTCGCGGTCGCGTCGAACCGCGCCGACGCGAGGGCGCTCCGTCGCGCCGAGGCGGCCGGGATCGCCACCCGAACGTTCGCGCTCGAGGCCTACCCGAGCCGGGAGGCCCGGGATGTGGCGCTTGCGGCCTGGCTACGGGAGCGGGGCGTCGAGCTGGCGGTGCTCGCCGGCTACATGCACGTCCTACGACCCGAGTTCTTCGAGGCCTTCGGCCGGCGCGTCGTCAACACGCATTCCGCGCCGCTGCCCGAGTTTCCCGGCGCGCACCCGATCGAGGACGTCCTCGCGGCAGGTGTTCGGGAGACCGCGGCGACGGTGCACTGGGTCGACGAGGGCGTCGACACCGGGCCCGTGATCCGCGCGGTGCGCGTCCCGGTCGAAGCGGGCGACACGCCCGAGAGCTTGCGCGCCCGCGTCCAGGCGGTCGAGCATTCCCTCCTGCCCGACGTCGTCCGGGAGCTCGTCGCCGCATGAGACCCGTGCCGACCTACGACGCCCGCGCGTTCCTGGGGCGCCGCTCGCGGTGCGGGGCCGGAGGGCACAGTATGGGCAATACGGGCCCGGAGAGCACCGTGCCGCGTGCGGCGTCAGGCCGCTGCGGAGCCCGGCTCCGCCGGGCGGGAGCGGCGGCTGGCCAGGAGCGCGCGTGACGATCCGGCGCGCGCTGCTCTCTGTCTACGACAAGACGGGGATCGCCGCGTTCGCGCGGGAGCTCCACGGGCTCGGCGTCGAGCTGCTCGCGAGCGGCGGTACTGCGAAAGCCCTCAGCGACGAGCGGATCCCGGTGACCACCCTCGAGAGCCTGACCGGCTTTGCCGAGCTCCTCGGCCATCGCGTCGTGAGCCTCCATCCCGCGGTGCACGGCGGGATCCTCGCCCGACGAGACGTCCCGGCCGACCTGGCCGAGCTCTCCGCGCACGGGATCGAGCCGATCGACCTCGTCTGCGTGAACCTCTACCCGTTCGAGAAGACGGTCGGACGGCTCGACGTCGCCTGGGAGGACGCAATCGAGCAGATCGACGTCGGCGGCCCAGCGCTCCTCCGCGCCGCCGCGAAGAACCACGCGCACGTCGTGGCGCTCTGCCGGCCCATCGACTACGGCCCGGTGCTCGAGGAGTTCCGGGCCCGCGCCGAGGTGTCGCTGGAGACCCGGAGGGAGCTCGCTGGACGCGCGTTCCAGACGACGGCCGCGTACGACGCCTCCGTGGCCGCCTGGTTCGGTCGGGAGGACGTGTTCCCCGAGACCTACGTGCCGGTGTTCGACCGCTACGCAGAGCTGGCGTACGGGGAGAACCCGCACCAGCGAGCCGTCTACTACACGCAGCGCGGCGCCCGGACGCATCTGCTCGCTCGGGTCGAGCAGATCCAGGGCAAGCCGCTCTCCTTCAACAACCTCGGCGACCTGTCCGCCGCCCGGCTGCTGCTGCTCGAGCTCGAGGGGCCCGCCGCGGTGGTCGTCAAGCACGGAAGCCCGTGTGGGGTGGCGCTCGGCAAGACGATCGAGGAGGCCTTCACGAAGGCGCAGGCGGCCGACCCGATCTCCGCGTACGGCGGAGTCGTGGCCTTGAACAGGCCGGTCACGGCGAAGCTCGGGAGAACCATGGCCAAGCAGTTCGTCGAGGTGCTCTTCGCGCCCGGCTACGACCGTGGAGCCCTGACCGCGTTCGAGGCGAAGCCCGGGATCCGCGTCCTCGTCGACGCCGAGCGCCGCAGCTTCGTCTCGAGCGAACGCGACTTCCAGCGTGTCCTCGGCGGACTGCTCGTCCAGGACCGCGACACGGACGGCGACCCGCTCGACGCGATGGACGTCGTCTGCGGCGACCCGGACACCGCGATGTGGGACGATCTCCTCTTCGCGTGGACGATCGCCAAGCACGTCGTCTCCAACGCGATCGTGATCGCTCGCGGAGGGCAGACGCTCGGCATCGGCGGCGGGCAGACGAGCCGCATCGACGCCGTCCGCATCGCGGTGGACAAGGCCCGCGAGCTCGGTCACTCGCTCGAGGGAGCCGTGCTCGCCTCGGACGCCTTCTTCCCCTTCGCGGACGGTCCGCGCGTCGCGCTCGAGGCCGGGGTCGCGGCGATCATCCAGCCAGGCGGCTCGAAGCGAGACGGCGAGGTGCTCGAGGCCGTCCGCGATGCCGGCGCGGCAATGGTCGTGACCGGCCGCCGCCACTTCCGCCACTGAGAGCTTGCTCGCGAAGCGGGAAATCCGCAGGAGCGGATTCCCGTCGCTCGATCCCCGGCTGCGGCGGGGCACATCCCTGAAGGCCGCCGCCTTCGGCGTCCGGCTGTCGCGGTCGCAAAGCACCGAGCTGGCAAAGCGGTCGAAGCGGGGGATTCCGGCCGTCTGTCACTAGCCCTACGGCCGGTCCGTTCTGTCCCCGCGGCTCGCAGGGGGCTGGTACCGTCCTGCGGTCTCGACACCGACGGCGCGCCCTTCGGGGCACGACCCTTGACGCCGTCCCGTGCCCCTCTTTCCCTTGCCGATGCCTCGTCGTCTCGTCATGCTCGCGGTCGCCTGCGTCCTCTGCGGGGCGCTTCTCGTGGGCACGGCACACGCGGCCGCAAAGCCCCTCCTGCCCGGGTCGGTCGAGAGCCCTGCGCAGTTCGTCCCGCCGCCGAAGGAGCCGACGCTCGCGGAGCGGGCGGTGAAGATCGCGCGGTCGCAGCTGGGCGTGCCCTACGTGTACGGCGGCGCCTCACCCGGCGGGTTCGACTGCTCCGGCCTCGTGATGTGGGTATATGGGCGACTCGGGGTGGCGCTTCCGCACAACGCAGCGGCGCTCTACTCGACCGGTCGGTTCGTCTCCCTCTCGCAGCTTCGGCCGGGCGACCTCGTCTTCTTCCACGGCCTCGGCCACGTCGGGATCTACATCGGCCACGGCCGCATGATCCACGCGCCGCAGACGGGCGAGCGGGTCGAGATCGAGCCTCTGGGCGAGCGCAGCGGCGCCGTCGAGGGCGCACGCCGCATCACGACCGCCTGACGGCCGCGGGTTAGGCTGCCCGCGGCAATGGCGCGCACGTACCCGACCGTCCTCGATCTCGTCGGCTCGACGCCGCTCGTCCGGCTCGTCGACTTCGGCCGCGAGACCGGCGCGACGCTGCTCGCCAAGCTCGAGTTCATGAACCCGGGCGGGTCGAACAAGGACCGCATCGGGCTCGCGATGATCGAGGCCGCCGAGCGCGACGGCCGGCTCCGCCCGGGCGGGACGATCGTCGAGCCGACGTCGGGCAACACCGGCGTGGGGCTCGCGATCGCGGCCGCGCACAAGGGCTATCGCTGCATCTTCGTGATGCCCGACAAGATGAGCCAGGAGAAGATCTCGACGCTCCGGGCATACGGCGCGGAGGTCGTGATCACGCCGACGGCGGTCGAGCACGACTCGCCGGAGAGCTACTACTCCGTCTCCGACCGCCTCGCCGAGGAGATCCCCGGCGGTTTCAAGCCCGACCAGTACTCGAACGCGGCCAACCCCGAGGCCCACTACGAGACGACGGGACCCGAGCTCTGGGAGGAGACGGGCGGCGAGGTCGACGCGATCGTCGTCTCCGTCGGCACCGGCGGGTCGATCTCCGGGATCGGCCGGTACTTCAAGGAGCGCAAGCCCGACGTCCTGATCGTCGGCGCGGACCCGGAGGGGTCGGTCTTCACGTCCGACGACGCCCACCCGACGCATCCGTATCTCGTCGAGGGAATCGGCAAGGACACCTGGCCCGAGACGCTCGACCCCTCGGTCGTGGACGAATGGATCCGCGTGTCCGACCGCGACTCGTTCCTCACCGCGCGGCGGCTCGCGAGGGAGGAGGGGCTCCTCGTCGGCGGCTCCTGCGGCTCGACGGCGTGGGTCGCGCTCGCGGTCGCGCGGAGGCTCGGCCCCGGCTCGACCGTCCTGATGACGTTCCCGGACGGCGGCCGCTCGTACCTCTCGAAGTTCTACGACGACAACTGGATGATCCAGTACGGGTTCATGGAGCGGCGCGCCCCCGCGCCGACGGTCGACGAGGTGATCCGCTTCAGGCGCGCGGAGGAGAGCGGCGTGCCGGAGCTCGTCGTCGTCGAGGCGCACGAGAAGGTGGGGAGCGCGATCGACCTGCTCCAGCAGTACGGGATCTCTCAGCTGCCCGTCGTGCGCACTCGGCCTGCCGACGCGTTCACGGACGTCGTCGGCTCGTTGCAGGAGCGGAGCCTGCTCGATCGGGTCTTCCGCAACCCGGACGCGCTGAACGAGGACGTCGCGGTCGCGATGCAGCCGCCGCTCGCGGCCCTCGACGCCGCCGCGTCGATCGACGACGTCTTCCAGGAGCTGACCGGGATCGGGCGGCGCCGTGCTCGTCGGGCAGGCGGGCAGGCCCGTCGCGATCGTCACCCGGTCGGATCTGCTCGAGTTTCTCGCGGCGCAACGGACGCAGGTCGAGACGTAGGTCCCTGCACCGGCGCCGGCGTCGTCCGGCCCTCGCGGCTCACGGTGACGACGACCGCGCCGACGATCAGCGCCGCGCCGACGAGCGTTGCCGGTCCCGGGCGCTCGTCGAGCAGCGACGCCCCGAGCCCGACCGCGACGAGCGGGTTCACGTACTGATGCGTGACGACCTGCGAGATCGGCGCGTTCCCGAGCAGCCAGGCGTAGGCGCTGAAGCCGATCACGGAGCCCATGATCGTGAGGTACACCCAGGCCGCGACCGGGCCCGGCTGGAGGGCCGAGCCGTCGAGGTCGCCGAGCTCGCCCGCGGCGACCGCGGCGACGACGAGCACCGCGCCGCCGCCCAGCATCTCGTACGCCGACGCGACGAACGCGTCATTCGGCAAGCGCAGGCGCCGGGCGGCGAAGGAGCCGAGCGACCAGGAGACGGACGCGGCGACCATGATCAGCAGCCCGATCGCCTCGGAGCCTCCGGCGCTCCAGCCGGGGCCGACCACGAAGCCGAGGCCGACGAGGCCCACGCATGCCGCGAGCGCGGTCGCGCGCGCGACCCGCTCACCGGTGATCCGGCGGAGGATGACGATCTGCAGCGGCACCGAGCCGGCGATCATCGCGGCGACGCCCGAGTCGATGCGCGTCTCGGCGACGTGCACGAGCCCGACGCCGAGCGTGAGGAGCGCGACGCCGAGCGCCGCCGCCGAGAGCGCCTCCAGCGGCGCGACGCGGAGCGAGCGCCGGGCGACGACCGCAATCAGCGCGAGGATCGCCGAGGCGGCGAGGAACCTCGTGCCCGCGGTGAGGAGGGGCGGCAGCGTGCGCACGGCGATCTTGATCGCCAGGTACGTGGAGCCCCAGACGAGGTAGACGATCCACAGCGCGGTCCAGAGGCGGACCCGGGACGAGCCCCTCATGCAGGAGGAAACGGCGGCCAGGCTCGCAGAGTGAGATGGCGCGAGGACGGTGCACGAACGTCACAACGACGGTCGACGCGGATTCGATCCCGCTCGTTCGCGTTTGCGGGTGGCGGCGCGCGGCCGTATGGTCCCAGCCATGGGATTCCTCGACAAGCTCCTCGGACGGACGAAGGAGACGGCGGGAGACGTGGCCGACAAGGCGGCGCCCGTCGTCGACAAGGCGCAGGACGCCGCCGGCGATGCGTGGGACAAGGCGGGCGACGTCGCCAGCGACGCGGTCGACGAGACGAAGGACGTCGTCTCCGACCTCACGCACGGCGACGACGCTGCCGAAAGCGCGGAGCCCGGGCCTGGCACCGGCGGCTCGGCGCCTCCGGCCGCCTAGCCCGGCTCGCCCCGGCCGACGAACGAGGCCGCATGGCCCCGGGCGTTTGCCTGCGCGAGCTCCTGATCGTCCAGCGCGCCGATCCGGGACACGAGCGCCAGCTCGTCGCGGAGGTGCGTCCGCATCATCTCCGGCCCGTCCGTCGCGATCGTGAAGGCGACCCCGTGCTCGACGAAGCGCCGGAGGGTCTCGCGAAGCTCCTCCTCGCTCCCGAGCGCGCGCGTCAGGAGATTCGAGGTCGGGCAGATCTCGAGCGTGACGTCGGCCTCCCGGAGGAGGCGCATCAGCTCCGGGTCGCGGGCAGCGAGGACACCGTGCCCGATCCGGTCCGGTCGGAGCGATTCGACGACCTCGCCGATCTCCTCGCCGCCCGTCACCCCCTCCTCGCCGACGTGGATCGTCACGCCGAGACCGGCCGACCGCGCGAGCGCGACCATCGGCGCGATCTGCGTGTAGTCGTACCGGTCGCCACCGGGGCGCGGGCCGGCGATGTCGACGCCGACGACGCCGCGGCTCGCCCAGCGGATCGCCTTCTCGACGATGATCTCGTTCTGCCGGGCGCTGAACGTCCGGTCCATCATCAGGATCAGGCCCGCACGCACCTGCGGGTACTCGAGCCGGGCGATGTCGAGGCCTCGGCTCGCGGCGAGGATGATGTGGTCGAGGTCGCGCTCGCCGCCCCGGTTCCGCTTCATCGGGTTGAAGCGAACCTCGAGCGTCGTGATGCCCTGCGAGCGATATGCGCCGCCGATCGCGCCGTGGACGGACTGCTCGACCGCGAACGGCGAGGACTGGATCAGCTCCGTCCAGTGGTAGATCGCGTCGAGCGCGTCGAGGTCGGGCACGCCCCGCGGATCGGAGACCGTGACGAGCTTGTCGAACTCCCAGTAGTCCTTGACCGGGAGCGCGATCCCCTGCTCGTGCGCGAGGCTCCACATCATGTCCGAGGCGACCGAGCCGCCGAGGTGGGTGTGCAGCTCGGCGAGCCCGACGTCGGCGAGGACCATCCGCGGAGTCTACGGAGGCGTTCGAATGTCGCGACGCAGGTCTCAGACGGACGTCGCGCGCGCGACCACGTCGCGCAGCGGCTCGATCCAGGCGGGGTCGACCATGTGCGGGACCTCGCTCTCGAGCCGGAGGAGATCGGCTCCGGCCGCGGCGACGGTCTCCGCGGCCTCGACGCCGAAGCGGGAGGAGATCACCGGGTCGAGGGTGCCGTGGGCGACCGCGACGGGGACGCCCGCGAGCTTCGCCGGGTCGAGCGGGTACCCCTCGACGCGGGGGAGGAACCCGGACAGCGCGACGACCGCGGCGGGCCGAGGACGATCGGGCCCGAGGGCCATCGCCCAGCTCATCACGGCCCCCTGTGAGAACCCGCCGAGCACGGTGCGCTCCATCGGCACGGGAAGCGCGTCGAGGAACGCGGCCAGGCGGGGCGCCGTCGCGAAGAACGTCGTCGAGTCGGGCGTCGGGATCCCGCCGAGCGCGTACCAGTGACGGCCACCCGGCGGGAGATGGAACGGGCCGCCCGGGGTCACGCCCACCAGTCGCCGCTCGGGGTCGAGCAGGTCGAGCAGCGGAAAGAGGTCGTTCTCGTCCGCGCCGCGCCCGTGCAACAGCACGAGCGCCCCCGCGGGCTCCGCGGCCGCGTCGCGCCAGCGCGCGACGAGCGGCTCGGCCGCCGCTACGTTGTCCACGCGACGCGTGGGTCGGGGAGCGGCGTCAGCTCCTGCTCGACTCGGGGCCTCAAGTGCTCGAACGCAGGTGGCAGGATCAGCTTCTCGCCGAGGTGCGCCGGATCCTCGTCGATCCCGAACCCCGGCCCCAGGGTCGCCAGCTCGAAGAGCACGCCGCTCGGCTCGCGGAAGTAGACGGAGCGGAACCAGAATCGGTCGATTACGGGCGTGGCGTGCATGCCCGCCTCGGTGACCCGCCGCTGCCAGGCCTCGTGGTCTTCCATCGTCGACGACCAGGCGACGTGGTGGACGGTGCCCGCGCCGGGAACGCCCGAGCCGGGTGACGGATCGTAGGCGTAGAGCCCTCCGCGCGCGCGCCCGCGCAGCTCCCAGGACGCGTCGCCGGTCGGGCGGAAGCCCATGACGTCCTCGAGCAGGTCGCGGCTCCGCTCGGGCTCCGGCCCGAACGCGCGCACGCCCCCGAACCCCTGCAGCGCATGCTCCTCGGGGATCTCCGGGTGACGGGCCACGAGCGGCTCGTCGGGCACGTCCGACACGGCGAGCTCGAGACCCAGGCCCTCCGGGTCCTCGAACCGGAGCGCACCCGGCTCGCGCGTGACGCGCACGCCGTGCTCGCCGAGCCTCGACTCCCAGAAGTCGATCGCCTCCTCGGAGGCGACGCGGAAGGTCACGCGGTGCACCATCCCCGCGCCCGCCCGTCCACGGCGGGCCCCTGGATACTCGAAGAACGTGATGTCCGCGCCGGCGCTCCCCTGCTCGTCGGCGTAGAAGAGGTGGTAGACGAACGGGTCGTCCTGGTTGACCGTCTTCTTCACGAGCCGGAGGCCGAGCACCCCCGTGTAGAAGGCGACGTTCCCGGGCGCGTCGCCCGTGATGCACGTCACGTGGTGGATTCCCTCGAGCTGCATCCTCTCTCCGATCTTCTGGCGGCGGCCGTCCGCGTGTGAACGCGTGCCGAACAGCAACTACCATAGTTGTGGATGCAAACGTCCCTCCCGGAGCTGAGTGCGCGCGAGCTCGCCGCCTGGCGCGGGTTCCTCCGCGTGCACTCGGGCATCGTGCGGGAGCTCAACACGGAGCTCGAGCTCACGCATGCCCTGCCGCTCGCGCATTACGAGGTGCTCCTCTATCTCGACGCGGCGCCCTGCGGGAAGCTGACGATGAGCGAGCTTGCGCACTCCGTGCTCCTCAGCCAGAGCGGCGTGACGCGCCTCGTCGACCGGCTCGTGCGGTCCGGGCTCGTCGTGCGCGAGGGCTGCTCGGAGGACCGTCGTGTGATGTATGCGCGTCTTACCGACGAAGGGCGCGAGGCCCTGATCGAGGCGCGCCCGACGCTCATCGAAGGAGTCAGGCAGCGCTTCCTTGCGCGCTTCGACGATGCGGAGCTCGACGTGCTCGCCGACGCCTGGGAACGTGTTCGCCCCGGCGCCACCGCCTAGCAACGTGGGGGAAACCAGTTTCCCCCACGAGCCCTTCTTCAGCGCGGCTGCCCGCCGAGGAATGAGTGGCCTCCCGGGCGAGTGAATCGCCCTCCGGCCGCCACGGTCATGCATTCGGCCGAGCACGCTGGGCTTTCCGCCCGCTCCAGTTAGGCTGGCGGCGTGAAGATCGGCATCGTCGTGCCGTTCTCGTGGTCGTTCTGGGGGGCGGTCGTCGAGCACGCGGAGCTTCAGGCGGCATCGCTCGAGGAGCGCGGGCACGACGTGCGGCTCGTGATGGGGAACGACCCGCCGGGCCAGTTCACGCGTGCCCTCCATCCCCGGGTGGGGCGCCACGGGAACCCGCCCGCGAACGTGATCCCCGTCGGGCGGTCGGTGATCGTGCCCGCGAACGGCTCGCTGCCGAACATCGTCCTCAGCCCGCGGTCGTTCTTCCGCATCCGCCGGGTGCTCGAGCGGGAGCGGTTCGACGTGCTCCATCTCCACGAGCCGATGACCCCGGCGATCTGCGTCGCGGTGCTCGCGCTCGCGAGGACGCCGATCGTCGCGACCCATCATGCCTCTGGCGACCTCGGCTGGATGCGGCTCGGGATGCCCGGCTGGGGCTTCCTCATGGAGCGGGTCGACCAGCGGATTGCCGTCTCGGAACGGGCACGCGCCTCGGTCGAGGCCTGGCTCGACGGGCCGTTCGAGATCGTCCCGAACGGCGTGCTGATCCCCGAAACAGCCGACCCCGCCGGCCGGGAGCACACGATCGTCTTCGCCGGCCGGCACGAGCCGCGTAAGGGCCTCCACGTGCTCCTTCGTGCGTGGCCTGAGATCCGCCGTCGGACGAGCGCGCGGCTCGTCGTCGCCGGCGCGGATCCCCTCGCCGTCCGGCTGCTGCTCACGCGGCTCGGCGTCCCCGATGACGGGATCGACGTCGTGGGGTTTCTCTCCCAGGACGAGCTCACGGATCTGCTTCGCTCGACGAAGGCGCTCGTCGCGCCATCGCTGGGCGGCGAGAGCTTCGGCATGGTGCTGACCCGCGCATTCGCCTGTGCGACTCCCGTCGTCGCCTCGGATATCGAGGGCTACCGCGAGGTCGTCACCGCGGAGACCGCCGTCCCGGTCCCCGCGGGATCGGTCGACGCGCTCGTCGATGCCGTCGAGGCGCTGCTCGCGGACGAGCCGCGGCGCGTGGCGATGGGCGCCGCCGCACGCCGGCTCGCAGAGGAGCGCTACTCGTGGCGTGACATCGCCCGCCGGCTCGAGGAGATCTACGACCGCGTGACGGGGACGGAGGCGGAGGCGCAGGCCGCGTGAAGCGGCTCCTCGCGCTGTACGAGAACCCCTGGGCGCGGGGCGTCCTCGTCCTCGGCTCGCTCGTCGTCGCGCTGCTCGCGATCTGGTGGCGCGGTCCGGAGTGGAACACCGTCTACCACGCGTTCGACTTCGTCAGCTGGCGCTGGGTCGTCGTCGGCGTGATTCTCAACCTGATCTCGGTGCTCGTCCGCGTGATGTCGTGGAACCTGACGATCCGGCAGGCGCTCCCCGAGCCACTCCCGCGGTTCCGGCAGGTGTTCTCCGCGTTCGGCGTGGGCCTCCTGGGGAACGCCGTCCTGCCCGCGCGGGCCGGCGAGCTCGCACGCGTGGCCGTCCTGCGCAGGCATCTGCCGAACAGGCAGCCCGGGACGAGCGCGACGCTGCTCGGGACGGTCTTTGCCCACCGTCTGTTCGACCTCTTCCCGATCGCGCTGCTCGTCGCCTACGTCCTGGCGACCGCGAAGATCCCCCACTGGGCGGTCACCGGCCTCGTCGTCGTCGGGCTCGTCGGGCTCGCGCTCTTCACGGTCGGCGTGATCACGGCGCGGCGCGAAAGCGGACGCGTGCACGTCGACGGCCTCGGCACCGTGCGGCGGCTGCTGACCATGGCGCAGCAAGGGCTCGCGGTGCTCCGCACCCCGGGAGCCGCTGTCGCCGCCGGCTTCTTCCAGTTGCTCGGCTGGGTCTTCCAGCTGCTCGCGGTGTGGGCGGTCACGGCCGCGTTCGACATGGGTGTCCCGCTCCCGGCCGCCGCGCTCGTGCTCCTGCTGATGAACGTCGCGACGATCTTCCCGCTCTGGCCCGGCAACATCGGGCTCCTCCAGGCCGCCGTCGCGTTACCGCTCGTCTCGTACGGCGTCGACTACGGCACCGGGTTCGCCTTCGGCCTCGTGCTCCAGGCGGTCGAGATGTCCGTCGGTGTCGGCGTCGGGCTCGTGATGCTCGCCCGCGAGGGCCTGTCGTTCGCATCCCTCCGCCGCATGGAGGAGGACGAGGCGTCGTCGGCCGAGGACGTGCTCGACGACTTCGAAGAGCACCAGTCCGAGGAGGAGCTCGTCACACCGACGAGGAGTTTCGAGCGCTGAGCGACCCGAGGCGGGCGGCGATCAGCGTGTCCGCCTCTGCCGCGCTGGGCGCGTGCCCCGTGACCGCGGCCACGAAGGGGCCCCGCTCGAGCGTCACGAGCGAGACGTCGGTCACGGCGGTCGCGGTCGCCGTGCGCGGGACGTCGCGCAGAAGCGCGATCTCGCCGAACGCTTCGCCAGGCCCGAACTCCTTGCCAAGGATCGTGACGGTCCCGCTCGAGACGACGTAGAAGAGGTCGCCCGGATCACCCTCGCGCAGGATCGTCGCGCCCGCCGGATACGTCGCCGCCCCCGACTCGAGCGCGAGCCGCTCGAGCACGGGCTCGGGCAGCACCGCCAGCAGGGCGACGCCGCGCAGGAGTCCGGTCGCCTCCGGCACCGCCGCTGCGCTGTCGATCGCACTCAGCCGCGGGCGCGTCAGGAGCGCCAGCACCGGCAGGAGCGCGCCCGTGGCCACGAGCGCGGCCTTGACCCCGACGGCGTCCACGAGTACCGGCGCGAGCAGCGCGCCCAGGCCGAGCGTGGCGAGCATCAGCCCGTCGAGTGCGCCCAGCGCCCGACCGAGGACGGCGTCCGGGACAGCTCTTTGCATGATCGTCAGGGCGTTCACGTCGACCAGCGAGTTGCCGATGCCGACGATCCCGAGGGCGACCACGGCGACGAACGCAGTCGGCAGCCCGCCGATCAGCGCGAGCGGGAGCCCGAAGAGCGCGAGCCCGATCGAGAAGTCCCGGGCGAGGCGTCCGCGCGCGGCGAGCACGACCGCGACGAAGCCGCCTATGAGGCCGCCAACGCCGAGCGCGGCGTACAGCAGCCCCACGCCGGCCTCGCCGAGGTCGAGCAGTCGGAAGGCCGCGACGACCACGAGGACGTTCACCGCGCCTGCAACGAGAGTCTGCGCGCCGTAGAGACCGACGAGGGTGCGCAAGGCCTGCTCGTGAACGATCGTCGAGATCCCCGCCATGACCGTCGACACGACCGGACGGCTCGCGTCGCGCGCGATAGGCATCCGTGCGGGCTCGTACGCCCGAAGCCCGAAGACGAGAACCGCCGACCAGACGAACGCCAACCCGTTCGCTGCGAACACGACCGACGGGCTCGAGATCGCAAGGAGCACCCCACCCAGCGCCGGCCCGAGGAACATCCCCACGCTCTCGAGCGTGCTCGACGCGGCGTTCGCCGCGGTCAGCTCGCCGGGCGAGGTCACGAGAGCGGGGAGCAGCGCGGACTTCGCCGGCCGGAACACCGTGCTCGCGATTGCCGAGAAAGCGACGAGTGCGTAGACGATCGGAGCGGGCCCGTCCGCCGCGATCGTCACGGCAGCGCCGATCATCAGCGCAGCCCGGACGACGTCGCTCCAGACCATCACCTTGACCCGGGAGAACCGGTCGACGAGGGACGAGGTGAAGGGAGCGAGGACGGCGGCCGGGAGGAACCGGATCAGACCGACGAGCCCGACAGCCGCGGGGCCACCCTGGTCGTAGGCATAGACGCCGAGCGCGACGATGTACGCCCATGCGCCGAGGATCGAGCCGATCCACGCGAGCTGCAGGCGGCGCAGGGCGGGGTTCGAGAAGACCGCCGCGAGCGCGCGCAGCGCGGCGCGCGTGCGACCTTCGGTCTCGGTCTGGATCGATTCGACCACCGGGGTTGCCAACCACACCAGAAACGAGGGAAGATTTCACCCCACTCGCGCGTCGGGTGGATGAAAGGGCCATTCGGCACCGACCCAACGAGGAGGGACACAGTGTCAGACGACCAGGACAAGCGCACTGACGAGGCCGAGGTCGAGGACGAGGACTTCGAGGGGCATTTGTTCGGCGGCGGCAGCGAGCCCGAGAACCATGGTGGCGGCAGCGAGCCCGAGAACCACGGTGGCGGCAGCGAGCCCGAGAACCACGGTGGCGGCAGCGAGCCCGAGAACCACGGGGGCGGTATCTGAGGCTCAGGTTCTGACCGGCCTTCCCGCGGGGGGCCGAACCGGTACAGAGACGGCGCCTCGGGCGCCGTCTCTCGTGTGCGGGCCCATAACCCGCATCAAGCCTCTAGGTGCGGCGCGAGGCAAGCACGCGCTCGAGCGCCTCGAGCAGTCGCCCGCCTTCGTCGCCCTCCTCCTGGTCGAGCAGCGACGCGACGCGCGCGACGAGCGCCGCGCTGCCCTCCCCGGCGAGCGCGGAGCGCGCGCGCCTGGCGCGGAGGAGGAGGTCGAGGCCGATCGCGGCCTGGGTCGAAAAGCGGGAGAGCAGCTCGAGCTCCGCGACGCCGAACGGCCGCTCGGCGTTACGGTCGAGGACGGAGAGGACGCCGAGCGCTCGCTCGTCGTGCAGGAGAGGCGACGCCACGATGCTGTTCGGGACGTACCCCGTCGAGGCCGCGCGGTCGCGGGAGAAGCGCGGGTCGTTGGAGAGGTCGTCGACGACGAGCGGCTGGCGCGTGACGAGCGCGAACCCGGCGATGCCCGTGCTCGACGGGAACCGCGTTCCGACGAGCGTGTCGCCGCCCTGGCCGGAGACGGCTTCGAAGACGAGCTCGTCAGCGTCCTCGTCGTAGAGGAACACGGACGAGGCCTCGGCGTCGAAGATCGCCCGCGCGACGTCCACGATCGACTGGAGCAGGGCGCGGTACGTCTCCTCGTCGCCGCCGAGCACTCCGGCGGCTGCTGCGCGCTGCTCGTCGCTCACGGCGTTCCCTCCGTGTTCGTCGCGGTCAGGCGGAGAACCGTCTTGACCTGGTACGGCGTCAGCTCCGGGTGCTTCGCGAGCACGAGCGCCGAGATCCCGGCGACGTGCGGGGCCGCGAAGCTGTTCCCGGTGCAGCGGAGCGTCCCGCCGCCGAGCCATGCGACGTCGACGTCCACGCCGCGCGCGAACAGCTCGACGGGTGGGTCGGGGTTCGCGTACCAGGTCAGCGGATCGGGGCGCTCGTGGCTCCCGACCGAGATCACCGACGAGAACCGCCACGGGTAGCTGTCGACCGGCAGGTTGTGCGCGGACGCGACGATCACCGTGCCCTTGAAGTACGCATCGTCCGCGAGCTCGTGGAGCTCTTCCGCGAACCTTCGCTTCGTCGTGGAGAGGCTCAGGTTGATCACGCGGTGGCCGGAATCGATCGCGTGGCGCAGGCCCGCCAGGATCAGGTCGCCGGCGCCGCTGTTCCCTGCGCCCAGCACCCGCACGGAATGGAGCCGGCAGTCGGGGGCGAGCGAGCGGACGATCCCGGCGCACGCGGTTCCGTGACCGACGACGTCGCCGAGCTCGTCCTCGACGATCTGGACGGAGCCGTCCTCGCCGCGCGCGACGGCACGCGCGCTCGCGACGGGGCCGACAAGCGGGTGACCCGCCTCGATGCCGCTGTCGACGATGCAGACGTCGACAGCCCCCCGCGAGTCGCCGATCGCCCATTCGCGCGTGAGCGCCTCGCGCCACGGGCCGGGCGCTTCCACGGCCGGCGCGTCGCCGGGCGGCAGGCTCCAGGCGGGAACGGGGCGCGCGCTCACGACGAGGAGAGCGCCGCCTCCCGCGCGCCCGCCGCGGTACGGATCGCATCGTCGGCGCGCCTAGTGAAATCGTCGGCTGGGCGCGTCGCGAGGTTCACGTGGACGAGGCGCGCGGCCGAGGTTGTCGCCGCCTCGGCGAGCGCGGCGGCGGCCCAGGCGTCGGCGCGCACCGTCGCGCTTCCGTCGCGCGCGGCGAGAGCGGCGAGCAACGTCACGTCGGCCGCGGTCTCGGCGATGTGCAGCGGGACCTCGGCCGATCGCCGCAGCGCGGCCCCGAGCGTCGCGTCGTGGTCGGACTCGGCGAGCTCCGCCATCGCCCGCGCGTAGGCGCGGTGGTCGTCGTCGGCGAGCGCGAGCGCGCGGTCGCCGAGCGCCGAAGCCTGTGCGGCGACGCCGGGGGCCTCCGGCCAGTCGGCCGAGACACGGGCGACGAGCCGCACCAGCCCCGCCGCCATCGTCGCCGCGAGCGCCGCGGCGGAGCCGCCCGCCGGTCCCGCGCCCGACTCGGCGAGGACGTCCTGCAGCCGCGCGACGGGCAGGCCCGCGAGCGAGATGTCGGTCGACGTCTCGCTCACGCCTCGAGGCGTCGGCGGAGAAGCGCCACGACGGCCGGGGTCGGCTCGACCCCCTCGACCCGGAGGGCCGCCTCGAGGTCCGCTCGCACCAGCTCGCGGAAGCGCTCGTCGCGCTCGATCCGCTCGACGATCGTGTCGAGCTCTCGTCGGGCGACCGGAAGCGCTTTCGCAGCCTCGGCCCAGCCCTGCGGTGGCGCAGGGAGCGCGCGGAGGAGAGCGGCGATCCGTTCCTCGGGGGTCGTCGTCGGCGTCTTCTTCACCTACTCACCCGACGCGCGGGCGGTCGGATTTCTTCCCCGGACGCGAAACTGCGTCGGGCTCGAGAACGTCGCGAAGTCGGGCGAGACACCGGGCGATGCGGCTCGCGATCGTGCCGGCGGGGAGGTCGAGCTCGGCCCCGATCGTCCGGTAGCTCTCGTCCTTCGCGAAAAATCGGTCGAGGATCTCGCGGCAGTCGGGCGAGAGCCCTGCGAGCGCGGCGTGGACGGTCATCGCCTCGTCCAGCTCGGCAAGCCCGTCGTCCGGGCCGTCCGGCAACGCGTCGACGAGCGTCTCGCGCCCGGACCGCCGGAGCGCGTCGACCGCGCAGCGCCTCGTCGTCTGCGCGATCCACGGGCGCAGTGACCCGGCGTCGCGGAGCGTGTCGAGTCGCTCGAAGACCCGCGCGAACACGTCCTGGAAGACGTCCTCCGCATCGCTCGGCTCGAGGCGGTACACCCGCGCGGCGATCGCGTAGACGTACCGTGCGTACCGGTCGACGAGCGCGTCCCAGGCGCCCGGCTCGTTCGCCAGGCAGCGGGCGACGAGCGCGGCGTCGGACGCGTCGGCATCCAACGCTCCGCGGGCTCCTAGCGGTGCTCGGCGGCGCGGAGACGCTCGGCGAGCAGCTCGAGCAGCTTCCAGAGCACGACGGGCCGGGCCTCGGCGAAGCTCCTGAAGCTCCAGACCGGAAGCCCGAAGGCCCGGACCGGGGAGATGGCGGTCACGGTTGCCGAGCGCGCCGACTTGTCGACGAGCGCGACCTCCCCGAAGGACGCGCCCGGTCCGAGGGTGCCGACCACCTCGCCGCCGACCGAGACCTCCACGCTGCCGCTCTCGACGACGAAGAAGTTGAGCCCGCCCTCGCCCTCGGTCGCCATCGGCTGGCCCGCGGAGAACTCGCGCTCCATGAAGTCGTCCGCGAGCTGGTTGATCGAGGAGTCGTCGAGCTCGGAGAACATCGGGATGCCCCGGATCAGGTCGGCGCTCGGCTTTGCCATCAGGCGCGACCTTACCCTGCCGGGGAAGCGCTGTCACGGGGGTCTGCGTCGTCCACCGAGCGCAGCTCCTCGATCGTCAGCTGCGCCCGGTCGAGCCGCTCGGCGAGCGCGCGATGGAGCTCCTCGCCGCGCCGGTGCAGGGCGAGCGCCTCGTCGAGCGTCACGTCGCCGCGCTCGAGCCGCGAGAGGAGCTCGTCGAGCTCGCGCATGAGCTCTTCGAACGTCGGCGCGTCGCTCACGGCCGCACGTCCTCGACGCGAGCGCCGAGCGCGCCGTGCGCCAGCTCGACCTCGACGCGCGCACCCGCTGCGACCTCGGACGCGTCGCGCAGGACGGCGTCGCCGGCGCGGACGATCGCGTAGCCCCGCGCGAGGGTCGCCCGCGGCGAGAGCGCCTGGAGGCGCGCCGCGGCGCGGTCGAGCGCGCTTCGCCGACGCTCCAGCAGCAGGCCAGGGGCGCCCGCCAGCCGCTCCCGACTCCGCGCGAGACGACCGCGGTCGCGCTCCAGCGCACGTCGCGTCCCGGCCTCGAGACGCTCGCGCGCGCGGTCGAGACCGGAGCGGAGCTCGTCGAGGTCGGGCACGACGAGTCGCGCCGCGGCAGTGGGCGTCGGTGCGCGGACGTCAGCGGCGAGGTCGCAGAGCGGCGCGTCCTGCTCGTGCCCCACGGCCGAGACGACGGGCACGGGGCACGCCGCGACCGCGCGGACGACCCGCTCGTCGCTGAACGGGAGGAGGTCCTCGAAGCTGCCGCCGCCGCGCGCGAGGATCACGACGTCGACGCCATCGCAGGCGGCGAGCCGCCCGAGCGTCGACGTGATCGCGCCGACCGCGAACGGGCCTTGCACGCGCGTCTCCGCGACGACGAGGCGAACAGCCGGGAAGCGCGTCGTGATCGCCGCGACCACGTCGCCGCGCGCCGCCGCGTCCGCGCCGGTAAGGAGCCCGACCGCGCGCGGAAAGCGAGGCAGCCGGCGCTTGCGCTCGGGCGCGAAGAGGCCCTCGGCCGCGAGCCTCCGTTCGAGCTCGGCGAGCCGAGCCGCGTGGTCGCCGGCGCCGACGCGCTCGATCGTCACGGCGCGGAAGCTCAGGTCGCCCCGCGCCTCGTAGAGCTGGAGCCCTCCGTTCGCCTGCACGCGCTCGCCCTCCGCGAGCGGAGGCTCGATCCGGTCGAAGCGGCCCCGCTGCATCGTCGCCGAGAGGCACGCTCCGGTGCGTGCATCCTTGAGCGTGAGGAACACCGTCGCCCACGCGGGGTTCCGCCGCAGCTCGGCGACCTCGCCCTCGACCCACACGTCCCGCACCCGCCCGACATACCCGGCCAGCCGCCGGTTGAACGCCGAGACGGAGTAGACCTTGCGCTCGGCTCCTGTCTCGGGCTCCACTCCAGGAGCCTATTGCGCGGTGATCGCTAGAGCAGGATCTCGGCGGCGGTGACCGGCGTACAGCCCTGCGAGACGAGCTCGACGGCGGTATGGAGGTCCGCGCCGCTCACCGCGAGCCGCTCCGCGAGCGGGAGCGGGAACCCTGCCTCGATCAGCACGTGCAGGCGCCAACTCTCGACCTTGGACTGCTCGTCCTGGCGCCACACGGGTGTCTCGATCGTCTCGGCCACAGTTTGCCCCGGTTGTTCGTTCTGGCTCTGACGATCCCTCCCCCCGAAAGTTGGGCGCCGTACAAACTCCTAACGAGTGTCGAGCCGCTGGGCGAGCTCGTTGCGAGCGAGCAGCTCGACCGCGCGATCGAGCTCGCGCTGAAGGCGCGTCGCCGCCTCCTCGCGGGCCTCGCGGAGCCGCTCGTCGAAGGCCATCATCGCGATCTGGGCGTGCCGCTCGACCTCCCGCTCGGTCACCCGCGCGAGCCGTTCGGTCTGGCGGCGCTCCCACTCGACGAGCACGACGTCGAGGCGTGCGCGCACGTCCGACTCGCCCTGCTCGATCGACTCGGCGATCGCTGTCTCGCGCGCGCGGAGCCGCTCGGTCGTCTCCTCGATCGCACGCCTGCGCTCGAAGGTCTGGGCCTCGAGCTCGTCGAGCGCCTCGCCGACCGCCTGTCCGGCGGCGCGCTCGAGCTCCTCGCGCAGCCGGAGCACCGTCTTCCGCTGCTCGTCCGCCGTCGAGCCGAGCTCGCTCGCCTCGCGCTCGAGGCGTGCCTCGACGTCGGAGATTGCCTGCCGGCTCTGCTGCTCGAGCCGGGCGAGTTGTCCCTCGAAGTGGCGCTGGGCGCGTTCGAGATCCTCCGAAAACCCTCGCAACCGCTCCTCGAGCCGCCGTTCCCCTCGCGTGAGCTCTTCGGCGAGACGCTCGCTGGAGCGTTGCTCCCGCGCCTCGAACTCGACGCGGCGCTCCTCCGCGAGCCGTCGTTCCTCCACGCCGAGCAGGGCGGCCGTCTCGGCTCGCTCGCGGGCGAGCACGCGCCGGATCTCCTCGGCGTGCGCGGCGGTCTCGGCGGCGACCGCCTCGCCGACCGCCGTTCGGGCCTGCGCGACGAGGGCGTCGGTTGCGACGGACGACGCCCGGGCGCGTCGCAGCGCGATCCACAGGAGCGCGGCGAGGACCAGCGCGCCGGCGAGGCACACGGCGAGGATCCACGCGGCCATCGGTGCAGGGTACTCAGACCCGCAGCGCGAGGAGACCGGCCGCGAGGACGACGGTCGAGGCGGCGAGGAGCCGAAGCGCCGCCTCGGGCGTCTCGAGCAGCGCCGCCCGTGTGAGCGGCTCGACGCTCCCGTCCTCGAGGACGAGCCGCCCGTCGACCTCCGCCGTCCGACGCCGTAGCCGCCGAGCCTGATGGGAGAGCCTGCGCTGGGCGAGCGACAGCAGCGTCGCCCACGCGGCGGCAAGGGCAGTCTCGAGCCTGAACGCACCCGTCTGGGCCACGTAGGCGGTCACCAGCGGGAAAGCCCCCCAGGCGAGCCCGAACCCGAGATCGGTATGGATCCGGCCGCCGAGCAGCTCGAGGTTGTAGACGGGCACGAGCGCTGCGCCGACAACGACGAGCGGGACGATCCAGAGCGTCTCCGCGACCGCGACGGCAATACCGAGGGCGGAAGCGGCCGCGACCGACAGGACCGCGAGGCCGATCAACACGCGGGACGGGATGCCCGTCCCGAGCGGGCGCCCGTTCAGCTCGTCGAGCGCGTGTGCGCCGACGCCCATCGCGAGCCCGAAGGCGAGCACCGTGAGCCCGAGCACCCACCAGTCGACGACGGCCGCCAGGCAGGCGCCGACGACGACGTACGAGAGGTGCCACGCCGTGTACGGCGGATGGAGGAGGGTCACGTAGTCCCGGGCGCCGCCGCCGCCGAGGGCGTAGAACGCGGGCGCCGGACGGCTCACTCGCGCCGTCCCCAGACGACGAGACCCGCGCCGAAGCTCATCCGTCGTCCCGCGACCTCGCCGATCCCCGCCCGTCGCCACAGCTCGAGCAGCGCCGGCACGGGGAACCGCTCGTGGAAGTCGCGGATCGACGGACCGAGGAAGCGCCCGACCTCGTGCCAGCCAGGCGAGACGAGGCGTCCCCCGAGCGGCAGCCCGACCCCGACCCACAGATCCCAAGGCGGCCGCCAGATCCCGCGCGGCAGCCCGAACTCGACCATCGCGACCGTGCCGCCCGGACGCACGACGCGGGCGAGCTCGGCGAGGGTCGCGCCAGGCTCGTCGACGTAGCGCAGGAGGTACGTGAACGTCAGGTGGTCGAACGACGCGTCCGGGAACGGCAGCGCGTCGGCCGACGCCTCGACGAGCTCGACCCGGTCGCCGAACCGCGCGCGCGCATTCGCGAGCATTCCGGGGCTCTGGTCGAGGCCCGTCACGCGAAAGCCACGTGCGAGGAGTGCTTCGGCGACAAGGCCGGTTCCCGTGGCGACGTCGAGCACCTGTCCGCCGTCGCGTGGCAGGCGCTCGACCATGAAGCGGCGCCAGCGCGGGTCCTGGCCGAAGGAGAGGAGCGCGCCCATCCGGTCGTACCGCGGCCCGAGCGGGGCGAACAGCTCCTGCGCGTGCGATGCGCGCGTGGACTCGGCGGTCATCGGCCTATCCTGGCACGGTGGCCCTGGCGGACGAGCTCGAGCGGACCGCGGCGTCCGCTGCGCCGCTGGCCGACGGTCACCGGGTCGCCGCGGTGCTCTCCGCCGAGCCCGCCGCCGGTGCGCGCCGGTACGTCTGCGCCTTCGAGGACGCCGAGGGCGCCAAGGCGTGGCTGGTGCTCGACGAGGACGGGCACGCGATACACGACCGGCGCGACGTTCGCGACGCGGTCTCGATCGCCGTCCTCTGCGAGGTGGCCGAGGAGGCGGCGTTCCCGGGCGACCTAGACGAGCTCCGCGGCCAGCTCGTCGCCCTTCGCCTGACCGAGGCCCCCGAGGGGATCGCGGAGGCGGAGGACGCCGCCCTCGCGCTTCAGCACGTGATCGGCTCGCCGCCCCACGTCGCCACGCCCGCGCGGCTCGAGGAGATCGGCGAGGCGGCCCGGCGCCTCGAACGGGCGCTCGACCCGGCGGCGCCCTCGCTCTTCACGGCTGCGATGCGGAGCGCCGTCGAGGTTGCGGACGCGTTGTGGCGCGACGTCGAGACGGCCTACCTGGCCGCCCTCCAGTAGCCTGGAGGCGTGGAAGGCGGAGGCTTTCTCCCGTTCGGCGGCGATCCCGAGGAGATCCTGCGGGGCCTGCGCGAGTTCGCCGAGCAGCAGGCGGAGGGCGTCAAGGACGCGCAGCGCGAGCAGTTCGCGACGTTGACGCTCAACACCGCGGTCGAGCTGACCCAGGCAGCCCTCGCACAGGTCAACGCGGCGGGGTCGGCCGACGAGCAGGCGATGCAGCTCCGGGACGCGATGCGCGTCCTCTTCCCCGAGGCGGTCGCCCTCGTCTCGGCGGCGCGACAAGGATTCATGCGGGAGACCTGAGGCCGTCGGGCTAACAACGCTTGTGTTGAATCACACAAGCGTTGTCCGGACACCCACCGCCTATGGCTCGGTGTGGACGACGACGTCCGCGACACCGGGCAGCGCCTCGCGAATCCGCTCCTCGACGACGCTCGCCTCGTCGTGCGCCGCGGCGAGCGAGGTGTCGCCGTCGAGGCCGAGCGTGACGAGGACGACGAGACCGTCGTCGGTGTCGAGCGTACGCACGGTGCGCGGCGCACCTCCCGTGACCCCCGCGACCACGTCGCCGATCTCGGAGGGCTCGTGTCCGAGCGCGCGGCCGGGCGTCGGCGCGGTCAGCGGCTCCAGATGGGTCTGGACGTCGCACACCTCGGGTGCGGCCTGACGGATCTGCTGCTCGACCTCCTCGGCAAGCGCATGCGCCGCGGCGAGGTCGAGCTCGCCCGGCAGCTTTAGGTGCAGCGAGACCTCGATTCCTCCGGGCGTGTCGATCAGGGTCACGTTGTGGAGCTCGCGGACGTGCGAGACGGTCATTCCGGCGGCCCGGACGCGCTCGAGGAGCTCCGCCTCGTCCCCCGCCGGCTCGACGTGGACGACGACGTCGCTCTCGGGCAGCGCCCGGTGGACGGCCTCCTCCACCCGGTCGGCGGCCGCGTGGCCCTGGCCGACCGCGGCGTCGGGCGACACGCCGATCACGACGTCCGCGAACGTCCGCCCTGCGGCCTGGCGGAGCCGCAGCCGTCGCACCTCGACCGGCGGATCGAGCCGCGCGATCGCGTTCCTGGCGGCCTCTACGGCATCCGCGGGCGCACGGTCCATCAGCACGTCGATGTTCCGCCGCGCCAGCCGGGACGCCGCGAAGATCACGAGCACGGCGACGAACAGCGCGGCGATCGAGTCCCCCTCCGGGAAGCCGGCTCGCGCGGCGACGAGCCCGCCGAGCACCGCGATCGTCGAGACGAGGTCGGAGCCGAAGTGGATCGCGTTCGAGAAGAGGGCCGCGCTCCGATGACGTTGTGCGGTGCGGTACGAGACAACCGTCCGCGAGAGGTCGATCGCCGCGACGACGCCGAGCGCCGCGAACGCCCACCAGGCCGGCTCGACGTCGAGGTCGATCCACCCGACGAGGCGCGCGACGGCGAGCGCGCCGATGCCGACCGAGACGAGCGCGAGAAACGCCGCCTCGGCGAGCGCCGCCAGGTGCTCCGCCTTCCCGTGGCCGTAGAGGTGCCCCGGGTCGGCCGGTCTCGTCGCGACGCCGACCGCAAACAGCGTCAGGAGCGCGGCGACGAGGTCCGTGCCGGAGTGCGCCGCGTCCGCGAGGAGCCCGAGGCTGCCAGCGGCGAGCCCCGTGACGAGCTTGATCGCGATGAGGCAGACCGCGGCGACGACCGACGCGAGCGCGGTGCGGCGAAGCGGTGACACGCCGCGAAGGCTATTCGCCGTGGTGGGCGGCGACCGGCGCCGCCCGCGTTACTCGCCCGGTGGGGTCGCGGTGCTGCGACGTCGCGCCGCCACGATTCCGGCCGCGATCAAGAGGCCGCCGGCGACCTCGAGCCAGCCGAGCGACTCCGACAGGAGCACCACCGCGATCGCCGCGGCGACGAACGGCTGCAGGTTCGCCGCGAGCGTCGCGCGGGCCGGGCCGATCCGGTCGAGCGAGCGGAACCACATGACGTTCGTCGCGACGAGCGGGCCGAGTGTCGCGAAGAGCAGGAGCGCCCAGACCTCCCAGCCGAGGCTCCAGCTCTGGCTGGAGAGCTGCGGCACGGCGGTCAGGGTGAGCGGAATGGACGTCGCCGTGAGGACGATGGACGAGATCCGCGAGGCCGAATAACGGCGCATCAGCGGCGTGATCAGCATCGAATAGGCGGCCCAGCTCATCGCCGTGAGCAGCCCGAGCAGCACGCCGACGAGGCTGCCCGAGACCTGGTCGCCCGCGCCGAGCGCCACGAGCGCGACGCCCGCGAAGGAGAGCAGCGCACCCGACCAGAAGCGTCCTGAGAGGGTCTCCGTGCGGAGGAGCACGCCGGCGATCGCCGCGAAGATCGGCGTCGCCCCGAGCAGCAGGGCCAGCACCGACGCGGTCGACTCGTGGAGGGCGTAGACGAAGCCCAGCTGGTTGACGTAGAGCACGAGCGCCGCGGCGAGGACGAGCGGGAGGTCGCGGCGGGCGATCCGCAGCGAGCGCTCGACCGCAAGGGTCATCGCGCAGAACACGGCGGACGCGAGCGCGTAGCGAACGCTGCCGTAAGCGAGAGGCTGGAGCCCGTGCGTGAGGATGTAGCGGCTGACCGTGAGGTTGAGCGACCACAGACCGATCGTCGCGAGCAGCATCAGCTCGAGCGTCGTCGGCCTGCGCATCGCGCCGACGGTAGATGATTGATTCCGAATAGCCGCGAACCGAATGACGCCCCCGACACGTCGCAGGGCGCCCCGCCCGAGCCTGGCCCGTACCTTCGGGTACGGGCCAGGCTCGGCCGTGTCACCCTGCTTGGTCGGTGGCGCCCCCGGACGTCACGGCTATTCGGAATCAACCATCTCGTCGGTTATCGTGGCGGCCGATGCCCGAGCCGACGATCGACGACGTCGACGCCCTCGTCGGGCCCGCGACGCCCCAGTTTGCGTTTCAGATCCGCGCGCGGGTCCGGGAGCTGGTCGCGGATCTGCCGGACGACGACCCCGTGCGCGCCTACGCGGAGTCGAAGGTCGAGCTCCTGGAGCGGCTCGGCTACGCGTCGACGAAGGCCGAGAACTCGGAGCCCGAGCCGCGCGAGCGGATCGGCTGGGAGACGATCCCGTCATCCGCCCCGGCCTCGGCGCCTCTGCCGCACGGCGACAGGTGAGCGCCGGCCGGACGGTCCTCGTCACCGGGGGCTCGCGCGGGATCCGACGCGGGGGAACCCCTGGTTCCCCCGCGAGCCCCCTCCTCTCGCGAAGCGACGCCGTGTCAGGTGATCTGGCCTCCCGGCCGGCAAAGCCGGCCTCCGGCCTCGAAGGCACGTCCCCGATCGACCATTGAAAACAGTTCTCGTCACCGGGGGCTCGCGCGGGATCGGAAAGGCGATCGCGCTACGGCTCGCGCGCGAGGGCGCGACACGCGTCGCGATCGGCTACTTCCGCTCCGACGCGTCGGCGGAGGAGACGGCCGACGAGCTTCGCGCGCTCGGCGCCGAGCCGGTGCTCGTCCGCGGGAACGTCACCTCGAGCCGGGTGGCCGAGCAGGTGGAGGCGCTCGGCTCGATCGACGTGCTCGTGCACAACGCCGCGACGGGGGTGATCAGGCCGGCCCTCGAGACGGAGGACAAGCACTGGGACTGGACGCTCAACGCCAACTCGCGCGCGCTCCTCTCTCTGACGCGCACCGCGGCGCCGGCGATGAGGCCGGGCTCGTCGATCGTCGCGATCTCGAGCCTGGGCTCGGTCCGCGTCCTCGAGAACTACACGCTCGTTGGCGTCTCGAAGGCCGCGCTGGAGGCGCTCGTCCGCTACCTCGCGGTCGAGCTCGCGCCACGTGGGATCCGCGTGAACGCGGTCTCGGCTGGAGTCGTCGAGACGGGCGCGCTCGAGCACTTCCCGAACCGCGAGGAGATGCTCGCCTCCGGCGCCGCGAACCCTGCGGGGCGGCTCGTCACACCGGAGGACCTCGCCGGCGTCGTCTCGTTCCTCGCCTCGGCGGACGCCGAGATGATCCGCGGCCAGGTCGTCGTGATCGACGGCGGCTGGTCGCTCCCGGCGGGCTGACAACGCTTGTGTCGAATCAACACGAGGAGCCCTTGGCGCTCGTCCTCGACTGGGACGGCACCGTCACGGAGATCGACACGCTCCACATGGTCAACGACCGCTTCGGCGATCCCGAGGTGTTCGGGACGCTCGAGGACGAGGTTGGACGGCGGCTGACGCTCGACGAGGTGATCGCGCGGGAGATCGCGACGGTCACCGCCCCGCTCGCCGACGTCGTGAGCTACCTGCTCGAGCACGTCCGTGTACGCCGCGGCTTCGAGGAGCTCGTCGCAGAGCGCGACCCGCTGATCGTCTCAGCGGGCTTCCACGAGCTGATCGACCCGATCCTCGAGCGGGAGGGCGTTCGGGCCCGCGTGGTCGCGAACAACGTCACGCCGGACCCCGCGGGCTGGCGCGCGATGTTCCGCGATCGTCCGCTCTGCGAGGTCTGCGGGGAGCGCTGCAAGCGCGGGGCGGTGGCGGGGCTCGGCCCGTTCGTCTACGTCGGCGACGGGATCTCGGACTGCTGCGTCTCGCTCGCGGCGGAGCGGCGGTTCGCGCGGCGAACCCTCGCCGTCTGGCTCGACGAGCAGGACGTCGCCTACGAGACGTTCGGCGACCTGCACGACGTTGCCTCGGGGCTCGGGCCGGTCCCTGGGCAAAGAACGGAGCCGGCGACGGTCGAGGGGGATGACCGCCGCCGACGCGACACAGCATAGGGCGGTTTCGCCCGTTCCGCGAGGGCTCGAATCGGTCATCTAGCATCGGATCGTGACGGTTCGCCTCGCGACGGATGCCGACCTCCCGGTCCTCGACGAGCTCTGGCGCGCCTTCGAGCGCGAGGCTCCGTCGCCTCCGTATGTCGAGGCCGACGACGACCGTGAGCTCGCCGAGATCCGCGAGATCGTCGAGAACGGGTTGGCGTTCCTCGCCGAGCGGGACGGGCCGGTGGGCTTCGCGCTCGTGCGGCTCACCGGGCCGCGCCTCGCGCGCCTGACCGATCTCTACGTCGTCCCCGAGGCGCGGCGCGACGGGATCGCGGCCGAGCTCGTCGCCGCGGCTGCGGAGACGCTCCACGCCCAGGGCATCGAGAACCTCGACCTCGAGGTGCGCGCGGGGAACTCCGACGCGCGCGCCGTCTACAGCCGGTGGGGGTTCACGGAGCAGCTCCACGTGCTCGGCGTGCCGCTTGCGACCCTGCGGGAACGCCTCGCGCCGGAGCACGAGGCTACGTCGTTCGCCTCGATCCACGTCCAGTCGGATGCGGTCGCGGATGTCGAGCGCGCCGCCCGCGAGTTCGCGCCGCGCATCGGCTCCCGCGGCTTCCGGGTGGTCGGGCCGCGGAACGGCTGGGCGACGGTCTACGACGAGGTGATCGACGCCGATCCGACCGCGCTCGTGCGGTTTGCGCGCGAGCTCTCGTCGCGGCTCGGGGCCGTCGTCGTGGCGCTCTCGCTCGAGGTCGACCAGGTCGTACGCCTCGTCGCGCTCGAGCGCGGCGGCATCGTCGACGAATACCTCTCCGTCCCGGAGTTCTACGGCCGACTCGCACCCGGCGACGTGATCGGGCTCGCTGCGAATCCGACCGTGCTCGCACGGCTCACCGGCGCCGACCCGCAGAGGGTCAAGTCGCTCGCGACGACGGCTACCTCGCCGGCCGAGCTGCCGCCTGCGCGCGAGCTGATCGCTGCGCTCGCCGAGGTGCTCGGCCTGGAGGGCGCCGACCACGGCTACACGGTGACCGCGGAGGGCTCGTAGTCGTGTCGATCACGCTCTACGACGCGCCGCGCTGCCCGTTCTGCGCGCGCACGCGGATCGTGCTCGCGGAGAAGGGCCTCCCGCACGAGACCGTCACCGTCGACCTCGAAGACCGCCCGGCCTGGGTGATCGAGCGGAACCCGCCGGACGGGAGGGTGCCGATCATCGAGGAGGACGGCTGGCTCCTCCCGGAGTCGGTCGTGATCGACGAGTACCTCGAGGAGCGCTACCCCGATCCGCCGCTTCTGCCGGCGGACCCGGGCGCACGGGCAGCGGCGCGGCTGCTCGTCTTCCGCTTCGACGAGACGCTCGGCGATCCGTACTACGCCTTCCGGCGCGAGCAGCAGGGCGCCGACCGCTGGCTGGCCCTGGGGCTCCGCGGGCTCGAGGCGATGCTGCAGGCCGCGCCCTTCCTCACGGGCACGCGGTTCGGCCTCGCCGACCTCTCGTACCTCCCGTGGATCCTGCGCCTGCGCGCGATGCTGGGCGTCTCGCTCGAGCCGTATCCGGCGCTCGCCGCCTGGCTCGACGCCTGCGCTGAGCGTCCGTCGGTCGCGGCGGAGGTCGAGACGGTCGCGTCGCTCGCGACATGAGCGAGCCCGTCACGACGGCCGAGCTCGCGGAGCGGCTCGGCGAGCACGGCCTCGTCGTGCTGGACGTCAGAACCATGGAGGAGTTCTCCGGAATCGCGGTGGCGCCGTGCGACCCGCGCCCGGGCCGGATCCCGGGCGCCCGCCGCGTGGGTCTCGACGAGCTGTTCGGTGCGAGCGCGTCGGGCCCGGCCGCCGTTCGGCGACTCGTCGGCGCGGACGAGGGCGCCGAGGTGATCGCCTACTGCCATTCCGGCAGCCGCTCCGCTGCCGCGGTGCAGCTCCTTGCCGCGGCCGGCATCCGGGCGCGGAACTACGAGGGGTCGTGGCACGAGTGGTCACGTGACCCCACGCTGCCGGCAGAGACGGGAGACCCCGAGCGCCCGGCTACGAGCTGAGGCGCGACGCCTCGGCGAGGAACGCCTCGCAGAGCGTCTTCCCCTGCTCGTTCCAGGTGGGCAGGTAGCGGTCGGTCTCGGCCCGGAGCTCCTCCACGGGCTTCGGCAGCTCGGCCCGTCCTTCGCGGAGCCAGTGGTCGAGCATCCGGCGGTCGACCTCGGCGTGGAACTGGATCCCCCAGACGCGATCGCCGAGCCGGTACGCCTGGCGAGCGGCGTCGCTGGCGGCGAGCTGCACGGCGCCGGGCGGGAGGTCGAAGGTGTAGTAGTGCCACTGAAAGGCGCGGAACCGGTCGGGCAGGGAGCCGACGACAGGGTCGTCCTGGTTGTCGTCCCGCGCGACCTCGAACCAGCCGACCTCGGGCGAGCCCGCCGGGCCCACCGAGGCCCCGGCGGCCCGCGCGATCAGCTGCGCGCCGAGGCAGACGCCGAGAAGGGGCACGCCGTCCGCGAGCGCGGTCTCGATGAACCCGGCCTCGCCCGCGAGCCAGGGATGCTCTCCATCCTGGTCGGGATGCATCGCCCCTCCGAAGACCATCACCGCGTCCCAGTCCGACGGCGCTCCCGGCGGCGCCTCTCCGTCTGCGGCGACCCACCGGTCGAGGCGGTCGCCGCGCACGGAAACGGCGCGCTCGAAGATCCCGCCCCCGCCCGTCGGCCCTGCCTCGTGGACGATCGAGAGGACGCGCATCGCGGTGCTCAGAATAAGGTCAGCTCGGTGGGAGGCGGCTCGACACCGCCGGTCGCAGGAACGCTCGCCTCGTCGAGCAGCCCGCGGAGCACCTGCGCACTCCGCGGCGCGAAGTCGTCGCGGTTGTTGTTGAACATCGCGTAGACCTCCTCCGCCTCGTCGGCGAGCCGCGCGAGCGGCGCGACCCACTCGGCGAGGTCCTTCTCGGTGTAGAGCCAGTCGAAGCGCTCGGCCGCAGAGCTGCCGCGCAGGTTCCACGTCTCGACGTTCCGGCCGTGGAAGCGGACGTACGCGATGCGGGCCGTCGCCGCCGCCACGCGCGGCGAGACGTTCGCCGCCCGCGTGGCGGGCGCGTCGACCGAGACGTACGCGAGTCCGTGATGCTCGAGGAACGCGAGGGTGTCCGCCCGCTCGGCCTCCTCCATCCAGGAGCGGTGGCGGAACTCGGCGAGCGGGACGAGGGGCGCGAGGCGCTCGGCCGCACGGGCCAGCTCCGCCTTCGCCGAGTCCGACTTCGTGAAGCGCGGGTGGTACTGGAGGAGCACGCCCTGGAGCTTCCCCGAGAGCTCGAGCGGCTCGAGCGACGCGCGGAAGAGCCGGAAGGCCGCGTCGCCGGGCTCGCCGTCGTGCCAGGTCATCGCCGCCGACGCCTTGACGTGGAACGTGAAGTCGTCCGGCGTGCGGCGCGCCCAGCGCTCCGTCACGGCCGGGTCGGGAAGCGCGTAGTAGGGCGAGTCGACCTCCACCACGTCGAACCGCTCCGCGTAGTACCGCAGGCGGAGCTCCGCCGTGGAGACGCCGCGCGGGTACCACGCGCGCAGCAGACCCTCGTCGGCCCACGAGCAGATCCCGATCCGCACGGTCGCCGGCATCGCGGGCAGTCTGCCGTGGGCGCCTACGACCCGCGTCCGTATCATCGGCGCGGTGGACGGGCGGCCGATCGGCGTGTTCGACTCCGGCGTGGGCGGTTTGACCGTCCTCCACGAGCTGCTCGTCACCCTGCCTCACGAGGACGCCGTCTACCTCGGCGACAACGCGCGGCTCCCGTACGGGTCGAGGCCGCTCGCGGAGATCCGCCGGTTCGCGCTCGAGATCGGGCGGCTGCTCGAGCGCGAGGGGGTGAAGCTCGTGGTGGTCGCCTGCAACTCCGCGACCGCGGCGGGGATCCACGACGTGCAGCGCTCCCTCGACGTGCCGGTCGTCGGCGTGCTCCAGCCGGAGGCGCACGCGGCTGCCCTCGCGACGCGGAACCGCCGCGTCGGGCTGCTGGCCACCGAGGCGACGGTCTCGAGCGGCCGCTACCAGCAGGCCGTGCTGGCGCACGACGCGAGCGTCGAGGTCGTCTCGGTGCCGTGCCCACGCCTCGTCCCCCTGATCGAGGGCCCCGACCCGTTCGGTGAGGAGACGACCGAGGCGGTGCGCGAAGTGGCTGCGCCGCTCCAGGCAGCGGATGTCGACACCGTGATCCTCGGCTGCACCCACTATCCGATCCTGCGCCCGATCTTCCAGCGCGTCTTCGGGCGCTCCGTGACGCTCGTCTTCTCGGCGGACGAGACGGCCCGCGAGGTCGCGGAGACGCTCGCCCGCAAGGGAATCGAGAACGACGACGGGCGTGAGGGCAGCTACCGATTCCTCACGACGGGCGATCCGGCGGCGTTCCGCGAGATGGGCAAGCGGTTCCTGCAGCTGCCGATCAGCGAGGTCGAGCACGTTCGACTGGAGACGACCGCCCCGCAGGCGGCATGATCCTCGCCCAGCATCCGCCCGACCCCGAGGAGCCCACGTGACCCGCCACGACGGACGTCGTCCCGACCAGCTGCGAGAACTCGACCTGCAACCCGACTTCCTCGAGCAGCCGCACGGCTCGATCCTCTACGCGCAGGGCCGCACGGTCGTCCTCTGCACTGCGACGCTCGAGGAGGACATTCCGCGCTGGCTCCGCGGCAAGGGCAAGGGGTGGATGACGGCCGAGTACTCGCTGCTTCCCGCCTCGACGGGCGAGCGGACGCAACGGGGAGTCTCGCGCGGCCGTCCGGACGGGCGGACGGTGGAGATCCAACGGCTCATCGGCCGCGCGCTCCGCAGCGTGTGCGACTTCAAGGCGCTCGGCGAGCGGACCCTGTGGCTCGACTGCGACGTGCTCCAGGCCGACGGGGGTACCCGCTGTGCCGCGATCACCGGCGCGTACGTCGCCGCGTACCGCGCGCTCGACCGGTTTGGGCTCACGAAGGCCCTGAGCGGCGGCGTCGCCGCGGTCTCCGTCGGCGTCGTCGACGGCGAGCCAGTGCTCGACCTCGACTATGTCGAGGACTCCTCGGCCGAGACTGACATGAACGTCGTCATGGCGGGAGACGGGCGGCTCGTCGAGGTGCAGGCGACCGCCGAGCGCGACCCGTTCTCGCGGGAGCTGCTCGACCGGTTGCTCGACCTCGCCGCTGGCGGGATCGCGCAGCTCGAGGCCGCCCAGCGCGACGCCTGCGAGGCGCCGTCCCTGCTCGGCGCCTGACCCGGTGTCACCGCGCCTGATCTTCGCGACGGGCAACCAGCACAAGCTCGAGGAGCTGCGCCGCGCGCTGCCCGGGATGGATATCCGGGCGCTCGGCCGCGACGACCCGCCGCCGGAGGACGGAGCGACCTTCGAGGACAACGCCCGCATCAAGGCGCGCTTCGCGCGTGCCCACGCCGACGCAGACGTCTGGGCGGTCGGCGAGGACTCGGGGATCGAGGCTGCGGCGCTGGACGGGCGGCCGGGAGTCCACACGGCCCGCTGGGCGGCGGGCGACCCGGTCGGCCGGATGCTCGCCGCGCTCGACGGCGTCACCGACCGGGCGGCGCGCTACGTCTGCGTGATCGTCGCCGTCGGGCCCGAGGGGGAGGAGATCGTCGCGCGCGGCACGCTCGCGGGGTCGATCGCGCTCTCGGCCGCGGGCGACGAGGGCTTCGGGTTCGACCCCGTCTTCGTCCCGGAAGGTGAGTCCGCCACTGTCGCCGTGCTGGGCGCTGCGTGGAAGCGGACGCACTCCCACAGGGCCCGCGCGGCGAGGGCGCTCGCCGAGCTTCTGGCGTAGCACTCAGTCGGGGCGCTTCGCCACGACCGCCCGGTCGGTGACCCCGTAGGCGAGCACGTAGTTGAGCGCGGCGCCGAACACGATGACGTTCGCCATCACGTAGAGCCAGACGAGCAGGAGGAACGTCGTCCCGAGCGCCTGGAGCGCGACGATGTCCGAGGTGAAGAACACGAACAGCGGGAGGCCCTGGAACGTCGCCGCGAGCACGATCGCACCGAGGATCGCTCCCGGCAGCACCTCGTGCCACGTGAGCAGCGCATTCGGTAGCCGGTGATACGCGGAGAGCAGGAAGAGGAACAGCGCGAGCCCCGAGATCAGCATCGTGAGCGCGAGCGCGACCCACTGGTTCCCGACCACGTCCGTCGCGTAGCGGCGGAGCAGGTCGTACCCGAACGTGCCGACCGTCAGGCCCGCGAACAGCACCACGAGGGCGACGATCATGTAGCCCACCGCGAGCAGCTTCCCGCGGAAGAACGGCCGGTTCGGCCTCCCGTAGACGATGTTGAAAGCGGACTCGAGCGCGGAGAAGAGCGAGATCGAGCTCCACAGCAGCGCGACGGCTCCCACGATCGAGAGCGTCGTCGCGTTCCTCTGCACCGCCTGGACGACGCTGACGATCGACTCGACCGAGTGCCCGGGGAAGATGTCCTCGAGGTAGGAGACGAGCGCGCTCGAGGAGTCGGCCTGGTCGAGGAAGCCGAGCACGGAGAGCGCGAGGAAGATCAACGGGACGAACGAGGCGAGCGCGAAGAACGCGACCATCGCCGCGAGGTGCGTGCCCCGCTCTCCGAAGAAGCGGTCGAACGTGCCTCTGATCGCTCGCATCCCGGCAGTTTGCTAGCTTCGTCCGCCGGCATGGACGCATCCGCCGCCCGCTCGGAGCTGTTCGGCCTCTCGACGCAGAGCGTCGAGGCGGCGGAGCGCGCCCTCGCGTGAGCATGGTCGACGAGCTCGGGCTCCGGCTGCTCGACGTCGCTCTCCTGGAAGGGGACTTCATGCTTCGCTCCGGCAAGCGCTCGCGCTGGTACCTCGACAAGTACCGCTTCGAGACCGAGCCGACGCTGCTCCGACCGCTCGGCGAGCGGCTCGCGGCAGCCGCGCGTGAGGCCGAGCCGGAGGCGGTGCGGCTCGCAGGACCGGCGCTCGGGGCGGTCGCGTTGGCCGCCTCGGCATCGATGGCGTCCGGGGTGCCCTTCATCATCATCCGCGGTGAAACCAAGGGATACGGCACCGCGAACCGCCTCGAAGGGCCGTTCGAGCCAGGCGACCTCGTGTGCCTGCTCGAGGACGTCGTCACGTCTGGCGGCGCCCTCTGCGAGGCAGTGGAGGCCGTTCGCGAGGCCGGGCTCGTCGTCCGGCATGCGGTGTGCGTCGTCGACCGCGAGGAGGGCGGCGCCGACGCGCTCGCACGCCTCGGCGTGCGGCTCGCTTCGCTCTACCGTGCCGGTGAGTTGCTCGCAACGCGGGAGCAAGTTGTGAACCCGCATGGTTGAGCCGAATCCGTTCGAGCGGTAGGCTCGACGGACGTCCAAAGAGATCAAATCGACCAGGAGGAACGCACGTGACCAAGCAGGAGTTCGTCGATGCCGTCGCCGACAAGGCAGGTCTGTCGAAGCGCGATGCGGGCGCCGCGGTCGATGCGGCCCTCGACGTCATCCAAGGCACGCTCCAGAACGGCGACGCGGTCGCCTTTACCGGCTTCGGCAAGTTCCACGTCACCCGGCGTGCGGCACGCCAGGGCGTGAACCCCCGGACGGGCGAGCGAGTGCAGATCCAGGCCGCCAACGTCCCGAAGTTCTCCGCAGGCTCGCAGCTGAAGAAGGCCGTCAACTAAGCGCCCTCGGGCATTTGGCCCGAGTGCGCCTAGGCCCTTCGACCCAGGTCTAGGCGGGGAGATGGTAGCCGAACGTATGTTCGGTTATCATCTCCCCGCATGCAGCTCAGCTTCGACGCCGCCGACCGCCTCGTGGAGCTCGTCGAGGCGCGGCGCGGCCCGGTGCCCGTCGACGACGCTGCCCGCGCGCTGTTCGCGCTCGCGCACGCGCCGACGACGCTCGCCCGCTCGCTCCTCGACGACGTCGTCGCCGGTGACGCGCGGCTCGCCTGGCGCGGCGCGTCGGTCGGGCTGGCGCAGCCGCCAGGTCGTGACGTGTTCCTCGAGGACGCCCACTTCGTCGTCGTCGACCTCGAGACGACCGGCCTCTCGCCGCGCAACTCGCGGATCTGTGAGATCGGCGCCCAGCGCGTCCGCTGCCTCGAGCTCGAGGACGCATACCAGACGCTGGTGAACCCGGGCGTGCCGCTCCCCGCAGCCGTCACGCACCTCACCGGGATCCATCCGCGCGACCTGCCGGGAGCGCCCGGGGTGACCACGGCGGTGCGTCGGTTCGTCGGCTTCGCGGGCGACGCGGCGCTTGTCGCCCACAACGCCCGCTTCGACCTCGCGTTCCTCGACCGGGAGGTGGAGCGGCTCACGGGACGGCGGATCGCGGCGCCGGTCGTCGACACCGTGTGGCTCGCGCGGCGCCTGCTGGAAGGCAGGACGCGGCGCGTGGGGCTCGCCGCGCTCGCCCATTTCTTCGGGGTCCCGACCGCGCCGTGCCACCGCGCGCTCCCGGACGCGCGCGCGACGGCGGAGATCCTCCTCGTCCTGCTCGGCCTCGCGCAGGAGCGCGGCGCGCGGACGCTCGCCGATCTCGTCGAGCTGGCCGCGCCACGGGCGAGGCGGCTGAACGCCAAGCGCTCGCTCGTGGCGGCAGCGCCCCGGCGCCCGGGCGTGTACGTGTTCCGCGGCGCCGGCGATCTTCCGCTGTACGTCGGCCGCGCCCGCGACCTGCGGTCTCGGCTGCGCTCGTACTTCACGAGCGCCCGCCAGCGGCCGGCCGTCGAGGCGGCGCTCGCCGCGCTCGAGCGGGTCGAGTGGGACGAGACGGGGTCGGAGCTCGAGGCGGCGCTCGGGGAGCTGCGGCTCCTCCGCACGCTCCGGCCGCCGGGCAACGCCCGCTCGACGCGGCCCGACCGCCAGGTGTACCTGCGGCGGCGCGGCGAGAAGTGGAGCGCGACCGAGGAGCCGACGCCGCTCGGCCCACTGGCCGGCCGCTCGGTCGTCCGGCGGGCCGCGCGGGCGCTCGACGGCCACGTCTCGGACGACCCGGGCGCCGCGCTCCCCGCGCTGCGCGAACGGATCCGACGTCTCGCGGCTGACCAGCGGTTCGAGGACGCGGCGCGGCTGCGCGACCGGGTGAAGGCGCTCGAGGAGGTCGTCGCGGCCCTCGAGGAGCTCGACCGCATTCGCGTGCTGCGGGCCTGCGTCGTCGTCCCGGCGCGCGAGCCGGGCTTTGTCCGCGCCTATGCGTTGGCAGGCGGCCGGGTCGCGTGCGCCCGCCTTCTTCCACGAACCGCGGATCCGACGCCCGAGGCCGCGGCGCTCCTGGCCGACGCGACGGCCACGCCGCCCTCCCGCGCCCCGGAGGATGCGGACGAGCTCCGCCTCGTCGCCTCGTTCCTGCGTCGGCCGCCGCCGGAGCTCCGCGTCGTGGCGCTGGAGCTTGGTGCGATTCGTGCCGTCGTCGCGGGGCTACCCTTGGCCGCGTGACGGACGTCGCAGGCGCTCCGGTCCCGTTCGCCGACCGGCTCGCAGACGCCGTCGAGCGGAAGCGATCGCAGCTGGTCGTCGGGCTCGATCCGGTGCTCGAGATGCTGCCGGTCGAGCTCCGCGGCGAAGCGACTGCCGGCCGCGCGGCGGCGGCGAACGCCCTGCAGCGCTTCTGCGTGGGGATCATCGACGCCGTCGCGCCGTACGTCGTCGCGGTGAAGCCGCAGGTGGCGTTCTTCGAGGCGCTCGGCAGCGACGGCTGGCGCGCCTTCGAGCAGGTCTCGGCCTACGCGCGCGAGGCGGGCCTCCTCGTGATCGGCGACGCGAAGCGGGGCGACGTCGGATCGACCGCGCGTGCCTACGCGACCGCCTTCCTCGAGCCGCGCTACGCCGAGCCGCCGCTCGCCGACGCGCTCACCGTCAGCCCGTTCCTCGGGCGCGACTCGCTCGACCCGTTCTTCGCGGCGTGCAGGCGTGAGGGGGCAGGGCTGTTCCTGCTCGTCCGCACGTCGAACCCGGGCGCTGCCGACCTGCAGGATGCGTCGCTCTCCGACGGGCGCCCGCTCTGGCGCCAGGTCGCCGAGCTGGTCGACCAGTGGGGTGAGGACCTCGTCGGCGCGCGCGGGCTCTCGAGCGTCGGAGCCGTGGTCGGCGCGACCGTGCCGCGGATCGTCGGCGAGGCGCGGCGCGAGATGCCCCGTGCGATCATCCTCCTGCCGGGCGTCGGGGCACAGGGCGCGACGCCGGCCGACGTCGCCCGCGCCTTCACGAGCGGGCCTTCGAGCGCGTTGGTGAACGCCTCTCGCTCGGTGATCTACGCGTATCGCGACGCCCCGGCGGACGACTGGCGCGGCGCCGCAGCGGCGGAGGCCGCGCGCCTGCAGGCGGCCGTCTGGGCGGCGGCCGGCTGGTGAGCGCGAGCGGTAGGCTGCACGTCGCGTGAAGCGCTGGGGTTTCGCCGCCGTCGCGATCGCCGCGCTCGCACTCAGCGGGCCGGTGTGGGCGTCCGCACCGCCGGTCCAGGCGCAGGCCTACGTCGTGCAGAGCACGGTCGACGGTCGCACGCTCGCCGCACGCAGCGCCGACACCCCCCGACCGATGGCAAGCATCACGAAGCTCATGACAGTGCTCGTCGCCCTCGAGCACCTCCCGCTCGACCGCGTGGTCACGGTGCCCGCGGCGGCGGCACGGGTCGGCGAGTCGTCGCTCGACCTGCGCGCGGGTCAGCGGCTTTCCGTCCGCGATCTCGTGATCGGCGCGCTCGTGCCGAGCGCGAACGACGCCGCGACCGCCCTTGCGATCGCCGCCGGCGGCTCGGAGGCGCGCTTCGTCATGCTGATGAACCGGAAGGCGCACGAGCTCGGGCTCACCGGAACGCGGTACGCGAACCCTCACGGCCTCGACCAGCCCGGACACGTCTCGACGGCGCACGACGTGGCGGCCCTGCTGCGCGTGGCGCTCCGCAACCCGGTGATCCGCCGCTACGCCGGGTCGTCGCGCGCGACGCTGTCGAACGGCCGTGTCGTGGTGTCGACCGACAACCTGATCAGCGCCGTGCCGGGGATCGTCGGGGCCAAGACCGGCCACACGGCGAACGCCGGCTGGTCGCAGGTCGCCTACGCGCGGGTCGGGGGAGTCGGGATCACCGCGGCCGTGCTCGGCGACCCGAGCGAGGCGCAGCGCGACGAGGATCTCGCAGCGCTCCTCCGCTTCGGCTTCGCGAGCTACCGCCAGTCGAAGGTCGTCGACCCTCGCCGGACCTACGCCTCCGTGCCCGTCGGCTGGGGCCTCGCTCCCGTGCGGCTCGTCGCGCCCCGCGCGATCGTCCGACCGGCCCCCGTCGATAGGCCCCTCGTGGAACGGGTGGTCGGCCCGGCCGTCGCTGCGCTGCCCGTGCGCGCCGGGGAGCGGCTCGGCACGCTCGTCGTGACGGACGGCCGCCGAGTGGTCGCGCGCTCGCCACTCCTCGCCGCCGCTCCCCGCGACGTGCCGGACGCGCTCGCGAAGGCCGACTGGCTCGCCGGTCGCACCGTGCACCGTCTGGTGGGGGTGGTCTCATGACCCCGGGACGCCGTCGATGATCATCACCGTCACGCTCAACGCCGCCCTCGACCGCTCGCTCACGGTCCCGACCCTCCAGCTCGGCCAGCGGCACCGGGCGAGCGACGTGCTGACGCTCGCCGGCGGCAAGGGGATCAACGTCGCCCGGGCGCTGAAACGCCTCGACCATCCGGTCGTCGCGACCGGGCTCGCCGGTGGTCGGACCGGCACGCGCATCGTCGAGCAGCTGACCGAGGAGTCGATCCTCAACGACTTCGTGAGAATCCGGCAGGAGTCGCGAACGTCGACGCTCGTCGTCGACCCCACCTCGGGCACGCAGACGGAGATCAACGAGTGGGGGCCGAAGGTCACCGAGACCGAGCTCGAGATGCTCCTCGACAAGGTGCGCTACCTCTCGCGGAGCGCCGAGGCGGTCGTGTTCGCCGGCTCCCTCCCGCGCGGCGTCGGGGACGGCTTCTACGCCGATGCGGTGCGCGAGCTCAACCGCCGCGGCGCTCGCGTGGCCCTCGACACCGAGGGCGAGCCGCTGCGGCTCGGCCTCGAGGCCGAGCCCTGGCTCGTCTCGCCGAACCAGCACGAGGCCGAGCAGCTCGTCGGGCAGGAGCTGTTCGACGAGGAGGACTTCCTGATGGCGCTCGACACGATCGCCGAGCTGGGCGCCCGGAACGTCCACATCACGGTGGAGGACGGCTGCTTCGCGCTCGTCCGCGAGGAGCGTCTGGTGCGGCGTTACCGGGCGGTCACGCCGCAGCTCGAGCCGGTCTCGGTCGTCGGCGCGGGCGACGCGTTCCTCGCCCAGTGGCTCAACGCCGTGCTCGACGGCGCCTCGGCCGAGGACGCCTTGCGGCTCGCCTCGGCCGCCGGCGCCGCCTCCGTCCTCGACGTCGGAGCGGGCCGCTTCGACCCCGCCGAGGCCCGCCGCCTGCTTCCGGCCGTAGAGGTGCACGAACTGGCTCACGCCTAGCGCGGCGGGCTCAGGCCGGACGCGCTGTTACGATCGAAGTCACTTGGAGAGCCCGCGGGACAAGTTCGCGAAGGAAGGGCTGACCTTCGACGATGTCCTGCTTGTGCCGGCCGAGTCGGCAGTCCTCCCGAACGACGTCGTCACCGCAAGCCGCCTGACGCGGACGATCGTGCTCGAGATCCCGATCGTCTCCGCCGCGATGGACACGGTCACGGAGGCGCGGATGGCGATCGCGCTCGCCCGCCTCGGCGGGATCGGCGTGCTCCATCGCAACCTCTCGATCGCCGACCAGGTGGCCGAGGTCGACAAGGTCAAGCGCTCCGAGGCGGGGATGATCGTCGAGCCGGTCACGCTCTCGCCCGACGCGCTCGTCGGCGACGCGCTCGAGCTGATGGCCCGCTACCGCGTCTCGGGAATCCCGATCACCGACGCGGACGACAGGCTCGTCGGCATCCTCACCAATCGCGACCTCCGCTTCGGCGTCCCGTCGACCATGCGGGTCTCGGAGGCGATGACGAAGGAGGGGCTCGTCACCGCGCCGGTCGGCACGACCCTCGAGGAGGCGCAGGCGATTCTCGGTCGGCACCGCATCGAGAAGCTGCCGATCGTCGACGTCGAGGGCCGGCTCAAGGGCCTGATCACCGTGAAGGACATCGCGAAGCGCGAGGCGTACCCGCTGGCGACGAAGGATGAGCGCGGCCGCCTGCGCGTCGCCGCCGCCGTCGGTGTCGGGACCGATGCGCTGGAGCGAGCCGGCGCGCTCGTCGACGCCGAGGTCGACGCGCTCGTCGTCGACACGGCCCACGGTCATTCACTCGCGGTCCTCGACGTCGTCCGTCGAATCAAGAGCGCGCACGAGGTCGAGGTGATCGCGGGGAACGTCGCGACGGGCGAGGCCGCCGAGGCGCTGATCGAGGCCGGCGCGGACTGCGTCAAGGTCGGGGTCGGCCCGGGGTCGATCTGCACGACGCGGGTCGTCGCCGGCGTCGGCGTCCCGCAGGTGACCGCGGTCTCCGACGTCGCCGCGGCGGCCGCCGACGAGGGCGTGCCGGTGATCGCCGACGGCGGGGTCACCTCCTCGGGCGACGTCGCGAAGGCGATCGCGGCCGGCGCGGACACGGTGATGCTCGGCTCGATGCTCGCCGGCACGGACGAGTCGCCGGGGAACGTCCTCGTCGTCCAGGGCGAGCGCTTCAAGGAGTACCGCGGCATGGGGTCGCTCGGCGCGATGAAGGCGCGCTCGTTCTCGAAGGACCGCTACTTCCAGGGCGACGTCGAGGACGTCGCAGAGCTCGTGCCCGAGGGGATCGAGGGCCGCGTCGCGTACAAGGGTCCGCTCGGGCCGATCGTCCACCAGCTCGTCGGCGGGCTCCGCCAGGCGATGGGCTACTGCGGCGCGCCGACGCTCGAGGACCTGAAGCAGGCGCGGTTCGTCCGCATCACCGGCGCTGGCCTACGCGAGAGCCATCCACACGACGTCACGATCACGAAGGACGCCCCGAACTATCGCCGAGGCTGAAGTCCTCCCGTTCCCGGCGCCCGAGCCCTCCGCGCAGGAGCGCCCGGTGCTCGTCCTGGACTTCGGCGGCCAGTACAGCCAGCTGATCGCGCGCCGCGTGCGCGAGGCGCGTGTCTACTCGGAGCTCGTCTCGCACCGGCTGAGCGCCGAGGAGATCCGTGCTCGCCGGCCGCTCGCCCTCCTCCTCTCGGGCGGCCCCGCCTCGGTCTACGCCGAGGGCGCCCCGCTCGCCGACCCCGCGATCTTCGAGCTCGGCGTGCCGACGCTGGGCATCTGCTACGGCATGCAGCTGATGGCGAGGGAGCTCGGCGGCACCGTCGAGTCGAACGAGGTCTCCGAGTTCGGAAAGGCCGACGTCGCGCTCGAGCTGTCCGGCGTCCTCTTCGGCGACCTCCAGCCCGACCAGGTCGTCTGGATGAGCCACCGTGACTCGGTGACCGCAGCGCCTCCCGGCTCCTCCGTGACGGCGTCGTCCGAAACGACGCCCATCGCGGCGTTCGAGGATCCCGAGCGCGGCCTCTACGGCGTCCAGTTCCACCCCGAGGTCGTCCACACGCCGCAGGGCCAGCGGATCCTCGAGACCTTCCTCTACGAGGTCGCGGGAGCGCCGCCGTCCTGGACGCCTGCCGCCGTCATCGAGGAGCAGGTGGAGCGGATCCGCGCACAGGTCGGCTCCGAGAAGGTCATCTGCGGGCTCTCCGGGGGCGTCGACTCGGCCGTCGCGGCGCTCCTCGTGCACAAGGCCGTCGGCGACCAGCTGACGTGCGTCTTCGTCGACCACGGCCTGCTCCGCGAGAACGAGGCCGAGCAGGTGGTGGAGACGTTCGGCTCGCACTTCCACGTGCCGCTCGTGCACGTCGACGCACGCGAGCGGTTCCTCGCCCGCCTCGCGGGCGTCTCGGAGCCCGAGGAGAAACGGCGGATCGTCGGCGAGGAGTTCATCCGCGTCTTCGAGGACGAGGCCCGCACCTTGGGAGACGTCCGCCTCCTCGTGCAGGGCACGCTGTACTCCGACGTGATCGAGTCGGGCGGCGAGGTCGGCGTCGCCGCGAAGATCAAGTCGCACCACAACGTCGGCGGGCTGCCGGCGGACATGCGGATGGAGCTCGTGGAGCCGCTGCGGTCCCTCTTCAAGGACGAGGTGCGCCGCGTCGGCGAGCAGCTCGGCCTCCCCGAGCGGATGGTCTGGCGGCATCCGTTCCCGGGCCCCGGCCTCGCGATCCGGATCATCGGCGACGTGACCGAGGAGCGGCTCGCGCTCCTCCGCCATGCGGACGCGATCCTGCTCGAGGAGATCCGCCGCGCCGACCTGTACCGCGAGCTGTGGCAGTGCTTCGCCGTGCTCCCCGCGATCCGTTCCGTCGGCGTCCAGGGCGACGAGCGGACGTACGCGTATCCCGTCGTGATCCGCGCGGTCACGTCGGAGGACGCGATGACGGCCGACTGGGCTCGCCTGCCCTACGAGCTGCTCGACACGATCTCGAGCCGGATCGTCAACGAGGTCCCGGGCGTCAACCGGGTCGCGCTCGACCTCTCCTCGAAGCCGCCCGCGACGATCGAGTGGGAGTAGACCGCTACCTAGAACCCGGTCGTCTCCGGCAGCGGCGGCACGATCGGCACCTCGAACACCGGCCCGGCTCCGTCCGGGTCGATCGTGAGCGCGCCGTTCGAGGCGAAGAACGCAGCGATCTGCGCCTGCGCCTGGAGTGCCGCGAGCGCCGTCGCGGGATTCCCGATCCCCGTCAGGAAGGTGTGCGGGTTCGCATACAGCGGCGTGCCACCGGGGCCGGCGATGTCGTTGCGGAAGTACGTCGCACGACCCGCGAGGTCGCCGGCGCGGAGGAGCGCGCTCGTCGTCGGGTTCGGCACCGTCCGGTCGCCCTTCGCGAACTGGACGATCACGGGATGGTCGACGTACGGCGCGAGCGCAACCGGGTTCGCAGACTGCTGCGCCCACTCGTTGCGATCGATCAGCTCCTGGATCGCCGAAGCGCCGGGCACCGTGTCGATGCGAATCGGCTCGCCGCGCAGCGGCATGTTCTCGACGAAGCTCGTGAACAGCGGGTTCGGCACGGTGTTGTAGAGCGACGGTGTCCGCGTGATCAGGGAGATCCCGACGAGCGGTCGGAAGCTCGGCGAGAGCCGCGCGATCTCGATGATCGGCCCGCCCGGGACGTTCGCGACGCCCGCGACGAGGTGAGGCTCGAGCGCGACGAAGTCGATCCCGTAGATCCCGCCGAACGACTGGCCGGCGTAGAAGATCCGCGCGGCATCGAGATCCGCCGTCCCGTTCCCGTCCACGTCGAGGCCGACCTGGACCTCGCGCACGAGCTGCATCAGGTCGACGACCGTCTGGCGCAGCCCGTCGCGGCTGCTCACGAGCGTGTCGGGCGCAGCGGCGTTCACGCCTTCGGTCGAGTCGATCGTGCCGTTGCCGTCCTGATCGAATCCCCGCCCGCCGTCAGGGATCACGGTGGGGCCGCTCGGCGTGAGGATCGTCAGGTTGCCGCCGGCGCCTCCGCCGTGACCGACGACGTTGACCGCAATCGTCGCGATCCCCGCGTGGGCGAGCGACGATGCGACCGCCCATGGCGCGCCCTGCTTCGAGTCGGTGAAGCCGTGACCGAAGATCGCCACCGGCCAGCCGCCCGTCGGCTCGGCTCCGGAGGGGAGGAACAGCGTGTACGACAGCGTGTTCGACCCCTGCGGGGTGGGCGTCCCGGTGCGCGTGCCCGTCGCCGGGATGACCTTCGCTGCTGTCTCGTAGTCCGGGGAGTGGTACGTGCCGAACACGACGCGGCCGACGGAGCCCGGGAACACGTCGAGCGCGGGTACCGGCACGAAGCTGGGGCTCAGCGGACCGCTCGTCGTCGCCTGTCGGTTCCAGACGATGGCCGTGATCTGCGAGCGCGCGAACGATGCGCTCACCTGTGCCGGCGCGGGTGTCGAGGCAGCGACCTGCGCGCGGATCTTCTCGAGGTCCGCCGTGACGCTCTGCGTGGTGAAGATGCTCGCTGCGGCGGCGTCCGTGAACGTGCCGGTCGCGTGGAGCGCGTCGCGCAGCGCAGTCCGATAGAGCTTCGTGTGCTCGTCCTTCGCCTGGCCGAAGTTGAGGTCGCGGAGGAACGTCGTGCGATCGAGCGGTGAGCCGTCGGCCGAGCGGAGCCCGGTCGTCGCGACGAGCAGGTAGGTCTCGTGCTGTTTCAGGAGCGCCGCGGACTCGGCGTGCAGCGTGTTCGCGGCGGGCTCCCAAACGGCCTGGTCGATGCCGATCGGCGCACACGCGAGGCAGCCGAGGTCGTAGAGCCGCACGGTGTCGCTCGACACCGTCGCGGGGTCGATCGGCCCGTCGAAGGGGATCGAGACGCGTGGCTGGACGTTGAAGCCGTCGAGCCGGTTCAGGACCGCGACGTCCTCGCAGTCCGACGGGTGCGTGGCGCAGTCGGGCGTGGGCAGAGCGACCCGCAGCCCGGTGAGCTGCGTCGCATCGGGCGTCGTGAGGAGATTCGTCGGGAAGGGCGTGCCGGCAGAGGTGCCGGCGACGGCGAGACCGGGCGTCAGCAGAAGCCCGGCTACCGTGAGGACGAGCAGGCGACGAAGCGGCATCGAGCACCTCTTTCCCCGTTGCAGGCGCGGTCGACACTACTCCCGGGCCGCGGCACTGTCGAGCGGGCGCCAGGCAGGCACCTCGACGACACCGGCCGGGTCGATCTCGACGGAGACCGTCTCGCCGACCGCCGGGGCGTTGCCGAGCGAGACGGCGTCGAGCTCGCGGCCGTCGTCGCGGCGGACGCGGAGGCGAACGACGGGACCGTCGCGATCGGCGGCGATCACCGTCGCACCTGCGCCGAACCGGACCCTGACCGCGTCGGGCCGCGTCACCGTCGCACGGTCGCCGTCCCGCTCGACGTTCCGCATCCCGAGGAACCGCGCGACCCAGTCGTCGGCCGGCCTGGCCCACAGCTCGTCCGGAGTCGCGAACTGAGCGACGCTGCCCGCGCGGAGGATCGCGACGCGGTCGCCGAGCGCAAACGCCTCGCCCACGTCGTGCGTCACGTGGACGACGGTGAGCGCGAGCCGCTCGAAGAGCGCCCGGAGGTCGTCCTGGAGACGCTGGCGGAGCGGCCCGTCGAGAGCGCCGAGCGGCTCGTCGAGGAGAAGCGTCCGCGGGCGTGGCGCCAGCGCGCGCGCGAGCGCGATGCGTTGCGCCTCGCCACCCGACAGCGTCGACACGTCCCGGGCGCCCGTCTCCGAGAGGCCGACGAGCGCGAGCGCCTCCGCGACGCGCGCCTCCTGCTCCGCCCGCGGCAGGCCGGCCACCCTCGGCCCGAACGCGACGTTCTCCGCCACGGTGCGATGCGGGAAGAGCGCAGCGTCCTGGAACACGAGCCCGATACCCCGCCGGTGCGCGGCAACCTCCGTGAGGTCGCGGCCGTCGACGAGCACGCGGCCCGATGTCGGCCTCGCGAGCCCGGCTACCACCCGCAGCAGGGTCGACTTCCCTGCGCCGCTCGGGCCGAGCAGGGCGAGCCGCTCGCCGGCCGCGATCTCGAGCGAGACGTCGTCGACGATCCGCGTGCCGTCGAGGTCGACGTCGATCGAGTCGAGCGTGAGCGTCATCGCGCGCCCCGCGCGAGCGCGCGCTGCGAGACGAGTGCGACGACCGTGACGAGCGCCATCAGCACGACGCACAGCGCCATCGCGGAGCCGACGTTGTCCGCCCCGGGGCGCCCGAGGAACCGGAAGATCGCGACGGGCACCGTCGGGCGGTCGGCCTGCGCGACGAAGACCGTCGCCCCGAACTCGCCCACTGCGACCGCGAACGCGAGGGCCGCCGCGACCGCGAGTGGTCGCGCGAGCAGCGGCAGCTCGATCTCCCGTCGCACGCGACCCGGGGAGGCGCCGAGCACGGCCGCGGCGTCCGGCAGTCGCGGATCGCGGGCGCGCAGCGCGGGAGCGAGCGAGCGGACGACGAACGGCGTCGCGACGAGCGCCTGGGCGAGCGGCACGATCGCGACCGACGACCGGAGGTCGAGCGGCGGGTCGGCGAACGCAAGCAGGAAGCCGAAGCCCAGCATCACGGCCGAGGCGCCCAGCGGCAGCATCAGCAGCGCATCGACGCCCCGCGTGCCGCGGGCGACCGCGAACGCCGCTGGGATCCCGACGGCGAGCGCGATCAGGGCGGCGGCCGTCGCGAAGAGGAGCGAGTTGAGGACGGCATGCCAGGGGGTCACGAGCAGCGCGGGTGTCTCGTCGAACAGCGACGCGAAGTGGTCGAGGCCGTAGCCGTCCCCGACGCGGAGCGAGCGCAGCACGAGCGCGATCGGCGGCAGCAGGAGGAGGGCGACCGACGTCAGGACGATGCCGTAGACCGCGAGCCTCCGGCGGCCGGTCGGCCCCGGCGCCGGCCGGCCCGGGCGCCTGGCGCCGCCGAGGCGGCGCTCGAGCCTCCCGGAGACGACCACGACGGCCGCGACCGCGGCGAGCTGGAGCAGAGCGAGCGCAGCGGCGGTGCGCAGGTCGAAGAAGCGCGCGGCCTGGTTGTAGATCTCGGTCTCGAGCGTCGAGTAACGGATCCCGCCGAGGACGACGATCACGCCGAACGACGTGAAGCAGAAGAGGAAGACGATCGAGGCGGCCGACGCCAGCGCGGGCGCGAGCAGGGGTACGGTCAGGCGCAGCTGCCGCTGTCCCGGGCCGGCGCCGAGCGTTGCCGCCGCGTCCCACAGCCGCTCGTCGAGGCCTGCCCAGAACGCCCCGACGACACGCACGACGACCGCCACGTTGAAGAAGACGTGCGCGAGCAGGATCGCCCAGATCGAGCGTTCGACCCCGTCGGGAAGGAGCGCCAGGAAGGCGGTCGCGACGACGATCGTGGGCAGGACGAACGGGACGAGCACGAGCGCCTCCACGAGGAAACGCCCGCGGAACGAGAAGCGGGCGAGCGCCCACGCGAGCGGGAGCCCGGCGAGCAGCGTGAGGACGGTCGAGACGGTCGCCTGCCAGAACGTGAACCAGGCGATCTCGCGTGTCGACGACGAGGTGAGGACGTCGACCGGCAGGTCGAGCGACCCGTCCACGACGAGACTGCGGTGGAGGATCGCCCCGAGCGGCCACGCGAAGAACACGGCGAGGAACGCGACGGGGATCGCGACCGTGGCCGCCCGCGCCGCGCGCTGCGCCGGCGTCAGCGCACGACGACGTCGGTCCACGCGGCGAGCCACCGGTCGCGGTTCGCGTCGATCTCCGCCGCCGGCAGCGAGAGCGGATCCTTCGGGACGAGCGCGTGCTTCACGAACTCCTCGGGCAGCGGGACGCCCTGTCGCACGGGGTAGACGAACATGGAGCCGGGCACGTCCGCCTGGAAGCGGCGAGAGAGCATGAAGTCGATCAGCTCCTTCGCCCCCTTCTCGTTTCGCGCTCCCTTGAGAACGCCCGCGTACTCGACCTGCCGGTAGCAGCCGTCCTCGACCGCGGCGGTCGGCGCCGTCGCCGGCGGCTTCGAGGCGAAGATCACCTCGGCCGCGGGGCTGGAGGCGTACGAGACGACGATCGGCCGCTTGCCCGGGCTTCCCGCCGCGCCCGAGAACTCCTGGGTGTACGCCTCCTCCCACCCGTCGACCGCGAGGACGCCGTTCGCCCGGAGCGCGCGCCAGTACGCCTGCCAGCGGTCGCCGAACGTGGCCACGGTCGCGAGGAGGAACGCCAGGCCCGGCGAGGACGTCGCGGGGTTCTCGACGACGAGCAGGTTGCGGTAGCGCGCCTGGACCAGGTCGGAGAGGGTTCGGGGAGGCGGGATCCGGTGCGACGCGAACCACGCGCGGTCGTAGTTGAGGCACACCTCGCCGTGGTCGATCGGCGTCACGTGCGGATCCGGCGAGGAGAAGTCCGGCTGGAGCGCCGAGAGCTCGGGGGAGCGGTACTCCGCGAGGAGGTCCCCGTCGAGAGCGCGGGAGAGGATGCTGTCGTCGATCCCGAAGATGACGTCGCCCTGCGGGTCGCCGGCGGTGAGCAGGGCGCGGTTCAGCATCTCGTTCGCGTCGCCGCCCTGGAGGATCCGAAGCTTCAGGCCGCTCTCCTGCTCGAATGCGGCCTTGACACCCTTCGAGACGGCGAACGAGTCGTGCGTCACGAGGACGACCTCGTCGGGCGTCGAGCCGCCGCCGCACCCCGCCGCGAGCAGCGTTGCCGACACGGCCACGACCAGCGCCGCGAGGACACTCGCTGGGCAACGCTTGTGTTGATTCAACACAAGCCCTCGCTCGCCCCGCTGGGCCGGATCGCGACCAGAGTGCCCTCCTCGACCGAGATCGTCGCGGTCTCTGCCCGCGAAGACGTTCGAGACGCCGCGGGTCGTGCCGGGCCCGAGCGTCTCTCCCGCGAGGGGGTACTCGAGGCCCTCGGCCGTGACTCCCGTCGCCGGACCGCCGACCGGCAGGAGCGTCAGCAGCTCTCCGGGCGTGCCCGCCAACGTCCTCTCATCGCGAATGACGTGCACGAGCGCGTCGCCCACGAAGGCGTCGAGCTCGAGCCCGGAATAGCGCTCCGAGCCGAGGAGGAGCAGAGATCCGAGCAGGTGGTCGAGACGGCCGGAGGCGCTCGCGACGACGAGGACACGCCTGGCGTCGAGCGCGACGTGCCTCGTCGAGCGCGAGCTCGAGGTCGGTCGCGTCCTTCGCCGTGGGATGCCGGACGACGCGTGCACCGGCCTCCTCGGCCGCGGCGAGCGCCTCGGGAATGACCGAGTCGAGGTCGCCGACCACGAGGTCGACGGCCAGACCGAGCTCTCGAGCGCGCTGCAGGCCGCCGTCGGCCGCGACGACGGCTCCCGCGGCCGGCAGCGTCAGCTTCGGGCCCTCCCCGGAGGCGACGACCACGACATCGAGATCCACCACGTCCATTCCTCCGCTGGCATTACCCAGGTCAGGTTCTGCGGGTCGGCGGCACGTCAGCTGCCCTCTCAGCCCGGTCGCCCGAGCTCCCCGGTTCGTCGTTCGATACTAGAGCACCACCGGAGCCCCCGGCGCGGAGCGCGTCCGCGCGCGGCCGTAGGCTTCCGCCGTGACCTCTCGCCTTCCCCGGGGCGGCCGGCTCGCGGCCCTCGCCGGGATCGGGCTGGTCTGCGCACTCCTCGCTGCGGCGCCCGCGTGGGCGGACGCGGAGCAGGACCTCGCCGCGAAGTACGCGCCCGTCGTCCGGCTCGTGGAGCAGACCGAGGAATGCGGGCCGGGCGAGCCCTACCGCCCGATGGACGTCGCCCGGTTGTTCGGCGACTCGACGGTCGCGCTCCGGGGGCCGTGGAACGCCACCGATCTCGTGAAGATCGGGCCGACGGCCAAGGACCTCGCGGGCCTCTACGAGTACCACCTCGACTTCCCGGGGAGCGCCCTCGACCCGGGCTGCGACTACGAGAGGTGGGCGCGCCGCCTGGAGAAGGGCTCGCCGCCGACGATCTACGCCCATGTCGCGACCGATCCGAGCGCGCCGGGCAAGCTCGCGCTCCAGTACTGGTTCTTCTACGCCTTCAACGACTTCAACAACAAGCACGAGGGCGACTGGGAGATGATCCAGCTGGTCTTCGACGCTGCGGATGCGTCGGACGCCCTACGCGCCGCCCATCCGACCGAGGTCGGCTACAGCTCCCACGAGGGAGCGGAGCGCGCGAGCTGGGGCGACGAGAAGCTCGAGATCGTCGACGGCACCCATCCCGTCGTCTATCCCGCGGCGGGCTCGCACGCGAACAAGTACACCGAGGCGCTGTACATCGGCAGCTCCGCCGACGCCGGCGTCGGCTGCGACGACACACGCGGGCCGCACGTCCAGATCCGTCCTGCCATCCGGACGATCCCCGCCAACCCCCAGGCGGCCGCCTCGGCGTACCCGTGGATCACCTATGAGGGCCGGTGGGGCGAGCTCCAGCAGGCGTTCTTCAACGGTCCGACCGGGCCGAACCTCAAGACGCAGTGGACGGCCCCGCTGGAATGGGCGGACGGCTGGCGCGACCGCAGCTACGCGGTCCCGACCGGCGGCCTGCTCGGCACGGGCGCCACGGACTTCTTCTGCTCGAGCGTGGAGCGCGGCTCCTCCGCCCTGATCAAGCTCCTCCGGAACCCGGCTGCGACGCTGCTCGTCCTCGGATTGCTCGCGGCCGCGCTCGTCTTCGCGATCGCCAAGGCGACGTGGACGCCCGTCGCGCCGTTCAGGGTCGCGCGGCGACGGGCGTGGGGGCAGATCCTCTCTGCCTCGGCCCGGATGTACGGCGGCCATCTGCGCCTCTTCCTCGGCCTGGGGGTCCTCCTCATACCCGTCGTCGTCGCGATCACCGTGCTGCAGTGGCTCCTGCTGCGTGTTGCCGACGCGTTCGGCAGCGTCACCGGCGACCTCGCCGGGCTCGTCACGTACCTCGCGCTCGTGATCGGGCTCCTGCTGACGCTCGGCGCGTTCGGGGTCGTCCAGACGGCGACGGCGCGGGCCCTCGTGGAGCTCGACGGAGGCCGCACGGTCGGCGCGGCGGACGCCTATCGGTTCGCTTTCCGACGCCTCCGGCCCCTGCTCGCAACAGTCGCCATCGTCTCGGTGATCTGGGTCGCGCTGACGACGACCGGCTTCCTGATCCCGATCGCGATCTGGCTCGCCGTCCGCTGGGCCCTCCTGGCGCCCGTGGTCGAGCTCGACGATCTCGGTCGCCGGGCGGCGCTCCGGCGCAGCGGTGGGCTCGTGCGCGGGCACTGGATCCGCGTCGGCTCGCTCGTCGGGCTCAGCACCGTGCTCGCGCTGCTCGCGGGGCCGTTGCTCGGCACGCTGCTGATCTTCGCGTCGGACTCCTCGCTCGCGCTCCTCAACCTCGTCGCGGGCGTCGTCTACGCGTTCACGCTCCCCTACGTCGCCATCGTCACGACGTTCGTCTACATGGACGTCCGCGCCAGACATGAGCTCGAGGCCGAGGAGACGCTCCGCGAGCTGCCGGCCGAGATCGTCGTCTGAGGACGTGGGGAACCCGACCCGGGCTGCTACACTCCGCCGCCGGCGGTCACCCGATCGCCCTCTTTCCGAGCGATGACGACCTACACCGCCAAGCCGGGCGAGATCCAGCGCGACTGGTATGTCGTGGATGCCGAGGGCAAGACCCTGGGGCGCCTCGCGACCGCCATCGCGGACACGCTGAGAGGCAAGGGCAAGGCCGTGTACACACCGCACGTCGACACCGGTGACTTCGTGATCGTCGTCAACGCCGAGAAGATCCACGTGACCGGCAAGAAGCTCGACGAGAAGATGGTGCGCTGGCACACCGGATACCCCGGCGGCCTCAAGGAGCGCACGCTTCGCGAGCAGCTCGAGCGGCGCCCGACCGAGGTCATCCGCAAGGCGGTCAAGGGCATGCTCCCGAAGAACCGCCTGGCCGCCGTCCAGCTGCGCAAGCTGAAGGTCTACGCGGGCCCAGGGCACCCGCACGCCGCGCAGGCCCCGAAGGACCTGGAGCTCTAGTGGCCGAGCTCGCGACCTACCGCGGCACGGGCAAGCGCAAGACGTCGGTCGCGCGCGTGATCCTGCGCCCCGGCGACGGGGGCACCTGGATCAACGGCCGCACGATCGAGGAGTACTTCCCCCGTGCGTCGCAGCGAACGCTTGCGCTCGCACCGCTCAGGGTCGCCGAGGCCGAGGGCCGCTACGACCTCCGGGTGCGCGTGCACGGCGGCGGCATCAGCGGCCAGGCCGGCGCGGTCAGGCACGGGATCGCCCGCGCGCTGGTCGAGGCCGACCCGGAGCTCCGCGTTCCGCTCAAGCGGCAGGGCTTCCTCACGCGGGACGCCCGTAAGGTCGAGCGCAAGAAGGCCGGCCTGCACAAGGCGCGCAAGGCGCCGCAGTTCAGCAAGCGCTAGGCGCTTCCCTTGCGGGAAGCGCCTCTTCCGACCACTGTTCGGTCGGTGGGGAGAACGTCGTTGAGGGAGACTCGGGGCCTACACATGGACGGGCTGCTCGCCGCAGGCGAGCCGCCGAGGAGACGCTGGTTCGGGACCGACGGCGTTCGCGGCGTCGTCGGCGACACCCTGACGCCGCAGCTCGTCGAACGGCTCGGGCGGGCGGTGACCCTCTGGTCGGGCCGCGGCCGCGTCCTCGTCGGCCGAGACACCCGCGGCTCCGGTCCCGGGCTCGAGGAGGCGCTCGCGCGCGGGATCGTCGAGGCGGGCGGAACGGCCGTCCTCGCGGGCGTGCTGCCGACCCCCGCCGTCGCGCTCCTCGCCCAGGACCTCGGGCTGGTCGTCTCGGCGTCCCACAACCCGCCCGAGTACAACGGCGTCAAGGTCTTCGACCACGAGGGGCACAAGCTCGTCGACGCCGACGAGCTCGAGATCGAGGCCCTGATGGACACCCCGGGCCCCGGCGGCGGCTCGATCGAGCACGTCGAGCACGCCGCGGCAGGGTACGTCGACCACGTCGTCGAGCACTTCGGTTCGGACCTCGCGGGCCTGCGGATCGCCGTGGACTGCGCAAACGGGGCCTACTCGGACATCGCGAGCGGGGTCTTCGAGCGCCTCGGCGCGGAGGTGACGTCGATCGCAAGCGCTCCCGACGGGACGAACATCAACGTCGGGTGCGGGGCGACCGACCTCTCGCTGCTGCGTTCCACAGTACGCGCCGGCGCATACGACCTCGGCGTCGCGTTCGACGGCGACGGCGATCGAATGCTCGCGGTCGACGCCTTGGGCGGGACGGTCGACGGAGATCAGATCCTCGCGATCTGCGCGCTCGCCCTCCAGCCGGAGCTCGTCGTGGTCACGACGATGACGAATCTCGGGTTCCACCGGTTGATGGACGAGCACGGGATCCGGGTGGTGACCACGGACGTCGGCGATCGCTACGTGCTGGAGGCGTTGCATGCGGAGGGCGGCGTGCTCGGCGGCGAGCAGTCCGGGCATCTCATCGTGCTCGACGGCCATGTCACCGGAGACGGGCTCGCCGCGGCGCTGACGCTCTGCAAGGCGCTCGACGGCAGGCCGTTGGCCGAAGCCGTTGCGGTGATGCCGCGCTTCGCCCAGGCGAAGGAGAACGTCCGCGTCCAGGGCGCCGAGGTCCCTGCCGTGGTCGTCCAGGAGGTCGAGCGCCTCAATGGCGAGCTCATCGGGCGCGGACGCGTCCTCGTCCGCTCCTCGGGTACCGAGCCGCTGATCCGCGTGCTCGCCGAGATGGAGACGATGGAGGAGGCCGAGGCCCTCTGTGCTAGCATCGCCAACCTCGTTCGGCGGGAGGCCGAGACCGCCTGAAGTCCCTGCAAATGGGGCCAGACCGGACGGATTTACCGACGGGACAGTCGCGACGAGAGAGGAGCCACGATGTGCGGGATCATCGGATACGTCGGGCCCCGTGAATGCCAGCCGCTGCTGCTCCACGGCCTCCAGCGCCTCGAGTACCGGGGATACGACTCCGCGGGGATCGCGCTCCTCGAAGCAGAGGGTCTCCACTACACCCGCGCAGTCGGGAACCTCGCCAACCTGCGTGAGCGGGCGGGGGTCTATGCGTCGCCGGCGACCACCGGGCTCGGCCACACGCGGTGGGCGACCCACGGTGGGGTGACGGAGGAGAACGCGCACCCCCTCGCCGCCGAGGAGCCCGAGGAGCTTGCGATCGTCCTCAACGGCATCGTCGAGAACTACCGCGAGCTCCGCGAGCGCCTGCTCGTGGACGGCCACGTTTTCTCGTCCGAGACGGATGCCGAGACGGTCACGCATCTCATCGAGGAGCACTACGACGGCGACCTCGTCGAGGCCGTTCGGCTCGCGTACGCCGAGCTCGAGGGGCATTTCGCCTTCGTGGCGATCCATCGCGACCACCCCGGCCTGCTCGTCGGCGCCAGGCTCCAGTGCCCGATGGTCGTCGGGCTGGCCGAGGGCGAGACGTACCTCGCCTCCAACGCCGCCGCGTTCCTGAGGGAGACGCGCGTCGTGCAGTTCCCGAACGACGGCGAGGTCGCGGTGGTGACGCCCGAGGGGTCGAGCTTCCTGCGCGCGTCCGACGGCGCAGTCGTCGAGCACGAGGTCGTCGAGCTCGACTGGGACGACGAGGGCGCCGTCAAGGGCGGCTACGAGACGTTCATGCTCAAGGAGATCCACGAGCAGCCCGATGCCGTCGCGGAGACGATCGGCGACCGGTTGCGCAAGGGCCGGCTCGTCCTCGAGGGGCTCGGGATGGACGACGACGAGCTCCGCGAGCTGAGCCGGATCGTGATCCTCTCCGCCGGGACGAGCTACCACGCGGCGGTCGCCGCCCGATACGCGATCGAGGAGTGGGGGCGGGTGCCCGTGGAGCACGACATCGCCTCCGAGTGGATCTACCGCAACCCGGTGCTCGACCGCGACACCCTCGTGATCGGCATCTCCCAGTCCGGCGAGACCCGCGACACGATCGAGGCGATGAAGCTGGCGCGCCAGCTGGGCGCCCACACCGTCGCGATCACGAACATGATGGGCTCGCAGATCACGCGCGAGGTGGACTCGGTCCTGTACACGCGCGCCGGGCTCGAGGTCAGCGTGGCCGCGTCGAAGACGTTCACCGCGCAGCTCAGCCTCCTGTTCCTCGTGGCGCTCAAGCTGGCGCAGGTTCGCGGGACGATGCCGCCCGGCGAGCTCGAGTACATCGTCAACGCCGTCTACGCGCTGCCGGCGAAGATCAAGCAGTTCCTGGACGGCGACCACCCGATCGACGAGATCGCGCGGCGCTTCCACGACCGTCCGTTCTTCCTCTATCTCGGCCGGAACATCGGCCTCCCGGTGGCGCTCGAGGGCGCGCTCAAGCTGAAGGAGATCTCCTACATCCCGACCGAGGCCTATTCGGCCGGCGAGATGAAGCACGGCCCCATCGCCCTGCTCGACGAGAACACCCCGGTCGTCGTCGTCGCGACCCGCATGGAGCGCGTCTACGACAAGCTGGTCTCGAACATCCAGGAGGTGCGCGCCCGCGGCGCCCACGTGATCGCGATCGCCTCGGACGGGAACGAGGACATCCAGCACCATGCCGACGACGTGATCTACGTCCCGAAGGCGCCGGCGTTCCTCTCCGCCGCGCTGGCGGTCGTCCCGCTCCAGCTCCTCGCCTACCGCATCGCCCGCCTGCGCGGCCTCAACGTCGACCAGCCGCGAAACCTGGCGAAGACGGTCACGGTCGAGTAGCCCGTCGGGTCCGCAGCAGCGCGCGGCCGAGCGACGTAAGCTCTCCCCGCCGTTTCGACAGCGATTCAGGGGAGAACATCATGCGTCGTAGCCTCGTACTCGCCGTGGTCCTGCTCGTCTGTGGGCTCGTCGGCCCATCCGTGGCCTCCGCAGCGTCGTCCGACCTCTTCTTCTCCGAGTACGTCGAGGGAACGTCGAACAACAAGGCGCTCGAGATCTACAACGGGACGGGCGCGCCCGTGAATCTCGGGACCGACGGCTACAACGTCCAGATGTTCTTCAACGGGTCGCCGACCGCCGGTCTGACGATCAACCTCACCGGCACGGTCGCGAACGCGGATGTGTTCGTCCTCGTGCAGGCCAGCGCAAGCGCACCGATCCTCGCCGTCGCCGACCAGACGAGCAGCGCGGGCTGGTTCAACGGCGACGACGCCGTCGTCCTGCGCAAGGGCACGACGGTGCTCGACGTCATCGGCCAGGTCGGCGTCGACCCGGGGACGGAGTGGGGGACCGGCCTGACCAGCACGGCCGACAACACGCTCCGCCGCAAGCCCGCCATCACCGACGGCGACCCGAACGGCACCGACGCGTTCGACCCGGCGACGGAATGGGACGGCTTCGCGACCGACACCTTCGGCGGCCTCGGCTCCCACAACGGCGTCGTCGTCACGTGCCCCACGTCGCTCTCGGTGCTGCAGGGCACGACCGGCACCGCGACGGTCTCGGCTACGGATCCCGACGGGACGGTCACGTCGCTGACGCTCGGGTCGGTCTCGCCCGCGCCTGCGGCGGGCTCGATCTCGCTCATTGGCTTCACGCCGGCCTCCGGGAACGGCGGCACGGCGAGCGGGACGCTCGACGTCGCCGGCGTCCCGGTCGGGTCGTACGAGGTGGAGATCGACGCGGCGAACGACGACGCGTCGCCTCAGACCGGCTCCTGCACGACGACGGTCACCGTCCAGCAGGTGCTGCGCGTGTCCGACGTGCAGGGGTCGACGACCGATCTCGAGTCCGGACCGGAGGACCGCTCGTCGCTTGCGCCGCCCACCGGGAACGGATCGTCGAGCGCGTCGTACTTCGTGCGGGGGGTGATCAGCCAGAAGACGCTCGCGCGCACGGCCACCGGCGCCTCGCAGAACGGTTTCTTCCTCCAGGACACGCTCGCACAGTCCGACAACGACCCGAACACCTCCGACGGCGTGTTCGTCTTCATGGGCAGCTTCACGTCGCTGATCGGCGGCTACGTGCCCCGGGTGGGTGACGAGGTGATCCTCAACGCGCGTGTCTCCGAGTTCTTCAACATGACCGAGCTCTCGAGCGCCTCTCTCGTGCAGCTCGTCAACCCGATGCTGGACGTCGACGTCGTCGCTCCGGCGTTCGACGCGAGCCCGCCCGACGACCTCGAGGCGGCCGGCCGCTACTGGGAGCGCCGCGAGGGCATGCGCGGGCGCGTCCCGGCGGGCGCGCTCGTGACGGGCGGACGCGATGTCTTCGCCTCGACCGCGGACAGCGAGGTGTGGCTCGTCCGCGGCGACTCGGCCGTCGCGCAGCGCAGCAACCCGTACGCCCGGCGGGCGTTCCGCGACGCGCACCCGCTCGACAACAAGCCGGGCCTGGTCGACGACGGGAACGGCTACCGCATCCTGCTCGGGCCGCTCGGCGTGAAGGCCACAGCGGGAGACAACCTCGCGCTGCTGCCGCCCGCCCGAGTATTCGACTCGCTCGTTACCGCTGTGGTCGGCGGCGTCGACTTCTCGTTCGACAAGTACCGGATCAACCCGGCGCAGCAGCCCGTGTTCGAGCCGGCGGTCGACCCCTCCCTCAACGCGCCGCCTGCCGCGTTCGACCGCGGCGGGGCGTACTCGATCGCGAACTTCAACGTCGAGAACCTCTACGACTACCGCGACGACCCGTTCGACGGCTGCGACTTCACCGGCAACACCGGCTGCCCCGGCGTCTCGCCGCCGTTCGACTACGTCCCGGAGAGCCAGGCAGCCTACGACGAGCACCTCGGCGCGCTGGCGTCGGAGGTCGCGAACGACCTGCACGGGCCCGACATCCTCCTCGTGCAGGAGGCCGAGGACCAGGACATCTGCACGGTCTCGGCCGGCGCGCTCCAGTGCGGCGCGACGAACAACGCGGACGGCAAGCCCGACACCCTCCAGGAGCTCGCGCTCCGGATCGAGGCGCTCGGCGGCCCTGCCTACGACGCGGCGTTCGACCGGAACGGCGCTGACGACCGCGGGATCGTCGCGGCCTTCCTCTACCGCACCGACCGCGTCGAGCTCCTGCCGCCGGCGGCGGGCGATCCCGTGCTCGGCTCGACGCCGAGCGTGTCGTATCGCGGCGCGCCGCTTCCGTACAACGCCGACGTCTCGAACCCGAAGGCGCTCAACGCCGACCTGCCCGGCGACGTCGACACCTCCACCGGGGTCGACGGCTCGAACGTCTTTACGCGGGCGCCGCAGGTCGGGCACTTCCGCGTCTGGCGGAACGGGATCGGGCTCGGGGCCTGGGTCGACCTCTACGCGGTCTCGAACCACTTCTCCTCCGGCCCGGACACGCGCGTCGGGCAGCGGACCGAGCAGGCGGGCTACCTCGCCGCAATCGTGGCGGCGCTCCAGGCAGCCGATCCGCAGGCGCGCGTCGATGCGGGCGGCGACCTGAACGTGTTCCCGCGGCCGGACGACCCGCTCGTCCCCGCGAGCGACCAGCTCCACGATCTCTACGACCTCGGGCTCGAGAACCTGTTCGACACCCTCGTCGCGCAGGTGCCCGCATCCGCGTACACGTATGTGTTCGAAGGTCAAGCCCAGACGCTCGACCACCAGTTCGTGACCCCACGCCTGGGCGACGAGCTCGAGCAGGCGCGGGTCGCGCACCTGAACGCCGACTGGCCGGCTGACTTCGCGGGCGACGGGCCGCGCGGGGCGTCCGACCACGACCCGCTCGTGGCGCGGTACGACCTCCCGGCCACGCTGCCTCAGCTGCAGGCTCTGCTCGACTACTACGTCGCGCAGGGGCTCGTCGACGCCAAGACCGCCACGCAGTTGCGTGGCCACCTCGACCAGGCGGCCGCCAAGCTCGCCCAGGGCAACACCGCTGCGTATCGCTCGCAGCTTCAGGCGTTCATCGACCAGACCCGGGACAAGACACCGCAGAGCGTCGATCCGGTTGCGTCCGGGCAGCTGATCGCGGAAGCGCAGCTGATCCTGGCCGGCTGAGGCGAAAGAGCGGCGCCCGGCCGACGCCGGGCGCCGCTCTCATCGGCAGGTCGACGTCGGTCTACGCTCACCCCATGAAGCCGGTTCCGCATGCGACAGCCCGCGTCGAGGTGACGCGCCTGCCCAATCGCGTGGTTCAGCACGACCGCCTCGCCGTCGAGGAGCCGCTCGAGATCCGCGTCAACGGCGAGCCCGTCGCGGTCACGATGCGGACACCCGGCGACGACGAGGAGCTTGCGCTCGGCTTCTGCCTGAGCGAGGGACTTCGGCCGCGCGCGGCGCGGCTCCCGGACGATCTCACCGCGAACACCGTCGAAGTCGACGCGCCCGACGCGGACCTCGAGCGGATCCGGCGGTCCTTCTACACGTCGTCGTCGTGCGGCGTCTGCGGGAAGGGCGCCCTCGAGGCGGTCGCCGTCGACGCACCGCGTGTCGAGGGCGACCTCACGGCACCGTTTTCGGTCGTCGCCTCGCTCCCCGAGCTCCTACGCGACGCGCAGGCGACCTTCGAGTTGACAGGCAGCCTCCACGCGACGGGCCTGTTCACCCCCGCGGGCGAGCTGCTTTGCGTACGCGAGGACGTCGGCAGACACAACGCGATGGACAAGGTCGTCGGCTGGGCGTTTGGCGTGGGCCGGCTCCCGCTCGCCGAGTCGCTGCTCTGCGTCAGCGGCCGGCTCTCGTTCGAGCTCGTGCAGAAGGCGGCGGTCGCGGGTTGTCCCGTGCTGGTCGCGGTCGGCGGACCGTCCTCGCTCGCCGTCGAGCTCGCGGCCGACCGCGGGATCACGCTCTGCGGCTTCGTCCGCGACGGCCACGCGACGGTCTACACGCATCCGGGGCGGATCGACGGGTGAGAGAACCGCCGCGGGCGGGAGCCGCAAGTTACAACTTGTAACTTGCGTCTCTCCGGCGTTCTACTGGTGGGGGGCGGCTCGGAGCGGTTCGGGTCGCCGAAGGCGCTCGCGCTGTTCCGTGGCGAGACGCTCGCCGACCGCGGCCGACGGCTGCTGGCGGAGGCCTGCGACGAGGTCCTCGTGGTCGGCAAGGCCAGCGACGGCCTGCCGTTCCCGGTGCTGGACGACGGCGCCGACTCGCGTGCGCCGATCCACGGTCTGATCGCGGGACTCCGCGTCGCGCGGCACGAGGTAGTGGTCGTGCTGCCGGTCGACGTGCCTCTGGTCACGGCGGCGGTGCTCCGGGCGCTCGGCGTGGCGCAGGCGGTTCCGTCCGAGCGCATCCCGCTGCCCGGCGCGTATCCCCGCTCGCTCCTGCCCGCGCTCGAGCGCCGTGTCGCCTCCGGCGCGCTCTCGCTCCGGGGAGTCAACGTCACGACGATCGACGTCGACGAGGAGCTCCTGGCGGACGCCGACACGCCGGCGCGGCTCGCCGAGCTGGCCGCGCGCTGACCAGCGCGTTGCGGGCGGGCCGAGGTAGATTGGCTCTGCCAGCGTCGGAAGGAGCCGAGGATGTCCAAGCGCACGGGTCGCCTCACCACGCCGCTCGTCCGGGAAGGGGATTCCCTCCGCCCGGCCTCGTGGGACACGGCTCTCGATCTGGTCGCCGAGCGGTTCTCACAGGCGCGCGACCAGGGTGCGACGACGTCGTTCGGCATGTTCTCGTGCTCGAAGGCGACGAACGAGATGAACTTCCTGGCGCAGAAGTTCGCGCGCCAGGTGATGGGCACGAACAACGTCGACTCGTGTAACCGCACCTGACACGCGCCCAGCGTCGTCGGTCTGGCGACGGTGTTCGGAGCAGGCGGCGGCACGTCGTCCTACCGCGAGATCGAGGAGACGGACGTGATCCTCCTCTGGGGCTCGAACGCCCGCGAGACCCACCCCATCTTCTTCCACCATCTCCTCAGGGGAGTGCGGAACGGCGCGCGGCTGTTCGCGATCGACCCGCGGCGGACGACGTCCGCGCAGTGGGCCGACCGCTGGCTCGGGCTCGACGTCGGCTCGGACGTCGCGCTCTCGAACACGATGGCGCGGGAGATCATCCACCAAGGCCTGCACAACGGGACGTTCATCGAGCGGGCGACCGAGGGGTTCGACGCGTACGCCGCCTCCGTCGAGCCGTTCACCCTCGACGAGGGCGAGCGCCTCACCGGCGTGCCCGGCGAGGCGATTCGGGAGGTCGCGCACGCCTACGCGCGCGCCGATCGGGCCATCGTCTGCTGGACGCTCGGCATCACCGAGCATCACAACGCCGTCGACAACGTCCTCGGGCTCATCAACCTCGGCCTTCTCTGCGGCCACGTCGGTCGCTACGGCTCGGGTCTAAACCCGCTCCGCGGCCAGAACAACGTCCAGGGCGGCGGCGACATGGGCGCGATCCCGAACAAGCTTCCGGGCTTCCAGGACATCGAGGACGACGCCGAGGCCCGGGCGCTCTACGAGGCAGCCTGGGACGTGCCGATCGTGCCGCGCGCCGGCTGGCACCTGACCCAGATGTTCGAGGCTATGGAGCACGGCTGGTTGAAGACGCTCTACGTGATCGGCGAGAACCCCGCGCAGTCCGAGGCCGACGCAACGCACGCCCGGCGGCTCATGGAGGGGCTCGACTTCCTCGTCGTCCAGGACATCGTCCCGACACGGACGACGGACATGGCGGACGTCGTGCTGCCCGGCACCGCGTCGTGGTGCGAGGCCGAGGGGACGGTCACCAACAGCGAGCGGCGCGTGCAGCGTGTCCGCAAGGCGCTCGACGCGCCGGAGGGCGCCCGCGACGACACATGGATCCTCGCGGAGCTGGCGCGGCGGCTCGGCTACGACTGGGGCGAGCCGACGGCCGAGGAGATCTGGGACGAGTGCCGCTCGCTCTCCCCGATGCATCGCGGGATGGCGTATCGCCGTCTCGAGGAGCACCGCGGCCTGCAGTGGCCGTGCTACGACGAGACCGACCCCGGCGCCCTGTTCCTCCACGGGCGCCTGTGGGCGGAGCCGCTCGAGGGCCCTCCTGCCCCGTTCAGCGTCGTCGAGGCGACGCCTCCCTTCGAGGCGCTCGACGACGACTACCCGATCCGGCTGACGACCGGCCGGCGGCTCGAGTCCTTCAACACCGGCGCCCAGTCGAACCGGTACCGGTCACCGCTTCATCGCGGCGAGGCGCTCGAGCTCTCACCGGAGGACGTCGCGAGCCTCGGCCTCGCCGACGGCGAGGTGGTGCGCGTCTCGTCCCGCCGCGGCTCGGTGGACGCACCCGTCCGGGTCGACCCGTCGCTCCGCGCCGGGCTCGCGTTCATGTCGTTCCACTTCCCGGAGCAGGTCGACGTCAACGTGCTCACGATCGACGCGACCGATCCGAAGTCCGGCACGGCCGAGTTCAAGGCCGCGGCGATCCGGGTCGAGAAGCTCGAGCGCGAGGTCGCGACCGCCTGATGGACCTTCGGCTGGTCCCGCACGCAGAGCCGACCGAGGCCGAACGGGCCGCGTTGGACGCGGTGCTCGGCGCGCCCACCTCGGCCTGGGACGGCGGCCCCCGCGTCGAGGGTCTCGACGCGAACACGGCCGTAACCGGTCACGACGCGCGGGCGCGGCGCGAGCTGCTCCTGCCCGCGCTATGGGCACTACAGGAGCGCGTTGGCTGGATCAGCCCGGGTGGCCTGAACGAGGTGTGCCGCCGCCTGACGGTGCCTCCGGCCGACGCGTACGGGGTCGCGTCCTTCTATGCGCTCCTCGCTCTCGAGCCGCAACCGGGCCGTGTCGTCCACGTCTGCGACGACATCGCATGCCGCTGCAACGGCGCGGACGCGATCGTCGCGCAGCTCGAGGAACGCTTCGGCCCAGAGGGGGGCGGCGGGGAAGACGGCTCGGCGACGTGGTTCCGCAGCCCGTGCCTCGGCCAGTGCGACCGGGCCCCGGCCGCGCTCGTCTCGATCGCCGGCGACGATCCGCTCGAGCGCGCGCAGGCTCCGACCGACGCAGCCGCGTTGCTCGCGCTCCTCGGCGGCGGCGAGCCCGCCCCGTCCCCGGCCGCGCCGCTTCCGCAGGCCGGCGACACCTCGCTTCGGCTGCTCCGGCGAGTTGGCTCCGTCGACCCTGCGAGCCTCGACGACTACCGCGCCGAGGGAGGCTACGCGGCGCTCCGACGTGCATTCGAGCTCGGGCCCGAGGGCGTGCTCCGTGAGGTGAAGGACTCGAAGCTCCTCGGTCGCGGCGGCGCCGCCTTCCCTGCGGGGGTGAAGTGGGAGGCGGTCGCGCGACAGCCCGTTCGGCCGCACTACCTCGTCTGCAACGCCGACGAGTCGGAGCCGGGGACGTTCAAGGATCGTGCCCTCGTCGAGGGCGACCCCTTCGCCCTCGTCGAGTCGATGACGATTGCCGCCTACGCCACCGGCTGCGAGCGCGGGTACGTCTACCTCCGTGGCGAGTATCCGGAGGCCCTCCATGCGCTCGAGCGCGCCCTCGGCGAGGCGCGCCGGCGCGGCTTTCTCGGCGACGACGTGATGGACGAGGGCTTCGCGTTCGACGTCGAGATCCGCCGGGGAGCAGGCGCCTACATCTGCGGCGAGGAGACGGCGATCTTCGAGTCGATCGAAGGACGTCGTGGGGAGCCGCGCAACAAGCCGCCCTTCCCGGTCGAGGCTGGGCTCTTCGGCAAGCCCACGGTGGTGAACAACGTCGAGACGCTCGTCAACGTCCTCGACGTGGTCCTCCGCTCCGGCCCAGCGTTCGCGGAGACCGGGACCGAGCAGTCCACCGGGACGAAGCTCCTCTGCCTTTCCGGGCACGTGGAGCGGCCCGGCACGTACGAGGTCCCCTTCGGCGCGACCGTCCGCGACGTGCTCGAGCTCGCCGGCGGAGTGCGCGGCGACCGCCCGCTCCAGGCGGTGCTCGTCGGCGGCGCGGCCGGGAGCTTTCTCTCGCCCGACGAGCTCGACGTCCCGCTCACGTTCGAGGGCACGCGTGCCGCCGGCACGACGCTCGGGTCCGGCGTGCTGCTCGTGCTGGACGACACGGTCGACCTCGGGCGGCTCCTGATGCGGATCGCCGCGTTCTTCCGGGACGAGTCCTGCGGCCAGTGCGTCCCGTGCCGCGTCGGCACGGTGCGGCAGGAGGAGGCTCTCGCACGGCTGCTCGCGGGCGAGGCGCGCGGCGGGATCGAGCGCGAGCTCGCGCTGATCGCCGAGGTCGGCCAGTGCATGCGCGACGCGTCGATCTGTGGGCTCGGGCAGACCGCGTCGAGCGCGGTCGAGTCCGCGATCGGGCGGCTCGGCGTCTTAGGAGGAACCCGATGAGCGAGCTCATCGCCCCACAGCGGATGGTCGAGCTGGAGGTCGACGGCCGGCCGGTGCGCGTGTTCGAGGGCGCGACGATCCTCGACGCCTGCCGCCAGCTCGGGATCGACACGCCGACGCTCTGCTACGGCGAGACCCTCCAGCCGGCCAACGTGTGCCGCGTCTGCGTGGTCGAGCTCGAGGGCGCGCGCGTGCTCGCGCCGGCGTGCTCGCGCAAGGCGGAGGCCGGGATGAGCGTGCGAACGGACTCCGAGCGCGTACGCCTCTCCCGGAAGCTCGTGCTCGAGCTTCTCGGATCTTCGGTCGACCTCTCGACGACACCCGTCGCGCCTGGCTATCTCGACCGCTACGGGGCGGCGCCCGAGCGGTTCGGGCCGCCCGCGCCGCCGAGCGACGACCGCGACGCAGCGCGTGCGGGACGCCACATCGTGCCCGACGGGCGAACAGCGGCCACGGTCAAGCAACCCGTGAAGGTCGACAACGAGCTGTACGTGCGCGACTACGCCAAGTGCATCCTCTGTTACAAGTGCGTCGACGCCTGCGGCGAGCAGCACCAGAACACGTTCGCGATCCACGTCGCGGGCCGCGGGTTCGACGCCCGGATCTCGACGGAGCTCGACACGCCGCTCCCGGAGTCGGCCTGCGTCTACTGCGGGAACTGCATCGAGGTCTGCCCGACCGGCGCCCTGATGTTCCGGTCCGAGCACGAGCTGCGAGAGTCCGGCGACTGGCGCGAGGAGGAGCAGACCGTCACCGAGACGACGTGCCCCTATTGCGGGGTTGGCTGCTCGCTCGAGCTGCACGTCCAGGACAATGCGATCGTCAAGGTGACGAGCCCTGCCGACCACGACGTGACGCGCGGGAACCTGTGCGTGAAGGGGCGCTTCGGCTTCGAGCACGTCAAAGGCTGACGCCGGGCCCTCCCGGGCGTGGCTTGGGCTTCAGCCTCGCCCCACTTGCTGGGTCACCTCCCCGCTTGCGACGAACGCCTCGGCTCCAGTGTCTGACCGGATTCGCAGGCGGCCGTCCGGGGCGAACCCCTCGGCCGTCCCGGTCACATCGCCGACGGTGACCACCGAGCCGTGCAGCGCGTCCCGCCGTTCGAGCTCCGGCAGAAGTGGAGCAAGGCCGGCATCCAGCCACGCGTCGTACCGGGTCTCGAGACGCTCGAGCAGCGAGACGAGCAGCTCCGCCCGGTCGTGCTCGCGACCCGTGAGCGTCCGGAGGGACGCGACCGGCGTGCGCGCATCCTGCGGCAGCGTGCCTTCCACCTGGTTGACGTTGAGCCCGATCCCGCAGACGACGGCGGCGCCGTGGCCCTCGAGGAGGATCCCCGCAACCTTGCGACCGTCGACGAGCACGTCGTTCGGCCACTTCACCCGGGCGTCGAGCCCTGACCCGGCGTCGACTGTCTCGGCCGCGGCGAGGGCGCAGACGAGGGAGAGCTGCGGCGCCGTGTTGGTGTCGGGCGGCCGGAGAAGCACGGAGAGAAGAAGGGCGGTCCCCGGCGCGTCCTCCCAGCCTCGCGCCGCCCGACCGCGACCTGCGGTCTGGTGCTCGGTCACGGCGACCGCGCCCTCGGACAGCGCGGGGTCGCGGAGGGCCTCCTGGGTCGACGGGCACGTCTCGGCCCACACGTAGGTCCTGCCGAAACGCCCTCGCAGCAGCGGCTCCACGGCCGCGGCGATCAGGGGCTTGTGTTGATTCAACACAACCATCTAGTCCGCGGGAGGAGGGGAGCGGCGTTGCTTCACCGCCGCACGCCGCCGCTTCGCCTCGAGACGGCGCTCGACCGACGCCTTGGTCGGCCGCGTCGCGACCCGCCGCCGCTCCACACGGAGCGCGTCGCGCAGCTTCGCGACGAGCCGCTCCAACGCGAGCTCGCGGTTCCGTGCCTGACTCCGCTCGTCCTGTGCGACGGCGCGGACGACCGCCCCGACCTTCGCGTGGACCCGCTGCTTCTGTCGCTCGGTCAGCGACTCGGAGGCGCCCACGTCGAACAGTGCCTCGACGCGCGTCTCCGACGTGTTCGCGTGTTGCCCGCCCGGCCCGGACGAGCGCGAGACGCGGAAGCGGATTTCCGCGGCAGGGATGGAGACCGAGCGGGTGACCCGAATAGACTGCGCCTCCATGGCGTGCATTCTCCTGGACGTCGACGGCGTCCTGCACGTCTCCGGTGTGGCGATCCCGGGAGCGCAGGATGCCGTGGCCCGACTGCGGGACGCCGGTCACGCGCTCCGCTTCGTCACGAACAACTCGACCCGCCCTCGCGCGCAGCTCACCGAGGAGCTGAACGGCATCGGCTTCGACCTGACGGAGGACGAGCTCCAGACGCCTGCGGGCGCGGCCGCGCGCGAGCTCGAGGGGAAGCGGGTGTTCGCTCTCGTGATGAGCGGCGTCGTACCCGACCTGGAAGGGCTCGAGCTCGTCGGTGAAGGAGCCGAGGCGGTGCTCGTCGGCGGCTGCGACGAGACCGTCGAGCCGAACCAGGTGTTTCGCTACATGAACCTCGCCCGCGCGTTCGCCGAGATCCAGCTCGGCGCGGAGCTCTACTGCCTCCACAAGAACCGTTGGTGGCAGACGAGCCGCGGCCCGCTCCTCGACGCCGGAGCGTTCGTCGCAGGGCTCGAGTACGCGACCGGCCTCGAGGCCGTCGTTCTCGGCAAGCCGAGCCCCGCGTACTTCGCGGCCGCGCTCGACGCGCTCGGCGCCGAGCCGGAGCGAACCTGGCTCGTCGGCGACGATCCGGAGTCGGACATCCGCGGCGCGCAGCTGTTCGGGATGCACACGGCGCTCGTCCGCACCGGCAAGTTCCGCCCCGACACCCTCGACGGGATCGACCTGGTTCCCGACGTCGTGCTCAGCTCGATCGCCGATCTCCCGGCGTGGCTCGAGAAGCAGTGAGCATCCGGATCGGAACCGACCTGATCGAGATCGACCGCATTCGGCTCGCGCTCGGGCGCCCCGGGTTCCGCGACCGTTGCTTCACGCCCGACGAGCAGGCGTACTGCGAGACCCGCCGCAACCCTGCCGAGTCCTACGCCGCACGGTTCTGCGGCAAGGAGGCGGTCGGCAAGGCGCTCGGCTGCGGCGTCCTGTTCACCTGGAAGGAGATCGAGATCGTCGGGCCGCCGAAGCCGGGTGTGACGCTGTCCGGGAAGACGCTCGGCTGGGCCGAGCGCGTCGGGATGCGCGAGATCGACGTCTCGCTGACGCACTCGCACACGATGGCGGGCGCAGCCTGTGTCGCCGATCTCGCCTCCCCGATGCCGCCGCGTCGCAGGGCGTGATGCACGAGCCGCTCTACTCGGTCGAGGAGATGCGGGCGGCCGAGGCGCGCTATCCCGGCTACCCCGAGACCGCGCCGCAGCTGCTGGAGCGAGCGGGCCGCGCGGTCGCGGACGAGTGCATCCGCTCCTTCCCGGAGGCGCGTCGGTTCGCCGTCGTCTGCGGCGGAGGCTCGAACGGGGGCGACGGACGGGTCGCCGCCGACTACCTGCGGCAGGCCGGGCGGGACGCGACGGAGACGCACGACCCGGCGGGCGCGGACGTCGTCGTCGACGCCCTCTTCGGCACAGGCTTCCACGGGGCACCGCGGCCAGAGGCGGCTGCCGTGATCGAGCGGATCAATGAGGCGAATCTGCCCGTCGTCTCCGTCGACGTGCCGTCGGGCGTCAACGCGTCGACGGGCGAGATCGAGGGCGCGGCGATCGAGGCGGACGTGACCGTCACGTTCCACGGCGTCAAGGTCGGGCTGGTCGTCGCTCCCGGCCGGTTCCACGCGGGACGTGTCGCGGTCGCGCGGATCGGTCTCGAGCACGGGCCGACGGCGGTGGTGCGGGCGACGCCAGGTGTCCTTCGACAGGTCCCGAGGCGCGGCGGGCCGGACTCGAAGTTCACCGCGGGCAGCCTGCTCGTCGTGGGCGGCTCGCCCGGCACGACGGGCGCGCCGGTCCTGACCGCATCCGCGGCGCTGCGCGCGGACGCCGGCTACGTGACGCTCGCCGTGCCAAGCGGCTGTCTGACCGTCGCCGAGATCCTCGCCCTCGAGCCCGTCAAGCGCGGTTTCGAGCATGGCTCCGCGCTCGAGACGCTCGCGTCCGACCTCTCACGCTCGACGGCTCTCGCCGTCGGGCCGGGCCTCGGGCGCTCGGCGGAGGCGCAGGCGCTCGTCCACGAGCTCCTCGCCCTCTCGTCCCTGCCCGCGGTCGTCGATGCGGATGCGCTCTTCGGGCTCGAGCCGCCCTCCCGGGCCGCGCCGACCGTGCTCACGCCGCACGCGGGCGAGCTCGCCAGGCTCCTCGCCGTCGACTCGGCCTGGGTTTCAGCCCACCGGCTCGAGGCGGCGGCGCAGGCTGCCGAGCGCTTCGGTGCGATCGTCCTGCTCAAAGGGGCCGACACGATCGTCCGCGCGCCCGACGGGACGACGGTGGTGTGCGACTCGGCGCCGCCCTCGCTGGCCACGGCCGGGACGGGGGACGTCCTCACCGGGGTGATCGGTGCGTTCCTCGCGAAGGGTGTCGACGCGACCGACGCGGCGGTCGCCGCCGCGATCGCGCACGGTCTCGCCGCGGCTGCCGTGCCGCACCAGGCGGGCCTCGTCGCCTCCGACGTGGTCGCCGCCCTTCCGGCCGTCCTGCCCTGACCGATCGTCCAGAAGACACGCTCTCACCGGGGTGAGTTACCCCGTCCGGGGGAGTGCTCTCGGGTGCGCGCCGCCGAAATCTGGCCTGCCCAGTCACAACCTCGAAGGAGCAAACATGGTCAACCGGAAGCGCAAGCGGCGCATCGCGATCGTCGCCCTCCTCGCGTTCGTGCTCGGTACGACGGCGTTCGCGTATGCGGCGAGCATCACGTTCAATGGCGCCAGCAACGCGGGTGCCGCCGGCCAGGGCAGCGGCACGATCTCGGGCTACAACGTGACGAGCATCCACTACACCTTGGACACCAACGACCCCAGCAACATCACGGGCGTCACGTTCTCGCTCGCGCCCAACACTGCGACGACGGTCAAGGCGAAGCTCAACGGGACGGGTGCGTGGGTCGCGTGCACGGGTGGGACGTCGCCGTGGTCGTGCCCCGTCACGGGTGACGCGCAGTCGGCGGTCAGCCTCCAGGTGGCGGCAGCCGACTGACGACAGGCATTTGCTCCGGCCGGGGTCACCGTTCCCGGCCGGAGCACCGCCTCTGATGGCACGCTCACCCCGCACCTACGTCGGTCTCGCAGCGACGGTCGCATTCTTTGCGCTGGGCTGGTGGCTCATCGGCCCCGCCCAGCTCGGCGGACCAACGTCGTACGCGGTCCTCTCGGGCACGTCGATGAAGCCGCGGCTCGAGCGCGGAGACCTCGTGCTCACGCGCGCGAAGCCCTCGTACCGGGTCGGCGAGGTCGTGCTCTACGAGGACCACGAGACGCGGTCCCGCGTTCTGCACAGGATCATCGCCGAGCGGAATGGGCATTTCGTCACGAAGGGCGACAACAACGACTTCATCGATCCCGTGCACCCCGCCCCCAACGAGGTCGTGGGGAAGTTCTGGTTCTCGGTTCCCGGCGCAGGCACCGTCCTCGCCTGGCTGAAGCGGCCCGTGAACCTCGCGATCCTCCTGACGCTGCTCGTGCTGCTCGGGCTCGGTAGCGGCCGTGAGGTCTCTCGGCGACGCGTGCCGGCAGGGCGGCCCGTGCTCGAGCTGCCCGACGGTGCGGCGGCTCGGTCGCTGATGGCCCCGACGTTCGGACGCGCGCTCGTCAGCGCCGGCGCGATCGCGTTCGGCCTCTTCCTCGTGCTCGGGCTCGCGTCGTGCTCGGCGAGCACGTCCTCGACGCGAGCGGTCGCAGCGCTGTACGCCCACGAAGGCACGTTCTCGTACTCCGGCGAGACGGAGCCCGGGCCCGTGTACCCGTCGGGGCAGGTGACACGCGGAATGCCCGTCTTCACACGGCTCGTCGACACGCTCGCGGTCTCGTTCGCCTACCGCCTGCGAACGAGCGAACAGGCGGATGTGCACGGGACGATCGCGCTCGACGCGGTCGTGCACGACACGACCGGCTGGGAGCGGATCCTGCCGATCGCTCCCTCGCACGCATTCACCGGTCCGACGGCAGTGGCAGCGGGAACCTTCGATGTGGCGGCGTTCGAGACCCTCGTCCGCGACGCGCGGGAGCAGACCGCAGCGCCGCTCGCGGGCATCACCGTCGAGCTGCGGCCGCGGGTCGAGGTCGGCGGCGCCGTCGGCGCGACCGACGTCGACGATGCGTTCGCGCCGCGACTTGCGTTCTCCTATGACAACACGACGCTCGACCCGGTGGCCGCCCCCGGCGCTTCGCCAGGCACACCCCCGCCGTTCGCACCTCGGCGCGCGGAGTCCGGCAGCGAGGTCGTGCCGACCACCGTCGGTGTCGGCCCGCTCGTGCTGGCGGTCGGCGACGCACGCACGATGGGGGCGCTCGGGATCGTCACCTCGCTGCTCGTGCTCGTCCTCGGCGGAGCGCTCCTCGCCTCGCGCCGGGGCGGCGAGCCGGCGTCTCCGATCGCCCTACGGCACGGCTCACGCATCGTCCACGCGCGGGCGGTCGTCCCCGAGGAGCGATGGGTGACCGAGGTGGACGACATCGAGGACCTGGCGCGGATCGCAGAGGCGTACGACCGCGTGATCCTCCACGTCACCGAGAACGGGAGCGACGTCTACCTCGTCGACGACGGCATCGCGGTGTACCGGTACCGCCTCGACCGCGTCGCCCATGCGCCGGGCCCACTCCCCAGCGCGACGTGGTGAGAAGGCGCCACGCGCTCGTCGCCCCGCTCGTCGCACTCGTCGCGCTGACGGGGCTTGCGACCACCGCGACGAACGTCATCGAGCCGAGCTTTCTCGGCTGGGGTCAGAGAGCGATCACTGCGGACGACCTCAAGCCGCCGGAATGCGCGGCGATCGATCTCGACGACATCCGGCCGTCGCAGGGTGGCGGCGGCGCAGGCGGTGCGGCGTTGACGCTCGGCACGGCCGGCAACGACCGCATCGTCGCGGGCGGCCACGCGGACTGCATCCTGGGCGGAGCCGGGGACGACGACATCAACTCGGGCGGCGGGTTCGACGTCTGCATCGGCGGGCCGGGAGTCGACACCTTCAAGAACTGCGAGGTCGTCTTCCAGTAGCCGGGGCGCGCCGCGAGAATGCGGTCGTGGCTCGTTCGCTCGTCACCGTCGACGTCGGCGCGATCCGCGACAACGCGAGGGCGCTGGCGCGCGTCCTCGGGCGCTCCGAGCTCTGGGCCGTCGTCAAGGCCGCCGGCTACGGCCACGGTGCGGCCGAGGCGGGCCGTGCCGCGCTCGAGGGCGGCGCGACGACGCTCTGCGTGGCCACCGTCGGCGAGGCGCTCGTGCTTCGCGGCGACCTTCCCGACGCGCGCGTCGTCGTGCTCGGGCCGACGGCGCCGCAGGACGTCGGGCCCGCTCGGGACGCCCGGCTCGAGCTGACCGTCTCGGACGAGCGACTGCCGCAGGGCGTGCCCGTCCATCTGAAGCTGGACTCGGGGATGGGGCGCTGGGGGCTTGGCGAGCTTCCCGAGCCGGACGCGTCGGTCGTCGGGCTGATGACCCACTTCGCGACGGCGGACACGGACCCCGCCTTCGCCGAGAAGCAGCTCGAGCGGTTCCTGGCAGCGACCGCGGCCTACGACGTGCGCGTGACGCGGCACGCGGCGAACAGCGCCGCTGCCCTGACTCTGCCCGCGTCGCGGCTCGACGCCGCGCGCTGCGGGATCGCGCTCTACGGCATCGACCCGCTCGGCGCCGACCCCTCCCGCTTCGGTCTCCGGCCCGCGCTCCGCTGGGAGTCCGAGCTGGCGCAGGTCCGTCTGCTGCGGCCGGGTGACGGCACCGGGTACGGTCGGCGGTTCGTGGCGACGGAGGAGACGTGGATCGGGATCGTGCCCATTGGCTATGCCGACGGGTTCCGCCGCGACATGTCCGGGACCGAGATCCTCGTCGGCGGTGTCCGCGCCGCGGTCGTGGGGACGGTCTCGATGGACGCGCTCGCGGTCCGGCTCGACGGGCCGGCGGAGCGAGGGACGCCGGTGACGCTCGTCGGCGACGGCGTGACGTTCGAGCAGCACGCGGCCGTCGCGGACACCATCGGGTACGAGCTGGCCTGCGGAATCAGGGTCGAGCCCGGTCGAGGCGAGAGGAGAGTTGCCGATGCCTGACCCGGTCGAGAGGCGCCTGGCGCTACAGGTCTCTCGTCACGAAGACTTCGCTGCCCACGTCGTCGAGCTGCTCGCCCCGTTCTCGGGCGCCGAGCGTGCTCTTGACGTGGGCTGCGGCACCGGCGCGCTCGCCTACGTGCTGGCCGAGCACGTCCGCGCGGTCGTCGGAGTGGACCAGCGGGAGGAGCTCGTCGAGGCCGCGCGCGAGAACGCTCCGCCCGGCTGCACGTTCGCGGTCGCGGACGCGACCGCACTGCCGTTCCCGTACGGGGACTTCGATCTCGTCGGCTGCGCACGCGTGCTTCATCACGTGCGCCGACCCGAGCTCGTCGTCGCGGAGCTCGCCCGGGTGACCCGCCCCGGCGGCCGGATCCTCGTCGTCGACCAGCTCGGAGACGTGGATCCGATCCGAAGCCTCGAGCTCGACCGTTTCGAGCGAGTTCGCGACCCGACGCACACCCGCCTGCTGCCCGACGCGGACATCCGCGGCTACCTCGACGCGAACGACCTCGTCGTCGAGGCGAACAAGGTCGTCCAGGAGCATCGGGACATGGAGACGTACCTCGACCTCGTCGGGCTCGAGGGCGAGGCACGTGAGCGGGTCGCCCGGATGGCGCCCGAGTCCTACGAGGTCGAGCTCGGTTGGTACGTGGCGGTCAAGCACGGGTAGCGCGCCGCGCCACTCGACGGTAGTCAGACAGGCGAACACCCGGTAGTCTGTGTGACGCATGATCACGGACGTCAACCCGTTCGTCTACTCGCGCCCGGTCGCGCCGGAGGACGTCGTCGACCGCGAGGAAGAGGTGCGCCGGCTGTTGCGCGACGCCGTCGGCGGCCACTACGTCCGCCTCTACGCACCGCGCAAGTACGGCAAGACGAGCCTCCTCAAGAAGGCGCTCCACGAAGGCGCGCGCGACGAAGGGCTGATCCCGATCCTCGTCGACCTCTACCGGGTCTCCTCGATCGCCGACGTCACGGTGCGGCTCGAGCGCGCGTACGCGAAGCAGCTCAAGGGCGAGCTCCGCTCGCGGATCGAGGGGTTCCTCCAGCGAACCGGCGTCGGGCTCTCGCTCGGCGCGTTCGGGATCAGCGCGCGCCTTCAGCTCGAGCCGGCATCCGACCCGCTTCCGGCGCTGCACGCCCTGCTCGAGCTGCCGCTCAGGCTCGAGTCGTCCGGTGGCTACCGCGCGCTGATCGCGTTCGACGAGTTCCAGGACATCGGCCGCATCGACGGCCTCGACGGTCTCCTTCGCAGCCACATCCAGCATCACGGGGAGGTCGCGTCGTACGTCTTCGCCGGCTCCGAGCCGGCCCTGATGCGGCTCCTCTTCGAGACGAAGGAGCGCCCGCTCTACGGCTCCGCGGTGCCGATGCGGCTCGGCCGTCTGGCCGACGCCGACCTCGCGGCGTACGTCGACGCGCGCTTCGAGCAGACGGGACGCCGCGCGGGCGAGGCACTCGGCCCGCTCCTCGTCGCCGCGCGCGGGCACCCGCAGCGCGCCATGCTCCTGGCGCACCGGCTCTGGGAGGAGGTGCCGGCGGGCGGCGAAGCGACTCTCGACCACTGGAGCGCCGCCCACGCGGCCGCGCTACGAGAGCTCGAGGCGGAGTTCGACGCGCAGTGGCGGGGGCTCGACGTCTCGCAGCAGAAGACCCTTCGCGCGCTGCTCCTGGGAGACGGCGCGCCGTACCGGTCGGCCGCGCTGCGCCGGCTCGAGCTGACGAAGGACGTCGTCCGCCGCGCGCTTCCTCGGCTCGCGGCGACCGCGGAGATCGAGGAGCGCGAGGAAGGCGGCTACTCGCTCGTCGACCCGCTCTTCGCCGAGTGGGTCGGTCGGCTCAACGATCGGGCGTTGTCCTCGGGCTCGGGCTCCGTGGACAACGGTATCGAGCCCGGCCTGTAGTCCGACATCCCGGAGAAGCGGCCGACGACGCGCGGCATCAACGCCTGGGCGATCGAGACGAGCCGGTAGGGGAACCACGGCACCGTCACCTCGGCCTTGTCCTTCTCGACCGCGTCGACGACCGCGTTCGCGACACGCGGTGGCTGGATCACGAACTTCCCGAGCAGCGGGCTCTTGAGCACGCCCTTCTGCGGGAAGCCTTCGGTCTCGACGAAGCCGGGGAGGACGGAGTGCACCCGGATGCCGCTGCCGCGCAGCGCGGCGGCGAGCGAGCGTGAGAACGCGAGCTGCGCGTGCTTCGACGCGGCGTACGCCCCGGCGGGCGCGAAGGCGGCGGTGCCGGCGACGGAGACCAGGTTGACGATGTGCGCGCCACCTTGGCCCGCCGCGACCCGGAGCCCGGGCATCAACGCGCGCGTGCACCACACGCCGCCGAGGTAGTTGACCTCCATCACGCGCTGGATGCGGTCGAGGTCGACGACGAGGAAGTCGCCGCGCGCCGGGATGCCGGCGTTGTTCACGAGCAGGTGCACCGCAGGATGGCGCTCGAGGATCCGGGCGCCGAGAGCCTCGACGGCGTCGCGGTCGCCGACGTCGCACAGCTCGACCTCGCCGCCGATCTCCTCGGCGAGCGCGCGCAGCCGGTCCTCTCTGCGCGCGACGAGCACGCAGCGCCACCCGCGCTCCGCCAGGCGACGGGCGATCGCCTCGCCGATTCCGGCCGAGGCGCCCGTCACGACCGCGATTCGCTTCTCGTCGGGCACGCCCGGCAAATCTATGCGAACCGGAGCCAGGGCTTCCCATGCCCGTTTAGGATCGTCTGGTGGCCGGGCGGTTCGAGGGAAAGCAGGCGCTCGTGCTGGGCGTCGCGAACAAGCGCTCGATCGCGTGGGCGATCGCCGAGCGGCTTGCGGCCGAGGGCGCCCAGCTCGCGTTCACATATCAGGGAGAGCGCATCGAGAAGTCCGTGCGCGACCTCGCCGCGACCGTCGACACGAAGCTCGTGACCGAGTGCGACGTCCGCTCGGACGACGATCTCGACCGCGTGTTCTCCGAGACGGCCGATGCGTTCGGCGGCGGGCTCGACGTGCTCGTCCACTCGGTCGCGTTCGCGGCGGCGGAGGATCTGGAGGGCCGTTTCACCGACACGCCGCGCGACCGCTTCTGGATGGCCGTCGACATCAGCGCGTACTCGCTCGTCGCCTGCGCGAAGCGTTCCGAGCCGCTGATGGCCGCCCGCGGCGGCGGCTCGATCGTGACGATGACGTACCTCGGCGGCGTCCGCGCCGTGCCGCACTACAACGTGATGGGCGTCGCGAAGGCGACCCTCGACGCGTCGATGCGCTACCTCGCCTGGGACCTCGGCGAGCACGGGATCCGCGTCAACGCGATCTCCGCAGGCCCGGTGCGGACGCTGGCCGCGCGGTCGATCGCGGGGTTCACGACGATGGAGGAGATGTTCGTCGAGCGCGCGCCCCTCCGGCGCCACATCGGCGCGGCGGACTGCGGCGCCGCAGCGGCCTACCTCCTCTCGGACGACGCGAAGAACGTCTCCGGCACGACCCTCTACGTCGACGCCGGGTACCACGCGATGGGCATGTAGCAGCACAGCGTCTCTGCTGGTCGTCGGCAGCGGCAGTCCGGCTGAGACATAGAGACATCAGATTGGCTGATGTTATGATGCTTGGGTGAGAACGACTCTGACGCTGGATCCCGACGTGGCCGACAGGCTTCGCGCGCTCGCTCGTGAGCGCGGGCTGCCCTTCAAGCAGGTGGTCAATGCGGTGCTGCGGCGAGGCCTCGACGACGGCGCGCACGAGCCGTTCCGAGTCGAGGCCCGAGCGCTCGGCCTCCGGCCCGGAGTCGACCTGGATCAGGCCCTCGAGCTGGCCGCCCGCCTCGAGGACGAGGAAACGCTGCGCAAGCTCGAGCTCCGAAAGTGACGCTGTCGGACGTCAACCTGTTGCTCTACGCATACGACTCGGCCTCTGCCCAGCACGTGCGCGCGAAAGGGTGGCTCGAGGAGCGCCTCTCGGCTGTCGAAGCGTTCGGCTTCGCGTGGGCGACCTTGCTCGCGTTCGTTCGGCTGGGAACCAATCCCCGCGTCTTCGAGGCACCGCTTCGGGTCGAGGAATCCCTCGACATCGTGGAGGCGTGGCTGGCCGCGCCTTGCGCCACCGTGTTGCACCCCGGCCCGCGTCACGCCGTCCTGCTCCGACAGCTGCTCGAACCCCTCGGCACCGCCGGCAACCTGACCACGGACGCGCACCTCGCCGCGCTCGCCCTCGAGCACGACGCGGAGCTCTGCTCGGCCGACGCGGACTTCTCCCGCTTTCCCGGCCTGCGGTGGTCAAACCCGCTCGCTGCGTAGGTAGCGGCCACCTCATGCCGGGCGGGCTCGAACGTCGAAGGCAAGACCACTGAAGCGCGCGAGTGCCCCTCGCGCGACTACCGCACCCAGAGCTGATCGAGGCAGGCCGCGGTCGAGCCGTTCCAGTAGGACAGCCAGCAGCCGCGCTCACGCCGACGACGGTGGGTCGTTCGGGGAGATCGACGTCAACACCCACACGATTCCTGCCGACACGTGGCAGCTACGGGAAAAGACGAAGGGGCTCTCCGATGGCTACGTCGTCGACAACAAGATCGCCCCGGGCGGCACGACCGGCTGGCACAGGCATCCGGGTCCGAGCCTGATCTTCGTCATCAGTGGGACGGTGACCGACTACGAGGGCGACGACCCGACGTGCACTCGGCATCCCTATTCGGCGGGCCCAGGGGTTCGTCGACTCGGGCGAGGGGGCGCACACGCTGCGCAACGAGGGCAGCGTTCAGGCCGAGACGGTTGCGGTGCAACTCGTCCCGGCGGGCTCCCCGCGAAGATCGACGTGACCCCGGGTCCCGGGAACTGCCCCTTCTGAGCCTCGAATCGACGGCGGAGGCTGGGCGCGCGCCCACCCTCCGCCGTCCCTCACAGGATTCCCAGCGTCATGCGGGGAGCACGTCCGACCGGTCGATGCCTCACCGGTGACCTCGAAGCGGAGCCGCGAGTAGAACCCCAGTGAGTTCGGATTCGCGGTCACCTCGACGGAGCTCGGCCCCCGCAGCGGCCGCACGCGTCGCGACGTCGTGAACCAACGTTCGGCCGACCCCCAGGCGCATCCGGTCAGGCTCGACGAACAGGTCGTCGAGCTCGCATCTCCCTGCTCGAGCGGGAGCACCACCGAGAAGCCGAGACGGCGACCCGACGCGTCGACGGCGACGCGTACCCGTCCCTCGGCGATCGCCTCGTGCGGCGGCGTGATCGCGTCCGGATGGGCTGCCAGCTGCGCGCCGTACTCCTCCCAGACAGCGGACGCACGACGGTGGAGCGCCTCCAGAGCGGACGCCTCCTCCGGCCGGGCATCTCTGACGACGGCGACCACGGACATTCCGAGCCTCAACCGACGAGCGACGCGTTGCCGCCCGCACAGCGCCCGTGGTGGGCGGCCAGCCGCGGTCGTGGGTTTCCCGGCGCACGTCCATCCCGGGCGGCTGCCGCGGTTGCGGCGCCGACGACAAGTGCTCCGCCGACGACCTCCGGCCACCGGAGACGTTCGCCCAGGGCGACGACGGCGCCGGCGGCGGCAAGCACCGGGATCAGGTTGAGGATCAATCCCGCGTGCGCGATCGTGAGGTGCCGGATCGCGAAGTTGAACGCGAGGAACGGAACGGCACCGCCGAGCAGACCGGTGGCGACGGCCGCAAGGATGTGGGCGGCATCGGCGCGGCCGTAGGCTCCGTTGCCGCCGGTGTCGGCTATCAGGACGACCGGGGCGACCAAGAGAGCGGCTGCGACCAACTGGGCAGTCGTCGCAGCGAGGTTGTCTGCTCCGGCGCTCATGCGGCGAACGCCGACGCCGTTCGCGGCGGCTGCAGCCGAAGCGGCGAGGACGAGGAGATCCCCGGCGAGACTTGCGCCGTGACCGGTCTCTGCGAGACCGACGAGCGCGGATCCTGCGAAGCCGACGGCGACCGCCGCGCGCATGGCTGCAGAGACGCGCTCACCGAGCACGACGCGTGCCAGCAGGACGCCGAAGAGGCTTTGCGATGCGATCAGAAGTGCGCCGTCGGCCGCCCCGGTACGCGCGAGACCGAAGTCGAAGAGGCCGAAGCTGAGACCGGGCTCGAGCGCACCCAGGACCGCGAACACCGGCAAGCGCCGGGGTAGGAACGGCCGGCCGCGCGCCGCGAGCAGACAGCCCATCACGAACGCAGACGAGAAGAGCTCGATCCCGAGGAGGTCGAGCGGTGCCAGCTCGCGGAGCGCCACCTTCGTGAGAACCGTCGCGGCCGCCCAGGATGTGGCGGCAACGACCATCAGTGACAGGGGCAGTGCACGCGTCATCGGCGAACCGTTCTAGGTCGACCACTGCGACCAGGGCACGATTCCGAGGTCGGGGCGGGGTGGCGCGTCGAGCATGGCTAGGTACTCGAGGAGATGGCCGTCGGGGTCGCGGAAGTAGACCGCCGCAGCCGGCATCCACCCGATGACGCTCGGCTCGGTCGTCTCTTCCGCGAAGAACGAGAGGGGCGTGACGCCGAGCGATCGCAGGCGCCCGCATGCGTTCAGGACGTCCTCGAGCGACGTCCTGAACGCGACGTGCAACGAGAGGCCGACGGGGGCGGCTCCGAGCGACCAGAGGCCGAGCATCGCGTCCCCGGGCTCTCCGATCCACAGGAACGCAACGCCGCGGTCGGGGTCCTCGAAGGCGGGTGAGACGCCGACGACGTCACGGTAGAAGGATGAGGCACGGCTCAGGTCGCCGACCGTGAGGTGGGTCTCGAAGAGGCCGCAGGCCGGCCCGCGGCCGGTCACGGACGGGACCCGACCCGCATGGGCCGTCCTCTGGCGATGGGGAGATGCGCGAACGGGTGGTAGAAGTTCTCGAGGGCGTGCTCGGGCGGGACGGAGAAGGCCAGGATCTCGTCCGCCTCCGGTCGCCAGACCACGACGGTCGTGGTGTTGTCGTCCGGGCTCCAGAAGAGCGTCACCTCGATGCCGGCGCTCGCACGATGCGCGAGCTCGCGGCGCGGACGGGAGAGCGCTGTCGCGCTCATCACAGGGCTCGCGGCGCAGGCAGCTTCGCCGCCAGCACGTCGACCGGCTCGATCTCGGGCGGGCGGCTGAGCAGCTCGTCTGCCCTCGCCAGCAGCGCTGCTGCCACCGAGCCTCGAAGGTGTGCCTCGCGGCCCGCCTCGTCGGGAAAGACGTCGACGATCGCGAAGGACGAGGCGCCGATCCCGAGCGCGAACCAGGCAACGGTCCCCGGCTCTTCCTCCACGAGCGGCACGGCGCCCGCGAGAAACGACGAGAGCTCGTCTTCCCTGCCGGCCTTTGCCTCGAGCCGGACGATGAGACCCTTGGTGACGTTGACCACGACAGCTCCTTCCGCTTCGGTGGCGTTCCTTCTGCCAGAGTCGCCTGCGCGGCTGTCCGAGCGCTGAGCGCCGGCTCAGTCGCGCGGGATCGCTCTCACGCCTGCTTCGCGCCGTCCACGAAGAGGTCGACGTGCTCGGTGTAGAAGCTGAGCAGGCCGGCGATCTTCTGGCTCTCGGGCAGCGGCGTCCGGTACGACCAGGCCAGATCGGGCTGCTCGTCGCTTCCAGTACGCAGCGACCAGTACTCGGCCTCGCCCTTGTACGGGCAGTGCGAGGTGGTCTCGCTGGCCGACAGCAGGTCCATCCGCACGTGCGTCTTGGGTAGGTAGTAGCGCAGCGGGAGACCGGTCTCGAAGAGGAGCGTCGGCTTCGCGGACTCCGCGATCGTGACGCCGTCGACCTCGATCCGGACGTGGCGCGAGCTCGGGAGGATGTCGACGCGCGTGTACGGGTCGCGCGGATGGGTGAAGACCTGCTCGTCCTCCTCGAACCAGGCGTCCATCGCGGGCCAGTCGAATCGGATCGCGTCGCGCAGCTCCTCGAAGGGCGAGCGCTCGTAGCGGAGGGCCGCACCGGTCGCTTCCTTGCCCCCGGCCTGCACGGTGAAGAGCTGGCCGTCCCCGCGGCTCGGCGAGTGCGAGACCTCGTTCTCGGGCACGAGCAGCTCGCTCCGGACGTCGGCTGCAGGGAAGTAGTAGGTCGGATAGCGCGGGCCTTCCCACACGAGCAGCGGACGAGTCGTATCGGCGACGAGCTCGCCGCCGAGGTATGTGCGGATGCGCTTTGCCCCGTTCTCGACGCGCACGCGGCCGCGAACGCGGGTTGTGCTTTTCGCCGTGACGCTCACGTGGTACCTCCTGGCTCGGTTTCGCGGAGATGCCAGCGTGCGCGCGGGCCCTCAGTGGGACCTGTGCGACGGCTCAGTCGTCGGGCCAGCGCTTGCGGTGCTCGCTTCGGTCCTGGACGAGCCCGAGGATGCGGGTCCGACCGGCGACCTCGACGGCGTGCAATGAGATCTCGGTCGGGAGGAACGTGCCGCGCTTCGTGCGGCAGGTCAGCTTGATCGTCGATGCCCGTCCGAGCCTGAGGACGCGGTCGAGCAGCTCGCTCAGCTCGGCGAGCTCCGCAGGGTGGATGCGGGAGATGGGTGTCTCGAGCAGCTCCTCGCGCGTGTAGCCGAGCAACTCGCAGCCGGCGTCGTTGGCAGCGAGGATGCTGCTGTGCTCCGGATCCATCACGTAGGCAGGCTCGGGGCAGCGCGCGAGCTCCGTCGCGGCTATGAGGTCCCAGTCGGTGGGCACGTCGCTCATCCGGCCTCGGCGGCCGCGCGAAGGGGATAGTCGAGCCGCTGCAGCAGCAGACGCTGCCTCGCGGGCGAGATGCTCTCGAGCAGCACGTGGCGGACAAGGTCGTAACGGAAGCGGAAGCCCAGCCCGTCGACGCGCATGATCCGCCGTTCGCATAGCCGCTCGAGCGCCTCGACGAGCTCTGCTGCGTCCACGTCCAGGAGGTCCGCGAGAGGCTCCGGCTCGAACGGTTGCTCGAGGACCGAGGAGGCGACGAGGACACGGTACGCCCAGTCGCCCTCGGCGCGGCACTGTGCGAGCAGCGCCTCCGTCAGCGTCTTGGAGGGACGGGCGGCGTGCCCGTTGGCGAGCGCCTCGGCGACCAGCCGAGGGTCGCCGCCGGTCGACTCGTACAGGTCCGGGATGCGGAAGGGCGCAAGGTCGGCGGGCGAGAGCGGCTCCAGCTGGATACGCGCGTCCGCGTCCAGCCGGTACGGCGGTCGACCCGGAGATGCTCCGTAGCGCCGGGCGGTCGACACCGCGGCGCCGTGCAAGCCCGTGCCTCGTCGCCGCAGGTAGCCGAGCGCGGCAAGCGTGCGAGCGTCGGCGACGTGAAGGTCGTCCAGGAGCAGGACCACGGGGGCGTGCTCGGCGAGGAGGGCGACGAGCGCCTCGAGCACCTCGATCTCGTCGAAGCTCTCCCTCGACGCGCCGAGCGCGAGCTCGGGCAGGATCTGCGCGAGTGCGGGCAGGCGTTCCGCGTCGGGCTCGACGTCTGCCAACGCATCGCGAACAGCGGCCGCGAGCGGAACGTACGGCAGATTTCGCTCGAGGACCGAGCAACCGGCTCGTCCGAGCCGGATCCGTCGAGCACGGCCTGCACCTCGTCGAGCAGTCGCGTCTTGCCGAGACCGGTCTCGCCCTCGATCTGGACGAGCGCGAAACCCTGCGCAAGCCCTCGGCGGACGGTCTCCACCACGGTGTCGAGCTCGGCGCGGCGGCCGACGAGCCGGATCGACCGGCCGTGCGCCTCCTCTCGCGCATGCCGGATCGGGCGCGGGAGAAGCAGGCGGACGTCGGCCTGCTGGATGACGGCAGTCTCGAGCGCGCGCGTTTCCGGAGTCGGCTCGAGGCCGAGCTCCTCGCCGAGCCGCATGCGATACGCGCGATAGCGCGCGAGAGCCTCGTGCGTGCGTCCGAGCGCGTAGAGGGCGAGCATCTGCGAGCGGTGACCGCGCTCGCTGAAGCCGTCGAGCGCCGCTGCGGCCTCGGCGTGCGCCAGGCCCGCCGCGAAATCGAGCTCCGCCAGCGCGGCGTCCGCGGCCTCGAGGCGCGCGCCGAGAACGCGGCCCTGGTAGCTGCCGCGCAGGTCGAGGGCCCAGGTCGCGTAGGGCTCGTCCTCGAGAACCTCGCCGCGCACGAGCTCGAGCGCGTGCTCGAGCGCCGCCCGGGCGAGCCGGGTCGGCTCGCGCGCGGAGCGCTCGAGCAGCTCGTCGAAGCAGTCGAGGTCGAGCGCGACGAGGTCGGTGTCGAACCGATACGCCTCGGGCTCCGTGACCACGAGCGCCCTGGCCCGTTCACCGTCAGGCGTGAGGTGACGGCGAAGAACGGAGACGAAGGTCTGGAGCGAGCCGGCCACATCCCGCGGCCGCTCGTCGCCCCACAGGAGCTCGGCCAGCCGATCGGTCGTCACCCGGTGGCCCCGGGCCGAGAGCAGGATCTCGAGCACCTGCTTCGGTCGTGTCCCGCCCAGGTCGCCTGGCCCGAGGGCTCGCGCGCCGTCCTCGACCGAGAGTGGCCCGAACAGCCGCACGACCGGTCGCTGGGAGCGCGCCGCCGACTCGCTCACGGGTTCTCGCCCACGGTCTCCCGCACGAGCCCGGAAGCTCAGCGGACCACCGTTCCGTTGGGCCGCATCCGTCCGTACGAGGAGCCATGGACGGTGGGCGTCGACCGCTCGGATGTATGCGCAGACAGCGCGGCCGTCGCAAGGACGAGGGCGCCGGCGGTCAGACCGACGGCGACGAAGAGGGTGGTGCGCATACCCGGTGAGTCCCCCGGACAGGCAGATCCGTTACAGCGGATCGGCGGGGAGGCTGCGATGCATCCCGCGCCCTAGACCGGCGGTACGCAGCGCGTTAGCCTCGAGGGGTGATTGGGTCCGCCCGCGGTGTGGACATTGACGAAGAGGACACCGCACTGGTGGCGCGCCTCCGGGGTGGGGAGGAGAGCGCGTTCGAGGAGGCCGTCGCGAGCTTCTACCCGGCCATGCTCGCGGTCGCCCGTGGCTATGTTCGTGCACGCAGCGATGCGGAAGAGGTCGTGCAGGAAGCGTGGCTCGGTGTGCTCAAGGGGCTCGACCGGTTCGAGGGCCGCTCGAGGCTCCGCACCTGGGTGCTGCAGATCGTCGCCAACGTCGCCCGCGATCGGGCTGTCCGCGAGGCCCGCACACAGCCGTTCTCCTCGCTCGAGAGCGACCGAGGCGAGCCGGTCGTCGCTCCGGAGCGGTTCCGGCGAGCGGACGAGCCCTACCCGGGCGGCTGGCGGTCGTTCCCGACCGACTGGCGGACGCTGCCGGAGGAGCGGCTGCTCGCTCGCGAGACGATGGATCTCGTCGAGCGGGCGATCGACGAGCTGCCAGAGGCACAGCGGATCGTGATCACGCTGCGCGACGTGGTCGGCTGTGGAGCTCCCGAGGTGCGCACGCTCCTCGGGATCAGCGAGGGAAACGAGCGCGTCCTCCTCCATCGCGCTCGGGCGCGCGTCCGCGCACGACTGGAAAGGCACCTCGATGGCTGACCCGCGGCGTGTCGAGCAGGGCTATGCCTGCGCGGAGGTCGTGGAGCTTGCCTCCGACTACATCGAGGGCGCGATGAACGCGGAGGAGCGGATGCGCTTCGAGTTGCACCTGAACCTCTGCGACGGCTGTACGAGCTTCCTCGAGCAGGTGCGGACGACGGCCCGGCTGGCGGGCTCGCTCTCGGTCGACCAGATCCCTGACGACGTGAAGACCAGGCTGCTCGCCGCGTTCAGAGACTGGGAGCGGCAGTGAAGGCGTACAAGTTCCTCACGGCCGACGGCCTCGGCGTGTTCAGCCACTTCAACTGGCCGCTGCCGAACGGCGGCCCGGGGGCCTGGGTGGAGTCCGAGGTCGAGCTGTGCCGTGCCGGAATTCACGCGTGCCGAACGAGCGACCTTCCGTTCTGGACGACGCCCGCGCTGTACGAGATGGAGCTCGACGGGCCCGTCGAGGAGCAGGCGGTCAAGGTGGTCGCGCCTCGCGGGCGCCTCCTCCGACGCATCGCGTCCTGGAACACCGCGACCCGCGAGGCCTACGGGCAGATGTGCTTCGAACGCGCGCGCGAGCACGCCGCCGCTGCCGGCGGGCGGCTCGACGGCTGGGTGCCGACGTCGGGGATCGCGCTCGTCGAGTCGGCGCGACTCGGCTTCATCGCGGCGACGATCGCAGAGCAGCTCGGTGGGATCGACGCCCATCTCGACGAGCGCAGGCACCAGAGCGAGTGGCTGGTCGAGCGCCTGGTGCTCGACTGATCGCCGCCGCACCGCCCGCTCCCTCCGCTCAGGTCTCGCTCAGTCTCCGCTGACCGCCTCTCCGTAGCTTCGCGGCCTCGCTACCCGGCCGATGCCGGACGAAAGGAGAGAATCGAATGAAGCTGCTATCGATGCGCAGCGTGCTCGCAGCGACGGTGCTCGTGCTCGTCGCCGGGGCCGTTGCGATGGGGAGCGCGTTTGCAGGGTCGAAGGACACGCCCGCCTCCGCTCAGGGGCTCGGACCTGTGAGCGGGCTCCTCCCTCGCGACCACCTGACCGAGGAAAGCGCGATCCAGGTCGACCTGAGCAAGGAGTCCGTCCGCCTGCCGCTCTACAAGGGCCGGGCCGACGGCCAGACCGTCTGGTATGTCCTCCTCGACGCCTCCGACCAGGGGATCGCGCACGACCTGGGCGTCAACTACGCGCCCAAGCTCGGCAACCTCGCGATCAGCGATCCCGAAGCCGTGCAGACGGTGACGCTCGACTCGCCCACCCCCGACGAGAACAAGTTCGGGCAGGCGGTCGTCGAGTTCAACGGCGCGCCCGACTTCAGCCCGACCAGGATCGCCGAGCCCGGCCCGACCGGCTTCCCGCTCGCGAACTTCCAGCCGGGAGCCGTGGCACGTCCCGGCTACACCCCCTTCATCCGCATCGAGGGCTCGCAGACCGTGTACAGCGCGCCCATCGTCGCGACGGGTGACGGGCCCTTCGACGTCGTCCACCACACGAACACCGGCGACCGGGTGCTCGGGATCCACATCGCCGGCGCCTCGGCTCCTGGGCAGTACGCGGAGTCGTGGGTCGACCTGCTGTTCGTCAAGGGCTTCGACGCCGGGCAGCCGATCGTCTACATCTCGACCGACGCCGGCCAGCCGCTGACGGCGGTGCTCGAGCGCTCGACGTACGTGCCCGCGCTCGACAAAGCCCCCTACAGCGGCGGCGACGACTTCCTCGGCTCCGCCCGGGAGCGCCTGTTCGGCTTCGTCAACGGACAGACGGGCGCGAACGACAAGCAGGCGCAGGGATTCGTCCACCTCGTCCAGGACGGCCACGCCTCCGAGGACGCGAGCGCGGGCAACACCGCGCTGATCGACGCCCTCCGCAACGGCGGCGACCTCCTGAACGTGTTCGGGGACTTCCCCACCGAAAAGGACCCGCGGCACGCCGACGCCTACAGCCCGCTCTGGGACGCCCAGCTCGGGCTCTGGACCGACAAGGCCGTGCAGCAGGGGTTGAACAAGCGCCAGATCGACGAGGTGCAGGTCTTCAACCTGGCCGCGACCCGTCCCGACCTCCTCACGGGCATCGACCCCGCCACCGGCAAGCCGGCGCCCTACGGCTCGGTCGGGGTCGACATCAACTGCGCGGTGATCGGCTTCACGGACAAGGCTCCGGCGGCCAACCTCGCCGACCCGGTGCCCAACTCGCAGTTCCCGCCTCGCTAGGCGGGCCCGAGACGGCGGGCCGCCCAGGCCCGCCGTCTCACCCGAGGCCTACGAACGAAGGAGTTGTCGTGACACGCTTCTCTCTCAGCCTCGCCGCTCTCATCGCGATCGTCGCGCTCGTCGCGGGATCGAGCACCGGATCGGCGGCGACCGCCACGTCCCCACGGTCGGCGACGGTCGAGTCGGCTTCCTCGCCGTTCGGCCGCATCCTCGTCGACACCGGCGGCAACACGCTCTACCTGTTCGAGAAGGACAAGGACGCCCGCAGCGCCTGCGCCGGGACGTGCGCGACCTACTGGCCGCCGCTCCTCGTGCAGGGCAAGCTCACCGCCCGTCGCGGAGCGAAGCAGTCGCTGCTCGGCACGGCGCGGCGAGCCGACGGGACGAGGCAGGCGACCTACGCCGGGCACCCGCTCTATCGCTTCCTCCTGGACCGCAAGCCGGGGCAGGCGAACGGCGAGGGCCTGCAGGACTTCGGCGCCGGCTGGCACGTCGTCTCACCGGCGGGCACGAGGATCGAGAAGGACGACCGGTAGCTCCGTGGCCGTGGACGTCCTCGGGGACTTCCTCGCGATCTCGGGCAGCCTGAGGCGCGACTCGATCAACAGTGCCGCTCTCCGTGCCGCCGCCCGCGCGGCGGCACGGGAGGGCGCGACGATCAGGATCGACGAGTCCCCGCGGACGCTCCCACCGTTCGATCCCGACCTGGAGCCGTCGCCCCCGGAGGCGGCGCTCCGGTTCAGGAGCGCCTGCGCAGATGCGTGCGGACTGCTCCTCGCCGTTCCGGAGTACACGTTCGGCATCCCGGGAGCCCTGAAGAACGCGCTCGACTGGACGGTCGCCAGCGGCTCCCTCTACCGGAAGCCCATCGCGCTGCTCCACGTCGCTCCGCCCGGGCGCGGCGCGCACGTCCGCGAGGCGCTCGCGCATGTGCTGCGCGCGCACAACGCCGACGTCACGCATCACGTCGTGCCGATCGCTCGGCGCGACCGAGACGCGCGCGGCGAGATCACGGCGCCGTGGATCGTCGGAGAGCTTCACCGGGTCGTGACCACGCTCATCCGTCGCGCGAGCTCGAGCCATCTCGGCTCACGCACCTGCTCAGCCGGCGCTCAGGACACGCCCAGGTGGAGCGCAGATAACTCGGGCATCGACCACGTCCAGAGGTGAGGAGTCAGCAAATGGCCACCACAGTGCAGCCGTTCGTCGGCACGTACGAGCTCGATCGGCCCCATTCGAGCGTCCAGTTCGCAGTCAGCCACCAGCAGATCTCGATGTTTCGCGCGTCCTTCGGCGAGGTCGACCTGACCCTCGCTGCGGAGAACGGCACGATCGTGATCGAAGGGAGCGCGCGCGTGGAATCGATCTCGATCGGCGCGCCCGCGGAGTTCCGCGAGCACGTCGTCCGCGGCGGCGACTTCTTCGACGCCGACGCACACCCGCTCATCGGCTTCCGCTCCTCGCACGTCGACCTGCGCGAGGACGGAACGGCGACCGTCTCCGGCGAGCTCACGATCCGCGGGACAACAGGCACGGTCAGCGCACACGGCATCTATCAGGCGCCAAGGGTGGATCCCTTCGGCAGGTCGCGCGCGGGTCTCGAGCTGCGGGCGACGATCGACCGTCGCGCCTGGGATCTGAGCTGGCAGCTGCCGCTCCCCGACGGTCGCGACGCGCTCGGCTGGGAGGTCGAGCTCACCGCGCACCTCGAGCTCGTCGAGCGGGACCGATGAGGCTCCTCGGAATCAACGGGAGCCTGCGCCGCGGGTCGTACAACAGCGCGCTCCTCGCGGCGGCCGCGACGTCGTGCGGGCGAGCGGCCGAGGTGGTCGTGTGGCGCAGTCTCGCCGAGGTCCCTCCCTACAACGCGGACGACGACGCTCGGGGAGCGCCGATCGCGGTCGAGGAGCTCAGGCAGGAGATCGCGCGAGCGGACGCCGTGCTGTTCGCGACGCCCGAGTACAACGCGTCGATCCCGGGCGCGCTCAAGAACGCGCTCGACTGGGCCTCCAGGCCCTTCCCCGACAACTGCCTCCGTCGAAAGCCCGTCGCCGTCGTCGGCGCCAGCACCGGTGTGTTCGGTGCGCGCTGGGCCCAAGCCGAGCTGCGCAAGGTGCTGAAGACGATCGGCGCAACCGTGGTCGAGACCGAGTTGACCGTGGCGGGCGCGCACGACGCGTTCGCCACGGACGGGCGACTACGCGAGCCTCGCCTCACCGCCGTGCTGTGCGGCATCGTCGGCGAGCTCGTCGAGCGAACGTTGCGTGATGCGGCCTGACACGTGCAGAGAGGCGTGCGCGCACGTCAGAGCAGCGGCGAGCCGCTGACGTTCGCGCTGCGATTCACCGCCGGGACCGGCGCGGCCGGCGCACGACGGTGCTACGCTCGACGATGGCGTAAGGAGAGCCTTACACCGATCGTCAGGAACTCCGCCCGATGTCCCAGACCCAGATCCTCGTCCTCGGCGCAATCGCCGGCCTCACGATCTTCATCGGCCTGCCGGTTGGCCGTGTCGGTCGACTGCCGATCGCGGGGAGCACGTTTCTCGCGGCAACCGCGACCGGCATCCTGCTGTTCCTGCTCTGGGACGTTCTCGCGGCGGGCGTCGAGCCGGTCGAGAACGCGCTGACTGCCGCGGCGGTCGACCACACGGGCGGCTGGGGACGGTTCGCGTGGCTTGCCGCGCTGCTCGGCGGGGGCTTCGTCGTCGGCCTGATGAGCCTCGTCTATTTCGACGAGCTGATCGCACGACGACGGCGCAACGCGGGCCCCTACAGCGTCGGTGCTGCCGTGATGGCCGAGGCGGAGATCCAGCGCGCGGGCGTGGCCCGCATGCTCTCGCCGGCCCAGTCGCTCTCCCTGATGATCGCGACGGGCATCGGGCTGCACAACTTCTCCGAGGGCCTCGCGATCGGCCAGTCGGCAGCGTCGGGGGAAATCAGCCTCGCGCTCATGCTGATCATCGGCTTCGGCCTGCACAACGCCACCGAGGGCTTTGGCATCGTCGGGCCGTTCGCGACGAGCGACGAGCGGCCGTCGTGGGGCTTCCTGCTGCTCGTCGGGCTGATCGGCGGCGGGCCAACCTTCTTCGGCACGCTGCTCGGTCAGACCTGGATCAGCGAAGCGCTGTCCGTCGCGTTTCTCGCGCTCGCCGCCGGCTCGATCCTCTACGTCGTGATCGAGCTCCTCGACGTCTGTCGCAGAGCGGGCCGGAAGCGCCTCGTCGCCTGGGGGCTGATCCTCGGCCTGACGCTCGGCTTCGCGACCGACTTCGTGCTCGTCGCGGCCGGCGCCTGACCGTCGCTACGGTTGCGGGGATGCCCGCACGCTTCGACTTGAGCGGGCGCCGCGTCGTCGTCACTGGCGCGTCGCGCGGCATCGGGGAGGCGGTCGTCTCCGGTTTCGCCGAGGCGGGCGCGCGTGTCGCGGGGATCTCGCTCGACGGGGGCGCCCCGGTCGACGGCATCTTCGTCGCCGGGGACACGGGCGATCCGGAAGCCCTGGAGGGGCTCGCGGAGCGCGTCGCAGACGAGTGGGGCGGCATCGACGTCTGGGTGAACAACGCCGCGGGGCTGCTGGTGCGGCCGCTCCTCGAGACCTCGGACGCGGACTGGCACGGTCTGCTTCGCGCGAACCTCCACGGGTACTTCTACGGCTGCCGCGCCGCGGCGCGGCGCATGGTGCCCGCGGGCGGCGGAGCGATCGTCAACGTCACGTCCGTCGCGCGGAGCCACGGCATTCCGGGCCTGGGCGCATACGTCGCCGCAAAGGGGGCGATCCAGGCGCTGACGACGACCCTCGCGCTCGAGGTCGCTCCGCACGGCGTGACCGTCAACGCGGTCGCGCCGGGGGCCATCGACACGCCGCTCAACGCGCATGCCTACACGGCCGAGGTCCGACGGACGTACGAGGAACGCATCCCGCTCGGCCGGATCGCGTCTGCCGACGACGTCGCGGGCGCCGTCCTGTTCTTGGCGACCGATGCGGCGCGATACGTGACCGGCCACGAGCTCGTGGTCGACGGCGGGCTCACGATCAACGGGGCGGTCGGCCATGCGGAGGACTGAGGTCGCACGGCGTGTCTCTCGGCCATCCCATGTCCCGCGCCGACGAGCTGGGCTAAGAACTCGTTTCAGGATGAAGCCTTGTGCCGCCGTGTCGCGCTGGGCGGCCCGCTGCGACGTCCTCGGTCGCCCCGATCTGTCTCATATCGGGGCTCCCTGCGTCCTTGCATCGCGCTCGCCCGTCACGCCCCGGCAACGAAGCGTCATTCCGAAACGAGTTCTAAAGGCCGCCCCTGGGGACTCCCGCTTCGGCCTACGTGGCCGGGGCGAGCATCAGCTTGTCGACGTAGCACCACCACCAGGCCTCCCCGGGCTCCGCCGAACGGATCAGCGGATGGTCGGTCTCGTGGAAATGTGCCGTCGCGTGCCGGTTCGGCGAGTTGTCGCAACAGCCGACCTTGCCGCACACGAGGCACATTCGCAGGTGCATCCAGCGTCCGCCGATCTTCAGGCACTCCTCGCAGCCGAGCACCGGGTCGGGCAGGGCGGTCACCTGGGCGGCGTCGAGGTGGGTGCACTCGCCGGCGGCCATTTCGTTGTTATACCCCGGCGGCCGCTCTGGACCCGGGCGTGTGGCGGCGTTAGGCTCGCCGGGTGACGACGGAGGCAGCGGAGCCCGTGGCGCGAACCGACCGTGAGGTCGGGGCCGCGCCCTGGCATGGGCTCACGGCGGAGGCGGCCTGCGAGCGGCTCGGCGTCGACCTGCGGAACGGGCTCGACGAGGCCGAGGTCGAGCGCCGCCGAGCGCAGTTCGGGCCGAACAGGCTCGCCGAGGGGGAGAAGGAGCCGGGCTGGCGGGCGTTCCTGCGTCAGTACCGGGACCTCATGCAGCTCGTGCTCCTCGGGGCGGCGGTCGTGAGCATCGCCGCGTTGCAGGAGGTCAGCACGGGCCTCGTGATCGCCGGGATCACCGTGCTGAACGCGGTGCTCGGGCTCAACCAGGAGGGCAAGGCAGCCGAGAGCGTCGCTGCGCTCCAGAAGATGCTCGTGATCCGCGCCCACGTCCGGCGCGGCGGCGCGATGCACGACGTTCCCGCGGAGGAGCTCGTGCCTGGCGACGTCGTCAGCTTCGAGGCGGGCGACAAGATCCCGGCCGACGGCAGGCTCCTCGTTGCGGCGACGCTCGAGATCGAGGAGGCGGCGCTGACCGGAGAAAGCACGCCGGTCTCGAAGGCGATCGACCCTGTCGGCGGCGACTCCGTCGCCCTCGGCGACCGGGTCGACATGGCGTACATGAACTCGACCGTGACCCGGGGACGGGGCGAGATGGTCGTCACGACGACCGGGATGGAGACCGAGGTCGGCCGGATCTCCGGGATGCTGGGCGGCGTCCGGCAGGAGAAGACGCCGCTCACCCGGCAGCTCGACCAGCTGACGGTGCTGCTGACGATCATGGCCGCCGGCGCGCTGGCTCTCGTCGTCGTGATCGGGCTCCTGCGCGGCGACGACTTCGACGACCTGTTCCTGATCGGGATCAGCCTCGCGGTCGCCGCGATCCCGACCGGGCTCCCTGCGGTCGTGACGACCGTGCTCTCGCTCGGGACGCAGGCGCTCGCGGCCAAGGGCGCCATCGTCAAGCGGCTGCGCTCGGTCGAGACGCTCGGCTCGACCTCGGCGATCTGCTCGGACAAGACCGGCACGCTGACCCTCAACCAGATGACCGCACGCCAGCTCGTGATCGCCGGCCGGCGCTACTCGGTCGACGGGGAGGGCTACTCGACGAACGGGCGGATCCTGCACGTGGCCGGCGAGCCGGACGTGCCGCTCGAGACGTTCCTGCTCCCGATGGCCCTCGCGAACGACGCGACCGTTCGGGAGGGCGAGATCGTCGGCGACCCGACGGAGGCCGCGCTCGTCGTCCTCGCCGAGAAGGGCGGAATCGACGTCGACGAGACGCGTCGCACCTACCCCCGGGTGGGTGAGGTCCCGTTCGACTCGGACTACAAGTTCATGGCGACGTTCCACGAGCTCGAGGACGACGGGAAGCCGGTCGTCCGTTGCTTCGTCAAGGGCGCGCCGGACGTGCTGCTCGCCCGCTCGGCGGGGATTCGCGACGTCGACGGCTCGATCGCCGCGGTCGGCGAGCATCGGGACCTCGTCCTCGCCGAGAACGACCGCCTCGCAGGCGAGGGGCTCCGCGTCCTGGCGGTGGCCGCGCGGGACTTCGACCCCGCCACGTTCGACGGCGGCGCGCCGCTCCTCGACGAGGTCCGCGACCTGACGATGCTTGCCCTCGTCGGCATCGTCGACCCGCCGCGGCGAGAGGCACGGGATGCGATCGCGCGCTGCACGGAGGCAGGGATCCGCGTCCGCATGATCACGGGCGACCACGCGACGACCGCGGCCGCGATCGCGGCGCAGCTCGGGATCGAGGGCCGTGCGCTGACCGGGATCGAGTTCGCCGCGCTCGACGACGAGGAGCTCGCCCGGCAAGTCGACGAGATCGGCGTGGTCGCGCGCGTCGCGCCGGAGGACAAGGTACGGCTCGTCGACATCCTGGCGGGGAAGGGCAACGTCGTCGCGATGACGGGCGACGGCGTCAACGACGCCCCCGCGCTCAAGCGCGCCGACATCGGCGTCGCCATGGGGATCACGGGCACCGAGGTGACGAAGGAAGCGGCGGACATGATCCTCACCGACGACAACTTCGCGACCATCGTCGCCGCGGTCGAGGGCGGGCGCGGGATCTACGACAACCTCATGAAGTACGTCCGCGTGCAGCTGATCATGCTCGGCGGCTTCATCCTCACGTTCGTCGGCGCGGGCATCTTCGACGTCGCCGGCGGCGCGCCGCTGACGCCGTTGCAGATCCTCTGGATCAACTTCGCGGTCGACGTGGTGCTCGCGATCGGGCTCGGGTTCGACGCGCCCGTGCCCGGGCTGATGCAGCGGAAGCCTCGCGACGCGACCGCACCGATCGTCAATCGCGCGCTCGGCAGCCGCCTCGGGGTCGCGAGCGTGGCGATGGCCGCCCTCGCCCTCGGCGTCGCGGCGTGGGGCGAGCACCGGTACGACCTCGTCGTCGCGACCACGATGGGTCTGACGACGCTCTCGCTGATGCATGTCGTGGCGGCGCTCGAGTCGCGGGAGCCGAGGGAGACGATCTTCAGCCGCTACACGCTCGCCAACCGCCGGTTCGTCCAGCTGATCGGGATCGCGCTCGTGCTCACGTTCCTGGTGACGGCGCTCGCTCCACTCCAGCGCATCTTCGACACGGTCCCGCTGACGAGCTCGCAGTGGGGCGTCTGCCTGCTGGGCCCCGTCGTCTTCGTCGCCATCGCCGAGCTCGGCAAGCTCCTCGACCGCCGCTCGGTCGCACCGAGCGAGGCGTAGCGGGCCTGCCGCGGCGCGGCGGCGAGCCGTTATCGTCCCCGCGATGGAGTCCCTGCAACGCCGCCTCGCCGTCGCGCGCGGAGACGAGCCGGCCGACGTCGTCATCCGCGGGGGCCACGTCCTCTCGGTCTTCACCCGGGAATGGCTCGACGGCGACGTCGCGATCGTCGACGGGACGATCGCCGGGATCGGGTCCTACGAGGGCGCCGAGACGATCGATGCGGAGGGGCGCTTCGTCGTCCCCGGCTTCATCGACGCGCACATGCACCTCGAGTCGGTGAAGCTCCTCGTCGACGAGTTCGCGCGCCTCGTGCTGCCGCTCGGGACGACCGCGGTCGTGGCCGATCCGCACGAGATCGCGAACGTCCTCGGCTCCGACGGCGTCCACTGGCTCCACGACGCCTCTGCCGACCTTCAGCTCGAGGTGTTCTTCATGGCGCCGTCGTGCGTGCCGGCCTCGATCTTCGAGTCGCCGCGGCGGCCTCTCGCCCTCGGCGACCTCGAGGCGCTGATGCGGCGGCGTCGCGTGCTCGGGCTTGCCGAGATGATGAACTTCCCCGGCGTGATCGCGGCCGATCCCGCCGAGCTGGCGAAACTCCAGCTCGAGGGTGCGCAGCACGTCGACGGCCACGCGCCCGGCGTCCTCGGCCTGTCGCTCCAGGCGTATGCGGCCGCAGGCATCCGCTCCGACCACGAGGCGCTCACGGTGGAGGAGGGACGGGAACGCCTGCGGGCCGGGATGTGGCTCCTCATCCGGGACGCGTCGATGGCACGGAACCTCCAGGCCCTGTTGCCGCTCGTCACCGAGTACGGGCCCGGCCGGATCGCGTTCTGCACGGACGACCGCGACCCGGACGACATCGCCGATAACGGGCACGTGAACGGCATGGTGCGCGACGCGGTCGCCGCCGGCATCGAGCCCGCCGACGCGATCCTCATGGCGAGCTTCCACCCCGCCCAGTGGCACGGCCTGCGCAACCACGGCGCGGTCGCGCCAGGCTACGTCGCCGACCTGCTCCTGCTCCCCGACCTCGAGCAGTTCGTCCCCGACGTCGTGCTCAAGCGCGGGCAGCCGATCGCGGAGACCGCGCGCGCGGACGTGCCGGAGTGGGTGCGCCAGACGGTCCGGATCAAGCCCGTCGGCGTCGAGGACCTCGCGATCCGCGCCGACAGCGACTCCGTGCGCGCGATCGGGCTCGTCGAGGACCAGGTCGTCACCGAGTCGCTCGTGCGCGAGCCGCTCGTCGTCGACGGCCGCGTCGTCTCCGACCCGGGACGCGACCTCGTGAAGCTCGCGGTCGTCGAGCGCCATCTCGCCACGGGGCGAATCGGGCTCGGGCTGCTCTCGGGCTCGGGGCTCGCCCGCGGCGCCCTCGCGTCGTCCGTCGCGCACGACGCGCACAACCTCGTCGTCGTCGGGGCGAGCGACGACGACATGGTCTCCGCGATCGAGCGGCTGGCGGAGCTCGGCGGGGGGATCGTCGCCGTGACCGACGGCCGCGTCCTCGCCGAGTGCCCGCTCCCCGTCGCAGGCCTGCTCTCGGATCAGCGGCTCGACGTCGTCGTCGACCAGAGCCGTGCGACGAACGAAGCGGCGCAGGGGCTCGGCTGGAAGGGCGCCACGCCGTTCCTCACGCTCGCGTTCCTCGCGCTGTCGGTGATCCCCTCGCTGAAGCTCACCGACAAGGGGCTCGTCGACGTCGACCGCTTCGAGCTCGTGCCACTCGACGCCTGAGCATGAACGAGCCAGCCTGGCCTGGCCGGATCGGCACCGAAGGGACATCTGTCTCGCAGCGAGCCTCTACCGGCCGTACGAGGCGATCTGCCCGTCACGGGCGAGGAGCCTCCAGCCGTCTGCGCGCAGCATCGCCTCCGCCCGCTCTGCGCAGCCCGACCCGAAGAAGCCGCTCTGTTCGTAGAGGCCGCGATGGATGGCGACGAAGCGCACGCCGAGGTCGGCGGGAACGGAGCCGTGGCCGCAGGACAGCCCACGCAGCCGCCGCGCGAGCCGGTCGGCGGCGGGTGGGGCGAGCGTCGAGTAGCCCTGCGGTCGCTCGCGCGGGCTCTGACGCGCGTACCCGAGGTACACGCTGCCGTAGTGGAGATCCGGCCTGAACACGGGGAGCTCCAGAAGCCGACCGTCACCGTGCATCGCGGCGTACGCGGCGTTCGGCCCGTCGGCAACGACCGCCCCGAACACCGGCACCCGTAGGTCGAGCGCCAGCACGACCACCGCGACGACGGTGGCGAACGGAGCGAGCTTGTGTTGATGCAACACAAGCGTTGTCAGCGCCCCGTCGATGGCGAACGCCGCGAGGGCGGCGAGCGCCAGGCAGGCGATCGGCATGAAGCGCTCCGGGACGCGCGTCGAGTCGAGACCGGGAACGACGCGCCACACGGTTTCGTACCCGGGCAGGTTCCCGCCGAGGGCGAGCAGGCAGGGGACGACGGCGGCGAGGGCGAGAACGATCGCCAGGCCCCGGCGCTGCCGGATCACGACGAGCCCTGCGATGGCGAGGAGCGGCGTCAGCCAGCCGACGAAGACGAGCTCCTCGCTGCCACTCCCGATCGCGCGCGTCACGAAGTCGGACAGCTCCGCGGAGTAGCGCTCGACCTGGACGAACGAGCGCCCGGTGCCGATCGACCCGGCGATTGCCCAGCGGTCGACGAGGAGGCCGGCCGCGAGAGCGGCAGTGATCCCGGCGGCGGCCTTCCACCAGTGGTCCCGCGGGCACCGCGCCCACGCGTAGCCGAGGGCGAGGGGAATGGCGCCCAGCGCGAGGTGGAGCTGGCCCGAGAGGGGGATCGCCGCGAGGACGAGCGCCGCGACGACGTACCGTCGCCGTTCCAGCGCGAGCAGCACCGCCGGGAGCAGGAACGCGATCAGGCCGATGAGGTGCCCGGCCGACTGGCCGACCCGGTACGGCATCAGGCAGAAGACCGCACCGCCGACGAGCGCGGCGGGGCGCGAGACGTCGAGCGAGCGCAGCCACCAGCACATCAGCCCGCCTGCGAGCACGAAGGTGAGCAGGACGACGAGGTCGTACGCCCAGACATCGCCGAAGGCGCCCGAGAGCGGCCAGTAGGGGAGCCCGAGGAGCCAACCCTGCAGACTCGGCGGCGCCTCAGCCTCCGGCCGGAACGAGTACGGGTCGGCGAGCGGCGAGGCGCCCCGCTCGAGCTGGTGGCCGACGAGCCAGAAGCTCCAGCCGAGCTGAAGGTGGTCGCCCGCCCCGGCCTCGCCATAGCCGGCGGCGGGCCGGGCGAGGTAGTGGCCCTCGACGTGGCGGACCGCCGGCCACGTCGCCCAGAGCGCGCAGGCGGCGTAGACGACGAGCGCCACGAGGACGAAACGGCTGCGGCCGGCCACGAGGCGACGACCGTATCGCTCGCCGCCCCTAGAGCTTGCAACAGTCTGTTGCAAGCTCTCTAGCGGCAGCACCAGCCTTCGACGTGCGGGAAGCCGCTGCGCGAGTGGAACTGGTCGGTGACGTCGGCGATGGCTCGCAGGCGGCCGCCCGAGCCGACGAAGACCCATTGGTCGGCCCGCGGCCAGGTCACCAGCAGCCAGCCCTCGGTCGGAGACGGGATCACGCTCGCGAGTCCCGAGCCGCGGAAGATCGTTCGTTGCGTGTCGAGAAACACCACGTCGCCTGCGTTGCGCAGGAGCACGACGCGGTGCGTGCCCGGGATGAACGCAGCGTCGGTGAGGCGTCCGGTATCTGGCGCTTCGCGATGCACCGCAAGGCGACCGCCTCCCTCGTAGACGCGAAGGCCGTAGGGGGAGAGGACGAGCAGGCGCCGGCCGTCGTCCGACCACGAGAGCGCACGAACGGGCGCGTTCAGGCCCCGATTTCCGCGCCAGAGCACTCGCCCCGTGTCTGTGTCCTGGACGCGGACCTCGCTCGCGGAGACGTACGCGAGCACGTGACGGGCGCCCGGTCGCCACGCGAGCGGGCCACGCTCCGCGGGCGCGAGCAGCCGATCGCCGGTGCCGTCCCCAGCGACGACGCGGAGCCCCGTGCGATCGACGTACGCGATCCGCGTGTCCGTCTCGGTGCCGCCCCAGGCGGCCTCGGCGATCCCGCGCCGCGCGAGCGTCCAGCGGACGTCGCCGTCGGGCTCGAGCGCCGCGAGCTCGTTCCGGCGGAGCGCGACGAGAAAGCGGCCGAACGGCGACCAGCTCGCCTCCCGGTAGCCAGCCAGGAGCCGCTTGCTTCCATCCGCGTCGACCACCCAGACCCCCGCGTCGGACGAGACCAGTAACGAGCCAGGCGCTGGTAGCGAGAACAACGCGGGCGCCGGGCGCTCGACGCCGACGACCTCCCGCACGCGGTCGACGAGGGCAATGCCGGGCGGGCTCGTCGCCGCGAGAGCGACCGCCGCCGCGGCGACCGCGATGCCGACAGCGATCGCCCTCGCGCGGCGTTGCCGCGGAAGCGGCTCGCGCGCCGCGAACGCAGCAAGGACGACGCGGCGGGCCCGTTCCTCGGCGGCCACGGCGTCCGGAACCTCGATGCGCTCGAGCCGGACTCGTCACAGCGACTCCCGCATCGCATCGAGGCCGCGGCGCAAACGTGAGTTGACGGTGCCGCGCGGCAGGTCGAGAGCCCGGGCGATCTCCCCGGGCGTGTACCCGAGCAGATGCCGCAGCACGACCACCGCGCGCTGCTCGGGCGGCAATCCGCCGAGCGCCCGAAGCACGCTGCTGTCCGGCGGCTCGGCGTCTTCACGGAAGGCATCCCTCTCTGTCAGCTCGGACTCGCGTCGCAGCGCACGGGCCCTGGCGGTGTCGATCGCGCGATTCACGACGATCCGGTGGAGCCACGGCCCGAAGGGCCGCCGCCGGTCGAAGCGGTCGAGATTCCGGATCGCGGCAAGAAACGCCTCCTGGGCGACGTCCTCGGCGAGCGTGGCGTCGTGGATCACGAGGTATGCGGCCCGATACGCCGCAGGCCAATGGGCGTGGAAGAGCGCCTCGAGGTCCGAGGCGGATCCGCGCTGGGCGCCCCGCACCCAGGCGCGCTCGTCCCGGCCGGCGCCCGCCACCGCAGGACCATACGACCACGAGACCGCGAGAGGTCCACGACCCGAGTACGGTCGCGCCCGGTGGAGAGGTCCGGGACCTCTCCACCGTGGATCGACGTATCAGTCGCGTGAAGCGCCGCGACCTCCTCGCCGCCGCTCTCGCCGTCGCCGTGGATCCGACGCGTGCGCTCGGTGCGGCGAGCGGCGGCGAGGCCGTCGCGCTTGTCACCGCCGACCTCGAGTCCCACGTCGCGGCGGTCGATCTCTCCTCGGGTCGGGTCGTGAAGCGGATCCGTACCGCGCCGGGGCCACGCAGCGTCGAGTTCTCCCCGTACGGACAGGTCGTTGTCGCTCACATCCCGGCCGGCGTCGTGACGATCGTCGACGCAGCGAGTCTCACCGTGCGTGCCGTGCTTCGCGGGTTCGGCGAGCCGCGCTACACCGCGATGCATCCGGGCGCGCCGCTTGCGTATGTCACCGACTCGAAGCTCGGGGAGGTTGTCACGATCGACCTCGACCGAGGCAGGGTCGTTCACCGCACCCGTGTGCCTGGGCCGGCGCGACACGTCTCCATCGACGCTGGAACGACCCTGTGGACGGTCCTCGGCTCTGCGGCCGAGCGCGTCGCCGCTCTCGATCTCGCCGACCCGCGAAGGCCGAAGCTCCGTCGCGTCTTCGAGCCGCCTTTCCGCGCACACGACGTGGTGTTCGCGCCGGACGGCAAGCACGTGTGGATCACGTCGGGCGCGCGGAACGCACTGGCGATCTACCGGCTCTCGGGCGGCGCGCCGCACCTGGTCGCGACGGGAGCGCCGCCTCAGCACGTCGCGTTCGCGGGCGAGCGCGTCTACGTCGCCTGCGGGCAGGACGGGACCGTCCAGCGCCGCCGGCTCGACGGCACCCCCGTGCGAACGACCCGTGTGCCGCATGGCTCCTACAACGTCACGTTCGGTGCTGCGGAGCAGACCTTCGGCCGCCCGTCGGTCGTGACGCCGTCGTTGAACGAGGGCACGGTCGCGGTGCTCGAGCGGGACGGCGCGGTCCGCTTCGTCAGGCACCTCACGCGCTCGGCGCACGACGCCTGCGTCGCTGTGGCCGGCTGAGGAACCGCGCGGGCGCTAGCCCGCGGGCGAGACGGCAACTGCGGGCAGCGTCTCGGTCGCGTCGGCGATCGCGCGAACGACCTCGACGATGTCTCGATTCGCGTTGAACACCCGGAGCTGGGCCTCGGCCGAGTTGCCGCGGCGCAGGATCTCCTCGATCCCCTCCAGCTCGCGCTCGGAGCCGAGCTCGCGCGCGTGCGGCTCGAGGTCACGCACGGTGCGGCGGACGAGCTTCGCCAGCGGGATGCGGATCCGACGGCCCGTCGCGAGGTCCATCACCGGCGCGTCGAGGCCGTAACGGGCGGCCAGCCACTTGTTCTCGGTGGTCAAGATCCGGTGGTGGCTCGGGATCTCCTCGCCGGCGTCGAAGCGCTCGGAGAACAGCTTGACGAGCGCCTGGCAGTAGGCGGCGATCGCAACCGCGTCCTCGACGCGCGTGACCGCGTCGCAGATCCGCACCTCGATCGTCCCCCACTTCGGATGCGGGCGGATGTCCCACCAGATGTGCGTGTAGTCCGCGATGCAGCCCGTGCGCTCGAGCTGGCCGACCACCGCGGCGTAGTCGGCGTAGTCGTTGAAGCGCGGCGGCGGCCCCGAGCGGGGGAACGCCGAGAAGACGATCTGCCGGCTCGAGGCGAGGCCCGTCGGCTCGCCTCGCCAGAACGGCGAGCTCGCGGAGAGCGCGAGGAGCGGCGCGAGGTGCGGCAGGAGGCCGTTGACGACCTGGATCGCCTTGTCCGGGTCGTCGACGGCGACATGGACGTGCATCCCGAAGATGAGCTCACGTCGCGCGACGTACTGGAGCTGGTCGATCAGGGCGTGGTAGCGGTCCTTCGCCGTGATGCGTTGGCGCTCGAACAGGCTGAACGGATGCGTGCCCGCGGAGCCGACGCGGAGCCCCTGGTCGCGGCCGACGTCGCGCACGTAGGTCCGTAGGGTCGTCAGCTCCCGCAGCACGTCGCCGGCGTTCGCGCACACGGGGGTCGCGATCTCCAGCACGGACTGCATCAGCTCCGCATTGATGCGCTCGGCGAGCGCGTCGCCCTCGATCGCGTCGAGCACCGTGTCGATGTGCTGGACGAGGTCGAGGCTCTGCGGGTCGAGGAGCATGTACTCCTCCTCGACGCCGAGCGTGTACGGGTCGCCCGAGCCAAAACGGTGGTCGACGACGCTCGCCGCGGGTGCGCCCTCGAGCCCCGTGATCGACGGAGGGATGACCTGTTTCACGGGAGCACCGCCTCGGCCTCGATCTCGACCAGCCAGGCGTCGTCGAGCAAACGGGCGACGACGCAGGTCGCAGCCGGCCGTGTGTCGCCGAACACGGCGCCGTGCGCCCGTGCCACCTCGTCCCAGTGGACCGGGTCGGTGACGTAGATGTTCGTGCGCACGACGTGCTCGAGCCCCGACCCGGCGCGCTCGAGCGCCTCACCGATGATCCGTAGGCAAAGGGCGGCCTGGTCGTAGGCGTCCACCGGCGGCGGCGAGCCGTCCGGGGGAATCGGCGCGGTGCCGGCGACGTGCACGCGGTCGCCCGCGACCACGGCTCGCGAGAAGCCCGCGACGCGCTCGTACGGCGAATGCCCACTCACGAGGCGGCGATCCAAGGACCGTAGTATCGCCTGGAGTGGACGCCCTGCACCAGATCGACGCCTGGGACGTGCCGTTCGCCGCCGCCGGTGTCACGAGAGCGGCGGGAAACATCGCGATACGCGGGGACACGACCCGTGCCGTCCGGCTCGCTTCGCTCTCGAAGCCCGTCACCGCGCTCGCGGTGCTCGTCGCGGCGGAGGAAGGCGTGCTCGACCTCGACGAGGCCGCGGGCCCGCCGGGGTCGACGGTCCGCCACCTGCTGGCCCACGCCTCTGGGCTGCCGTTCGACGGCACCATCCCGATTGCGCAGCCGGGGCGTCGCCGGATCTACTCGAACGAGGGGTTCCGCGTGGTCGCGGGGCATCTGGCCGAGCGGGCCGAGATGCCGTTCGTCGAGTACGTGCGCGCCGCGGTCGTCGAACCGCTCGGGATCTCGCTCGACCCGAACGGCCACCCGGGGGCGGGGATGCACGCGTCGCTCGACGACGTGCTGGCGCTCGGCCGCGAGCTCCTCGCGCCGCATCTCGTCGCAGAGGAGACGCACGCCGAGATGGTCTCCGTCCAGTTCCCGGGCCTCGACGGGGTCCTGCCCGACTACGGCCGGTTCCGGCCGCTGGACTGGGGGCTCGGCGTCGAGTTGAAGGGGGAGAAGGCTCCGCATTGGTCGGGCTCGCGCACCTCGCCGGCCACGTTCGGGCACTTCGGTGGGAGCGGGACGTTCCTCTGGGTCGACCCCGAGCGGGAGCTCGCCTGCGCGGTCCTGACCCGGCGCGAGTTCGGGGACTGGGCCAAGGAGGCCTGGCCCCGGCTGTCGGATGCCGTGCTCGAGGAGATCGGGTGTGAGCCTAGGCTCGACGGAGGCGACCCGGGAGCGGAGGTGCCGGCTTTGCCGGCGCCGGAGCGGACTTGAGCGCCGAGCCGATCATCCGGCTCGGAGCCGTGACGAAGCGCTTCGGGCGGACGGTCGCGGTCGACGACGTGACGATCGACGTGCCACGCGGGCGGTGCCTCGGGTGGCTCGGCCCGAACGGCTCGGGGAAGACGACGCTGATCCGCTGCATGCTCGGCCTCGCCAGGGTCAGCGCGGGGACGATCGAGGTTCGCGGCCGGGAGGTCCCGCGCGACGTGCGCGAGGCGCTCGCCGGCGTCGGCGCGATCGTCGAGGAGCCGCGCTTCTACCCGTACCTCTCGGGGCGTCGGAACCTCGAGGTCGCGGCGGGCTTCGTCGGTCGCGATGCGTTCGGCCGCATCGACGATGCGCTCCGGCGCGTCGACCTGGCCGCGGCGGCGGGGACGGCCGTGAAGAAGTACTCGCTCGGGATGCGCCAGCGGCTCGGCGTCGCTCGGAGCCTCCTGACGGATCCCGAGCTCCTGATCCTCGACGAGCCTTCGAACGGGCTCGACCCCGCCGGGATGGCCGAGTTCCGCCAGATGATCCGCTCGTTCGTCGAGCGGGACGGGAGGACGGTGTTCATCTCCTCCCATCTCCTCGACGAGGTCGAGAAGATCGCGGACGACATCGCGATCGTCCAGGCCGGGTCGCTCGTCGTCCACGGCACGGTCGCGGAGCTCGTGGCGGGTGGCGCGGCCACGGTGCGCGTCCGGGTCGACGAGCCCGAGCGCGCTCGCGCGGTGCTCGGCGCGCTGCGATTCGTGAGCGGGGTGCAGGCACCCGAGCCCCGGACGCTCGACGTCTCGGTCGAGCGGGTCGACGACGAGAGCTCGATGGCGATCACGCGCGCGCTCGTCGAGTCGGGGATCGGGGTCGCCGAGATCGTCCAGCGGAGAGAGTCGCTCGAGGAGCGCTTCCTCGAGATCACCCGCGGCGAGGAGCCGCCGCCCGTCCCGGACCCGCCGTCGTGACCCGGGCGCTCTTTCGCACGATCGTCGGCAGGAAGGGGAGCTTCCTGGGGACGGTGGGAGTGACCCTCGGGGCGGTGATCGTGGTCGCCGTCGTGCTCGCGATCGTGCACGACCTGCGTCCGGGCAGGAACCCGTCGATCGGGGGCCAGCCGATGCTCGACGGCGTCTCGGGCGCGGTCTGGCTGCTCGGGGGCGTCGGCGCAATCGTGATCGGCGCGCTCGCCGGCTCCTACGACGTCGCGCAGGGGACGATGCGCTACCTCGTGCTCACCGGCGTCCGCCGGATCGCGATGTACGCCGCCAGGACGACGGCGCTCCTCGCCGCGGTTCTGCTCGCGCTCCTGCCGGCGCTCGGCCTCGGTCTCGTGCTCGTGTTCCTCCTCCCGCACGAAGCCGAGGCGAACGTCAACGCGAGCGAGGTCGGCGACGTCGTCTGGACGTGCCTCCTCTGGCCGACGGTGTTCGCCGTGATCGCGATGGGGATCGGTTCGCTGCTCCGCTCGAACGGCGCCGCGGTCGCGATCTCGCTGTTCTTCGCCTTCGCGGCCGCGCCGCTCCTCGGGCTCGTCAGCGCCGCCAGCGAGACGCTCGGCAACCTGATGCTGCTGCCTGCGCTCAACCGAGTCACGGGTGGCAACCACGGCGCGCCCGTGGCGGCCGCTGCCGCGGCTGTGGTCGGCTGGGTCGCCCTCTTCTGGTGCGCCGGCGCGATCCGCGTCAGCCGTGATGAATATTGATCGCTATGCCTCGTCGGCGAAGAGCGGGCGGAGGAGCTCGTCGAAGGTCGCTCGGTCGCAACTCGCGACGACGGACGGCGTCATCGCCGTCACGGTCGCGGTCCGCGGGATTCCCATGGCGAGCGCGACCTCGCCGAACGTCTCTCCCGGCCGGAGCACGCTGCGAGCGCCGCGGTCGGCCTGGGTGACCGCCGCGAGCCCGGAGAGCAGGACGTAGAAGCGGTCGCCGCCGTCGCCCTCGGCGAGGATCGTGCGCCCGGCGGGCACCTCCTCGCGGCGCATCCGCTCGGCGAGCCGCGTCAGCGTCTGGCCCGGGAGGGACGTGAGCAGACCGATGCGCGAGAGCTCGGTCACCGAGGCCGGGACGTGGCGCGGGCTCACGGGGATACGGTAGCGAGATGGTTGACCGGAAATCGGCGCGAACCGGATGACGCCCCAGACACGGCGCCGGGTCGACCCGCTCGTCCGCTGCGCGTACCGCCCGTACGCGCCGCGGACGAGCACGCCGCCCGGCTTGGTCTGGGACGCCCCCGGACCTCACGCCGATCTCCGGTCAACCATCTGAGATGGGCCTCCTCCATGGTTGGCAGACCTGCCCGCGGTGCCGGACGCCCCTCGAGGGCGAGGCATCGCCTCTGCATTGCTCCGGCTGCGGCTCGACGTACTACGCGAACTCGGCGCCGTGCGTCAGCGCCCTGGTCGAGGACGCCGAGGGGAGGCTGCTCCTCGCTCGTCGCGCGGTCGAGCCGTACCTCGGCCTCTGGGACTGTCCCGGCGGCTTCCTCGAGGAGGGGGAGGATCCACTCGACGGGCTGCGTCGGGAGCTCGCGGAGGAGACCGGTCTCGTCGCCGAGGCCGTTCGGTTCGTCGGGATCTGGATGGACGTCTACGGCGACGCGCCCGACGCGGCGGCGACGCTGAACATCTACTGGGCGGTCGAGCTCGAGGAGGGACAGCCCGTCGCGGCGGACGACGTGGCAGAGCTCCGTTGGTTCGGCGCCGACGAGCTTCCGACACCGGACGAGCTCGCGTTCTCGACCGTCGAGCACGCGCTGGCCGCGTGGCGCGAGCGCAGGGCGCCCGACGCCGCGTGACCCACCGCGACACGAGACCCGGCATGCCGGGTCTCGTGTCAGGGGGAGGGGATGGAGAAGCGAGCTAGGCGGCGGCGACGAGGCCGAGGGAGCGCTCGATCGCGCCCTTCGGCTGCGCGCCGATCACGGCCGCCGAGGGCTCCCCGTCGCGAAAGAGGATCAGCGTGGGGATGGAGGCGACGCCGTAGCGCTGCTGGAGCTCGTGTTCCTGGTCGATGTTGACCTTGACGAGCTTGAGGTCCTCCGCGCGCTCCTCCGCGATGCGGTCGAGCACGGGAGCGACGGCGTGGCACGGGCCGCACCATTCCGCCCAGAAGTCCACGAGGACGGGTTTGTCGCTCTGGAGGACCTCCTCGTCGAAGGTCGAGGTCGTTACGTCGAGGGCCATTGCTTCCTTCCGTTTCGGTGGTGTCGAAGTGTCTCAGTTTCCTCAACGACGGAGGCTCAAAACTCCTTCCCTAGAATCGCGCCATGTTCGCACCCCTGCCGGACAAGCCCGATCACGACGCGCTCGAGCGCGAGATCCTCGCGCTCTGGGAGCGCGAATCGACCTTTGCGAGGCTCCGCGAGCAGAACGCCGACGGCCCGCGGTTCAGCTTCGTCGACGGGCCCGTCACCGCGAACCGCATGGTGCTGGGCGTCCACACCGCCTGGGGGCGGACGCTGAAGGACGTCTTCCAGCGCTACAAGGCGCTTCGCGGACACCACCAGCGCTACCAGAACGGCTTCGACTGCCAGGGCCTGTGGATCGAGGTCGGGGTCGAGCGGGAGCTCGGGCTCAACTCCAAGCGCGAGATCGAGGAGTTCGGGCTCGCCGAGTTCGCCCGTCGCTGCCGCGACGTCGTCGTCCGCTCCTCGCGCGCCCTCACGGAGGGCTCCGTCCGGCTCGGCCAGTGGATGGACTGGGGGAACGACTACTTCACCTTCAGCGACACGAACATCGAGTACATCTGGCGCTTCCTCCGCCTCGTGCACGAGCGGGACTGGCTCTACCTCGGCCACCGCTCGACGGAGTGGTGCCCACGCTGCGGCACCTCGCTCTCCCAGCACGAGCTCACCCAGGCCGGCGTGTACCAGGATCGGAGCGACCCGTCGCTCTTCGTCCGCTTTCCGCTCCTCGACCGGCCCGGCGAGTCGCTCGTGATCTGGACGACCACGCCGTGGACGCTGCCCGCGAACGTCGCGGCGGCGGTCAAGCCCGACGCCGAGTACGGGCGGCGGGAGAACGGCGAGTGGGTCGCGGTCGCCAGGTATCCCGAGGACCGCTTCGCGGATCGCGCCCTCGGCCAGGAGCTCGTCGGCCTGCGCTACCGCGGTCCCTTCGACGACCTCGGCCCGGGCGGGGAGGTCGACCACCGTGTCATCCCGTGGGACGAGGTCTCGCTCGAGGAGGGCACGGGGATCGTGCACATCGCGCCGGGCGCGGGCCAGGAGGACTTCGAGCTCGGCGTCCTCCACGAGCTCCCGGTCCTCTCACCGGTCGACGAGGCCGGCCGCTTCTACGACACGTACGGCTGGCTGCACGGGCTCTCGACGACCGAGGCGGCCGACCAGATCGTCGGTCGCCTGGCCGAGCAGGGCTTCCTGCTCGAAGCCGGCACGATCCTCCACCGCTATCCCCACTGCTGGCGGTGCGACACCCCGCTCATCTGGCGCGTGACAGACGACTGGCTGATCTCGGTGAAGGACCTTCGCCAGCCGCTGCTCGACGCGAACGCGACGGTCGAGTGGACGCCTGCCTACATGGGGAAGCGCATGGACGACTGGCTGCGGAACATGGGCGACTGGAACATCTCGCGCCGTCGCTACTACGGGCTCCCGCTGCCGTTCTACCCGTGCGCCTGCGGCCAGCTGAACGTGATCGGTTCGAAGGCCGAGCTCCTGGCGCGCGCGACCGCGCCGGTCGAGGGGCTCGAGGAGCTAAGGCGTCCCTGGATCGACGACATTCGCATCCGCTGCGAGGAGTGCGGCGCCGAGGTCGAGCGGATCCTGGAGGTCGGCGACGTGTGGCTCGACGCGGGCATCGTCCCCTTCTCGACGCTCGGCTGGCAAAACCCGGAGTACGTCTCCGAGGGCTACGCGACCGGAGCCGCGCGCGGTCTGACGCACGCCGACCTGCCCGATCACGCGTACTGGGAGGAGTGGTTCCCCGCCGACTGGGTCTCCGAGATGCGCGAGCAGATCCGCCTCTGGTTCTACTCGCAGCTCTTCATGTCGGTCGCCCTGACCGGGAAGGCGCCGTTCACCAGGGTGCTCGGTTACGAGAAGATGCTCGACGAGAAGGGCCGCGAGATGCACAGCTCGTGGGGCAACACGATCGACGCGCCGGACGCTTTCGCGCGGATGGGCGCCGACGTGATGCGCTGGCAGTTCTGCGCGCAGCCCCCCGACCGGAACCTCCTGTTCGGGTTCGGCCCCGCGCACGAGATCCAGCGGACGCTCCTCACGCTCTGGAACTCGGCGACGTTCCTCGTCCAGTACGCGAACGTCGAAGGGTTCGTCCCGCGGCTCGAGGACCTCGAGAGTGGCCCTGATGCGGACCTTCCGCCCCTCGACCGCTGGCTCGTCGCGCGCACGCGCCGCCTCGTGCGCGACGCGACCGCCGGCTACGAGCGGTGGCTCACGGTCGATGTGATCCGGGCGTTCGAGGCGTACGTCGACGACCTCTCGAACTGGTACGTCCGCCGCTCGCGCCGCCGGTTCTGGGACGGCGACGAGGTCGCCCTGCGCACGCTCTGGCACGCGCTCGCGCAGACGATGCGCGTCATCGCCCCCGTGATGCCGTTCCTCTCGGAGCACCTGTGGCAGGTGCTCGTGCGAGCGCCGTGCGAGGCGGCGCCCGCGAGCGTCCATCTCGCCGGCTGGCCCGAGGAACGGGACCTCGACGAGGAGCTGCTGGCGGAAGTGGCCGACGTGCGTCGCGTCGTCGGGCTCGGGCACAAGGCGCGCCAGGCGGCGGGGTTCAAGGTGCAGCAACCGCTCAGGGCCCTCGTCGTCGAAGGGGCCGGCCGAGCGGAGGCGCAGGCGGCTGAGATCCGGGACGAGCTGCGCGTCAAGGACGTCCGCTTCGGTGCCGTCGACTCCGAGCTCCTCGTCAAGCCGAACCTCCCCGTGCTCGGCCCGAAGCTCGGGCGAGAGCTCGGCGCCGTGCGGGAGGCGCTCCGCGAGGGCGACTTCGAGCAGCTCGACGGCGGGCGCTTCCGCGCGGCAGGGCACGAGCTCGGCCCCGACGAGGTGCTCGTCGAGCGCGCCGGCAAGGAGGGCTGGGCCGTCGCCGCAGAGGACGGCGTCACGGTCGCGCTCGACACCCACGTCGACGACGAGCTCGACCGCGAGCGGCGCGTCTACGAGCTGATCAGGCACGTCAACGCGCTCCGCAAGCAGTCCGGGTTGGAGCTGTCGGACCGGATCTCGCTGACGATTCCCTCACGGGACGCGGATCTCCTCGACGCCCATGCGGACTGGATCCGCTCGGAGACGCTCGCGACGTCGCTCGAGGCCGGCGCCGGCGACGCGCCGAGGATCGCGAAGGCCTGAGCCGGGCTACTCGGGGCGCGCCGCGGCGAGCTCGAGCTCGCGGCGGAGCTCGACGGGGAGTCGGAAGGTCACGTCCTCGTCGACCATGCGGAAGGGCTTGACGTCGTCGACGCCGCGCGCGCGGAACCAGTCGCAGACGCGCGTCACGAGGTGCTCGGGCGCCGACGCGCCGGATGTGATGCCGACGGTCTCGGCGCTTTCGAGCCAGCTCTCGTCGATCTCGCTCTCGTCGTCGATCAGGTGGGCGGGCACGCCCGCGGCTCGTGCGACGTCGACCAGGCGGTTCGAGTTCGAGGAGTTCCGCGAGCCGATCACGAGCAGGACGTCGATGTGCGCGAGGAGGTCCTTCACCGCCCACTGGCGGTTGGAGGTGGCGTAGCAGATGTCCTCCTTCTTCGGCCCGACGACCTGCGGGAAGCGACGGCGCAGCGTCGCGATGATCTCCGCCGTCTCGTCGACCGAGAGCGTCGTCTGCGTCACGTAGGCGAGCCGGGCGTCGGCCGGAAGCTCGAGCGCCTCGGCCTCTCCAACGTCCTGCACGAGGATCGTCGAGTCGGGCGCCTCGCCCATCGTGCCGACGACCTCCTCGTGCCCGGCGTGGCCGATCAGCAGCACGGTGTAGCCGTTGGCCGCGTAGCGCTTCGCCTGGACATGGACCTTCGTGACGAGCGGGCACGTCGCGTCGATCACGTCGTGGCCGAGGCCGGCGGAGTTCGAATGCACCGACGGGGCGACGCCGTGCGCCGAGTAGACGACCGTCGCGCCACGCGGCGCGTCGCGCTCGTCGTCGACGAAGATCGCGCCGCGCGCCTCGAGGTCGCGGACGACGTGCAGGTTGTGGACGATCTGCTTCCGGACGTAGACCGGCGCGCCGTAGTGCTCGAGCGCCCGCTCGACGGTCTCGACGGCGCGCTCGACGCCCGCGCAGTACCCGCGGGGCGAGGCGAGTAGGACCCGCTGGACGCTCACGCCGCCAAGGGTACTGCCCGCTCTCTCAACGAGAGGTTTGTGCGAGCACGATGCCGGTGAGGACGATCGCGCCCCCCGCGAGCTGCGCCGCGGAGAGCGTCTCCTCGAGCCAGATCCAGGCGACGATGGAAGCAAGCACCACCTCGACCATGGCGACGATCGAGACGCGCGTCGCCGGCAGGTGGTGGAGCGCCCCGAGGGAGAGCGCGAACGGGACGATCGTCCCCAGCACGATCATCCAGAGCGAGAGGAGCCAGACCGGAGCGGTGGTCGACGCGAACGTGCCCTGGAGCGATACCGACTCCCAGAGCTCGTCGAACGGAAAGCCCCACCACGGCTGCACGACGGCCCAGAAGGCGGCTGCGACCCCGAGCGAGATGCAGGTGAGGGAGAGGGCGTCGCGACGACCGGTCGCATGCCCGCCGACGAGGAAGTAGGTCGCGAGCGCGCCCGCCGCGAGAAGCCCGGCGGCGACGCCGATCGTGTCGAGCCGGGCGTCTTCCCAGACCTCCGCCACGAGAGTGAGCCCCGCGAGCGCGAGCGCGAGCGCCGCCCACACCCGGCGGCGGACGTGCTCGTGCCACATCACCCGCGCCCAGAGCGCGACGAGCACCGGCGCGGTGAACTCGAGCAGGAGGCCGATCCCGATCGGGAGGCGCTCGATCGCCACGAAGTACAGCCACGTGACGAGCGCGAAGCCGACCACGCCGTAGAAGAGCAGCAGGCCGAGCTCGTCACGGCGGATCCGGAGGCGACGCGGCGACGTCAGCCCGATGAACACCGCGAGGCCGACGAACGCGCCCGTCGCCCGGAGCTCCGTGAGCCGCAGGCTCGTCATGTCGGCCGAGGTGAGGATCACCTTCGAGACCGTCCCGTTGACCGCGAACAGCGCCGCGGCGGCGGTGGCCATCGCATAGCCGAGCCGGGGACGTCGCGTCGCCGCGAACGGCTCGTCGTGGAGGACGATCTCCGTCACCGCGCGAGGCTATCCGCGGCGTGACGCGGCACCGAGGAGAACCATGTGCCGCCGCCCGTAGACTTCGGCGACACGGGGTGTAGCTCAGCCTGGTAGAGCGCCCGCTTTGGGAGCGGGAGGATCGTCGGTTCGAGTCCGACCACCCCGATCGGATCCAGGCACGAATCGCGAAGGAGGTTTGCGATGGCGACGGAGATTCAGACCGAACGCGGCATCGTCAGAGTGCCGACCGGCACCTGGACGGTCGATCGCGCCCACTCTTCGATCGAGTTCAGGGTCAAGCACATGATGGTCTCTACCGTCAGGGGTCGCTTCACCGAGTTCGAGGGGACGATCCGGGCAGCGCCCGACTACCACGACTCGCGCGTCTGGGGGACGATCGAGGCCGCCTCGATCGACACCAACGAGCCGCGCCGCGACGAGCATCTGCGCTCGCCCGACTTCTTCGACGTGGCGACGTATCCGACGATCAGCTTCGAGTCGACCCGGGTCGAGCACGTCGAGGGCGGCAACTATCGCGTGACGGGCGACCTCACGATGCACGGCGAGACCCAGCCGGTGACGCTGGACGCGACGGTCCACGGGGTCGTCCAGGACCCCCAGGGCCAGGACCGTGTCGGGCTCGAGGTGCGCGGCACTGTGAGCCGAAGTGAGTTCGGACTCCGCTGGCAACAGGTGCTCGAGTCGGGCGGGGTCCTCGTCGCCGACGAGATCAGGATCGCCGCGGACGTCGCGGCGGTTTGCAGCGAGCCGGACGCGGAGTGACCCCGAAGCGCCAGCCGACCTCCCCACACCAAAGCAGGGATCTCCGAGAGGTCCGGGGCCGGAAGCGGCTCGGGACCGAGTGTCCCGGGGCCGATCAGCCGAGCGCCGGGTGGAACCGGCCGGGCCTTGGCCGCCGGACGCGGAACGCGTCCCGCTCACGGGCGAGGGCGATCACCTCCGCGTACCGAGCGAGGCGCTGACCCTGGTAGCGGGCGACGGCGAGCGCCCTCGCGTTCGGGCCTCCGACGGTCTTCCCGCTGGTCCACGAGCTGCCGTACGGGTTGCCTCCGGCGTTGAACACCTCGCTCGCGGTGTAGCCGAGCGGGAGGATGAGCATGCCCCAGTGATAGAGGGTGTTGTTGAGGGCGAGGATCGTCGACTCCTGCCCGCCGTGAGCTGTCATCGAGGACGTGAAGCTCGTGCCCACGCGGTCGGCGAGCCTGCCCTCCTGCCAGAGACCTCCGGCCTGGTCCATGAACTGCTTGAGCTGCGCCGCGACGTTGCCGAAACGGGTGGGAGTTCCGAAGGCGGCGCCGTCAGCCCACGCGAGGTCCTCGAGCGTCGCGACCGGCTCGTCCTCGACCTCCGAGCGATGCCTGCCCCAGTGCTGGTTCTGGGAGACGAGTAGCTCGGAGGCGAGCTCCTCCACATGGCGGACGCGCACCTCTGCGCCCTCCGCCTCGGCGCCCTCCCCGACCGCGTGCGCCAGACGGTGGACGTGGCCGGTCGCGCTGTAGTAGATGACCGCGATACGCGCCACGTCACGATCTTACGATCGGACGGCCGCGAGTGCGGGCCTGCGCGTAGTGTGGTGCCGTGGAAGCGGATCGGGCGCGGGATCTGCTTGCGGCTGAGCGGGCGCGAATCCAGGACGCGCTCGCGCACCTTGGGCACGAGGACGATCCCGCACCGACCGACGACGTCGATCCGGGCGATCTGGCAAGTGACCTGTACCAGGAGGAGCTCGACGAGGGGCTTGCCGAGGGTCTCGAGGAACAGCTCGCGGCCGTGGCGCGGGCGGAGGCGCGGCTCGATGCGGGAACGTACGGCCTCTCGGTCGTGAGCGGACAGCCGATTCCGGACGAACGGCTCGAGGCCGTTCCGACCGCGGAGCTCACGGTCGAGGAGGAGCGGGCGCAGTCGGCCTGATGGCCGGACTGCGGCTCGCGCCGCTCGGCGGCGTGTGGCTTGCGGTCGCCATCGCCGTCGTGCTCGTCCTCGTCGTGGTCGCGTTGGTTCTGTACCTCGCATAGATCCGGCCGATGCCGCCCGACGGAGGGAGCAGTAGTGACCGACCAGCTCCTGAGCCTCAGCGACAAGGTCGTTCTCGTCACGCGCGGAAGCACCGGCATCGCACGAGCCACCTTGCTCCGGTTCGCCCGCCAGAGGGCGACCCCCGACACGCCGGCATCACAACATCACGACCGATCGACCTGAACCCGATCGGGAAATCCGTACGTGACCGCCGCCGGGACGACCTCGCACCCGGCGAGCCAGGCGGCTCGCTCCGTCGCACCCGATACCGGCGCGGCATGGCGATCGAGGACGGAGCTCGCGGTGCGGGCGTTCAGAGCGGCCGGTAGGGCTGCGCAGCCTCCGGTCGGGCGACCGCGACGACCACTTCTCGGCGAGCGGGCGGGGAGCGTCGTCTGTGGGAAGCGGGCGACCGGGCTCGAACCGGCGACATTCAGCTTGGAAGGCTGACGCTCTACCAACTGAGCTACACCCGCGTGCGACGTAGCGTAGCGCCGTGACTCCCGGGGCATGGTCGTGGAACGCGGAGGCGCTCGTCCCGCTCGTGCTCGCGGCCTGGTACCTCGTCGCCACCCGGGAAGAGCGGGAGCGAGCGCGGGCGGTCTCGTTCCTCGCTGGCTGCGCGCTCCTCGTCGCGGCGCTCGTGACGCCGCTCGACACGCTCGCGCGCGTCTATCTCGTCTGGGCGCACCTCCTCCAGAACGTCGTGCTCGCGGAGTGGGGGCCGCTCCTGCTCGTTCTCGGCGTTCCGCCGGCGCTGGGCCGGAGGCTCTCGCGGCCCAAGGTCGTGAAGGCGGTGACACACCCGTTCGTCGCCCTGCCGCTCTGGGTCGTCACGTACGCGGTCTGGCACATCCCTGCGCTCTACGACGCGGCGCTCGGTCGGCCCGGGTCGTTGCTCGCGCTCGAGCACGCGACGTATGTCGTCGCCGGGATCCTCTTCTGGTGGTGCGTCTGGCAGGCGGAGCCGCACCGGCTCTCGTCGGGCGCGCGGGCGGGCTACGTCGTTGCCGCGTTCGTTCTCTCCGCGCCGCTCGGCCTCGTGCTCGCGCTCGTGCCGCGGGCCGTCTACGGGTTCTACGCGGACGCCCCGGAGCGCGTGTTCGGCCTCTCGCGGCTCACGGACCAGCAGCTCGGCGGGATGACCATGGCCGCGGAGCAGTCCGTCGTCTTCTTCGCGGTCTTCGCCTACTGGTTCCTGCGGTTCCTCGCCGAGCAGGAGCAGCTGGAGGAGTGAGGGCTCGCCCCGTATGGCGAAGTTGCTCGGCCGCCTGCATGGGGCTGCGCCCGTCTGCTGGTCGTTCGTCGGCGGCCCCACACTCGGCATTACCGTGTTGCGCCGTTGTTCCTTTTGCGCGGTGAGCGATGCGGGTTTGTCGGCGGGCACGGGCGCATGGGAACGAGTTCCGGCGGTTCGTGCTCGGCTCTTTCGTGATCGGATGGGACCGTCCGTCTCCAACTTGGGGGGCACCGAGGCGGATTGGAGTCTCGAATGGTCGTCGCCGAGCGCGCTGCTCGACGCCCGCCTAGGCGTCGTCGCGCTGCTCCGGTATGACACGGCGATGCAGCGCGCACGACCAGTGCTTAGGCCTCGCGCGGTTGGCTCCGCCGAACTGGGGACCGCGCTGTACGGCCTCACCGTGATCGCAGCGGTCGCTTCGAGTCGGGGCGGCTACTTCCCGGAGAGCTGGGCCTGGCTCGCCAGTCTCACCCTCTGGCCGGCCCTGGTGATCCTGATCGCCTCCGACCGGATCCACCTCGGCCGCCTCGAGCTGGCATTCCTGGGGCTCCTGCTGGCCTACGGAGGCTGGGTCTCGCTCTCGGCGTGGTGGTCGGTGTCAGCGACACGAACGCTCTTCGAAGCCCAGCATGTCCTCGCGTACTTCGGAGTCTCACTCCTGACGCTTCTCCTCGTCAGGCGTGGAACGGCGGTCACGCTCGTAGCCGGAGTCCTCGCAGGTGTCTCGCTCGTCTCGTGTTACGCCTTCCTCACGCGCGTGCTGCCGGATCGATTCGCCCAATTCGACGCCATCGCCGGATACCGACTGAGCGATCCGATCGGCTACTGGAACGGCCTCGGCATCTTCTCCGTCATGGGCGTGCTCCTGGCGCTCGGATTCGCGGCGCGGGCCCACAGCGCTGTCGCGCGCGGCGTCGCGTCGGCCCTGCCGGTGATGCTCGTCGCGACGGTCTTCTTCACCTTCAGTCGGGGTGCGTGGGTCGCGCTCGCCTTCGGACTCTCGATCGCGCTCCTGCTGGATCCGCGGCGCTTTCAATTGCTCGCGACGGGTCTCGTCCTCGCTCCCTGGTCGGCGCTCGGTATCTGGCTCTGCTCACGCTCACCGGCACTGACCACAATCGGCTCGAGCTTCGACGAGGCGTCGGCCCAGGGACGTTCGCTTCTGCTCTGGACGGCAGTGCTCTCGGCTGCTTCCGGGCTCACGGGTATCGCGCTTGCGCACGCGAGTCGGACGCTTCGGGTCCCAGCCGGAGCGCGCCGCGCTTTCGTCATCGCTCTCGCCGCTGCCGCGGTGACGGGAACGGTTGCGCTCTGGGCCTGGGCGGGGTCGCCGGCCTCGATCGCCACCTCGGCGTGGCACCGCTTCCAGGCACCGCCCAAGCCGTTGGCAGGAGGCAACCTCGCGAACCGCCTCTTCGATCTCTCGTCGAGTGGTCGCTCCGCCCTTTGGGCCACCTCGTCGCACGACTTCCTCGACGAGCCGATCCGCGGCACAGGAGCAGGGACGTTCCAGTACTCCTGGGCGGCGCGGGGTACGACGAAGGCACGCGACGCTCACTCGCTCTACATCGAGACGCTGGGAGAGCTGGGCCTTGTGGGCCTGCTGTTGATCGTCGGAGCCCTCATCGTGCCGTTCGCAGCCGCGGCGACGTCGAGTGGCCGCGAGTTGCTGCCCGGCGCGGTCGCGGCGTTCGGCGCGTTCATTCTCCACGCCGGTGTCGATTGGGATTGGGAGCTCACCGGGGTCACGCTCGTCGCCCTCGTGTCAGGGCTCGCTCTCCTGGCAGCGGCCCGCGCCGACGAGGCCGTGATCGCAACGTCGCGTCTACGAGTCGCTCTGATCCCGGTGACCATGATTCTCGCCGTACTCGCGTTCGTCTCGACGCTCGGCAACGTGCCCCTCGGACGTGCCCGTGACGCCCTCGACGGCGAGGACTACCCTCGGGCGATCTCCGAGGCGCACGACGCTCGCAGGTGGTCTCCGTGGTCCGCGGAGCCACTGCGCATCCTCGGCGAGGCGCAGCTGAACTCGGGTGATCTCGCGGGTGCGCAGGCGAGCTTCTCCAGGGCGCTGGCGAAAGACCCGGACAACTGGGAGCTCTGGGTCGATCTCGCCCTCACGCGAACCGGCCGAGCACGGCGGGAAGCGGTCGAGCGGGCAGAGGAGTTGAACCCACACAGCCGCCAGGTGCAGCAGCTACTCGCGAACACGTAGAAATCTCGACGCGAAACCGTCATAGTAGAGCGGGGTCGTCCTGGCAGCGAGGACGGGGGTGAGGATGCGGCGTTTCTGGAGACACTCGACGGAACCCGGTCGGCACGAGCCGGACCGTCCGATCGCAAGCGGTCATCCTTCTCGTCGGGCGCGCAGGGTCATGGCCGCCGTTGTGACCGCGGTGGCAGTGGTCGCGTTCGCGGTCTTCGGCGGCCTCAGCTATGCGAAATCGGGAGCCTCGGCCGCCGCGTCGAACGTTGCGGACTCCGTCACGAAGCTCGCGAAGCAGGATTCGTCGTCCGCGAAGGCTCACAAGAACGGCAAGGATTACGGTCAGAAAGGCAAGACCGGAAAGGACGACGACGGGAATGCGGATGCCGCCGGCAAGCCGGGCGACGACCAGTACGTCGAAAAGGTGCTGATCTGCCACGCGGCCCCGCCCGACAAGCCGAAGCAGCACATCACGCTCAAGCTGTCCCCGAGCGGCGCGCAAGCACATCTGCGGAACCATCCTGCCGACTACGCGGGTCCGTGCCGTTGAGCCCGGCGTCGTGACGGACCTCTAGGGCAGGATCTCCGAAAGGATTGGCCTGCAGGGCGCTGCAGGATCGCTCGCTCCTGGCACGCCAGCCACCTGGCGTGCCTACCCTGCACACGCCGCCCATTGACAAGCGGCGTTCGTCTGTGTGAAGGTGCCTTGCTGGCCGCACACTCTGTGCGCCACAGCGGCAATACGGGGGTGGGGAAATGGGAACTGCGGCGAAGTGCTCGGGGCTGGCTGTGCTGTGCGCGATTGTCTTGCTCGTCCTGGGTAGCGGAGCGAGTGCAGCGGCGCCTGACAACGCACTCCAATTCGACGGCACCGACGACTACGTCACCTTCGGTCAGGCGACGAGCACGCTCGGCGCCACCCAGTTCACCCTGGAAGCCTGGTTCAAGCGGGCAGGCACCGGTGGCTTGGGGATGTCTACGGGTACCGGCGGGCTGACCAACGCGATTCCGCTGGTCACGAAGGGTCGTGGAGAAGGAGAGACGCCCGCCAATCTGAACACGAACTACTTCCTCGGTCTCGACGCGTCGACCAACAAGCTCGTCGCCGACTTCGAAGACACCGCGACCGGTCTCAACCATCCCGCCCTGCCCGCCACCGGCACGCTCGTGGCGACTCCGGACGTCTGGCATCACGCAGCCGCCACCTACGACGGAACAACCTGGCGCATCTACCTCGACGGCAAGCTCGACCGGGCGGTCAACATCGGGAACTTCACCCCCGAGTCGACCTCGATCCAGCACGCCGCGATCGGCAGCGCCCTCCTTTCGACCGGGCTCCCCGGCACCTCTCCCGGCTTCTTCGCGGGTCAGATGGACGAGGTGCGGATCTGGAACGTCGTTCGCACGGGTGCGCAGATCCGCGCGAACAAGGACACCGAGACGCCGACCCCGACGACGGGCCTCCGCGGACACTGGAGCCTGGACGAGGGCGCCGGGCCGACAGCAGGCGACAGCTCGGGCCAGAACGTGACCGGCACCCTTACCAACGGCCCTGCATGGGTCGGCGGATACTCCTTCCCACAGGACGTGAGCGCGCCGGCGGCGGTGCAGAACCTGGTCGCAACGCCTGGCAATACGACGGTCAGTCTCACCTGGAACGCCAACGGCGAGTCGGATCTGGCCGGCTACAACGTGTATCGCGCACTCTCCACACCGGTGCCGACGAACGGCGCGCCGCTCAACGGCGGCGATCTGTTGCAGACCACCGGGTTCAACGACAGCGGGCTCACGAACGGCACGACGTACCACTACGCCGTTGTCGCCGTCGACGGCTCGAACAACGCGTCGACGAGCGTCGAGGTCCCCGCGACACCGACCTCCGGCTCCGGAACCGGTCCTGTCGGTGAATGGAGGATGAACGAGGGCTCGGGAACCATGCTCGTCGATTCGTCGGGGTCGGGAAACAACGGGACGATCCTGGGGGCTCCGGCGTGGGTTGCGGGGCAGCATGGCTCCGCGTTGCGGTTGAACGGGACGGGTGATTACGCGACGGTGCCCGATAGCGCGTCGCTCGATATCTCGGGTGCGATCACGATGGCTGCGTGGGTGCGGCCGGAGAAGACAGCGACCCAGTACCTGATCAAGAAGGCCACGCAGGGCGGGACGAACGGCTACGAGCTGTCGCTGTCGTCGGCAGGGAAGGTGTTCGTTCGCTTCAACCAGTCGACGGGGCCCGACACGTATCGGATCAACTCGCTGACGTCGTATCCGGCCGACGGGTCGACGTGGATGCATGTGGCGGCGACGTATGACGGGTCGCTGATCCGGTTGTACGTGAACGGGGTGCAGGAGGGCAGTGCGCTGGCGGGGCCCGCGTCGATCGCGACGAACAATCTTGCGTTGGGGATCGGTGCGCAGCCGGATGGTGTGTCGAAGTTGCAAGGTGCCCTCGACGACGTGCTGGTCTACAACCGAGCGCTGTCAGCCTCCGAGGTCGCGGCGTTGGCGGCTCCGCCGGGGAATACGGCTCCGACGCTGGATCCGATCGGGAACAAGAACGCGCAGGTGGGGACGCAGCTTGCGTTCACGGCGACTGCGAGCGATCCCAGATGCGGGCGACGCGTTGTCGTTCACCCTGGCGCCCGGGAGCGGTTCGGTGCCCACGGGTGCGTCGATCACGACCGGAGGCGCGTTCACCTGGACCCCGACAGCCGGCCAGGTCGGGACGGCCACCTTCGATGTGTGCGTGAGCGACGGCACCGCCTCGGACTGCGAGACGATCAACGTCACCGTCAGCGCAGCGGGCGCCGACCTGGTGCTCGTGGGCGCCGGTGACATCGCCAACTGCTCGCGCACGCAGGATTCGGACACTGCTGCGCTCGTATCGGCGATCCCGGGCAACGTCTTCACGATCGGCGACAACGCGTACGAGACCGGCACCGCGGCGGAGTTCGGGTGTTACGACGACACGTGGGGGGCCTTCAAGGCGCGCACACGCCCGGCTGCGGGCAACCACGATTTCGGCAACGGCGCGACGCCTGGCGCAACGCCGTACTTCGACTACTTCAATGGTGCGGGCAACCAGACCGGGCCCGCGGGAGACAGAGCGTTCGGCTACTACAGCTACGACATCGGCACCGGTCCCAACACGTGGCATGTCGTGGTGCTCAACTCGGAGTGTGAGCCCAGTACCGGCTACTGGCTGCCCGGCGGATGCGCGGCGGGCTCGGCGCAGGACCTGTGGCTCAAGGGCGATCTCGCCAACTCGCCGACGAACAACATCATCGCGATCTGGCACAAGCCGCGCTGGTCGTCCTCGGGCAACCACGCGCACATGCAGCAGCTGTGGCAGGACCTCTACGACGGAGGGGCCGACATCCTCCTCGGCGGCCACTGGCACAACTACGAGCGTCTCGCGCCGATGGACGGAAGCGGAGCTGCCGACCCGGACTTCGGTGTCCGCGAGTTCGTCGTCGGCACCGGTGGCGCTTCTTTGTCCGGCTTCGGCACGATCTTGCCGACGAGCCAGGTGCGCGACTCGAGCACGTACGGCGTGATCAAGTTCACGCTGCACGAGTCGAGCTACGACTGGCAATTCATCCCGATCTCCGGGCAGACGTTCACGGACTCGGGAACAGCGGCGGTCCACGACGCGCCGACAGGAGAGCCGCAGACCTTCACAACCATCCCGGTCACGGACTCGACGGGTGAGAAGCCGCAGTCGAAGCTTTGGCAGTACGCGGGAACCTCGTGGGCCGTGCTGCCCACTACGGCCGTGTCGCCTACCGGTACGTGGATCTGGCGTCTCAACCCCGACGACACCTGGAGCAACGTCGTCCAGATCTCCAGCGACACCGACGTGCAGGCCGACGCGAAGGCCGTCGGAGGGGTGACGCACATCCTCCTCCACGGCCCGTCGCCAAAGCTCGTCTCGGTGCAGTACAACGCGACCGGAAACACCTACGAGCCCTGGGCGAGTAGACCCACTGCGACCTCGGTCTCGCTTCCGAACAGCGAGACCGCGACCATCGACCTCGACTCGACGGGTCGCATGTGGCTGGCGACCGAGAACGGCGCCAACCTCAACGTCTACTACAGCGACGCGCCGTACACGTCGTTCACAGGGCCCATCACCCTGGCGAACAACATCAACGACGACGACATCGGCGTCGTCACGGCGCTACCGAACGGCACGATCGGTGTGCTGTGGTCGAACCAGAACACCCAGCGGTTCGGCTTCAAGGTGCACGTCGACGGCCAGCTGCCGACGACCTGGTCCGCCGACGAAGTTCCGGCCTCGGCCTCGGCTCAAAACGTCGGCCTGGGAATGGCAGACGACCATCTCAACGTCGCCGTGGCCGCCGACGGCACGTTGTACGCCGCGGTAAAGACGAGCTATGACACGGCCGGCTATCCGAAGGTCGCATTGCTGATCCGCCGCCCGAACGGAACCTGGGATCCGCTCTACGAGGTCGATCAGTCGGGTACCCGAGGGATCGTGTTGCTCAACGAGCAGGATCACACCGTGCGGGTCGTCTACACCTCGAGCGAGGGGTTCAACGACATCGTCATGAAGAAATCGTCGATGTCGACGATCGCGTTCGGCTCCGCGCAGCACCCTCATCACCGGGGGCGTGAACGACGTGACGAGCACCAAGCAGAACTGGACCGGCAGGGTGCCGGTCATGGCCTCCAGCGCGTCGACCGCCTTCACGGCGTTCATCACCGCGGACTCCCCTGCCGCGAGCTCCGTGGCGAACGATTTCGACGGTGATGGGGACACGGATGTGGCGATCTATCGTCCGTCGGATGGTGTCTGGTATGTGAAGGATCAGCCGTTTGTGCAGTGGGGTGGCCAGGCGGGTGATGTGCCGGTGCCGGGTGACTATGACGGTGACGGGAACACGGATCTAGCGATGTATCGGCCGTCGGATGGGGTTTGGTATGTGAAGGATCAGCCGTGGTCGCAGTGGGGTGGCCAGGCGGGTGATGTGCCGGTGCCGGGTGACTATGACGGTGATGGCCACACCGATATCGCGATCTATCGTCCGTCGGATGGTGTCTGGTATGTGAAGGATCAGCCGTTTGTGCAGTGGGGTGGCCAGGCGGGTGATGTGCCGGTGCCGGGTGACTATGACGGTGACGGCCACACGGATCTGGCGATCTATCGGCCGTCGGATGGGGTGTGGTACGTCAAGGATCAGCCGTTGGTCGCAGTGGGGTGGCCAGGCGGGTGATGTGCCGGTGCCGGGTGACTATGACGGTGACGGCAACACGGATGTGGCGATCTATCGTCCGTCGGATGGGGTTTGGTACATCAAGGATCAGTCGTTCTGGCAGTGGGGTGGCCAGGCGGGTGATGTGCCGGTGCCGGGTGACTATGACGGTGACGGCCACACGGATGTGGCGGTGTATCGGCCCTCGGATGGGGTGTGGTACGTCAAGGATCAGCCGTGGTCGCAGTGGGGTGGCCAGGCGGGTGATGTCGCACTCAGCATCCCCTCGGCGACACGGCTCGCCTACTACCCATAGACGCCATTGACCGCCCAACCGACGCACCTCGGGCAGTCGAAGGAGGAAGAGTGAGCAGCACATCGAGCCGCATGGCGCAAAGAAGCGGCCTGCCCGGCGGAGCCCTCATGCGCGATCCGGCTCGACCGCGCACGGTCTCGCCCGGCGTTCGGCGCTGGTCGGGACGGTTGCGTGCCTCGCTCTTCTCGCGGCCGCGCAGCGCAGTCGGCGCCGGGGGAGCCGGTCAGGTCGCCGTGAGCGTCAAGACGGCTGCGCTCCAAGGCAAGTGGGGTGACGTCTGGCTCTCGATGCACCCGGGTCAAAGAGCGTTCATCACGCGCTCGCTGTTCGTGCAGTGCAAGAGCAAGATCAAGACCCAGGCTCCTCGCCGAACGCAGTCCATGTCGTGTCGGTCACCGGAGGCCTTTCGCCCGTCCCCGGGGTAGCAGGCCCGAAGGCTCGGGTCAGCACTGTCAAGGTGAGGATCGACTACGGCGACGCCGCTCCGTCGCAGACCAGTGTCGTGCGCCTGACCCGTGTCGGGAACGCGTGGTACATGATCGACGACGCATCGAGCAAGAAGGCAGTTCACCACCGAGAACTTCTGTTAGCAGAGGCAACGCACAGTGAGCGCCGAAGGGGCAGACCTGTGGGCCGGCTTCGGCGCTCTGTTCTCTGATTCGGGCGACTCTTACCGGCAGGCTGGGGGAACGTATGGGAGCTGCGGCGAGGCACTTCGGGTTGCTGGCCCTGTGTGCCGGGGTGTTGCTCGTCTTGGGTGGCGCGGCGAGCGCGGCGGCACCGGACAACGCGTTGCAGTTCAACGGCTCGAGTCAGTACGTGTCGTTCGGGCCGTCTGCGGGGACGGGTGCCGGGGGCCTTGGCGCGCCGCAGTTCACGTTGGAGACGTGGTTCAAGCAGACCGGAGTCGGCGCTCGCCGTGAGCACCGGGAGCGGCGGTCTCGGCGCCGCGCGTCCCCCTCGTGACCAAGGGCCGCGGCAGAGAACGACAGCCCCGCCAACCTGAACATGAACTACTTCCTCGGGATTTCCGGCGGGAAGCTGGCGGCCGATTTCGAGGACGCGGCGACCGGCGGGAACCACCCGGTTACGGGCTGCGACCACGGTGACCGACAATGTGTGGCATCACGCGGCAGCGACCTATGACGGGTCGACGTGGCGTTTGTACCTCGATGGGAAGTTGGATCAGAAGCTCGTGGTCGGTGGCTTCACGCCGGAGTCGAGCAGCATTCAGCATGCGGGCGCTTGCGACGGCGATGACCTCGACCGGAGCCGCGGCGGGGTTTTTCCAGGGTCAGCTGGACGAGGCGCGGATCTGGGGTGTGGCCCGGACGGGTGCGGAGATCCGCGGCTCGAAGAACAGTGAGGTCACAGGGCCGGCGACCGGGCTGCTGGGTCGTTGGGGCTTCGATGATGGGACGGCGACTGACTCGTCGGGCAGGGGGATCAACGGGACGTTGTTCGGCTCTCCGAGCGCGGTCGCGGGCCAGTACGCCTTTCCGCAGGACGTGAGCGCGCCGGGGGCGGTGCAGAACCTGGCCGCGACCCCGGGCAACACAACGGCCAGCCTCACCTGGAGCGCGAACGGCGAGTCGGATCTGGCCGGCTACAACGTGTACCGCGCGCTCTCGACACCGGTGCCGACGGGCGGCACGCCGCTCAACGGCGGCGATCTGCTGCAGACCACCGGGTTCAACGACAGCGGGCTGACGAACGGCACCACATACCACTACGCGGTGATCGCGGTCGACGGGTCCAACAACCCTCGACCGCCACCGAAACCACCGCCACGCCGACCGGGCAGCCCGTCGAGGGGGATCCCGTCCTCGTCGGCGCGGGCGACATCGCCGACTGCGGCCGGACGCAGGACTCGGCGACGGCCGCCCTCGTCTCCGCCCTTCCCGGACGCCGCCGTCTTCACCGCGGGCGACAACACCTATCCGATCGGAGCAGCGAGCGAGTGGAGCGGCTGCTACGACCCGACCTGGGGCTGCCTTCAAGAATCGGACGCGGCCGGGAATCGGGAATCACGACTACGGCAACGGCTCGACGCCGGGCGCGACACCGTACTTCGACTACTTCAACGGAGCAGGTGTCCAGACCGGGCCGGCCGGCGACCGCAGCCTCGGCTACTACAGCTACGACCTCAGCGGCAACGGCGTCACCTGGCACATCGTGATGCTGAACAGCGAATGCGAGCCGGGCTCCGGCCTTTGGCTGCCGGGCGGCTGCGCCGCCGGCTCGGTGCAGGAGCAGTGGCTCCGTAACGACCTTCAGAACGCGCCGACGAACAACATCATCGCGATCTGGCACAAGCCGCGCTGGTCATCGGGGGGAACAACTCGCACATGCAGGCGATCTGGCAGGCGCTCTACGACTACGGCGTCGACGCGGTGGTCGTCGGCCACGTCCACAACTACGAGCGCTTCGCGCCCATGAACGCGAGCGGCGTCGCCGATCCGACGCTCGGCGTTCGCGAGTTCGTCGTCGGCACAGGCGGCGCCGCGCTCCAAGGCTTCGGGACGCTTCTCTCGACCAGCGAGGTGCGCAGCTCCGCCACGTACGGCGTGATGAAGTTCACGCTGCACGCATCGAGCTACGACTGGCAGTTCATCCCGATCTCGGGCCAGACGTTCACCGACTCCGGAACCCAGGCCGTTCACGGGCCGCCTGACTCGACTCCTCCCCCGACCCCGTCCATCGTCTCGAGCAGTCCCTCCTCGCCGGCGAACGACAACACGCCCGAGCTGATCGGCACTGCCGAGCCGGGCTCGACCGTGCGGCTCTACACGACAGCCGGCTGTACGGGGCCGGCGGCGGCGACCGGCTCGGCCGCGGCCTTCGGCTCGGGCGGCCTGACGGTCACCGTCGGCGACAACACGTCGACGACCTTCCGGGCGACCGCGACCGACGCCGTCGGCAACGTGTCCGGCTGCTCCGCGGGCTTCACCTACGTCGAGGCAGAGCGGCGCGCCGCCTGAGTCCAGGGCGGTTGCGGACTTCGATGGTGACGGGGATACGGATGTGGCGATCTATCGTCCGTCGGATGGTGTCTGGTATGTGAAGGGTCAGGCGTTTGTGCAGTGGGGTGGACAGGCGGGTGATGTGCCGGTGCCGGGTGACTATGACGGTGATGGCCACACCGATATCGCGATCTATCGTCCGTCGGATGGTGTCTGGTATGTGAAGGGTCAGCCGTTCGCGCAGTGGGGTGGCCAGGCGGGGGATGTGCCGGTGCCGGGTGACTATGACGGTGACGGCCACACCGATATCGCGGTCTACCGGCCCTCGGATGGGGTGTGGTACGTCAAGGATCAGCCGTTGGTCGCAATGGGGTGGACAGGCGGGTGATGTGCCGGTGCCGGGTGACTATGACGGTGACGGCAACACCGATATCGCGATCTATCGTCCGTCGGATGGTGTCTGGTATGTGAAGGGTCAGCCGTTTGTGCAGTGGGGTGGCCAGGCGGGTGATGTGCCGGTGCCGGGTGACTATGACGGTGATGGCCACACCGATATCGCGATCTATCGTCCGTCGGATGGTGTCTGGTATGTGAAGGATCAGCCGTTTGTGCAGTGGGGTGGCCAGGCGGGTGATGTGCCGGTGCCGGGTGACTATGACGGTGACGGCCACACGGATATGGCGGTCTACCGGCCCTCGGATGGGGTGTGGTACGTCAAGGATCAGCCGTGGTCGCAGTGGGGTGGCCAGGCGGGTGACGTCCCGCTCAGCATCCCACCGGCGACCCGCCTCGCCTACTACCCATAGACCCTTACCAGTCGTAGACGACTCCATCGCGTCGACAGCTGTGATCGACACACCTATTAGTGTGCTCATGACCGTCAGGAACGGCGCGAGACACCTAGATGTTGCTGTAGAGAGCCTGCTTCGTCAGAGCTTCAGGAATATCCAGATCGTCGTCGTGGACGACGCTTCCACGGATCGCACCCCAGAGATCCTTAATTCGACTCGCGACTCAAGGCTCGAGCTAGTCAGATCGGACATTCCTCTCGGAATTGCCGCGGCGAAGACGATCGGACTCGAACGCTGTGTGGGGAAGTACATCGCCATGATGGACGCCGATGACGTTGCTGTTCCCACCCGGCTTGCTGTGCAGAAGAGATATCTAGACGAGAGACCCGCGATTGGACTCGTCGGTTCCAATGTAGTCGTAGTCGATGACGTCGGTAAACCTTTAGGTATTCGCGTGCTTCCGAAAGGTTCACCCACAGTAAGATGGAAACTGCTGATCGGGCCTCCCTTTGTCCATCCCTCGATCATGATACGCCGAGAGTTACTCGGCAGCACGTCGTACCGATCCGACTACGAGTTCGCCCAGGATTACGATCTCTGGTCTCGTTTGCTAGGTCTGGCAGAAGGGGCGAACATTAGTCGCCCTCTCCTGCTTTACCGCTCGCATCCGGGCCAGCACAGTCAAGAGGCCAGAACTGCGCAACTTGCCGAACATGACGTGATCGCGCCGCGAGTTGTCATGCAGCACCTACCTGACCTAGACCTTCCGGCCGCGGTCGTCCGCCGCATGTGGAGGTTCATGAGCGGTGTCGCGCAGGATGACATGGCCTTGGGCCAGATTGGCGTCGCGTACCTACGAATGGCGAGAGCCTTTCTGAACAAGCACGAGGGGACAGCGGAGATCTCGGAGGTGCGCAACGACGTGGCGATGAGTGTCATGCGTCGGTTCGGACCTCACTTGCAGCAGGACGACGCACGGGCGATCTTTAGGGAGTTGGCGCGGATGGACTCGCTGGCACCGATCAGATGTGCGGGGGTCATCGGCTCTGCGGTGGGGGTGGGGATCCACTCGATCCGTGCACGCCCGCCTGACCCGCCGACGCGCTCGCTCGCCGTGGTGATTCGCCGCCAGGGGCCAGTTCGAGTCCGTCCGCCGCCGGACGGTGCGCTCATGAATTCGCCCTGTCGTTGGAGAAACAGTGTTTCATTCCGACAAACGTTGCTGAGAAATCGACGCATGCGCGAAGTACAGCCGCGCGAGAACCGGTACGGAAATCATCGTGCGTTTCGATGGCGATGGCATGAACCGATGTGAGCCAGTCCTGGGCGCCATCCTGGAACAGGTCATGTTCAGCGCCTTCGATATCGAGCTTGAGAAGATCGATGCGGTCCACACCGAGCCGGTGCATGAGAGTCGGAATGGACGTCGCCATGACTGGAGTATTGCCGGTGTGCCTGCTGACCCGATAGGCCCACGCACCATTCGAATTGTCGGTGACGTAAATCGTTCCGTCGCTCGGCCAAAGCGCCTCTCGGAGCGGAATGACCCTCCGTTCGTGCGCCACATTCAGAAGGAGAACCTGGAAATTCGATGTGGCGGGCTCGAGGGAAACGATCGTCGCGTTCGGGTAGCGCGCCGCAAACCATAGACTGCTGATTCCAGTGTAAGCGCCGGCATCGACGATCACCTGAGGCTCGTGGAAAGTGGCAGGTCGTACTCACGCTCGAGGAGGATCTTCCCCGCCACGTTGATGTCGGTCGATCCGATCCTCAGCCAGATCGGCCCCCCGAGAACGGGATCGTTCACACGGACGAGCCCGCTCGTTCCCCGGTGCTCCGCCAGGAGGTAAGAGATTGCCCGGTTCTGCCGCAGAGCCGGGCGTAGCGATAGTACCGAACTGCGACACGCATCGTGGTGCGTGCAAATCCGAGGCTCGGCCGGGCGTTGATCTCCGCGCGCAACCGCGCCAGAAGATGATGCTCCTTCGCCCACGATCCGGGTGCATTGGCGTCCCGCGCGCGGGGCCTCGACGTCACAGGACTGCCTCGTACGCGGACTCGAGGTCACGGAGCGCCGTCGCGGGGGAGAAGTGCGTTCGCCAGAGTTCGTGAGCTGCCTCACCCGCTCGTGTCGCCACGGTCGTCTCTGAAATGCTAGGCCGCTATCCAAGCCGTGTTGTCGTCGGGAGGAAGAAGAACTCCCGCGGCGGGATCGCTGAGCAACTCGGCGACTCCTCCGATTCGACTTGCGATCGCCCCGACTCCTGCTGCGAACGCTTCGAGTATCGCTCGCGGTGATCCCTCGTAGCATCGCGACGGGAAGACGAGGGCGCGAGCGCCGCCCAACAGCTCCAGAACGCGTTCGCGTTCGACGGCGCCCACGAACGTCGCATTCGGGCCGGCCATCGTCTGAAGCGCCTTTCTCGCGGGCCATCTCCGACGACGAGGAGTCGGTGCCCATCTTCCCGCGCCGCTGCGATGACGGTGTCAAATCCTTTTTCCGGAGTCAGGCGCCCCATGGCGAGCAGATACTCGCCTGATCCTTGACGGCGCGCGACCGGCTGAGCGAAGTTTGGCTTGACTCGGATTCTCTCCGGCGATAGCCCGGCCTGGACGTGCTTGGAGCGCACGAATGCGCTCACTGCGAGGAAGAGACGAACGCGGTCCCACGAGCCGAGTGCGCGATGGAGCCCCAGCGACGTCGCAAGCATTGCGCTCGCCGCGCCGAGCCGCGGTAGCACCGGTGGAGCACTCCTCGCACCGGGAGCCTTCCCAGGCAGTTCTCACAGGTCTGACCGTCGCGAAAAAAGGTGGCAGGCAGGCACGAGTAGCGGAAGTTATGGAGCGTCATGACGACGGGCATGCTGTCCGGAAGAGCCCGCAGCACCGCAGGCGAGAGAGCCGGGAAGAGGCTGTGGACGTGAACCACATCGGGGCGGGTCCTGCGCATGAGGTCGCGCACCGCTCCCCCTCCGAGCGGTTCCAAACTGCATCGATCGCGATGAGCACCTCTTCGGCTGGGTCGGACGCTCGGTGAGTACAGGCTCACATCGTGACCTGCAGAGCGGAGGAGCTCGCACTCGTCGTCGACGACGCTGTTCTCACCGGAGAGCGCGCCGGACAGGTAGCGTGAGTGAAGAACGAGAATCCGCATCAACGAGTTCGGCCGAATACAGACACGACTGGCACCGAAGAGGCTTCCTCGCTCGCGCCGGGCGAGGCACGCGAGCCGCAGCTGCCACCACCAGATACCCCGCTGCTGCTGCCCCGGCCGTTGTTATGCCGACCAGGGCGCCCCGAGCGCCGTCGAGCCAGGCGCCTGCGCTCGCGCCTGCCACCATCGCCATCGACGTTGCCAGCCGCAACGGTACGCTGCGGCGCACCGCGGCGAGCGCCCGCAATCCCAACGACGCACCGGCGATCGCCGATGTCGTGGCGAGCGAGAGAGCCGTGAGGGGAATCAGCTCTTCGGCGCCGGACCAGCTCGCGCCGATAATCTGAATTCCGAGCGAGTCCGGTAGGAATGAGAGGAGGATTCCCCACCCTATCGAGGCCGCCACCAGCCCTCCGCCGACGATGCCGGAGAAGCGCATAAGCCCCAACGCGCCACGCTCGTGGAGCAAGCGCATCGCCTCGGGAAGTGCGACGAGACCGGTTCCCATGAGGAGCACCTGCCACGGACCGAAGAGCAACTGAGCTCCTCGCATCGCGCCTACGGCGCTGAGACCGCCGATCGCTCCGACGGCCACGAGAGAGAGCTGTACGGACATCGTGAGCGCCATGTACTCGAGCAAGAAGCTCGGCGCGATGTCCCGGTGCTTGAGGAGCCAGCGTGGAGCGCTCTGGACCTTGGGAAGAACCCGAGCCGATCAGACCGCAGCCCGCGGCGGCGCCGGCTGCGAGGCCCCATGCGAGGGTCAGCGTCCCGAGTGACGCCATGTCCGTCGCCGAGAGGACAGCCCAGACGAGGCCGAACCCCAGGAGCCACACGGCATCGGTCGTGAATGCGACCGCTGGGCGTCGAGTTGCGAACGATGCCGAGCGGACAAAGTCCTGGATGAGGAGCAGAGGAAGCACGAAGGCCAAGGGCCAGGAGTGACGTGCGCAGAGACCCGTCGACGAGCACGCCGAGCGCCCAGGCAGCCCAGGCTTGCGAGGCACCCGAGCCCGATCGCATACCCGGCCGCCGCTCGAAGCTCGCGCGACGCGCCCGCTGCTCGGTCGCGTTGGCGCACGATGAAGGGCTCGGAGGAAAGCGCTCGATTTGCGCCGAGCGCCAGCCAGTAGACGGTGAGCGCGAGGGCGAATGCTCCGAACTCGCCCGGAGTCCCGGCCCGTGCGACCGCGATGCCGGCAAGGAGGTTGACGAGACTCGACAACGCCTGGTCTGCGACGCCCCATGTCCACCGTCGCAGCGGTGCGACGCCTCATCGCCGCCTCGAGGCCTCGGGCCTGATGACCGACGCGTAGAGCTGCGCGATGTAGTCCTCGAGCTCGCCGCAGACCGAACGCTTCGGAACGGTCTTCGCGGCCCGCCGTTCGCGGCGATGTCGTCGAGCGCTCGCGCAAACGCATCGCGCGGCGGCGGCGGTCGATGCAGGACGGACGAGCGAGACCGACGTCCCCGGCAGGCGCCCCATGACCGCAGCGCCACCCTGGTCGAAGGCGACCACCGGCACGCCGAGCGCCTGCGCCTCGGCGATCGTGAGCGGCGCATCGTCTCTCAGGCTCGGGACGATCACTGCGTCGGCTCGCCGCATGATCCGCCACAGCTCCTCACGGGGAAGCCAGGGCGTGAAGCTGACCCGATCGGCGAGGCCGAGCCGATCGACGAGCTAGCGCAGTTGCGCCTCGGACGGTCCGGCGCCGATTATCTCGAGGTCCCATTCCTGCCTCGTCCGGCGCAGGGCGTGTACCGCGATCGTGCCGCCCTTCCAGGGAAGCAGCCTCCCCGACAGGACGGCTAACGGATGGCCAGGCTCATCACGGCCGCGGGGCCGTCACGGCTTTGCAGCTCCAGGTCGGGGCCGACGACTGAATGCGGCCGGACCGTGGCCTTGGCTGCGTACTCGACGGGGCAGTGCATCTACCGTCTCGCGGTTCTGTGCCACGATCACTCGGGCGCGACGCCACCCATAACGGATGACCGGGTTGAACGTGTTGATCCTTCGGACCGTAACACGCAAGCACTCGAACAGTCGCGCTCGCCGGCTGAGTTCGCGAGTAATTCAGGCGGGATGGTCGGGCCGCCGCCCACCGGGCCCGAGGATGAATGGTGCCCGTGCCAGGCATGCGAGGGCCGGTGTCCAGGCGTTGGCAAACGTCACGTGGTGCACCAGATCGAATCGCTCGCGACGGTGGAGCCGGAGGCCTCCAGACCGGCCACGACCTGCCAGAGCACGTAATAGAGGCGTTCGTGGGAACGGACGACTCGAAGAAGCGGCCGGGGCAAATCGACGAAGCGCATGGTCATCCTTGGCGGAACATCGTCGGCGAAATCGTGTGCGCCCTGCTCGTGCGTGTAGCACCGTGATTTCGTGCCTGGCGGCAGCCGCGATCGACCAGAGCCATCCCGCGCCCGGCTCCGAGCCACGTCGGGGCTCGCATGCATAGGCCGAGATGAGGATCTTCATGGGCCGCGCCGTCGAGGCGCAACGGACACACGGCGAGCGTCGGCCCTGTGGCGCGTCTCCCGAGCGAGGCTCCGATGATAACCGCGGTCGGTGCAACCACGAACTCGTAGACGAGCGAGTTGTCCGTGATCATCTCGAGCGCCAACCCAGAGGTGCAAGCATCGACTGCCAGGTGGAGGGCGCGGACGGCGGGTTCGGTGATTGGAGCGGATCGGAGTGACCGCGCGGCGGCAGCGATCGGAGATGCGATGGCGACCAAGAGAAAGGCCACTCCCACTAGTCCGAAATCGTGAAAAACCCGCAAATAGTCGTTGTGCGGATGTCCGGCAGTGGTAGATACGGCGGCATACGGCCAACTCGGCAGATCCCGCCCCTTGGCCCACGAGCGGAGAAGAGAGCGCGGAGCTCCAGGTCGCTTTCCAGATCTTCCTCTCGTCCCGAGACGCTGACCTTGACTCCGCCAGGGAGAGTTACGCGGTCGGGCTCCGAGAATCGCGCGGCGAACGGGTTCGTGTAGATGACGGCCGCCGTGCCGAGGACAGTGACAACGCCGAGAATGGCAACCGTCCGGCCGAGCTTACGCGGAGTGTCGAAGCCCACAAGAGCGATCACACACACGAAAAGCGCCACGGCGAACCCCGTCCGCGAGAGGCTCAGGAACGCAAGCGCCACCATGGCAAGCGCCAGACGCCTCTCAGGTCTGTACCCGTAGCGAGCGAGGGCCGCGGTCCACGCCACTCCGATGGCCGCGAAACAGCATAGGCTCGAGCGTCGACGACCGACGTGCCCCCCATGCCGTCGAGAATGAGGCTCGCTCCGTACAGGGCGCTTGCAGCCGAGAATATCCAGAAGAAGGCCCGACGTAGAGACGCGAAGCCGATCGCTCCCGTAGCTGTTGCCACAGCAGACACCGTCGCGATCGAAGCAAAGCCGACGTACACGAGAATGTTTTGCAGGCCGGACTGAGTCGGCGGCTTGAGTGAGACGGAGAGCAACGCCCAGGCGGGAAAGATGGACATGAGAGTCAGCACACGCCTGCTTGGTGCTGGCAACGAGGATGTCGGAAGCGCGAGCGCGAGAATCACCGCAGACACGGTGATGAGGCCGGTGAGCCACGCGTACCCGGTCATCGGGCCAACCTCGACGCGCCGGATCAGATTGACCGTTGCACTAATCCCGAGAACGCTGTAGACGAGGACCCGGGCCGCTGGCGCGTTGTAGCCGAGCGCGAGGATGAGCACTCCTAGGATGGCGAGGGCCAACCCTGCAGCGAACGGCGGTCTCGCGACCAGCAGCCATGCCGCCAGAAGCGACAACCCGACGGCCGAGGCCGGAGTTACGACCATGCGGGGTGCGGTCGTCACGTCAACCCATGGCGCCTCGCGAGGCAGGCGCCGGCGCGAAGCACGAATGCCGAGTTCGTCCTCACATACCGTCCGGTCAGGCGGCGCGGCTCATGGGTGAGGCGATGCGCCCACTCGAGTCCGCCGCGACGGGCCCACCCGGGCGCCCGATCCTTTGCACCCGCCTGGAAGTCGAAAGCCGCGCCCACCCCGATCACCACGGCCGGCGCAAGGCTCATCGCATGTTTGTGCATCCAGAGCTCCTGCTTCGGAGCACCGAGCGCAAGCCAGACGACATCGGGACCCGCCGCTGCCGCGACCTCCGCCGCGCTCGCCAGCTCCGCCAGGGTGCCGAACTGTGGGCTGTGCGCACCGACGAGTTCCACCCCGGGAAAGCAGGCTTCGAGCCCGGTGACCAGGGCCTGCAGGGTCTCGGGCGTCGAGCCGACGAAGAAATGGCGGAGACCGTGTCGACGGCCTCGATCGATCACCGACGGCATTAGGTCCGGCCCTCCAACCCGCTCTGCAGTCGCCGCCCCGAGCCGGCGTTGCAGCCACGCGATCGGCGCGCCGTCGGGCATGACGAGCCAGGCGTCGTGCAGCGCTCGCATCAGTTCGGGGTCGTCGTGCGCCGTCATCAGCACGTGCACGTTGCACTGCACGACATAACCGCCGTGACCCAACCGTGCGCGCTCGACGACGGTGTCGACCGCGCTGGAGAACGTCCCCGCGAAGATCTCTACACCCAGCACATCCGTTTGCGGCGACGCGACGGCTGCTGCGACGCTGGTCACCGGTGTTCGAGGCGCTTCCTGAAGACCGCCGGAAGCGTGCGCACCATGAGCTGCAGATCGTTGCTCAACGACCAGGTCGTCACGTAGCGGTAGTCGAGGGCAACCATCTCCTCGAACGGGATGTCGTCCCGACCGAGCACCTGCCAAAGGCCCGTGATGCCGGGCTTGAGGTCGAGGCGGCGACGACCCCAACCGTCGACATGCTGGTCCTCGTCGAGGATCAACGGCCGCGGGCCGACGAGGCTCATCTCGCTTCGCAGCACGTTGAACAGCTGTGGCAGCTCATCGAGTGAGTAGCGGCGCAGGATCCCGCCGACACGGGTGACCCGCGGGTCGCCCGGGGCCTTGAACATTCGCGGGTCCCGGTGCAGATGCTTGTTCAGGTGCGCCACGTCTGCCTTGCGCTCGTCGGCGTCGGCGACCATCGTGCGGAACTTCAGGATCGTGAACGTCCTGTCGTTGTGCCCCATGCGCACCTGTCGGAAGAAGACGGGGCCGCTCGAGTCGAGCCTGATCGCTGCCGCCGCCAAGACGAAGAGCGGGAGGAGCGGCACGAGGGCGAGGCTCGACAGGACGATGTCGAACACGCGCTTGAGAAACAGGGACGAGCTCGAGAGGCGTGCCGGTGCGAGGCCGAGCAGCGGAATCCCCTCGGCTGCGTGCACTCGCATGTGCGGGCCGAGCACGTCGAAGAGACGCGGGACGATGTCGACCTGGACGCCGAAGGGGTTGAGACGCCGGACCAGATCCAGCGTCTCGGCGTCCGGCGCCTGAGAGAACGCAACGATCACGCGCTCGACGTCCAGCGCTTGCACCAGCTCCGCCAACTGAGCGGTGCCACCGAGCACGGTGAGGCCGCCGAGCCCGTCTCCGCGCGACCGGGGATGGTCGTCGACGAACCCGATGATGTTGACCCCGTACTCCGGATGCTGCAGCAGCTTGCACGCCACGCGCTGCCCGACGTGCCCCGCGCCGACGACGAGGGTGTTCTGGATGTACGCATCGGTTCGTCGAACCAGTGTTCGAGCCACGGTCCGGCTGATGGCCACGAGAACGATCGAGAGCACCCAGAACAGCGCGAGCTTCGGAAAGCTCGGACTGGCGAACTTGAACACATACGCAAGACCGAACAGCAGCCAGGCCCCGACCGTGAGCATGTTGAAGACGCCGAAGAAGTCGTCCACGGTCGAGTGGTTCGCACGCTCTTCGTCGCCCGCGTAGAGTCCGTAAAGTCGACCGAGCACGACCCAGAGCGGCAGCGACAACGCAAAGAGAACGACCTCGACGCTTGGGCTGACGCGATCGACGGGAGCGTCGTTCCCGGAGAACGCAAGCTGCGTCAGGACGAACGCGAGCAGGATGCCCGTGACGTCCGCGGCGGCGAGCGCACGCCTGATCACCCAGCCACGTCGCCGACTCTGGCCGTTTCGTCGTGCGCGCAGCAGCGCGCGCGTACGTTCGTCGAGTAGGTCCTCGAGGCGGACCCCCGGAAGCGAGCCGTCATCCTCCGTCGGGATGGGGACGGGCGGTTGGAGAACCCCGGGAGCGGCCCACTCGATCTGGTTCACGCCCGGTCCCCCACGGGGTCATCGGCGTGGTGGCGCCGTTCGGCGGCTCGCGCCTCGTAGCCGTAGCCATAGCTGTACGCCTCGTCGGCCTTGGGATCCGCGCCGGTGACGACCACGCCGAGGGTTGGCGCCGGCGAGCTGTCGAGGAGGCGCCGCACCTCGGCAAGCATCGGCTTGCGCACGACGTTCAGCCGTGTGACGAGCACGATCGCGTCGACGTCCGAGGAGAGCGTCATGGCATCGCCGACCCCCAGCAACGGCGGGGAGTCGATGAGCACGATCTCGAAACGGGCGCGCAGCTCGTCCACGATCGCAGCGAGCCGCCTCGACCCGGCGAATTCGCCTGGATTGGGTGGGATGGGGCCAGAGACGAGAACGGACAGGCTGCCGATTTCCGAGTCGCTCCCGTTCACCCCGTTCGAGCGCGCGCCCAGGTCGATGGGCTGGAGCGCTTCCTCGAGGCTGATCCGGCCCAGCGCGACGTCGGAGACCCCGAGCGCAGTCGGCATGCCGAAGAATCGGGCCAGGTAGGGGCGCCGTAGGTCGAGATCGACGAGCGCGACGTGCTTTCCCCCCCTGGCGAGTACGACCGCGAGGTTGGCCGCGGTCGTGGATTTCCCCTCGCCAGGGGTGGCACTGGTGACGAGGAGTGAGCGAGCGTTCGAGTCGAGCAGGGTGAACTGGAGGTTCGTGCGTAGCATCCGGTACGTCTCCGCGTGTGCCCCACCAGGCTGAGCGAGGGTCACGAGCAGCGAGGCTTTCGCAAGCCGCCTCGGCGGAGGCGGTACCCGGGCGAGCAGTGGCAGCCGCAGCTGCTCCCCTATCCCTCCCGCGGAGCGGATCCGGGTATCGACCGCGTCGATCGCAAAGGCAAGCCCGACGCCGAGGAGGAGGCCGAAGAGGAGCCCGACGCCCCCGTCCCGTACGGGGCGCGGCGCGACGTGGACGGCTTCGTCAGCGTCGCGGACGATGGAGACACGCTCGGTGGAGAGGGTCTGCAAGGTCGCCAGCTCCTGGTCCTTCTCCTCAAGTGATCTGTACAGGGAGCTGTTCCCCTGTCCACGACGGCGCAGCTCGGCAAGTTTTCGCTGCACCTCCTCCTGCGCCTTTCGGACCGAGGCGGTATCGAGCTCTGCGCGGAATGCGACGAACTGTCGCGCGTACTCGCCCGCGAGTCGCACGGCGAGTCTCGGGTCGGCATTCCTTACCGAGATCGTCAGGAGGTCGCTGTTGCCCTTCGGTGCGACGGACGTCTCGTCGAGGAGTTGATCAGGCGTGAGGTTCTCGACGTGCAGGGTGGCGAGCGTGCGTCGCGCGACGGTCGGCGTCTGGGCGAGGTTCGCCTGCGTCTCGGCAACCCGCGCGGGGTCCGCGAGAAGCGACGAGTCCTCGATGCCGGTGATCGCCGACGCGAGGTTCTGTTTGTTGACGTACACCTCGGCTTCCGACGAGTAGAGGTCGGTCTGACGTGCCGAGAACGCGTACGCCGCAAGCGGCACGAGCAGCGCGCACAGGATCACGACCCACGCTCTTCGCCGCAGGATGCGAAGGTACGACGAGAGCGTCGAGCGCGCCGCTGAGTTTTCTTCCACCCCGACCTTTCTCCCCGCGTCAACCCACTCGGCCAGCCCCAAAATCGGCCTTTGTTGGCTGAATCCTCATCACCGTAATGAGACCGCCCGCGAATGACAAGTGGCGCTCCCGAGAACGGAGGGGTTCCGGACGGCTGGGATCGCCCTGGAGAGGTACAGCACTCGGTGGCAGTACGCTCCTCCCGAGCGCCCGTAGCTCAGGGGACAGAGCAGCGGACTTCTAATCCGCGGGTCGGAGGTTCGAATCCTCCCGGGCGCGTTAGACCGAGATCGGCAACTCGGGCGCGACCACGGCCAAGGCGGTCAACATCGGCCGCGAGCGCTGCCAGCCGGCTGCGAGCTTGCGCAGCACGCGAACGTCGAAGCGCTCGACGAACCGGTCCTGAACGCTCGCGATGTAGGTGGGGTGCGCCTCCCGCAACCGAGTCTTCCCTGTCGCGGAGAGTTGCGCATAGAGGACCCGGCCGTCGGCATCGCACTCCTGGCGGACGACGTGACCGGCCCGCTCGACCCGGTCGACGAGTCGTGAGGCGCCGCTCTGCGAGAGGCGCACCAAGCTGGCGAGATCGGTCATCCGCATGCGGTTCCCGGGCGCTCGCTCGAGGTGCAGCAGCACCTCGAAGTGCTGCAAGGTCAAGCCATGGCTCTCGCGCAGAGACCGATCGATCTCGTCCGTGAGCGTGGCATGAAGGGTGAGAAAGCCCTGCCAGGCGGCGTGCTCTCGGTCAGTCATCTGCATGATCTCCTTGGCGCGCAGGAAGAGGGGAGCCGACCCCTCTGACGAGACGATACCTTCGTGGGGCAGCGCAGCAAACGGGGGCGCGGGGCTTGTTGGACGAACAGGCAACCCGCGCCACCACTCCAACCTTCGGTCTCGCGGCGGGAGGCGCATCGCGAAAAAGGGGGAGAAGGGGCGGCGACGGCGCCACGCCCGGACGGGTACAACCCGCGTCGTGGCGGCGCGGTCGGTCCGACTCTCGAGCCCGGAGCGAGTCCTCTTCCCGGACGAGGGCATCACGAAGGAGGACCTGTTCGAGTACTACCGCGCGGTCGCGCCGGTGCTCGTGCCGCACCTCCGGAACCGGCCGTTCACGATGAAGCGGGCTCCGTACGGGGTCGGCGGCGAGACCTACTTCCAGAAGCAGGCGCCGAAGGGGATGCCCGACTGGATCCCGACCCGCACCTTTCGGACCTACCCGCGCGACGGCGGGTCGCGGCTCGTCGACTTCCCGCTCGTCAACTCCCCGGAGGCGGTGCTCTGGATGGTGCAGATGAACTGCATCGACATGAACGCGTGGTACTCGCGCGTCGACAAGCCCGACCGGCCGGACTTCGTGCTCTTCGACCTCGACCCGCCCGACGGCGGCTTCGCACCCGCAATTCGCGTCGCCCACCTGATCCGCGAGGAGCTCGACGGGCTCGGGTTGCGCTCCTACGTGAAGACGAGCGGCGCCGACGGCATCCATGTGCTCGTCCCGATCGCGCGACGGGCGACGTACGAGGACACCTACACGTTCGCGGAGCTGGTGGCACGCGGGCTCGAGGAGCGACATCCGGGGCTCGTCACGACGGAATGGTTGAAGCGCAAGCGGGAGGGCGTCCTCGTCGACCACCGCCAGAACGCGCGCGGCAAGACGATCGCGTCGGTGTACTCGGTGCGACCGAAGCCGGGCGCGCCGGTCTCGACCCCGCTTCGCTGGGACGAGTTGACGGAGGACGTGACGCCGCGGCGCTTCGGCATGCGCGAGGCGCTCGAGCGGGTGGAGGAGCACGGCGATCTGTTCGCGCCCGTGCTGGCGGGCGGCCAGGCGCTCGGGGCCGCCCTGCGGAAGCTGCGCTGACCCAGTCGGCGCGGAGTACGCTCGCGCGCGATGGCGCGGGCACTGATCTTCGATCTCGACGGGACGCTCGTCGACACGGTCTACGCGCACGTCTTCGCCTGGCAGCGAGCGCTCGCGGAGGAGGGGATGCCGATCGACGGATGGCGCATCCACCGTCGGGTCGGGATGAGCGGCGGGCTGTTCGCGCGGGCGGTCGCGCGCGAAGTGGGCCGCGAGCTCTCGGCGGACGAGGTCGAGGATCTCCAGGCACGACATGGCGCGATCTTCGAAGAGCTGCTGCCGGAGCGACGTCCGCTGCCCGGCGCGCGCGAGCTGCTCGCACTCCTGCGCGAGCGAGGGATCGTCCACGGGATCGCGACGTCGGGCCGGCGCCCCGAGATCGACCGCTCGCTCGAGGCGATCGGGGTGGGGGACGACACCGTGGTGATCGACCGTGGGCACGTGCGCCGGGCAAAGCCCGAGCCCGATCTCTTCCTCGCCTGCCAGGCCGCGCTCGGAGTCTCGCCCGAGGAGTGCTACGTCGTCGGCGACGCGGTCTGGGACCTCCTGGCCGCCCGCCGTGCGGGCATGCTCAGCGTCGGCCTCCTGAGCGGGGGGTACGGCACGGACGAGCTCCTGGCGGCCGGGGCATTCCGCGTCTACGACGACGCGGCCGAGCTGCGCGCGTCGCTGGACGAGCTGGGCTTCGACGCCTGACCCAGGCTCTCGGGCGGCACGTAGCGTGGGGGCAGCCATGGACACGCCTCGGTCCGTCCAGCGCACCTACATCACCCTGATCCTCGGCAACACGCTGGCGGCGTCGCTGATCTGGGGGATCAACACGATCTTCCTCCTCGACGCAGGCCTCTCGAACCTCGAGGCGTTCGCGGCGAATGCGTTCTTCACCGGCGGGATGATGCTGTTCGAGGTGCCGACGGGGATCGTCGCGGACACCGTCGGGCGCCGTATGTCGTACCTGCTGGGCACGCTGACGCTCGCGGGGTCGACGCTCCTCTACGTCCTCCTCTGGAAGCTCGAGGCGCCGTTCTGGGCCTGGGCCGTCGTGTCGATCCTGATCGGGCTCGGCTTCACGTTCTTCTCCGGGGCGGTCGAGGCGTGGCTCGTCGACGCCCTTCGGGCGACGGGCTTCGAGGGGGATCTCGACGCGGTCTTCGCGCGTGGCCAGGTCGCGCAGGGAGTGGCGATGCTCACGGGGTCGGTCGCCGGCGGGTTCATCGCGCAGCGGGCCGGGCTCGGGGTGCCGTTCGTTCTCCGGGGGGTGGTGCTGATCGTGATGTTCGGCGTGGCGTTCCGGTTGATGCGCGACCTCGGCTTCACACCCGAACGGGGCGGCGGCGTCGTCACCGAGGTGCGGCGGATCGCCGGGAACTCCGTCGAGTACGGCTTGCGCGTCCCCGCCGTGAAGTGGCTGATGGTCGAGTCCCTGCTCACCGGGGGCGTCGGGATCTACGCGTTCTACGCGCTCCAGCCGTACCTGCTCGAGCTGTGGGGGGATCCGCAGGCGTACCAGATCGCCGGGCTGGTGGCCGCGATCGCCGCCGGGGCGCAGATCCTCGGCGGGCTCGTCGCGCCCCGGATCCGTCGTCTGTTCGGCCGGCGCACCTCGGGTCTGATCGTGCTTGCGGTGCTCAACGTGGTCACGCTCGGCCTGATCGGCACGATCGGAAACTTCTGGGGCGTGCTCGCGATGATCGTCGTCTGGGGCCTCCTGTTCGCGGCCGCGACGCCGATCCGGCAGGCGTACATGAACGGGATGATCCCGTCGCGTCAGCGGGCGACCATCCTTTCGTTCGACTCGCTGATGAGCTCCGCGGGTGGCGTGTGGGCGCAACCCGCGCTCGGACGGTCCGCCGACGTCTGGGGCTACGCGCCGTCCTACCTCGTCGGCGCCGGGATCAGCATCCTCGCCGTCCCGCCCCTCGTCCTCTCGCGCCGCCAGAACATGCAGGCGGACCGGGTCAGCGCGCCGAGCGGTGACAGCGAGCTCGTGCCCGGGGAGGCGCTCCCGGCGCGTCCGGCGGTGGAGCCCAAGGCAGGCTAGGAAGGGTCGAGCACGGGCTGCTCGGCGGGCGCGCCACCATGCCTCGTCGCGAGCACGGAGCCCGCGAGGACGAGAGCGAAGCCGAGAGCCATGCCGACGGTGAAACGCTCGTCGAGGATCAGCACGCCGAGGGCCGCGGCGATTGCCGGATTGACGTACGTGATCACGGTCGCCCGCACGGGCCCGACCTCGCCGATCAGCGCGAAGAAGAGGAGGAAGGCAAGCGCGGTGCAGACGATCGCGAGCGTGACGACGGAGGCGAGCGCAGCCGTGGAGGGCGTCTTGTCCGGGACGCTCGTCGCGCCGAAGGGGAGGTACACGATCGCAGTGAGGACGAGCGAGGCCGCGATCACGCCGAGCGCCGGCAACCCCGAAAGCCACCGCTGGAGGATCGCGGGGCCGACGGCGTAGCAGACCGCCACGAGGCCGATCTCGGCCAACGGGACCGCGTGCGCGCCCTCGAGGTTGACGCCGACGATCGCGGCCACACCGAGGACCCCGAGCGCGAGACCGATCCCGCTCGTGAGGCTCAACCGCTCGGCGCCGCTTGACGTCGCGATGACGGCGGCGACGAGCGGGACGGCGGCGATGAGGAGCCCCGTGAGCGAGCTCGAGACCTGTGTCTCGGCGGCGCCGAGCAGCACCCACGGCAGCGCGATCTCGATTGCGGCGAATGCGACCAGCGGCGCCCAGTACGGGAGCAACGGACGGAGCTCGCCCCGGGCGGCGGCGATGGGAAGCAGCAGCAGCGCCGCGATCAGGGTGCGACCGAGCACGAGCATCGACGGGCTCATGTCGTCGACGGCCACCTTGATCAGGAGGTAGGGGATTCCCCAGATCACGCACATCGCCGCGAACAGCAGCGCGCCGCGCCGGGACATCGCACCGCTCGTCGACCCGCCCGCGTCCACCGTGCAACGCTACGGGTCCGAGCACTGCTCGGCGGGCGGGAAGCCGTACTTCTGTCGTCGGCCCCCGACGCGTGCTACCACTTCGCGACCCGTGCGCGCCGGCCGTTGGAGCTTGCCCCTGAAGACCGCCGCGGCCGACCGGCTCGTGACCGGAGCCGCGTTCCTCGTCGTCTTGCTCGCGGCGTCTTTGGTCGCTGCGATCCCGATCTACGCGGACGCGGTCGCGCAGAGCAGCCTGAGGGCACGGTTGGAGCGTGCGTCTGTGACGGACGCGAACGTGCAGCTCGTGGTCGACGTGTTCTCAGGCAGGCCCGAGAGCGAGCTCGACCGGCACGTGCGCGAGCTCGTCGGCGAGACGTTCGGCGGCGTGCCGGCAACGACGTTCGCGAGCGGCGAGTCGGAGCCGTTCCGCACAGAGCAGGGGACGATCGCGTTCGGGTTCGTGGATGACATCCGGTCGCATGCCACGCTCGCGGCCGGCCGCTGGCCCGTGACGACGAGCGGCCCCGTGGAGGTCGCGTTGCCGGTCGCGGTCGCGTCGGAGCTCGGCCTGAAGGTCGGCGACCTCGTCGAAGCCGAGAAGCTCGACGCGACGAATCGCGTCGCCGCACGCGTGGTCGGGACGTTCCGTCCAGAGGACAGCTCCGGCGCATTCTGGTGGGGCGAGCCGCTCGCCACCGCCGGAGCCGGCCCGTTCGTGACGACGCGTCAGAGCTTCGCCGCGCTCGGGTTGAGCGACCAGACCCTGCGCTGGCGCGTCCGGCCCGACACGCGCACGCTGACGCTCGACGAGGCAGCACGCGTGCGGCGTTCGCTCCCCGCGCTCGCAGGCCGGCTGAACGAGGGCCGGCCGGCGGGAGAGCAGATCGACGTCCAGACGAATCTGCCGCGGGTCCTCGCCGAAGCCGACCACTCGCTCCATCTCGCGAGAGCCGGCGTGCTCGTGCCCTTCATCCAGCTCGCGCTGCTCGCGGCCTATGGGCTGATCGTCACGACGGCGCTCCTGCTGGAGCGCCGTTACCGCGTGACGGAGACCCTGCGCCTGCGCGGCGGAACGGCACGTCAGATCACCGGCCTGGCACTCCTCGAAGCGACGCTCATCGCCGCGCCGGCCGTGGCCGTCGCGCCGTGGCTCGCGGCCGGCTCGCTGCGCGTGCTGAACCGCGCCGGGCCGCTCGCGGACGTCGGCGTGCACCTGGAGCCGCACGTCACCACGACCTCCTATCTGCTCGCCGCAGCGGCGGGCGTCGTCTGCATCCTCGGCCTCGCGCTGCCCGCCCTGCGCGCACGACGTGTCTCGGTTGCGCGGGAGCGGAGCCGCCCGGCGCTCGCAGGGCTCGCCCAGCGCGCGCATCTCGACCTGGTGCTTGCGGGGCTCGCGCTGCTCGCGTACTGGCAGCTCCGTCGCTACCACGGGACGCTCGTGTCGCACGAGGGCAGCCTCGGCATCGACCCGTTCCTCGTCGCCGCGCCCGCCGTGCTGCTGCTGGCAGGGGCGCTGCTCTCGCTGCGAGCGGTACCGCTCGCAGCCACGCTCGTCGAGCGGCTCACCCCCGGGTCGCGCGGCGCCGTCTCGGCGCTCGGCTTCTGGCAGCTCGCTCGACGCCCGCGCGCCTACTCGCGCTCGGTGCTGCTCCTCGTGCTCGCCGTCGCGATCGGCGTCTTCGCGACGACGTACGCGAGCACGTGGCATCGCTCCCAGATCGACCAGGCGCGCCACGCCGCGGGTGCCGACGTGCGCGTCGAGCCGTCCGGAGTCCCCGAGGCGCCGCCGACGATCGACCTGGCCGCGAGCTACGCGTGGCTCGGCGCGAGCGAGGCGCTCCCGGCCGCCACCGACAGCTTCGCGATCGGGAGCGGCGGCGTCGAGACCGCCGCGTTGCTCGCGCTCGACGCGGACCGCGCCGACCGTGTGGTGCATGTCAGGGACGATTTCGCAGGGAGCCGCCTCGGCGACCTGCTGCGGCCGCTCGCCGAGCGACGCGGAGCGCTCGCGGGGACGGTGCTCCCGGGCAGGCCGGCGCGCCTGGCGATCACGCTGCGCCTCGACCTCGCGAAGAACGTCGATCGCGAACGGCCCTCGGTGTTCCTCTACCTGCGCGACGGCGACGGGCTGCTCCACGTCTACCGCCTTCCATCGGCTCCCGGCCGCGAGGCCAGGCACGAGATCGAGCTCGCGCATCGCCTTCCTGACGGCAGCCTCGCGCGGCCCTCGTATCCGCTGTCGATCGTGGGGCTCGAGCTCGACGTGCAGCCCGGCTCCGTCTCGAGTCGGCCGCTCACCCTCCACGTGCCTTCGCTGGAGACCGCCTCCGGGCCCTCCTCGGGCTGGCGCCCGGTCGCGCTCGGGAACGGCTGGACCGGCTCTGCCGTGGGCTTCGACTACTCCTATCTCGCGCCGACGATCGGTCGCGTCGCGACGCGCGGAGGCAGCCTCGAGGCCATCGGCAGCACCGGCTCGACCTCCGCCGGGCCGCCGCCACGGTTCGGCTTCGGCGAGGAGCGCTCGACCGCACGCATCGTCCTGCGGCCTGGGCGGGACACGCTTCCGAAGACGATGCCCGTCCTCGCGAGCGACTCGTTCCTCGACGCGGTCGACGCCTCGGTCGGCGACACGCTTCCGCTCGCGCTGTCGGCGGGGACGCGAAACGTCGAGATCGTCGGCTCGTTCCACCGCTTCCCCACCCTCGCGCCCGAGACCCCGGCGGTCGTCGCCGACCTGCCGACGTTCGTCGCGAGCGCATTCGCCGCCGACCAGTCTGTCGTCCAGCCCGCCGAGTGGTGGCTGGCGGCGCCCGACGACCGCCGGATCGCGGAGCGGCTGCGCGCGGCCCCGTTTCGCAGCATCACGGCCGTCTCCCGGAGCGCCGACGAGCAGGCCGCGCTCGACGACCCGGTCGCGGTCGGCGTGATCGGCGCGCTGGCGCTCGGCTTCGTCGTCGCGGCGCTGTTCGCCGCCGCGGGTTTCGCCGCGAATGCGGCCGCGGAGGCGAGGTCGCGGACCCTGGAGCTTGCGGTGCTGCGCGCTCTCGGCCTTCGCCGGAGCGAGCTGACGTGGCTCGTCGGTCTCGAGACCGCTCTCGTCGTGGTCGCGAGCCTCGTCGGAGGAGCGGTGCTCGGGCTGGTCGTCTCGCGACTGGTCCTGCCCGACGTCGCGCTCGGCGCCGGGGGAGCCGCTCCGGTGCCTCCCGTCCAGCTCGTCGTGCCCTGGACGACCGTTCTGCTGCTCGAGCTCGTCCTGCTCGCCGCGCTCGCGGCGATCGGCGTCGTCCAGGTCGAGGTCGTCCGGCGCCTGAGGCTCGCGCCTGCGCTCCGTGGCGGGGAAGGGGCGTCGACCGCCCAATGAGCGTCGCGCACACGAGAGATGGCGGACGGCCTGGGGGACACATGTTGGCGATGGCCGCCGGCGGCGCTTCTCTCCTCGCGCGTCGCCTGCGGCTCGACCCTGGCCCCGCGTTGACGATGCTCGTGCTCGTGGCGGCGACGAGCTTCCTCTTCGCCGCTCTGCCACGGTTGTTCAACGGCTTTGCGGACGACGGGCTGCGCTACACGGTCGCACAGGCCCCGTTCGGAGAGCGGAACCCGAGCTTCGCGGAGGTCGGCCGAATCCCCGCGTCGGCGTCGGGGGACCCGCTCGCGAACGTCGTCGCGCGGACGGCGCAGGCGCAGCACCAGGTGCTTCCGGCGGCGCTCGACGAGCTCGTCGACCGTCACGCGGTCGTCGTTCGCTCGCCGATGTACTCGGCGCCGGCGAGCGCCGGGATTGCACCGTTTGTGACGCTGCGCGTCCCGGCCGCCGGATTCGAGAACGCCGTTCGGGTCGTCGCCGGTCGCTTGCCCAGGGCGCGCGACGAGCAGGTCAGCACCGTGATCACGACCGTGCCCGAGAGACCCCGGCCCGCACGCGTGCCCGTGATCGAGGTCGCGCTGTCGACGAACACGGCCCGCGAGCTCGAGGCGCACGTCGGGGAGCGCCGCATTCTCGCCCCCCCGCTCTCCGAGCTCCAGGCGCGGCGCGTCCCGCAGCACGACCAGCGTCCCATCGCCGTCCAGATCGTCGGGCTGTTCGACGTCATCGACCCGAATGCGCCGTTCTGGTTCGGCGACCCGACCGTCGAGCGCCCGAACCTGGAGTTCACGCCCGATCTGAGCGTCAAGAGCGTCTACGCGCAAGCCATCGTCGCCCGTGCGGCGTATCCCGTCGTGCTCGCCGCAACCAGCCCCTTCCAGCTTCTCTACGAGCACCGCTATC
>CAWCCO010000018.1:0-230092 GCA_963794115.1 uncultured Actinomycetes bacterium | reverse complement strand
GCGGGTCGGCGAGGTGATCCGCCGGCTGCGGCGACAGCGCGGCTTCTCGCTGCGCGACCTCGCGGAGCGCTCGGGGCTCTCACAGTCGTTCCTCGGAGCGGTGGAGCGCGGCCAGTCGGACATCTCCGTCGGTCGGCTCTCCCAGGTGGCGCAGGTGCTCGGCCACGACGTCGCCTCGCTCCTCGGCTACTCGCTCCAGCGCGCGACGCCCCTCGTGATCCGGCCCGACGATCACGTTGCGACCCGGCAGGGCGAGGGGGTCGAGCTCCGCACCTTCGCGATTCCGGGGACGCATCTCGAGCTCATGCTCGCGACCCTCGCGCCGCGGTCGCGCTTCGCCGACGAGGTCACCCATGCCGGGATCGACGTGATGTACGTCTCGGAGGGGTCGCTCGTCCTCGTCGTCGACGGCGTCGACTACGCGCTCGACGCCACCGAGTGCGCGGTCTGGCCCTCGTCCCACGCCCACACCCTCCGCAACGACGGCGACGTGCCGGCCGTTGCGCTCGGCTTCACGACGGAGGCCGTGCACCGATGATATGAGGCTCTTCTGGGATGAGGCTCTTCGACCCGCGAGCCCGCTAATCGCTCGAGGCTATCGTTTGCGCACGTCCGACAGGCTGAGACTTGACGATCGCGTTCGAGGGGGCCGATGAGGACGGCTGGATCGTCGCGCGGGTGCTCGAGGTACCCGGCGCGATCAGCCAAGAGCGTACGCGGGAGGAAGCACGCGAGAACGCGATCGACGCTCTCCGTCTCGTCCTTTCGCCTGACGGGAGCGATCCAAGCAGCGGGCCCAACGACAGCGAGCTGCTCGAGCTGACGTTCAGCGGGTGAAGCTCCGCGACCTCGAGGGTCATCTGATCGCTCATGGAGCGCGCGGGGTCGGAGAAGACGCGAAACATACGAAGTGGCGGAGCGAGAACGCCTCGCGGGTCAGCGCCGTCCCACGTCATCGTGAGATCGGCCCGGGACTTGTGCGGGCAATCTGCGATCAGCTGGACATTCCACGACCTCGGGCGAAAGGCTGACCCTCGTCGCCGGGCGGCTGGGCCACCGGCACGACGCTAGACTTGCCGCTCCCCGCCGACGTAGCTCAGCTGGTAGAGCACTTCACTCGTAATGAAGGGGTCCCCGGTTCGAGTCCGGGCGTCGGCTTCCAGCATTGATGCGGGATCGCCGCCCTCGGCCGTCTCCCTCGTCTCCGCGTCTCCGCGTACTCTCCGCGAACATCGAACTCCGCTCGCGCCGCCTCGATCGCGTCGCCCGCGCTGACGCGAGCGGCTGGCTCGAACTCCTCGAACACGTGCGCGTACGTCGTCAGCGTCACCTCCGGGCGAGTTGCCCACCTGCCTCGCGACTTCGAGCACGGACACGCCTTCGTGGATCAGCAGCGACGCGAACGAGTGGCGTAGGTCGTAGGGACGGCTCCCCGTGAGCCCCACACCCTCCGCCGTCGGCCGATAGACACGCTTCCGCCAGTTCCGCCAATCGAAGTCCGTCCAGAGCGTGCCGCGCGACATCGGAAACACCAGCCCGCTCGTAGCCCTCCGCTCCGTTCGCGCCACAGCGCGAGATCGCGCGCGAGTGGCTCCAGGAGCCTGACCGTCCGAATCTCCTCCGTTTTCGTCTCCTTGACCGTCGAGCCCGCCGCCGCGCGCTCGACCCGGATCGTCCGCTCGCCCACGTCCTCCCACCGCAGCGCCCGAGCCTCCTCCGGCCGAAGTCCCGCGTACGCGAGCACCGACACGAGCGTCGCGTCGCGCAGCTGCTCCGCCTCCAGGAGCCCCGCCCGCATCGCCTCGACCATCAGCGGAGCGACCGGACGCACGAACCGCTTTCGCGTCGCTCGCGGGCAGCTTGATCTCCCGCACCGGGTTCCGATCCACCCGGTCCCAGATCACCGCCTGCCGGAACATCCCGGACACGATCGCGAGCGCCTTGTGGATCGTCGCCGCGCCCACTCCCTCCCTCGTCAGATCGGCCTTCAAGCCCGCCACCACAGCCGGCGTCACGTCCCGCAGTCGATAACCACCGAGCCGATTCCGAACATGCCGCTCCCAGATCCCCGCGTAACAGTCGCGCGTGTTGTCCGAGAGCGTCGGCATCGCGTAGTCCCGCCACCACCGCTCCATGAACTCCGCCACCGTCTCCCGACCCCGATCGAGGTCGAGCGGCCCGCCAAGCTCCCGAGCCCGCCGAACCCCAAGCTCGAACCGCGTCCGCATCCGCCTTCACGCTGAACGACCGCGACCGGTTGCGCCCGTTCTCGCGCCAGCGAACCTCCCACTTGCCCGTATCGCCCCGCTCTCTTCACCGACCACCCCTCTCGATCAGCCGCAGCGCCGCACGCGAGCCCGTCTCTGCGGGCGCCGCCACACGAACTCCTCGGCGGGCTCTCGCCACCGTCCCGTGATCGGAAGCCTCAGCCACGCCTCCAGATCAGAGACCGCGATCCGCCAACGAGACCGAACCTTCTTCGCCCGCAGCTCGCCCGCCGCGATCGCGCGATAGACCGTCTTCGTCGAGAACCCCGACCGAGCCGCACGCCTCCTTGATGCTAAGCCAAACTGACACTAGTGGCAGCGTAGCGGCACCGACCCACCCTCCGCAAGTCGCCAATCACTCAGCCCATCCCGGCCGCGCCGCTCGGAACCGGCACCAGCATCCCGAGCAGCCGAGGAAGCCGCGTTGCCGACCAGGCTCTGCTCCCGCGTGCGATAGTCCGCGATCAGCACGTCCGCGATCGGGTCAGGCGTGTCGTAGCCGGCCGGTGCCCACACCTCCCGGAACTCCTCCAGCCGCCGATACATCGTCCGCTCGGCCTCGCCCCACATCTCAGCGACCGTCTCGACCGTCGCCACACCATCCGGTTCTTCGTCATCGCCCACATCGAGATGAACTCGCCAACCCTCGTCGCCTTCGGAAGCGCCCGCGCCATCGTTCGCGCCTGTTCCATCAACGACAGTCGCCGCGGGCTCGCCCGCAATCTCATCCGGTACGAACGTCGATCGCCGCCAGAAGCGTATTGACCTCTAGGAGCGAACGAGGCTTCTTCCTTCGTGCCACTACTTGCAGTCTAGCGCGTTGTCACGGTGCTACACGTAGTCAAGTCAAGGGTCTAATGACCAGTGCGTGCAACTGCCCCGGATGGCGTACGGTCAACGCGTTCCCCGCGTCCGCGAGGCTCGGGCCAACTGAGCCTTCGCCTGAGCCACAGCGCAACGTAGACGAGCCCGACAAGGACCGGCACCTCGATAAGTGGGCCAACGACCCCCGCGAGAGCCTGGCCTGACGTGGCGCCAAAGACCCCGACAGATACCGCGATCGCAGCTCGAAGTCGTTTGAAGCGACCGTGAACGCGAGCGCCGCAGTCTGCGGGTACGGAAATCCGAGCACTCGTCCAGATGCGAAGCCCAGAACCCACATTACGGCGAAGTAGACGAGCAGCGGCACTGCGATAAGCGCCACGTCGAGCGGCTCGGATGTGATCTGGTCACCCTGGATCGCGAACAGCAGCACGATCGTGAACAGCAGTCCGTAGAGGGTCAGCGGCGCAATGCGCGGGATGAAGCGTTGCTCGTACCAGTCGCGGCCCCGCCGGCGGATCCCGACACGGCGAGTGATGAACCCCGCAGCGAGTGGGATGCCCAGAAGACAAGCACCGTGCGCGCGACCTCCCAAATCCCCACTTCGAAGCCCTGAGTGTCGAAGCCCAGCCAGCCTGGCAGCGTCGTCAAGTAGAAGTAACCGAGAAGCGCGTACGCGGCGACCTGGAAGAGAGCGTTGAAGACGACCAGGCACCGCTGCACGCTCGCGGTCTCCGAGCGCGATGTCGTTCCAAACGAGCACCATGGCGATGCAGCGGGCCAGACCGACGATGATCACCCCCGTGCGGTACGCCGGCTGATCAGCGAGGAAGATCCACGCCAGCGCGAACATCAACGCCGGCCCAACCACCCACACAGAAGGAGCGACGTTCCAAAAACGCCAATTTCCCACCCCGTCGTCGCTCATCCGGCCGATGTCCTCGTAGCGCACCTTTGCCAGAACCGGATACATCATCAGCAGCAGCCCAGCTGCAATCGGCAGCGACACCGTCCCTACCTGCAGCCGGTCGAGCTGCCCATTCAGGCCGGGGATCAGCGCACCGAGGAGGAGGCCGGCGGCCATCGCGAGCCCTATCCAGAGCGGGAGGAACCGATCAAGCCGTGACAGACGCGAGAGAACTGCCGCCTCGTCACCGCCATTGCGAGAAGGCCCCGGACCGTTACTCGCCATCGCCCTGAGCACCCCGTTCGTCGGCCAGCTCGGCGATTAGCGTCTGAACTCGACTGTCGATCTCGTCACGGATCCGTCTGACGGTGGCCACGTCCTGACCGGCCGGGTCATCTAGAACCCAGTCCTCGTATCGCTTCCCCGTATAGATCGGACAAGCGTCACCGCATCCCATGGTGATGACAACGTCGGCCGCCCGCACGACCTCGTCGGTCAGTGGCTTCGGGAACTCCTCCGCACATGTCCACGCCGACTTCGGCCATCGCCTCGACCACGGCCGGATTGATTTCCTCGCCCGGATCGCTGCCGGCCGATCGGACGTGGATCTGTCCGTCGGAGCGGAGCTTGACGAGCCCCGCAGCCATCTGGCTACGGCCCGCGTTGTGGACGCAGACGAACAGAACCTCCGGCATCTCCTTCGTCATCAGTCCCTCCGTCTGTGCCAGCGCCTTGAGACGCTCCCGCGCAAAACGATGCGCGAGCACGGGAACAAACACGTTGATGATCCTCGGTCCGAGAAGGTCGACCGACTCGGCGATGTACCGCTCGATCGTCGCCTCCGAAAACACCCCAGCGAACTCGCCAGCTCAGCGCTTCGGCGGCCTGCCGAACATGATGCTGAGTGACTGGGATCGAGCATCTGGCTCATTTCGCTATCTCCACGCGTTGGTCTCGTCAGCAGCAGCCCGCGCGCCGTCGGCGGCTGGATCGACCGGCAGGCCCTTCCGCTCAGGCTCGTGCGTCTTGATCGCCTTCACGATCGCGCCGTGCATGCCGTCGGCCACCTGGTGCGTGAAATCGACCGAGACGTCGCTCGAACCCCGCCGCCTCGAGGCCCGCCTCGTACTCGCCCTTCGAAAGCGCACCGGCGATGCAGCCGACGTAGCTGCCGCGCTCCGCCCGCTCCGCGGCGGGAGGCTGATCCTCGGCGACGACGTCGCTGATGCCGATCCGCCCGCCCGGCCTCAGCACCCGCGCGATCTCGGTCAGCACGGCCGGCTTGTCGACGGAGAGGTTGATCACGCAGTTCGAGATGACGACGTCGACCGAGTCGGCCGGCAGCGGGATCTGCTCGATCACGCCCTTCAGGAAATGGACGTTGCGCGACGCCCGCCTCGCGCGGCGTTCTGCCGCGCGAGCGCGAGCATCTCGTCGGTCATGTCGAGCCCGTACGCGACGCCGGTCGCGCCCGACGCGCTTCGCCGAGAGGATCACGTCGATGCCGCCGCCGGAGCCGAGGTCGAGCACCGTCTCGCCCTCGCGCAGGTCGGCGACCGCTGTCGGGTTCCCGCAGCCGAGCGACGCAAGGGCAGCCGTCTCGGGCAGCTCGCCGCGCTGCTCGGCGTCGTAGAGCGCCTCGCCGAACTTCGCCGCGTCGACGCTCGCCATCCGCGCAACACGAGCCGCTGCCGCAGCCGCACCCGCGCGCGCCTTCGGTGACCGCCCGCGCCGACTCGGCGTAGCGGCGCCGGACCTCCTCGCGCAGGTCGTCAGCAGTCGTGACATCAGCAGCACACTCCTTTCAGGTCGGCCACGACCGCGAGCCGTTCGACCGCCTCGGGTCGCAGCGAGAAGTAGGCCCACCTGCCGCGCTGCTCGCGCTCCAGCAGGCCCGCATCGGTCAGCTTCTTCAGGTGATGGCTCGACCGTCGGCTGCGACAGCCCGAGCGCGGCTCGAACTCGCACGCGCACACCGGCTCACCGCTCTGACGCAAGCGCGTTGACGATCCGCACGCGTGCCGGATCGGCGAGCGCCTTGAACAACTCCGCCGTAATCTCCGCGTCCTGCTCGCCGAGCATCGGCGCGGCCAACGGCGTGGCGCAACAGGCGATCGGAAGACTCGACCGTCGCCATCAGATCCTCCGTCCCGACATCGTCACCTGGAGCGACGCTCGCTCGCGCATAGCGGCAGCGCGACACTGCCGGTCACACACCTCGCCGCAGCTCTCACAGAACACGACCCAGGACGCCTCGGACTTTCGAAGAAGCTTCATAGTCACCACCTTGTATCGACGGTGGTCAATCTTATCGAACTTCTTCGATCAATGCAAGTCTTCGTTCGAGCCTGCGGCCCGCACGGCCGCGGCGAGGTCGGCCACCCACTGAGCCACCATGAGGTCGCCGGATGAGTAGACGTGAAAGACGGGATGGACATGCCCCTGCCCTCGGGCCTGAGGCTCCCAGGCCCGAGTTGCCAAGGGGAGGCATCTTCCCATCTCGCGCTTGCAGGCGTTCCGCGCCGCGTTGGTGAATTCGCTTCCACCGCTTCGAGATGTCCTTCGACCAGGCCGCCAGCGCCTCGCCCTCTACCCGACACCCGAGCCGAGCACTATGCGATGCGGACCTAGATGCTCGCAATGCCATTCGTCCCACGGCAGTTCCCGCGCCCCAGGCGGAGTCACCGCCGACAGCACACTGGCACCCCTGGCGCCTGCAGGGCTTGGAACAGCACTCTGCGCCAATCCCATGCCCACACCACGCCGCAGACCTCACACGTCCGCTTCTTGCACGACTGACCGCGCCAGCCACGCGTGCACCGCTGCCTCGCGACCGGCGCGGACGACGGGACGCAATCAGGCGACCGGCGCATCGCCGGCTCCGGCTAAGTCGCCTTCGTCATCGCCTCCCGCGTACCCACCGCGTACATCCGCCTGACCGTCACCGTCCGCTGGTGTCCCAAGGGAACGGCCGCAGTGCGGGCAACGTGCAGGATTTTCCTGCCCAGACCTGCCTTTGCGTGGACTCGCGTTCCCACTCCGGAGGTCCCTCGTAATGAAGGGGTCCACGGTTCGAGTCCGCGCGTCGGCTTCCAGCATTGATGCGGATCGTAGTCCTCGCCGTCGCCCGTACTTTCCGGCTCCGAGCTGTCGGATCAGCTCGGCACTTCCGAGTGGTCGAGCGTGCGGATCAGCGCTCGGACGCGCTTTCGACGGTCGAGAAGCTCGGTCTCGAGCTGCGCGATCTCGTCGCGTCTGCGGCGGACGAGCCCGAGCTGGTGGGTGAGGTGGGCGTCGGACTCCTCGAGGATCTGTCTGCGGCGGACGGGGTCGTCGACGAGCGCGTGCCATTCTCGGCGGAGCGCCGCGCGGGCGTCTTCGGCTTCGACCATGCTTCGGAGCTCGTCGAGGGTCACGCCGAGGAGGTTCTTGAGCCGGAGGAGCTCGGTGATTCGCTCCACCTCGGTCGACGTGTAGCTGCGGTGGGCTCCGGGCGGGCGTCCGGCCGCGGCCGGTAGGAGACCGAGCTCTTCGTAGTAGCGGATCGTTCGGGTGGTCGTGCCTGCGAGCTTTGCGACCTCGCCGATCCGCAGGTCGCCGGGTTGATCGGTCATGGGGTCGCCTCGATCTCTTCCTTGATCGCCTCGCCGATCGGGATGACACGTTCGTCGCGGGCGCGGGCGGCTTCCTCCCTGGGGCGGAGCATCGAGACGACTGCACCGATCAGCGAGGTGCCCGCAAGAACCCAGAGCGCGGTGTGCATGTTGTCGACGAACGGGGTGAGTTGGGCCGGGTCGAGACCCGAGGTGACGCCCGAGAAGATGCTGAACAGCACGGATGTCGGCAGGGAGGCAGTGATGATCGCCATCACGAAGGCGATCGAGATGACGGCGCCCGTGTTCTGGAGCATCGTCCGCACGCCTGCTGCGACCCCACGGCGCCTGGTCGGGACAGCGCCCATCATCGCTGCGGTGTTCGGCGAGTTGAACATCCCGGAGCCGACGCCGACCAGCAGGAGCCAGAGCCCGGATTCCCAGTACGGAGAGTCGGCCCGGAGCGTCGTCATCAGGGCGAGCGCGATCGCGGAGACCAGCATCCCGAGCGCGGCGAGCATCCGTGAGCCGTGCCGGTCAGCCCAGATCCCGGCGAGTGGCGAGGCGACGAGCATGCCGATCGCCATCGGCGCCAGCATGATCCCGGCCGTGATGGGGTCCTGGCCCTGGGCGCCCTGGAAGTAGAAGACGAAGACGAACAGAAGCGCGAAGCGGGAGAGCCCGTTGATGAAGGCCGCGGCGCTTGCCGCCGCGAACAGCCGGTTGCGGAACAGGTCGAGATCGAGCATCGGCGCGCGCCCTCGATGCTCGATCAGCACGAACAGGGGAAGCAGGACCGCGGAGGCGGCAAGGCTGCCGATGACGGCGGGATCCTCCCAGCCGGTGAGCCCGCCACGCGAGAGGCCGTACACCAGGCCGGTCAAGCCGAGGACGAACGTGATGCTGCCGCCCAGATCCAGTCCTCGCACCGTGTCGCGCGCGGCGAGCTCCCGCAGCACGAGGGCGCCCCACAGCGCACCGGCCAATGCGAGTGGCACGTTGAACCAGAAGACCCACTGCCACCCGATCGTCACCAGCGCGCCGCCGAGCACCGGGCCGATCACGAGCCCGACCGCGGCGATCATCGTGTTCGTCCCCATCGCAAGCCCGAGCTGCTCCCGCGGGAACGCATCCGTCACCAGCGCCGGCCCGTTCGCGAAGATGAACGCCCCGCCGACTCCCTGGAGCACGCGCCAGAAGATCAGCTGGCCGCCGCTGTCCGCGAAGCCCGCGCCGAGGGACGCCAGGGCAAAGATCACGAAGGCCGCGACGAACGACGATTTTCGGCCGAACAGATCCGACAGCCGCCCCGCCGTCAGCACGAGCACGGTCGACGAGATCATGTACGCGAGCACGACCCACACGAGCTCCAACAGCGTCGTGCCCAAGGCTCGCTCGAGCTCGGGCAGCGCGATGATCAGCGTCCCCGAGTTCGTCGCCACGAGCAACATGCCAAGGCTCGTGCACGACAACGTCCACCACTTGTAGCGATCCCCCGTATCGCCGCCCATCGCAGAGCCTGAAAATCGCTTCTTTACGTGCACGTCAACTTTACGGTAGCAATCGTCAGGCGCCGGCCGCCGCGGCCGGCGACCTCACCGGGGCGACTACGTGTGGGCGACGAGCGCGTAGTCCTGCGGGCCGAACACGATCTCGTTCAGGCGGGCGACGTTCGCGTCGAGCGCGAGCCGGGCGTCGTCGAAGGAGGGATCCGCAGGGAGCGCGACCGGTCGCAGCCGCTCCTCGTCCGGCGGGGCGTTCAGGAACCGCAGCTCCGTCGACCTGAAGCCCGCCTGGCGGGCGAGCATGGCGAGCGTCTCCGGCACGAGCGGCTGCGCGTGGGTGAGGTCGGCGAAGTAGTTCTTGAGCGCCACGAGCGACAGGGGGTTCATCGTCTCGGCGACGAGCACTCCGCCGGGCCGGAGCTTCGCGCAGACCAGCTCGAGGAGCCGTACCAGCGGGGCCGGTGGCAGATGCTCCACGACCTGCGCAGCGAAGACCCCTCCGAGCGACCCGTCCTGGAGCCGCTCGAGATATGCCAGCGCGTCGTCCTGCTCGACGGCGAGACCCTCGGACCGGCAGATCTCGACCATGTCGGCGTCCTGGTCGACACCCGTCGCCTCGATACCGGCCTCGCGAAGGAGCGAGAGGAACTCGCCGCGTCCGCAGCCGACGTCGAGCACGGGCGCAGCGTCGGAGAAGTCGGCGACGTACGGCCGCTGGCGATCGCGGATGTCTGCTCGGGAGCCGCGCATGCGCGCCTCGAACGCGAAGTAGTCGAGCGGAGGCGGCGGCACGGAAACCGTCGGCGAGGCCTCCGACGCGGCCGGACGAGGCGGCCGAGACGCCGGCCGCCGCCCGCGACGCGCGCTCCAGGCGGAGCAGGCGCTCCTCGAGCTCGTGCAGCAACCGCTCGTCGGTGCGCAGCTCGACTTGCTCGTAGAGGTCGTCGATCAGCTTGAGCGTCACGTCGTTGAAGTCGCGCTGTGCGTCGACGATCGGCGCGACGTACCAGCGAACGAGCGGTCGGACCAGGCGTTTCGCGGGAGCGGTCAGGAGACCGCGTACACCGGGTCGGCGGGGCTGCGGTCGATCGGCGTGCACCGGCCACAGGCGCTCGGCCCGCTCGCGATCGCGGAGCCCCGGGCCGCTCGCGCCGTCCCCGCTCTCGGGCGCAGACATCGGGGCGAGTCTAGGACGTTCCGGCTCCGGAGCTCGGGAGCTCAGACCCGCTCGAGCGATGCCCGTCGCCGCGCCTCCGCCTCGAACAGGCGGAAGAGGGCGTAGGCCGCCACGCCGTAGCACGCACCGACGAGGAGCTCCTCCCCCGTCAGCCCTGCGACAGAGCTGAACGGCGCGCCGGCGACGACCTCGCGCGCGGCAGCGATCGCGTGGGTGAGAGGCAGGAAGCTCGAGACCGTCTGCATCCAGCCCGGAAGCGTGCTCGACGACTCGGCCCTCCGCGGAGGTCTCGTCGAGCGCTGCACCGAAGCCGGCGTGGCGCTGATCGCGCACTCCCCGCTCGGCGGCCCGCGCCGGAAGCGGTTGCTCGAGCGGCACCCCGCCCTGGTCGCCGTCGCGGGCGCGCTCGGCGCCACACCTGCAGAGGTCGCGCTCGCGTGGCTCCTCGACCTCTCGCCGGGCGTCGTCGCGATCCCGGGCGCGAGGACACCGGAGGCAGCGCGCTCCGTGGGCCGGGCGGCGGAGCTCGTCCTGCGCGGCGAGGATCGCGTGGCGCTCGCCGCCACGCTCGACGTGGTTCCGCCGCGGCGGCGGCGATCGGCTCGCGCCACCGACCGGGCCGAGGTGGTGCTCGTGATGGGCATCCCCGGGGCCGGGAAGACGCGCGTCGCCGCGGAGTACGTGGAGCGCGGGTTTGCCCGCCTGAACCGGGACGAGCGCGGAGGCTCGCTTCGGGATCTCGCCGAGGCGCTCGACCGGAGCCTTGCGGCCGGGACGCGCGCGATCGTCCTGGACAACACGTACCTCACGCGAGCCTCACGCAGCCACGTGGTCGACGTCGCCGTTCGGCACGGAGCGTCGGCATCGTGCGTCTGGCTCGACGTCCCTCTCGCCCAGGCGCAGGTCAACCTCGTCGAGCGCCTGCTCGATCGCTTCGGCGCTCTGCCTGCTCCCGCGGAGCTGCGGCGGCCCGCCGATCTGCTGGTGTCGTCCGCCGCTGCCCGGCCTCGTCCTCGCCTTCGTGAGAGCGCACAACGTCGATCCGACGGCCTCGATCCTCGTCGGCACGAGCCCGGCCCACCGGACGCTTGCCGAGACGCTCGGTGCGCGCTACGTCTCTGCCTGACGACCGAGCGCCTGTCGCCCGCTCGTCGCGTGCCCGGACCGCACCCAGGCGGTGAACGCCTCGATCCCGTCGATCAGGATCTCGAAGCGGATCGAGTGGAAGAGGTCGAAGTTGTGCGGCCCGCCGGGGAGCTCCACGTAGACGACGGGGCTCGTCGAGACGTCGCGCAGCCGCTCGGCGAGCGCCCGGGCGTGCTCGGCCGGAACGAGCATGTCGGACTCGCCGTGTGCGACGAGGATCGGCGGTGCGTCGGCCCGGACGTAGTCGAACGGCGAGGAGGGGAGGGGCTGCCGCGTCCGGTCGATCGGGCCGTAGTAGCCGAACAGGCCGATCGCGCCCGCGACGCTCGTCTCAGCCTCCTCGAACCCGGGCTGGAAGGCGCTCTCGTTCGGCGTCAGGGCGGCCGTCAGCGCGAGGTGGGCTCCCGCGGAGCTCCCCGAGACGAACACGGTCGAGGGATCGGCGCCGTACTCCGCTGCGTGGCCGCGCGCCCAGGCGATCACCTTCTTCGCGTCGACGAGATAGTCCGGGAAGACCGCCTTCGGCCTGAGCCGGTAGCTCGCGCTGATGCAGACCCAGCCGTGTCTGGCGAGCTCGATCAGCAGGGCCCGCGAATAGAGGCTCTTGCGGCCCATGTGGAATCCGCCGCCGTGCAGATGGATCAGCACGGGCGCCCCGGTGGGACGCGCGGGATGGCAGTAGACGTCCAGCCGGTTGCGCCGGCCGGCGTCGCCGTACGACAGATTCCGGCGCCGCGCGACCCCGCGGTGCAGAAACGGGAGCGGCGCGAGCAGGATGCGCACCCACGGCAGGCCATGCCGGAACCGCGCCGACAGCGCGGGGTCGATCGCGTCACGCCAGCCAGGGCCGAGGCCGTCCGCGAGCGCTGCGTCGACGGCAGGGCGCGCCCCGAGGCTTCGTCGCACGAGAACGGGAGTGCCGAGGAAGGTGACGCCCGCGATCGCGAGCGCGACCCAGCCGAGCGGAGTGTCGAGGTCACCCTGCGCGAGCGCGAGGAGCGTGGCGGCGAGGATCCAGTAGAACGCGACGAACGGCGACTCGTTGACGATGGAGCCGAGCGTCCAGCTCGCGGTGCGGAGCGGCGCCGGCCGGTCGCGCGGCACGAGCGCGAGGAGCATGGCGAGGGCCACGAGCGCGACCGTGATCAGGTATCCGATCGGCATGACCTCGGTTACCTCGGGACGCGGTGCCGAAACCGGCCTCAGACGAGGCCACTGCCGTAGCGCCACGGGCCCGGCTCGAACCGGATCCCGCGCTTGCGGCAGAACTCGCGGACGGAGCCGAGCAGCACACCGCCCTCGCCCGTGACCCGCCGGCCAAGCAGGTCGAGCACGGCGCACCCCGCGGGGGCGTCGCCCGCTGCGTCGAGCGTCAAGACGACGGTCTCTCCCGCGCCGCCAGGCACCGTCGCGCCCCGGCCGAGCGTCTCGACGAACACGACACGTCCCGGCCCTTCCGCGCCGGTCAGCTCGAACCCGCGCGCGCCGTCCGCGAGCGGCGCCGTCTCGATGCCGGAGAGGCGAAGCACCTCCTCCAGCTCGTCCACGATCCGCTTCGCGAGCTCGACCTGCCGCGCCCTCGACGGGGCGCGGTTGGCCTTGCCGATCGTCCGCGCCGGCACGCCGCCCGCAAGCGTCCCCTCGTGCACGTCGCTCACGACGTAGGAGTTCGAGACGACGATCGACTCGCGACCGATGCGGCAGCCCGCGTACACGACCGCGCCGACGCCGATCTGCGCGCGGTCCTCGAGCACGACGCCGGCAAAGCGGTTCTCGAACCCCTCGAGCACGGAGTGGCCGATGTTGTGCGTGAGGAGGACCGAGCGCATCGTCAGGAACGCCTCGCGGCCGATCACGACGGGCCGGCAGACGTTCACGAAGGCCTCTCCACCCATGAAGCCGAGCTCGCCGATCACGAACGTCGCCCACGGGTCGCGGTGGCCCCCACCCCCCACCTGCACGTTCGCCGCGATCCACGTGCCTGCGCCGATGAAGGCCCGGCGGCACGTCAGCTTCAACGACTCGCCGGTCCAGGCGATCTCGCCGGCGGCGAACACCTCCTCGCAGCGGACGATGCTGTGCGCGCCGATCTCGACGCCGTCCGCGAGGACGATGCGCGGCGCGACGATCGCCGTTCCCGAGCCGAGCACGACGCCCTCGCCGATCACGGCGCCGTGGCTCCGATAGGCCTCGCACCGCTCCTCCGACGAGAGCGCGCCGAACGCGGCGGGATCCGCCCGGAGCGTCGCGAGGAACCGCTCGTCCAGAGCGCCGACACCGGCGTCCTTGGCGGCGAAGAAGATCGCGGGGAGGGTCACGTTCTCCATCGAGAGCCCGTCGAGGAGGACGTCCGTCTCGGCTGCGCCGCCCGCTTCGTCGCGCGCCGAGGCGGCCGCGAAGGCCTCGACGTCCTCGGCGGTGACGAAGCCGGCCTTGTCGATCAGGCTCACGTCGACGCCCAGCTCGGCCGCGCGCTCGGCGGCCTTTCGCGTCACGTTGCGCGGGCCTGCCTCCATGGCGGGCGCGGGAGCGGCGTGCTCGAGGCGTGCCTTCGCTGCCTCGAGGTCGGCGTCCGATTGCGCGATGAGGCCGATCGACGAGCCGAGCTCGACCTCGGTCTCGGCGACGGCGAGCTGGACAAGCGTGCCGTCGCCCGACGCCTCGATCTCGATGGACGCCTTCGACGTCTCGACGACGCAGATCGGCTGGCCCTTGCGCACCTCGGTGCGGTCGTCGACGAGCCACTCGGCGAGCAGCGCCGACTCGCTGTTCGCATCCTCGCGGGTGAGCACGACCTCGAGCAGGGGCGTCAGCCTCCCACTCGCTCGAGCGCGGTAACCGCCGCCACGACGTCCTCGACGCCCGGCAGCGCCTCGTCCTCGAGGCTGCGAGCCGAGGGCACGATGCCGTCTCGCGTGGCGACGCGCCGCACGGGCCCGTGCAGGTTGCTCCACGCCTCGGCCTGGACGCGCGCCGCGAGCTCTGCGCCGACGCCGCCGGTCAGCGTCCCTTCCTCGAGGGTGACGAGCGAGCCGGTCCGGCCCAGCGACTCGAGCACGGGCTCGAGATCGAGCGGGAGGATGCGGCCGAGGGCGACGACCTCGGTGAAGACCTCGTGCTCGAGGATCAGCTCGGTCGCCGCGTCGAGCGCGACCGGGAGCATCCCGCCGTACGTGACGATCGTCGCCTCCGCGGGGCCGAAGCCGTTTCCCGAGAAGGTCAGCGCGGGGTAGCGGCCCTCGCTCTCGTGGCACGCGAGCTCTCCGACGCGCCCTTCCTCGGGCCTGCGGTTCGGCCGGCCGTACATGACCTTGTTCTCCACGAAGAAGACCGGCTCGTCGTCGGCGACGGCCTCGGTCAGCATGGCGCCGAGGTCGTGGCACTCGCTCGGCGTCACGACCGTGATCCCCGGGACGCCCACGAGGAGCTTCTCGAGCGACTGGCTATGCGTCGGCCCGTACCCGCGGCGCGCGCCCATCGGCGTGCGGACGACGAGCGGGACGGTGACTCGGTCGTCGAACATCGCCCGGAACTTCGCGATCCCGTTCACGACCTGGTCGAGCCCGAGCGCGATGAAGTCGCCGAACATGATCTCGAGGATCGGGCGGTAGCCGCGCAGCGCCAGGCCTGCGGTGATGCCGAAGATGGACGGCTCGCTGACGGGCGTCGTGAGCACCCGCTCGGGCCAGCGGGTGGAAAGTCCCTGGCTGATCTTGAACGCACCGCCGTACGGATCGAGCAGGTCCTCGCCGAGGAGGTAGACGCGCTCGTCGCGCTCGAAGATCTCGTGGAGCGCCGCGTTCAGCGCCTGACCGCAGCGCATAGTCATTGCGCCGCCGCAACGGTCGTCGCCACCGGCGCCGCGAGCGCCTCCTGGACAGCGTCGGCGACGCGGCGCTCCACCGCCTCCGCGAGCTCGTCGCGCTCCTCGTCGTCGACGAGGCCCGCGGCGACGGTCAGCGGGTCGCGCAGGCGTCGCGCGGCGATCTCCTCGGGATCGCGGAAGTCGTCGCCCTTCGAGTGCGGGCTGAAGCGGTAGGTGTCGAGCACGAGGAAGTACGGCGCGCCGGTCGAGCGGACGTGCTCGACCGCCTCGCGTGCCGCCGAGCGCACCCGGAGCACGTCGGTCGTGTCGTGGCGGGACGTCGCGATGCCGAACGCGCGCGCCCGCGCCTCGACGTCACCGGCGAGCTGCAGCACCGAGGGCGTCGACTGCGCGTAGCCGTTGTGCTCGACGACGACCAGCAGCGGCAGACCCCAGAGCGAGGCGATGTTGAGGCTCTCGTAGACGACGCCCTGCCCGAGCGTGCCGTCCCCGACGAAGACCGTGACCACCGCATCGCTTTGCTTCTCGCGCTCGGCAAGCGCCATCCCGGCGGCCAGTGGCACCGTGCTGCCGAGGACACCGTTCGAGTAGAAGTTTCCCGCGAACAGGTGCTGGCTGCCGCCCTTGCCGCCGCACACGCCGCCGACACGTCCCATCACCTCGCGGAGGAGGCCGTCGACGTCGTCGGTGAAGGCGAGGTAGTGGCCGTGGCAGCGGTGGTTCGAGACGACGACGTCCCGGTCGGGGTCGAGGCACGCGATCACGCCGACCGCGTCGGCCTCCTGGCCGATGCACGTGTGCGTCGTGCCGTGCAGCTCGCCGGCGGCGAAGAGCTCGAGCAGCGTCTCCTCGAACCGGCGGATCAGCGCCATCCGCTCGTAGAGGGCGCGCTCGTCCGAGCCGGCGCGCGCCGGCGCCGTCTCCGCCTGCTCCTGCCTGCCCATCACCGCCGGAGGCTACAGATAGCCGAGATCGGTGAGACGCGACGTGACCGCGGCCTCTTCGTCCGCCGTCAGCTCGGGTTGCTCGAGCCCTTCGAGCTCCTCGTAGACCCGTTCGCGGAGCTCGCCCGGCGCCTCGTCGGGGACGCTCTCCCGCTCTCGCGGGTCGCGATCGAGCCGGTAGGCCTCCTCCTCGCCGGACTCCACGTGGACCGTGAGCTTCCACGGCGGACGGCGCAGCGAGAGCTGCGAGACGCGACCCCCGTCCGTGGCCACGATCCAGGCGTCGCGCCCGTCGGTCGGCTCGCCGCGCAGCGCGGGCGCGAGCGAGACGCCGTCGACGCCGTCGAGCGGCGCACCGGCCAGGTCGAGCAGCGTCGGCGTGAGGTCGACGAGGCTGACCTGCGAGCCGACGACTCCGGGCTCGACGCGCCCCGGGGCGGAGACGATCAGCGGCACGTCGACGATCTCGTCGTACACGGTTGCGCCGTGCATGTGGTACGTCCCCTTCACCGCCTCCTTGTCGGCGAACCGCTCGCCCCACGACTCGCCGTGGTCGGATGTGAACGCGAGCACCGTCTCCTCGCGCAGCCCGAGGGAGTCGAGCGCCTCGAGGAAGCCGGCGAGGAACGTCTCGGACGAGCGCTCGACCGAGCGGGCGTAGCCGTCGCGCAACGTCTCGAGCGCCGCCGCGTCGCCGGACTGGATCCCCTCGATGATCGCGTCCTTCGCCGCGAGCCACTCCTTCCGCTCGGCGTGGAGGATGTCGTACGGCATGTGCGTCGCCCAGCTGTGGAACCAGAGGACGAACGGCACCGAGCGATGCGCGCGCAGCCACTCGACGACGCCGTCGAGAGTCTCGCTCGTGCCGGCGACGTTCGCATCCGCAAACCCCTTGAACAGGTAGTTCTCGTCGAAGACGAAGCTGCCCGTCGCGTACCCGTGCGCCGCCGCGACGGTGAACAGCGTCGGGATCGCCGGGTCGAGCGTCGCGTCCCAGTGGAGGTAGCCGTGGTGCTGCGGGTAGAGCCCCGTGATCATCGACGTGGTCGACGGGCACGTCCACGGGGCGGCGGCGATCGCCTGGTCGAAGCGGACTCCGCCGCCGGCGAGCTCGTCGATCGTCGGGGTGTGCACCCGGCGTGCCCCGTAGCAGCCGACGTGGTCGGACCGGAGCGCGTCCGACACGTAGACGACGAGATTCACGCGCGCCCCTGGCCGGCGGTCGCTCCCGCCCGGCGGAGCCGGGCTCCGCGGCCGCCTGACGCCGCTCGCGGCACGGTGCCTTCCGGGCCCGTACCTCGCGTACTGTGCCCTCCGGCCCCGCGCCGCGAGCGGCGTCCCAGGAACGCGCGGACGTTGCAGGTTGCGAAAGAGGCCGTCATGCCTCCGCCAGCCGCGACGCCAGGCTGTGGCCGCGCATCTCGTCGGGCACCGGCAGCCCGAGCAGCTCGAGCACGGTCGGCGCCACGTCGAGGAGATGTGCGTCGAGGGTCCCGCGCGCGGCGACCCCGGGGCCGGCGGCGATCAGGAGGCCGTCTTGCGCGTGGTTCGCGTCGTCCGGGCCCGTGTCGTTCTCGAGCGTGTGGACGCCGTCCTCGCCGCCGATCGTCCCGACCGAGCGCCACAGGAGATCGCCGAAGATGACGATCAGGTCGGGGGCGACTCCCCTCACCTCGGGATAGACCTCTTCGGGCTTGTAGACGTGAGTCTGAAGCGGCCGCCCCTGGTCGTCGGGGATCGCGGCCAGTCGCTCGGCGAGCTCGTCGCGCACCGCCTCGTAGTCGGCGGGCGAGACGATGCCCTCGGGCTCCCGGCCCTCGACGTTGAGGAAGATGCGCGCGTAGTAGCCGCCCTCACCCCAGGCGGTCGTCCCCGACCAGTCGATCCCGGCCTCGCGCGGCGACGTGACGCCGTTCGGCTCGGCGCGGAGCGAGAGCAGGCCCTCGCGGCGGAGCCACTCGTTCACGCGGATCCCGCCGTCGAGCCGCTTCGCGCCGTGGTCGGAGACGACGAGCACGAGCGTCTCGTCGTCCGCATGCTCGAGCAACCCGCCGACCAGCCCGTCGACGTGCTCGTAGTAGTCGCGGATCACGTGCTCGTACGGCCCGCCCGGTACGTGACCGCGGTGCTCGGGGTCCATGTGCTTCCAGAAGCCGTGGTGGATCCGGTCGGTCCCCATCTCGACGAACCCGAAGAGCTGCCACGGCTTCGTCGCGAGCAGGTGCTCGGCGAGCTGGAAGCGCTTGTCGGTCATCTCGTAGACCTGTCGCAGCAGGTCGTCCTTGTCGTCCGTCCGAAAGTTCGTGCAGTCGAAGAGGTACTCGCCGACGACCTCCTCCACCTCGGCCTTGAGCGCCGGGGGGTAGGTGAACCGGCTCTCCGTCGAGGGGGTGAGGAAGCAGCTCACGAGCGCGCCGCGCAGCGGCCGCGGAGGGTAGGTGCCCGGCACACCGACGACGATGGAGCTCCCGCCGGCCCGGCCGACGAGATCCCACAGGCGTGGGGCGCGAATCGCGCTGCCGTCCGCGATGAACGCGCCGTCGTACGTGTGGTCGGCGCGGTTCCGGAACCCGTAGACGCCGAGGTCGCCGGGGGTGCGGCTCGCCATCATGCACGACCACGCGGGAACCGTGATCGGCGGCACGATCGAGGTGAGACGGCCCGAGACGCCGCGCCCCATCAGCCCCGAGAGCACCGGCAGCCGCTCACGCCAGCGATCGAGCACGAGCGACGGCTCGGCGCAGTCGAGCCCGATGATCATCACCTTCTTCGCGGCCGCGGTCACGGTCGGGATGGTAGTGCGCGCCCTCTTCTCGCCCTGCGGCGAGAGCGGTGTCCGACACTTTCGCCGAGCGGGGCTGAACGAAGGGACACGCTCTCGCCGCGCTTGCCACGGCCACGCGCAGCGACGCGGCTACGCTCGGCGGGGTGAGCGCCGCTCCCTACCGGCAGACGTTCGGCCGGCTCCTCCGCTTCCTCGGCCCGTACCGGTGGTCCCTCGTCGTGTCGATCGTCCTCGCCGTGCTCTCCCAGGCGGCGGCGATCGCCATCGTCGTGCTCACGTCGGTCGCGATCGACGGGATCGAGGCGCAGCGGGGCACGCGCTTCCTCGCCTGGATCGTCGTCGCGATCCTCGCGGTCGGGGTGGCGAAGGCCGTGCTGATGTATGGCCGCCGCATCATCTCCGGGCGCCAGGCGCTCGCCATCGAGCGCGACATGCGCGAGGACCTCTACGGCCACCTGCTCGGCCTGTCGTTCGGGTTCTACGACCGATATCAGACCGGCCAGCTGATGTCGCGCGCGACCGTCGACCTCCAGGCGGTGCGGTTCTTCCTCGGCTTCGGTCTGATCTTCTTCTTCCAGCACGTGATCACGGTGGTGTCGGTCACGGTCGTGCTCCTCTTCGTCGACTGGCGGCTCGCGCTGATCGTGCTGGCGATCACGCCGATCCTCGTCCTCGTGGCGTACCGCTACAGCCACGTCTCGCATCCGATCCTGCGGGATGTGCAGCAGCAGCTCGGCGAGGTCGCGACGGTCGCGGAGGAGTCGATCGTCGGCGTGCACGTCGTGAAGGCGTTCGCGCAGGAGGAGCGCCGGCAGGCCCAGTTCGAGGACGCGTCGGGGTCGGTCTTCGACGCGACCGTGCGCGCGTTCCGGCAGCGCGCGCTCTACGTGCCCCTCCTCTCGTTCCTGCCGATGCTGGCCCAGGCCGGAGTGCTGCTCGCTGCCGGCCGACTCGTCGTCTCCGGCTCGCTGTCGCTCGGGCAGTTCTTCCTCTTCAACCTGCTCCTCGCGATGCTGATCGTCCCGCTCCGCAGCCTCGGGATGTGGATCGGGCAGGCCCAGCGGGCGACGGCATCGGGCGAGCGCATCTTCGACGTGCTCGACGAGCCGGAGGGCGTCGACGACCGCCCGGGCGCCGCGCCGATGCCGCCGGGCCCGGGGGAGATCCGCTTCGAGGACGTCTCGTTCGGCTACGACCCGGAGCGGCTCGTCCTCGAGGACGTCGATCTGACGGTCGCGTCCGGCCGCACCGTCGCGCTGATCGGGCACACGGGCTCCGGCAAGACGACCCTTGCCGCGCTCGTCCCGCGCTTCTACGACGCGACCGCGGGCCGTGTCCTCGTCGACGGCGTAGACGTGCGCGAGGTGACGCGCCGCTCGCTCCGACGCGAGGTCGGCGTGATCTCGCAGGACCCGTTCCTCTTCTCCGCAACCGTCCGCGAGAACATCGCCTTCGGCGCGCCCGATGCGACGGACGAGCAGGTCGTGGAGGCGGCGCGCGCGGCCCAGGCGCACGAGTTCGTCGAGGCCCTGCCAGACGGCTACGAGACGGTGATCGGCGAGCGGGGCATCACGCTCTCAGGTGGCCAGCGCCAACGGCTCGCGATCGCCCGCGCGATCCTCATCGACCCGCGGATCCTCGTCCTCGACGATGCGACGGCGTCGGTCGACGCGACCACCGAGGCCCGCATCCGCGAGGGGCTCGCCGAGGTGATGAAGGGCAGGACGACGATCATCATCGCCCACCGCCTCTCGACCATCCAGCTCGCCGACGAGGTCGTCGTCCTCGAGCACGGACGGATCACCGCGCGCGGGACGCAGGTGGAGCTGCTCGAGCGGAACGAGGTGTACCGCGAGCTCCACCAGCACGGGCTGCTCGAGGGCCTGTTCGAGGAGAAGATCGCATGAAGGTCTGGCAGCCCGGCGGGCACCTGAGCGAGGACCGCGGCGGCAGCGTCGGCGACTGGTCCTGGCGCCGCACCCGGCGCCGGATCGCCTTGCTGATCGGGCTCGCGCTGCCCTATCGCGCACGGACCGCGGGCGCGCTCTCGACGCTCCTCGTCTACACGCTGGTCGCGCTCGCGCCCCCGTACCTCGCGAAGCTCGCAATCGACGACGGCATCTCCACGGGTGACCTCGCGCGGCTCAACGAGCTCGTGGTGCTCTTCCTCCTCGCAGCGGTCGCCGCCCTCGCGCTCTCCGCCGCGAACACGTACCTCACCGGCTGGGTGGGCGAGCGGATGCTCGCGGATCTGCGGAACCGTCTGTTCCGTCATCTCGAGCGGCTCTCGATGGGCTTCTACGAGCGCAACCGCACCGGGGTGATCGTGAGCCGCATCACGAACGACGTCGAGGCGCTCGACCAGCTCGTGACGGACGGGGTCACGAGCCTCGTCCAGAACACGCTGCTGCTCGTTGGCACGGCCGTCGTGCTGTTCCTGCTCGACTGGCGGCTCGCGCTCGCCTCGCTGACCGTCCTTCCGGCGATGGCGCTCGTGACCGTGTGGTTTCGCAGCCGCTCGAACCGTGCCTACCGCAACGTCCGGGAGCGGCTCGCGCTCGTCACCGCGACGCTCGCCGAGGACGTCGCCGGCATGCGCGTCGTCCAGTCGTTCACGCGGGAGCCCGAGCAGGAGCGTGCGTTCCGGGAGGTCAACGAGAATTACCGGGCGGCGAACTACCGCACCGTCGTCTTGAACGGCATCTACTTCCCCGCGGTCGATCTGCTCTCGTCGATCGCGATCGCGATCGTGTTCGGCTACGGAGGCTGGCTCGTCTACCACGGCGAGATGACCGCCGGCACCCTGTTCGCCTTCGCGCTGTACCTCTCGAACTTCTTCGACCCGATCCAGCAGCTCTCGCAGCTCTACAACACGTTCCTCTCCGCGGTCGCCGCGCTCGACAAGATCGTCGGGGTTCTCGACGAGAAGCCTCAGGTCGTCGACGCGCCCGACGCCATCGACCTTCCGCGGATCGACGGGCGAGTCCACTTCGACGACGTCCGCTTCCGGTACGGGACCGACTTCCCCGAGGTGCTGCACGGGCTCGAGCTCGACGTGCCCGCGGGCACGACCGTCGCGCTCGTCGGCCACACCGGTGCCGGAAAGTCGACGATCGCCAAGCTCCTCGCCCGCTTCTACGACCCGACGGAGGGGCGGATCACCGTCGACGGCCACGACCTGCGCGACGTGACGCAGCGCTCGCTGCGCTCGCAGCTCGGGATCGTTCCGCAGGAGGGCTTCCTCTTCGGCGGGACGGTCGCCGACAACATCGCGTTCGGCCGCCCCGACGCATCGGGCGAGGAGATCGAGCGCGCCGCTCGCGCCGTCGGCGTCGACGCGTTCGTCGAGGAGCTGCCGGAAGGCTACGACACCCACCTCGGGGAGCGCGGGACGCGGCTCTCCCTCGGGCAGCGCCAGCTCGTCGCCTTTGCCCGTGCGCTGCTCGCCGACCCGCGGATCCTGATCCTCGACGAGGCGACCTCGTCGGTCGACATCGGAACAGAGCGCCGGATCGAGCGGGCGCTCCGCGAGCTCTTGGCCGGCCGCACGGCGTTCGTCATCGCGCACCGCCTGTCGACGATCCGCGACGCCGACCTGATCGTCGTCCTCGAGCACGGACGGGTTGTCGAACAGGGGACGCACGAGGAGCTACTCGCGCGGCGCGGGCTCTACACGAGCCTCTACGGCGACTGGGCTGCGGACGTGGCCTGAGAACTCGTTTCAGAACGAAGCCTTGCGCCGCCGCGGCGCCGTCTAAAAACGACTTCCGAGACCCGCTCGCGGCGAGTCTGCGAATCTATGCCGCATGAGACGCTGGGACCTCAGCTCGCTCGGCCCGTCGTCGGAGAAAGAGCCGCCGCGTGCGCCGGGGCCCGACGCCCCACGCGTGCCGAGAACGGGCCAGCAGATGCCGCAGGTGCTGTTCTCCACGCCCGAGTGCCGCGCGGTTGTGATCCCGCTCGAGCGCGGCGGCGAGATCGGCGACCACCAGGTGCGCGAGCGTGCGGTCGTTCAGGTCGTCGCCGGCGAGGTCACGATCGAATCGGGCGGCGAGGTCGCCGAGTGCCCCGCCGGAACGCTCGTCGTCTTCGAGCCTGGCGAGAGCCACGCCGTGAAGGCCCTGGAGGACTCGCACTTGCTTCTGATCCTCGCGCCCTGGCCCGCGCCGGGTCACGACCTCGCCTCGGAGGGGGATCGCGCCGAGCACCTTCCGGCGAACGCGGTCGTCGATCCGCTGCCGCCTGATTGAGCGTCTCGTGAAGGCGCTCGTGAAGAGCCGGGCCGAGCCGGGCCTCTGGCTCGAAGAGGTGCCGGAGCCCGAGGTCGGGATCAACGACGTCAAGATCCGCGTCGTCAAGACGGGGATCTGCGGCACCGACGTGCACATCCACCGCTGGGACGCGTGGGCGCAGCGGACGATCCCGGTGCCGCTCGTGATCGGCCACGAGTTCGTCGGCGAGGTGGCGCAGGTCGGCTCCAACGTGACCGGGTTCCAGCCCGGCGACACGGTGAGCGGCGAGGGGCACGTCGTCTGCGGGCGCTGCCGGAACTGCATGGCGGGGCGGCGCCAGCTGTGCGCGCACACGATCGGGCTCGGCGTTCAGCGGCCGGGCGCGTTCGCCGAGTACGTGGTGCTGCCGATGACGAACGTCTGGCACCACTGGCCCGGCGTGCCCGAGGACGTCGCCGCGATCTTCGACCCGTTCGGGAACGCCGTGCACACCGCGCTCGCGTTCCCCGTGCTCGGCGAGGACGTCCTGGTCACGGGCGCCGGCCCGATCGGCTGCATGGCCGTCGCAGTCGTGCGACACGCAGGGGCGCGTCACGTCGTCGCGACCGACCTCAACCCGGCGCGCCGCCAGCTGGCGCAGCGGATGGGCGCGACGCTCGCGCTCGATCCCCGTGAACGCGACCTCGGTGACGTCCAGCGCGAGCTCGGGATGACGGAGGGGTTCGACGTGATGCTCGAGATGTCGGGGAACCCGGACGCGCTCCGGTCGGGTATCGGGAACATGGCCCACGGCGGGCGGATCGCGATCCTCGGGATCCCCACGACCGCCGTCGAGCTCGAGCTCGACCCGGTGATCTTCAACATGCTCACGCTCCGGGGGATCTACGGCCGCGAGATGTTCGAGACCTGGTACCAGATGAGCGTGCTCGTCGACTCGGGGCTCGACATCTCGCCGGTGATCACGCACCGGTTCCCGTACACCGAGTTCGAGGAGGCATTCCAGGTCGCCGCCTCGGGCGATTCGGGCAAGGTGCTTCTCGACTGGAAGGGGGCTGCGTCATGAGCTACGGCGCCGTTCGCGACGATCTGACCACCCGGCTCGAGGAGCTCCGAGACCAGGGCCTGTACAAGCACGAGCTGACGATGACGACGCCGCAGGGCGCGCACGTCGAGGTCGAGGGCAAGGGCGAGCTCCTCAACCTCTGCGCGAACAACTACCTCGGCCTCGCCAACCACCCGGAGATGGTCGCGGCGGCCCACGAGGCGCTCGACCGCTGGGGCTACGGCATGGCCTCGGTGCGGTTCATCTGCGGCACGCAGTCCCTCCATCGCGAGCTCGAGGAGCGGCTCTCCGCGTTTCTCGGCACGGAGGACACGATCCTCTTCTCCTCGTGCTTCGACGCGAACGGCGGCGTGTTCGAGGCTCTGCTCGACGAGCGCGACGCGGTGATCTCCGACCAGCTCAACCACGCGTCGATCATCGACGGGATCCGGCTCTGCAAGGCGCGGCGCGAGCGCTACGCGAACGGCGACATGGAGGAGCTCGAGGCGAAGCTCACCGACTGCGCGGACGCACGGCACCGGCTCGTCGCCACGGACGGCGTCTTCTCGATGGACGGGTACCACGCGAAGCTCGACGAGATCTGCGACCTCGCCGACCGCCACGACGCGCTCGTCCTGGTCGACGACTCGCACGCCGTCGGCTTCGTCGGCCCCGGCGGCCGCGGGACGCACGCGCTCCACGAGGTCGTCGAGCGCGTCGACGTGCTCACGGGGACGCTCGGCAAGGCCGTCGGAGGCGCGAGCGGCGGCTATGTCTCGGGACGCAGGGAGATCGTCGAGCTGCTCCGTCAGCGGGCCCGCCCGTATCTCTTCTCGAACAGCCTCGCGCCGGCGGTCGTCGGCGCGAGCCTGAAGGCCCTCGACTTGATCGAGCGCTCCGACGACCTTCGCGAGCGCCTCGAGGCGAACACGCATGTCTTCCGGGAGCGGATGAGCGCGCTCGGCTTCGACGTCCTCCCGGGCGAGCATCCGATCGTCCCGGTGATGATCGGCGACGCGCAGCAGGCGGCCGACTTCTCCGCGAAGCTCGTCGGCCACGGCGTCTTCGCCGTCGCGTTCTCGTACCCGGTCGTGCCGCTCGGCACGGCGCGGATCCGCACGCAGATGTCCGCCGCGCACACGGACGAGGACGTCGAGCAGGCGGTCGAGGCGTTCGTCGCCGCCCGGGCCGAGACGGCGGACTGAGCGCTACGTCGCCCACGCCATCGCGTGGCGGTCGGCCGACCGCTGGCCCGGAACTGGCTGGGCATGCGCGGTCTCGGAGATCCGTGGCGACCGGACGCCGTTGCTACCCTTCGCGCAGATGAGCACCTGGGGCCTCTACTTCGTCTTCCTCATCCCGCCGCTGATCATCGGCTTCGTCGTTCAGCGCTGGCTGAAGAAGACCGTCGCGGCGAATCTCGAGGTCCCGGTCGCCAACGGGCTCAGCGGCGCGGAGGTCGCGCGGCAGATCCTCGACCGGAACGGGCTCCAGAACGTGCCCGTCGAGACGTCCCCCGGCGGGCCGCTCTCCGACCACTACGACCCGCGGCAGAAGTCGGTGCATCTCTCGGAGCCGGTGTACGGCGGTCGGGCGGTCGCGTCGACTGCGATTGCCGCCCACGAGGTCGGTCACGCGATCCAGCACGCCAAGGCGTATGCGCCGTTCCGGCTCCGCTCGGCGATGTGGCCGGCGGTCGCATTCGCCTCCAATGCCTGGATCTTCCTGCTGATGATCGGCGCATTCGCCCAGCTGTTCGGGCTCGTCACCTTCGCGATCATCCTTTACGCCGTCGTCGTCCTGTTCCAGCTGGTCACGCTTCCGGTCGAGTTCGACGCGTCGCGGCGGGCGTTGGGCCAGCTGAACGACATGGGCCTCGTCACGGCGGGTGAGTCGCAGGGCGCCCGCAAGGTGCTCACCGCCGCCGCGATGACCTACGTCGCCGCCGCGCTCGCCGCGCTGACGCAGCTCGCGTACTACGCGCTCGTCTTCCTCGGCAACCGCAGCTAGCGCTTCCGATGCGCGGGATCGCGCTCATCGTGCGCGCAGGCGCAGTCGTCTGTGCGTTCGCCTTCGTCTTCTCGCTGCTCGTCCACGGCGCGCCCAAGCCTGCCGTCGCCTCGCGCGAGGCGGTCGCGGGGTCGTCGACCCCGACGACGACGGCCCGCACGACGCAGACGAAGCAGCCGGCGAAGAAGCGTGCCGCGAAGAAGGTCCCGCCGGGTGTGGTCGCGATCGTCGCGACGGGGGACATCGTGATGGGGTCGACGCCGAAGCTCCCGCCCGACGGGGGCCGGTCGTTCTTCTCGGACGTACAGACGGACCTCGCCGGCGACGTGGTGCTGGGCAACCTCGAAGGCACGCTGTCGACCGGCGGGAGCTCGAAATGCGGCGCGGCGAGCACGAACTGCTTCGCGTTCCAGACACCTCCCTCGTACGCGCGCTGGCTCGAGCGGGCCGGGTTCACCGTGATGAACCTCGCGAACAACCACGCGTTCGACTACGGCCAGGCGGGCCTGCAGCAGACGATCGCCGCGCTGCGCCGCGCGGGCCTTCTCCACACGGGACGGCCGAACCAGATCACGATCCAGAAGGTCGGCGACATCCGCGTCGCGACCGTCGGGTTCGCGCCCTACCCCTGGGCCGCCTCGCTCACGGACATCGCGGCGGCGAAGCAGCTCGTCCGCGCCGCCGGCCGCATCTCCGATGTCGTCGTCGTGACGATGCACGCGGGCGCCGAGGGCCGCGACCACCAGCACGTGGACCGGGGGACGGAGCGTTTCCTCGGTGAGAACCGTGGCGACCCGATGCGCTTCGCGCACGCGGCCGTCGACGCCGGCGCCGACCTCGTGGTCGGCTCGGGGCCGCATGTCCTGCGTGGGATGGAGTGGTACAAGGGCCGGCTGATCGCGTACTCCCTCGGGAACTTCGCGGGCTACGACGTGTTCTCGCTCGGCGGCCCGCTGTCGACGAGCGCGATCCTGCGCGTCACCCTCGACGGCGCGGGACGGTTCGAGGCCGGCCGCCTCGTGCCGACCCACATGGTGGGCGCCGGCTTGCCGGCACTCGACCCTTCGGAGGCGGCGCACGGCCTCGTACGGACGCTCTCGCGAGAGGACTTCGGGCGTCACGGCGTCAAGGTCAGTCCCGAGGGCGTCCTCACGCGCTAGCGACATCACCCGTTTGCGCAGGGCGTGACGGCCATGCCAGACTGACTCGCGGAGGCAGATCAGTCGTGAACGAGTTCGTCACCTCTCGCACCAAAGCCGCGGTTCGCGCGCGCGCATCGCGACGCGGCCTCCGCGTCCTTGCCGTGGAGGCGCTCGGACCGCTGACCGTGCTCGGCGGGATCGTGTGGGCGTTCGCCCAGCCGTACCGCGTCACCTTCTTCTACCCGGAGGGGAAAGGCTTCTGGGACTGGGCGGTTCAGCCGCCGCTGCTCGTCGTGCTCGTCGGGCTGGTGTTCGCGCTCGTCGTCGCGCCGGGGATCGTCGACGACCTCGAGGCCGCCGAGCGCCGGGATGCTCCCGAGGGCTGAGATCGCCCACTGGCTGTTCGCGGCCGGCTTCCTCTTCTTCGGGCTCGTCGTCCTGGCCGAGGCGATCGTCGGGACAACGGTCTTCCGGCAGCGTCGCTGGCGCGCCTATCTCTGGCCCTCGCTTGCGCTGGCGGCCGGCTTCTGGCTCTGGTTCATCGCGATCTTCTCGACCTTCTCGACGCTGCACCTCGTCGCGCATTCGGTCTGGGCCCAGGCGGCGACCGCCGCAGGCGCGGTGCAGCTCGCGGTGATCCGCGGCAGGCTGCACGCCTCCTACTGGTCGCTTGTCACCGCCGGCGCGCTGTTCATCTCGGGGGCGTCGTTCCTCGTCCACGAGCAGAACGGGTGGCTGTTCGCCCGCTCCGCGTTCCTCCACCACCTGATCGGCTGGACGCTCGTGATCTCCTCGCTCTTCCCGCTCGGCGCGGCGTTCCTCCCGCGGCGGGCGATCTGGGCCTACGGGTTCGCGATCGCGTGGATCGCCGTCGCGGTGATGCTCTTCGCCGACCGCGACATCGCGCCGATCTTCGGGCACCTCTCCGACCTCGCCGGCGGCGGCTCGCGGTGAGGCGGGCGCTCCTCTGCGCCGTTCTCGCTGCGCTGCTCGCACCGGCGGGCGCGGCCGCGCACGCGACGCTGAAGGAGGCGCACCCGGGCGAGCAGAGCCGCGTCGAGACGCCCCCGACCGAGATCACGCTCCGCTACGACCAGTCCGTCACGGCGACCGCCAACTCGATCATCGTCCTCGGCGCCGACGGCCGTCGACTCTCGGGCAGGGTCAGCCAGGCAGCGGGGGGGACGGTGGTCCGCGCCCCGGTGCACGGGCTCGTGCGCGGCGAGGCGTACACGGTTCGCTGGCACGAGATCTCGGCCGACGGCCATGTCACGAACGGGGTCTTCACCTTCGGGGTCGGCGTCGACGCGCCGTCGCCGACGGAGGCAGTCGGCTCGTCCGGCCAGACCTGGCGCGACGACGTCGCCCGCTGGGTGCTCTTCGTCGCGCTCGCGCTCCTGATCGGCGTGGTCGGGATCCGCTTGCTGATCCTGCCTCGGCCGGTCGATCCGCGGGTCGAGCGCAGGATCCACCTGCTCGGGACACTTGGCGCGGTCGTCGCGGTCAACGCCGGGATCATCGGCTTCGTCATCCGTTGCGCGAACGCGCTGCAGGTCTCCGGTGTGGACCTCCTCTATTCCGATCTCTCGCCGTTCGCCGAGTCCACCCGCTTCGGCATCGCGTTCCTGCTGACGACGCTGGGGTACGGCGCGTGCATGACGATCCTCGCGATCGCGTGGGCGCTCGACCTGCCCTCGCTCAGGTGGCCCGCGTTCCTGCTCGCGATCGCCCTCGCATGGGGCTACTCGCTGTCGAGCCATCAGGCGACGGAACCAAATGCGTCGCTCGTCGGCGAGGTCGCCGACTGGGTGCACCTCGTCACGGCGATGCTCTGGGCCGGAGGCGTGATCACCCTCTCAGTGGTCGTGTGGCCGCTTGCGCCGCACATGCGGCGAGCGGCATTCCTCCGCTTCTCGCGGGTCGCGATCGGCCTCGTCGGGGTCCTCGTCCTCGCGGGAACCGTGGTCGCGATCGAGCGCCTCCCCGACGTGCACGACCTCTGGACCACCTCGTACGGCCAGACGTTGCTGATCAAGATCGGGCTCGTCCTCTTCGCCCTGTCCTGGGGCGGGATGCACCACATGATCGTCCGCCCGCGGCTCGAGCGCGGCGACCGTGTCCACGGCGTCGGCGTGAGCCTGCTCGCCGAGACCTCGGTCGCGATCGTCGTGCTCCTCGCGGCCGCAGTGCTCGTCAACGGCGCGCCGCCTCCCGTCGAGACGCCGGCCCAGAACGCCACGCCCGCGGCATCTCGGTGACGGCTCACTAGGCTCCCGAGGTGCTCGTCGCGATCTCCGGCGGCGCGGGCTTCCTCGGCCTGCATCTCTCCCGGCGCCTGATCGCCGACGGCCACGCGGTGCGCACCCTCGACGTTGCGCCGCTCGACGACCCAGGGCTCGAGGGGCGCGTCGAGGAGCTGCGCGGCGACGTCCGCTCGACCGTCGACGCGCGACGGCTCGTCGCGGGCGCCGACGTGCTCGTCCATGCCGCGGCCGCACTGCCGATCCAGGAGAGCCGCGCCGCGATCCGCTCGGTCAACGTCGACGGCGCCGCGGTCACCTTGGCCGCCGCGCTCGAAGCGGGCGTCGGGCGCGTGGTGCTGATCTCCTCGACCGCCGTCTACGGCGTGCCGGAGCGCCATCCCATCGACGAGGACGACCCGCTCGTCGGCGTCGGGCACTACGGCGCGTCGAAGATCGACGCGGAGCGACTCTGTGACGCGTTCGCACGGCGGGGCCTCGAGTCGGTGATCGTGCGCCCCAAGACGTTTCTCGGCCCCGAACGCCTCGGTGTCTTCGAGATCCTCTTCGACTGGATCCGCGAAGGACGCCGCATCCCGATCCTCGGCGACGGGACGAACCGCTACCAGCTCCTGGCGGTCGAGGACCTCTGTGACGCGGTGGTGCGCTGCCTCGACGCCGACGTCGCCGGACAGGCGCTCAACGTGGGTGCGGCGCGCTTCGGCACCGTGAGGGAGGACCTCGAGGCGCTCGTCGCGCACGCGGGCTCGGGCTCCCGCCTCCGGCCGGTCCCGGCGCGTCCCGCCGAGCTCGCGCTCCGTGCGCTCGAGCTCGCGCGCCTCTCGCCGCTCGCGGAATGGCACTACCGCACCGCGCATCGCGACTCGTTCGTCTCGATCGACAGGGCGCGCAGCCTGCTCGGCTGGGAGCCCCGGCTCTCGAACGCGGAGACGCTCTGCGAGACGTACGACTGGTACCTCGCGCACCGCGGGACGATGCGCTCCGCGGGCATGACGCACCGTGTCCCCTGGGATCAGCGTGCGCTCGCGCTGCTCAGGCGCGTGTCCTAGAGGCTTGATGCGGGTTATGGGCACGCACGGCTGGGGGCCTGCGCGCGGCGCATCGCGGCCGTCTCGCTGCTCGCCGATACCTTCGGGTATCGGCGAGCACTGATCCGGCCACGCTGCTTGGCGCATGCCCTCCCCGCACGCACCCGTAACCCACATCAAGCCTCTAGGCCCTAGCTCACGGCACGAGGACGAGCGCGCCGCGCACGGCGCCCGAGCGCAGGCGGCCGAGCGCCTCGTTCGCGTCGGCAAGCGGCACAGCCTCGACCTCCGTCCGCACGGGCACCCGCGGCGCCGTCGCGAGGAACTCCTCGCCGTCCGCGCGCGTGAGGTTCGCCACGGAGCGGACGACGCGCTCGCCCCAGAGGAGCTCGTAGGGGAACGAGGGCACCTCGCTCATGTGGATTCCGGCGCAGACGACCGTGCCGCCCTTTGCGACATGGCGAAGCGCCAGGGGGACGAGCTCCCCGGCCGGCGCGAACAGGATCGCTGCGTCGAGCTCCTCGGGCGGGCCCTCCTGCGTGTCCGTGGCCGACGTGGCGCCGAGGGCGCGCGCGAACGCCTGTGTCTCGAGGTCGCCCGGCCGGGTCAGGGCATGGACCCGGCGGCCCTCGGCGACGGCGACCTGGCAGACGATGTGCGCGGCGGCGCCGAAGCCGTAGAGCCCGATGCGCTCCGCGTCGCCTGCGATCCGGAGCGAACGGAACCCGATCAGCCCGGCGCAGAGGAGCGGCGCAGACTCGACGTAGCCGTAGCTCTCCGGTAGCGGGAAGCAGAAGCGCTCGTCAGCGACGCACAGCTCGGCGTAGCCGCCGTCCACGTCGTAGCCGGTGAACCGCGCGGCGTCGCAGAGATTCTCGCGTCCGGAGAGGCAGTACGCGCAACGGCCGCACGTCCAGCCGAGCCACGGCACGCCGACACGCTCGCCCGGCGAGAACCGTCCGGCGCTCTCGACGACCTCGGCGACGATCTCGTGCCCGAGGACCAGCGGCAGCTTGGGGTGCCGAAGCTCCCCGTCCGCGACGTGGAGGTCGGTGCGGCAGACCCCACAGGCCAGGACACGAAGCAGGGCCTCGCCGGACCCCGGCGCCGGGTCGTGCACCGTTGCCTCCTCGAGCGGCCGACCCTGCTCGCGCAGCACCATCGCCCTCATCGCGTGGCGGCGGTGCACAACGGGGTGTCAGACACGATTTTCGTCAAGGGCAAGCCTGTGCCGCTGGTGTGCCAATCGTTCCACGGGAAGGTCTACCCTCCCGGGATGCGGGAGCTGCTCGACTATCGCGCGGAGTTCCCGATCCTCGAGCACACGACCTACCTGATCAACCACTCGCTGGCCGCCATGCCGCGGCGCGCCGAGGAACGTCTCGCGGAGTATGCCCGCATGTGGGCCGAACGCGGGATCCGCAGCTGGGGCGAGGGGTGGTGGACGACGCCGATGGACGTGGGCGATCAGGTCGGGAGGATCGTCGGCGCGCCGCCCGGCTCCACGGTCATGCATCAGAACGTCGCGGTCGCGGAGGCGGTCGTGCTCAGCTGCTTCCTCCCGCCGGACGCCCGCCGCAACCGGATGGTCTACGAGCGCGCGAACTTCCCCTCGGTGCGCTACCTGTACCAGGCGCAGCCGGAGCTCGAGGTCGTGGTCTGCGAGGACGACGAGGCGATCGTCGACGCGATCGACGAGCGGACCCTCCTGGTCCCGATCAGCCACGTCCTCTTCAAGGTCGCCGAGATCCAGGACGTCGAGCCGATCGTCCGCCGGGCGCACGAGGTCGGGGCCCACGTGATCCTCGACTGCTACCAGTCGGCCGGGATCGTCCCGCTCGACCTCACCGCGCTCGACGTCGATTTCGCCGTCGGCGGCTCGGTCAAGTGGCTCTGCGGCGGCCCCGGGAACGGGTGGCTGTACGTCCGCCCGGATCTCGCCGACCGACTTACGCCGACCTACACGGGCTGGCAGGCGCACGAGGCGCCGTTCGCCTTCGAGGAGGAGATGCGCTTCGCGTCCGGGGCGGCGCGGTTCCTCACGGGGACCCCGAACGTGCCCGCGCACTTCGCCGCAACCCCCGGATACGACCTGATCGAGGAGATCGGCGTCGACCGCATCCGTGCGAACTCCCTGCGCCAGACGCAGCTCCTGCTCGACCTCGCGGATCGGGCAGGCTTCGAAGTTCGCAGCCCGAGAACCCCCGAGCGACGCGGCGGCACCGTCACGATCGACGTCCCCGACTTCCCTGCCGTTCACCGCGAGCTGATGGAACGGGAGATCCTCTGCGACTTCCGGCCGGATGCCGGCATTCGTCTGGGGCCGCACTACTTCACCTCCGACGACGAGCTCCGGCACGTCATCGCGCAGGTCGAGGAGATCCTCGCGACAGGCGCCCACGAGCGGCACCTCGGCGTCCTCGCCCAGCACTAGCTCCGCCTCGCCGGGTGAGCGCAAGTTGCAACTTGTAACTTGCGCCCGAGCCGCAGCCCCGAAACGCGCGTCTACCCGCAACGACCCGACCGAAAGGAGCGACACCGACGATGCGCTCGAGCCTCGACATCGCGCAGGCCGCAACGCTTCTCCCCATCGCCGACGTCGCAGCCGAAGCCGGGATCGAGCCAGACGAGCTCGAGCTCTACGGTCGATACAAGGCCAAGGTCGACCTCTCGATCCTCGACCGCCTCGCCGACCGGCCCGACGGGAAGGTCGTGAACGTCACCGCGATCACGCCGACGCCGCCGGGCGAGGGGAAGACGACGACGTCCGTCTCGCTCGTCCAGGGGCTCGGAGTCCTCGGCCGGCGGTCCGTGCTGGCGATCCGCGAGGCGTCGATTGGCCCGATCTTCGGGATCAAGGGCGGTGCCGCCGGCGGCGGCTACGCGCAGGTCGTGCCGATGGAGGATCTGAACCTCCACTTCACGGGTGACATCCACGCGATCACGGCCGCGAACAACTTGCTGGCTGCGCTGATCGATGCCCATCGGCTCCACGGGAACCTCCTGCGCGTCGACCCGCTGACGGTCTCCTGGCGGCGGTGCATGGACATGAACGACCGGTCGCTGCGCGACGTCGTCACGGGGCTGGGCGGGCGCGTGAACGGCTACCCGCGTCAGACCGGATTCGACATCACCGCAGCGAGCGAGGTGATGGCGGTCGTCGCGGTCGCGCGCGACATCCACGACCTCCGGGAGCGGCTCGGGCGCATCACGATCGGCGAGACGTACGACGGTGAGCCGATCAGCGCCGAGCAGATCGGGGCGGCCGGCGCGATGACCGTCCTGCTCAAGGACGCGCTCAAGCCGAACCTCGTGCAGACGCTCGAGGGCCAGCCCGCCTTCGTCCACTGCGGGCCCTTCGCGAACATCGCGCACGGGAACAACTCGCTCGTCGCCGACCGGGTCGGCCTGAAGCTCGGCGACTTCCTGGTTACGGAGTCGGGGTTCGCCTCGGACATGGGCATGGAGAAGTTCTTCGACATCACCTGCCGCATCGGGGCGCTTCGTCCGAGCGCCGTCGTCCTCGTCGCGACGGTGCGGGCGCTGAAGCACCACGGCGGCGACGTCGACGGCGGCCTCGCCGAGATCGAGGGCGGGGCCGCCAACATGGCGCGCCACATCGGAATCATCCGCGAGTTCGGGCTCTCCGCGGTCGTGGCGGTCAACAAGTTCGCCGAGGACACGAACGACGAGCTCGAGCTCGTCCGGCGGCTCGCGGTCGAGCACGGCGCGTACGCGGCGGAGGTGAACACCGCGTTCGAGGATGGCGGGAAGGGCGCGAGCGCGCTCGCCGAGGCGGTGGTCGCGGCGGCGGACGAGCAGAACGACTTCCGGTACGCCTACCCGCTCGACGCGTCGATCGAGGAGAAGATCCGCGCGATCGCGACGAAGGTCTACGGCGCGGACGACGTGTTCCTCCTCAAGACGGCGCGCGACAAGGCCGCCACCTTCGAGGCGCGCGGCCTCGGCAACCTGCCGATCTGCATGGCGAAGACGCATCTCTCGCTCTCGCACGACGCGTCGCTCCTGAACGCGCCGACGGGCTTCACGGTGACGGTGCGCGACCTACGGCCGTACACCGGCGCGGGCTGGATCGTCGCGCTCTGCGGCGACATGCAGACGATGCCCGGGCTCGGCAAGCAGCCTGCCGCCTTCTCGATCGACATCGACGCGGCCGGCAACACCGTCGGCCTCTTCTGAGAGCCGCGGGCCACTGCTCCCAGTCGGTGATGTGGCCGAAAGGATGCGGCCGGGTCGGTTGGTACCGTCCGTCGCGTGGAGCAGTACCTCGATCTCCTGCGGCGCGTGCTCGACGAGGGCGCCCGCAAGGACGATCGCACCGGCACCGGGACGCTGAGCATCTTCGGGCATCAGCTGCGGTTCGACCTCGAGGACGGGTTCCCGCTCGTCACCACGAAGAAGGTGCACGTCCATTCCGTCGTCGGCGAGCTGCTCTGGTTCATCCGGGGCGACCAGAATGTCCGCTGGCTCCAGGAGCACGGTGTGACGATCTGGGACGAATGGGCCGACGAGAACGGCGACCTCGGGCCGGTCTACGGCGTCCAGTGGCGGTCCTGGCCCGCGCCGGGCGGGGGCTCGATCGACCAGCTCCAGGGCGTGGTCGACCGCATCCGTGAAGACCCCGACTCGCGCCGGCATGTCGTCAGTGCGTGGAACGTCGCCGAGCTCCCGCGCATGGCGCTCGCGCCGTGCCACGCGCTGTTCCAGTTCTACGTCGCGGGCGACCGCCTCTCGTGCCAGCTGTACCAGCGCTCGGCCGACCTCTTCCTCGGCGTGCCGTTCAACATCGCCTCGTACGCGCTGCTGACGCACATGGTCGCCCAGGTGACCGGGCTCAGGCCGGGCGACTTCGTCCACACGCTCGGGGACGCCCACCTCTATCTCAACCATCTCGACCAGGCACGCGAGCAGCTCGGCCGTGAGCCGCGTGCGCTGCCGAGGCTGGAGCTCGATCCCGCCTGTCGCGAGATCGACGACTTCGGGTTCGAGTCGATCCAGGTCGTCGGCTACGACCCGCACCCCGCGATCCGCGCCCCGATCGCCGTCTAGTAGAGGTCTGTCGTGAGCGTCACGATCGTTGTCGCCGTCGCGCGCAACGGCGTGATCGGCGCCGACGGTGGTCTGCCGTGGCACCTGCCGGACGAGCTTCGGTTGTTCAAGGAGACGACGCTCGGCCATGTCCTCGTGATGGGCCGCAGGACGTACGAGTCGATCGGGGGTCCGCTGCCGGGCCGGACAACCGTCGTCGTGACCCGCGACCGGGACTGGGCGCCTGGGGCAGCCGAGGTGGTCGTCGCCCACGGCATCGAGGAGGCGCTCGAGCGAGCCGCGGCGATCGACGAGGAGGTGTTCGTGGTCGGCGGCGGCGAGCTCTACGCCGCCGCGTTGCCGCACACCGACCGGCTGCTGTTGACGCGCGTGGACCACGAGCCCGACGGCGACACCACCTTTCCGGAGGTCGACTGGCGCGAGTGGCGGGAGACCAGACGCGAGCCCGGCGACGGGTGGGTCCGCGTGACGTACGAGCGCGACCCCGGCTGAGGGGCGGTAGCCTGCCCGGCATGCCGGAGCAGGGCGAGGTGCTCACGCAGAAGCAGAAGGAAGCGCTCGAGGCAGAGTTGCAGGAGCTCGAAGGCCCGCGCCGCGCCGCGGCGATCGAGGCCATCGCCACCGCGCGCTCGTTCGGCGACCTCTCCGAGAACTTCGAGTACCACGCGGCGAAGAACGAGCAGGGGCTGCTCGAGGCCCGCATCGCGAAGCTGCGCGAGCGGCTCCACAACTCTGTCGTCGTCGAGCACGACACCGACGAGCACGTCGGCCCGGGCTCCATCGTCGAGGTCGCGGACGAGCACGGCGAGACGATGGAGGTGACGATCTCCTCCGTCGGCGGCGGCGTCTCGACCGACTCCCCGCTCGGCGCGGCGCTGATGGGCGCCACCGTCGGCGACGTGGTCGACGTGCGAGCGCCGCGCGGGGCGTGGAAGGCGCGCGTCCTCTCGATCCGCCGCGCGTAGCCCGCCGCCAAAAAACCGCAAATTGCGGCAATTCTCTCGACGGCTGCCCTTGCGGTGACCGGGAGCGGAACCGTAGAGTCTCCGCATCTGAGCCGGTGGGCCTTCGGGTTTGCCGGCTCAGTGTTTTCTCCAGGCAGATCCCAGCCGTCGGCGGCCCGGTCTAGCGTGTCTCCGGTTGGTGCAGCGGGTCCTCACCGTCGCCGTGCCGGCCACCGCGCTGACCGTGGTGGCGTGGTGGAGCGGCGGGTACTTCCCCAGGAGCTGGGGCGCGCTCCTGCTTCTCGGCGCGATCGGGCTTGCCGTCGTCGGGATCGTCGCCGAAACGGTCGAGGTGGGGCGTCGAACCGCGGCGCTCGTCGGTGCGCTCTTCGCACTCGCCGGGTGGCAGCTGGTGACGACGGCGTGGGCCGTGGCACCCGACGCGCCGCTGCTCGAGGCCGAGCGAACGCTGATCTACGCGATGGCGGCGCTGGTGGCGCTCCTCGCCGTGCCTTCGCGCCGTGCCGGCGACCTCGTCCTTGCCGTCCTCGCCGGGACCGGAGCGACCACGGTGACGGGGCTGCTCGCGCACGCGCTCGGCTCCGGCGTGCCCGACGAGCGGTTGGAGCTTCCCGTGGGGTATCCGAACGCAGCGGGCATCGTGGCGGCGACAGCGCTCGTGCTCGGTCTCGGGCTCGCCACGGGAAGAGGGCGTCTCGGCCGTGCGCTCGGGGGCGGTCTCGCTGCGCCGGCGGCCGTGGCGCTCGCCCTCTCGTTGTCGCGTGGCTCGGTCCTCGCGGCCGCGTTCAGGGCTACTCGTCCTCTGCGTGATGACCGCGGCGCCGCGTGGGCTCGCGACCATCGCGCTCGTCGGAGCGTCGGGTCTGCTCGGCGTGGGTGTCGTCTCCGCCACCGGTCGGCTGCAGGACGACGGCGTCGCTCTGCGCGAGCTGGTCGCGCTCGTCGCGGTCGCAATCCTCGGCGTCGCAGGCGGATGGCTCGCAACCCGGCGGGGACCCGCAGAGGTGGCCGACGATGCGGGCTTCCGGTGGCGGCGCCTCGTCGTTGCCGGCTCCGCGGTGCTCGCGCTGGGAGTCGTCGCCGTCGGCGCGTACGAGGTCCGGCAATCGCGCTCGGCTCCGTCGACGCTGCAGGGCGTCGGGGCGCCCGACCGGCTTCTGAGCACCTCGACCAGCTCTCGCGGCGACTACTGGCACGTCGCTGCGCGAATGGTCGAGCGACATCCGCTCGGAGGGGAAGGCGCAGGTGGTTTCACGCGCGTCTGGCTTCGGGAGCGGCCGGCGCTCCTGTTCGTCCGCGACGCCCACAACCTCTACCTCGAGACGCTCGCGGAGCTTGGCCCGGTCGGGTTCGCGCTCCTCCTCCTGGCGCTCGGGACGCCGCTCGTCGTCGCGAGTCGAGCCGCCGCCGTCGCGGACGGCCGCGCTGCGATGGCCGCCTACGTGGCGCTCGTCGCGCACGCCGCCCTGGACTGGGACTGGGAGTTGCCGGCCGTCACGCTGTGCACGCTGCTACTCGGCGTCGCACTCGTTCGACACGGCCCGCCGGAGCCGCCGCGCGCGCTCACCGCGCCCGCGCGCGTCCTCGTCCTCGGCGGCGCGACCCTGCTCGCCGTCGCGTCGATCGGGGTTCACGTCGGAAACGGCGCATCTGCGGACGCCAGCGACCTCCTCGACCGCGGGGATGCTGCAGCGGCGCGGCGTGCGGCGGTCCGCGCGCACCGGTTCAGGCCATGGGCGGCGGAGCCGTGGGAGCTCATGGGCGAGGCGGAGCTCGCTCTCGGGCACGTTCCCGAAGCCCGCGCGGATCTGCGTCACGCGATCCGCAGGGATCCGCGCTCGTGGAGCGCCTGGCTCTCGCTCGGAGCTGCGTCTGCCGAGCGCGAACGCGCCGACGCGATTGCCCGCGCGCGGGCTCTCAATCCGCTCGCGCCGGAGGTCGCGACCCACAATCCCTAGATCGGGGGGTCTGACTTGCGACCGCGGCGACACGATCCGATACCGTGTTGGTCGTCCACAAGAGAGGGGGACACGCATGAGAGAACGAACGTTCGGCACGCGTGTCGGTATCGCCTCGCTCGTCGCAGTGTGTGCCGTCGCCGCGTTCGCGGTGATCGGCGGCACCGGGCTCGCAAAGGATCTCGCCAACCCCGGGAACGCGCAGTACGGGGCCGGCGGGCAGTACCACGGCAAGGTCACCATCTGCCACAAGGGCCACGTGACGATCAAGGTCGCGATGGTCGCGTGGCTTCGCGCGCATCAGCGCCACGGTGACACGATGGGCCCCTGCTCCGCCGCCGCCGTCAAAGCCGCGAAGATCAAGGCCGCGAAGCTCAAGGCCGCGAAGGTGAAGGCCGCGAAGCTCAAGGGCAAGCAGTCGCAGGTGACCACGGAGGACACCGCGACGACCTCGTCCGGGTCTCCGGGCAAGGCGCATGGCCCGAAGGGGCCGAAGCACACGTCGGCTGCCGGCGCTGCCCAGCCCACCACGGGGGCCACAAGCGGCCCACCGTCCGGGCACGGCAACGGCAACGGCAACGCCAACGGGCACGGCAACAACGGCTAGGACGAGAGGCTGTGCCGGGCCGTCTCGGCCCGGCACGCTCTCAGGTGGTCAGGACCGGCTGCCTCGAGCCCGAGGGCACGACGACCCAGCCGTCGAATGCGCGGAGCTTGTACGGCGCGTTGAGCGGCACTCGCGTCACGCCCGAGGCGACCGCGAACGTCCCGCACGGCTCCGCGAGCCGGCCGTTCCGCGTCAGCCAGAGGGCGTAGCGGCCGTCGGCGAGACCGGCGACGCGCAACTGCATCGGCCAGTTGCCGGCGCCGTCCTTCTCGTAGACCTCGAGCGTCCCCGAGGCGCCGCCGGCACCGCTCATCGCGACGGTGAACTCGGCGCCGGGCCCGTTGTTGCCGACGACGTAACCCACCGCGAACAGCACCGCGGCGGCGGCCACGGCCGCGACGGCCGCGAACGGGCGGTAGCGGCGGGGGAACCGGATCACCTCGGCACTCCGCGCCGGCGGACGCGCCAAGTCCTTAGAGAGAGACGGAGGGGGCCCCGCCTGCTCCAGGAGCGTGTGCACGCGCTGCAGCTGCTCGAGCTCCTCGGGGTCGACGTCGCCGACGAGATCGCGCACGTCGGTCATCGCAGCTCGTCTCCAAGCTCGTCCGCGAGCCGGCTCAGCGCGGACCGTGTCCGGGTCTTGACCGTCCCGAGCGGGAGGTCCAGATGGTCTGCGATCTCCGACTGCGAGAGCCCGCTCCAGTAGGCGAGCTCGACGAGCGTGCGCTCGTGGTCGGGCAGCGTCTCGAGGGCGCGATGTACGCGCCACGCGACCCACTCGCTCTCGGCCGCGTCGTCGGGTCCGGGGCCCGACTCCGCCACGTCGGGCGGCGATTCCACCGTCGCTTCGGGCCGGCGACGGAGACCGTCGATGATCGCGTTGCGGGCCACCGTGAAGAGCCACGACGTCGCCTTGCCCCGCGTCGGGTCGAAGCGCCCGGCGGAGCGCCACAGGCTCGCGAACGTGTCCTGCGTCGCGTCCTCGGCTCGGCCCCTGTCGCCGATCCTGCGCAGGGCGATCCCGAGCACCGGCCTGGCGTAACGCCGATGGAGCTCCTCGAACGCACGGTGGTCGCCGTCGGCGACCAGGCCGATCAGCTCGGCGTCGGATCGCGAGTCGGCGCGCACCTCCGGGATGCTGGCCCCTCTCGGTGCGCGGGGCAAGTCGAGCCGCACGGGGATCGCCGCGTCCATGCCCCGGAATACGTGCGGAGCGGTCGATCGGATTGGGCTTCGTGCTATCCCGAGCGAGCCGCGTCGAACTTCGCCGCCACGGCGTCCCAGTTCACGACGTTCCACCAGGCGGCGAGGTAGTCCGGGCGGCGGTTCTGGTAGTTGAGGTAGTACGCGTGCTCCCAGACGTCGACGCCGAGGATCGGCGTCTTGCCCTCCATCACGGGAGAGTCCTGGTTCGGGGTCGAAAGCACGGCGAGCCCCGTGCCGTCCCAGACGAGCCAGCTCCAGCCGGAGCCGAAGCGCTTGGCGCCCGCGTCGTTGACCTGGGCCTGAAGGTCGGAGAAGGAGTCGAACGTGTCGGAGATCGCCGCGCCGAGGTCGCCCGAAGGCTCGCCACCGCCGTCCGGGCCCATGATCTCCCAGAAGAGCGTGTGGTTCGCATGCCCACCGCCGTTGTTGCGCACGGCTGACTGCTTGTCGGCCGGGAGGATCTCGAGGTTCGACAGGACCGCGTCGATCGGCCGGTCGATCCATTCGGTGCCCTCGAGCGCGGCGTTCAGGTTCGTGACGTAGGCGGCGTGGTGCTTGTCGTGATGGATCTCCATCGTGCGCGCGTCGATGTGCGGCTCGAGCGCGTCGAAGGGATATGCGAGGTCGGGCACGGAGTACGCCATCGGGTCTCTCTCCTTCGGTCGTCGTCTGTCGACGCAAGGATATGCTCCCGACCGTCCCGTCCTGCCGCACCAGGAGCCACGATGCCCCCGTTCGAGGAGATCTCCGCCCGTCCGCTGGACCCGAGGCTGCTCCAGCTCTCGGGGATCTCCCGCGCCTCGGTCGAGGCGCACCATCGGCTCTACCAGGGGTATGTCGTGAAGCGCAACGAGATCCTGGGTCTCCTCTCGGGCGCCGACCGGGAGACGGCGAACCAGGTGTACTCGGAGGTGAGGTCGCTCAAGCTCGACCTCACGTTCGCGATCGGTGGGATCAAGAACCACGAGCTCTACTTCGCGCACCTCGGCGGTAAGGGAGGCGACCCGGACGGCGCGTTCAGGGCGCTGGTCGAGCGGGACTTCGGCTCTGTCGACGGATGGAGGACCGACCTGAAGGCGACCGCGATGGCCGCGCGAGGCTGGGCCTGGACTGCGCACGACCGGGACGAGGGCAGATTGTTCAACTACATCGGCGACGCGCAGAACACGTTTCCGGTCTGGAACGCGACCCCGCTCGTCGCGCTCGACGTCTACGAGCACGCGTACTTCCTCGACTACCAGACCGATCGGGCTTCGTACGTGGACGCGTTCTTCGAGAACCTCGACTGGGACGTCGTCAACGGATGGATCGCCGCGTACGGCATCTCCTCCTGACGCACCGGGCGGGTACGCCGTGATCGGCGACGGCCTCCTCGTCCTTGCCGCCTACCTCGTCGGCTCCATCCCTTTCGGCTATGTCCTTCCCCGCCTTCTCCGCGGCGACGACATCCGCCGCCACGGCAGTGGGAACGTGGGCGCGACGAACGTCTGGCGGGTCTACGGTCGCTCGCTGGGCCTGCCAGTTGCGGTGCTCGACGTCCTCAAGGGCCTCGTCCCCGCCGCGCTCGGGCTCCGGCTCGGCGGCGACTGGGTCGGCGTGCTCGCCGGGGCGGCGGCGATGCTCGGCCATGCGCGTCCCGTCTTTCTCGGCTTCTCGAAGGGCGGGAAGATGGTCGCGACGGCCGGCGGGGTCGCGCTCGCGCTTGCGCCGTTCGCCGCCTTGGGCTGCGCCGCGATCTGGCTCGTCGCCTTCGCGCTCACGCGCTACGCCTCGCTCGCCTCGATGCTCGCGGCGGTCGCGCTCCCCGTGCTCTGCCTCGCGCTCGGCTCGTCCTGGCCGGTCGTCGGCTTCACCGCCCTCGCCGCCGTCGCTGTACTGGGGCTCCACCGACAGAACGTCCGTCGCCTGCTCGCCGGCACGGAGCCGCGCTTCGCGCGTGGTGCTCCCTCGCGTTCGTAGTTCTCAGCCCGCGAGCCAGTCTTCGAGCGAGGTCTGCCGATCGACGGGCGCGCCGCCCGAGAGCTCTGCCCGGAGCTCGCCGGCCGTGCCCCAGCGTTCGGCGACGACGTCGTGGTCGTGGATCGTCTCGAGGTTCACCTGGCGTGAGAGCACGAAGTCGTCGTCGTCGAGGCCCGGCTCGAGCTCGAGGAGCTCGGCGAGCGCGATCCGCACGGAATCCTCGACGAAGCGCGGGCGGAGATGCGCATGCTCGACGACGAACAGCTCGTCCGGGCGCTTGAGCAGCTCGAACACGGGGGCGCTCATCGAGCGTTCGACGACGCCCATCAGGTCCTCGGCGTCGAGCTCGCGCTCGGTGCCGACGAGCAGCGTGCCGCGGCCGCGCTGGTTGTGCGTCGCGAGCGGGACGAGCTCGAGGATGCGGTCGACGTCGTCGCCGAACCCCGCCTCGACGAGCCGCTCCGCTGCGTGATCGCGGACGAGGCCCTGGGCGCACGGGCACGCATTGATCCCTGTCGCCTCGACACCGACGATCCGGCGCGTCCGCTGCGGGGTCGACGCCGCGATGCCGATCAGCGACACGATCTCCTGGGTCGAGAGCCCCGTGACCGGGGTCGTGCGGCGGAGAGGCCACCGCGCGACGACCCGCACCTCGGCCCGCAGCGCCTGCTGGCGTTCGACGATCTGCGACGCGATCCGGTCGGCGAGCGTCTCGACGAGCAGGCCTTCTCCGAGCACGACCTCGTCGATCGCCTCGTCGAACAGCTCCGGGAACCGCGACATGTGGACGCCCTTCTGGTCGCGCGAGAGGTCGACCGTGCAGTCGAGCTCGGCCGACATGAGGATCTCCTGCGCGCCACGGCGGATGCGGATCGCCTTGTGCACCCCGGTCACGCCCGCGCGCGACAGCGCCAGCCCGACAGGCGGAGCCGAGGCCTGCATGTCGCTCACGGTGCGCGCGTCGCTCACCCCGCCACGCTACCTCTCAGCGGAGGAGCCTCGACAGGCGGCGGTCCTTGAGGATCCGCCCGCCCGTCTGCTCGGCCGGGCAGTACGTGATCGTGTGCTCCTCGAAGTCCACGCGGCGGAGCGTCTCGCCGCACCGCGGGCACGGCTCGCCGAAGCGGCCGTGCACGAGATACACGACGGCGTCGCCCTTCCCCTCGATCCGCAGCTCGAGGGCGCGCGCGAGGTTCTCGCGGATCGTCGTCGCAAACGCCTCGACCTCGTCGTCGTCGAGGTCGGTCGAGAGCCGGAATGGCGAGAGCCGCGCCTCCCACAGGATCTCGTTCGCATGCGCGCGCCCGATGCCGGCGAGCGCGCGCTGGTCGCGAAGCAAAGGGTGCAGCTGGCGGCGCTCACGGACGAGGATCGGGGCGAGTAGCTCGGCGTCGACGTCGAGCGCGTCGGGCCCGAGGTGCGACAGGTCCGCCTCGAGCTGGTCAGGGGTGACGATCCAGACGCCCGCGCGCTTCTTCTTGCCCGCCTCCGTGAGCACGAGCTCCCCGCCGTCCGCAAAGCGCAGCTGGAACATCGGTTTCGCGGGCCCCTTCTTGCCGGCTGGGATGTAGCGGAGGCGGCCCGCGCTCATCAGGTGCACGCGGAGAAACAGCTCGCCGTCGCTGCGTCGGGAACAGCAGGTTCTTCCCACGCCGCTCAGCGCCCGGCGAACCGCCGTCCCTCGAGGGCGTCGGGGCGAGGATCGAACGTCTTCAGCGTCGCGACGTGACCCGGTCGCGCCGACTCGATCGGCGCGCGCGTCACGTCGGGGTCGAGCTCGCGCACCCAGGCCTCGACCTCGGGCAGCTCCGGCATGGCCTCAGCGTACTTCCCGGCTCGTCGCGTAGGCTCGGACGCCGTGGAGCCGATCGTGGTCGAGGTGACCCGAGGGCCCGTCGTCGAGGCCCGACATGTCGTCCATGCGGTGGCGATCCGCGACGGGAAGCTCGAGCTTGCGCTCGGGGACCCCGGGCTCGTCACCTTCCTGCGCTCCTCTGCGAAGCCCTTGCAGGCGCTACCCACCGTGCGGGCGAGACCGGATCTCGACGACGAGGAGATCGCATTGATGTGCGCGTCGCACCTCGCCGCGCCCGAGCAGCTCGCGGTCGTCCGCCGGCTCCTCGCGGCCGCGCCCGCCCGCGAGGACGAGCTCGAGTGCGGCATCGACGACTCGCGGATCGAGCACAACTGCTCCGGGAAGCACGCAGGGCTGCTCGCGCTGTGCCGCGCACGCGGTTGGCCCTCGGACGGCTACCGCCTCGCCGGGCATCCGTGTCAGGAGGCGATGCTCGCCGAGCTCGCCGCTGCTGCCGGGCTCGATCCCGCTGCGATCCCGACCGCGATCGACGGCTGCGGCGTCCCCACGTTCGGGCTCACGCTCGAGCGCGCCGCCACGGCCTTCGGGCGACTCCCGCGGCTCGACGGTGGAGAGCGAGTCGTCCGCGCGATGCGCGCGAACCCGGACCTCTTGCGCGGCCCCGTCGCGCTCGACGTGCAGCTGATCCGCTCGCTCGACGGCTGGTTCGCGAAGGGTGGCGCAGAGGGTCTCTTGTGCGCTGCTTCCGTCGACGGACTGGTCCTCGCGCTCAAGGTGATGGACGGATCGTTCCGGGCGCTCGCGCCAGCGTTGACGCACGTGCTCGGACGGCTTGGCGTCGAAGGCGAGGCTCTCGGCGGCCTCGAGGTGACCAACGCCCGCGGCCAACGAGTGGGCGAATTGCGCGTTGTCCGATGAGACACCGATTGTGACGGATCCTGTAGTCACCCCCGTGACGATTCCCTTTCCAAACACCTGAGGCGTGTATACGATCCCCCGCCGAAGGGTCTGAGCCGGGGCGTCGAGGTCCGGCTCGCTGCGTTCGAGGGTCTGTTTCTCAAGCTGGGTTCGTCGCTGGTTTCGAAGATCTGTCTCCGTCAACCGCCTGGCAGAAAGAGGGGTTCATGCTCTCCGTCGATATCGCCCTTCCGGACGTCGATGAGCTCCACAAACTCGTCGAGCAGGGACAGGAAAAGGGGTTCCTGACCTACGACGAGATCGTCAAGTCGCTCGAGGACGTCGAGCTGACGAAGGAGCAGCTCGAGGACTTCACGACGTACCTCATCGACCATGCGATCGAGCTGGTCGAAGGCGAGCAGCACAAGGCGCTGCCCCACGAGCAGCCGATCGTGCCACCGGAGGAGAGCTCGGCACCGAAGCTGGACCTCACGGTCGAGCCCTCGCTCGACTCCCTGCGGCTCTATCTGCGCGAGATCGGCAAGGTGCCGCTCCTCACCGCGGACCAGGAGGTCTCGCTCGCGAAGCGCATCGAGCGCGGCGACGAGGCGGCGAAGCAGCACATGATCGAGGCGAACCTGCGGCTCGTCGTGTCGATCGCCAAGGGGTACCTGGGGCGTGGCCTCTCCTTCCTCGACCTCATTCAGGAAGGATCCCTTGGGCTCATCCGCGCGGTCGAGAAGTTCGACTACCGCAAGGGGTTCAAGTTCTCGACGTACGCGACCTGGTGGATCCGTCAGGCGGTGACGCGTGCGATCGCGGACAAGGCGCGCACGATCCGGATCCCGGTGCACATGGTCGAGAAGCTCAACAAGGTCGTCCACATCGAGCGCCAGCTCGTCCAGCGGCTCGGCCGCGAGCCGAACCCGGAGGAGATCGCGGAGGAGCTCGAGATGACGACCGACGAGGTGCGGGAGATCCTGCGGATGGCGCAGCTCCCCGTCTCGCTCGAGAAGCCGATCGGCGAGGAGGAGGATTCCTCGCTCGGTGACTTCGTCCCCGACGACCAGGCCGAGTCGCCGTTCGACACCGCGTCGCTCTCGCTCCGCCGGGAGGACATCGAGGCCGCGCTCGGCTCGCTTCCGGATCGTGAGCGGAAGGTGATCGAGCTCCGCTTCGGGCTCCTCGGCGAGGCTCCGTGCACGCTCGAGGAGGTCGGGCGCACGTTCGGGGTCACGCGCGAGCGCATCCGTCAGATCGAGAACAACACGCTCAAGCGACTGGAGACCCTGCCCGAGGCCCAACCCCTCAGAGACTGCGTTTAGGAACGTGGGGGAAACCATGTTTCCCCCACACCTGGTGTCTGACTCAAGTCAGACACCAGCTCCCTAGGCCGCCAAAGCGTCTGCTTTCGCGAGGGCGTCGAGCACGGTCGCGCGCATATCCGAGCCGAGCTGCGCGACATCGGCGTCAAGCGGCGCAGACGCGGTCACGGTCAGCCAGACCGCGCCCGACTTCACGTCGCCGACCAGGACCTTCGTGGCCCCCTGCCTGACGCCCGGCAGGCCGTCGACTGCGTCGAGGACGGTGTCCCGTGCCCCCTCGAGGGACGCTCCCAGTCGGATCGGGAACTCCGCGGAGACCACGCGCCGCGGGTCGCGGATCGTGCGGTTGACGATCATCGCCGAGGTCAGCTGGCTGTTCGGGATGAACACCCGCCGCGCCTCGTCGGTGACGAGGGTCGTGTAGAGGAGGTCCATCTCCTCGACGAACCCGGTGTGCTCGCCGACGGTGACGCGGTCGCCGAGCCGGAGTGGCTGCGCAAAGGCGACGAGCATGCCCGAGCCGAGATTCGACAGCGGCGTGTTGAACGCGAGCCCGACGAAGATCGCCAGCACCGCGCTCGACGCGAGCAGCGCGTTCACGATCTGGTCGGTTTCGGGAAAGATCGAGAGCACGTTCCAGACCGCGATCGCCGCCACGAGGGCCACGATCACGCGCCGCAGGAAGAGCAGCGACGTCCTGCGTCGCGCGGCCTCTGCAGGGTCCCGCTTCGCGAGGCGTCGCTCGTAGCGCTCGAAGACGACGCCCAGCCCGAAGCGGACGCCGAGCACGATCAGCAGGCCGACCCCGGCCGTGACGATCGCCTCGACGGTGCGCCCGCTCACCCTGGGCACATTCGGCGCCACGCCGCGGGTGCCTGCCGAGCGAAGGCTTGGCAAGGTCGGCAGACAACGCTTGTGTCGATTCAACACAATCGTCGCTCGGCACCTGATGCCTGCCGTGGCGAGGAAAGTGCCGGTTGCGACCGCGACAGCCGGACGCCGCGGCGGCGGCCTTCAGGGATGTGCCCCCGCCGTAGGCGGGGGATCAAGCGGCAGGATTCCGCTCCTGCGGAATCCTGCTTCGCGAGCAAAGATCAGATCGTCGGTTCGCGCTCGGGCTCGCGTTCGAGCTGGAAGGCCGCATGCAATCCGCGCACCGCCTCCGGGATCCGGTCGCGGCCGATCATGCAGGAGATCTTGATCGGCGAGGTCGAGATCATCTCGAGGTTGATCCCGAGGTCGGCGAGCGTTCGGAACATCGTCGCCGCGACACCCGGGTGCGAGCGCATCCCCGCACCGATCAGCGAGACCTTGCCGAGGTCGTGGTTCTCGCCGACGTCGAACGAGCCGAGCTCGACCTGCGCCGCCTCGAGCGCGCTGCGCGTGGCGGGAACGTCCTCGGCCGGCACCGAGAACGACATCTCCGCTCGGCCGTGGACGACGTTCTGGATGATCGTGTCGACGTTGACCTGCGCGCCTGCGACCGCGTCGAAGATCATCGCGGCGACGCCGGGCCGGTCGGGGATCCCGGTCAGGGTGAACACCACGTCCGTCTCCGAGTGGGTGACGGCCGAGACGATCGGCTGCTCCATTCCCTCTGCCTCCTGCACCCAGGTTCCCTCCTCCTCCGAGAACGTGGAGCGCGCATGGATGCGCACCCCGTGGCTTCGTGCGAGCTCGACCGACCGCAGCATCAGGACCTTCGCCCCGGACGCGGCCATCTCGAGCATCTCGTCGTACGACACGACGTCGAGCTTCCGTGCCTCAGGGACGATCCGCGGGTCGGCGGTGAACACGCCGGGGACGTCCGAGTAGATCTCACACGCGCCGCCGAGCGCGGCTGCGAGCGCGACCGCGGTCGCGTCCGTTCCGCCGCGCCCGAGGGTCGTCACGTCCATCGTGTCGCGCGAGAAGCCCTGGAACCCGGCGACCAGCGCGATCCTCCCCTGTTCGAGCGCCGCGCGGATCCGGTCGCCGCGGATCTCGCGGATCTTCGCGCGCGTATGCACCGAGTCCGTGAGGATCCCGGCCTGCGAGCCGGTGAACGAGACCGCTTCCTCGCCGAGGTCGTGGATCGCCATCGCGACCAGCGCGCAGGCGATCCGCTCACCCGTGGAGAGCAGCATGTCGAGCTCACGCGGGTTCGGAGCAGGCGAGACGTCGCTTGCGAGCGCCAGCAGGGTGTCGGTCGTCTTCCCCATCGCGGAGACCGTGCCGACCACGTCGAGCCCGCGGCGCTTCGCCTCGACGAATCGCTTCGCGACGAGCCGGACCTTGTCCGGGTCGGCGACGGACGAGCCGCCGAACTTCATCACGATCGTCTCGGTCATGCGAGCTACTCCACGAGGCCCGGGCGCCGGTAGGGGGTGAGGCCGGGCGGGACGGGTATCCCGGGGCGGAGCGTCGCATCCGGCACGGGCTCGAGCGCCTGCACCACGAGCGGCATGTGTCCCGCCCAGACGTCGAGCTCCGCATCCGGCGTGTCGCCGTCCTCGGGCCCGCCGTCGCGGATCTTGGCGGACGCCTCGTCGAGCGGGAGTCGGAGCACCGACGTCGCCTTCAGCTCCTTCCGGGTCGGTTGCCGCGCCTCCGCCCAGCGGCCCGGCAGGAGCTTCTCGGTGAAGGCCTCCAGCGCGGCGAGCTTCTCGTCCGGCTCGTCGACGAGCGTTGCGGTGCCGAGAACGACCACCGAGCGGTAGTTCATCGAGTGCTCGAACACCGAGCGCGCGAGGACGATCCCGTCGAGCAGCGTCACCGTGAGGCAGACCGGAGTCCGCCCCGACAGCGCGCGGAGCGCGCGGCTCGCGGCCGAGCCGTGCACGTAGACCTGGTCGTCGATGCGCGCGTGCAGGGTCGGGATCACGTACGGCTGACCGTCGGTGACGAACCCGAGATGAGCCACGAGGCCGGCGTCGAGGACGGCGTCGATCGCCCCGCTGTCGTAGCGGCCGCGCTCGGGGAGACGTCGGACCCGCACACGGGGCGAAGCGGCCTGGTGCGCGCGCTGCGGCATGCGTCAAGCCTACGGGCACGCACGGATCGGTTATCGCTCGCCGGAGGTCGACGTGCAGGCATAGTGAGACGCGTTGCCGAGCGCCCGCCCCGTCGGACGTCCCGGGCATATGAGTTCGAATCCCAGGAGGGACTGATGAGAAGCAGATGGGTTGCGGTCTCGGCCGTCGTCGCGTGCCTTGCGCTCGCGGCACCGCTCGCCGCGTTCGCCGCAGGCACCGACACGACCGTCGCGAAGGCGACGACCATCACGGTCATCGCCGGCAAGCCGACGGAGTTCCACTTCACGCTCTCGAAGAAGTCGGCCGCCAAGGGCGCCGCCACCTTCAAGATCGTGAACAAGGGCAAGCTTGCGCACGACTTCAAGATCGCCGGCAAGACGTCGAAGATGGTCCAGCCGGGCAAGTCGACGACGCTCAAGGTCACGCTGAAGAAGGGCAAGCAGAAGTACGAGTGCACCGTGCCGGGCCACGCGGCCGCCGGCATGAAGGGGATCCTGGTCGTCAAGTAACGCCGTTGTGCTCTCCGCGGACGGGAGCGCCCGGCGGCGCTCCCGTCCGCGAATCTCGCGTCGGCGACCGGCCGGTAGGCACCGCCTCTCGGCCCACGACGCGCAGCAGCCTCGCGAGCGGCACACACACTCCTTACGGGGCCGTACGGGGCCGTCACTAGGGTTCCGTGATGGACCGGACGCTCCGCTTCCGGCTCGGGGTCGTGTTGGCGCTTCTCGCGCTCGCCGCATCGCTCGCGGCAGCGCCGGACGCGTCCGCCGCTTCGGGCACGCAGCCGGTGCCGTCGCTTGCGCCCCGTGAGACAGCCGCCCAGTGGGCGCGTCTCGTGCGCGGGCACGACCTGCAGCCGCTCGCTGTCGCCGCGGGCTGCCGGCCGTTGCACGCCGTCTTCTACGCGGCCACGGACTGGCTTCGGCTCGCGACCAAGCTCGCGGCGCAGGCGTCGCCCTGCGCCCAGTACTCCGTCTCGATCCCGCCCCTCGTCGCGGACAAGACGAAGCCCCGGCCCGACCAGGCCTGGCGGATCCGCGCCCTTGGGCCGAGCTTCCATGCGCTTGCGGAGATCCACCTGACCGCCTGGCAGAAATGGGTCAATGCGGGGAACGGCTCGTGGTACGAGGCAGGCGTCGAGGCGCGGCGCCGTATGGCCGCAGCCGGCTACGACGTCGCGGCAGGCGACACGTGGGCGCTCAACGAGCTGTCGTCGGCCGTCCGACGCGGTGACGGCACCTGGCGGACGAACGTGCGTGAGCTCATGCGCGGGCTGTACGACGCGGGCGGCGAGCAGGCGCCTGCGCGGGGCGTCGTCTTCGTGGTCGGCGTCGGTCAGCGCGTCACGACGGTCGCGACATACAAGGCACGGTTGCAGGAGTGGCTCCAGGACAGCGCGTTCTGGGTCGACATGAACGCCTACGTCGGCGACTGGGCGCAGGAGGTCTACGGCGACGTCCGCTCGTACGCGGTCCCGGGCAGCCCGATCATCCAGCGGCGCGACGCGCTCACCGACTACCTCGAGCACCCGGATCTCCTCGCGGCGGCGGGTGGGGCGGTCTCCGGGACGGCCAACGCGTTCCTCGCGCAGACCGCGAGCCCGCTTGGAAGCGCCGCGTGGCAGTGGGACGGCTCGTTCGGCTGGACCCTCGTCGACGCGCCGCTGATGCAGCAGTTCGTCTCCGCGCAGGTCTACGCGATGCGCAGTCACGATGCGTCGTCGGGCCGGGCCGAGGACCGCTGGGGGTTCGCGTGGTCGCCGCGGAACCCGGGCAGCGTCCCGAAGAACGAGTTCGCCTCCGCCGCCGGCTCGGTGCTCGACCGGCTCGCGGCCGCGATCCGCGACTCGGCGGCCGACTCCCCGTCCGATCCGGGCGTGCTCGCGTGCGGTCCGCCCGGCAAGAACCTCTGGTGCGGCGGCGACCTCGTCGGCGCCACCCCGACCCCGAGCTGGGCGACGTTCCGCGCGTGGTCGCCGACCACGCTCACCTTCGTGACGCCGCCGCCGACGCTCGTCGCCGGGGCGGTCTCGACTCCGATCACGATCCAGCCTCAGGTCGCCAACGTGCCGGCGCGGCCTCAGACTCCGCTCGACGTGACGATCACCACCTCGTCGCCGACCGGCACGCTCGCGACGAGCACCACGGGCCCGTTCACCCCGACCGTGACCGTGCAGCTCGCGCCGGGGGCCTTCTCTACCGTCCAGGTCTACTACCAGGACACGACCTCGGGGACGGCGACGCTCACCGCGAGCGCGGCAGGGGCCGTCGCGGGGACGCAGTCGCTCACCGTCTCGGGCGCCCCCGCGGTCTCGCTGGCGATCGAGCCGGCTGCCACGACGCTCCCCCTGGGGGCGACCGCGTCGTTCGGCGCGGTCGGCGTCGACGCGTTCGGAAACCCGATTCCCTCCCTGTCGGCGGCCTGGACGCTCGCGCCCGGGACCCCCGGGACGCTCGCGCCGACGAGCGGGCCCTCGACGACGTACGCCGCGTCCGGCCGAATCGGGAAGGGACAGGTGATCGCGACCGTCACGACCCCCACGGGCGTTCTCACCGCGACGGCGCCGATCACCGTCACCCCACCGCCCGTCGTGCGGGTCGCGGCAATCCGCTACGGGGTTCGGAAGCGGACGCTGAACGTCTACGTCACCGTCGTGGATTCTCGCGGGCGCCGTGTCCCGAATGCCGCCGTGACGGTGTTCCTCTACCGAAACGGCAAGCTCTACGCGCGGGCCGGTGGGAGGACGGTGGGGGGCCGGATGACCTTCACGCGGCCCGCTTCGACCGGCACCTATCGCGCCGTCGTCAGGAAGGTGACCGCGACCGGCCTGCGCTGGAACGCGAAGACGCCCGTGAACCGCTTCGTGCGAAAGCCGCGTCGGTAGCTCAGACGGGCTCCGTGCCAGGCACGTGGGGCCGGGCGCGGAAGGAGAGGAGCAGGCCGCCCATCGTCGCGAGCCACGCGATGAGCGCGACCCACACCATCACCTGCGAGAAGATCTCGATCGGCTGGAAGTCTGAGGCGAGCGAGAGCCGGTACGTCGCGACGGCGTACATGCCGAGTGGGAAGACGAGGCTCCAGTACATCGGCGCGTACGTGAGCGGATAGCGGCGGACGACGTGTCGCCAGACCCCGAAGATCACGAGCAGCGGGATCCACCAGGTCGCCCAGGCCCAGAGGATCAGCGTGGTGCCGTTCACGAACGGCCGCATCGCGAGCAGGAACGGCAGGTCGGGCTCGGTCAGGATCAGCGTCGACCCCGCGTTCGTTGCGATCGCGGCGGCGCCCATCACGACCCAGAAGAGCGGGTTCATCTCCGCCGCGTGGACGGGGAGGAAGAAGATCCGGTACGCGAACAGCGTCACGAAGATCCCGTAGAAGACGATCCCGACCCCCCACAGCGCGTACACCGCGACGAAGATCGTGTCCTCGAGCGAGCCGAACTCGCCCGCGAGCGGCGCGCCGAGCAGGACGAGCGACTCGGTGCCGACGATCGCGATCAACCAGCCGCCGTGGACGACGTCGGCGCCCGTCTGACCCTCGTCGAAGGTCAGCACGGCGAAGCTGAAGTAGCCGAGGGCCACCCACGCCGAGAGCGCGCCGAGCCACAGGACGAGCGCCCCATGGTCGTGGCCGCGGAGGTGCAGTTGGAGCCCGAGCACGTCGGAGGCCGCGACGAGGGTGAAGAACGTGAAGACGAGCCGAGGGTCGAGGAGGTCGTGCCAGACCGCGCGCGGCCACGCGAGCACCCGAACGACGAACAGCGCGAGCAGCACCGGGAAAGCGACCAGGGTGACCCCGAACAGGACGTCCGAGATCCAGTCGTGGCTCAGGTAGTAGAACGCGTTCGAGACGATCCCGGTTGCCATGACGAGGGCGAAGTAGCCGGGGTACATCCCGCGGAGCCCCTCCCGGACCGCCCGCCACGCTGCGTCCATGCGCGCAGGCTACGTCCTTCCGCAGAGCTCGGCCCGCAGGTCGGGCCTCCAATGCTTCAATTATGGAAGGATTGAGCGGGGCAGGCGGTTGATGCACCATAGGCAGCCGGTTTCGAACTCGAGGAGGTTTGGATGAACTTGAAGCTTGGCGACATCGCGCCCGATTTCGAGGCGGAGACGACGGACGGCCCGATCGCGTTCCACGACTGGGTGGGCGACTCGTGGGCCGTGCTCTTCTCGCACCCGAAGGACTTCACGCCGGTCTGCACGACCGAGCTCGGCTACATGGCGAGCATCAAGCCGGAGTTCGACCGGCGGAACGTGAAGATCATCGGGCTCTCGGTCGACCCGGTCGAGCGGCATACGCAGTGGGCGTCCGACATCGAGGAGACACAGGGCACCGCGCCCAACTACCCGATCATCAGCGACGCGGACTTCAACGTCTCGAAGCTGTACGGGATGCTGCCGGCGGAGGTCGACGGCGATCCCACGGAGCGGACGCCTGCGGACAACCAGACCGTGCGGAACGTCTTCGTCGTCGGCCCGGACAAGAAGGTCAAGCTGATCCTCGTGTACCCGATGTCGACCGGACGGAACTTCGACGAGGTCCTGCGCGTGATCGACTCGCTCCAGCTGACCGCGAAGCACAGCGTCTCGACGCCGGCCAACTGGCAGGACGGCGACCCCGTGATCATCTCCGGCTCGGTGTCCAACGACCAGGCCAAGGAGCTGTGGCCCGACGGCTGGGAGGAGCCCAAGCCGTACATCCGGATCGTGCCTCAGCCGGAAAGAGCCGCCTAGTCGGCGAGGGGGGCCGGCCCCGGCCGGCCCCCCTCATCTATCCCCCGTAGGCGGTCTCGAATCCCTCGCGCCAGCTCGGATGGCGCAGTGTCCAGCCGAGGTCGCGGCGCGCCTTCGCGTTCGACGCGCCTCTGATCTCCGTCATCAGGACGACGCCGACCTCCCCGGCGAAGACCCGTGCGAGCCAGCGTGGCACGCGGAACGGCGGCTTGGCGTGAATCGCCTCTGCCAGCGCGGGAAGCCACTCGCGGACCGGGGCGGGGTCGCTGTCGACGACGTTGTAGACCCCCGGCTCGCCCTGTTCCACGGCGAGCACCGTCGCCGCCGCGGCATCGTCCAGGTGCACGAAGGACCAGACCCCACCGCCGTCACCGACGAGCGGAAAGCGCCGCCGGCGGACGAGCTCGACCTGTGCGTCGTCGGGGGCCCCGTAGAGCCCGCCATAGCGGAGCACGACGCCGCCGGCGTCCTGCACGCGCCCTTCGAGATGCTCGATCGCGTCCAGCGTCTCGCGCATCTCCGGCAGCGGCTGCGCGTCGAGCGGGTCGTCCTCCGACTTCACGGGGCCGCCCTCGCGCGCATACGGCCAGCCGGCATAGCTCTGCGCGACCACGCGCGTGACGCCTGCCCTGCGCGCCGCCTCGAGCAGGCTGTCGGTCCCCTCGGTGCGCAGGCGATTCGTGTCGGCGAAGCTCTCGTCCCAGTGGCGGAAGTCTGTCTTGCCCGCCAGCGCCGTCGCCTCGTGCACGATCGCATCGGGCTCGGCGTTCGCGACCACCTGGCTCGTCGCGTCCGGGTCGAGCATGTCGAGCACCACCGGCTTCGCGCCGAGGGCCCGTAGGAGATCGGCATTCTCCGAGGACCGCGACGTGCCGATCACCTCGTGTCCTCGCTCGACGAGCTGGGAGACGAGCCTGGTTCCCACAGCGCCCGTCGCACCGGCGACAAGAACCCTCATGCCTCGCCGGTACCCGGACGCTCGAGTTCGAAAACGCGATTCGGAAACGCGAACAGTGCGGGTTTCCGCACCGTCCGGCCCCGAGGCGATTGCTTAGCATGGCCCTGATGGCGGACGCGTCGCTCACCGTCAAGCCCGCCGCGGCAGAGCTCGAAAGCCTGCTCGAGAGCCACCGGCGAGAGCTGACGGGGTACTGCTACCGGATGCTCGGCTCGGCCTTCGACGCCGAGGACGCCGTCCAGGAGACGTTCGTCCGCGCATGGCGGAGCTTCGACCGCTTCGAGGGCCGCTCGTCGCTGCGTTCCTGGCTGTATCGGATCGCGACCAACGTCTCGCTCGACATGCTGAGCGGGCGCGAGCGCCGCGCGAGGCCGATGGACCTGGGCCCGTCCCGCGAGCCGGTCGCCGAGAACCTCAACGTGCTTCCCGAGGTCACCTGGATCGAGCCGATCCCGGACGGACGGGTCGTTCCGGAGGGCGATCCGGCGGACGTCGCGATCGCGCGCGACACGATCAGGCTCGCGTTCGTCGCAGCGCTTCAGCACCTCCCGCCGCGGCAGCGGGCGGTCCTGATCCTCTGCGAGGCCCTCCGCTGGCAGGCGTCCGAGGTCGCAGAGCTGCTCGAGACGAGCGTCGCGTCGGTCAACAGCGCGCTGCAACGGGCGCGCGCGACGCTCGAGGCAACGGACCTGACGACGGATGCACCCCTGTCGCTCGACGCCGCGGACGCGGAGCTGCTCGAGCGCTACGTCCAGGCCTTCGAGCGCTACGACATGGAGGCACTGACTGCGCTGATCCACGAGGACGCGACCCAGTCGATGCCGCCGTACGACATGTGGCTGGCGGGCCGCGACGACATCTTCCGCTGGTGGTTCGGCGCGGGGATTGGCTGCCAGGGATCTCGCGTGATCCCCACGATCGCTGCGAATGGCGCACCGGCGTTCGGCCAGTACAAGCCCGCGGAGGGCGGTGGCTACGAGCCCTGGGCGCTCCAGGTGGTCGAGCTACGGGACGGGAAGATCGGCGAGCTGACGTTCTTCCTCGACACGGAGCGGGTGTTCCCGCTGTTCGGCCTGCCGCTGACGTTCGCCTCTGCTACTCCGTCAGCACGTCGTCGAGGCCCATGAAGGCGACGAGCGCCCGGAGCTCGTCGGACGTCCCGCGCAACCGGACCTGGCACGAGCAACGCCTCGCCGCCAGCTGGAGCCGGGCGAGCGCGTCGACCGTGACGGCGTCCGGCTCGACGCCGTCGACCTGGCAGTAGGCGACCTCCGGACGGGTTGCCTGCAGCAGGGCGCACACGCGGTCGCACAGGCCGGGCAGGTCACCGCACGCGATCGGTCCGTGGATGGTGAACGCGATCGCCCGCGGCCCGGTGGTGGTCATCGGAGGTCTGACCCGTTCCCGCCGAGAAACTCATCGGGCACGGACCGATGAGTTCCCGTCGGCCGGGTCGTCTACCCGACCGGAACCGACGCGAAAGGACGTTGTTTGAGCGCACTCGACACCCGCACCCGCTGGCTCGCACTGATCGTCCTGTGCCTGGGCGACCTGATGATCGTCCTCGACACCACGATCGTGAACGTCGCCCTGCCGTCGATCCGCGAGGACCTCGGCTTCTCCGAGACGTCGCTCGCCTGGGTCGTCAACGCATACCTCCTGACCTTTGGCGGCTTCCTGCTGCTCGGCGGGCGGCTCGGCGACCTGTTCGGCCACCGGCGGATGTTCCTCGGCGGCGTGACCCTGTTCACGCTCGCGTCGGTCACCTGCGGGCTCGCGACGAGCCAGGGGATGCTCGTCGCTGCGCGGGCCGTGCAGGGTCTCGGCGGGGCGGTCGTCTCGGCGGTCGCGCTGTCGCTGATCATGAGCCTCTTCACCGACGCGGGCGAGCGCGCGAAGGCGATGGGCGTGTTCGGCTTCGTGATGGCGGGCGGCGGCAGCCTGGGCGTGATGCTCGGCGGGATCCTCACCGACACGCTCGACTGGCACTGGATCTTCCTCGTCAACGTGCCCATCGGCGTCGCCGTGATCCTGCTCTCGCTGCGGCTCGTCCCGGCCTCTCGCAGCGCAGCCGTCGGCGGCAGGCTCGACGTCGCGGGCGCGGTCACCGTCACCGCGGCGCTGATGCTCGCCGTCTACGCCGTCGTCAAGGGCAACGACGTCGGATGGACGGCCGCGCGGACGCTCGGAATGCTCGGCCTCTCGGCCGCGCTGTTCGTCGCGTTCGTCGTCCTCGAGTCGCGCGTCTCCGCGCCGCTCGTGCCGCTCCGGCTCTTCAAGCTCCGAAACGTGGCGACCGCGAACGTCGCGGGCGTGTTCTGGGCGGCGGCGATGTTCGCCGCGTTCTTCGTCTCGGCGCTGTACCTGCAGCTCGTGCTCGGCTACAGCCCGCTCCAGGTCGGCCTCGTCTTCCTCCCCTCGAACGTGATCATGGCCGTGTTCTCGCTCGGTCTCTCGGCGAAGCTCGTGATGCGCTACGGGATCAAGCTGCCGCTCTCGACGGGGCTCCTGCTCGCAGCAACCGGGCTCGCGCTGCTTGCCCGCGCGCCGGTCGAGGGCGACGTGCTCCTCGACGTGCTGCCGGGCATGCTGCTGATCGGGATCGGCGCCGGGATGGCGTTCAACCCCATGCTGCTCGCCGCGATGAGCGACGTCGCGCCGGAGGAGTCCGGCCTCGCCTCCGGGGTCGTCAACACGTCGTTCATGATGGGCGGGGCCTTGGGCCTGGCCGTCCTCGCGAGCTTGGCTGCGTCGCGGACCGAGTCGCTCGAGGCGTCGGGCAGCGACGCGGTCGCGGCGCTGAACGGCGGATACCACGTGGCGCTGCTGGGCGGCGCGCTCTTCGCTGCCGTCGCCGCGGGAGTCGCTGCGGTGTTCCTCCGCACCGGCGAGGTCGCCGACGTCGCGCACGAAGCCCGCGACGCGCACGGCATGACCGCGGTGACGGAGCGCGACTGAGCTAGGTGGTCGCCTCGGCTCGCGCTCGCAGGGCGGGCACGCCCGCTCTGAGCGTGACCGCCGCTGCGACGCAAGCGGTGAGCGCCGAGCCCACGAGGATCAGGGCGCCGACGAGCGTGAGCACCTCTGCGCCCCGCAGCACGCCGTTCAGGAGCGTCTCGACGCCCACGGCGAAGAGGATCGCCTCGGCGAGCCAGATCGGGCGTGGATAGAGCTCCGCCTGCTTCGGTCGCGGGCCCGCCGGCCACCACGTCCACGCCGAGAGCGACAGCAGCTTGCCGAGGTGCCCGAGCGTCACGCCGGCAGCCCATCCCAGCAGCAGCGCCGTGACGTAGCCCATGAGTCGGGACGGAGAGGGATCGAGGCCGAACACCATGCCGAGGCCGAGGATCGTCGCCTGGAGCAGGAAGAAGACGCCCGTGACGACGTGCGTGAGCGGGCCCTCGAGGCCTTCGAGCCGGTGCTGGCGGCCGATTCGGGCCGTCAGCACCGCGAATGCGACCACCGCGCCGAGCACGAGCAGCGCGCCGACGGCGATCATCGCCCGCCACCCGAGCGCGAGGCCGAGGACGAGCAGCCAGAGCCCGGCGGTGAGCACGAGCTCCTCGACGGGAAGCCGCCGCCGCGGCTCCGCGGGAGCGAGCGAGAGCATCGGCGTGAGCGTCCGTCCCACGGTGACGATCAGGAGCGTCAGCCAGCCGATCACCGCGAGGTGCAGGTGGATCGCGATGACCCGGTCGTGCGGGATCCCGAACAGCGGCCTGAAGTGGCGGTCGGCTAGCGCGGCGCCGACGACGAGCGCCGCGCCCGCGTGGAACGTCGAGGCGGCCACGCCGAAGCGGCTCGCGAGAAGCATCCGTCCACGGGGCGCCCGCGCGACGAGTGCTGCGACCTCCCAGGCGACGAGCACGAACCCGAGTGCCACGGCGGCTGCCGCCAGCCAGGTTGTCGTCTCGCGGTCGTGTGCGATCGCGTAGGCGAGGACGGGCCCGGCGCAGAGCAAGGGCAAGGCCGCCCAGCCCCGCCACGGGGTGACGTCGTTGCGGAGGAGCGTCGGCAGCACGTGGAGTGCAGCGCCGGTGACCGCCAGCGGGAGGAATGCGAGGCCGACGAGATGCACGGCCAGCAGGACTTCCTGCGAGGCGAGCCCTTCGTTCGCCAGCTGCTCCGCCGCAGCCACGAGAGCGGCTGCGGCGGCAAGCCAGCAGAGCAGGGCGGCCCCGAAATACGACGCGACCAGCGCGACCGGCGCCGGCCGGCCGACGCGCGCTCCGCTGCTCACGCCGCGGCGAGCGCCCGCGGGAACAGCACGTTGTTCTCCTCGTGGATGTGCTGGTGGAGGTCGCGCTCCAGCTCGTGGAGCCCGTCCAGCGTGGCCCGGTGCGTGTTGCAGAGCGCCTGGTCGAGGTCGTAGCCGCCGGTCAGGTCGCGCATGCGCGCGAGGCTCGCACCCGCCCATTCGTGGTCGTGCTCGAGCTCTCGCACCTGCTCGGCGTCGTAGGGCCCGCCCGCACGGACGAGCGGGAACAGCTGCGTCTCCTCGGCTGCGAGATGCTCCTCGAGATCGCTACGGAGAGTGGTGAACGTCTCGCGCAGCTCGACCACAGAGGGGCGCTCCTCGCCGTGCGCACGCACGACCTTCTCGAGCAGGGCATCCAGCCGCGGAAGCTCCTGGCGAAGACGGTCGTGGTGCTCCGAGACGATGTGGTCGCACAGCTCCGTGAGCGGGACGGTCGTCCAGTCCCGCTCGCTCGCGGGCAGGTCCGCTGCGGCCTCGAGCGCCGCCACCGCCTCGCCCACGGGAAGGCCGCGGGCCGCGCACGCCTCGGTGAGCGGCGTCTTGCCGCCGCAGCAGTAGTCGAGCCCGAGCTCCTCGAGGACACGTGCGCGCGAGGGCTGCTCGAGCACGAGGTCGGCGACGGTGCGGGACGCGTCGATGGGCATGTCGCTCCTTTCGTTCGCTGGCCACGCCGTCGGCTGCCGCAGACGGCTTTCTCCGGCAACGGTACGTCCCGCGTGCTCCTGCGGGCATCCGGTCCGTCCGCGTCCCGCGTTGCGGAGAACTACGTACGACTCAGGTCGCGCTGAGCGCAGCGCGCGGGGGTGGAGGAGGTTCGGTCGCTGCTCGACTGGAAACGGCGCGTGCTCGACCTCTACCGCGCCGCTCGCGACGAGGCCGTCCCCGAGCGCGGCTGGCGCCTGTGGCGCGAGGGGCGGGACGCGTTGTTCCGCGACCATCCGCAGTCGCCGCTACCGCCGAGCGCGCGGGCGGGCTTCTCGGGGCTCGGGTACTTCCCGTACGACCCGAGCCTCCGCGTGCTTGCCGTCGTCGAGCCGGCGACGCACGAACGGGTCGAGATCGGGGCGAGCACCGGAGCGCCCGTCGCGTTCGAGCGCTTCGGCCGGGCGCGGCTCCCGCTCGACGGCGACTCTGCTTCGCTCGACCTCTACTGGCTCGAAGGGTACGGCGGCGGCCTCTTTCTCCCGTTCACGGATTCGACGAGCGGCGCCGACACCTACGGCGCGGGGCGCTATCTGCTCGACACGGTGAAGGGCGCCGACCTCGGCTGGGACGGCGGACAGCTGGTGCTCGACCTGAACTTCGCCTACAACCCGTCCTGCGCATACGACCCGCGCTGGGCCTGCCCGCTCGCGCCGCCCGGAAACCGGCTGGCGGTGCCGGTCCGCGGCGGCGAGCTCGCCTACGAAAGCTGATCGCTAGGGCGCTCGGTCGCGAGCGCGAGCAGGCTCTCGTGCTCCTCGCGGCAGGCGGGGCAGCCGTCGAGGTGGGCCCGGAGCCCCGGGAGCGCCGCATCGGCGTCGTGCCCGGCGAGCTCGAGCTCCACGAAGCGGTCGAGCTCGGCGAAGCAGGTGTCGCAGCCGACCTCCGGCGCCGCCGGGCCGAGCAGCCCCCGCAGCATCTCTCTCGGTTCGGGTCGTTCCATCAGCTCTCCTCCAGCCACTGCCCGAGCGCAACTCCGCGCTCGGCGAGATGGGCGCGCAGCTTGCGGCGCGCGTCGTGAAGCGTCTTGTAGAGGGCTCCTCGGGTCGAGCCGAGCCGGTCGGCCAGGACGTCGATCGGGACGCCGTCGACGGCGAGCGCGAGGAGCACACGCCGCTGATGCGGCGTCAGCCCGTTCGCGATCCCTTCGCGCACGGCGTCGAGCAGCACGCCCGTCTCGGCCTGGTCGTCCGGCCCCGGACGCGCGCTGGCGAGGCGATTCCACGTCTCGTCCTCGAGCGGGATCTCGCGGCTCTGCCACGCGCGCTTGCGGAGCTTTACGGCAGCCTCGAGCAGCGCAAACTTGTAGGCCCAGGTCGAGAACCGGCTGAGGCCTCGGAAGTCGTCGAGTCGCCGCAGGACGCTGATCACCGCGTCGTCGGCCGCCTCTGCGGCGAGGTCGTCGAGCTCGTCCCCGCGCAGATGCGGCATCGTCACCCGCCGCCGGGCGATCTCGAAGCGGGCGGCGCGCAGCAGGAGTGCGTGGAGCTTCGCGATCGCCTCGTCCTTCGTCCGGCCCTCCGTGCGGAGATCGTCGAGCCACGCGCGCGACTCGTCGTCGAGGGACGGCGGGCGCTGCGTCAGTGCGAGGTCGGGTGCCCCGGGCTCCACGACCGGCAGGGTAACCGTGCTCACGCCGCCAGCTCCCCGTCGAGCGGGGCGAGGATCCTGACCGCGAGCGCCGGCGCGCAGCCGCGATCGACGAGCTCGAGGAGCGCGTGAAGGTCGTAGCGGCCGTCCCGGGCAAGTCGTGAGGCGACGGGGAGCGGGAACCCGGCCGCGGCCAGTTGCGCTCGACGCCAGGAGACGACCTCTTGCCCGGTGTCCTCGTGCACGTCGGTCTTCATGCAGTGTTGGTTGCCGCGGACGCCCATCTCTTACCTCACTCGAGTCGCCCCGGGACGGACGGAATGCCCATCCCGGGGCGGGTGAGAACGCCTAGGCGAAGCGCGACGGGAACTGCGCGACGAGCCCGTCCGCGAGCATCTCGGACATCTGCAGGATCTCGTGCTCGACGCGGTCGTAGGCCGTCACGTCCGCGGCCCAGTTGCCCTGGAGACGAGCGACGACCTCGTCGGTGGTCAGACGGAGGTGGTTGTGCATCATCGTCTTCATCTCGCCGAGCTTCCAGAACTTCGGGTTCGCGTTCGAGAGGAAGACCGCGATCTCGTTCGCGTTCTTCGTCCAGCGGGCCTGCTGCGCCGCCACACCGGCCTGGTCTCCCTGCTTTGCGACGCCGATCAGGTCGGCCGCGATCAGGATGTGCTCGCGGAGGAGCGCGGTCAGCTGCTTCCCCGCCGCGGCGCCGTAGAACGGCTTCACGGCGTTGCCGATGTCGGTCTGGTTCTGCAGCAGCCGGGCGACGGTCGCGTTCGTATCCGGCGCGTTCGTCGTGAGGCTGATGATCGCGAGGCGGGTCCAGGCGACGTGCTCCTCCCAGAGCCGGTCCATCGTCCGGCGGAGCGCGAGCTCGTTCGCCGAGATCGCCGCGTGGCTGTGCGCATGTGCGGCGAGGGCATGGTGGTGCTCGGCCACCGGCGCGGCCTCACCTCCGCCGGAGTGCGCGAGGGCGATGGCGGCGGTCGAGGCGGCGATCACCGTCGCGAGGGCGAGCGGAAGCAGGCGTCGGGTCGACGTCATCGGAGAGTCCTTTCGTCGGATGCGGGCCGCTGCGCGGGCGCGCTGCGGAGTTGACCCAGTTGGTGCCGACCCGGCCCGGGCCCTTACCTCGGCGCCCTCAGTTCAGGCGCTCGACGAGCATCGCCATGCCCTGGCCGCCGCCGACGCACATCGTCTCGAGGCCGATCGTCCTGTCGAGCGTGTCGAGGTCGTTGAGCAGCGTGTTCATGATCCGCGCGCCGGTCATGCCGTACGGGTGGCCGAGCGCGATCGCGCCGCCGTGCGGGTTGAGCTTCTCGCCGAACGGGTCGACGCCCAGCTCGCGGCAGACGGGCAGCACCTGCGCGGCGAACGCCTCGTTGAGCTCCATCACCTCGACGTCGTCGATCGTCATCCCCGCGCGGTCGAGCACCCGCCGCACGGCCTCGATCGGGCCGACGCCCATGATCTCCGGCGCGACGCCCGAGACGGACGACGCGATGATCCGCGCCCGCGGCTCGAGCCCCAGCTCGGCGGCCCGGGTGTCGGACATGACGAGCACCGCCGCCGCTCCGTCGTTCAAGGGGCACGCGTTTCCCGCGGTCACCTTGCCGCCGGGGAGGAACGCGGGCTCCAGCTCCGCCAGCTTCTCGAGCGTGGAGCTCGCGCGCGGGCCGTCGTCCGCCGAGACGACCGTCCCGTCCTCCTTCGGGTACGGCGTGAGCTCCCGCTCGGAGAACCCGGATGCCTGCGCGGCGACCGCGCGCTCCTGCGAGCGCTGCGCGAACGCGTCCATGTCCTCGCGCGACACGTCCCAGCGCTCCGCGACGTTCTCGGCGGTCAAGCCCATCGGGATGTACACGTTCGCGATCTCCGCGTCGTCGCCGAAGAGCTTCGGATGAAGCTCCTCGGTGCTCTTCGGGTAGCCCGAGACCTGCGAGATCGACTCGACCCCGGCGGCGACGAAGCAGTCGCCCTCGCCGGCGCGGATCGCGTGGAACGCCATCCGAATCGTCTGGAGCGACGAGGCGCAGAACCGGTTGACGGTCGTGCCCGGAACCGTGTCGGGCAGCCCGGCGAGCAGGGCTGCCCGCCGGCCGAGGTTCATCCCCTGCTTCTCCTGCGGGAAGCCGCAGCCGACCATCACGTCGACCACGTCCACGCGCGGCACGGCCGGCGCCTTGTTCAGCACGTCGTCGATCGCGAACGCGAGCAGGTCGTCGGGCCGCACGTCGGCGAGCGAGCCCTTGGCCGCACGGCCGATCGGCGTGCGGGACGCGGCGACGATCACTGCTTCGGGCACGGCGGCCTCCTGTGTTCGTGGTTGACGACGTATTGAACTACGCGAGAACCTCGACCGGGCATGCGAGCCCGGGAGCCCGTCCGAGTCGCGCGTCGAGCGTGAGGAGTGTCGCGTCGAGCGCCTCGGCCAAGGCGACGTAGACGGCGTCCCAGGCGCGGACGTTCTCCCGCAGCTCCCAAGCCCGTTCGAGCAGGCCGCCATGGCCGAATCTCTCGCCCGGCCACTCGCGGAGATCCTCGATCGCCTGGCGGGCGGCTGTCCCGTCGAGCCGTCCGAGCATCCGGTCGCGGCGGACGATGCTCAACACCTCGACGTCGACGACGTGAGGGGCGGCCTGATCGGGATCCGAGGCGAGACGTGCGCGGACACGTTCGGAGCGCTCGGTGTCTGCCAGTACCTCGTAGAGGCACGAGGCGTCAACGATCAGCATCGGGCCAGGGCCCACGCACTTCGTCGAGAGCATCGACGATCTCGGCGCTTGTGATCTGCGACGGTCGTCGGCGCGTGCGGGCGAGCCACTCCTCGATCGTCGGTCTCGCCGCGAGCCGTGCGGCCTCCCGTCGCAGCAACTCTGGGACACTGACGCCGCTCTCGGCCGCTCGACGCGCAAGAGCCGCGTACACGTCGTCGTCGATGTCACGAATCTGCACCGTCTTACCCATATTCGCATCGTAGCATGCGGAAGCGCATGCTATTAGTCGGGCAGGAGCGGCATCTCGATCCCGACGGGACGGTGCAGGAGCACGGCACGCCGAAGCGCTTCGCGGCCATAGCGGTCGCGGATCTCGTCTACCGTCGCATCGAGCGCGCCGCCGGCCCACGGGTCGAGCGGAAGGGGGAGCTGGAGGGGCGCGTCGTCGTCCAGGTTCGCGACCGCCACGCCGACGAGGGTCAGGCCGCGGCTGCCGGACGACGGGCTGGAGCGACGCGAGGAGCCTGCGAGCCACCGCGAGGATGCGCGCGGTCTCCGCGGTGGGCTGCGGGAGCGTGTGGGAGCGAGTGGCCCGGGTGAAGTCGTCGAAGCGGACGCGGAGGACGACGGTCCGGCCGACCCGCTGCGCCTTCCGCATGCGCCCGGTCACGCGTTCGACGAGCCCGAGGAGGATCGCGTCGACCTCCTCGCGCGACCGACGCGAGCGTCCGAGCGCGCACTGCGACCCGATCGAGCCGCGTCGGCGGCCCGTGCGAACGCGCCTCGGATCGCGGTTGTGGGCGAGCGCATGGAGCTGCCGGCCGACCGCGCGCCCGAGCATCGCGACGAGCGCCGCCTCCGGGACCTGCGCGACCCGCCCGACGGTGACCAGGCCGCGGTCGTGCAGCTTGCGGGCGGTGACCGGCCCGACGCCCCAGAGCCGCTCGACGGGAAGGGGATGGAGGAACGCCCGCTCCCCGCCGGCGGGCACGACGAGCAGCCCGTCGGGCTTCGCGACGCCGCTCGCCACCTTCGCGAGGAACTTCGTGCAGGCGACGCCCACGGTGAGCGGCAGACCCGCCTGCTCGCGGACATCACGGCGTAGGCGGGCGGCGATCTCGGCAGGGTTGCCCGCGATGCGCTCGAGCCCGCGTACGTCGAGGAAGGCCTCGTCGATCGAGAGCCCCTCCACGAGCGGCGAGTGCTGCTCGAAGAGGCGGTAGACCTTCTTGCTCGCCTCCGAGTACGCCGACATGCGCGGTCGCACCACGACCGCCTGCGGGCAGAGCCGCCGGGCCCGTGAGCCGCTCATCGCCGAATGGATGCCGTAGGCCCGCGCCTCGTAGCTCGCCGCGAGCACGACTCCCATCCCCACGATCACCGGGCGCCCGCGCAACCGGGGCTGATCCCGCTGCTCGACCGACGCGAAGAACGCGTCGAGGTCGGCGTGCAGGATGGTCGCCTCCGCCATGCGAACACATGTTCGCAGACGTGGCTCGGGCGTGCTACTCGGCGCGCGGCTGGAGCACGTCGTCGGGTCGATCGACGAGGAAGATCGTCACTTCCTCGTACGGTGTCGAGCCGACGTTGAGGCCGCGGTGCACGCGGTCGGTCGGCTCGTCCCAGCCGACCTGCCCCGGTCGCACTTCGAAGCGGGCGAGCTCGGAACCGTCACAACCCTCGATCGCGAGTGCCTCACCGGCGAGCACGACCGTGACCCGGTGGAACGGGTCTGTGTGCCAGGGCATCGCCTCCCCGGGGTCGAGGCGCAGCCGGCGGACTACGACCGTGCCGCGCCGGAACAGCTCCTCTTCCGACATCCGCCGAGTCTCGCACGTTCGTCGACAGCGTCGTCAGCCGCCCCACTAACGCGTCTGGATCGTCTTCGTCATTCCAGCTCCTCTCGTTTCGTCAGCGGCCGCGCGTGCCGCTCGACGACCGTCGGGCGGACGCGGAGCCCGCGGTGACTCGTCGGCAGGTACCAGTTCCACTCGCCGAGCAGCGCCATCGAGGCGGGCAGCAGCACCCCGCGGACGACGGTCGCGTCGAGCAGGATCGCGACCGCGAGACCGACCCCGGCCTGCTTGAGGTCGAGCGACGACAGCGTCCCGAACAACGAGAAGACGCACACCATCACGAGAGCGGCGGCGGTCACGACCCCTGCGGTCGCTCCGATCGATTCGCGCAGCGCATCCGGCGTCGAGCGCCCAGCGTCGACGGCCTCGCGGACGCGGCTCAGGACGAAGACGTGGTAGTCCATCGAGAGCCCGAACAGGACGACGAAGAGGAAGAGCGGTAGCCAGGCGACGATCGTGCCGTTCGACCGGAAGCCGAGCAGCGGCTCCGCCCAGTGGTGCTCGAACACGAGCGCGAGCACGCCGTACGCCGCGCCGACGGAGAGCAGGTTCAGCACGACGGCCTTGACCGGGACGACGAGCGACCGGAACGCGACGAACAGCACGCAGAACGCGAGCGAGAGGACGAAGCCGATCACGAAGGGCAGGCTCGAGCGGATCTGGTGCGTGAAGTCGACGTCCTCTGCGGTCTGACCCGTGACCGCCACGTGCGCGCCCGGGACCCGACCCACGGTCTCGGGCACGAGCGTCCTGCGCAGCGCCTCGACGGCGTCGCGGCTCGCGTGGTTCGCGCCGTTGCCGGCAAGCGGAAGCTCGAGCACGGCCGCGGTGCGATCGGCGGTCGCGCGGATCGCGGCGGGCGGGTGCGCGAGGCCCGAGTGGAGGGCGAGGGAGCGAAGCCGCCGCAGTTGCGTCGCCGCCGCGGCCCTCGACGACGCCGGGACGTGCAAGGTGACGAGGGCCGGCTCGCCCGACTGCGGGAATGCACGACGGACGTCGGCCAGCGCCCGAAGCGCCGGCGCGTTCTGCGAGGTGAGGGCGAGGTCGCTCGGCTTCGCGATGTGCAGCGAGAGCGCCGGGAGGGCGAGCGCGAGGAGCAGGCCGGCGGAGAGGCAGGCCGCGAGGAGAGGTCGGCGCAGGACTCGCGCTGCGACGGCCGACCAGACGCGGCCGCCGCCGGGCCGAACGATCGCCGGCAGGAACGGGATCCGGCCCCGCTCGATCCGCGGCCCGAGCAGCTCGAGCACGGCGGGGAGGACGGTGACCGAGCCCGCCACCGCGCACGCGACCACCGCGATCGTCCCTGCGGCGATGCCGTTCAGCACCTTGGCGCCCACGACGAACATCCCGGCCATCGCGAGCGCGACGGTCATGCCCGAGACGACCACCGTGCGGCCAGACGTCCGCACGGCGAGCTCGAGCGCCTCGCGGGGAGGGCGGCCGCGGCGTTCCTCCCGCGAGCGGACCACGTAGAAGAGCGCGTAGTCGACGCCCACCGCGAGCCCGATCAGGAGGATCACGGTCTTCGCGCTGTCCTGGACGGGGAACGCCTGGCTGAGCGGACCGAGCAGCCCCAGCCCCGCCGCGACCGCGGTCAGCCCGAGGAGCAGAGGGACGAGCGCCGCGACGAGCGAGCCGAAGGCGACGAGCAGGACGAGGAGCGTGACCGGGATCGCGAGCAGCTCCGCCCGGTGCAGGTCACGGTCGACGAGGTCCTGCCGTGCCTGGTCGGCCGAAAGGTCGCCGGTCTCGGCGATCTCGACGCCTGCGTGCGACAGCGCCGCCCTGGCGATCGTCGCCTTGATCCGCCCGAGCGCGACCGGGCGGTCGATCGCGGCCACCACGATCGCGGAGTGCCCGTCGGGCGACGTCGTCGTCCTCGGGGCCAGCCCGAGCGCCGCCAGCCGCCGCCGCACGTCGCGTATCGCGGCGCCGAACGGCGGGGCGTCGACCCGCAGCGAGCGCGAATGGAGGTACGCAAGCTCGCGCGCGGGGCCCCACAGGTCGTTCGCGTCCATCACGGCGTAGCCGCGCGCGGACTCGCCGACGGCGCCGTTCGAGAGCGTCTTCGTCCCCGTCAGGGCGCCGGCCGCGACACAGACGGCGACGAAGCCGAGCCAGACGCCGATTGCGAGCCACGGCCTGCGGATGCTCCATCGGCCGACCCGTGCGGGCGAGACGCGTGCCATGCCGACCACGGTCGCACCCCGAGCCGGCGGCGCCCAGCCGGGCAGTGGGAGTCGAGCGGTAGGGCTGCCGGTACTCCTGCGCTACCGGGCGTCGAGGTACGTGACGACCGCGAGCACCCGCCGGTGGTCGTCGGGCGACAGAGGCAGGCGGAGCGTCGCGAAGATGCTCTTGACGTGCTTCTCGACCGTGTGCTCGGTCACGAAGAGCCGGGTGGCGATGGCCTTGTTCGAACGTCCTTCGGCCATCAGCGAGAGCACCTCCCGCTCGCGTGCCGTCAGGTGTTCCAGAGGATCGTCGCCGGCGCGCGAGCGGCCGACGAGCTGCTCGACGACGAGCGGGTCGAGCACTGAGCCTCCCTGCGCGACGCGCTCGATGCTCGACGCGAGCTCGCGCAGGTCGGAGACCCGCTCCTTGAGGAGGTAGCCGACTCCCTCGCTCCCCTCCGAGAGGAGCTCGAGCGCGTAGCTGGCCCGCACGTGCTGGGAGAGGACCAGGATCCCCGTGGCCGGCGCCCGCGCACGAATCTCCTTCGCTGCACGGAGCCCCTCGTCCGTGTGCGTCGGCGGCATGCGGATGTCGACGATCGCGACGTCCGGCCGCTCCCGCTCGACCAGCGACACGAGCTCGTCGGCGTCGCCCGCGAGCCCGGCGATCTCGAGACCCGCCTCGGTCAGCAGACGGGCGAGCCCCTCGCGGAGGATCACTGCGTCGTCGGCCACGACTACGCGCACGGGATCTCCGCCCTGATCGTCGTTCCCCGGCCGGGCGGACTGGAGAGCGTGAGCCGGCCGCCCAGCGCCTCGACCCGGTCGGCGAGCCCCCGCAGGCCTGTGCCGGAGCCCGTGCCGGCCCCGCCGATGCCGTCGTCGGCGATCTCGACGAGCAGCAGGCGGCGCTCGAGCCGCGCCCGGATTCGCACCTCCGTCGCGTGCGAGTGCTTCGCGGCGTTCGCGAGCGCCTCGCTGGTGACGAAGTACGCAGCCGCCTCGACCTGCGGCGGCAGGCGCACCGGAAGCGAGGCGTCGAGCGTCGCCGGTAATGCCGCCCGCCGGCAGAGATCGTCGAGGGCCGCTCCAAGCCCGCGTTCGGTGAGCAGGCTCGGATAGATGCCCTGCGACAGCTCGCGCAGCTCCGCAAGCGCGAGCGCGAGCGTCTCACGCGCCTCGCGCACGAGCGGCGCCGCCGCACTCGGATCGTCCGCGAGCTTCGACTCGGCCAGCCCGAGCGACATTGCGAGCGAGACGAGGCGTTGCTGGGTGCCGTCGTGGAGATCGCGCTCGATTCGGCGCCGCTCTGTCTCCGTCGCCTCGACGAGCCGCGCCCGCGACGCCTGCAGCTCGGCGAGCCGCGCGCGGAGCGCGGCCTGGAGCCGCTCGTTCTCGAGGGTCAGCGCGGCGGCGGCGCAGACGGACTGGACGAGCTCCGCGTTCTCGGCGAGCGCCGTGTCGTGGACGAGCGCGGCGACCGGCTGCCCGTCGCGTTCGACCACCGTCGCGGTCCTGCCCGTCCCCGGGCCGGGCAGCTCGATCCGCTGTCCGTCGCGGTCGACGTAACGGTCGCCGGTCGGGAACCAGTACGCGACGTCGAGCGAGGGGTCGCCGAGCGCGCGGGCGAGCGCGTCGCGCAGGTCGGCGCCGTCCGCGCGCTCCCCCAGCTCGACCACCAGCCCGGCCACGGCCCCGCGCGCAAGCCGGCGCTGGAGCAGGACGACGAGGACGGCGATCGGCACCGAGGCGAACACGCAGTAGAGCGCCCACTTGCCGAGCTGGCCGAGCGGCTCGCCGACGACGTCGTTCGCGATCGACACCGCCAGCACCACGACGGTCGCGCTTCCCGCCCAGAGGACGGGGGCGACGCTGCGCCTCTCCGCCGCGGTCGCGGCGCGCCAGCGGCGTACGAGGAGGACGACCGTCAGCAGCGCGAGCGCGACGCCGGTGATCCGTTGCAGCTGCAGGAGCCCGCTCGCAAGCCCGTCGTTCCGCTCGACGAGGAGCACGTTCGGCGGGCAGCGGTCGCACAGAACCGCGTGCGAGTCGCTGAAGAGGAGCGAGGCCCACTCCACGACGGTCACGAGCGCGATCGCGCCCGCGATCAGCGCCATGTCTGCACGCCCTCGCAGGCGGCCGGTGGGGAACGACAGCACGAGGTAGACGAAGCCGACGAGGTAGACGCTCTGGATCGCCGTACCCAGCGTGAACGGCCACCCCGCGTGGGCGTCCGTGAGAAACGTCGCGAACCACGCGAAGCCGGTGAAGATCATCACGGGACCAAGTCGGTTGCCGGGCCGCTGCCGCCACGCGACCAGGCCGCTCGCGACGAACGTCCAGCCGACGAGGAGCGCGAGCGGCGCGTCCGCGGTCTGATACGGCTCGTCGACGCGCCCGGCCGCGAGCAGCGCGGCGCCGACGCCCGCCGCAAGCGCGGCGAGCGCCACGAGCATCAGCCTCGCCCGGGTCACCAGCGGATGATCGCAGCGCGAAGCAAATTCGGGATCCCGGCCAGCTGGAGCGCAGCTCTACCGGCTACCCGTCCCTCTGGTCAGCCGAGAGGCCACGCGGTGAGGGGTCGAGCCTCCGCGATCCGCCAACGGTGCCTACGCTGTCGAGATGGCGCGCCTGTTCGCCGCGACCGGTGACGCGATCGTCCGTCTGGAGGAGACGGACGGCGCCTGGGTTGCGACGCGCTTGCTCGAGGCCGCGGGCGCCCAGTGCCTCGCCGTCGATCCGAGAAGCCGCGACACGGTCTTTGCCGGGCTCCGCGAGGCCGGCGTGCGCCGGAGCGACGACGACGGCGCGACGTGGGTCGACTGCGCCCTGTCGGACCCGGGCGTCTTCTCGCTCGCGGTGAGTGCCGTCGACGGCACGGTCTATGCGGGTACCGAGCCGAGCCGCCTGTTCGCGAGCCGGGACCGCGGCGAGACGTGGGAGGCGCTCGACGCGCTGCTCGACCTGCCCTCGCGCCCGACCTGGAGCTTTCCCCCGCGGCCGTGGACGTCGCACGTCCGCTGGATCGCGCCGAGCCCGCACGAGGCGAGCCTCCTGCTGGTCGGGATCGAGCTCGGCGGCCTGATGCGCTCGACCGACGGCGGACGCACGTGGGAAGACCACCGGCCGGGCGCCCAGCGTGACGTCCACTGCCTCGCCTGGCACCCGCGCGTCCCCGGCCGGGCGTACGAAGCGGGGGGCGGCGGCGCCGCGTTCAGCGTCGACGGCGGCGAGACGTGGAGCCCCGCGGACGACGGCCGCGACCGGAGCTACACGTGGGCCCTCGCGGTCGATCCCGACGAGCCGGAGCTCTGGTACGTGTCCGCGAGCACCGGGCCGTTCGCCGCGCACGGCCGAGGCGAGCCGCAAGCGCACATCTACCGCCGGCGGAGCGGCGAGTCCTGGACAGCGCTCGCCGGCGGGCTCCCCGAGCCGCTCCCCGCGATGCCCTACGCGCTCGTCGCCGCCGACGGCCGCCTCTTTGCCGGCCTGGCGGACGGGCAGCTCTGGGAGAGTCGCGACCACGGCGACACCTGGCGGGGGTCCGAGGTCGTGGGCGATGAGCTCGGCGGCCTGGTCGCGCTCGCGCTCGGCTGAGCCGCTTGCGTCGACCCTCGGGCGCGCGCATGCTACGCGCCGATGCCGTCCGCGCGCCCGATCGTCTTCCTCAGCGACTTCGGCCTCGGGAACGAGTGGGTCGGGCTGTGCCATGCGGTGATGAGCGGGCTTGCGCCACAGTGCCCGATCGTCGACCTCTCCCATCTCGTGCGACCGCTCGAGGTGGTCTCGGGCGCGATCCTGCTGGCGGACGCGATGCCCTACATCTCCGAGGACGCGGTGATCCTCGGCGTCGTCGACCCGACCGTCGGCAAGGATCGCGAGATCGCGATCGAGACCGCCAGCGGACGCCACCTCGTTGGCCCCGACAACGGGCTCCTGTCGCTGGCGTGGCAGGCGGCCGGCGGGATTCGCGCGGCGGTCGAGTTGACCGCACCCGACGTCCTGCGCCGCCCGCACGCCCAGTCGTTCCGCGCGCCGGACACGCTCTGCCCCGCGACCGCGCGCCTCGCCGCGGGTCTGCCGATCGGCGACCTCGGCGCGGAGGTCGATCCGGCCACGCTCGCCGTCGTGACGATGGCGGAGCCCGAGATCGAGCCGGGGAAGATCGCGTGCGAGGTGATCGACTTCAACCGGTTCGGCAACGTCCATCTCAACGTCCGGCCGTCCGATCTCACGGCGGCGGGCCTCGACGCGGCGGACACGCTCGCGATCGAGGCGGTGTCCGGCTCGGCCGAGGCGAAGCGAGGCAGCACCTATGCGGACTTCGAGGCCGGCGAGTACGGCGTGCTCTGGGACCCGCGCGGCTGGCTCACCATCGTCCGAGGGAACCCGGCGAGCGCCCTCGACGGGCTCGGCCTGACGCTCGCCGCGCCGGTCTGGTTGACCCGCGCGGGCGAGGCGCGCGACTAGCTCTGCCCGTTGCCGAAGCGGGGGTCGTAGTGGATCGCGAGGCGGTGGAGGAGCGTGTGGAGCGTCTTCCGCTCGTCTGCGTTGAGCGGCGCGAAGAAGTCGTCGTCGATCGACGCCTGCAGCGCGCGTAGCCTCGCGAGCGTCTTCTTGCCGGCCGGGGTCAGCTTGACGATGTGCCGGCGGCGGTCGGCGGGATCGCGCTTGCGCTCGATCAGCTCGCGCTTCTCGAGGTCGTCGAGCAGCCCGACGAGATAGCTCCTGTCGTAGCCGAGCGCGTCGGCGATCGTCGCCTGCGTCTCACGGTCGCCCTCGTCGAGCACCGCGAGCACGGTGAAGTGGAAGGGGCTCGCGCCAGCGGCCTCGTAGCCGTCGTGCACGCGGTCCTTCACCTCGAAGCCGAGCCGCTTCAGCAGGAACGAGGGACTCGAGACGAGCTCACGCGGAGGCCGCACCGCGGGTTTCACACGTATGGGCTGGTCGGTCGTGGTCATACGGAAAGTGTAGCCGATTCCAGAGTGGAGTTATGTTATCGTGGAATGACCCAATGATTGGAGGAATTGATAAATGACGCTTTCCGCGATCACGCCCACCCGCTCGTCGAGCCCGTGGGCGGCCCTCGCGCTCATCGTCGCCGCGCAGTTCATGGTGATCCTCGACGTGGCAATCGTGAATGTCGCGCTGCCGTCGATCGAGCTCGACCTCGGCTTCTCGCAGACCGGCCTCGAGTGGGTGGTGACCGCCTACGCGATCGTGTTCGGCGGTTTCCTGCTTCTCGGGGGGCGGCTTGCCGACCTCCTCGGACGACGGCGCACGTTCATGGCCGGGATCGGCGTGTTCACCGTCGCCTCGGTGCTGTGCGCGCTCTCGTGGTCGGCCGGCTCACTCGTCGCGTTCCGCGGCCTGCAGGGGCTCGGCGGCGCGCTGCTCGCGCCCGCGGGCCTGTCCCTCTTGCTGATCACGTTCGCCGAAGGCCGCGACCGTAACGTCGCACTGGGTATCTGGGGCGCAGCGTCAGGGAGCGGGGGAGCCGTGGGCGTGCTCCTCGGCGGCGTGCTGACGTCGTACCTCAGCTGGCCGTGGATCTTCCTGATCAACGCCCCAGTGGGCGCAGCGTTGCTCGTCCTGACCCCGCGGATCCTGCGCACCCGCGACGTGCGAGGAGGGCTCCGCCACTTCGACCTCGGCGGCGCTCTCGCGGCGACTGGTGCGGTGATGCTGCTCGTGTACGGGCTGACAGTCGCGACCGACGAGGGCTTCGGCAGCGCGCGTGCGCTGGTGCTCTTCGGGGCGTCTGCGTCGCTCGCGGCGGCGTTCGTCGCGGTCGAGGCACGCGCCGCGGTGCCGCTTCTGCCCCTGCGGATGTTCCGCATCAGGACGTTTGCCGTGGGAAACGCCGTCACGACGATCGTCGCATCGATCGCGTTCTCGGAGTTCTTCCTGCTGACGCTGTACATGCAGGACGTCCTCCACTACTCGGCGGTCGAGACGGGCGGGGCATTTGCGGCCGTGGCGGTGACCATCGCGGTCGTCTCGAACGGGGCTCAGGCGCTCGTGACTCGCTTCGGCGCGCGGAGCGTGCTGACGGCCGGGCTCGTTCTCCTCACCGTCTCGCTCGCGCTCATCGCACGGCTACCAGTGCCTGCCCGGTACGACGTCGACCTCTTCGGCCCGTTCGTGCTCAACGGGATTGGCCTCTCCCTGTGCTTCATCCCGATGACGATCGCGGGGATGCAGGGCGTGATGCCCGCGGACGCAGGCGTCGCGTCCGGCCTCCTCAACACCAGCCGCCAGGTGGGCGGCGCGGTCGGCCTCGCAGTCGTCAACGCGATCGCCGCCAGCGTCGCAGTCGCCGGAGTCACCGGCGCGGCCACCGCCGAGTCGCTCGCCCACGGCTATCGCGTCGCGCTGCTCGTGCTCGCGATGCTCGCGCTCGTCGGGGCGGTGCTGTCATCCACGCTGCTTGCGCCGCCGCGGCCGGCGGAGACGAGCGCGGAGGGGTTCGACGAGCCCGTCCGGGAGGCCGCATGAACGGAGACGCCGATGCAGTGCGACCCGGCAGTCGCGCGCCGCCGTCGCCCCCGGCGGCGAACGGGCGTAGGGGCCGTTCTCGGCGAGGTCGGCTCAACGTCGCAGGCCCAGCCGTGCCTGCCCGATCGCGATGCTGTCCTGGTCGAGCGCCTGGATGTCGAGCGCTCCCTCGTCGCCCGTCCGGATGGGATCGAGTGCCGCGAGCACGTAGCCCTCGACCGGACGCGCCGTGATCGCAGTCCCGTCCGGGTAGCGGACGGTGATCCGGCTGACGTCGTCCCCGACGATCCCGACGAGCACCGGGCGGCTTGCGTCGAGGCCGGTGACGGCGACGGCGAGCGCCGAGCCCGTGTAGGGGCTCGGCCGGCAGCCGCTCTGCGATGCACCGCTCGGCGTGCGAAGCTCGTAGCAGGTGCCCCCGCCGACTGCCGGCGCGACCCACAGCGAGCTCTCGCGCCCTTCCGTGTCGCTCGTTGTCGTGAGCTTCCTCCACTCGGCGCCGGGCGTGGGCCGCGGCTGGCTCCCGCTCGGGAGGTCCGACTCGAAGGTCTTGATCCCGATCACGCGCCCGGCGGAGTCGAACGCGACCAGCCGCACGGGGTAGGCGGCGCGGAGGGCGCGGACGGCGTAGACGTTGTCGCGCAGCGGCACCGGCACGACGTCGCCGTTCGCCTGGTAGAGCGCCAGGCGCTCCACCTCGTCGTTCGCAACGCCGTTGAGCACGGCGTACTGGTCGCCTCCCTCGGCGATGCTCTCGCCCATCGTGAACGGCCCGTCGTAGAGCAGCGTCGCGCGCGCGTTGCAGCCGCCGCCGAGCGGCTGGCCGTGCGAGACCAGGGTCGTGCAGACCATCCGGCCACCGATTCCGTAGTTGCCGGGATTGCGCCGGTCGACCTGGAGCTCGACGACGAGCGTGGCGAACGCACTCGCCCTGTCGATGTCGATCAGCCGGGTGAACACCACCTTCCCGGGCATCCCTTTCGTCACTCGGTCGACCATGTCGCGCGGCGGTTCCACGCCGCGCGGCTCCTGACGGAGGATCCAGCCCACGGTCCCGATGGGCACCGAGCGATCGACGTGGTCGGGCCCGAGCGCCTCGCCGGTCGGCGCTGGAGACAGGTCCCACGTGCCGTACGGCGCGGACGCGAACGGCACGTCGACGCGCCCGCCGCCGGCGAGGATCGCCTCGACACCGCGAACGCGAGTGCCCCGCTCTGGCCGGCTCGCCACGTAGACGAACGTGTTGTCGACCACGTCCGCTCGCACGGTCTCCTCGTCCGTGCGGAGGTCGACAGCGTCGACGCCGTCTGCCGCGATCCCGAACGTGACGCTCGCCAGCTCTCCAGAACGGCCGCGTGTCTCGCCGGTCGGCCAGACCGGCTGATCGGATCGGACGACGACGACGGGCGCGCTCGCCGACCGGAGCGCGCTCACCGGCACGCAGCCGAAGCTCGACGGGAGCGTGTCGCCGCTCGCCTGCACCCGCACGCAGACGTCGTCGCCGGCCCGCAGGCCGAGCACGGTGTAGTCGACTCCGTCGACCCGCTTCGCAAGCAGTCGGCGGAGCTTCGTCCCTGGTGGGAACGCGCTCCACGCACGGGCGCTCGCGGCCTCGAACGCCTGCTGCTCGCTCTCGCTCACCGGCCTGCCGGCAGTGCCCGTCAGCCACGCCGAGAAGTCCTCGACTCCCCGCGCGACCGCACCGCCGAGCGGCGTCGCGAGCAGCGCGACGAGCGTCGCACCGACCGTCGCGGCGAGCAGCAGCGCCCGTCGTGGGGCTCCATGCGTCTCTCCGGCGCGACGCTCGACGTCCCGCCAGTCGCCCACCGTCCGCTCGTCGAGCGGGGTCAGCTCACGAAGCTCCGCCGCCAGCACAGGATCGAGATCGATCGCGCTCATCGCGCCTCCTTCACCAGCTCCGCTCGCAGGTTCCGATGGGCCTGGCTCAACGTCGCCGACACCGTGCCGACCTCCACATCCAGCGCCTGCGCGATCGACACGTAGTCGAGATCGGCGTAGTAGCGCAGGAACACGGCCAGGCGCTGGCGCTCCGGCAGGGCGGCGATCCTGGCCCGCAGCTCCGGCCCGGCGCCGTTGCCCGCGCCGTTCCCTCCGGCGCGCTCGGGCGGGTCGCCGAGCAGCTCGAGCGAGGGACGCCGCGCCCGCTTCGCGCGGTTGACGACGCAGCGCCAAACCCACGCCTCGAGCGGCCCGCGCCGGTCATACTGGCCGGCCGCCCTCAGCGCGTCGGCGAAGCCGTCCTGCACGGCGTCGCGTGCGAGCTCGCAGTCGCCGGAGATCGCGCGCGCGACCTGCTCGAAATGAGCGAACCGCTCGCGGTACAGGCACTCGATTGCCCGCCGTGTTCGACTGTTGCCCATCACCTCATTGAGTCCGATCGCGGCCGTGATGTTTAGCGCGTCACGCTCATCGCCTGAGCAGAATGCCGCGCTTCGCGAGCTCCGCTCCCGCTCGCGTCGTAGGCGTCGAGCTCGACCACGGTCTGCTCGCGTCCGAGCTGCGCCGGCCGGGACCGGGCGAACGAGGAACCCGTCTGGCGTCTTCGCCCTCTCGCGCGTCCCGTCCGGGTAGCGAACCTCGACCGAGGCGACCTCCGGCGGCAGGGGGCCGGCGAGGAAGCGGTCGCCGGACGTGCGGTAGGCGGCGACGAACGCGAGCGGCGTCGGCCCCTTCACCGGCCAGGGCGTGCAGCCGCCAGACTCGCCGCCGTTCGGCCCGACCTCGAGACGCCAGCAGCGGTAGCCGCCGACGATGTCCCCCGCCTCGAGCCGGGCGGTCGCCACCGTTCGGCCCGGTCAGCGTCAGCAGCGCGCGAAGGGTCTTCCTGGCCTGCGGGGGCGCCGGGGAGGTCATGCCGTCACTCGCCATGCTCTGCAGGCCGATCACGCGACCAGCGTCGTCGTATGCGGCCACGCGGAGCGGGAAGTCGCTGCGCGCGATCTGGGTGGAGAGGAAGTTGTCCCGGAGCGGGACGTCGACGACCCGTCCGTCGCCGAGGAAGAGCTTCACCGCGGCGACGTCGTCGCTCGCGAGACCCGCGAGGCGGCTGTACTGGCTTCCACCGCTGCCACCGAGGGTGACGTTGAGCGGGCCGCGGGGGAAGAGATCGCCGAGCGGGCCACACGAACCGCTGATCACCTGGCCGACGACCAGGTAGCGGCAGACCTGGCTGCCGGAGCCTTCCATGCTCGTGCCGGGGGATGCTGCGATCAGCACGAGCGTGAGAGGGCTGCCGGGCTCGGGATGCAGCGCGCGGGCCATCAGCTGATGGGGTGGTTCGAGCGGCCCGAGACCGGGGAATCCCGCACGGGCGCCGCGCCGCGCGAACTCGATCTGGCTTCCGATCATCTTGTCGATCCGCTCGCGCAGCTCAGCCGGAACCTCGCTGCCGCGGGGCTCGAGGCGCTCGAGCCAGCCGATCGTGCCGCCCGTGACGTGCCGCTCGACCGTGCTCGGCCCGTGGAACGAGCCGGTGGGCGGCCGGGCGAGGTCGAACATCCCGTAGGGCGCCGACTCGAACCCGAGCGCGACCCGGCTGCCGTCGCCGGCGATCGCGTCGATCCCGCGTACCCGGACGCCGAGCTTCGGATGGTCGGAAACGTAGAGGAAGGCGTTGCCGCCGAGAACGGCGTCGTGGTCGCCGTCGTCGGCGTGCACCTCGACCCGCGCGACGCCGTCGGAGACGATCCCGAACGTCGTCATGAACGGCGACGTCCCGGCCGCGAGATCGGCCTCGCCCAGCCCCTCGTCAGCCGCGACGACGAGCGCTGGAGTGTCGGCCGTCTGAAGGTCGCGGAGCGGCGCGCAGTGGAGCCTGGCCGCGCCGGAGCCGCCCGCGGTCAGGCGGAGGCAGAGCGAGTCGCCGCTGCGGAACCCGTAGAGGGTGAACTTCGTGCCGCCGACCGTCGTCTCGAGCAGCCGGCGCAGCTGCGTCCCGGAGGGGAAGCCGGCCCAGCTGCGCGCGTTCGCGTCCTGAAACGCCTGCTGCGCGGACGGGGAGGCGGGCGAGCCGGGCTCGCCCGAGATCCAGGCAGAGAAGTCGTCGAGCGTGCGCGCGATCGCAGCGCCGAGTGGGGTCGCGGCGACCACGGCCAGCGCGGTCGCGAACGTCGCGGCGAGCAGCAGCAGCTTGCGCCTCGCGCCCCGTCGCGGCCGCGTCATCCCGGACCGCGCGACCACGTCGTCCCAGTCCGCGGCGAAGCCTGCAGCGGCGGGTGACAGCCGGTCCACCTCCGCCCGAATCCGCTCGTCGACGTCGATCATCTCGGCACCTCCTCGCACGACCGCCGCAGCCGCTCGTGCGCCGCGTGCAGCGTCGCGGACACCGTCCCGACCTCCACGCCCAGCGCGTGCGCGATCCCCCGATAGTCGAGATCCGCTGCGTAACGGAGAAAGACGACGAGCCGCTGTCGCTCCGGCAACGTCGAGACCCACTCGGCGAAGCTCGAGCTCGACCCGTTACCGCCGGCGACCCGGGAGGCGGGCTCGGGCGGGTCGGCGACGAGCTCGAGCGTCCCGGCCGGTCGAGCGTCGTGCGCTGCGTTGATCACGATCCGCCACACCCACGCGTCGAGCGGCGCCTCGTCCCGAAACGACCTGCGCGAGCGAAGCGCGCGTGCGAACGCGTCCTGCACCGCGTCGTAAGCCAGGTGGTCGTCCCGGGTGACCGCGGCCGCGACCCTGAGGAAGTCGTGGAACCGCGTTCGGTACAGGGTCTCGAGCTCACGATGGTCGGCTCCCTTGCTCATCGCTGTCGCCAATAGGACCGCAGATCGGTTGGCATTTGTTTAGTGACCGCTGGGCGGCCGCCTATGATCGGGCGTATGCAGCAGCCGGCTTCCCGGGGTCGCCCGAGCCCCGCCGGCGCCGCTCGCAGCCCATATCGCGAGCAGCCGGCCGACGACTGGCTCGGCGACGTCGCCGACTACGACTGGAGCGAGAACGCCGCCGAGCACTCCGAGCGCAACCAGGCGGCGCCGGCCCGTGAGGGCCTCGTCGCCGACGTCGGCGAGGCAGATGGCCGCCTCCCCGAGCCCGCCACAGCCTCCGGCGCCCGTCGCGCGGCCGTCGAACGGCGCCGGATCGTCGCAGGGCTCGGGGTCGCGGCGCTGCTCGGTGTGGTGATCGTGGTCGCGCTGCTGCTCCTGCGCGGCGGGCCGAAGACGCCCGCCTCCGAGGCGGGCACGACGACGCCGTCCGTCACGACGACCACTCCCCCGACGACACCCTCGACCACGCCTTCGACCACGACGGAGACGCCGGCGACGCAGGCGCCGGAGACCACTCCCTCGCAAACACCGTCCGCGAACGGCTCCACCTTCACGCTGCCCGAGGGAACGAAGCTCCGGCTCGGCGAGGGCGACCCCGCGCTCGTCAAGCAGCTACAGCAGGCCCTGGTCGCCGCGGGTTACGACCCGGGCTCAGTCGACGGCTCCTTCGGCCCCACGACGGAGGCGGCGGTGACCGCGTTCCAGCAGGACAACGGCCTCTCGGCCGACGGCGTCGTCGGGCCCGACACCGCGGCCGCACTGAACAGCGCCGTCTCGAGCGGCTGACGCCGCCGTCCACCCGTCAGCCGCGCGTGGCGCTTCTGCGCCGCCGCCGAGCTTCGCGTTCGAGCTGCGGTCGCACGCTCTCCACCCAGCCGAGTGTGGCTCGCGCTTGCGCGATCCCGTGGGCGAGCGCGATCCGGTCATAGACGGTCTGGCCGTCGGAGGGCTGTCGTTCCATCCCCTCGAACGCATCAAGACGGTGCTCGAGACGGCTCCGGTACGCCTCGAGCTGCCGCAACGCCGCCTCGGGGGGTGCGGCCCCGGCGAGAAACAGCTTGAGGAGGAAGACGGTGCCTCCGGCCTGCGAGGCCTCGGTGTCGTCCTCCAGCCAGGCGCGGAGCGTCGCGCGGCCGGCGCGCGTGATGCGGTAGACGGCCTTGTCGGGGCGCCCTCGTTGCTCGACCTCGCGGCTCGTGGCGAGACCGAGGGCGACAAGCCGGGGGAGCGCCTTGTAGATCTGGCTGCGCGACGGCGCCCACATGTACCGGATGCTGCGGTCGGCGGCGCGGGCGAGGTCGTAGCCGGAGCTCTCGCCGGACGCGAGGAGCCCGAGCATCGCGTACTCGGTCGTCGTCACGCGCTGTGAGGTTGCGGCCATCGCCCCGAACAGCATAGGACGCTGCGAGCAACAGACATTGGTCGCTCGCATTATAGTCTCACAGAGACTAGTGTCCCAGCGACCAAACTGGAGGACCGAGCATGAGAACGAGCGCCGCGATCTCGATCACCACATTCCTCGCAGCCGCGCTCGTCGCGCTCGTCGCCCCTGAGACCGGGCTCACCGCGTCCGCGACCGACCCCTGCCTTCAGCAGGGCGGCACGCCGGTCCATCTGAAGACGCGGGACGGTGTCGCGATCTACGGTCTCGAGGTCGGCACCGGGGAGACCGGCGTCGTGCTCGGGCACCAGTACCTCAGCGACCACTGCGAGTTCATGGCGTTTGCGCGCGAGCTCGCCGGGCTCGGGTATCGGGCGATCTCGATCGACTTTCGCGGAAACGGCCTCTCCGCCAGCGGACGGTCGAACCGTCTCGACCTCGACGTCGCGGCGGCTGTCGCTCACCTCCGCGCCGAAGGAGCCACCCGCGTGAAGCTCGTCGGTGCATCGATGGGCGGTACGGCCGCCCTCGTCGCCGGCTCGTGGATCCGTCCGGCGGTGGACGGCATCGTGAGCCTCTCGGGCCCCGACTACTTTCGGGGTCTCAACGCCGTGCGGGCCGTCCAGCGCTCCAGGGTGCCCGTCCGCTTCCTCGTCTCGCGCGACGACCGTCCGTTCGCATCGGGCGCGACGACGCTCATGCGACGCGCTGCGGCCAAAGACAAGGCGATCGCGCGCTACACGGCCGCAGGACACGGCTCGTCGATCCTCTCGGTGCCCGCGGCGCACGCGCTCGTGCTCGCCTTCCTGGCCCGCTGAGCAGCCGCCGTGTGACAGGCTGAGGGCGGACCGAGCGGCGTTCCCGTGAACCCGATGAGTTTCGCGCGCGATGTGCGTCTACCCGTCGAACGCTCCCGACGAAAGGAGACGGGGATGGACAGGATCACGCCGTGCCTGTGGTTCGACACACGGGCCATCGCGGTGATGCTGCAGATGAGGAACCTCGACATCGCCGAGCTCGAGCGCGCCGCGAGCGGCATCGCCGCCGGGTGACGGGCGTGTCGAGGGTCAAGGTCCACATCACGATGTCGGTCGACGGGTACGCCGCCGGGCCCGACCAGAGCCTCGAGCATCCACTCGGGAAGGGGGCCGAGGCGCTCCACGAGTGGGCGATCGCGACTCGGTCCTGGCGCGCGCAGCACGGGCAGGAGGGCGGAGAGTCGGGCGTCGACGACCGACAGGCGGTTGCCTGGAGCGAGAACCTGGGCGCAGTCCTCATGGGCCGGAACATGTTCGGTCCCGTCCGCGGGCCGTGGCCGGACGAGACGTGGCGGGGCTGGTGGGGCGACGACCCGCCGTACCACACGCCGGTGTTCGTCCTCACGCACCACGAGCGCGCGCCGCTCGAGATGGAGGGCGGCACGACGTTTTTCTTCGTCACGAACGGCATCGAGAGCGCGCTCGAGCAGGCCGTCGCCGCCGCGGACGGCAAGGACGTCACGATCGGAGGCGGTGCGTCGACCGTGCAGCAGTACCTCCGCGCCGGGCTCGTCGACGAGCTGAACGTCCACGTGGCGCCCGTGCTGCTCGGCCGCGGCGAGCGGCTGTTCGAGAACCTCGACGGGGGCCCGACGGGACTCGAGCTCGTCGAGCTCGTCGCCTCGCCCGCGGCGGCGCACTTCCGGTACGCCCGGGCGCGTTAGCCCGAGCGCCGATGGTCACGGTCGACGACGTGCGGGCGTTCGCGAGCACGCTTCCGCGCGCCTACGAGGTCGTCGTCCGCGGTCGCCTGAAGTTCCGCGTCGGCCAGATCGTGTTCGTCTCGTTCTCGCACGACGAGACGCTGATGGGCTTCGGGTTCCCGAAGGAGTGGCGCGAGGCGCTCGTCGAGTCCGAGCCCGAGAAGTTCATGCTGCCGCGGGCCTCGGACCTCCGTTTCAACTGGGCCGTCGTCCGGCTCGCCGAGATCGAAGCGGCCGAGATGCGTGACCTCGTGCTCGACGCCTGGGAGATGGTCGTCCCGCAGAAGGTCTCCGCGCCGTACCGCGGGCCCGGGTAGTCGGGCGTCGGTTGGCGTCGCGCAGACGTCTGTGGATCGCATAGCGTCGAGGGTCGTCGACGATCGAGGAGGAGCGCCGTGAGCACGACCGACACCGACCGCATCCCGTTGCTCTTGATCCACGGAGCGTGGCTCTCTGCCCGGAGCTGGGAGCGCTTCGAGGAGTTCTTCGAGCGGCGCGGCTATGCGGCCTCGGCGCCGGAGTGGCCGCGCAAGGACGGGGACGTCGAGGAGCTTCGCGAGAACGAGGAGGCCCTGGCCGGCCTCGGGCTGAGCGAGATCGTCGACCACTACGAGCAGCTGATCCGCAGGCTCGACGCGTCGCCCGTGTTGATCGGCCACTCGTTCGGCGGGCTGATCGTCGAGCTGCTGCTCGACCGCGGGCTCGGCCGAGCCGGCGTCGCGCTGAGCCCGGCGCCGCCGAAAGGCATCCTCCTGCTCCCCTTCTCCTCGCTCAAGGCGGCGTCGCCGGCGCTCGCGCACCCGTCGCGCTGGCACGGGACGGTTCCGCTGACGCTCGAGGAGTTCACCTACGGCTTCGTGAACACCTACTCGCCCGAGGAGGCGGCCGCGGCCTACGAGCGCTATGCGGTTCCCGAGACCGGCCAGATCTTCTACGAGGCCGGTTTCGCGAACTTCCACCTCCACCCGCCGACCGAGCTGCACTTCAAGAAAGGCGACCGCGCGCCGCTCCTGATCGTCGGCGCGGAGAAGGACCACACCGTGCCGGCGTCGGTCTCCGCCACCCAGTACCGGAAGTACGAGAAGTCGCCGGCCCGGACCGAGTACCTCGAGTTCGAGGGGCGACCGCATCTCTTCGTCGTCGGCGAGGGTTGGGAAGAGGTCGCCGAGGCGATCGACGGCTGGCTCGGCAAGGTGCTCGCGGCGACTGCGGGCGATCCCGCCTAGAGGCTCTCGAGCTCGGCGCGGCGCTGCTCGAGGAAGCGCCGCTCGGGCTCTGCGTGGACGAGCTCGAGCGCGCGGTCGTAGGCGCACCGAGCGTCCTCCACACGTCCGAGCCGTCGCAGGAGCTCCGCCCGAGTCGCGTGGAGGTAGTGGTAGCCGTCGAGGTCGAGACCATTCGTGAGCGCGAGCCCGGCCTCGGCGTCCCCCGCCTCCGCGAGCGCGACCGCCCGGTTCAGCTCCACCACCTCGGAGCCCGTGACCGCCCCGAGCTCCTCGTAGAGCGACGCGACCCGGGTCCAGTCGACCGAGTCCTCGACGTGCAGGGCGGCGATCGCCGCCTGGAGGACGTACGGCCCGCGGCCGCCGAGCGCGAGCGCGCGCTCGAGCGCGCGTTGCCCGGCCTCGATCCGGGCGGCGTCCCAGAGCGAGCGGTCCTGGTCGCGGAGCAGGACGAGCTCGCCGCCTGCGAACCGTGCCTCGCGTCGTGCGTCGTTGATCAGCATCAGCGCCACGAGCCCGCGCACCTCGGGCTCGTCGGGCAGGAGCTCGACAAGCGCGCCGCCCAGCCGCAACGCCTCGGTCGCGAGCTCGCCGCGGCCGCCGTAGCCCTCGTTGAAGACGAGGTAGACGACGGCGAGGACGGCGGCGAGCCTGTCGGGAAGCTGATGCGCCGGTGGCACACGGAACGGGATCCCTGCCGCTCGGATCTTCTGCTTGGCGCGCACGAGACGTTTCGCCATCGTCTCCTGCGGGACGAGAAATGCGCGGGCGATCTCCTCCGTCGTCAGCCCGCCAAGCGTCCGCAGCGTGAGCGCGACCTGCGCGTCGAGCTCGAGCGCGGGGTGGCAGCACGTGAAGATCAGCTCGAGGCGCTCGTCCGGGATCGTCGTCTCGTCCATCTCGTCCTCCGTCGCCCCGGGCAAGTCGAGCAGGCGGGTCTTGGCCGCCAGCGTCCTGTCGCGGCGGATGCGGTCGATCGCGCGATTCCGCGCCGTCGTGATCAGCCAGGCTCGCGGGCTCTCCGGAGGCCCGTCGCGGGGCCAGCGCTCGGCGGCGAGGGCGAACGCCTCCTGCGCGGCCTCCTCGGCGAGGTCGAAGTCGCCGAGGAAGCCGATCACGGATGCGAGCACGCGGCCCCATTCGTCCCGGAAGACCTGCTCGACGGTCAGGGGCACTAGAGGCTTGATGTGGGTTACGGGTGCGTGCGGGGAGGGCATGCGCCAAGCAGCGTGGCCGGATCAGTGCTCGCCGATACCCGAAGGTATCGGCGAGCAGCGAGACGGCCGCGATGCGCCGCGCGCAGGCCCCCAGCCGTGCGTGCCCATAACCCGCATCAAGCCTCTAGTACTCGACCACCGGCCTGACCTCGACCGCGCCGCCGAGCCGTGCCGCCGGGACGCGCGACGCGATCTCGATGGCGGCGTCGAGGTCGTCCGCGTCCAGGATGAAATACCCGCCGAGCGCCTCCTTCACGGAGACGAACGGGCCATCCGTCGTCAGCGTCTTGCCGTCCTGCACGCGCACCGTCGTCGCCAGCTCGGGCGGCTGCATGCCGAGACCCGGGGTGACGCCGGGGGTCTGGTTGAGCGCCTGGTAGTCGGCGTAGATCTGCTGCTGCTCCTCGGTGGACAGCCGGCCCCAGGCCTCCTGGTCGAAGGGCGTCGGAGTGTCGCCCTGGTGGATCAGCATCACGTACCGCATGTCCATCCTCCTTGTCGACGTGTCGCCCATGAGACGAACGGCCGACCGCGAAATGGACACCGACGCTACGAGAGGCGGTGCGCGCGCAACCAGACGCCCACGCGTGGGAACATGCCGCGCGCGTAGCGGTCGGAGCGGAGCATCTCGGACGTGAGCCCCGACCCGGTCTCGACGAGTGCGTGGTTCGCGCGCGGGAACGTCCAGACCGAGAAGTCGCGGTCCGGCTCGGCGGCGAGCGGCGCCAGGCGCTTCACGGAGAGGCGCGGAGCGACGATGTGGTCGAGCGCGCCGTACAGCCACAGCGCGGGGATCCGCAGCTGCGCGATCCAGGGGAGCGGGTCCACACCGCCGGGACCCGCCTTCTCCACCTGTGCGTCGACCTGTGCGTCGGTCAGCCGCTGCGGACGCTCGCCCTCCCCGGCGAGAGACTGGTAGCGATCGTTCTCGTCCGCCGTCACGGCGGGGCCGGAGAAGGCCACGAGAAACCGGATCGCGGGCTCTCGCGTGGCGGCGAGCGGCATGATCCAGCCCGCCTGGCTGTGCCCGGCGAGCCCGACGCGCCCCGGGTCGACCTCGGCACGGCCGGTGAGGAACCGTGCCGCGGCCGCGGCGTCGCGCGCCAGCTGGTCGATCGCCGTGTCCGTCGGCGACTCACCCGGATACGAGCCGCCCGAGGCGCCGACGCCTCGCTTGTCGTAGGCGAGCACCGCGACGCCGTCGTGGAGGAGGAGGGCCTGGAGCTCCGGCAGGTACTCCCGCGTCGTCGGCCCGGATCCCGTGACGTACGCGACGGCCGCTCTCCGGCCGCTCCCAGGAGGGATGAGGAGCGTGCCGGCGAGCGTCGCGCCGTCGCTGCGGAAGCGGACGGGAATCGAGCGGAGTGGGAGAAGCGGCACGCGCCGTCCGGTGATCGTGGCGCCGCGCGCATCGAAGCGCGCCCGCCCACGTGTCGGCGTGGGGGTGGCAAACCCCGAGCCAAGCGAGAACGAGCGCCCGGCGGGGTACAGCGCGTGCACGCGCCCGGCCGCGAGGTCGACGAGCCTCGGCGGGCCGTAGGGGTCGTCCACCACCGCGAGCGAGCCGCCGTACAGGCGGACCGAGCCCGCCGCGGCCGGCACGAGGACGAGCGTGAGGACGATGAGGACGAAAGCGCGATGCATAGTGCGTCGACGCAGCAGTTTAGTGCGTTGGCGCAGCATCTGCAAGACTGCGGCAATGCCTGACAACAGGCTCTTCCTCGAGGTGCCCGTGGCGAGCCGGTACGTCGTCCGCATCCTCGAGCACCGGCTCGCCCCGACCGGGATCCCGCCCTATCAGCTCGGCCTCCTCACCCACGTCCGGCATGCGCAGCCGGTCACGCCGACCGCGATCTCGGCCGCGTCGGGCGTCCCCCCGACGACGTTGCGCGACAACATCCAGCGGCTCGTCGACGACGGGCTCGTCCGGCGGCTCCCGCACCCGACCGACGGTCGCTCGTACCGCCTCGAGCTGACCGCCCGCGGCGAGCGGATCCTGCGGGCGGCCGATCCGGTGCTCGCCGAGGGATATGCCGCGCTCGAGCGGCTGCTCCCGAAGCCGCTGGCCGACTACCAGGCAACGGTCGGCGAGCTCAACGCGGCGCTGGAGCGATCGCTCGCCGAGCTCGACTTTCGCCTCCCGGGCTGACACGCGGGCGCTCGGTCCGAGCTGCCCGCTAAACAGAGCGGGATGCACGTCACCGTGACGACGACGAAGGGCACGCCCGGCCAGCCGCTCGAGGTCGCGACGCTGGCTGGTGAGGCGATGTTCCCCTGGCTCTCGGAGATCGAGGGGTTCGAGGGGCTCTTGATGATGTCGAACGAGAGCGACGGGACGACGCTCGTCATCACCTTCTGGGAGAGCAAGGAGGTGGCCGACGAGCACCTCGCCGTACGCGCCGAGTTCCGGGACCGGATCACCACGACCGTCGACGTCCGCATCGACAACGTCGTCGACTACGACCTGACGTTCGCCAACCTCGGCACCTGGCCCGCCGACACGGTCTGAGCGCGGCTCCGCGGCGTACGATCGCTTCGTGGCCTACGACGAGATCCTCGCAGGACGGATTCGCGAGCTTGTCGGCGCCGGCGAGGACGTCACCGAGCAGAAGATGTTCGGCGGGCTCGCGTTCCTCGTCGGCGGGAACATGGCGGTCGCAGCGAGCGGCCAGGGCGGCCTCCTCGTGCGCGTCGATCCGGACGCAGCCGACGTGCTGCTGGCCACGACGAGCGCCACTCCGATGGAGATGCGCGGACGCCCGATGGCCGGATGGTTGCGCGTCGACGCCTCGGACGTCGAGTCGGAGCCCGATCTCGGCATGTGGGTCGAGCGCGGCGTCGACTACGCGCGCACGCTTCCGCGGAAGCACCCGGGCGGCGATTGATGGCGCAGGCCGAGCGGTGGCTCACGGCGACGTGGCCCCTCGTGCGTGCCGCTCTTCCCGACCCTCCTGCGCTAGTGGTCGAGCTCGGCTGCGGCACCGTCGGCGGCCACGTGCCGATGCTCCTCGCCGAGGGCTACGAGGCGTTCGGCGTCGACCCGGAGGCGCCCGAGGGCACCGAGTATCGCCGGATCGAGTTCGAGCGTCTCGAGGAGCGGCCGACGGAGGCGGCGGCGATCGTCGCCTCGGCGTCCCTGCACCACGTCGAGGATCCCCGTGACGTGGTCGATGCGATGGGCCGCGCGCTGGCGCCCGGCGGCCGGGTGATCGTCGTCGAGTGGGACTGGGAGGCGTTCGACCGGCCGACCGCCGACTGGTGCTTCAGCCGCCTCGGGCCCGACGACGACGGAGGGTGGCTGCACCGGCATCGCGACGCCTGGGCCGCCTCGGGCACGTCCTGGGACGACTACCTCCGGAGCTGGGCGCAGGAGCATCGCATCCATCCCGCTCGCGAGCTGCTCGCGCTCCTCGCCGAGCGCTTCCGGCTCGACCCTCCCGTGCGCGGTCCGTACTTCTTCGCCGACCTCGACGGGACGACCGAGGAGGACGAGGCTCGGGCGATCGACGCGGGTGAGATTCACGCGGGGCGGATCGACGTGGTGGGGACAATCATCTAACCCGCCGCCGCGCCCGGGCGCGTGACCGGAGAAGATGGAGGCGTGGAGCCCGGCACCCTCTTCCTGCTCGTCGGCGGGATCCTCGCAATCAGCATGGCCGTCGCGATCGGCGCGGCCCGCGTCGGCGTCCCCACCCTCGTCGCCTTTCTCGCGCTCGGCATGCTCCTCGGCTCGGACGGGCCGGGCGGGATCGACTTCGAAGACGCCGAGCTCGCCCGGACGGTCGGGATCGCCGGTCTGGCGGCGATTCTCTACGAGGGCGGCCTCTCGACCTCGTGGCGCCGGCTGCGGCGGGTGGCCGTGCCGGCCGGGCTGCTCGCGACCGTCGGCGTCGTCGCCACGGCGGTGCTCGCGGGCGTGGCCGCGCAGGCGCTCTTCGACCTCTCCTGGCTCGAGGCCGTACTGCTCGGCGCGGTCGTCGCCTCGACCGATGCGGCCGCGGTCTTCGCGACGCTCCGGTTCACGCACATCCGGCGCCGGATCGCACGGACGCTCGAGGCCGAGACCGGCCTCAACGACCCGGTCGCGATCGCGCTGACGATCGGTCTGATCGCCTGGATCGAGGACCCTGCGACTGGTTTCCCGGATCTCGTGTTCGGGATCTTCCGTCAGCTCGCGCTCGGGCTGGTCGTCGGCGTGGTGCTCGGCGCGGTCGCGACGTGGGCGTTCGCACGGCTTCCGCACTCGATCGGCGCCTTCGCGCCGGTCGCCTCGGTCGCAACGGCAGCGCTGACGTTCGGACTGGCCGACGTGATCCACGGCAGCGGATTCCTGGCCGTGTATCTCGTGGGACTCGCCGTCGGGAGCACCCCGTCGCGGTACCGCAGCCAGCTCGTCGCCTTCCACGAGGGGCTCGCGTTCCTCGCCCAGGTCGCCATGTTCATCGTGCTCGGCCTGCTCGTGTTCCCGAGCGAGCTAGGCGACGTCGCCTTACCGGGGCTCGCGCTGGCCTTCCTGCTGATCGTCCTCATCCGCCCGGCTGCGGTGTGGATCGCGACGGCGTTCAGCAACTTCACGCACCGCGAGCGCGCGCTGCTCGGCTGGGCGGGCCTGCGTGGCGCGGTGCCGATCGTGCTCGCGACGTTCGTGCTCTCGTCACAGGTGGCCGAGGCCGACACGATCTTCAACGCGGTGTTCTTCGTCGTCGTCGTGTCGACGCTGGTGCAGGGCACGACCCTCGAGTGGGTCGCGGAGCGGCTCGAGCTGGTCGATCCGCGCCCTTCCATGGTGGTGGCGCCGCTCGAGGTCGACGCGCTCGGGTCACTCGAGCTCGTCGAGTTCGACGTCGCCGGTGACCACGCGATCGTGGGCGCCGTCGTCCGCGAGCTCGGCCTGCCGCGGACGGCGCTCATCGCGGTCGTCGCGCGCGGGCACGAGACGATCCCGCCGCGTGGGAGCACGACGATCGAGTCCGGCGACCGGCTGTTCGTGCTGGCCCCGCGGGAGAATCGCCCCGAGCTCGAGGACGTCTTCGCCCGCTGGCGGCGTCGCGTCTGAGCGTCGCAGCCCTCTCTGCGCGTCCCGACCGGAGGCGCGCGTTGTGACGAGCGGCGAAGAAACAGGGAAGATGGCGAGGCACGCGTCCGGCTCGCGAGCCCTGCGCCCCGCGCGCAAGGCCCGCGTTTCACCGCACGACAGCGAGGAGGCGCCGCGATGACGACCCCCGAGTCCAACCCCGTCCGGCTCGAGGCCCGGCTCGATCCCGACCTGAGCCGTTGGCTGTGGCTCGTGAAGTGGCTCCTGGCGATCCCGCACTACGTGGTGCTCTTCTTCCTGTGGATCGCGTTCTTCGTGTTGAGCGTGGTGGTGTTCTTCGCGATCCTCGTCACGGGGCGCTACCCGCGGGGGATCTTCGATTTCAATCTCGGGGTGCTGCGCTGGACGTGGCGGGTCGCGTTCTATTCCTATGGCGCGCTGGGGACGGATCGGTATCCGCCCTTCTCGCTCGGGTCGGAGCCGGAGTACCCGGCGACGCTGGAGGTGGAGTATCCGGGTGAGCTGTCGCGCGGCTTGGTGCTGGTGAAGTGGTGGTTGCTGGCGATTCCGCACTATCTGCTGCTCGGGGTGTTCACGGGCGGGGGCTGGTGGGCGGGCTCGCGCATGTGGGACGGCGAGGGCAACGGGTGGGGGTGGGGTGGCGAGCCGAGCCTGATCGGGCTGCTCGTGCTGTTCGCTGCGGTCTCGTTGCTGTTCACGACCCGGTATCCGCGCGGCATCTTCGCGTTCGTGCTGGGGCTCGACCGCTGGGTCGCCCGGGTCGTCGCGTACGCAGGGCTGATGACGGACCGGTACCCGCCGTTCCGTCTCGACCAGGGCGGCTCCGAGCCTGGGCTCCCAACGGCCGTAGCGTTGGAGGCGCCCGTTCCCGCGCCCGCGGGCGAGGCTGCGACCGGGACAGAGCCTCGGGGCAAGCGGGGCCCGGGCGGGATCGCGCTGCTCGTCCTTGGCAGCGTCGCCGCGCTCATCGCGTTCGTGCTGCTCGTCGTCGGTGGCGTCGGGGTCGTTGTCGACAGTACCCAGCGGGACGCGGACGGCTTCCTCATGTCACCGACCGAGAGCTTCACGACGGCGGCGTACGCGATCTCGTCCGAGAGCGCCGACGTCGACCTGGACGGGCCCGACTGGGCCACCGACGACCTCCTTGGCACCGTTCGCATCCGCAGCGAGAGCGAGCGGCCTGTCTTCGTCGGCATCGGTCGCTCCTCGGATGTCGCCCGCTATCTCGACGGGGTCGACCGTTCGGTCGTCACGGAGATCGGCCGCAACCCGCGATACTCGCAGCGTTCGGGATCCGCGCCTGCGGGGCCGCCGGGCGGACAGTCGTTCTGGGTCGCCTCGGCCACCGGGGCAGGAGAGCAGACGCTCGAATGGCAGCCGCGGAGCGGTAGCTGGAGCGTCGCGCTGATGAACGCCGACGGATCCCGCGGAGTGTCGGCCGACCTGAGCATCGGCGCGGAGCTCGACGACATCATCTGGGTCGCCGTGGGCCTGCTCGTTGCCGGAGCGCTGCTCGCGGCGCTCGCCGCGCTCGCAATCACCGCCGGCATCCGCTCGGGGCGTCGAGCCCCCGGATGACCAGCCTCACGCGGTACTACACGGCGACGACGCTCGACGGCTTCATCGCCGACCCGGACAACTCGCTGGAGTGGCTCTTCACGCGGCAGCGGCAGCCCGGCGGCGCGTTGACGTACGAGGCCTTCATCGCCGAGGTCGGCGCCATCGCGATGGGCCGGACGACGTACGAGTGGATCGTCGACCACGAGTCCGCCGGCAAGGAGCCGGCCGAGTGGCGCTGGCCGTACGAGGTGCCGTGCTGGGTCTTCACGAACCACGAGCTGGCGGTTGTGCCGGAGGCGCCGATCGCATTTGCGCGCGGAGAGGTCGCGGCGGTCCACGGCGAGATGGTGGCGGCCGCCGGGGGCCGCAACGTCTGGATCGTCGGGGGCGGCGACCTCGCAGGTCAGTTCGCGGACGCCGGCCTGCTCGACGAGATCATCGTCTGGATCGCGTCCGTGACGCTCGGCGCCGGCGCGCCCCTCCTGCCCCGCAGGCTCGAGCTCCGGGTCGAGGAGCAGGGATGGAACGGAGACTTCCTCCTTGCGAGGTACGCGGTCGTCGGCCCGCTGACCTGACGAGACCACCTGACGTAGCGGGCCGAGGCGGAGAGGCGTCTGCAGCTCGCGCTCTCCGTCGTCTCGGCCGTCGCCAGCGCCGTCGTCAACGCGACCGTGTGGGCGCGGAGCCCGGCGCGTGCGAGGGTATGAGCATGGCCGATCTCCGCGAAACCCTCGAACGCGAGGTGAAGCTGTCGACAGGCGAGCGCTTTGCGATGCCCGACCTCGGCGGGGAGGCGATCGCGACGCGGCTCTTCGTCTCTACCTACCACGACACGCCGGAGCACCGGCTCGCACGTAGCGGGCTGACCCTTCGCTACCGCGTCGAGAACGGCCGCGGCCGCTGGCAGCTCAAGCTCCCGCGCGGTGACGCGCGCCTCGAGCTGGAGGCGGACGGCTCGGCGCGGACGGTTCCTCCCCGAATCGCCGGCCTCCTGCCCGCGCTCGTCCGCGGCACGAAGCTCGTGCCCGTCGCAAGGCTGAGGACGCGCCGGGCCGGGCTGCGGGTCGACGGCGCCGAGGTCGTGCACGACGTCGTCTCCGTGCTCGACGGGCAGCGCGTCTCGCGCACGTTCGACGAGCTCGAGGTCGAGCTGATCGAGGGCGACGAACGGACGCTGCGGCGTCTCGAGAAGGCGCTCCGTCGAGCGGGTGCACTCGACGGCGAGGCACGGCCGAAGGTCTTCCGGGCGCTGGATCTCGCCGACCCGCTCGACGTGCACGACGTCCCGGCCGGCTCGAGCGCCTCCGCGCACCTGGCCGCCGCGCTCGCCACGCAGTACCGCCGCCTGCTCGCACACGATCCCGGCACGCGGCTCGGCACGGAGCCGGAGAGCCTGCATCAGCTCCGGGTCGCGACACGCCGGCTGCGTGCGTTCCTGCGAGCGGGCCGTCCGCTGCTGGACGAGACGTGGGCCGACGAGCTGCGGACGGAGCTCCGCTGGCTCGGCGGCGCGCTCGGGCCCGTGCGCGACCTCGACGTCCTGCTCGAGCACCTGCGTGTGGAGGCCGAGGCGCTCGACGGCCCGGACTCGGCGGGAGCGACGACGGTGCTCCGCGCGCTCGGGCGCGAGCGCACGACCGCGCGCCGGCGTCTGCTCCGTGTCCTCGGCAGCAGTCGCTACCTCGCGCTCCTCGACCGGCTCGAGTCCGCCGGCGACCCGCCTCTCGCCACACCGCCTCCGAAGCTCGTGATCGAGGACATCTGGCGCGCCGAGCATGCGAGGCTTCGGAAGACGGTCGCGCGGCTCGGCGCCGCACCGGAGGACGAGGACCTCCACGGCGTGCGGATCAGGGTGAAGCGCGCGCGGTACGCCGGCGAGCTCGCCGGCCTGGAGCGCTACGTCCGAGCGGCAAAGACCCTGCAGGACGTGCTCGGCGCACACCAGGACTCCGTCGTCGCCGAGGAACGGCTCCGCCGTGTCGGCACTTCCCATCCCGACGCCGCGGTCGCCGCCGGCCGGCTCGTCGATCGCGAGCGGCGACGCCGTGTCCGCGGGAAGCGGGATTGGAAGAAGCAGTGGGCCGCGCTCTCGAAGCAGGCGAAGAAGGTGTGAGCGCGGTCGTTCGGGCGGCAGGCGGCGTGGTCGTCCGCGACACGGGAGTGGGGGAGCATGTGCTCCTCGTGCACCGGTCGAGGTACGCCGACTGGACGTTTCCGAAGGGGAAGGTCGAGGGCGACGAGACCGACGAGGCGTGCGCGCTCCGTGAGGTCGAGGAGGAGACGACGCTCCGCTGCCGCTTGACCCGCTCGCTCCCGCCCACCCGGTACGTCGACGCGAAGGGCCGGCCGAAGGTCGTCCGCTGGTGGGTGATGGAGCCGCTCGGCGACCCCGACGCGGCCGCGGCCTCGAACGAGGTCGACGAGGTCCGCTGGCTGCCGCCGGAGGAGGCGCGCGCGCTCCTCACCTACCGGCGCGACCACGACCTGCTCGACGCGGTCTAGGCGGCGCGCGCCGCCGACTGGCCCGCCAGCGTGAGGGCGATGCCCTCCCGCAGGCCGCCGCGGCCGAGCCGGAACGTCACCCCCAGGCGCTCCGCAACCGCTGAGAGGATGATCGCGCCCGCGAGAACTGTCTCCGCCCGGGCCGCGTCGAAGCCGAAGACCCTCGCGAGCTTCGCAGCGGGTGTCCGCGACGCCAGCCTGACCACGTCCTCGAGATCGTCGCGGTCGAGCTCGCGGCCGGCGATCTTCCCGGCTGCCCTGGCGCTCCCGCCGACGGCGAGGGCGAGGTCGACCTGAGGCGCGTCGAACTGGTCGAGCTCGCGCTCGACGACCTGCCGCGCGCGGTCGACCGCCTTCTTGCCGGCCCGGTCGGCATTGAGACAGAGCCGCGTCAGCCGCAGCGAGCCGATGTCCGCGGAACGGACCCAGGCAGGTCCGAGCAGGACGGTGCCCACCGCGAGCTCGGTCGAGCCGCCGCCGACGTCGCAGACGGCGACGATCCCGCCGTCGGCCTCCAGGCGGGCGGTTGCACCGAGAAAGGCGAAGCGGCCCTCCTCGACGGCCGACAGGACGCTGACGGGCTGCCCGACCGCCTGTGTGAGCGCTGCGACGAGCTCGGCGGAGGCGCGGCCCTGACGGCCGGGAGCGGTGACGACGGCCGCGACGTCGTCGGCATCGAGGCGCGCGGCCAACCGCGCGTATCGCCCGGCGACCGTCGCCGCGTCGTCGAGCTTCGGCGGGGAGACCGAGCCGTGACGCAGGATGTCCGCCGCCAGCCCGAGGTACGTGCGCTCCTCGCGCACGGGCTCGAGCGTTCCGTCGACGTCCGCCACGAGCAGCCGTGCGGTGTTCGAGCCGATGTCGATCACGGCGACGCGCATCGCGCCCATCATCGCGGTCGGCCCGGCCGGAGCGGTCGGTCTCTCGCTCTCTAGCTCCCCGCCCGCTCTCGCGCCTCGCGGAGTCGCCGCTTCGTCCGCAGGCGGGCTCGGCGCGTGAGGTTCAGCTGATGGTCGTGCGCCCGCTCGCCGTCGGCGGGGCGGCGACGCTGCCACGAGCCGTCCCGCGATAGCTCCCATGACGCGGCGTTGTCGGAGAAGATGCTGTCGAGGATCGTGACCAGCTCCTGCCGCTGCCGTGCGCCCTCGACGGGGACGAGCACCTCGATGCGGCGATCGAGGTTCCGGGTCATCAGGTCGGCGCTCCCGAGGTAGAGCTGCTGCGTCTCTCCGGCCTCGAACGAGTAGAGCCGGCTGTGCTCGAGGTAGCGCCCGGCGACCGAGCGCACCGTCAGGTGGTCGCGCTTGCGTCCCGTGCCTGGACTGAGCGTCGAGATCGAGCGGGCCGTGATCTCGACGACCGCCCCGAGCTGCGCCGCCGCGTAGAGCTCGTCCACGATCGCAGCGTCGGTAAGGGCGTTCACTTTGGCGCGGATGCGCGCCCGTTTGCCGTCCGCGGCCGCCTGACCGACTGCGCGGATGTGCTCTACGAGCCGGGCGCGGAGGTTGAACGGCGCGACGAGGATCTTCTCGAAGCGCTGGGGACGACCGAAGCCGGTGAGGTAGTTGAAGAGCGCGGCGACGTCGCCCGCGATCGTCTCGTCGGATGTGAACAAGCCCATGTCCTCGTAGGAGCGGGCGGTTTCCGCATGGTAGTTCCCCGTGCCGAGATGGACGTACCGGCGCAGCCCGTCGTCCTCGCGCCGGACGACGAGCGTCATCTTCGCGTGCACCTTCAGGTCGGGGAACCCGTAGACGACATGCACGCCCGCCTGCTCGAGCTTGCGTGACCACTCGATGTTCCGCTGCTCGTCGAAGCGCGCCTTCAGCTCGACGATGCAGACCGACTGCTTCCCCTCGTCGGCCGCCTCGATCAGCGCGGGGACGAGGGGGCTGTCGCCGCTGGTGCGGTAGACGGCCGTCTTGATCGCGACGACGTCCGGGTCCTCGGACGCCGCGCGGACGAACGCCTCGAAGCTCCCGGCGAACGACTCGTAGGGCTGATGGACGAGGACGTCGGCGCGGCGGATCGCCTCGAACAGGTCGGCCGGATCCGCGGCCCGGGCGAAGGCCGCCGGGGTGACGCCCGGCGCAGGCGGGTGCTTCAGCTCCGGACGATCGAGCTCGACCAGCTGATCGAGGTCGGCGAGGTCGAGGAGGCCACGCACCTTGTACACCTGCTCCGGCGAGGCGCCGAGGCCGAGCTCGAGCCGGCGCAACATCGCGTCGGACACGGAGCTCGCGACCTCGAGCCGGACGACGTCGCCGAAGCGTCGCCGCTGGAGCTCGAGCTCGACCGCCTCGAGGAGGTCGTCGGCCTCGTCCGAGACCTCGAAGTCCGCGTCGCGCGTCACGCGGAACGCGGCGCGCTCGACGATCTCCATCCCCGGAAAGAGCTCCGGCAGGAAGTGGGCGATCACGTCCTCGAGCGGAACGAACCGCTCCCCCTCCCCCTCAGCCAGCGGCACGAAGCGGGGGAGGCGCTCCGGGACCTTGACCCGCGCGAACCGCTCCTCACCGGTCTCCGCGTCCCGCGCGAGCACGCCGAGCGAGAGCGAGAGGCCCGAGATGTACGGGAACGGCTGTCCCGGGCCGACGCCGAGCGGCGTCAGCACGGGGAAGATCTCACGGCCGAACCGCTGTTCCACGTGCGAACGCTCCTTGCCCGAGAGCGCGTCGATCGAGGTGATCGAGATGCCCACCTCCTCGAGCGCAGGCCGGAGCTTCTTCCGCCACAGCTGCGACTGGGCGTCGACGAGCTCGGCGACGCGGACGCGGATCGCGGCGAGCGTCTCGCGTGGGGTCAGGCCGTCGACGGAGCGGACGGCGAGGCCGGACGACGCCTGTCCGATCAGCCCTGCGACGCGGACCATGAAGAACTCGTCGAGGTTCGACGAGAAGAACTTGCACATCCGCACCCGCTCGAGCAGGGGAAGCGCCTCGTCGGCGGCGAGCTCGAGCAGCCGCGCGTTGTACTCGACGGTCGAGAGCTCGCGGTTGAGGAGCTTGCCGTTGTGCTTGGGTGCGCGCGTCGTCGCCATTCCTCTGATCATCGCCGCTGGAGGGCTTCGCGTGGGTTACGGGCTGATTTCCGTCCGCTGCACGCCCCTCCTGCCCGCTTCGGTCGAGCGGCTCTGTGCGTGAGCGCAGACGTCCGGGCCGGGTCGTTTCCCGCGGGCTACCGCAGTTCGAGGAACGCCCGCCGCCGGCCGCGGGATGATGGCGGACGTGATCGGCCACCGGCAGCTCGCGAGGCTTCGTCGACTCGACCCCTCGTTGATGGGCGCGCGGCTCGGCGGCTTCGTCTACGGCACGATCGTCGTCCTCTCCGTCCTCGTCGCGGGCGCGCGCGCCTATCCGCACTCCGCGGGGCGGATCGCCGGGCTCGTCCTTGCCAGCTCGGTCGTCTTCTGGGTCGCGCACGTCTACGCGCACGGGATCTCGGAGAGCATCACGGACGACGAGCGCCTCTCCGTCGCCGACCTGCGGCGGATCGCACGCCACGAGGCCTCGATCGTGGAAGCGACGCTGCCTCCCCTCGGCGCGTTGCTCCTCGGAGCCCTCGGCGTCTTCTCGACGCAGACCGCCGTCTGGGTCGCGTTCGCCCTCGGGTTGCTCGTGCTGTTCGTCGAGGGGATCGTGGTCGCGCGGGTCGAGCGGCTTGCGGTGCCCGGCACGGTCGCGGTCGTCGCCGCGAACCTCGCCCTCGGCCTCTCGCTCGTCGCGCTGAAGCTCGTCGTCGGCCACTGAGCAGGAGGGTCAGCTGGTCTGCTCCTCGTGCTCGGCGACGACGCGGATTCCCGTCGCCTTGAAGGAGGCGTAGACGACCTGGCCGGTCTCGAAGCCCAGGCGCTCGAGCGACTCGGCGGTGATCTCCGCGCTCACGGGGCCGACGGTGAGGCGGACGCGGTTCCCCAGCTCGACGATCGTGCGGATCGGCGCGTGGATCACGTTGAGCGCCGAGTCGTGCGGCGCCTCCGCGCCGAGGGTGATGTCCCACGGGTAGACGGCGAGCGCGACCCGTCCGTGCGCCGGATCGGCGGTGGCGACGACGGTCCCGTCGTCGAGGCGGACGCGCATCGAGCCGTTGGCGCCGGGCTCTGCGTGCCCGTGGAGCAGGTTGGCGCCGGTGAAGGAGGCGACGAACGAGTCCGCGGGCGCGGCGACGAGCCCGGTCGGCGTCCCGGTCTGGCGGATCGTGCCGTCGACGATCACGCTGACCTCGTCCGCGAGGGCTGCGGCGTCCTCGAAGTCGTGCGTGACGAGCAGTACGGGAATCTCGAGGCCGGCAAGCAGCTCGTGGAGCTCCGCGCGCACCGTCGTCTTCGTGTGCGCGTCGAGCGCGGAGAGGGGCTCGTCGAGGAGCAGCACCTGCGGGTCGCGCGCGAGTGCCCGGGCAAGTGCGACGCGTTGGCGCTCCCCGCCGGAGAGCTCCTGCGGCCGCGCGCTCTCGAGGTGAGCGATGCGGAACCGCTCGAGGTACTCGTCCGCCGCGTGCCTGCGCGCGTACTCGACGTTCTGGCGGACGGTCATGTGCGGGAAGAGGGCGTACTCCTGAAAGACGAGCCCGACCCGCCGCGCCTCCGGGGGCAGCTCGACGCCCCGGTCGGCGTCGAAGAAGACCTCGTCGTCGACGGCGATCCGGCCCGACTCCGGCCGGACGAGCCCGGCGACGGCCCTGAGGACGGTTGACTTGCCCGCGCCCGAGGGTCCGACGAGCGCGAGGGTCGAGCCGACCTCGAGGCTCAGGTGGAGCCGGAAAGCCCGAAGAGGGACGGTGATGTCGTCGACTCGGAGCGTTGCCATGTGAGACCAGCATGCAGGGCGGTGAGGAGGGCGACGCTGAAGAGCACCAGGACCGCGCTCATCGCGAGCGTCGCGTCGAAGTCCTGGTCGAACTGCGCGTAGATCGCGAGCGGCACCGTCTGGGTGACCCCCTGGAGGCTCCCGGCGAACATGATCGTCGCGCCGAACTCGCCGAGCCCGCGGGCGAAGGAAAGGGCGAGGCCGGCGATCAACCCGCCACGCGCGAGCGGCAGGATCACGCGGAAGAACGTGCGGAGCGGGCTCGCGCCGAGAGTGCGCGACGCGGCCGCGAGATCGGGATCGGTCGCCTCGAAGGCCGCGATCGCCTGACGGATGTAGAGCGGGCTCGCGACGTAGGCGACGGCCACGGTGACCGCGCTCTGGGTGAACGGGAGGCTGATTCCGAACGCGTCGAGGCTCGACCCGAGCAGTCCGAGCCGGCCGAACGCGGCGAGCAGCCCGATGCCGGCGACCGCGGGCGGCAGCACGAGCGGCAGCTCGACGAGCGTGACCGCGAAAGCGTGCCCGCGAAAGCGGCGGCTCGCGAGCAGAAACGCCGTCGGCGTCCCGAACACGAGGATCAGCACCTGCGCGATGAGGCTCGTCTTGAGGCTGACCACGAAGGCGTCCCGGACGATGGGGTTCCCGAGCTGCTCGACCAGCTCCGCCGGCGAGGTGTGGGCGAAGATCGCGACGATCGGCAGGAGCAGGAAGACCATCGCCACGACCGCCGCTCCGACGTACGCGACGCCGAGCAGAGTCCGGCGGACGTCCGGCCCTGCCATCGCGGCCTACCGCTTCGCCGGCTTCGGCTTCGCGCGCGGCAGGAACCCGGCGGCAACGAGCTTCGCCTGGCCGGCCTTGCTCAGCACCCTTGCGACGAATGCGCGTGCGGCCGGCTGGTCGTCGCTCGTGGCGACGACGCACATGCCGTATCGCACCTGCGGGCGTACGGACTCCGGCACGCCGATCACGGTCACCCGATTCGCCGCGCTCTTGGCATCCGTCGAGTACACGAAGCCCGCGTCTGCCTCGCCGAGCGCAACCTTCGCGAGCACCTCGCGGACGTCGGTCTCACGGCTGACGACGTTCGCGAGCACCGCCTTCGAGAGCTTCGTGTTCTTCAGAACATCGAGGGTGTAGTCGCCGACGGGCACGCCGGGGCCGGCGATGTCGATCTTGACTCCGGGTCGAGTGAGGTCGCGCAGGCTGCGAATCCGGGCCGGGTTCGACTTCGGCACGACGATCACCAGCGTGTTCCGCGTGAAGACGACTGGCTTCGAACACAGCCGCTTGCGCGTGGAGCCGGTTCGGCAGAGTCGTGTTCGCCGAGGCGAAGACGTCTGCCGGTGCGCCGTGCTCGATCTGCGCGGCGAGTGTGTTCGAGCCGCCGAAGGAGTAGCGCTGCGGGCCGTCGATCTCTCGGGAACACGTCGGTCAGCGACGCGGCGCGCGTACACCGTGATCCGGCGCCTGCGACGTCGCGCTCGGCGCGGCAGAATCAGCGCGGCGAGCGCGAGCGGCCGCGAGGACGATCGAGGCCGCGACGAGCGAAGACGCAGGAGCAGGCATCGGCGGTGCTCCACAAGTGCCTCAGTGCTGGAGGATCACGTTCGTCGACTTGACGATCGCCGTCGCCGCCATGCCGGGTTCGAGCCCGAGCTCCTCGACCGCGTCGCGTGTGACGACGGCAACGAGGCGAACCGGGTCGCTGACGACGATCTCGACCTGCGCCATCAGCCCCTCGACCTGGACGTCGGTCACGATCCCGTGCAGCCGGTTGCGGGCGCTGATGTGCTTGCCCGCCATGTCGCCGCGCACGCGGTCGATCTCGGCCGCGGCGACGACGCGGCGGTTGCTCGGGTCGCGCTCGACCTTCAGGCGTCCCGCCTTGTCCCACCGGCGGAGCGTGTCGAGACTGATCCCGAGCGTGGCCGCCGCCTCACTCGCCGTATACGTCTGCTTGGGCATCGATCAACGCCCGCTTCGATCTCGCATAGGCAATACGGAAGCTATGCGCGTCATGGCCGCCACATTGTACACACCGTGCATCCTCGGACGATGCACGACCCACATAGGCAAGTCCTAATGCTAAGGTATCGACGCCGGCGGCCCGACGAGGAAGACGCGCCCGATCCCCGGCTGATACCCGAGCCTCGCGTTGAGCCTACGGATCGGCTCGTTCTGCTCCGCGTTCCGGGTGCGGAGCTCGGCGAGGCCGCTCGCGATCGCCCAGCGAATCTGCGCCGTCTTCAACGCGCGCGCGACGCCTCGCCCACGCCACGCGCGCTTGACGCCGGAGATGTCGTGGAACGCGACCATCGGCTGCGCGGCGGTGAGCGCGAACTTCGCGTAGCCGACCACCTCGTCGCCCGCGACCGCCACGAAGGTCGCCTCGGGCGAGTCTCCCGAGCCCTGCATGTCGTGCGCAAGCCAGTCCTCGAACGACTCGAGCTCGTCGTCCTCGTACCCCGGGACGTCCGGGTAGGTCTCGAGCGAGACCTCGTAGATCCCTCGCGCGAGCTCGGGCCGGTCGGCCCAGCTGACGATCTCGATCCCGTCGGGTGGGACGAGCTCGGGCGGCTCCATCCCCTCGAGCTCGAGCACGACGCCGAGCTCGCGGCGCGCCTCGACGAACCCCCGTCGCGTCGCGAACGCGATGCTCTCCGGGTCGTCGTCCAGGGCAGGAACCTCGATCTCGTCGATCCCGTGCTCTCGCGTCCACGTCGAGAGCGAGCGGTACAGCGCGGTGCCGACACCCTGGCGCCGGTGCTCTGCGAGGACCGTGACGATCGTGAGGACACGATCCGACCGCTGCGGGACGACCACGGTCAGCGCCGAGCCGACAGGGATCCCGTCGAGCCGGGCGACGACGTCGTGGTGATCGCGGACGCTCTGCTTGAACGAGTGAACCTCGTCGATCGTGAACGCCGCGTGCGGCCACACTGCGTTGTAGACGTCGAGCGAGACCTGCTCGTCGCGCTCGTCGGCGCAGGGGATCACCTCCAGCATGCGGCCACGATACGGATGCGCGACCCGCCGCGACGGGCGCGATACGGTTGCGCCTCGATGCGGATTCGGCGCGAGCGCCCGACCCACGGATGAGCGCCCTCCTCGTCGGCGACTCCGCCCCCGCCGCGGTCACCTCGGGACAGCTGCGGTCGCTCGTCCTCGTCCTCACGGCGTCCGCCGCCGCCGCGTTCCTCGCTCGGATCGGCCCGCACCTGGTGCTCCCGACGGTCGTCGTCGAGATCGTGCTCGGGATCGTGATCGGCCCGGAGGTGCTCGGTTGGGCGTCCGACGGCATGTACATCCAGTTCCTCGCGAACTTCGGGCTCGCATTGCTGTTCTTCTTCGCGGGACTCGAGGTGGTCGAGAAGCACGTTCCGCGGCGCGCGATCGTGCGCGGCTCGCTCGGGTGGGCGATCTCGCTCGCCCTCGGGATCGCGATCGGCTACCTGCTCCAGCTCGCAGGTCTGGGGGCCGAGGGGTGGCTGCTCGGCATTGCGTTGAGCACGACCGCCCTCGGGACGCTCGTGCCGATCCTGAGCGACTCGGGGATTCTCCCCACGCCGCTCGGGACGGCCGTACTGGGCACAGGCGTCGCGGGGGAGTTCTGGCCGATCACGGTCATGTCGGTCTTCCTCACCGGCGTCTACGGCGCGGCGGCCGAGATTGCCCTCCTGGTCCTGTTCGGCGCGATCACGATCGGCGCGGCGTTCCTCGCGATGCGGGCCAGGCCGCCCCGCATGGTCGCGACGCTCCGCGAGACGCTCCACTCGACGGGGCAGGCGGCCGTCCGCCTGTCGATCGCGCTGATCGCGGCGCTCGTGCTCCTCGCGCGAGACGTCGGGTTCGACTTCGTGCTCGGCGCGTTCGCCGCCGGACTGATCGTCGGCCTCGTGCTGGACAACCCCGAGGGAGGGATCGTCCGTCTGCGCCTCGAGGGAATCGGCTTCGGGCTCCTGATCCCGATCTACTTCGTCGCGACCGGGCTGACGTTCGACCTCGACAGCCTGCTGACCGCGCGCGGGCTCGGCCTCGCCGCGCTCTTCCTCGCCCTCCTCCTCGTCGTCCGCGGGACGCCCTCGCTCCTCTGGCTCCGGGATCTCGGACCGCGCGGCACGGCCAGCGTCGCGCTCTTCGGTGCGACGGCGCTCCCCCTCGTCGTCGCGATCGTCGGCATCGGCACGGACCGGGGGGCGATCACCGGCGAGATCGGGGCGTCGCTGATCGGGGCCGCGATGGTGTCGGTGCTCGTCTACCCGTTGCTCGGGACTGCGATCGCCGGCGCGGAGGAGTGGTCGCCCGACACGGTCGCCTCGACCGAGGCCGAGTACTAGGTCCGGCAGCTCATGGCGCTCGCGCGACGAGCCTTCTTCGGAAGTACTCCCGCCAGCTCTCGGGCAGCACGTCCAGGTCCGCGGCACGGCGCAGGCCGTCGACGTCGTCCCGATCGACCGAGAAGAGTCGCGCGACCTCCGTCACCCGGAACGCGCCGGGGGTCGCGCGCGAGCTCGACGATCGGGTCGCCGGCCGCGACCTCTCCCTCGCGGCCGACCGAGAGGTAGAAGCCGAGGAGCCCGCGCTCGAGGAACTCGGTCACGAACCGGTCGCGACCCATCCGGATCCCGAGCTTGAAGCACGGGAGCCGCGGCTGGGTCAACCACGAGCTCGGCGGTGCCGACACGGAAGCGGTCGCCCACGTTGACGTCGCCGTCGCGGAGGCCCTCGGTCGTCAGGTTCTCGCCGAACCGACCCCACGCGAAGTCGAGCTCCGGCCGTTCGCGGCGCCAGAGCTCGTAGAACTCCGACGGATAGGCGTACACGGCCTTGTCCGCGCCCCCGTGGACGCGGAGGTCGGCCTGGCGGTCGCCGTCGAGGTTCAGCGCCCGGATCGGCACGCGACCGGCGACCGGTTCCTTGAAGATCGCGGTCGTGATCGGCCTGCTCCGCCACATCACGTCACGCGGCAGGCCGACGTTGACGGAGAGCACCCTCATCCGGTGCTCCCCGCGTGCGCGGCCATCGTCGCCTCTTCACGGCGGCCCGTCACCGTCTCGTCGTGGAAGCGCTTGATGTGCGCGGTGATCTCCTCGAGCGAGTCCTCGACAGCGAAGTGCCCGCTGTCGAGCATGTGCAGCTCGGCGTCCGGGAGGTCGCGCAGGTAGGCCCGTCCGCCTTCCGGGGTGAAGAAGATGTCGTTCTCGCCGCGGGGCGCGGTCTACAAGGTGCTCCACGACGCGCGGCAGAAGCTCCGCGTGCGACTCGAGCGCGACGGGCACCTGGAGTCGGAGGAGGCGAGATGAAGGAGCACGATCCGCTGACGCGCCTGCTCGGCACCGCCGGGGACGACGCGGGGTGCGAGGGCCGGATGGTCGCGCTCGCGGAGTACGTGGAGGCGGAGCTGGCGGGCCGGGACGTGATCGTGCTCTTTCCCGCGGTCGCTGCGCACCTGCGGAACTGTCCCGCCTGCGCCGAGGACTACCGGGGCCTGCTGGCGCTCACACGCGCCGAGCGCGGGTGAGCGCCGGCCCGTCGTTCCAGGCGGCCGGAAGCTCGACTGTCCCGAAGGAACCCGGCACCACCGAGGCGAAGCCGACCGCCGTCTCCACTAGGCGGGAACCGTCGCCCCCGCGCCTTCGGGGCCCGGGTCCGACCGGGCTGCGGCCGCTTCGTCGTGCGCGTGGTACGAGGCACGCAGTTCCTCCTCGCGCTCTTTCTTCGGGTAGAAGAAGAAGACGAGCGCCATCCCCGCGACGACCGCCCCGATCGCGCCGATGTACGCCCAGTTGTCGCCGTCCAGGAACGAGCTCTTCGCCGCGGCCGTGATCTGATCCGCGTACTGCGGGTTCTGCTTCGCGAGGTTCTCGGCGCTCGCGAAGGAGAGCTGGAGCTGCGCCTGGGTCGCGTCGGTGACGTTCTTGCCGGACTGGTCGATCGCCTGGCCCATCGCCGAGGAGAAGCCGAGGGTGAGGAGCGCGCCGAGCACCGACGTCATCACGGCGCCCCCGAGGTCGCGCTGCAGGTCGGCGGTTCCCGAGGCCATGCCGACGCGCCGCACGGGCACCGAGCCCGTCAGCGAGTTCGACGACGGCGTCCCGGCGAGACCGACGCCTGCGCCGAGGAAGCAGAGCGGGAGCGCGACCTTCCAATAGGCAATGTCCTCCTTCCAGAGCACCAGCATCAGGACGAACGCGATCAAGAGCATCGCCTGCCCCATCATCAGCGTCTGGCGCGAGCCGTTCGCCTGTACGAGCTTCGCCGAGCGTGGGGCGACGAGGACCATGAAGACGACCGCAGGCAGGATCGAGGCGCCCGCCTCGAGCGTCGAGTAGCCGAGGACGTTCTGGAGGAACTGCTGATTCACGAACGCCGCGGCCATCAGCGAGCCGAACACGATGATCCCGGCGCATCCCGCCACCCAGAAGGTCGGTCGCGCCGCGATCCCGAGGTCGTAGAGCGGATTTGCGGCCCGGCGCTGCCGCAGGAAGAACAGGACGCCGGTGACGAGCGCGACGACGAGGAGGCTCAGCGCGACCGTGGTCTCGCCCGGGACGGGGAGGAAGTTGATCGCGACGACGAGGCCGCCGACCAGCACCGCCGAGAGGAGGCCGCCGAGGTTGTCGACCGGCTCGGTCGACTCGTTGACGTGACCCGGCACGAGCACGATCGCCATCACGAGGGCGACGACCGCGAGGGGCAGCGTCACGAGGAAGACGGACCCCCAGTCGAAGTGCTCGAGCAACGCGCCCGAGACGAGCGGGCCGAGCGCGGCGAAGCCGCCCCCGAGCGCCGACCAGAGTGCGATCGCTTTCGTCCGAGCCTGCCCTGACCAGAGCGCGGTGACGAGCGCGAGTGTCGTCGGGTAGGCCATGCCCGCGCAGAGCCCACCTGCCACGCGCGCCAGGAAGAGCACGTCGTCCGTGGGCGCGAAGCCGGCGACGATCGAGACCGGGATGGACAGCCCCATCCCGAGCACGATCATGAGCTTGCGCCCGTAGCGGTCGCCGAGCGCCCCGAACCACAGCACGGACGCGGCGAGGCCGAGCGAGTATCCGACCGCGATGAGGTTGAGCGTCGTCTGCGACGAGTCGAAGTCTTCGCCGATGTCGGGCAGTGCGACGTTTGCCACGGACAGGTTCAGGTTGGCGACCGCCGCCACCACGATCAGCGCAGCGAGGACGAGCCCCGCTCGTGCAGGCGCCGCAGATGGTGTCGCGGCCATGGCGACCATTCTCTCCCAACCGCGGCGCGCGGGTTTCACCCATGTTGGACGAGGTGCGGGTTGCCGCCTTGGCTCAGGGGACGGCGGCGGGCGGGAGGACCATCGACGCGCGCACCGTCTCGAGCGGCGTCGAGGGGATCGTGATCAGCCCCCGCACCGGCCGGTCGAGGTCGAACGTCACGAGAAGCAGCATCGTCACGAGCGCCCCGGCGAGCAGCATCGGCGACAGGCCGCGGCCGACCACGGACAGGTACAGCGCGAGCAGCCCGAGCGCGAGGGCCGCGCCGATCACCTCGAGCCCCAGGACCGCCCCCGGCACACGGTTGTTCGAGCCCCGAGATGCGAACGGTCTGCATGTCGATCATCGAGTTGAGGCTGTCGACGTAGAGCCGCGGCCCGCTCGCGACCGGCGCTCTGTCCAGCGCCTCGCCTGCGAGAGCCCACAGTCGGCGCTGGACGACCCCCTCCGCCGCAGCGGTGCGCTTCATGTCGGCGCTCTGGGGCACGTCGTGCGAGAGGCGGATCGCCAGATCGCTGTACTCGCGGAGGAGCTCGAGCGAGCGGCTGCGCTCGGGCTCCGCAAGGAGCTGTGCCCGCAGGTACGTGGTTCCGATCGCGTTCGCCTCGGCGACGACCGCCGCACGGCGGTCCTCGTAGCGGCCGACTGCGAGCGAGAGCCCGAAGGCGAGGATCAAGCCGACGACGCCGAGCAGGGCCGCCTGCAGCACGCCGAACGGCTCGCGCAGTGCCTCCGAGTGCTTTCGGAGGTACCGGCCGAGCAGGACGCCCACCGACCGTGACGGCCCCGACCACGGCGCCGATGAGCAGGGCGACCGTCAGGCTGCTGAGCGAGAAGAACACGAGTCCCGCAGTCTCTCAGGCGCGTGAGCCTCGGGTGGTGCAGCCAGATCTCGTCGAGGAGCCTGAGACTCGGCGTTCTACGTCAGCCGAACCATAAGGCGGTGCGCGCACCCAACTCCGCTTGTGCTGACCCTGGCCGTTGCGCTTGACTGGAGGTAGGAGAGGCGGGCCGCGGGCACGGGTCGACCGCGAGGACCGCAGGATCGACTCGACGTGACAGCGCGCCAGACAACCATGCCGGAGGAAAGCACCGTTCGCGGCGCGCTCGACCTCGAGCTTCGCCCGTCGGACGTACGTGCCGAGAGCGTGGTGCGCACGCCGCTCGTCAACAGGCTTCGCGCCTCCGGCGCGCCGCTCGTCACGGTCTGCGCTCCGGCCGGGTACGGCAAGTCGACGCTGCTCGCGCAATGGGCCGCCCGCGACGAGAGGCGCTTTGCCTGGCTGTCCGTCGACGAGGCCGACAACGATCCGCAGGTGCTCCGCGCGTCCCTCGGCCGAGCGCTGGGGCGGCGTTCCCCGACAGCCCTGCCCGCGACGCTGCTGGCGCGAGAACGGCCGGTCCTCCTCGTCCTCGACGACGTGCACCTGCTCCGCTCGCGCGGCTCGCTCGCCCTCGTCCTCGCTCTTGCCGAACACGTGCCGGCAGGCTCGACATTGGCGCTCGCAGGGCGGACGATCCGTCTAGGGGTCGCACGCGCCCGCGCCGCGGGCCGTCTCTTCGAGCTCGGCGCCGCCGAGCTTGCGCTCAGCCATCGCGAAGAGGAGCTCCTCCTGCGGAACCTCGGTGCCAGGCTCGAGCCGGCCGCGGTCGCGACGCTGAGGCGGCGGATGGAGGGCTGGCCGGCGGGCACCTGCCTTGCCGCGCTCGCGCTCGACGGGCGCTCGACGGGCGGCGGGGGTGGAGAGGACAGGTTCGTCGCGGAGTACTTCGAGTCCGAATGCATCGCCGGCCTCACGGCGAAGGACGTCCGTTCCTCACACGGACGGCGGTGCTCGACCGGCTGTGCGCGCCGCTCTGCGACCACGTCCTGCCGACCGACGACTCCGGCCGACGGCTCGACGCGCTCACGAAGGCGAACCTGTTCATCGTCCCGCTCGACCGGGAGCGTCGGTGGTTCCGCTACCACACCGCGTTCCGCGAGTATCTCCTCGGCGAGCTCCGGCGCCGCGAGCCCAGGGCGCTTCCGGGTCTCTACCGACGGGCTGCGGCCTGGTGCCGAGTCCGTCGGCGACGTGGCCGCCGCGGCGCGGTACGCCCATGCCGCCGGGGACGTCGCCCACGTTGCCCGGCTGGTGACGCGCGACGGCCCGGCCTCGTCCGCGAACGGCTCGTCGGTCGGAGAGCCCTGGCTCGAGTGGTTCGACGACGTGGAGCTGCTTTGCCGATATCTCGAGGTGGCGGCGCTCGGCGCCTGGATGCATCTCTTCCAGGGACGCCCCGCGGCGGCGCGGCGCTGGCGCGACGCTGCCGCTCGGCACGCGGAGCCGTGGGAGAGCTCGCCGGAGGGCCTGGTCGCCGTCCTCGACGCGGCGATGTGCGCGAACGGCGTCGAGCAGATGCGGGCCGACGCGCAGCGCGCGGTGGAAGGGGTCGCCCGGCCCAGTCCGTGGCGCCCGGTCGCGCTTCTCCTCCGCGGCGTCGCCGAGCTCCTCGGCGAGGACGGTGGGGCAGAGCAGTCACTCTACGAGGCGGCCGAGGCCGCCGAGGCAGCCGGCGCCACGGAGACGAGGATCGCTGGCGCTCGCCGAGCTGGCGCTCGCCGCAGCCGCCTGCGGCGACGACGACCGCACGGAGCACCTGATCATCGAGGCGCGGACGCTCGTCGACGAGCAGCGAGAATCCGACGACGCCACGACCGCTCTCGTGCTCGCGTCTCGCGCGCGTCCGCCTCCGCGGCGACGCGACGCGCGCGCGCGCCGATCTCGAGTGGGCCGAGAAGCTCGACCCATAGCTCGGCCATGCGCTTCCCTGGTACGCCGTGCAGACGAACCTCGAGCTCGCCCGTGTACATCTCGCGCTCGCCGATCTCACGGCCGCCCAGGCCGCGCTCGACCGAGCGGCCGCCGTGCTGCGGCAGCGCCCGCGGCTCGGCAGGCTCGCCGCCGACGCCGCCGCGGTGCAGGACGACGTGCGCCGGCTCGGAGAGCGCCGCGACCCCCGCCAATCGGGACTGACCGCCGCGGAGCTCCGTCTCCTGCCCCTCCTCACCACCCATCTCTCGTTCCGCGAGATCGCGGAGCAGCTCTACGTCTCCCGCAACACCGTCAAGACCCAGGCGATCTCGGTCTACCGCAAGCTCAACGTCTCGAGTCGAAGCGAGGCGATCGCCTACGCGCGCGGGCTCGGCCTCGTCGAGCAGGCGCCGAGGGGCGAGTTCACCCACTCCGGATGATGAACGGCCCGGTCGGGTGGCCGTTGGATACCTGTACGACGCCGTGCTCGACTACAAGACCACCTTGCGCAAGCTCGCGCTCCGCGACGACCGCTACGTCGCGGCGCTGCTCGCGCGCGAGGACGCGAGCGCGGTCGAGTCGGGCCTCGACGCCCGCACCCGCGCGTTCGTCCAGATCGGCGCGCTCGTCGCAGTCGATGCCGCACCGCCGTCGTACATGAGCGTCGCCGAGGACGCGCTCGACGCTGGTGTCACCCACGAGGAGCTGGTCGGCGCGCTGATCGTCGTCCTGCCCGTCGTCGGGATCCCACGCCTCGTCTCGGCGGCACCCAACCTCGGCCTCGCGATCGGGTACGACGTTGGCCACGCGCTGGAGGCGCTCGAGGCGATCACCACACGGCCTGACGCGCGCAGGAGCGCTGCGGGACTTCATCCTCTCCGGACGATGGACGCCTCGCATCGGGCTGCCATGAATGGGGGCATCGCCGGCACGCACACCGGTTCCGGAACGAGGGGAGGACGGGCGTAGTGGCCGGTTCGCACGACGCGTCGGCGCGCCGCGCGTCCTGGTGCTCGGCGGCGGCTTTGCCGGTATCGGCGCTGCCCATGCTCTGAAGCAGGCCGAAGCGGACGTCGTGCTGATCGACCGGCACGACTACCACACCTTCCAGCCGCTGCTCTACCAGCTCGCGACGGGGCTGCTCGAGACCAGCGCGGTGGGACATTCGCTCCGCGACCTCGTTCAGGATCAGGACAACGCCACGATCCACAAGACGTCGGTCACGGCGATCGACCTCGACGCCCGCCAGGTGCAGCTCGAGGAGATGCCGCCGCTCACGTACGACTACCTCGTCCTCGCGATGGGAGCGGAAGTCAACTTCTTCGGCACCGACGGCGCGGCGGAGCACGCCTTCCCGATGTACACGCTGACCGACGCAGTTCGGCTCAAGGACCACGTCCTCGAGCGTTGGGAGGCAGCGGACAAGGACCCGAGCCTGGTCGAGGACGGCGCGCTGAACATCGTCGTCGTCGGCGGTGGCCCGACGGGCGTCGAGAGCGCAGGCGCGATCGCCGAGCTCTACCGGGGCGACTTCGAGAAGGACTACCCGAGCGTCTCGCAGGAGCGCACGCGCGTGGTTCTCGTCGAGGCAGGGCCGGAAATCTTCTCGATGTTCAAGCCGAACCTTCGCGCCTACACCGAAGAAGCACTGCGGAAGCGCACGCGTCGAGGTGATCACGGGCGAGATCGTCGCTTCCGTCACGCCGACCCGGGTCGCGCTGAAGTCGGGCACGGAGATCCCCGCGCACACGCTCGTCTGGGGCGCCGGCCTCCAGGGCAACCAGCTGGTGCAGTCGCTCGGGCTGGAGCTGGAGCGAGGCAACCGGATCGGCGTCGGGCCGGACCTCGCCGTCCCCGGTTATCCCGAGGTGTATGCGGTCGGCGACATCGCCGCGATCACGGACGCGACGACGGAGCACGCACTCCCGCAGCTCGGTTCGGTCGCCCTCCAGTCGGGAGAGCACGCCGGCGAGACGATCGCCAGGCGCCTCCGGAACAAGGAGCCAAAGCCCTTCAAGTACCACGACAAGGGGACAATGGCGACGATCGGACGCGGCGCCGCGGTCGTGCAGATGCTCGGCGGAAAGACGATGAAGGGGTTGAAGGCGCAGGTCGCCTGGGGCACGGTGCATCTGGCGCTCCTGCCGACGAACGAGGATCGTGCGCACGCGGTCGTCGACTGGGCCGGCGCGGCACTCACGCACCAGCGCACCGGGCGGATCACCGTGAAGACGGACGATGCATGAAGACACGTCGCCGGCCCTCTCGCCGCGGCGACCGCAGCGGTTCACCCGATGTGGGTGAACGGCCCCCGCTCAGAACCCGTTAGCGTCGCACTCGTGCCCGACGCATCCGGCAAGGCAGACGTCCTCGTCGTCTTCGGCATCACCGGCGACCTCGCCAGGGTGATGACCTTCCGGTCGCTCTACCGGCTCGAGGCGCGCGGCCTGCTCGACTGCCCGATCGTCGGCGTCGCCGTCGACGACTGGTCGGTCGAGCAGCTGATCCAGCGGGCGCGGGACTCGATCGTGGGCACCGGCGAGGAGCTCGACGAGTCGGTGTTCGAGCGGCTCGCGAAGCGCTTCTCGTACGTCTCGGGCGACTTCGCCGACGACGCCACGTACGGCCGCGTCAAGGACGCGATCGGTGGCGCGTCGAGCCCGGTCTTCTACCTCGAGATCCCGCCGTTCCTGTTCGGGCGGGTCGTCGCCAGCCTCGCGGGCGCGGGGCTCACGAGGAACGCGCGCGTCGTCGTCGAGAAGCCCTTCGGCCACGACCTCGCCTCCGCCCGTGCGCTCGCCGACGAGCTGCACCAGTCGATCGACGAGTCGCAGCTCTTCCGCATCGACCACTACCTCGGGAAGATGGGGCTCGAGGAGATCCTCTTCCTCCGCTTCTCGAACGCGCTCTTCGAGCCCGTCTGGAACCGCAACCACATCGCCTGCGTCCAGATCACGATGGCCGAGGACTTCGGCGTCGAGGACCGTGGGCACTTCTACGACCCGGTGGGCGCGCTCCGCGACGTCGTCGTCAACCACCTGATGCAGGTCGTTGCCGCGGCCGCCATGGAGGCGCCGTCGCGCGGCGAGCCGGGGACGATCAAGGATGCGCAGACGGCGCTCTTCCGCTCCATCGTCGCAGGCGACCCGGCCCATTACGTGCGCGGCCAGTACGACGGCTATCTCTCGATCGATGGCGTCGCCGACGGGTCCAAGACGGAGACGTACGCAGCGCTGCGACTCGAGATCCAGAACTGGCGCTGGTCGGGCGTGCCGTTCTTCATCCGCACCGGCAAGTGCCTGCCGACGACGGAGACCGAGGTACGGATCGTCTTCAAGCACCCGCCGAAGCTCGGCTTCGGCATCGCCTCTCCCGAGCCGAACCAGATCGTGATCAGGCTCGACCCCTCCACCGGGATCAGGATCATCGTCGGCGCGCACCGCGCCGACACGAGGGGGATCGTCGCGCCGATCCAGCTCGACATGAAGTTCGCAGAGGAGGGCGGCGAGGGGCCGACGCCGTACGAGGTGCTGCTCCACGCCGCGATGGTCGGCGACAGCACGCGCTTTACGCGTCAGGACGCCGTCGAGGAGCAGTGGCGGGTCATGCAGCCGCTGCTGGATGCGCCGCCGCCGGTCCATGCGTACCAGCCGGGCAGCTGGGGGCCGAAGGAGGCGGACGCGCTTGTCGAGGGTCATGGCAGCTGGCACGGGCCCTGGGTCGAGCGATGAGCGACGGGCAGCAGGAAGTGGCGCAGGCCGGTGGCATCGGCTCGACCGAGCCGCCGAGCGGCGCAGGTGCCGGCTCTGCTGATGCGCCCTCAGCACAGCCCGGCGGCGTAGGCTCGACGGAGCCGCCCAGCCGCGCAGGTGCCGGCTCGGCCGGCGCCGGAGCACAACAACAGAGCGCCGCGGCGCCGTCGCCGTTCCCGCCGATCGCGGACTACGCGTTTCTCTCGAACTGCCACACCGGCGCGCTCGTCGCGGCCGACGGGGCGATCGACTGGCTCTGCGTGCCGGCGTTCGACTCGCCGAGCATCTTCGGCAGCCTCCTCGACCGTCAGGCGGGCTTCTTCCGGCTCGCGCCCTACGGGATCAACCACCCGGCCTCGCGCGTGTACGAGCCCGGCACGAACGTCCTCCTCACCACGTGGAAGACACCGCAGGGGTGGATCGAGGTGCGCGACGCGCTGACGATGGGGCCCTACTCGGGCGACGACGGGGTCACCCCGCACACCCGTCCGCCGGCCGACGACGACGGCGACCACATGCTCGTCCGCACCGTCCGGTGCCTCGAGGGCCGCGTCGAGGTCGAGCTCGTCTGCGAGCCGGTCGTCGACTACGGGCTCACCCCGGCGGAGTGGACCCTGGTCGGCGACGACAGGCACGTCGCCGACGCCACCGGGGCGCTCGTGCCGCTGCGCCTCCGCTCCAATCTCAACCTCGGGATCGAAGGCAACCGTGTCCGCGGTCGCCATGTCCTCGAGCAGGGCGAGCGGGCGTACGGCTGCCTCACGTGGGCCGACGGCCTCGCGGGGCCGGAGGACGCGGACGAGGCGGAGGCGCGGATCGTCGCGACACGCACTTTCTGGCGTGGTTGGCTCGGGCGCGCACGGATCCCGGACCACCGCTGGCGCGAGCCGATCCAGCGCTCGGCGCTCGCGATCAAGGGTCTCACGTACATGCCGACGGGCGCCACCGTGGCGGCGCTGACGACGTCGCTGCCCGAGACGCCCGGGGGCGAGCGGAACTGGGACTACCGCTTCACGTGGATGCGCGACACGACGTTCACGCTCCAGGCGCTCCACTGGCTGAACCTCGACTGGGAGGCCGACGAGTTCATGCAGTTCGTCGCCGACCTCGAAGTGAACGAGGACGGAGCGCTGCAGATCATGTACGGGATCGATGGGCGCCGCGACCTGACCGAGTCGACGCTCGACCACCTCTCCGGTTATGCCGGCGCGCAGCCCGTGCGGATCGGAAACGGCGCATTCGACCAGCGGCAGAACGACGTCTTCGGCGCGGTGCTCGACTCGATCCTCCTCCATACGAAGAAGAGCGAGCGGCTCCCGCGCCGCCTGTGGCCGATCGTGCAGGCGCAGGCCGGGTGCGCGACCAGCGTTTGGCAGAACCCCGACCAGGGGATCTGGGAGGCCCGCGGCGCGCCGCAGCACTACGTCTCCTCGAAGCTGATGTGCTGGGTCGCGCTCGACCGGGCCGCGAAGCTTGCGGAGCTGCGCGGGGACGGGGGCCTCCAGCAGGAGTGGGCCGCGACCGCGGAGGCGATCAAGGACGAGATCCTCGAGCGCGGCGTCGACGAGCGCGGCGTCCTCAAGCAGCACTACGACACAGACTCGCTCGACGCCTCCGTGCTGCTCGCGCCGATCTTCGGCTTCCTGCCGCCCGGCGACGAGCGTCTCCGCGCGACCGTCAATGCGATCGCCGAGGAGCTCACCGAGAACGGTTTCGTGCTCCGCTACAAGACCGACGAGACCGACGACGGGCTCTCGGGCAAGGAGGGCACGTTCCTGATCTGCTCGTTCTGGCTCGTCTCTGCGCTTGCGATCGTCGGCGAGCTCCAGCGTGCGCGCGACCTGATGGAGAAGCTCCTCCGGATCGCGTCGCCTCTCGGCCTGTACGCGGAGGAGTTCGACGCCGAGACCGGTCGCCACCTCGGCAACTTCCCACAGGCGTTCTCCCACCTCGCGCTGATGGAGGCCGCGGCGCGGATCATGATCCCCGAGCTGCTCCAGCGGTACTGATGTCCGACGCGTACGACGTGATCATCGTGGGGACGGGCGCCGGCGGCGGCACGCTCGCACGGCACCTCGCGCCATCCGGAAAGCGGATCCTTCTGCTCGAGCGCGGCGACTGGCTCACCCGCGAGCCCCAGAACTGGGACACCGCCCACGTCTTCGTCGAGAATCGGTACGTGTCGCCCGACACGTGGTACGACGGCTCGGGCGCGTCGTTCCAGCCGCAGGTCCACTACTTCGTCGGCGGGGCGACCAAGCTGTACGGCGCCGCCCTCTACCGGCTCCGCGAACAGGACTTCGGCGAGCTGCGACACCACGACGGGCTGTCGCCCGCGTGGCCGATCTCGTACGACGAGCTCGAGCCGTACTACACGCTCGCCGAGCAGCACTACGAGGTGCACGGGGCCCGCGGCGAGGACCCGACGGAGCCGCCCGCAAGCGCTCCGTACCCCTTCCCGGCCGTCTCGCACGAGCCGCGGATCCAGCAGCTCGCAGACGCGCTCGAGGCCGCCGGCCACCGTCCCTTCCACGCGCCTTGCGGCGTGCGGTTGAACGAGGCGAACATGCCGTTCGGCCACTGCATCCGCTGCGCCACCTGCGACGGCTTCCCCTGCCTGATGCATGCGAAGTCCGACGCCGAGGTGTTCGGCGTCCGACCGGCGCTCGAGCACCCGAACGTCACGCTGCTCACGAACACGCGGGTCCTGAAGCTCGAGACAAACGACGCGGGAACCGCCGTCACCGAGGTCGTCGCAGAGCGCGACGGCAGCGAGGAGCGCTTCACGGCAGACGTCGTCGTCGTCTCCTGCGGTGCCGCCAACTCGGCGAAGCTCCTGCTCTCCTCGGCGAACGACGCGCACCCGAACGGCCTGGCGAACGGCTCCGACCAGGTCGGGCGGAACTACATGTTCCACGACAGCGTCGCCGTGCTCGCGCTCTCGCGCGAGGAGAACAACACCGTCTTCCAGAAGACGCTCGGACTCAACGACTTCTACTTCGGCGCGGACGACTTCGAGTTCCCGCTCGGGAACATCCAGATGGTCGGCAAGTCGCAGGCGGAGATGTTCCGCGGCGAGAAGCCGGGCGAGACGCGGCTCGCGCCCGAGTGGTCGCTCGAGCGGGTCGCGCGGCACGCGATCGACTTCTGGCTCTCGACCGAGGACCTCCCCCGCGCGGAGAACCGCGTGACGCTCGAGCAGGACGGCAACGTCAAGCTCACCTACAGCGAGACGAACGCGGAGGCGAAGAAGCAGCTGTACGGGAAGTTGCGGTCGCTGCTCGGCAAGCTCGACCTGCACCCCGAGCACCTGATCCACCGCTTCGCGTACATGAAGAACGACATCCCGGTCGCCGGGTGTGCCCATCAGGCGGGAACGTGCAGGTTCGGCGCCGACCCCTCGAGCTCCGTGCTGAACCCGGACTGCCGCGCCCACGAGGTCGACAACCTCTACGTGGTCGACACGAGCTGCTTCCCGTCGATCGGCGCCGTCAACCCCGCGCTGACGGCGATGGCGAACTCGCTGCGGGTCGGCGACCACTTGCTCGCGCGGCTCGGCTGAGGACCGCCCGAATGACCCGCGTCCCGCCGTCGGGCGAGCAGCACGAGCTCTCCCACGGCGACCAGCGGGCGGTCGTCGTCGAGGTCGGCGCGGGCCTGCGGACGTACGCGGTGGGAGAGCGCGACGTGCTCGACGGCTACGCCGCGGACGAGATGTGCGCCTCCGGCCGCGGCCAGGTTCTGCTGCCGTGGCCCAACCGCATCGAGGACGGGCGCTACACGTTCGACGGCCGCGAGCACCAGCTTCCGCTCACGGAGGTGGCCGCCGGCAACGCGATCCACGGGCTCGTCCGCTGGTCGAGCTGGACGGTCGCGGAGCTCGCAGAGGAGAGGGTCGTGCTGGAGCACACGCTCCACCCGCAGCCCGGCTATCCGTTCACGCTCGCGCTTCGCGTCGAGTACTCGCTCGACGCCGACGGGTTGGCGGTGCGGACGACGGCGACGAACGCCGGCGAGGCGCCGTGCCCGTTCGGGAGCGGGATGCACCCGTACTTCACCCTCGGGACGCCGACCGTCGACGCGCTGACGCTCACGGTGCCGGCCCGCACCGTCGTCGCATCCGGGCCGCGAGGGCTCCCCGGCGGCGCGCAGGACGTCGAGGGCACGGACTACGACTTCCGCCGCCCGCGGGTCCTCGGCACGACGCAGCTCGACAACACGTTCACCGACCTCGAGCGGTCCGACGACGGGCGAATACGCGTGCAGCTCCGAGACGACGAGAGTGGGGTCGAGGTGACGGTGTGGGCGAGCGAGGCGTACTCGCACCTCCAGCTCTTCACCGGCGATCCGCTGTCCGACGTGAGCCGGCGGAGCCTCGCCGTCGAGCCGATGACGTGCCCGCCGAACGCGTTTCGCACCGGCGAGGGTGTCGTCCGGCTGGAGCCCGGCGGCTCCTGGACGGGCGCCTGGGGGATTGCCTAGCCGCGGAGGATCGTCCGCCGCGGCCTCCGACCCGTCGCGGCCCGACGGGCGACGAGCCGTTGGAACGTGAGCGTCCCGGACGCCCCGACGACGAGCATCGCGACGTTGACTGCGAGGACCCCGACGGCGCCGCGCGCCTGAGCGGCTTCGCCGAGGCCCGCCGCGACGCCGAGGTACGCGGCGGCCGGGATGGTCGTCACCGAGACGGCGACGCCGACGCCCGCACTCGCTCGGGTCTCGAGCGCGAGCATCCCTGCGACACCTGCCGCGAGCGCGACGACGACAGTCTCGTTGCTCACCTTCGTCAGCGACCCGATGACGGTCGAGTGGATGTCGAAGGCCGACGGGATCAGCCCGAACAGGTCCTGGAGCGAGGCGGACGCGCACGCCGCGGCCGAGGCGAGCGTCATCCCGATCAGCAACGTCACGAGCGCGCGCGCGGCGAGGCCCAGTCGGCGGTCGACGAGCCCTACCCCGACTGCCGTGATCGGCAGGAGGTCGGGACTTATCGCCATCGCGCCGACGATCAGGATGACGTTCGCGCCGATCACGCCGTAGCTCCCGACGACGCCCGCGACGATCATGAAGGCGAGGTAGCGCGCGATGGGGCGCGCGTTGCGGCTCGCCATCCCAAGCACGTCCTCCCAGACGAGCCCCGCCTCGCGCCGGCTGTCGCCGGACCCGCCGAGCACCTCCTCACGCGTCAGCGTCACGTCGTCGTCCGGCACTCCGTGCTGGCGCAGGTCGCCGAGCACCCCGTCCACCGCGCGTGGGCGCACGACTGCGACGACGACAGCGTGCTCGGGCCGCGTCGCGTGGGCGAGCCGCACGCGCTCGACGTCGTCGCTGACGTCAAGCAATCGCGCCACAGAGGCCATCGCCGAGGCATTGCCGTAGACCTCGAGCCTGATCATCGCCCAGCCGTCCTCACGCAGGTCTCGCTGCTCAAGCCTCTTGGTACGGCGTCCGCTCCGCTATTCATCCTGGCGTGGTGAGCCCACGTGGTCTCACGGCCACCGTTTGGGGCCGCCGGCGTTCGTCCGATCCGGGTGATGAACCCGGCTGTCCCGTCTCGGATGATCGGATTCGCGTCGCGTGACCATGCTGGCCGACACCGCCGTCGATCTCTCGCGGATCCAGTTCGCGACGACGGCGCTCTACCACTTCCTCTTCGTGCCGCTCACGCTCGGGCTTGCGCCGCTCGTCGCGGTGATGCAGACGCTGTGGCACCGCACGGGCGACCCGGCCTGGCTCCGCCTGACACGGTTCTTCGGGACGCTCCTCCTGATCAACTTCGCGATCGGCGTCGCGACGGGCCTCGTCATGGAGTTCCAGTTCGGGATGAACTGGGCGGTCTACTCGAAGTTCGTCGGCGACGTGTTCGGCGCGCCGCTCGCGATCGAGGGGCTCGCCGCCTTCATGCTCGAGGCGACGTTCCTCGGCCTTTGGATCTTCGGCTGGGACCGCCTGCCGCCCCGCGTCCACCTCGCCACGATCTGGATCGCCGCGCTCGGCACCTGGCTCTCCGCGTACTTCATCCTCGTCGCCAACTCGTGGATGCAGCACCCGGTCGGGTACGAGCTGGTCGACGGCAAGGCCGAGCTGACGAGCATCTGGGCGCTGCTCTCGAACGGCTTCGCGCTCCGCGCCTACCTGCACGTGCTCCTCGCCGGCCTGATCTTCGGGTCGAGCGTGATGCTCGGCGTGAGCTGCTGGCATCTCCTGCGGCGCCGCAACGTCGACCTCTTCCTCAGGGCCGCCAAGCTGGCGCTGCTCGTCGCCCTGCCGGTGACGCTCCTGCAGCTCGTGGTCGGCAATCGCTTCGGTGAGGCGGTCACGAGCGCGCAGAGCATGAAGATCGCCGCCTCCGAGGCGCAGTGGGACACCTGCCAGCCGTGCTCGTTCTCGCTCTTCCAGATCGGCGGCTTCACCCAGGACGACCCGACGCCGTCGTTCTCGATCCAGGTTCCGCGGCTCCTCTCCTACATGGCGACCGGCTCGTTCAAGGGTGAGGTGCAGGGCCTCAACGAGCTCCAGGCGCAGTCGGAGAGCACGTTCGGCCCCGGGAACTACATGCCGAACATCCGCGTCATCTACTGGTCGATGCGGGTGATGGCCTACGCGGGAATGCTGATGTTCCTCGTCGCCGCCGTCGGCGCGTGGCTGTACCGGAGGCGGGCACTCGAACGGGCGCGCTGGTTCCTCTGGGCGGCGGTCTTCTCCATCGCCTTGCCGTACATCGCCGCGACGGCCGGCTGGGTCCTCACCGAGATGGGGCGTCAGCCGTGGATCGTGCAGGACCTGCTCAAGACCGAGGACGCCGTCTCGCCGACCGTGAGCGCCTGGACGGTGGGCGTCAGCCTCGGAGTGTTCGCCGGGCTCTACGGCATCCTCGCGGTCGTCGACTTCGTGCTGATGCGCCGTTACGCGCGGGTCGATCCGCCCGATCCGTCCACGAGCGAGGCCGAGGCGATCCCGGCGATGGGCTACTGAGGATGGACGCCTGATGGACCTCGAGCTCTTCTGGTTCGTCCTCATCGGCGTCCTCTGGGCGGGGTACTTCTTGCTCGAGGGCTTCGACTTCGGGGTCGGGATGCTGCTGCCGTTCCTCCCCCGGAGCGAACGCGAACGCAACGTGATGTTCGAGACGATCGGGCCGGTCTGGGACGGCAACGAGGTGTGGCTCGTCGTCGCCGCCGGCGCGACGTTCGCGGCGTTCCCGGCCTGGTACGCGACGATGTTCTCGGGCTTCTACCTCGCGCTCCTGCTCGTCCTCGTCTGCCTGATCATCCGGGTGGTCTCGTTCGAGTGGCGGGGGAAGGGGCACAGCCCGCGCTGGCGCGCGGTCTGGACGGCCGCCAACGTCGTCGGCAGCGTCGGTGCGTCGTTCCTCTGGGGCGTCGCGCTCGCGAATCTCGTCCACGGTGTCCCGCTCGACTCCGACGGCGGCTGGGCGGGCTCGTTCGCCGATCTGTTCAGCGCGTACACCGTGTTCGCGGGGATCGTTGTCGTTCTGCTGTTCGCCTTCCACGGCGCGACCTTCCTCGCCGTGCGCACGAGGGGCGAGCTCTGTGCGCGCGCGGGACACGCGGCGCGACGGCTCTCGATCCCCGTCCCGATCGCCGTCGCGGCCTTGCTCGTCTGGACGGTCGTCGTCGCCGTCGACAAGAACGACAAGGACGTCTTCCCGCCGGTCGTGCCGTGTGTGCTCGGCGTCGCCGCGCTCGTCCTCGCGCTCGTCTTCGTCCACCGGCGTCGGAGCGGGCTGGCCTTCGCCGCGACGGCCTTCGCGGTGGTGCTGCTCGTCGCGACGCTCTTCACAAGCCTCTACCCTCGGGTCCTCGTCTCGAGCCCGGAGCTCGGGAACAGCCTCACCGTCGACAACGCGTCGTCGTCGCACTACGCGCTCGCGGTGATGACGGTCGTCGCGCTGATCTTCACGCCGCTCGTCCTCCTCTACCAGGGCTGGACGTACTACGTGTTCCGGCACCGGCTGGGTGGCGAGGAGCCGGAGCCGACGGAGCCGGTCGAGATCCTTCCCGAGCCGGCCGAGAGCGCGTGAACGCGCTGGACCCGCGGCTCGTGCGCCGGGCGCGGCCGGTGCGGATGCTGCTCGCGCTCGACGTCTCGCTGGGCCTCGTCGCGGCGCTGCTCGTACTTGCCCAGGCGGCGCTCCTCGCGCGCGTCGCCGCGCGGGGCTTTGCCGGCGCCTCGCTCGCCGAGCTGACGCTGCCGCTGGCATTGCTCGCCGCCGCCGCGCTCGGGCGCGCACTCGCCGCGTGGGGCTTCGAGGTGGCCGGACGCCGCGCGGCGGCGGACGTGCTCTCGCAGCTCCGGCTCGACGTCGTCGAGCGCCGTCTTCGCGGCCGTCCGGCCGCGCTCGACGGCGCCGAGAGCGCGGAGGTCGCGACCGCCGCAGTGGCCGGAGTGGAGGCGCTCGAAGCGACGTTCGCGCGGTATATCCCACAGCTCGTGCTCGCGGCCGTCGTCCCGCTCGCCGTGCTCGTGTTCGTCGCCGTGATCGACCCGCTCACCGCGGGCCTGATGCTGCTGACGCTGCCTCTCGTGCCGGTCTTCATGTGGCTCGTGGGGCGCCACACGGAACGTCGCACCCGCGAGCGCTGGGAGACGCTCGCGCGGCTCTCGACGCACTTCCTCGACGTGGTGCGCGGCCTGCCGACTCTCCGCGCGTTCAACCGGGGCGAGGTACAGGCGGAGCGGATCGCGCGGGTCAGCGACGACTACCGCCGCGCGACGATGGGCACGCTCCGGGTCGCCTTCCTCTCGGGCGCCGTGCTCGAGCTCGCGGCGACGATGGGGATCGCGCTCGTCGCGGTGACCGTGGGCGTCCGCCTCGTCGAGGGCGGTCTCGGCTTCGAGGCCGGGCTCACGGTGCTCGTGCTCTCACCGGAGCTCTACCTGCCGCTCAGGAACCTGGCGGCGCAGTACCACGCGAGCGCCGACGGTCGCGCGGTGAGCGAGCGACTTCTCTCCCTCGTCGACGAGCCGGCTGAGGTCCGCGGAGGCACGGTCCGGCCGCCGGATCCAGGTCGTGTGCCGGTCAGGCTCGAGGCCGTCTCGTTCGCGTACCCGGGCGCCCTCGCTACGGTGCTCGACCGCATCGACCTGGAGCTGGCGCCATGCGAGACCGTCGCGCTCGTCGGGCCGAGCGGGAGCGGGAAGAGCACGCTCGTGTCGCTCCTCCTCCGTCTGACGGAGCCCACCGCGGGGCGCATCGTGATCGGAGGGGTCGACCTGGCCGCGTGCGACCCCGCCGCCTGGCGGGCGCACCTGGCCTGGGTGCCGCAGCGCCCGACGCTCTTCCGGGGCACCGTGGCGGAGAACATCCGGCTCGGCGACCCCAACGCGAGCGACGCGCGGGTCGAGACGGCGGCGCGGCTCGCGGCGGCCGACGCGTTCGTCCGTGACCTCCCGGCCGGATTCGGAACCGTTGTCGGCGACGGGGGCCGTGCGCTCTCGGCGGGACAGCTCCAGCGAATCGCGCTTGCTCGCGCCTTTCTGCGCGACGCCCCGCTCGTGGTCCTCGACGAGCCGACCGCAAACCTCGACCGCGCCAGCGCCGAGCTGGTCGAGAACGCGATCGAGCGCCTGCGCGAGGGACGGACGCTGCTGCTCGTGGCGCACAGTCCCGAGCTGGCCGAACGCGCCGACCGCGTCGTGACGCTCTCGGGCGGGCGGCTCGCCGAGCCGGTTCTGGAGGCCGCATGACCGGAACGGCGGCGCGTCTCGTCACTCTCGCGCGGCTGCCGGCCTGGCGCGTCGGGTTCTCGCTTCTCCTCGGGACGCTCGCGGTCGGCTTCGGCGTGGCCCTCCTCGCGACGGCCGGCTACCTGATCTCCCGTGCCGCCGAGCAGCCGCCGATCCTCTCGCTCACGGTCGCGATCGTCGTGGTTCGCTTCCTCGGCCTCGCGCGGCCGCTCGCGAGGTACGCGGATCGCCTGGCCTCGCACGACCTCGCCCTCCGTGGACTGGGACGGATCCGCAGCCGCGTCTACGAGCGGATCGAGCCCCTGGCGCCGGGCCAGCTGGACGCGTACCGCCGCGGAGACCTCCTCGCCCGGATGGTGGGCGACGTCGACGCGCTCCAGATGCTCTACGTCCGTGGGCTCCTGCCGCCCGCCGTCGCGCTCGTCACGAGCGCGGCGTGCGTCGCGGTCACCGCGGTGTTCCTTCCCGTCGCCGCCGCGATCCTCGCGGTCGGGCTCGTCGCCGGCGGAGTCGTCGTGCCGGTGCTGTCGGCGTGGCTCGCCAGTTCCGCGGGCCGCCGCCAGGCCGTCGCGCGTGGGGCGTTGACCGCCGAGCTCGTGGAGCTACTCCGCGGCGCCCCCGAGCTGGTCGTCTACGGGCACGAGGAGCGAACGCTGGCTCGCGTTCGCGAGCTCGACGGCGCGCTGGCCGGCCTGGCTCGACGCGACGCCCTCGTCGCCGGCCTCGGCGACGCGTTGACCATTCTCGTCGCCGGGCTCACCGTCACCGGGGTTCTCGCGGTCGGCGTCTCGTCGAGCGCCTCGGGCTCGCTGGACGCGGTCCTCGTCGCGACGCTGGCGCTCCTCGCGCTCGCATCGTTCGACGCGGTCACGCCGCTAGCACCCGCCGCCCGCGAGCTCTCCTCGACGCTCGCGTCGGGCCGGCGTGTGCTCGAGGTGATCGAGCGAAGCCCCGCGGTTCGAGACCGCTCGTCGCCAGCTGCTGCTCCCTCCGGCCTCGTGCCCGTGCGCCTCGAGGGCGTGACCGCGCGCTACGAGCCCGATCAGGCGGCCGTTCTCCGAGCCGTCGACCTCGACCTTGCCCCGGGCCGCAAGGTGGCGCTCGTCGGCGCGAGCGGCTCGGGCAAGACGACGGTGACGCGGCTGCTCCTCCGCTTCCTCGACCCCGAGCTCGGGCGCGTGACGATCGGGGGGCGTGACGTTCGAGAGTACGCGCAGGCCGAGGTCCGGAAGCGGTTCGCGCTCGCGGGCCAGGAGGCGTACGTCTTCAACTCCACGGTTCGAGAGAACCTTCGACTCGCCCGGCCCGATGCGACCGACGACGATCTCTGGGCCGTGCTCCGCCTCGCGCGCCTCGACGCGTGGGTCGCATCGCTCCCCGAGGGCCTCGACGCACCGGTGGGAGAGGAGGGCGCGCGGCTGTCCGGGGGGCAACGGCAGCGGCTGACGCTCGCCCGGGCCCTGCTGACGGACGCACCGGTGCTCGTGCTCGACGAGCCGACGGCGCACCTCGACCCCGAGACGGCCGAGGCGGTGATGAACGACGTGCTCGCCGCGGCCGACGGCCGCACGGTGCTGCTGATCACCCACCGGCCCGAGGGTCTCGAGCAGATGGACGAGGTGGTCGCGCTCGAGGACGGATGCGTCACGGACGCGTCGAACGCGGCCTGACCGGGACACGGAGCGGTCTCGTCGAGGCGCAGTGCCCGAACGGATGGTCGAGGCGAACGGGGTCGAGCTCTGCACCGAGTCGTTCGGCGAGCCGGATGATCCGCCGATCCTGCTTGTGCAGGGCATCGGCGCGTCGATGCTTTGGTGGGAGGAAGGCTTCTGCCGGATGCTCGCAGAGCGCGGGCGGTTCGTGATCCGCTACGACCACCGCGACACGGGTCGGTCGACCACTTACCCGCCGGGGCGCCCCGGATACACGGGCGCCGACCTCGTCGCGGATGCCGCCGGCGTGCTCGACGGCTACGAGACGCACGCCGCGCACGTCGTCGGCGTCTCGGCGGGCGGGGCATTCGCGCAGCTACTCGCGCTCCGCTTCGCGGGCCGTGTCCGGTCGCTCGTGCTCGTCAGCACGTCTCCCGCGAAGCCGGTCGGCCGGTCGCTGCCGCCGCCGACCGAGCGCTACCGGCGATTCGTCGAGTCGGCGCGCGTCGACTGGTCGGACGACGCCTCCGTCGTCGAATACCTCGTGGCTTACGCGAGGATGCTCGCGGGAGACCGGAACCGCTTCGACGAGGCCGCCATCGGCGAGCTCGTCCGGGTCGACGTCGAGCGCGCCCGCGACATCGCCGCCTCGCAGAACCATGCCATCGCGCCCGACGGCGACGTCTGGCCCGAGCCTCTGTCCACGATCACCGCGCCGACCTTGGTGATGCACGGCACCGAAGATCCGATGTTCCCGCTGGAGCATGGTGAGGCGGTGGCCGCGGCGATCCCGGACGCGACGCTCCTGCCGCTCCAGGGCGCGGGCCACGGGGTCGAGCGAGCCGACTGGGAAATCGTCGTCGACGCGATCGTGGCCCATACGGATGGCTCCTGACCGACCGATGATCCCGCGCAGCGAACGGTCTGACCTTGGGAGAAGACCCACGCGAGGGGAGCGGACATGCGCAAGGCGGTCGTGACCTACGGGCCCGAGAACTGACGCCACTGCGCGGTCAGCCGGATCGGGGGCGGTCTCGTTGCTGGACGAGCGCGAGCACGACGAAGAGCAGCGGCACAGCGACCCAGAACTGTGCCTTCGTGTAGTAGCGCAGCTCCGCGGGGACGTCCACGCCGTCGAGCTCGGCGGCGAGGCGGCGCCGGCGTGACAGGTCGAGCGCGTGCAGCGCGAGCGGGATGTAGTTGAGGCATGCGCCGGCGATCCAGACTCCGAAGACGCGCCAGCCGAGCGACGGGGCGGTGACGGCGATGGCGACGCCGATCCCGGTTCCCACAACGGCGCCGAGGACGAACTCCGCCACGATGATGCGCCGGCGGCGTTGCGTCCCCCGCGAGCCGTGCATGTCGACTGCGGCGAGGCGACGGATATCGATGCGCATCGTCCACCGTAACCGGGTGCGCAGGCAGCACGCGCGGGCACCCGTACACTGCGCGCCGTGGCCGGCCCGATCGACGAGCTGCGCTCGCTCGCCGCGACGGCGCCGGCCGACGACCCGCGCCTGGCGCCGTATCTCACCAAGGTCCGGGCCCGCGCCTACGCCGTCACCGACCAGGACGTGGTACAGCTGAAGGGGGCCGGCCTCACGGAGGACGAGATCTTCCAGGCGACCACAACGGTCGCGATCGAGGAGGGACTGCGCCGCCTCGACGCGGCTCGGCGGGCGATCGGATGAGGCTCTCGGTCGTCGACTCGGGGCACGCACCGGAACAGGCAGCGGTACTCGACGTCATCCGCGAGCGCAGCGGCAACGAGCCGCTCGGGGTCGTGAAGACGCTTCTCTACAGGCCGGAGCTGTTCGGCCGGCCCTTCTCCGAGGCGCTCGACGACGCGATGCGCGGCGAGTCCGAGTGGACGCCCGGCGAGCGGGAGCTGTTCGCCGCCTTCACCTCGCTGCTGAACCAGTGTCACTTCTGAGCGGGCTCCCACGGCGCGGTCGCGTCGTATGCGCTCGGTGAGGAGGTGTGGGACGCGATCGTCGCCGACTGGCGGACCGCACCCGTTCGGCCCGAGCTCGCAGCAACTCTCGTCTTCCTCGAGAAGTTGACGCTTCGACCGGACGAGCTCGAGGCCGCCGATGCGGACGCGGCGCGCGCAGCCGGCGTGTCCGATCAGGCGCTCCGTGACGCCGCGACCGTCGGCGGGCTGTTCAGCATGATCGTGCGCCTCGCCGACTCGCTGGGGTGGGACGTGCCCAGCCCGGAGCGTCTCGCGGCGCGGGCGCCGGCGATGCTCGATGGCGGCTACGCGCTGACCGCCGTCGGCGGTCGCTGACCCTCTTGAGCGAGCCGCGACGGCGCTATCTCGTCACCGGCGTGCTCGGCGCGATCGGCGCTTGGACGGCAAGAACGCTCGTCGAGCGTGGGGCAGCGGTCGTCGGCCTCGATCTCGGAGGTTCCCAGCACCGGCTCGACATCGCCTTCGAGCCCCGTCCCCGCGACGGGCTGGAGCTCGTCCAGGGGGACATCGCCGACCTCGAAGCGCTCGAGCGGCTTCTCGCGGGCCACGGGATCACCAACGTCATCCATCTCGCGGCGATGCAGGTGCCATTCGTCCGCGAGCGACCGGCGCTCGGTGCTCTGGTCAACGTCGTCGGCACCGTGAACGTCCTCGAGGCGGCCCGGCGCGCCGGTATGACCGGGCCGGTCGTCTATGCGTCCTCGATCGCGGTCTTCGGGCCGACCGAGGGCACGCTCCCACAGACGCTCTACGGCGTCTTCAAGCGGGCCAACGAGGAGACGGCCCTCCGCTACTTCGAGGACTATGGCGTGTCGTCGATCGGGCTGCGGCCGCACACCGTCTACGGGCCGGGTCGCGACCAGGGGCTCACCTCGGCGCCGACCGTGGCAATGCTCGCCGCGGCATCCGGCCTCCCGTACGAGATCCCGTTCGGCGGCCGCGCGCAGTTCCAGTACCTGCCGGACGTAGCCGAGGCGTTCGTCCGCGCGAGCGAGCTCGACCATCGTGGCGCGTCCGTCCACACGCTCGACGGTCCGTCCGCGTCGATCGACGGCGTCGTCGAGCTGATCGAGACGGCGAGCGGCGTCGACCCTGGGACGATCACGTCGCAGGGCGAACCGCTGCCCTTCCCGGGCGAGGCCGACGGCTCGTCCTTCGTCGAGCTACTCGGCGGGTCGGTGAACCGGCCGCTCGCCGACGGCGTCGTCGACTCAGTCGAGCGGTTCCGCCGGCTGCTCGAGCACGGCCTCGTCGCCCCGCGCCCGGCGCACGGGCACGGGCACGCGGCCTAGCCGGTGCTCGCGCGCCCGACCACCGCTGCGAGCTTCTCCCGGATGTGCGCGGCGACCGGTCTCAGGTCGTCGTTGCCGACGATCGAAAGCATCCGCTCCGCGTCGATCGCTGCGATGTGCGTCTCGCCGTCGCGCACGAACACGACGACGTTGCACGGAAGCAGGGCGCCGAGCTCGGGCTCCGCCTCGAGCGCGCGATGGGCGAGCGGCGGGTTGCAGGCGCCGAGGATCGTGTACGGCTCCTGCTCGACGCCGAGCTTCTCACGCAACGTCGCCTGCACGTCGATCTCGCAGAGCACGCCGAACCCTTCGTCCGACAGCTCGTCTCGGACCCGTCGGACGGCATCCGCGAACGGCGCTGTGGTCGTGGCGCTCAGCGTGTAACCGGTTGTGGTGGACATTCGCACTCCTCCTCGAGGAAACGGCGACGCGCCTTCTCGGCCCTGAGCCGATGGGCGCGAGCGCCCTGGGGGACGGGTTCGCGTGCCGTGAGGTACGCGACGATCTCGGACTCTCCGATCAGGTGCTCGCCATCCGGCGTGACGAGCAGCGGAATGACGTCACTGCCGGTGCGCTCTCGCAGGTACACGCGGTCGTCGCGCGCCACGGGCACCTGGCGGTTCACGTATTCGATGTCCAGCTCGGTGAGCAGCTGCCGTACGCGCCGTGAGGCGGGGCACCACTCGGTCTGCCAGAGCTCGTACATCAGGAGTGACCGAACCTGACGTTCGGTAGAAGCCGGTCGAGCCAGCGCGGCAGCGCCCACGCGCGGCGGCCGAAGACGCGGAGCAGGGTGGGGATGAGAACCAGCCGCACGAGCCCGGCGTCGAGCAGGACGGCGAGGCCGAGGATGACGCCCATCTCCTTCGGCGGCAGCGGGCCGGAGAGCGCGAACGTGAAGAAGACCGCGACCATCACGGCTGCCGCGGCGAAGATCACGCGGCCGGAGTGCGCGAGCCCGCCGATCGCCGCTTCCCGCGGGTCGTGCGATCTGTCCCAGTGCTCCTTCGCAGAGGAGAGCAGGAACACGGTGTAGTCCATCGAGATCGCGAAGATCATCGCGAAGAAGAAGACGGGCGCCCAGGCGTCCATGAACCCCTGCGGCTCGAAGCCGAGCAGCCCGGCGCCGTGGCCATCCTGGAAGATCAGCCGCCCGACGCCGAAGGCGGCTCCGACCGCGAGCAGGTTCGTGACGACGCCGAGCGCGGCGATCAGCGGCGACCGCAACGCGACGAGTAGGAGCAGGAAGCCGAGGGCGAGCACGACGCCGATCACCAAGACAGTCTTCGCCGCGAGTGCCTGCTCGAGGTCGTGGTTCTCTGCGACCGCGCCCCCGACGAGCGCCTCTACGGGCAGCGCGGAGCGGAGCCGGTCGATCGTGCGGCCGACGCTGCGGCTCGAGGGGTCGGCCGTGGGCGTCGCCTGGACGAGCGCCAGCCCCGCACCGCCCGGCTGTGGCGCGGCCACGTGCGCGACACCCGGGTCTCGCCGGGCGATCGCCGCGACGTGCGCCGCCTCGGCGCTCGGGACGACGATCTGGAGCGCGCCGGGCGCTCCGGGACCGAACGCCTGCTGGACCTGCGCGTAGCCGACGCGCGACCCGTCCCCCTCGGGAACGACCTTGATCGAGGGCATGCCGGTCTTCAGACCGAAGACAGGCAACGCGAGCAGCACGAGGACCGCGGTTGCGGCCACACCGAACAGGTGCGGCTGCCGCCAGAGGCGCTCGCCCCAGCGTGCGAAGCGGGGCGAGCGGTGCTCGCCCGAGTGCACCCACGGAAGCGCGAGCCCGTCGACGCGCGGGCCGAGCTTCGCGAGCACGGCCGGAAGCAGGGTCATCGTCGCCGCGAGCACGAACGCGACGCTGAGCATGATCCCGAGCGCCATCGAGCGGAAGGCCGGGCTCGGCACCAGCATGACGGCCGAGAGGGAGACGAACACGGTCAGGCCCGAGAAGAGCACCGCCTTGCCGGCCGTGTCCATCGCGGTCGCCACCGCCTCCTCCACGCGCTGCGTCGAGCCGAAGTAGGCGCCGCGGAACCGGTGGACGACGAAGAGCGCGTAGTCGATCCCGAGCGCGAGCGCGAACATGAGGGCGAAGTTCATCGCCCAGATCGAGATCTCGAAGCCGTGCGTCAGCAGGGCGAGCAGCCCCGCCGAGGCGAGCAGGCCGACGATCGTGAGCAGGAGCGGCAGGCCCGCGGCGACGAGAGAGCCGAAGGCGAGGACCAGGATCGCCAGCGTCACCGGCCACGAGTAGAGCTCCGACTTCATCATCGCCGTGCGGTTGGCGGTGTTGAAGTCGGACCACATCCCCGACGCACCCGTCAGGCTCACGGATACCCGAGGGGTCGCGAGCGCCCGAAGCCCGCCCTTCAGCGAGTCGGCCGCAGCGACCATCGCGGTCGGATCGCTCCGAGCGCCGCCGACGACCAGCGCGGTGTGGCCGTCCTGCGAGATCGAGCTGCCCGCGACGGGAGGCACGACGGTCGAGATGCGGGAGTCCGCCCGTAGCGTCGTCTCCACCTGTCGGAGAACCGTCTGGAACTCCGCCGAGTCGACCGTCAACGACGGCGAATGGACGACGACGACCGGGGCCGAGCTGGACACCCCACCGAACTGCTGCTGGATCATGGCTCGCGCCTGGACGGACTCGGAACCGTTCGCCTGCCAGCCGGCGCCGGAGAGCGCTGACTCGACCTTCGGGGCGAAGACCGCGAGCGCGGCGGCGACGACCAGCCAGGAGACCGCGACTAGCCGGACGTGGCCGGCCGCCCAGCGACCGAGCCGGCCGATGGGCCCGACTGCCCCGGGATGCTCGAGGGCGGGCGCGGCGGCGGGACGGACCTCGGCGGCGGACACGGATGACTCCTCTCTAATACAACTCTACAACTTCACTGTTTGCTAGTGTATAGCACATGACGATCCCGCATCCGCTGCCCGAGGACCTGGCCGAGCTGATCGCGCGCCGGTTCCGCGCACTCGGCGACCCGCTGCGGGTCCGCCTCCTCGACCTGCTCCGAGACGGCGACCTGAGCGTCAACGAGCTCGCCGACCGGCTGGAGGCGGGACAGCAGAACGTCTCCAAGCATCTCGCCGTCCTCGCGGATGCCGCGATGGTCGCGCGCCGCAAGGACGGAACCCGCGTCTACTACCGGATCGCGGACGAGGGCGTGTTCGCCATGTGCGAGCAGGTCTGCGGCTCTCTGCAGAGCCAGCTCTCCGCGCTCAACGCCGTGGTCGCCGCCACGAGGTAGACGACCGGGTCAGACTGATGGTCACTGCAAACGACCAGCGAGGTGAGAACGAGATGAGCAAGCCGCAAACGAGCACCGAGGAGGCCCGCCGCGTCGGCGACGCGATCGGCGTCGACTGGAGCCGATTCGACCTCGAGCAGTTTCGCGCCGGAATGGACGTCGAGCTCGAGCACGGCAGTCACGATCCGCAGACGGATGTGACCGCTGACGACCCGATCGTCACGGGCAAGATCGCGCTCGCGCACATGAAGGAGTTCCCCGACTACTACGAACGGCTCGCGCAGATGGAGCGGGAAGCCGAGGCGGAGTGGTCGAAGCGTCGCGCATAGCAGGCGGCCCGATACGAGCTCCCGGGCCCTCGGCGACGTAGCCGCGACGTCGGTACCGCTCGCCCGCGCCGTCTGCTCCACCGTCTGGGGATCTCGCCTTCGAGGAACGGCCGGAGCTCTTCCTCGGTCGGGAGGAGGCCGAGATCGCGGTTGAAGTCGCTATCCCCGCTCGACCGATCGTCTGGGATGCGGAGCTAATGTCCTCGGCGTGAAGGTCGCTGCGGAGGCGGCACGCCGGTTTCTCGTCGCGCGGCACTTCCTCGCGCCCGCGCGGTCTCTCGCTGGAGGCCTCGACGGGGTGCTCGAGGTCTTCCGCAAACTGGGTTCGATCCAGTTCGACCCCATAGCGGTCGCAGGTCGGAACCACGACCTCGTGCTGCACGCGCGCGTCGCCGGCTACGAGCCTGCCTGGTGCGACGTCCTCTACGAACGCCGCGAGATCTTCGAGACGACCAACAAGGCCCTGTCGTTCGTCCCGACGAGCGAGCTCCCCTGGTTCCGTCTCGGATGGGGCCGGAAGGGCCCCCGGTTCCACGCCGACGCCTTGGCCGACAACGCCCTGGTGGCGGAGCGCGTGCTCGAGCGCATTCGCGCGGACGGGCCGCTGTCCTCGGCCGACTTCGAGCGCGAAAGCGGCGCGACGAAGGACTGGTTCGGGCTGCCGGAGAACGCCGTGCGTTCAGTGCTCGAGGCGTACACGGTGGCGGGCGTGCTCGGCCTCGCACGTCGCGACGGCAACCTCCGCTACTACGACCTCCTCGAACGGCTGCTCCCGGCCGAGCTGCTCGCACGCGAGGTGCCGGAGCGTGAACAGGTCCGACACAAGCTCCTGTCCCGGTATCGCGCTCACGGCCTCCTCGGCCCCGGAGGTGCCGGGGGCACGTTCGCCCGCATCGCTCCCCCGCCGCAACGCAATGAGCTTCGCAAGGAACTACTCGAGCTCGGCGCGCTCGTACCGGTCGACGTCGAGGGTGTGCGCGGCAAGCGCCTCGTGGTGGCCGACGAGCTCGCGCTGCTGCAGGCGCCTCCGGAGCCGGCGCCCACTGTCGCGTTCCTCGCCCCGTTCGACTCGTTCCTGTGGGATACCACCCTCCTCGCGAGCCTGTTCGACTTCGAGTTCGTGTGGGAGGGGTTCTTCCCGGCGGACAAGCGCCGCTTCGGCTGGTACGTGCTGCCGATCCTCTTCGGTGACCGGCTCGTCGGCCGGATCGAGCCGCAGATCGAGCGCGACGAGGGCCGCGTGCAGGTGCTGAACGTCTGGTGGGAGGACGGTTTTGCGCCGCGGCGCGCCGACGGGTTCGTGGAGGCGATGCGCGAGGCCCTCTGCGCATATCTCAGCTTCGCCGGCCTGGACCAGCTCGCGTGGCCATCGCACCTCGCGGCCGAGAAGCGGCTCTTCCTCGCCCGGCCGTGAGTAGAGACCAGGGGTCAGCGAACGAGCCGGCGTATCCGCTGCGCGGCGACGAGGTTGCCCTTGCGCTCGTAGAGCCCGAGCGCGTCGTCCAGCGCGGCGACCGCCTCGTCGGTGCGCGCGCCGAGCTCGAGCGCCTCAGCGAGGTCGACGAGCGCTCCCGCGTGGGCGTTGAGATCGTCGCCCTTGGCGGCGCGCTCGACGGCGCGACGTGCGAGCGCCTCGGCCTCGGCGGGGTCGCCCCTGAGCGCCGCCTGCCTCGATCGGGCGCGGAGGAAGCTGATCTGCGCATCGCTGTCGTCGTCGAGGATCCAGCGTGACGGTGAGCTCGAGCGGCGGTTCGGCCTCGTCTACGCGCCCCTGCGCGAGCAGGGCCAGGGAGAGGAGCGGCGCGACGCTCGCGAGGTGCCCCCAGTCCTGCATCCTCGCTCGAGCGTCTCGTACCCCTTGCGGAATGCGTGCTCGGCGGCCGCCGGGTCTCCGGCGAGGAGCTCGATCTCGCCCGCCGCTCGGAGGACGCCCGCCGCACGCATCATCTCGAGACCCAGCTCGCGTGATGTCTTGTTGGCGTCGCCGATGAGCCGGCGCGCGTCGTCGAACCGTCCCCTGCATGGCGTATAGCTGAGGGCTCGGGTTGCGAAGGATCCGACATCTGCAGCCTCGGCGTGCCCTCGACTCGAGACTCGAGCTCGTCGAGCTTCTCGAGCACGTCGTCGACGGGCAGGGGCCGTTCGTGAGCGCCATCGTGATCCCCTGCGCGGCTCCGTTGCTCCTGCATCCGGTCGCCGCTCTCTTCGGCGATGCGCGCTGCGCGCTCCATCTCCTCGAGTGCACGCGCGCTTTCCCCGGCCCAGGCGTAGATCATGCGCCGAGGTGCGCACCGCGCGCGCAGAGGCCGGCCTTGTCGTCGAGCTCCTCGAACACTCGAATCGCGCGCTCGAGCTCCGCCCGTGGCCTTCGCATGGCTCGCCCCGGCGTCGGTGTGGAGCTCGACGTACACGAGTTCCACGGCAGCCTCAGCGGCAGTGCCGCGATCCTCGACGTTCCGGGCGGTCGCCGCTGCCTCGGACAAGAGTGTCCTCGCGTCGTCCCACGCGCCCACCTCGGTCAGCGCCTCGCCCAGCGAGGGCAGCAGCTTCAATCGCTCCGAGCTTTCCGGCGGGAGGAGCGCCGTCGCGCGCTCGAGCAGACGGACCGCTGCAGGAGCGTCGCCGCGCCCGTACGCCTGGCGGCCGGAGCTCGCGAGGTAGCCGGCTGCCCGCTCGGCGAGCGCTGCCTGCGCCCTCGGCGGAGGCGCCGAGCTCGGCGCGGTAGCGGTGCGCCTGCTCCAGGTGGTAGCCGACGATCTCGTCGAACTCGAGCAGATCGCGGCCGTGGGCCTCGAGCCATTCGGCAAAGCGCTCGTGCAGGTCCGCGCGGATCGCCTTGGGCAGCGCGTCGTAGGCGGCATCGCGAATCAGCATGTGGCGAAACCGGAACGCGTCGTCACCGACGAACACGGGCTTGTCCGGACGGACGAGCTCCTTGCGCACGAGCGACGTCAGCCGAGTCACGACGCCGATCCTCGTCCGGCGCGAGCGCTTCGACGGCGCGCCGGTGGAACACGCGGCCTTCGACCGACCCGCGCTCGAGCACCGCGCGCTCCGACGGCTCGAGCTGATCGAGCCGCGCGGCAAGCAGCGCCTGGATCGTCGGCGGCACCACGACGTCTCCGTTGCCCGACTCCTTGACGAGCGCGACCATCTGCTCGACGAAGAGCGGGTTGCCTTCCGCCGCGTCGCGGATCCGGTCGGCCAGGGTCACGTCGACCCGACCGAGGCTCTCGATCATCGCGTCGGCATCCTCCGGGCGAAGCGGCTCGAGCAGCACCGTCGTCGCGTTGACCTTGCCCCCGGCCCAGCCGGGGCGACGGTCGAGGAGCTCCGGCCGAGCGGAGCAGAGCAAGAGGATCGGCGCGTCACGGGAGAGGTCAGCCACGTGCTCGACGAGGTCGAGGAACGTCTCCTCGCCCCAGTGGATGTCGTCGAAGACGCAGACGACAGCGCGGTCGGAGGCGACTGTCTCCAGCAGCTTCCGAAACGCGTAGGCAATCTCCTCTCGCGAGGTCGCGAGATCCTCGTCACGCAGGAGCGCGGCGATCGCCTCCGTCCCGGCGCCGTCGAACGCCGCCGCCGGCAGCTGCTTCGCAACCTCGACGACGGGCCAGTACGTGATCCCCTCCCCGTAGGGAACACAGCGCCCCCGCAGGATCAGGGCATCGTCGCGCGAGGCGAGGAACTCGAGCAGCAAGCGGGACTTGCCGATCCCCGCGGGGCCGAGGATCGTGAAGAGCTGGCACGAATGGTCGCGCACTGCCTGCCCGAACGCGTCGCGCAACCGGCCGAGCTCGGTCGCGCGGCCGACCATCGGCGTGTCGAGCCGCCGCGCGTACGCCTGGTCGCCGCCCACCGAGAGCAAGCGATGCGCGAGGACGGGCTCGGACTTGCCCTTCAGGACGAGCGGCGGTACCGCCTCGACCTCGATCGCGTCGCGTGTCAGGCGGAATGTCGCATCGCCGATCAGGACCTCGCCCGGGGCGGCGGCCTGCTCCAGTCGCGCGGCGAGGTTGACGGCGTCTCCCGTCGCGAGCCGCTCGGTCGTGCCTGTGACGACCTCGCCGGTCGTGACGCCGATCCGGCCCTGGCAGCCGAGGGCAGGGAAGGCGTCGCGCATCTCCACGGCTGCCCGGACGGCACGCAGCGCGTCGTCCTCGTGGACGACCGGAACGCCGAACACGGCCATCACCGCATCGCCGATGAACTTCTCGACCGAGCCTCCATGGCGCTCGACGATCGCCTTCATCTGCTCGAAATAGCGCGCGAGCAGCGCCCGCAGCGCCTCCGGGTCGAGCTGCTCGCCGAGCTCGGTCGAGCCAGTGACGTCGCAGAACAGCACCGAGACGACCTTCCGCTGCTCGCGCGACGGCGGGGCCGTCGCCGTGAGCGTGGCGCCGCAGTACGGGCAGAAGGCGAAGTCGCCCTCCAGCTCGCGTCCGCACGTCGGGCAGGCAGACATTGGGCGAGTCTAAGCCGTGCGCTCGGATCACAAGCTTCGCCCCGGAGCGGTCAACAGCCAATATCAGTGACGACGTCGACCCGAGGGAGGTGCTGTTGCGTGGCTGAGAAGAGAGCGACCGAGAAGAGCAAGCGGGCCCCTGCGAAGAGCGAGGGATTCACGGCGGATGAGAAGGCCGCGATGCGCGAGCGCGCCAAGGAGCTGAAGGCCGAGGCACGCCGCGGGAGGGACCGGGCGGCGGGGGAGAGCGACCTGCTCGAGAAGATCGCGGAGATGCCCAAGGGCGACCGCGACATGGCGACGCGACTGCACGCGATCGTCACGAAGACGGCGCCCGACCTCATGCCGAAGACGTGGTACGGGATGCCCGCGTACGCGAGGGACGGCAAGATCGTCTGCTTCTTCCAGAGCGCGGCGAAGTTCGGCGCGCGGTACGCGACGTTCGGCTTCAACGACACTGCGAAGCTCGACGACGGCACGATGTGGCCGACCTCCTTCGCGCTGAAGAAGCTGACCGCCGCCGACGAGAAGAAGATCGCCGCGCTCGTGAAGAAGGCGGTCGGCTGAGCCAGAACGACGGTGCTCGTGTTGATTCAACACAAGCGTGCCGCCCTCGTCCCGGTTCTCGGGCGGTGCCCGGATCTGCCGGGTAAGCGGTGGGGGAGTGCTCACGCGCCCGCCTCGCGGTCGAGCCATTCCGCGTAGGTCGGGCCGGCGAGAGTTGCCTGCGGCCCCGGCAGAAGCCCACCGCTCTCGTACGCCTCGCCGTCCGGATCGGCCGGATCGGTTACGCCTTCGATCCGTACCGCGTCTCCGTGACGCGCGGCGACGAGCCTCGCGACCTCGACGAGGGTCTCCGCGCGAGGGCCGGCGATCTCGGGGATCGCGCGTCCCGTTCGTCGTTGCCGATGCGTCCGTGTCGGTGGCGAGCTCGACGAGCGCCTCGGCGACCGTGCGGGCGGCCACCAGCTGCGTGCGCATGTTCGGTACGTGCTTGACGCCGTTCTCCTGGGGGATCCAGCCGAGCAGCGGCTCCACGAACTCGTGGAACTGCGCCGCGCGCAGGATCCGCACCGGGAGCGGTCCCTCGACGACCTCCTGCTCGTGCACCTTCTTGGCGGCGAGGAAGCCGGCCGTGAAGTTGTCGATGCCGATGATCGAGACGACGACGAGCTGGTTCACGCCCGCCCCGGCGCCCATCTGCTGGAGGTTCCGCGCCGAGGCGACGAAGAACTCGGTGGCCGGCTCCTGCTCGTTCGACGGGTACGCGGCCGCGTCGATCACCGTGTCCACGCCGGCGAGCGCGGTCGCGAGCCCCTCGCCGGTCACGATGTCCACGCCGTACGTGCGGGAGATCGGGACGACCTCGTGCCCACGTTCCTCGACCACGTCGACGAGGTGGCGTCCGAGCCGTCCGGTCGCACCTGCAACGGCGATCTTCTTCCGTGCGTTCATCGGAGCCCTCCTTCGCATTCGTGTCCTTCACTGGGAGGACGAACGGGGAATGCGCGAGGGGACAGCTCGGTCGAAGAGGCAACAAAGGCACTTGCCGCCGCCCATACCTTGTGCTTCTATGCATGACACTGCGAGCTATGGGGGACTGACCTGCGCATCGACAAGGATCTGGTCGCGGCCTCGGCGACGCCACTGGTGCTGGCGATCCTCAGCGACGGCGAGAGCTACGGCTACGCGATCCTCAAGCGCGTCCGTGCGCTCTCGGCGGGCGAGCTCGAATGGAGCGACGGGATGCTCTACCCGCTGCTCCACCGCCTCGGTCGGCTCGGCTACGTGACGACCGAGTGGCGAACGCCACCGGAGGGGCGCCGTCGCAAGTACTACGTGATCACCGAGGCTGGACGAGCGGCACTCGCGGAGCACCAGCGGCAATGGGTTGCGGTCACCCGTGCGCTCAACGACGCGTGGCCCGGCTCCGGGGCGCTGTTGACCGCGCTGGGCGAGGCGTGAAGATGGAGACCGTGGAGTCGCAGATCGCCGAGTGGCGGGCGTACGTCGCCCATGCTCCGGCGCTCAACGGCCATGACGTCGACGAGCTCGAGGACCACCTTCGCCACCAGATCGCCGAGCTGAGCACCGCCGGTCTCGCAGACGACGAGGCGTTCCTGGTCGCCGTGAAACGCATAGGCGACATGGACACCGTCTCTCGGGAGTTCGCACGCGAGCACAGCGACCGGCTGTGGAAGCAGCTGCTCGGGCCCGCCGAGGAGGCTCTGCCGGTGCCGAGCGGCTGGCTCGAGGCCCTCCTCTTCGCCGCCGCAGCGGCTGTCGTGATCGAGGCCGCCCGCCTCGTTGCGGGCTTTCCCGACGAGCACCCCACCTGGTTCACGCGCAACCTGAGCCTGTTCGTGTTGCCGTTCCTCGCCGCGTACTTCGCCCGCCGGCGGCAGCTCGACCTCCGAGGCTGGATCGTCACGGCCGCGCCGTTCGTGCTCGCGGCGGTGGTGATCAACCTCTTATCCGTACGACGCGGACTCGGACACCGAGATCCTGGTGGCGCTCCATCTGCCCGTCGTCCTGGGGTTCGTGGTCGCGTTCCCGTACATGGGAGGGTCGCTCCGATCGCACCAGCGGCGGATGGACTTCGTCCGCTTCACGGGCGAGTGGTTCATCTACTACGTGCTGATCGCGCTCGGCGGCGGCGTGCTGATGGCCCTGACCGCCGGGATCTTCGAGCCTGCGGGAGTCGACGCCGACCGGGTCGCCCAGTGGGTGCTGCCCGCCGGCGCCGCCGGCGGCGTGATCGTGGCCGCGTGGCTCGTCGAGTCGAAGCAGCGAGTGGTGGAGAACATGGCGCCGGTCCTGACGATGCTGTTCACGCCCCTATTCGCGTTCATGCTGGCGTGCGCCGCGGTCGTCTACGCCGTGACGGAGCTCGGTGGCGCCTTCGACCGCGACCTGCTCAGCGTGTTCGACGCCCTGCTCGTGGTCGTGCTCGCGCTCGTCCTCTACGCGATGTCCGCGCGGGAGCCGACCATGGCGGCGAGCTGGATGGACTGGATCCAGCTGATCGCAGTCGCCAGCGCCCTCCTGCTGGATGCGATGGTGCTCGGCTCGATGATCGCTCGCATCGGCGATCTCGGGTTCACCCCGAACCGCACCGCAGCGCTCGGCCTCAATCTCGTCCTACTCGTGAACCTCGCCGGCGCTGCTCTGTTGTCCGTGCGCTTCCTCACGGGACGCAGCACGCTCCACCGGCTCGAGCGCTGGCAGACGACGTACCTTCCCGTCTTCGCCCTGTGGGCCGTGGCGGTCGTGGTCGTCCTCCCGCCGCTGTTCGGCTTCTCCTGAGGGCTCGAGCCCCGGGCGCCGGGCCCGGGGCTCGTCCCCCGAGTTGCCCTCGACTCAGTCGGCCGGCGGGATATGGTGGTTGCCCTTGAAGAGGTCGGTCGGGTCGTAGAGCGCCTTCACCTCGCGCAGGCGGGCCCAGGTGTCCGGGTCGAAGAAGCGGCTTGCGTCGGTCGGCTCCATCACGAAGTTCGCGTAGTCGCCGACGCGATAGGGGTGGACGGCGCGATCGAGTGCCCCGAGATACGACCTCACGGCCTCGTCGGACGTCTCGTCCTCGGGCACGCCGAGCGCGACCAGGCTGAGCGTGCCCGGGAGCGTCGCCCGCGCTCCGGCGCCCGCCGTCTTGCGGGCGAGGGCGCCGCCAAGCTGGCGCAGCTCCACCAGCGCGAGGGGAGAACCCGACCCCGGGCCGACCGCGGCCACGAGCTCGTCGACCCCTGCGTGGGGGAGGTCGCTCAGGAGCGCAGCGGTGATCCGGAAGGGCAGCGGGTCGGGCGGGTCCATCGCCATCTCGCCGAGCGCGGCCGGGGGCACCATCGCGAAGGTGTCCATCACGGGGCCGAGCTCGCGCACCGGGCGGAGGAGGGTCCTGCCTTCCGGCTCGTCTCCGAGGAAGGCGCCGTAGACGACCGCGAACGAGCCGCCGCGAACCGGCTCGGGCACGAAGGGCGCATCGGGGAACTGGAGCAGAGACGCCCACGACATCATCTCGTCCGGGAGCGTCGAGACGAGCTCGGTCCACGCGTGGAGAACCTCGGCCGCACGCTCGAACGGGAAGAACATCACCCCGGCGTACAGCGCCTCGACCGGGTAGACGGCAAACTCGATCGCGGTGACGACGCCGAAGTTGCCGTTGCCGCCGCGCAGCGCCCAGAACAGGTCCGGCTCATGCTCCGCGTCGACACGGGTCGCGCGTCCGTCGGCCGTGACGAGCTCGATCGCGGTGACGCTGTTCGCCTGCAAGCCGTGCGCGCGGGCGAGCCAGCCCATGCCGCCGCCCAGCGAGTAGCCGGCGACGCCGACGTCGGGGGACGACCCGTGCAGCCCGACGAGCCCGTGCTCGGAGAGCAAGGGGGAGACCCGCTGCCACTTCACGCCGGCCCCGACCCGCACGCGCCGCGCACGGGCGTCGATCGAGACCTCCTGGAGCTCGCGGACGTCGACGAGCAAAGTGTCGTCGAGCGCCCCGTGCGCGTCGGCGTTGTGGCCGGTCGCCTGCGGCGCCACGCGAAGCCCGTTCGCGCGGGCGTAGTCGACGGCGAGGCTCACGTCGCGTGCGTCGCGAGGAAGCGCCACGGCGGCGGGCCTCAGATCCATGGCGAGGTTGAACACCTGCCGCGTCGTGTCCCAGTCGGGATCCGACGCGGTCACGACGCGCCCGTGCATTTGTCCGGACAGCGTCTCGAAGGGGGCTGCAGTCAGCATCTCCACTCCTTTCGATAAACATAGCGTTTATTGATTGCACGGGATGCTAACATGAATGAACACCATGTCAACTCGAATCAGGAAATACGAGCTGAAGGCGCGTGCCGACAGCCAGCGCGAGACGCGCGCCCGGATCGCGAAGGCGGCCGCCGACCTGCACGAGGAGAAGGGCGTCGCCCACACCACGGTGGCCGAGATAGCGCGCCGCGCAGGGGTGACGCGCCTCACCGTCTACAACCACTTCGCGGACCTGAGCGAGCTCCTCCCCGCCTGCGCCGCCCACTATGAGCAGCTCCACCCGAGACCCGACTTCAGCGATGCTCTCGCGCGGGTGGACGGGGGCGAGCGATCCTGCGGCGTCCTCGCCGAGCTGTACGGCTGGTACCGCGAGACCGAGCCGATGTATGGCAAGCTCATCAGCGACCGCGCGTCTGTCCCCGAGCTCGACCGGTTCCTCGAGCGGAACTACGATCGCATGCTGGCCGAGCTCGCAGACGACCTGGCCGCTCCGTTCGCCCTCCGTGGCCGTCGAGCCGTCCGTCTGCACGCGCTGATCCGGCTCGCCCTCGACTTCTGGACCTGGCGCCGCCTGACGCGCGAGGGCCTCTCCGACGAGAACGCCGCCGGCCTCATGTCGGCCGCCGTCGCGACCGGCGCGGTCTGATCCGCGGGTCGAGGCGGGCAGCCGTCACGAAGCTCCCGGGTCTGCGACTCCGTCAGGGCGCGTAGCGGAGGATCGCGGCGACAGAGCCCTCGCCGGGAATGTCGGCTCGCCGGACGGCGAGCACCTTGCCGCCGTTCAGCCAGACCCGTCGAGCGATCTCGTCCACGACGCCGTAGTTCACCGCGTCGCCTGCGTCGTCGAAGCTGACCGCGCCGCTCTCCTCGTCGACGTGCCCGGGCATGACCTCGTCGATGTCGACCAGCACCGTGTCGACCAGTCCATGGGTCGCGGCGCGTGCGACGTCGGCCACGTCCGCCGCTGCGCGCCGTTGCGAGGCGCGGAGCGCATACGTCTCCTGGACCGCGTCGAGCTGGGCGGCATAGAGGTCGTCGAGCAGACGCCGCGCGCTCTCGGCCAGCTCGCCGTCGGAGACGGCTTCCGGATTGCCGGTGACGCTCCTCTCGAGCAGGTGCGGATAGCTGTTGACCGAGCGGTAGATCGAGTCCATCGGCTCTGCGGCGGCGAGGATCAGCGGCAGCTCGAGGCCGTTGAGCAGCGGGCGCAACACCTGGTCGATCTGGCGTGCGTACTGACGCATGCGCGTCTTCTGGCCTTCGGAGCCCTGGAGCTTGCCGGTGGGCGCTCGGTCCCGGATCGACGCCTTGCCGACCGCGCTCGCCACGTCGTTCGGAAGATCGGCGATCTCGACCTCGGTGGGGTCGAGATCGGGAGTGATCTCGAGCAGACGGACGCCGTTCTGGGCGAGCGCGAGCAGGAATGCAGCGTGTGGGAACGTGAGCGAGCGCAGGAGCGGCTTCACGTGGAAGCGGTCCGAGACCTCGACCATGCCGGTGAGGTTGTTCGCCAGCCGGAACGTCACGCTCGTCGTCGGCGTGAGAAAGACCGCGAGGCTTCGCGCCTGGTACCGCCAGAACTGGTTGTCCTCGACGAGATCGTCGAGCTCCTCCTCGATCGCCGCGACGTCGGCTCTCGGCGCGCCTGCCTCCTCGAGCTGCCTGGACGCCTCACCGACGAGGTTCTTCAGCTCGATGCGCTCCGCCTCGCCGCGCGAGGACGGGCTCGTCGGGAGATAGATCGAGACGCTCCACGGCTCGCGCGCGACGAGCAGCTGGTCGAGCTGGGCGCGGGTCGGCACGTCGGTATGGAGAATCATCGCGTCTCCTCGGTCGGGACCCCGGAACCTAGCTGTCGCCGCGGGCCGCGCCGCGCACCGGTCGGTTTCGTGGCGTGGAACCGGCGCGAGCTGTCCCCGTTCGGGGTGTACGTTCGTTGGGGGGATGAACCGATCCCGCGAAGGAGGCCCCAGATGAAGTACCTGCTCCAGATCTACCCGGGCACGGCGAGGGAGGACCTCGAGCACATGCCCGAGGCCGAGCGGCAGGCGATCGTCGAGGAGTACCTCGAGATCGGACGGTCGCCGGAGGTCATCGGCGGCGAGCAGCTCCAGCCGGTCGAGACGGCGACGACCGTGCGCGTCGAGTCCGGAGAGACGCTCCTCTCCGACGGCCCGTTCGTCGACGCGAAGGAGCACCTGGGCGGCTTCTGCCTTGTCGAGGCGGGCGATCTCGACGCGGCGCTCGCGATCGCCTCGCGGATACCGGCCGCGCGGATGGGCGGTGCGGTCGAGGTACGGCCGCTGGTCGAGAGGTAGGCCTCTGCTCGAGCAGGTCTTTCGCGAGGAGTGGGGTCGCGTCCTCGCCAACCTGGTCGGCTTCCTCGGCGACTTCGACCTCGCCGAGGAGGCCGCCCAGGAAGCGTTCGCGATCGCCGCCGAGCGCTGGCCGCGGGCCGGTGCACCGCCCAATCCCGGAGCCTGGCTGACCGTCACGGCCCGCAATCGGGCGATCGATCGCCTGCGCCGCGACCGCGTGCTCGCGGAGAAGACACGTCTGCTGGAGGTGCGCGAGGCAGTGGAGGACGAGGTGGAGGAGACGACCTTTCCCGACGAACGGCTCGAGCTGATCTTCACCTGCTGCCATCCGTCTCTCGGACTCGAGGCGCAGGTCGCGTTGACGTTGCGTGCGCTCGGTGGGCTGCGGACGGAGGAGATCGCCCGAGCGTTCCTCGTTCCCGAGGAGACGATGAAGCGGCGGCTCTCGCGGGCGAAGCGCAAGATCAAGGACGCGGGCATCCCCTTCCGCGTTCCTGCCGACCACCTGCTCCCGGAGCGGCTGGCCGCGGTCCTCGCGGTCGTCTACCTGATCTTCAACGAGGGCTACGGCGGTCGCGGCGATCTCGCGGCAGAGGCGATCCGGCTCGGCGCGGCGCTCGCAGAGCTGATGCCGGACGAGCCCGAGGTGCACGGCCTCCAGGCGCTGATGCTGCTCGACGACTCGCGCCGCGCGGCTCGGTTCGCGGGCGACGAGCTCGTGCTCCTCCGAGACCAGGACCGCTCGCGCTGGGACACCGCCAAGCTCATGCTCGGTCGCGAGGCGCTCGACCGCGCGCTCGCGCTGCAGGGACGCGGTCCATATGTCATCCAGGCCGCGATCGCATCGCTCCACACGGACGAGCCGCACGACTGGGCGGAGATCGCCGCCCTGTACGGCGAGCTCGCCAGGATGACCGGCTCGCCGGTCGTGGAGCTGAACCGCGCGATCGCCGTGGGCGAGGCGCAAGGGCCGGCAGCGGGGCTCGCCATCGTCGACCGCGTCGGCCTCGACGGGTACCAGTACTACCACTCGACTCGCGCCGACCTGCTCCGTCGCCTCGACCGCGTCGACGAGGCATCGACCGAGTACGAGCGCGCCCTCGAGCTCGCGCACACCGAGCACGAGCGACGCTTCCTGGAGCGGCGCATCGCGGAAGTCCGTTTGTAGCCCACTGTCCCCTTCCGCCGCTCCCGCTCGTCGCTCTCGTGAGAGACCACTCGGACGAGAGGAGAATGTCATGCGCGTTTTCGTCGCCGGAGCGAGCGGTGCGATCGGTCGTCGCCTCGTCCCGCAGCTCATCGAGGCCGGGCACGAGGTGGTCGGCACCTACAACTCGCAGTCGAGCGTGGAGGTCCTGCGAGGGCTCGGCGCGGAGCCGGTGGAGCTCGACCTGCTCGACGCGGGCGCGGTGCGCAAGGCCGTGCTCGCGAGCGAGCCGGAGGCGATCGTCCACCAGGCGACCGCGCTCGCGAACGTGAAGTTCTCGCGGAACATGGACAAGGTGACCGCCCGGACCAGCGAGCTGCGGACGAAGGGAACGGACGCCCTGCTCGCCGGTGCGCGGGAGGCGGGCGCACGAAAGTTCGTCGCGCAGAGCGTCGCCGTGTTCGGCCGGTACGCCCGCGAGGGCGGGCCGGTCAAGACCGAAGACGACCCGCTCGACCCCTCGCCGCCGGCGCACTTCCGCAAGAGCGCCGTCGCGATGGCCTACCACGAGCGGGCAGTGACCGACTTTGGCGGGATCGCGCTCCGCTACGGCGCCTTCTACGGCGCACCGAACGACGGCACGATCGAGCCGGTCCGCAAGCGGCAGTTCCCGATCGTCGGCGACGGCGGCGGCGTCTGGTCGTGGATCCACCTGGACGACGCGGCGGCTGCGACCGTGCTCGCGCTCGACCACGACGGCCCCGCGATCTTCAACGTCGTCGACGACGATCCCGCGCCGGTGCGCGAGTGGCTGCCCGTGCTCGCCGACGCCCTCGGAGCCAAGCCCCCGCGGCACGTTCCGACGTGGCTCGCGCGGCTGCTCGCGGGCGAGGTCGTGACCATGATGTCGACGCAGGCGCGGGGCGCTTCGAACGTGAAGGCAAAGCGCGAGCTCGGCTGGACGCTGCGGTTCCCGACCTGGCGCACGGGGTTCCCGGCGGTCTACTCGGCGCTCGCCGCCGCCGAGCGGCGGACGCCCCAGCGGGCTCCGCAGCCGAGTCACTAGCAGCGTTCGGTCCCGGAGGGCCGTCCGCGAGGGCGGCCCTTCTGGCTACCTGGACTTCGCTGCGGGCTTCGGCGTCTCATCGTGCGCGCGCACACGCTGCGCGAGCCCGTCGACGAAGAGGTCGATCAGCAGGTCGAAGCTTCGATCGCTGTCTGTGCGGCCGAAATGCTCGGCGACGGCGAGGAGGTTGGGGAACTGGTCGGCGGGGAGTGCAGCGACGTAGTCCCGTGCGGCCTTTGCCGCCTGCTCGTCCAGCGGGCCCTCGACCTCGACGCCCAGGTCTGTCGTCTCGTCGAGGGTGAAGCCGTTGATGAGCGCGAACAGGAGGTGGTGGGCCGTGACCGCGAGCTGGTCCGGGACGCCGCCCGCCCGGAGGATCGCGAATAGCCCCTCGGAGACGCGGAGCGCATTCGGTCCCATCGGCACCCGGCCGATCGAGATGCGGACGATGTCGCGGTGGCGGAGAATCATCGCCCGTCCGGCGCGTGCCACCTCCTTCAACTGCTCCTCCCAGCGGGCGGGCTCGGGGCTCGGCAGCTCGACCTCGCCGATCACGCGGTCGAAGACGAGCTCGAGCAGACCGTCCTTGCTCCCGACGTGCCAGTAGAGCGAGGCGGGGCCCGTGTCGAGCTCGTCGGCGACCCGGCGCATGCTCAGCTCGTCGAGGCCGTCCCTGTCGAGAAGCCGCAGCGCCGTCTCGACGATCGACTCACGTGTGATCGGGTCGCGTCCGCGTCTTCTCGTTCGCTCCGGTGGATGGCGCTGCCACGGGGGCGTCGGCAGCTCGTTGGATTCCGTGTTCCGCATTTTCTCGAACAACGTATCACTTCTCGAACGGTGTTTGACTAGTTTGCAGTTCTATGGTAGAACAATGTTCTATTCGAACATCGTTCGAGTGAGAACCGGAAAGGAGCAGCAGCGATGACACCCACTCATCACGCGGTTGAGCCCGATCACGACTTCGTTCCGAAAGGAGCGTCACCAATGACACCAACCGACACCGAAACCGTCCAGATTCGAGCCCACCACGCCGTCGTGAAGAAGCTCGGCGACTGGACGAGCGCTCGCCGGTTCGACGTGCGAGCCTCCCGCGGGTTCGTCGTGCTCGATCTCCTGCTCCCCGAGCTCGAGGCCGGCGAGATCGAGATCGCGCTCGACATCGACCACGCCACGGTCAAGCTGCTCGTCCCCGACGGCGCACAGATCGACGGCGACGAGCTCAGGCGCGTCGGCCACGGCCGGATCAAGGACTGGACCGGCGCCGCAGCCCCCGGCGGTCGAAGGATCAAGCTCGTCGGCGAGATGCGACACGCCGAGGTGCGCGTTCACCGCGGCGGCGTCGCGCTCCTCTCGCTCTTGACGTCTCGAAAGGCACGACGGCAGGTGCGCGAAGCCCGTCGCACGGGACGGCTCGATCGCGCTGCGTGAGGGACCGATGACCGAACAGACCCATGCGGTGGTGATCGCCGGCGCCGGCCCGACGGGGATGATGTTGGCGGCGGAGTTGGCGTTGGCGGCGGTCGACGTCGTCGTGGTCGAGCGGCGCCCTGGCCCGGAGCTCGTCGGCTCGCGGGCCAGGGGCCTGCATGCACGCACGATCGAAGTGCTCGACCAGCGCGGGATCGCCGACCGGTTCCTCGAGGCCGGTCGGGCGATGCAGGTCCAGAGCTTCGCCGGAGTCTCCCTCGACATCAGCGACTTTCCCACCCGTCACAACTACGGCCTCGCGCTCGGGCAGGACGCGTTCGAGCGGATCCTGGCCGTGTGGGTCGAGGAGCTCGAGGTGCCGATCATTCGCGAGCGCGAGGTGACTGGCATTGCGCAGGACGAAGCCGGCGTCGACGTTCGGCTCTCCGACGGCAGGTCGCTCCGAGCGAAGTACCTCGTCGGGTGCGACGGCGGCCGCAGCCTCGTTCGCAAGGACGCCGGCATCGAGTTCCCGGGGTGGGACGCGTCGGTCAGCTCGCTCATCGCAGAGGTTGAGCTGCGGGAGGAGCCGGAGTGGGGGATTCGCCGCGACGAGAACGGCACTCAGGCGATCGGGAAGCTGGACGACGGGCAGCGCGTGAGCGTGGTGTTGACCGAGCGGTATTCGGGTCAAGCGGGCGAGCCGACGCTCCGAGAGCTCCGTCATGCGCTCGTCGGCGTCTGGGGCACGGACTACGGGGCGTACCGCCCGACCTGGATCTCACGATTCACCGACACGACCCGGCAGGCGGAGACCTACAGGAAAGGACGGGTGCTCCTCGCAGGCGATGCCGCGCACGTGCATTACCCGGTGGGCGGACAGGGCCTCAACATCGGCGTGCAGGATGCGGTCAACCTCGGTTGGAAGCTGGCCCAGGTGGTGGCGGGGACCTCGCCGGAGAGCCTGTTGGACAGCTACCACGCCGAGCGGCACCCGGTCGCCGCCCGCGTCTTGCAGAACACGATGGCGGCGACCGCGCTCACCCGGTCCAATGCGCGGATCGACGCCGTGCGCGGCATCCTGTCCGAGCTGCTGGCCATGGACGAGCCGCGCACGGTTCTCGCCGGGGCTGTCTCCGGCCTCGACATCCACTACGACCTCGGCAAGGGCCCCCCGCTGCTCGGGCGCCGCATGCCGGACGTCGATCTGGTCACGGATGCCGGCCCGCTGCGGGTGTTCACCCTGCTGCACGATGCCCGTCCGGTGCTCCTCGACTTCGGCGGGCCGGGGGGCGTGGACCTCGCGGGGTGGGCAGACCGCGTTCGACTGGTCCACGCCGAGCGCGTCGCCACCTGGGAGCTTCCGGTCGTCGGGGCGGTCGCCGCTCCCACCGCGGTGCTCGTACGTCCCGACGGCCATGTCGCCTGGGTTGGAGACCGCGCAGTGACAGGGCTCCGTGAAGCACTGACCGAGTGGTTCGGTCACCGGTGAGCGGGTCCGCGTGTCCCTTCCGTGCCCGCTCGTTCGTCGTTCGAGCGATTCGTCCACGACCACACGAGCACTGGAGGAACCGCAATGCTGGAAAGCGTCGTCTATACATCCGTGTTCGTCAGCGACCAGGACAAGGCGCTCGACTTCTACACAAACGTGCTCGGCCTCGAGCAACGGGCCGACAACCCGACACCCGGTGGGCCGCGGTTTCTGGCCGTGGGCGCCGAGGACCAGGATTTCGTGCTCCTTCTCTGGCCGGGGACACCCGGCCAGGCCCAGCCGACCCAGGGCCGCATCCCGGCGGCGTACACCTTCGAGACGAAAGACATCCGGAAGGCGGTCGATGCGCTGACGTCTCGCGGCGTGACGTTCGACACGGAGGTGCTCGAGTACCCGTTCGCCTATGTCGCGGGGTTCCAGGATCCCGACGGCAACCGGCTCCAGCTGCGAGAAGGGCGCTAGAGCGCCCGGTCGGGCTGTCCGCGAGTTGGCCTGCGGACAGCCTGACACAGGCTTTTTCGTTACCCCTGGTGAACTCCAGTCACCGTGAACGAGGCGGTGACCTGGTCGGTGAGCTGCACACCCAGGTCCGCCCATTCGGGTGGCAGCGGCTCGCCACCGAGAAGGTCGGCAACCGTTCCCATTTCCGGGGACGTGTTGCAGATCAGCTGCGTCTGGTTGTGCTGTCCGTTCCCATTGCCCTTGGCCTGGGTGAACGAATCGAGCGTCACATCGATCGTGTCGTCGTGGAACGTGCCGGAGAAGCTCGTCGGGATCAGATGGTCTCCGCCCGAGATCGTTCCGACGCCCCAGCCGACCGAGTTGTCGTTGGGCTGCTGTGTGACCGTGATCGCGTAGGACGAACCGTCGTCGCACGTGACGAAGTCAGACCCGCGGGTGGCCATCCCAGCCCCGGTGACGATGAGTGCCGCCATGACAACAGCCGACAACGTCGCGGCGACGCGCGTGAATGAACGCAACGTTCCCCTCCCCTCGTTGTGGACCCCTAGGCCGACCGGCGGTCGGCTCGCGGAAGATACGGTAGATCGTAAGCCAATGCAACGCCCATGACCACGCTGGGCCCCGCAGTGGACGAATCGCAGCGGCAGCAACGTCGCGTTCGTCGCTCCTCTGGCCCAGGGTGCACGAAGAGCGGCGGGCAGAGCTCCCCTCCTCGTCAGTCGTCGGGTTCCTCGACGTCGTGTTCGCCGTGTTCCTGCTCGGTCGTCTGGGTCGGAGTGGGCGCCGCCGGCCGGCTGATGTCGGCCCGTGGGGTGAGCTTGCCGACTGGGTCGTTTCGTGTGTCGGCGTAGCCGAGAAGGACGAAGTTGGCGACGATGCCGGCGGTGGCGAGCGCGGCGACTGCGAGGGCTAGGACCAGTACGCGGGTAAATCGGTGATGCACGGTCAGGCGGCGCGGCGTTCCGTCGCGAGCTGCCGTCGGATCTGCGAGGCAGCCTGAGGTTTGTTGACGAGGAGGGCGGCGAGGAGGCGTGCGTCGGCGTCGAGGTAGTGCGCCTCCAGCGAGTCCTGTTCGACGTCGAGGAGGACGCGTTTCGAGCCCTCGGGAAGGCCCACGTGCTGGAGTCTGAGACCGAACTGGTCGGACCAGAAGTAGGGGCTCGGCGCGGCGCTTGTCTCGCACCCCAGGATCGTGCGGGCGACCGTGGCGGCCTGGTGGGAGGCGCTCGTCCAGTGCTCGAGACGGAGATGGCCGCCGAGTGCGTGCTGCCAGGGGGCGGCAACGTCGCCGCAGGCGTAGACGCCGAGAAACGCCATTCGTCCGGCCTCGTCGGTCGGGAAGCCTGCGGGGAGGCCGAGGAGGTCGCCGGCGGGCTCGGCGCCGACGGCGACCAGGAGGGTGTCGCAGGGCAGCTCGGCGCCGTCCGTGAGAACGATCGATTCCAGGGCTCCGCTGCAAGCGCGGCGCAGCCGCGTGACGCGCGTCTCGAGCCGCAGGTCGACGCCGTGCGCACGGTAGTGCTCGGCGAGGAAGCAGCCGACGTCCGTGCCGAGCGTGCGCTCGAAGGGGACGCGCCCGCTGTCGACGAGTGTCACGTCGGCCCCGCGCGCGAGCGCAGTCGAGGCGACCTCGGTACCGACGAAGCCGGCGCCGACGATCGCGAGCCGGCGTCCGGGAAAGAGCTCTGCACGCAGTAGCTCGGCGTCAGCGCGTGTACGAAGGACGTGGACGCCGGGGCCGCTCGTCTCTGGCAAGCGGCGAGCCCGGGCGCCGGTGGCGAGCACGAGCGCGTCCCAGCCGATCTCGCCATGGCGGGTTCGCGCGACCTTTCGCGACACGTCAATCCGGTCGACGCGGGTGCCGAGGAGGAGGCGGATGTCATTGTCCTTCCAGTAGCCGGGGGCGTGGAGCGCAAGCTGGCTGCGAGTGCCGGCGAGGAACTCCTTGGAGAGGGCGGGACGCTCGTAGGGTGGGTCAGGTTCCTCGCCGATCAGGGTGATCTCGCCCTCGAAGCCTTCGGCGCGGAGGGTCTGGGCGCAGCGGCTCCCGGCGAGGCCGGCGCCGACGATCACGACGCCCGCCGGGGTCATGCGGCCTGCGCTCCGGTTTCCTCCCAGACGGTGATCGCGCCCATCGGGCAGGAGGCGGCGGCCTCGAGGAGGGCAGGGTCGTCGGTTCGTGGTTCTTCGGCCACAGCGAGGCCGTCGGTGCCGATCCGGATGCTCTTCGGTGCGAGCTGGGCGCAGCTGCCGAAGCCGCTACACAGAGAGCGGTCGATCTCGATGCGGTACACGTGGTGCTCCTTTCTGGGGTGGGACGAGCGTTCGCCAGGCGGTGGCGGCGAGCACGGCGCCCGTGGCAGCTCCGTAGAGGGCGAGCGCCCAGCTGGCGCCGCTGTCGGTACCGGCGGCGAGTCCATGGACGGTCGCGAGGGCGAAGATCAGGTAGGTGGCCCAGTGCAGTCGGCGCCAGTTGCGCGTGCCGATCCGCTTGCGCAGGGCGAAGGAGGCGTAGACGACGACCATCAGCTCTGCGGCGAGCACGCCGAGGCCGGTCGCGAGTGGTCGGTAGGGCGCGATCCCGGGGACGAGCAGGTCGGCGAGCGAGATCGGGACGGCGCGGTCGATGAGCAGCGCGACCCCGTGCAACGAGAGCGCGCCGAGGCCGAGCAGAGCGAGGAAGCGATGCAGGTCGGTGACGGTCGCCGGTTTGAGCGCGGTCCCGAAGGGCCGGGCCTTGAGCACCAATCCGGCGAGGACGGAGGCGGTGAGCAGCCCGTACGCGGTGAGGCCGCTCGCGCGCGCGAGGATCCAGAAGGTCGGGTCGCCCTTCAAGCAAGCCCTCCCGCGAGCAGCGTGCGCCCATCCCGAGTGACGAGGATCGCCGGGATGCCAGCGTCGTTCGCCTGCTCGACGGCTCCCGTGGTGCCGGCGAGGAAGAGCGCCTTCGCCTGCACCTCGGCATCGGCGGCGCTGGCGGCGGCGACGGTGACGCGGAGGAGGTCGCCATCCGCCGGGCGACCGGTGGCGGGGTCGATCAGGTGGTGCTGCTCGTTGCCCGCGCGTGTCCAGCGGCGGCGGTCGCGCCCCGAGGTCGCGAGCCCGCCCTCAGCGAGCTCGAGCGTGAGCATGCCGTCGGCCGTCTCGACTCCGACCGGCCAGGGTCGCCCGTGGAGGGCGATGTCGCCGCCGGCGTCGACAAGGCATGGACCGATCTGGGCAAGGATCGCGGCGGACCGGTCGGCGGCGTAGCCCTTGGCGATCCCACCCAGGTCGAGGCGCACGCCCGGCTCGAGCTCGATCGTTGCCGTATCGACATCGAGGCGAACGTCGCCGCCGCAGCGCCCGGAGGCCGCAGGCGCGTGGCCGCTGCTCGCGGGTACCTGCGCAAACGTGCGGTCATAGCCTGCGGCGACGAGCGCGTCGTGCACGGTGGGGTCGAAGCACCCACTGGTTCGCTCGCGGGCGGCGAGGGCGAGGGCGACCACTTCAAGCAGCTCTGGCCCGACGACCATCCGTCCGCGCTCGTTCAGCCGCGAGAGCTCGGAGTCGGGATCGAAACGAGAGAGCGTGCGCTCGAGCCGGCGCAGGTCGGCCTCTGCGGCCGCGAGCGCGCGGAACGCCTCCCCGCCGGGTTGGGTTTCGAGGACGAGCTCGAACTGGCTGCCCATCGCGTGGAAGCGCCGCCGCAGCATCAGGAGCTCCGCGTCGTTGCCACCGGCGGCAGCGTCACGACCCGTACCGATGGCACCGGCACGCGTGTGGTTGCGCTCGCGCGTGACTGCGCCAGGGCGGCCCGGTAAGCGGCCCAGCGGCGGTCGACGACCTGCTGGACGAGCGCGGCGTCGCGCTGCAGCCGCTGCTCGCGCTGGTCGAGTACGGCCAGTCGCGGATCGCGGGGCTGCTCCGCCCACGGGCGGGCGGCGATCCCCGTCCAGGCGAGAAAGAACGCGGCAAGCGCCGCGGCGGCTGCGTACAGGCGGACAACGTGGTTAGTCATCGGCGCCCTCGTGCTCGTCCTCGTGCTCGTAGGCGTGACCATCGTCGGCGTGCTCGTCCTCGTGCTCCCCGGTCGCCAGCTCGGCGCCCGAGCGGACGAGGACCGTGCCCGGAGCCACCGACGCAGCCGTGGCGCGTGTGATGGGAAGCACGGGCGGCTGCTGGGCGAGCGAGCGCCGCAGCGAAGCCTCGAGCTTGTCGAGCGAGCGCGACTTTGCGGTGATCTGCGTGCTCGAAGCCTGCGTTGCCGCCGTGGTCGTGCGGGTGAGCGCCAGCAGACCGGCGACGGCGGCCGCGCCGAGCAGGACGACAATGGCGAACAGGTGCTTCCGGGACATTGCGGACCTCCTGGTCATATGGCTCCTCGACCGTAGGAGGCAGCGGGCAAGCGCTGGGCCAGGCGAAGGTAAAGCATCGCCAAGTCGTCGTAAGGCAGTCCGCACTCGGCCGCCTGCGACCGGTGGGCGTGCGACGATCGGAGCGTGCGGATCCTGATCGTCGAGGACGACGACGCGATCGCGAAGCCGCTGGCCGACGGGCTGCGCCGCGAGGGTATCGAGGTGACCCGCGTCGCGACCGGGGAGGACGCGCTCGAGGCGTCCATCCCGGATCTCGTGCTGCTCGACCTCCGCCTTCCTGGCATGGACGGCACCGAGGTCTGTCGGCGGCTGCGCGCCCGCTCCGACGTGCCGATCATCGTCGTCACCGCCAAGGGGGAGGAGGTCGACCGGGTCGTCTTGCTCGAGCTGGGAGCGGACGACTACATCGTCAAGCCGTTCGGCTTCCGCGAGCTGCTCGCCCGCATCCGGGCGGTGATGCGGCGCGCCCGCCCGGGCAGTGATCGCTCCCGGATCCAGGTCGGCGAGCTGGAGATCGACGTCCGCGGCCGCCGCGCCACCCTCGAAGGCGCGCCGCTGGTGTTGACGACGAAGGAGTTCGACCTGCTCGCGCTGCTCGCCTCCGAGCCGGGGACGGTCGTCTCGCGGCAGCGGATCCTGCGCGAGGTCTGGGACACGGAATGGTTCGGGCCGACGAAGACGGTCGACGTGCACGTCGCCTCCTTGCGCAAGAAGCTCGGCGACCCGGACTGGATCGAGACCGTGCGGGGCGTCGGGCTTCGGCTCGTCCCACAGCCGTGAGCCGGCGCCTGCTCGTCAGCTACCTGGCGCTCGCAATCGTCGTGCTCGCCCTGCTCGAGATCCCGCTCGGCATCTCCTTCGCCCGCAACGAGCGCCACGACCTGAGCACCAGCGTCGAGCGCGACGCGGTCGCGCTCGCCTCCCTCGCCGAAGACAGCCTCGAAGCACGCGCTCCGGCACCGTCATCCTTGGTCACGATCGCGCGTCAATACCAGAGCGACACCGGAGGACGCGTCGTCGTGGTCGACGCCGAGGGACAAGCGGTGGTCGACTCGGCGTCGGAGGGTGTCGGCGCCGACTTCTCGACCCGCCCCGAGATCGCGGCCGCGCTCGACGGGACAGTCGCGACAGGGATACGCCACTCGAACACGCTCGGCACCGATCTCCTCTACGTGGCGGTGCCTGCCGCCTCCGGCGGCGTCGTCCACGGCGCCGTCCGCATCACCTACCCCACCTCCAAGGTCGACGAGCGTGTCCGCCGTTACTGGCTGATCCTGGCCGCGATCGCGGCCGTCGTGCTCGCGGTCGCCGTCGCCCTGGCGGGCGGCTTCGCCCGGTGGATCGTGCGTCCGCTCAGCCGCGTCGATGCCGCCGCCGGCCAGGTCGCCGCCGGCAACCTTGGGGTGCGTGTCCCCGCGACCGGCCCGCCCGAGCTCCGCCGTCTCGCCGGCTCCTTCAACGAGATGGTCGCGAAGCTCGAGGCGCTGCTCCGCTCACAGGAGCAGCTCGTCGCCGACGCCTCGCACCAGCTGCGCACCCCACTGACCGCGCTGCGCCTGCGCCTCGAGAACCTCTCCCAAGACGGTGCGGTTCAGCGGGACGACGAGCTCGAAGGCGCGCTCGACGAGGTCGAGCGTCTCGGCGCGCTCGTCGACGGCCTGCTCACGCTCGCCCGCGCCGACCGCGCCGCCAGCGTTCCCGTCGAGCTGGACATTGGGGCCGCGATCGACGACCGCGTCGAAGCGTGGTCGGCGCTCGCCGAGGAGCAGCGCGTCCAGCTTCAGGCACGAGTGGACGGTCGCCCACGCGCGCGGGTTACCGAAGGCCGGATCGAGCAGGTGCTCGACAACTTGCTCGCGAACGCGCTCGAGGTCGCTCCCGCCGGTTCGCGGATCGAGCTGACGGCCGAGCGTTCCGGCGGTTGGGTCGAGATCCACGTGCGGGACCGCGGCCCGGGCATGTCGGACGAGGAGATCTCGCGGGCGTTCGACCGCTTCTGGCGCGTCGGCGGGGGGGAAGAGGGCTTCGGGCTTGGGCTCGCGATCGTGCAACGGCTCGTCGCCGCCGACGGCGGCGAGATCGAGCTCCAGCAGCGTCCGGGCGGCGGATTGGAGGCGATCGTCCGTCTCACCGCTACGAGCGGGCAGCCCGCGCGAACGGCTCGTTCCGGGAACTAACCGCGGCGTTACCAAGCTTTACCGGCCGCTCGCCCGCCGTTACCGAGGCCCCGCCTACGCTCGACGTACAAGCTCTCCAAGGAGGAACAGCAGATGCCGAGCCACGCGCATCGAGCGATCATCGTGATCGGAGCCGAGGAGGTCACCGAGGCAACGCTGGCCGAGGCCGAGCACTACGACGAGGTCCTCGTCATCGCCCGCGCCGTCCCGGACGCGAGCGACCGGTGGGTCGTCGACGGCGACGGCGCCGAGACCGCCGCGCGCGACCGCCTGGCCCGCGTCCTCGCCCGCCTGCGTGCGCGTGGCGTCCGCGCGTTCGGCGCGCTCGGCGACGAGAACGCGGCCGCGGCACGCGCCGACGCGAGCGCGCGCTTCCCCGCCGAGGCGATCCTCAGCGAGTGACGACTGCGTGCGGGTTTCCCCGCCTCGAATCAGCGTCAGCGCGGACGCGGCGCGGCGAGCCGGCTGCGAGATGGGCACTCCGATGACCGAGCAGCTCCCGGTCGAACGACTCCCCGTGCGGCGCCGCCGCGGCGGTCCGCACCCGACCAGCGGCGAGGCGCTGCGCGCCCGCGTGCTCGCCGAGCGGCCGCGGATCGCGCGTGCCTCCCGGATCCGCGAGCTCGTGCTCGGCTTCCAGGACGGGCTGCTCGTCCCGCTCGCCGTCGTCACCGGGCTCGCAGGCGCGGACGCGGCCTCCTCGACCGTCCTGGTCGGCGGGCTCGCCGAGGCCGGCGCCGGCGCGCTCGCGATGGGCACCGGCGCCTACCTCGCAAGCCAGGCCGAGAACCAGCTTTTCGCCCACGAGATCGCTGCCGAGGAGGAGGAACCCACCGCGGCCACGTGCGCAGTCTTTCAAGCAGGGCCGACGTCTCGGACGCGGCACCGTGTCTTTCTCTCCGGTCCGAGCGCGTCGACACGGGCAGGCTGGCGTTCTCGCTCGGCTCAGCTCGGCAGCGGCGTGATCGTGCCCTCGCGGGCGACGGCGCCGAAGTGGCGGCTGTCGAGCGTGAGCACCTTGCCCCCGTTGCGCTCGGCGCAGGCGATCACCGCGGCGTCGGAGAATCCGAGCGGCAGATCGGCGTAGTGACGGACGAGCTCTCGAACGCGGGCGAGGTCGTCGTCCGGGGGTTCGAGCACGAAGGCACGCTCTTGCAGATCGGCGAGAAAGGCGTCGAGCACGTCCAGGCCGAGTCGCTGCTCGATCAGGTAGCAGATCTCGACGAGGATGCCGGCGGGCACCAAATACGGGCCGCGATCGTCGAGCAGCGCCTGGCTCACCGGCTGGTGGTCGGGGTCGCGCCGGTTGAGGAGCGCAAAGAGGCCCGAGGTGTCGAGTGTGATTATCGACGGCTCCACTCGCGAGCGAGCCAAGCCTCGCTTTCGCGTCCCGAGAGCCCAGCGTCCTCGCCCAGGCCGAGCGAGCGCGGCCGCGGCGAGACGGTCGCCTCGAGATAGGAGCGCAACGCCTCGCGCACCAGCTCGGCCTGCGGCCTGCCGCTCCGGCGGGCCTGCTCCTGCAGGGCGCGCTGCATGTCCGCCGGCAGATACAGAGTCGTCTTCTCCATGAGTCGACTCTACCATACGCCACATATGGCGACAGTCGGTCGTCCTCGCGAGCCGAACGCCTCGACGTCGACGGCTGCCCGGGCTCGCGTCCTAGACGGCGGCGACATTCCGGAGCGGGCGCTGCTCATGCTTGCCGACATCGCCGGCTACACGGAGTTCATGCGGCTTCACCGCCTGAACCTCGCTCACTCGCAGGAGATCACGCAGCGTCTGCTCGAGGCGATGCTCGACGCAGTCCCGGCCCTGACGCTCGTGGAGGTCGAAGGCGACGCCCTCTTCCTCTCGGCTCCGCAAGGCGAGCAGGACGGCTCGGGCGACTGGCTCCAGGCCGCGCTCGCCATGTACGGCGCGTTCCACACGCAACAGCAGTGGATGCTTGCGCACAACGTCTGCGGTTGCGATGCCTGCCGCCAGATCGGCAGGCTGCACGTCAAGTTCGTCGCGCACGCCGGCGACGTCGTGTCACAGAGCATCCGCGGCAGCGAGAAGCTGGTCGGGGTCGACGTGATCACGGTCCATCGGATGCTGAAGAACACGGTGCCGGTGGCCGAGTACGTGCTCATGTCCGAGCCGCTCTATCTGCGCCTGGAGCCGCAGCTGCGCGAGCGCGCAACGCGCGTAGAACAGGATCTCGAAGGGCTGGGTGAGATGCCGCTCTACTTCGTCGGCTTCGAGGCTCTCTCGGTCGAGCTCCCTGCGGTGCCCGAGCCGACGCTCCCGGCCCGGCTCCGCGAGACGATCGGCTTCGGACTGAGCGCCTTGCCGCGCCTGCTCGGCAGCGGCCGCCGGCGCTAATCGGCCCACCAGTCGCGTTTGAAGCGCCGATGTCCTCCAGGTCCTGCTTGTGGCTCCTGAGCGTGAACGGCGCGGCGCAATGGTATGGCGGTACCGCGACGTCCTCGAGTCGAAGAGCCGTCAGCCCGCACGCGCGCGCCTCGGCCCAGTCCGCGCGGTCGGGAAAGACGATCTTGCCGTTGAGGGCCTCGACGACGTGCCCGAGCTCGCTCGTGCTTCCGGTGGAGATGCTCATGTTGGTCGTCCTTTCTTGTCGGTCGTCGGTCAGGCTGGGTCGGGGACGAGGTCGATGGCCGTTGCGCGGCGCCGCTTGCCGGCGAGGAGCCGAAGGCAGCGACGCCGACGGCAATCCCTCCCATGCGGAAGGCGTCGTTGACACCGGCCCCGAGGCCGCTTTGCCGCTCGGGGACCGAGCCCATCGCGACCGCCCCCAGAGCGGGGTTGAAGAGTCCCGTGCCGACATCGACGGGGATCGCGAGCGAGCTCGCGAACATCATCGCGGCTCCCACCCCCTGCAAAGCCCGGGCTACGTCGAGCACCGCGATATCCGGGAAACCTAGGTGTTGGCGAGGACGCCGGCAGCGCGAGCGTGAGGGCGCAGCCGACTCCGCCGGCTAGGCGGGCTCGGCGCGTACAAGATGGCCACCTCTGGCGAAGAGAATCGATCCGCACACGCCGATCATCGCCGCGACGAGAGCGCTGCACGTCAGGAGCAACCCCGAGGCGATCGCGTAGTTCACGGCCTCGCGCGTCGGCACGCCGAGTGCGAGCAGCACGCCTGACGTGGCGCCCACGCCGACGATCGCGCCGCCTGCGGTGATCGGCAGGATCGACGCTGCAGCGCCCATGCACAGGATGACGAGGGCGAACGTCGGCGAGAAGCCGACGCCCAGCGCCCACAAGAGCAGGTTGTTGCCGAGCGCGCGCGTCGACCAGCAGCCCACGAGGAAGCCCCCAGCGTTGAATGTCGCTCGCGTGCGGGCGGCGTTCCCGCCGACCCGGTGGCAGATCCCCTCGAGACGGCTCGAGCGGGCGATCAAGGGCAGGCGCCCGATTTGCGGCCCGAGCGTCAGGACTGCGACGCAGCCGAGACAGAAGAGCAACACGACCGCCAAGGGGACTCGGAAGATCGCGCCCGATGTGGCGAGGGCCGCGATTGCGAGTGGCAGCATCGCGACGGCGTCGACCAGCCCGAGTGAGAGAAGAGAGAGGGCGATCGCGTCCAGGCCGACGGTCACGCCGGCGAGTCGACGAAGCGTCGTGATCTTGACGAGGTAATCGAGTCGAAACGGAAGGACGGCTCCGCTCGCGGCAGCGGCACCGCAGGCCGCCAAGCATCGGCTGCGATCCGGTCTGGCGGCGGCCGGAAACAGCTGCCGCCAGCCGAGCGCCCTGAAGACGAAGCTCGCAAGGTAGGCCGCCCCGGCTGCGAGGGCGAGCTCCATCCGTGCACCCTCGAGCGGCCAGCTCGTGCTCGTGACGCGCCTCGCGACCAGCACGCCGACGACCAGGCCGATCGCGCACAGGACGATCGTGATCGACCGGTGGAGAAGCCGACTCCCTCCCCAGAGCGGGTTTCGGGAAAGCTGCACGCTCATGGCTGCGGGAGCACGAAGAACGCGATCGTCACGTAGTGGCAGGCCAGCGCGACGAGCACGAGGGCATGGAAGACCTCGTGATAGCCGAACGTGGTTGGAAAGGGGTCGGGTCGCCGCCGCGCGTACACGATCGCGCCCACCGTGTAGGCCACCCCGCCCAGGATCAGCAACGCCGTCGCCCCGACCCCGATGCCTTCGACGATCTGAGGGAGGACGGTCACCGAGAGCCAACCGAGCGCGACGCACGTCGCGCTGACGAGCCACGCGGGCGCGTCGGGCCACAGCAGCCTTGCCGCCGTGGCAATGACGGCGCCGGTCCAGACCAGCGCCAGGATCGGAAGCCGCCAGCCGCGGTCGAGGACGAGCAACGCAACCGGCGTGTACGTCCCCGCGATCAGGACATAGATCATGGCGTGGTCGAGGAAGCGGATCCACCGTCTTGCGGCCGGCGCCCAGGCGCGGCGATGAAAGAGGCTGCTGACGCCGAGCATCATCGAGACACTCGCTGCGAAGGCGACTGCGCCGACCTGTGCAACGCCGGCAGAGGTGTGAAGGACGAGCGCCGCGCCGAGCGGGACAGCGACGACGAACGCGGCCAGATGCGCGACTCCCCGAAACCGCGGCGCGCCGGCCGGGGGGGCATCCCAGATCGGGCCTTCGAAGGTGCGAGCTCCCAACGAGCGCCTCCTGCAGGGTGGCTTGTCGCCGACCAAGCGAGGGTCGGCCCATCGGCTCCAACCCACGCGCTGTTGAGGGAGGATCGTTTGCGGCCCGGCTCGTGTGTGCCGCAATACCTCCGACGCCGCTGATCTCGGGCGCCGGCCGGCTCAGGGTATCACCGCGGCTCGGTGACCCGGAGTGGACGATGGCCCCGCCGGAACGTCGTGAGCTCGGGCGATCCGGCGTTCGTCATCCCGACACTCCGTCGACGTGATAGGTTCCTCCCGTCGCCGGCCCAACTCCTGGCCGCGGCGAGTTCCGCGGAGCCGTAGCAATCGGCCCGCAACGGCCACCCCGAGCAGAGTGGGTTGCATTCTGGCCGACCTCCAGTGCTGGTCGGCGATGCCCTTGAAAGCTCCTGGAGGCTCACGTTTCGCTCTTCGGTTCTCTCTGGTCAAGCTTGACCAAGCCGCCAGGGGGAGCGGCTGGTCAGGTCGGGGCGTGACGGACGCCCCGATTTGCGAAGGGTCCCGGGCGTGGGGTGCCCGGAGCCCTTCGCATCCATCTGCTCGATGTCGCGACGATCGACGGGAACGCTGGCCACTGACAGCCGGGTCAGGGGAGGCGCGAAAACCCCGCCTGCGCCGAATGGAAGCGCAGGCGGGGCCGCGCAAGTCGCGTCGCGCCTGCGGGTACGGAACGTCGCTACGGAGCCGGGAACGTCAGCAGCGACCCGCGCGTTGACTAGACTTTCGAGTCTGTTCCTTCCAGGCAGTGGGAGGAGGGTGTCGTCGTTGGAGCACCCTGAGATGGTCGAAGAAGAGCCGAAGCACCTCCGCGTTCTGATCGCAAACGAGAGGCGCGACCGGCTCGAGCTGCTGGCACAAGTCGTCGCAGGGCTCGGTCATGACGTCATCGCGCGCGAGATCTACGTCAAGGAAGTGGGCGCCGCGACCGAGCGGGAGCGCCCCGACGTTGCGCTCGTCGGCCTGGGTCTGAGCTCCGAGCACGCGCTCGAGCTGATCACGGAGATCGTCCGGGAAGCGTCGTGCCCGGTGATCGCCCTGCTGTCCGCGAAAGACCCTGCCTACGTACGGGAAGCGGCGAAGCGTGGCGTGTTTGCCTACATCGTCGACGGGAACGCCGAGGAGCTGCAGAGCGCGATCGACATCACGCTCCAGCGGTTCGCGGAGTACCAGAGCCTCCAGGGCGCCTTCGGGAGGCGGGCCTTGATCGAGCAGGCGAAAGGCATCTTGATGGCGCGGCACGCGATCGACGCCGACCGCGCCTTCAAGATGCTGCGAGAGCACTCACAGCACAACGGCCGGAAGCTGGTCGACGTCGCGCAGGCAGTCGTGGACAGCCATCTGCTCCTGCTCGCGCCGTCGGCGAAGGCAAGCCCCGAGCCCGCGCTGTAGAACCGCCGGGCGGTGTTCTTGGTTCAAAGGCGTTGCCCGCGACCCCAGGTAATCCGCTCCCTTTCAACCGAAGTCGGACCGACGCTCCTCATCGCGTGGCCGATACCGGCCGACGTCAGTCGGAGCGAACCGCGGCGAGCAGGGCGTCGAGCCGTGCGGTCGCGACACAGATCGTGGTGTCGGCTGCTCCGTAGTAGAGCCTGACCTCGCCCGACTGCGGGTCGTGTACCAGTCCGCACGGGAACACGGTGTTGGGTATGTCGCCCCCGCGTTCGTACGGGGCGGACGGCCCGAGCACCCAGTTCGAGGCCCGGTGCAGGATACGTGCTGGGTCGTCCAGTGCTGTCAACGCGAGACCGACTCGGTAGATGGTGCCGGCAACGGTCTCCTTGACACCGTGGTAGATCACGAGCCAACCGGCGTCTGTGCGAAGTGGGGGCGGGCCCAGACCGATGCGAAGCGAGTCCCACCACGCGCCCTGCCGCGGCTGGAGGACTTGCTCGGGCGCGCCCCAGTTGGTCAGGTCGTCCGACCGGGAAAGGACGACCTCGCCGCGTGCGCCGCCGTACGACGTCATCGGCCGGTGAAAGAGAACCCACTGCCCGTCGACCCGCTCGGAGAGAAGCGCCGCGTTCTTGTCCTCCGGTTGGCAGATGATCCCGATCCGCTCGACCGTCCGAAAGTCCGTCGTCGAGGCGAGGTAGACGGCCGGGCCGCTCGGGCCGTATGCCGTGCACGTGATCAGCCAACGTCCGAGCTCGGCCACCCAGACTGCACGGGGGTCTTCGAAGCCCCACTGTTCGCTTTCGACCCCGCTGGCCGGCGCAAGCAGCGGCTCCGGATCGATCGACCAGTCGCTGAGGCCGTCGGCAGAGCGGGCGACGCCGAGATGGGAGATGCCTCGTCGATCTTCGACGCGCGCGACCACCACGGTTTCACCGTCGACGAGCGCCGCCGCAGGGTTGAAGACGGCGTTGACCGGCGTGCTCCAATCGGCGGCGGTCAGGATCGGATTTCCGGCATGGCGCCGGAAAACCTCGTGGTTCGACGTCACGCGACTTTGGTCCAGGTCTCGCGTCGGTCGGGGGCCGGGAGGGCCGCCGCATCGAGCAGTAGCTGGGCACGATGGAACGCGAGCGTGGATTCGGCTCCCTCGTTCTCGTTGAGGTCGGTCTCGCCGAGGCCGTCGCTGCAGCCTCCGGTCGCGAAGTCGTAGAGCGGGCGGTCCAACCGATTTCGCCCTAGGAACCAGTCGAACGCGGTGCGTGCACGGGCTCCGTGTTCACCGTTCCCGGTCGCCACGAGCGCAGCGAGCTCGGCCTCGACGAACGCCGTCGCGTCGAGCGGCTGCTCGTCGCCCTCGCCGGGCGCGGGCTCGTCGCGATCGCGTCCACGGTGCCCTGGGAGGCGCAGCATGCCCTCGTCGAGGCCGCACTCGTCGCCCAGCCAGGCGAGCGCCTCGAGCCCGAGCGTCACGTCGGAGGGACGCCCGAGTGCCGAGCCCCCGACGATGAGCGCGTGGGGGAGCCGTGCGTTGTCGTAGCTGAGCCGGTCCTCGAACCACAGCCACGCTCCTCCTGCCGCGTCCTTATAGGCGGACGCGAGCTGTTCGACGAGCCGTTCGAGGAGCACTCTCGCGTCGTGGTCGAGACGGTCGGGATCGAGGCGCGCGAGGCCGAGAACCGTGTAGGCCGCCGTGCGCAGGGAGACGTCTTTGCGCAGAGATGGGACGAGTGCGTCGAGAAGCGTCCGAGCGGGGCCTGAGAGGGCCGGTATCCAGGCGGTCGCGAGGATCTCACCCAGCGCCCAGATCGTCCTGCCGACATGGTCGCCGAGATGCGGCTCGTCGAGCCACCGTCTGTCGTAGCCCATGAAGTTCCGCATCCCCGTGCCCTCGGGCCCCGTCGCGAATCGCAGGAACGCAAGCGAGCGGTGGAGGATGGGTGTCCACTGGCGATCGGGGGTGCGTCCGGTCAGCTCGAGCGCGACGACCGCGAGTCGCGCGACGTCGTCGACGCAGTAGCCCGTCTCCCAGCTCGGGATCGCACCCGTGGCGTGTTGGACAATCCCGACGTCGTCGACCAACGTCCGCAGATGGTCCGTTCGGACCGACGTCAGCTCGAGCTCGACGATCGGGATCGGCTTCCCGCGCGGCCGGGCGAGAGCCGCCTCTCGCAGTACGACCGCCGTCTCGGCGGCGATCGCCGGCCACGCGAGCTCGGCACCGATCCGCCGCGCCTCCGCGCGGGCCGCTGCCAGTGAATCGGGGCTCTCGATGAAGTCGCAGACCGCGTTCTCGATCGCGGCGGGATCGTCGAACGGGACGAGCTTCCCGGCGCCCGTCGCGAGCATGTCCTGCGCGAAGAGGAACGGCGTCGAGATCGACGCGCACCCGGCGGCGATCGCGAAGGTCAGCGCGCCCGAGGCGATCTGCTCGCGGTTGCGGTACGGCGTCAGGAAGACGTCGCTGGCGTGCAACAGGTCGGCCAGCTCGGGGACCGAAAGAAAGCGATCGTCGAACTCGACGTGATCGGCGACTCCGAGGTCGAGCGCGCGACGCTCGAGCAGGAGTCGATATTGCTCGCCCTTCAGCCGCGCGACCTCCGGGTGCGTCCTCCCGGCGATCAGGTACAGCACCTCGGGATGACGCTCGACGATCCCGGGCAATGCCGCAATCGCGGTCTCGATCCCCTTCCCCGGAGAGATGAGCCCGAACGTCGAGAGCACGAACCGCGATCGGAGACGGTCGAGGCCACGTGACGGCGCCGAGCCGTTGGTGTTTCGGCGACCGAGAAGGGCCGGCGCCCCATGCTGGACGACGCGGATCTTGTCCGCGGCGCAACCATTCATCCGCAGCAGCAGCTCCCGCGCTGTCTCCGTCATCACGATCACACGCTCCGCCTCCTCGCACAAGGCGCTCAGCACGTCGCGCTGGTGATCGGTCGGCTCGGACAGGACGGTGTGAAGTGTCAGGACGAGCGGCCGTGTGAGCTCCCGAGCGAACGAGAGCACGTACTCGCCGTCGGCACCGCCGAAGATTCCATACTCGTGCTGCAACAGGACGACGTCGACCTCGAGCCGACCCAACAGCCGCGCCGCACGGACGTAGTCGCCCCGCACCGCCTGCGACACGGTCGCGAGAACATCGTGGCGCTGCGGGCTCGACGCCTCGTCGACGATGGCGACAACACCGACGCTTTCCACACCCTGGGTCGCGAGCAGCGACGTGCGGACGTCGAACGCGAAGGTTCCGATCCCGCACGCGCGCGGCGGGTACGTCGAGAAGATCGCAGCACGCACGGGCCGTGCGCCCCTTTCAGAAGGTGTCCGGCGCACTGGCGCTCAACCGCCGGAAGCTGGCCGGGTCGCGACCCATGCTACCCACAGCGCACATGAGCCAGGTCGCCGGTCTCACGATCGCAGCGGTTCGGCCGGGCCGATCGACACCTCGCCGTCACGATCGACCGAGACGACCTGGCGGGGGTACGAGCGCGGCTTGCGAAGGAGACCGCGGAGCGAGCGGCGCCGGTGGGGCGGGCCGATGATCGCCTGCGTGTGCGTGTGGGACTCGACGCGATAGCCCTCGCGTTCGCGCTCGTCGAGGAAGGCGGTCAGCGCGTCTCTTCGGAGCTGCTCCTGGTCGCGTTCGCGGATCATGGCCCGCGGGGTGAGAGCGTCGCGCCGCCCTCGTTTTCCCAGTTTCGCAGTGCGCGAGCGCTAATCGCGCCCGGGCCCGCCCCGATCCAGGCGCGCTCGTCGGACGACAGCGCAGCGCGAGAGTGCGAGCATCTATAGGCGCCGTAGGCGACGAGCGCCTCGAGGTCGTGGCGGCGCCGCTCTGGGAAGTAGACGGGGGAGAACGCTTCCCAAGCGAGTCCCGCGGGTGCGTGCGCGCTTGGCGCGACGATGGAGGTGAGCTGATCGGCGCCCGGGCGTGTCGATTCGAGGACCGTCGAACCCCGCCGCTCGGTCTCAACCGGCATCGCGCCGGGCCTCCGTGTCCCGCTTGGTGCGGCGAAGGTTGACCACACGCCAGTGGGTCCAGCCGGGCCGGACGAAGCCGTCGAGACTGCGCTCCTGTCCGAACAGTGGCTGCGTCGCGAACCAGAGAGGGCGGAAGACGAGGAGGCCCGCGAGCCACCAGAAGGCGAGGATCGCAAGGCCAGAGCCCGTGATGACCGCCCAGGTCGCGAGGTACCCGCTCCAGAGAACGACCACCCAGGTCATCTTGCGCCAGTGGAGGAAGTTGGTCACCTGCAATCACCTCTTCGGGTCAGCCCTCATGGTCGAGTCGGCGGGACGGCCCGAGCGGCCCTCCCGCCGATGTGCCTAGCCGCTCGCTCAGGCGACGGCGACGCCCTCCTGCTGCGCGATCACCTTGCCGCTTGTGATTCGCGGCGCGTTGGGCAGCGCGGACTCGAGCTTCTCCTCCTTCACCCAGGCGGATGCGATGCTCGTTGCCTCGTCGCTCTGGGCCGGGCTCGCGAACAGCCCGACGGACGTGAACACGCCGTTCCCGGACTCGACCAGGTAGTAGCCGCGAAAGCCGTCGAGCTTCTCCAACTGCGGGACGAGGGTCTCGGTGACCCTGCGGCTCAGCTCTTCGGTCAGTGCGGTATCCACACCTTCGTATCGGCGGATCGTGGCATGCATCGTGGCTCCTCGCTCTTCGTTCAGGACAGACAGCTCGAACGAGCTCCCTGCTGCGCTGGGGCCAAATGGAACAGCTGAAGAGGAGTGCTAATGCCTCGGCGGCTACGACGCTCGACCGGACGCGCGCACAGTGTACCAGAAAATTTGTGCGATCTGTCACATTTGGGATCCGGTGCGTCGCGATGTGTTGCCCATTGAGTGAACGCGCAGCTAGACCGAGAACTTCGATCCCGCGGGTTCGCCGTGTTCGCTCGTCCGATAGAGACCGTAGAGGCGTCGGAGCTCGACGCCCGGGTCGACGAAGAACTCCTCCGGTTCGAGATCGATCCACGGGTATCCGTCTAGGCCGGCGAGCCGCGGCGCGCCTGCGAACGCCTCCACGACGGCGACGGATGGCTTCGCCGAGCCGTCCGCTCGCCACAGCCCGAACGAGCGCTCATGGACGGCGAGGTCGAGCGGCGGCTCGTCCCAGAGGTCCGACTCGTAGTCGGAGTAGCACCACAGCAGCGCGCCCACGCAGCCGGCCTGCTGCAGCGCCACGAGCGCCCGCTCGGTGTAGGCGGCGGCAGCCTGTTCCTCGACGAGCGAGCTCGCGCTTCGCAGCCTGAGCGCGTCGCCGACCGGATCGCCTCGGCGGAACGTAGGCAGCCCGAACTCCGTGAACAACAGGTCGCGTCCGCGGGCGAGCCAACGGCTGACGTCGGCCAGGAATGGCAGCAGGCGCTCGTCCGTTGGGCCGTCTGCCCAGCGGGCATAAATGGGATAGCCGTGCATCGAGAGGACGTCGCAGACCTCGGATGCCTCGCGTGGCCCGAGCCTGCGATCGTTCTCCAGGTCCTCCATGTGCAAGCCGACGGTGACCCGTGCCGCCGGGTCGGCGGTGCGGATCGCGGAGGCGATCCGGCGCAGCCACTCCCGCGCCGACGACCGGGTCGCCGGTATCACACAGTTCGAGTTCTCGTTCCCGAGGTCCCACATCCAAACAGCGTCGTGGCCGGCCAGAGCCCCCGCCGCCTCCATCCCCAGCAGGACCTGGGCTCGAGTGATCAGCGGGTCCGAGTACCAGTTACGCAGCCCGCATCCGGTGACGCTTCCGTTGGACACGACGCGAAAGCGCTCGTCGCGATCAGACCCGCCGAGCGCCCACGCCGGAATCCAGTTCACGCCGCTCATGTGACCGGTGAAGAGCGTGGGAACGAGCGCGAGGCCCGCTCCCGCGGCCAGATCCGCCACGGCGATCAGACGATCCAGCATGCGCCCATCCACCTGGCTCGGGCTCGGTTGGAAGTCCGCCCAGGTCAGGAAGATCCTGATCGAGTCGAGACCGCTCGCGGCGATCCGTGCGAAATCGGCCGCGACCTCCGCGCGATCGAACTCCGACCACCACCCCATCGCCGTTCGAGCGGGCCAGTAGTTGACGCCGAGCCGAAAACGATCACTCGAGGAGGGCGGGTCAGACAACGGCGTTTGCGTGTCGTGCGCGATCGAGCGCCACGACGCGGTGATACAGCTCGAGGTAGTCGTCGACCATGCGGTTGGAGTCGAAGCGACGCTCGACCGAGGCGCGCACGAGCGTCCTGTCCAGCGAGGCGGCCGCGCGCACGCCGACGACCGCTTCCTCCAGAGAGCCGACCAGGCAGCCGTTCACACCATCCCGGACGATTTCTGGCATCGATCCGCGTGGATGGGCGATCACCGGCGTGCCGCAGGCCATTGCTTCGACGACGCTGAAGCCGAACGGCTCGTCGAAGCTGACGAGGTGGAGAAGAGCCCGCGCTCCGGCGAGGAGGTCGCGGCGACGGTCGGGGCCGACGGGACCGACGTATGTGACGCGTTCTCCGTCGAGCCGGGGCTCGATCGACCGCTCGAAGTAATCCTGGTCCTGGATGATCCCCGCGATGATCAGCGGCAGCTCTGCCTTCTGGGCAACCTCGATCGCCTCGAGCGTGCCTTTCTCGGGATGGATCCTTCCGAAGAAGAGCAGGTAGTCGCCCGGCCCCACCCCCGGCTCGAACTGGTCCATGTCGATCCCGTGGTGGATCGTCGCTACGTAGTCCAGGTGCGCGTGGCGGTCGGAGTCGCTGATCGCCACGTAGTAACCCCTCGCGTTGTACTTCTCGAAGACCGGCACGATCAGTTCCGAGGAGAAGCCGTGAATCGTGGTGACGACCGGCGTGTCGACCAGATCGCTGTAGGTGAGCGGCAGGAAGTCGAAGCTGTTGTGGATCAGGTCGAACTCTGCGGCTCGTTCGAACACTGCCGAGATGTGAAGCGCCTCCCAGACCTTCGGCGACAGCCCCGCATCCTCGGAGTATCCGGTCGGGGCAGTCGCCACCAGACGCGCACCGGTTATCGAGTCGGCCGTCGCGAACAGCGTGACATCGACGCCCCGGCGAACCAGGCCCTCGGTCAGGAGCGACACGAACTGCTCCCACGGTCCGTAGTGACGCGGGGGGACGCGCCACGAGATCGGCGCCAACATCGCTACGCGCAACCCGTCGCCCGAGGCGCTGGCGCGCGCAGCCGGCTCGTCGTCCGACACTACCTAGCGGTCTGACGCAGACGCGACATCCGTTGGGGTGTCTCCTCTTTGCGAGGCGGCGATGCGCGCCCGCAGGGCCTCGTCTAGGGCGTCCATTCGTAAACTCCTTGTCGACTCCAAAAGATACAAGTACCCCCCAGTCCCGCCACGAACATCCGGCTGGGATCCGTGCGATACTCGTCGCGCGTTGCACTCGAAGAAGGCGCGGCAGGCCTCTCGGCAGCTACCAGTGTGCGCAGCCGCGCTCGAGTTCCTCGCTGGTGACGAACGCGTAACGACCGCGTGTCCGAAGGAGACACGGGTCGGATGGCTGGGGGGCGATGTCGTTCGTGCCCGCGTCGCCGTTTGCTGCCCTAGCAGTGCGCACAGCATCCTTCGCCGCGCCAGCTTGCGCGGCCTTCCTTGAGCGCCACTGCGGCGACGACGAGCGCTGCGGCCGGGTCGAGCCACCAGAGTCCGAAGAGCGCGTTGCCGAGCAGGCCGACGAGCACGGCGGCGGCGAGGTAGGCGCAGAGCAGGTTCTGGGTGCCTTCACCACGGGTCGCGACCGAGCCGAGCTTGTCGGCGAGCCCCCGCTTCGCGATGCCGAGGAAGGGCATCCCGATCAGGCTCGAGGTGACGAGCGCGATTCCGAGCCAGCTCGTCTGCGGCTGCTCGCCGGTGACGAGTTTGTGCACGGCCTCGAAGGCGACGTAGGGGGCGAGCAGGAAGAACTGGATCGCGACCAGCTTCTGGGCCCGTTCTTCGGCGGCGTGTGACATCAAGCGTGAGCCGGTGAAGCGCCAGATGATGACGAGGCTGGCGAAGCCTTCGATCGCCGAGTCGAGCCCGAACGAGATCAGGGCGATCGAGCCGGCCAGTGCCCCGGCGGTGATCGCGATCGCGCCCTCGGCTCCCATCCAAACGAGCGAGAGCCAGGAGAGCTGACGCGCCCTGCGCGCGGCCGCGTGCCACTCCTGGCTGCGCGCCGGGACAGCGGGCTGAATGACTGCCAGCTCGCGCGCGGCGGTGCTCATCGAGCCACCGTGCGCGCCTCGAGCACCGAGTCGAGCAGCGCGCGCCCCGCGCCTGTCACTGCGTACATGACCATCTTTCCCTCGCGACGAGACTCGACGAGGCCAGCCGCTCGCAACGCGCGAAGATGGTGCGAGACGAGGTTCTGAGAGCGTTCGGCGATCCAGGCGAGGTCAAAGACGCAGAGCTCGTCTGCCTGCGTCAGCGCCGAGGCGAGCGTCAGCCGGGTCGGATCTGCGAGAGCCCGAGCGCGCCCGGCTGCAGCCCACGCCGCCGACGGCGCGAGCCGCGAGCGACGGATCGCCTCGGCCTGCGGCAGATCGAGGCAGAGCAGATCGCAGCGCTCGTCGTCAGGCATCTGATCATTCTAACGTCAGTTGATCTGTTGTAACAGCGAACGACCATGACCCAGCGAGGGTTCATCATCCGCATGCTCCTGAGCACCGCGCTCGAGGCGGCGCGGTGACCTTCAACTCGTAGGCGGGTAACCTCCGCGTAGCGGTGCCCAAACGGCCAAACATCGACTCCGGAGAGGTTGGCCCGCGTGCTCGTGAGCGCTAACACGGCGTCAAGATTGGCTCGCGAGGCGTAGGAGTTCCGTTAGGACGGCCACGTGGGCGCCGCGGCGGCGGTACGACCCGGCTGTGCGCGCGTCGTCTTTGTGCTTGTCGTCCTCGGCTTCTTCGCGGTTGCCGTCTTGTTCTTGTGCGGCTGCGAGCGTGTTGTCGGGCATGGCTCCGCGCTCGAGGAACAGCGGCAGCGGTGAGTGGCGAGGACGTGATTGGGTTGGTGTTGGCGCTGGCGCTGGCGCATCTGGTGTACGCGCTGCTCGCGCCCGAGCGGCTCGGCTGACTTCCGAATGAGCGCCGCGAATTGGCTTCAGGTTGTTGCGCTGGTGGGCGCGCTACTCGTGACCGCGCCGTTGCTCGGTATGTACCTGGCGCGCGTGCTCGGCGGCGGTGCCGCACCGGGTGATCGCTTCTTTCTCCCGGTCGAGCGGGTGCTGTATCGCGCGGCGGGCGTCGATTCGAGCCGGGAGCAGCCATGGAATGTGTACGCGCTTTCGATGCTCGCGTTCAGCGCTGTGTCAGTTGTCGGCCTGTATCTGCTCGAGCGAGTGCAGGGTGTGCTGCCGCTGAATCCGACGGATGTCGGCGGTGTGTCGTCGGCGTTGGCGTTCAACACGGCGGCGAGCTTTGTGACGAACACGAACTGGCAGAACTACGCGGGCGAGTCGACGATGAGCCATCTGACTCACGATCAATTGCTAGTGGGCGTTCCGGTTCGTAGCGCTGTTTCGATAGCGGTAGCGACGTCGCGACGGAGTGCGTCGCTTGCGTGGTAGCGGATGTTTCGTCCGCGTCCTCGTTGGCTGAGAAGGCCGACGTCGAGTAGGCGTCGGAAGTCGTTGGTCGCTGAGGCTGGGGAGATGTCTGCTTCGTCGCTGTAGCTGGCGCGGTCTGTGCCACCGATGAGGGCTTGTTCGAGGGCGATGACGAAGCGGTCGGGCCAGCCGCGTTCGTCGGCGAGTTGTTCGAGGAAGCTCCAGCGGGCGGCTGCCTGTTCGATTTGCTCGAGCCGTCGGCGGGCTTGTGCGAGGTGGGCGTCGATGCAGAAGCTGACCCAGTCGGTGGCGTCGCGTTCTGGTTGGTAGCGGCCGCCTTGTACTTGCTCGAGTGCGTTGTAGTAGTCGGGGGTATGTTCGCCGAGGTATTCCTCGATTGAGGCGAACTCCGGTGAGAGGAGACCCTCGCGGGCGAGGACGAGTGATTGCGTGATGCGCGAGATGCGGCCGTTGCCGTCGCGAAAGGGATGGACTGAGACGACGTGCAGGTGGGCCATCGCCGCGCGGACGACGACGTGCGCGCCGAGGTCACCGGCTTCCAGCCAGTCGACGACCTCGCCCATCAATCTGGCGACGTCCTCAGCGTCGGGCGCTTGGTAGACGAGGCGGCCGTTGCCGCCGGTGATGCCGATCGGGCCGGTGCGCCATTGGCCGGGACTCTTGTCGCGCTGGAAGTAGCACGCGTCGAAATGCAGATCAAGAATCACCCGGTCGGTCCAGTGGAAGCCGGGATCGCGCGCCATCACGCCGACGTGGTCCATCGCGCGCGCATAGCAGGCGACGGCCTGGCGACTCTCGTCGTCGAGCGTCGGCGACTCCTGGCCGCTGACGATCGCGACGGCTTCCTCGGCCGACACGTGGAACCCCTCGATCGAGGTCGAGCTCTCGATCGAGCTGGCCTGGAGGACACGACGAAGCGTTCCCAACCAGAGGCCGGCCGCCCCGACCTGATGACCGAGGCGCTCGCGCAACTGGTCGAGCTCGGCGAGGCGTTCCTTGAGGTGGGGCGTGATCGGGGGTGCCCTGTACAGCATGGTCGCACTATACACGATTATTCGGATAATCGCCTAAGATATTACTCTGTGAGACCACCTCTCAAGCCGAGAGGTGGAGGTTGTCGCCGTGATCCAGCATGGCCAGGTGTTCAAGGTTGAGGACGAAAGGCGCCGACCGGCAGCCACTCTGGGCCTATCGCTATCGGTTCGAGGGGCGTGGCTCTGCACGGCCGCAGGTGGCGGTTTCGCGAGTCGCGCCGAGGCCGAGGCGGAACTACGGAAGGTGCTCGATCGGATCGGACCAGGCGGGAGGCGAGCAACGACAACGCTCTCCGACCTCGTCGAGGAATACCTCGAGATGCACCAGGCGGCGCCGGTCACGATCGCGAAGCTGCGCTTTCGGCAAGGCCACGCCCACCCTTGGCGACAACGCCTCGCGGATCTCTCGCCGAAGGATGTCTATGCCTGGCGGCTGATCGTGCCGGAAGGTCACCGCTTTGAGGCGACGCAGGCGCTTCGGCAGGTTCTGAACCGCGCGGTCGAATGGGATCTGATCGACTTCAACCCCGCCAAGCGCGGCATCCGCAACGCACCGCGGCGTCCCAGAGAGAAGCGCCCTTCGACAGTTGGCAGGAGATCGAAGCCGTCGCCGCCAAGCTCGGCCTTTCCACGGGCCGATGATCATCTTCGCTGCAGCGACCGGGCTCAGACCTTCCGAACTCTTCGGACTGGAACGGCGCGACATCGACCGCCGCCTCGGCGTCGTCTACGTGAGGCGGGCGTTCGCGAACGGCCGAATCAAGCAAACCAAGACACGCCTCAGCAACCGAGCGGTCCCACTCCAAGCCAAGGCGCTCGAAGCGCTCGGCCAGCTCGCCCCATCGGAGAACCCGATTCTGTTTCCCAACACTCGTGGTGGGAGGATCGACTATCGCAACTTCGGACGCCGCCACTGGAAACCGGCTCAGAAGGCTGCCGGGATCGAGCCGCTACGTGATCTCTACGACCTGCGTCACACCTACGTGACGTTTGCGCTTCGCGCCGGCATCGCCGTCTTCGCGGTGTCGCGTTTCATCGGGTCGAGCATCGCGATGATGGACCAGCACTACGGCCACCTCGCCAACGACAGCCGGCAACACGCCGTCTCGCTCCTCGATGCACTCGCGCTCGAGCGGGCCGTGGACGCTGCGTGGACGTCGACGAGTGCGCCAGCAACCTCAATGCCCAAGCGTCTTTCCAGAACCCGGTCGCGTCGATCCCGCCGCCCAGTGGACGCTCGGTGAACGCCGCGCCTGATCACCACCACCGCGGCTGAACAAGAAAGGATTCGCTAAGCAGGAGCTTCTCGAAGCCCTCTGACGGACTCGAACCGTCGACCCCCTCCTTACCATGAACGTGGGGAGGGGGCCGACTCATGCGGGTTTGCCCGTAGCGGTGCGCGTTTGCGCGTGTCGCTGGTAGCCGCACGTTGTCGCGTTTTGCATCGCCGTGCGACCCTGGTGCGACCCGCCATAGCTCAGGCGTAAAGGACACTCCCGCACGCGGCCACGGCTCGCGCACGTCTTGGCGACTAAACAGCGGGAGACCCGAACGAGTCATATCTGTATGGCCGTGATACGCGCGTCGGTAGATGGGATCGAATCCGTCTACCGCCAGCGTGGGAACGATTTCTTCCGGTCGACCACTCGCCCTTGAACCAGTCAGATTCGATCAGGCGTGCTTCGCATGCCTCTTGTGCGTCGCCGCCCGAGCCCGCGCTGGGCGGCGACGCACAAGCTTTGGTCTTTCTCTACGCCGTCTGGCGCCGCGGCTTCCGCGTGGAGCGGGCGACGCCTCGACGCGGAGGATCCGGGCGGGACGTGCGGGCAACCACCAGTTCCAGCGGCCGAGGATCGCGACGAGCGCGGGCGCGAGCAGGCCGCGGATGATCGTGGCGTCGATCAGGATCCCGCCGCCGAGTGCGGTCGCGAACATCTTCGCTTCGGTTCCCGGCGTCGAGCTGAATGCGACGAAGGCGAGGCCGAGAATCAACGCCGCGCTAGTGACGAGTCGTCCCGTTCGCCCGATTCCTTCGACGACGGCGGTCGGCGTCGACCTGTGCGGTCGTAGGCCTCGCGCATCCGGCTGATGATGAACACCTGGTAGTCCATCGAGATCCCGAAGAGGAACGCGAAGACGACGATCGGCATCTCGACGTTGATCGCGCGGGTCGCCTCGATGCCCCAGATGCCGGAGCCGAACCCGTGCTGGAACACGAGCACGAGCAGGCCCCAGGCGGCAGCGACGGAGAGCAGGTTCAGGAGAACCGCCTTGAGCGGCAGGATCAGCGACCGGAAGGCCCGCGCGAGGAGCAGGAACGTGGCCGCCGAGATCAGCAGGATCAGGAGCGGGAAGTTGCTGTAGACCGCGTCGAGGAAGTCGGCTCCTTGCGCTGCCTCGCCGCCGATGGCTACATCACCATCGACTGCCACCGCGCGGAGCCGGTCGAGCGTCGCGCGGCCGGCCGGTGAGTTCCCGTCCTCGGTCGGAATGACGGTGACGAGAGCGGTTCCGTCTCGACGCCAATCCGGGGGCGCTACTGCCGCACGAACGCCCTTGACAGTCGCGAAGGTCTTGGAGATCGAGGCGGCGTCTCCCGTCTTCACGAGCGCGTCGAAGGGCGAGAGTGGGCCGCTGCCGATTCCCGAGTCGTTGAGGTTGTCGAGCGCGATGCGGGCCTGGCCCTGCTGCGCGAGTGAGTTTGCGCGCGGGTTCCCGAACTGAATCGTCGACGCAGCAACAACGAGCGCACCGAGGATCGAGAGGGAGACCGCAGCGGCAAGCCAGCGGTGCCGCACGACAAGCCGTGCCCACGAAGACCATGCACGGCTCGGTCGAGCGTCACGCTGGTTGCGCGGCCAATCGACCTTCGGGCCGACCGTGGCAAGCACGACCGGCAGCAGCGTCACGCCGACAGCGACGCTGACCAGGGCGATCAGCAAGCCGGCGATCCCGATGCTGCGCAGCGCGGGGATCGGCACCGCGAGCAAGCCATGCAGCGAGATGCCCGACGGTGGTGCCGCTGAAGACGACGGCGGACCCTGCGTGCTGCATCGCGTTCTGGACTGCTTGCTCGTTCGTCGATGCCGGGCTGCTGCCGTTCCTCGCGCCACCGAACGACGATCAGCAGCGCGTAGTCGATCGCGATCCCGAGTCCGATCAGCGCGACCAGGAACTGCACGATCACGGAGACGCTCGTAACGGTCGGCGAGCGGCCAGATCAGGAGGAAGGTCGTCGGGATGGCGACGACCGCCATCAGCAGCGGGATGACCGCGGTGAACGAGCGGAATACGAAGGCGAGCACGAGGAGCGCGCCGAGTGCCGCCAGGAGCGTCCCGATCAACACGCCTGTTCCCGTGCCGCCTGTGTCGTTTCCGGTTGCGCGGAGTGCGTCGAGCCCGGTGACCCGCACGCTCGCCCGCTCGGACGGTGACACCGGCCAGTGCCTTCTGTGCGAGCCGCGCTTCCGGCTGTCCCTGGTCGACGCCGCCGCGAGCGGGGATGTCGACGAGCGCGAACGTCGTGCGGCCGTCGGCGGAGACGAACGACCGGTCGCCGGTCGAGGCGTAGGACGCGATCCGCGCCTTCGGAAGTGCCCTGCTCACGTGTGCGAGCGCAGCTGCGAGTTCGCTTCTGACGCCGGGGGAGTCAACTGTCGTGCCCTTCGGCAGCTGCACAACGGGGACAAGCGGAGCAACGTCGCCTCCGCTGCCGTAGATCGTGGCGATCTGCTGATTTGCTTCGAAGCCCTCGCGGCCAGGAACACTGAACTGCTGCGAGAGCGACTTCCCGGCCGGGCCGATCGCGGCGAACGCCGCGATCGTGACGACAACCCAGAAGCCGGTGACGAGTCGTTTGTGCCTGAGAGTCCAGCGGGCGAGTGCGGGCATGGCCTGCCTTCCTTTCGATGTCGGGGCACCGTGTGTGCCAGTGGCACCGACGTTCGCTCGCCAGCCGTGCTTCGACAATCGGCCGCAGGGCGATTTCTGGGCCGACCGAAGTCGATGGCTGCACCGACTTCGGTCGGGTGGGCAAGGGGGCGGGCGCGGCCTACGCTGGGCGACGATGAATCGTTTCCGCCTGCTCTTCGCTCCCGAGGAGGACGACGCACCCCCGGCGCAGCGGTCGCGCCGCGACTGGCTCGTCGACTGGGCGATATTCGTCATCGCGATCGCGGGCGGCGGCGTGGCGCTCGCAAGCAGCATCCAGCACGGATTGCACGCGACACTCCTCGCCGTCGACGTGATCCTCGGCGCGGGAGTCACCTTCGCACTCTGGTGGCGTCGGCGCTGGCCGGTCGCGCTCGCGCTGGCGATGCTGCCGCTCGGCCTGCTCTCCTCCTCCGCCGGCCCGGCCGGGGTCTTCTTCCTCTACACCGTCGCCGCGTACCGTCGGTGGCAAGCGGCGGTCCTGATCGTGCTCCTTGGGTTCGCCCTCCTGCCCGCCGAGAACGCCGTCCACCCGCAGGGCGACTCGCTCTCCTCGTCCTCGGATCTGTTGTTCGGCGTCCTCTTCGCGGCCGTCGTCGTCGCGTGGGGGATGTTCCGCCGAAGCCGCCGGCAGACGAAGCGCGAGCACCTCGGCCGCGCCCAGGCCGAGGAGCAGCTGCGCGTCGAGCAGATTCGTCACGCCGAGCGGGAGCGGATCGCCCGCGAGATGCACGACGTCCTCGCGCACCGGATCTCGCTACTGAGCCTGCACGCGGGGGCGCTCGAGTTCCGCCCCGACGCGCCGCCGGAGGAGATCGCGCGCGCGGTCGCCGTCATTCGCGCGAGCGCGCACCAGGCGCTCGAAGACCTTCGCTCGGTGATCGGCACGCTGCGCGACGGGGCCGACGGCGAGAAGCCGCCGCCGCCTCAGCCGACGCTCGCAGCGCTGCCCGTCCTCCTCGACGAGTCGCGCGCGGTCGGGATGCAGCTCCATGCCGATGTCCACGTCGTCGACTTGGCTGCCGTCCCGGACGGGATCGGGCGCCACGCGCTGAGGATCGTGCAGGAGGCGCTGACAAACGCGCGCAAGCACGCACCGTCAGCGGAGGTCGACCTGCGCGTCGAGGGCGCACCCGGACAGGGGCTCACGATCGAGGTGCGCAACCCGGCGCCGGTGGGCGTCGCAGGAGCGAGCAAGATTCCGGGATCGGGCACCGGACTCGTGGGGCTGGCCGAGCGCGCCGCACTGACGGGCGGCCGCCTCGACCACGGATTCGATCGGCGCGGCGATTTCTATCTGCGAGCCTGGTTGCCGTGGGCCGAGTGAGCGTAGGCTTCACGGAGCTCGGCAAAGAGCGGAGGCGCCGGCTCCGCCGGCGCCGGGAGCGGACGCAGTGACAGATCCGATCCGCGTGCTCCTCGTCGATGACGACGCGCTCGTACGCGCGGGCCTCTCCATGCTGCTCGCGGGCGCCGACGACGTCCGCGTCGTCGGCGAGGCCGCAGACGGGAGCGAGGTCGCCGCCGCAGTCGCCGAGCATCAGCCGGACGTCGTGCTGATGGACATTCGGATGCCGGGGATGGACGGCCTTTCCGCCACCGAGCTCTTGCGCGAGCGCGAGGACGCGCCGGAGGTCATCGTCCTGACGACCTTCGAGGCGGACGACTACGTCCTCCGCGCGCTGCGCGCGGGCGCAAGTGGCTTCCTGCTGAAGGACACGCCGCCGGCCGACATCGTCCGCGCGATCCGAGCCGTGACCGTCGGCGAGCCGATGCTCTCGCCGACGGTCACTCGCCGACTGATCGGCCACGTGACCGAGAGCGAGGCCGACGATCGGCAGCGCCGCGCCCGCGAGCAGCTCGACCGCCTTACGGAGCGCGAGCGTGAGGTTGCGGTCGCCGTCGGGCTGGGCAAGTCGAACGCGGAGATCAGCCGCGAGCTCTACATGAGCGTCGCGACCGTGAAGGCACATGTCTCGCGTGTGCTCGAGAAGCTCGAGCTCAACAACCGAGTGCAGATCGCCCTGCTGGCCCACGACGCCGGCGAGACGTAGACGGCCAGCCGGAGCACGTGCGACCTCAGTGCGCCCTTGGCCGCTTTCAAGGCACGAAATGGCGAGAGGCACACCTCACAAGCCCTGCAAACGAGCCACCGGGTCCGACCCATGCGGGATCTCGCGTAGTGGAGCGGGATTCGGCAGCGCGCCCGGAGCCGGCGCGACCACCGGGCTCGCGGGAGGGCGGAGCACGAATCGAGCTTCTTTGCGCGAACTCTTCGAGAAGCGCCTTTTCCATCGCGTCTTCGCTGAAACGGGCGACCCGAATGCTGCAGTCGGCCGCTTGTTCGAGCGTCCGTCTTCCGCTGCGAGGCGCGGTTGATCGAGGCCGACTGGTTCAAGGGCGAGTGGTCGACACTGCGCAGCTACGCGATGCTGAACCGCGAGTGGCAGGAGCACCGGAACGCCAGGGAAGGGAGGCGACTAGGTCGCCTCCCTCCCCTCGGCAATCGCCTACGCGGCGACCGCCCGGTACCTCGCAAGGCTCGTCGCCACAGTCCACACGACCAGCGAGAGCATCGCCGGGAAGAACGCATAGCCGAAGGTGCTCCCGTCTCCTGAGTTGTTGACTCTTGCTGCGCGCAGCCCGATCCCCGTCAAGGTGACGGCGCGGGATGAGCGACTGCCAGAGCCGGTCGAGGCAGCCGCCTACTACGTCGTCTCCGAAGCACTCGCGAACGCGACCAAACACGCACGCGCACGGCGGATGGAAGTTCGCGTTGAGCGGCGGAACGGCACACTGGCGATCGAGGTCGCCGACGACGGCATCGGCGGCGCCAGCACCGGCGCCGGGTCCGGCCTGCGCGGCCTGCTCGACCGCGTCGAAGCGCTCGACGGACGCCTCTACGTCACCAGTCCGCCAGACGGCGGCACGACGATCAGAGCCGAGATTCCATGCGCGTCGTAGTCGCCGACGACTCCGTCCTCCTGCGCGAAGGACTCGTTCGCATCCTCCAAGAAGGCGACTTCGAGGTGGTCGGGCAGGCGGGCACTCCCGACGAGCTGATGCTGAAGGTGCGCAGCTACAAGCCCGACATTGCGATCACCGACATCCGCATGCCGCCCACCCACAGCGACGAAGGCATTCGCGCGGCGAAGGACATCCGCGCGCAACACCCCGAGGTCGCGGTGCTCGTGCTCTCGCAATACGTTGAGCTCCGCTACGCGATGGAGCTCCTCAGCGACAGCGTCGACAGTGTCGGCTACCTGCTCAAAGACCGCGTCTCCGACGTGGACGAGTTCCGCGCCGCCGCCCGCCGCGTCGCCGAAGGCGGCTCCGCGATCGACCCCGCCGTCGTCGCACAACTCGTCGGCCGCCACCGCGACGACGACCCAATCGCCGAGCTCACCCCCCCCGCGAGCGCGAAGTCCTCGAACTGATGGCCGAAGGCCGCTCCAACCACGGCGTCGCGACAACGCTCGTCGTCACAGAACACGCGGTCGAGAAGCACATCCGCAGCATCTTCCAGAAGCTCCACATCGACAGCGGCCCCGAAGACCACCGCCGCGTACTCGCCGTCCTCACATACCTCCGCTCCGCAAGCGACGCCTGACAAGCCGGGTGCGTCGAGTGCAGACGCAGCTTTCGCACGAGCGAGCCTGAGCTAGGAATAGCGAAGAGTGACGAGAGAGTCAGTACCGGTCGACTTGTCCGGCGTGTCGGCGTCGTTGCTGTCGAATCTGGCGCGGCGCGCCGCGGCAGCCCGCGCGACGAGGCCGCTGCTCGACGATACGCTTGCTGTCGAGGCGTTCGAACGGCTCGACTACGACTTCACGGACGTCTCCCGTGGCGCGTCGTGGCATGCGCTGCGCGTGGCGACCTTCGACAGCGCGGTTCGCCGCTTTCTGAAGCAGAGTGCAGGGGGAACGGTCGTCGCCCTCGGTGAGGGCCTCGAGACACAGTTCTGGCGGGTGGACAACGGTCGCATGCGCTGGCTGACCGTCGACTTGCCGGCCGTCCTGGATCTGCGCCGGCGTGTTCTGCCGGAGGAGCCGCGCCAGCAGAGCCATTCCGGCTCGGCGCTGGATCTCGACTGGGTCGACGAGCTGGAGCCGGGCGCGCCCGTTCTGGTGACCGCTCAAGGGCTGCTCCCGTACCTCGAGCGCGAGCAGGTACACGAGCTGATTGCCGCGATTGCCGAGCGACTGCCCGGCTCGTCGTTCATCTTCGACGTGGTGCCCGAGAAGATGCTCGAGCTCGTCCGCAGGACGTCCGGCCGGGAACGCGACCAGGCCGTCCACCTGTGGACATGGCTGTTCGACCTCGACGAACGCGCGGCGATCGCTGAGATGCCCGGTGTCGCGCGTCTTCGCGACCTGTCACCTCCGTTCGCGTTCGGGATCGCACCGCTCGTGCTGCGCGCCGTTCGCAGCCTGCCGCGCAGGCTGCGCTACGTCCTTCCCGTGCTGCCAGTGCTCGAGGCCGAGTTCGCCGAGCGTTAGCCAACGGAAGACAGACTCGTACGGGTCGACCGCTCCTGGCGCGTATCGTCCCGATCCTCGGTGGCTGGGGTCGACTATCGCTATGAACTTCGCCGGGGCGACGAGGTCGTCGCGACCGGGCGCATGAACTACGAGCAGCCGCTGGAGGTCGGCCATCGCATCGAGATCGGCGGTCAGCACGGAATCGTGAACACGATCGAGCCGATCCTCCGAGAACGCGAGCTACGGCTCGTCGTGCAGCTGTTGCGCGACCGCAGCTAACTGCCACACAAACGGTTCCAGCGGTGCCGGTCCGAAGCACGTGCGACCTCAGTGCGACCCTCCCGCCGAAAAGGACGCGAAATCGCGCCGGACCAAGGGAGAAAGCCCTGCAAACGGCGCCTTTCCGCTTCTCGCGCTGACCCCCTCCTTACTTGCGATTCAGTACAGACAACAAGAAATCGCGATTTGCAGGTCTTTTAGAGCCCTCTGACGGACTCGAACCGTCGACCCCCTCCTTACCATGGAGGTGCTCTACCAACTGAGCTAAGAGGGCTGGAGCGGCGAGTGTAGCGCCCGTGTTGCGCCGGCTCCGTTGCCCCCCGCGTCGCTTGTCGCACACCGCGCAGGGGAGTACCTTCGAGACGCGGGGGAGAGTGCGACGGAAGGAGCGACGGATGGGCGAGGCTCGACACGTAGCCGAGGAGTTCGTCGAGGCTTTCAACGCGCACGACGAGGCGCGGATGCGCAGCCTCGATCGGGACGACGTCTCGTTCGAGGGGCCGGGCGATGTCAGCCTCACCGGCCCCGACGCCACGACCGCGTACGCGATGGCCTGGATCCACGCGTTCCCGGACGCGCGGATCGACGTGCGCAACACGATCGTGGGCGACGGCTGGGCCGTGCAGGAGTTCACCTTCGAGGGGACGCACGAGGACACGCTCGCAGGGCCGGGCGGGGAGATCCCCGCGACGCACCGGCACTTGAGCGGTCGCGGCGTCCAGATCACGAAGGTGGACGGCGGCAAGATCGCCGAGGTGCGCCTGTACTTCGACCAGGTCGACGTGCTGACCCAGCTGGGCGTGATGCCCGGGGCTGTGGCGACCACGGCCTGACACACGGGTGCGGGTGGGGCGACGTCTCGCCGCCCCACCCGCGTTCGTCCGCAACCGCAGGCTCTTGCGGCCGCGAAGCGGACGCCTTCAGGGATGTGCCCCGCCGAAGGCGGGGATCGAGCGGCGGGGTTCCGCTGCTGCGGAATCCCGCTCGTGGACCAACAGAGGGGTCGCGGCCGCGAAGCGGACGCCTTCAGGGATGTGCCCCGCCGAAGGCGGGGATCGAGCGGCGGGGTTCCGCTGCTGCGGAATCCCGCTCGTGGACCAACAGAGGGGTCGCGGCCGCGAAGCGGACGCCTTCAGGGATGTGCCCCGCCGAAGGCGGGGATCGAGCGGCGGGGTTCCGCTGCTGCGGAATCCCGCTCGCGGACCAATGCAGGGGAGAGGATTCGAACCTCTGAAGGCTGAGCCAGCGGGTTTACAGCCCGCCCCCTTTGGCCACTCGGGAACCCCTGCGGGGAAGGGGGATTGTAGCCGGGTGCGGGCCCTACACTCGCGGTGTGAAGGTCGACGTCCTCGTCGTCGGGGCCGGGCCGGCCGGCTCCTCGACCGCGATCCAGCTCGCCCGCGGCGGCGCGCGTGTGCTGCTTGCCGACAGGGCTCGCTTCCCGCGCGACAAGCCCTGCGGCGGCGGTCTCACGGGGCGCGCGCTGAAGCAGATCCCGGTCGACCCTTCGCCCGTCGTCGAGCGCGACGTCGACCGCTTCGAGCTGCGGCTCCGCTACGGCTCGAGCTTCACTCGCAGCCACACCGAGCCGCTGATCCGGATGACACAGCGACGGCGCCTCGATGTGTTTCTTGCCGAGCATGCGGTCCAGGCGGGTGCCGAGCTCAGGGACGGGGCCGGGGTGGAGGTGACCGAGATCGCGGCCGACGGCGTCACGGCGCGCGTCGGCGACGAGCCGGTGCGTGCGGACGTCCTCGTCGGCGCGGACGGGGCGAACGGGGTCGTCGCCCGCGCGATCGGGGTCAACAAGGAGATCGTCCGGGGTGTCGCGCTCGAGGGGAACGTCCCGCTCGACGCCCTGCAGGGCGACTACGAGCGGACGGCGGTGATCGAGCTCGCGGTCGTCCCCGGCGGCTACGGCTGGCTCTTTCCGAAGGGCGACCACGCGAATCTCGGTGTGGGCGGGTGGGGGAGCGAGGGACCGCGGCTCCGAGACCACCTCGACCGGCTCGCGCTCGCCTACGGCCTGACCCCCGACGACCTGAAGGATGTCCGAGGCCATCGTCTGCCGATGCGCAGGCTCGGCACGGCGGCCGGACAGGGGCGGGTGCTGCTCGTCGGCGATGCCGCGGGGCTCGTCGATCCGCTCTCCGGCGACGGAATGTACGAGGCGTTCGTCTCGGCGCGGCTTGCCGCCGACGCCGTGCTGACGGGCCACCTCGCGGGGTACACGGCGACGCTCTCCGCCACTCTCGATGGGCACGCCGCGGCATCGTGGGCGGCGAAGCGAGCGTTCGACCGGTACCCGCGGACGGTGTTCGCGGCGGCGAGGGCGCCGGGGGTGTTCAAGGTGGTCGCGGGGCTGCTCTGCGGCGACGTTGCCCATCCGGCGGACGCGCGCGGCGTCGCGCGGGGCCCGCTGAAGCTGATCGCGCGGCTCGCCGGCTGACTCAGAGCTCGTCTGCGAGCGCCTCGGCGAGCAACGAGGTCGCGAAGCTCTGCCACGCCAGGTCGTCCTCAGAGAGCAGCAGCCCAAGGGACTCGCGTGCCCCGCGCAGCCCCTCCACTTCGTCGCGGAGCGACTCGAGCCCCGCGCGCAGCTGCCTCCGCCGCTCGGGCGCGTCGAGGTCGTCGGCGAGCGCCGTGGCGGCGCGACCGAACGGGTCGAGCGGCCGATGCGGGTCGCCGCCGGCCGCGAGCAGCAGCTCGGCACGGCGCACGGCTGCATTGAGCTCGTCGTCGTCGATCGCGACGGTGCGACCGGCGAAGAAGCAGAGCATCGTCCACTGCTCGCTAGGCTCGGCGCGCTCGAGCGAGCGCACCCAGTCGCGGATCGTCTCCCGCGCCACGCTGCCAGCGTAACGAGGCACGTCGATTGTTCGGGTTTCGTTCACATCTGGCAGGGCGGTTCAAGCGGGCGTCGAACTCGTCCGATACGGAGACCGATGCGTCGTCCGCGCCTCACCCTGCTCTGCGGCGTCATCCTTGCGGCATCGGCGTTCGCCACGCCGGCCCTCGCGATCGACCCCGCCGGCCCGCTCGCGAACGAGACGACGGCGGTTGCGCCCCTTCCCGTCCTCACGCGGACCGGTCCGAGCTGGGCGGCGCCGCAGATCGCGAGCGTTGTCGCCGCGGGGCTGATGGGCCCCGACGTCGCGTCGTTCCGGCCCGACGACACGTTGACGCGGGAGGAGCTCCACGACGCGATCGTCGCGCTCGGCAGGCCGCACGCGGCGCCGACCGACCCAACCCGGGTCGTCACGATGAGGGAGCTCGACGCGCAGCTCGTCGCCGCCGTGGGCCTGCTCCCTTCGGCGAGGCAGATCCGGCTCGCCGCCGCTGCTGCCGGGCTCGAGCCGACGGACATGCTCGGCACCGAGACGGTTGCCCGGCTCCTCGGGCTCCGCACCAACCATCCGGTCGGCCAGGAGGATCTCGAGCGCTCGCCGAAGCAGCCTGCCTCGCGCGCGGAGGCCGCGTATTCGCTCGCGAAGCTCCGGCTGCTCGACCCGAGCCGCATCGACGCGGTGCGTCAGGTCGTGGCCACGTTCTCCGTTCCCACGCTCGGCGAGTGGCAGCGTCTCGTGCTGAGCCGGGCGCTCCGCTTCGTCGGCTACCCCTACGTGTTCGCCGGAACCTCCGAGAAGCCGCAGATGATCTGGAGCTCGAGCGCGCCGGGCAACCAGCTCGCGGTGCCGGGTGGGTTCGACTGCTCCGGGCTCGTGTGGCGCGTCTTCAAGCTACAGCCCTACGACGGCGCGCCGTCCCTCGCGGACGTGCTCAAGGGCCGGACGACCTACGCGATGAGCGGTGAGGTCAAGAAGGCCCAGCGAATCGCGCCGGGGCTCGTCCAGCCCGCCGACGTTCTCTTCTTCGGCACGAAGGGGGCGCAGTCGAAGCCGTCGGAGATCGGGCACTCCGGGATCTACGTGGGGAATGGCTGGTTCGTCCACTCGTCGAGTGGCGGTGTCACGTTGCAGCCCCTCCAGGGGTGGTACGCCGACGAGCTTGCCTGGGCCCGCCGACCCCTCGCCGAGGCGGGCCTCACCGCGTAGCTCGCGGGTTGTTGGATCGCGCGCTCGGCGGGGTACGCTCCGGCCGTGCGCTGGAAGCGTGTCCGGGGGCAGGGTGACATGGAGGACCGCCGCGGGCAGCAGAGCCCGCTCGGCGGCGGGCTTCCCATCCCGATCGGGAAGGCCGGCGGGGGGATCGGCGGGCTGATCCTGATCGTCGTGCTCGCGCTGCTGTTCGGCGGGAACATCACGGGCGGCGGCGGGAGCAGCGGGCCGCTCGATCCCGGCAGCGTCGACGAGCCCGTGCCGCAGGCCCCCGCGGGGTCGCAGCCCGGCGGGCAGGTTCAGGACAACGCGTTCGAGTTCGCGAAGTTCGTCTCGCAGGACAGCCAGGACATGTGGACGCAGGTCTTCGAGCAGGCAGGGAAGACGTACACACGCGCGCCCGTGGTGACCTTCACGTCGGGGACGATGTCGGGCTGTGGGCCCGCCTCTGCGCAGACCGGGCCGTTCTACTGCCCGGCCGACCACAAGGTCTATCTCGACCTCTCGTTCTTCCAGGAGCTCTCGCGACGGTTCGGTGCGCCCGGCGACTTCGCCGCGGCGTACGTGATCGCCCACGAGATCGGACATCACGTCCAGAGCGAGCTCGGCATCGAGGAGCAGGTCCGGCAGCAGCAACAGCAGGATCCGGGCAACGCCAATGTCTACTCGGTGCGCCTCGAGCTCCAGGCGGACTGCTTCGCCGGGGTCTGGGCCCGCTCGGTGTACACCCGCGGCATCCTCGACCCGGGCGACATCGACGAGGGGCTGAAGGCCGCCGCCGCGGTCGGCGACGACCGGCTCGGCGCGCGGAGCCGGGAGCAGTGGACGCACGGCTCGTCGGCGCTCCGCGTGAAGTGGTTCCGCACCGGGTTCGACTCGGGCAAGGCCGGCTCGTGCGACACGAGCGACGTCCAGATCTAGAGGCGGACGGCCGCTCGGCGCAGGCGCGGGCGTGCCCGCGATACCCTCGGAGGAACACTTTTCGAGGAGGCTTGAGCGATGACGGAGCTTGCCGAGGCGCCGAAGGTCGGGCGCGACGGGACGATCACGAGAATTCCGCACTGGATCGACGGGGCACGGGTCGACGGGACGTCGGGCCGTAGCGGTCCCGTCTTCAATCCTGCCGCCGGCGTCCAGACGGGCGCAGTCGATCTCGCGTCGGTCGAGGAGCTCGACGCGGCGGTCCAGAGCGCGCACAGGGCGCTCCCGGGTTGGCGCACGATGTCGCTCGCGAAGCGCGCCGAGCTGTTCTTCGCGATCCGCGAGATCTTCCACGCGCACCGGGAAGACCTCGCGAAGCTCCTCACGGCCGAGCACGGGAAGGTCCTGAGCGACGCGATGGGGGAGGTGGCGCGCGGGCTCGAGGTGATCGAGTACGCGTGCGGGGTCCCGACGTTGCTCAAGGGCGAGTTCTCCGAGCAGGCATCGACCGGCGTGGACGTCTACTCGATCCGGCAGCCGGTCGGCGTCGTGGCCGGGATCACGCCCTTCAACTTCCCGGCGATGGTGCCGATGTGGATGTGGGCCCCCGCGATCGCCTGTGGCAACTGCTTCATCCTGAAGCCGTCGGAGAAGGACCCGTCCGCCTCGTTGCTGACTGCGGAGCTCCTCAAGGAGGCCGGGCTTCCCGACGGCGTCTTCAACGTCGTCCAGGGCGACAAGGTCGCGGTCGACGCGATCCTCGAGCACCCGGGGATCGGCGCGGTCTCGTTCGTCGGGTCGACCCCGATCGCGCGGTACATCTACGAGACCGGGACGAAGCACGCGAAGCGCGTCCAGGCGCTCGGCGGCGCGAAGAACCACATGATCGTGCTGCCGGACGCCGACATCGACATGGCCGCGGACGCCGCCGTGTCTGCCGGATACGGCTCCGCCGGCGAACGCTGTATGGCCGTCTCGGTGCTCGTCGCAGTCGGCGACGTCGCCGATCCGCTCGTCGCGGCGATCAAGGACCGGCTGCCGAACGTCAAGGTCGGCGACGGGATGGACGCCGGCTCCGAGATGGGGCCGCTCGTCACGCGGGAGCACCGCGACAAGGTCGCGTCGTACCTCGAGTCGGGAGCGGGCCAGGGCGCCACGATCGTGGCCGACGGACGCGACTCGGTCCCCGGCGGCGACGGCTTCTTCCTCGGCGTTTCGCTGCTGGACGACGTCACGCCGGAGATGGACGCGTACAAGGACGAGATCTTCGGCCCCGTCCTCTCGGTCGTCCGCGCGAAGACGTACGACGAGGCAGTCTCGCTCGTCAACGACAACCCCTACGGGAACGGCGTCGCGCTGTTCACGCGCGACGGCGGCGCTGCGCGGCAGTTCCAGTTCGACGTCAACGCGGGCATGGTGGGGATCAACGTCCCGATCCCGGTGCCCGTCGCGTACTACTCGTTCGGCGGCTGGAAGGCATCGCTGTTCGGGGACACGCACGCGTACGGCCCCGAGTCGATCCATTTCTACACGCGCGGAAAGGTCGTCACGTCTCGGTGGCCCGACCCGGCGACCAGCAAGGTCGACCTCGGGTTCCCCCAGACGCGCTGAGGCAAACGGCAGAAGTCTTGCCCTTTGCCTGCCGAACCGTGCAGAATCAGTCGGACGGTCGGGGCGGAACTGCGGCGCCGCCCCGATCGCACCTCTCTTTCCGCCTGAGCGGCGGCACGCGCACCGAGCCATTGCCGGGAATACGGTTCCTCGTCCTCCCGTTACTTGTCTTAGCAACTTTTGCTAAAACAAATAACAGGGAGGTAGTCACGTTGAGCACCACCGCTGATCGCACCACCGGAGTGACGGGCGCCTGGCAGAGCGACCCGACGCACTCGACGATCGGGTTCCGGGTCCTCTACATGGGCATCGCGCCGTTCGAGGGTGTATTCCGTGCATTCGACGCGACACTCGACGAGGCCGGGCTGCGCGGGACGGCGCAGGCCACGAGCATCGACGTCGACAACGAGCAGCTCGCGGAGCATCTCGCCTCGCCGGACTTCTTCGACACGGCGAACCACCCCGAGCTTCACTTCGAGGGTGGGCCCCTGACCGTCGACGCGGACGGCGCCGTCGAGGTCGAGGGCAACCTCGTCGTCAAGGGCAACAGTGTCCCCGTCACGCTCGCGGGCAACCTCACCGCGCCGGCGACGGACCCGTACGGCAACACCAAGCGCGGCCTGACGCTCCACGGGACGGTCGACCGCACGAAGCTCGGGCTGAACTGGAACGCGCCGCTGCCCGAGGGCGGCTCGATGCTCGCCGACGAGGTCGACCTCTCCGCCTCGTTCCTCTTCGTGCCTGCGGAGGAGCGGTAACGGTGCGGATCCTCGGAATCTCCGGCAGCCTGCGCGCCGGATCGCACAACACGCAGCTCCTCCGTCTCGCGGCGGAGGAGCTGCCCGAGGGCGTCGAGCTCCAGCTCTACGAAGACCTCGCCTCGATTCCCCCGTTCGATCAGGATCTCGTCGAGGTCGCACCAGACGAGGTCGAGCGGCTGAAGGAGGCCGTCGCCGCGTCGGACGCGATCCTCGTGGCGACGCCCGAGTTCAACGGCTCGATCCCGGGCCAGCTGAAGAACGCCGTCGACTGGGTGTCACGCCCGCTCGCCGACAACCCGGCGCGCGGGAAGCCCGTTGCGGTCATCGGCGCGAGCACGAGCTCGTTCGGCGGGATCTGGGCCCAGCGCGAGTTGAAGAAGGTGCTCGGCATCCTCGGCGCCAGGGTGCTCGACGTCGAGGTCCCCGTCGCCAAGGCCCATCAACGGTTGGACGACCCCGATCTCGACCTGCGGACGGAGCTCGCCGGCGTGGTCGACGTGCTCGTGGCCGCCGCCGCCGAAGGCGCCGGCTCGACCTCGTCGGCCTCGCGCGCCGAGGCGGTCGCAGCGTAGGCCCATCCGCGCCGCCCGGGAGGCCCGCTGTGCGAGACTCGGCCCGATGCGCGTGACCATGCTCCTCGCCGACTTCGCGCAGGTGAGCGACGGCAAGCTGACCGTGGTCGGGGGCGGCTGGTCGCTGACCGGGCCGGAGCCGGTGCCCTTCGGAATCGCGATCCTCATCCGCGTTCCGTGGGACCAGGCCAACCAGCGTCACGTCATGCGGCTCGAGCTGCTCGACGCCGACGGGCAGCCGGTCGAGATGGAGACGGAGGACGGCCAGCAGCAGGTCGTGTTCTTCGACGACGTGCCGTTCGAGGTCGGTCGCCCGGCCGGGCTCAAGCCGGGAACGCCCCTCGACTTCCCCGTCGCGATCAACTCGGGGCCGCTGCCTCTCGAGCCCGGCCGCTACGAGTGGCGCCTCACGATCGACGGAGAGGCCGACGACGACTGGCGGCTGCCGTTCTCGGTACGCATCGAGGAGGAGGAGGTCTGAGCGCGGCGGACCGTGCTGACCAGGCCTGCCGCCGAGACGACCGCCCAGACGCCCTCGAGCACGAAGAAGCCCCACTGCGCGCCCAGCCACGCGTCGACGGCGAGCATCGCCGAGCCGACGAGGTTGACGAGCAGGTAGACGCGGGACCGCGCTTCGAGGATGCCGCGCTGGGCGAGGACGAAGCCCGCAAGGACGAGCAGCGCGCCGAAGAGCTGAATGAGTTGGTGCACGAGAACCTCCCGATCGAGTGACTCTGGCGCCGTCGTCGTAACCGGGTACGGCGCACCTCGTCCGGGGCCTCTGTCGCCACTGCCAGGATACCCCCGGTGACCAGGATCGTGACCGCTGCGCTCCTTGCCCTCGCGCTTCTGGCGGGAGCCGTGTCGGCGGCCGGCTCGTCTGCCGCGACAACGCTCGAGACGCTCGTCGGCGTCCGCCTCGTCGTCGGCATGGAAGGGACCACGCCGTCTCCGTCACTCCTCGAGCGCGTCCGTCGGGGCCGGATCGGCGGTGTGATCCTGATGGGCGCGAACGTCCGCAGCGCGCCCCAGGTCCGCGCTCTGACGGCGAGTCTCCGTGCGGCTGCCGACGAGGGCGGGGTAAGGCTCCTGATCATGACCGACCAGGAGGGCGGACTCGTACGGCGCTTCCGCTGGACCCCACCGGCCGCCGCAGCGGAGAAGCTCGGCATGCGGACCGAGGGTGCGATTCGCCGTACCGGTCGCTCGACCGCGACGGCGCTCGAGCGCCTCGGAGTGGACGTCGACCTCGCCCCGGTCGCGGACGTCCCGGGCCCGCCTGGCTCGTTCATCGCGGCCACCGACCGTGGCTTCTCCACCAACCCGACCCGGGCGGCGAAGGGCGTGACCGCGTTCGCCGCCGGGCTCCTCGACGGCGGCGTCGCGGCGACGCTCAAGCACTTCCCCGGCCTGGGGCTCGCAGCGACGTCGACCGACGACGCGAATGTCCGAATCACGGCCTCCGAGGAGGCGCTCCAGCCAGGCTTCGTGCCGTACCGGCGTGCGATCGCAGCGGGCGTCGCACCCGTGGTGATGGTCTCGAACGCCGCGTACACCGCCTACCGCGGCCGGGTCGCGGCCTGGTCGCCGCGTGTGCTCTCGACGCTGGCCGGCCTGGGCTTCACAGGCGTGACGATCACGGACGCGCTCGAGCCCCTGGCCAGGACGCACCGCGTCACGCTCGGGCAGGCGGCGCTCCGGGCCGCGCGGGCCGGTGTCGACCTGCTCCTCTTCGTCGGGTCTGAGCGCTCGACCGACGCCGTCTACGGGCAGCTACTGGCAGCGGCCCGCGACGGCCGCCTCCCGCGTGCAGCGCTCGAGGCGAGCGCGGCGCGGATCGACGAGCTCGCGGCGACGTACGCGGGGTAGAGGCTTGATGTGAGTCTGGGACGCCCCCGGACGTCACGCCCAGTTTCGATCAACCATCTAGATTCGGCCGATGCGCGCGCGTCGGATCGGGGCAGCGGTGCTGTACGGGCGCAGCGCGGTCAGGATCGCGCGGCGGGGCCGGCGCCGCGGGAGGGAGGAGCGGCTCGTGTTCGTCGTCGGCTCGCCCCGCTCCGGGACGACGATCACCGCGAGCCTGCTCGGGTCGCTGCCGGGCTTCGTCGACCTCGACGAGGTGCAGCCCTGGAAGGCGGCGATCCCCGACCTGCTCGACGGTCCCGAGGACGAGACGGCGCGCCGGCTGCGGACGATCCTGGAGCGCGTCCGCCGACTCGCGCTCGCGTCCGGCCTGCGCGGCGTCGAGCAGACGCCCGAGACGAGCTTCGTGCTCGGCGCGGCGCTGCACGCGTATCCCGAAGCGATCGCCGTGCACGTGATCCGCGACGGGCGGGACGTCGCGACGTCGCTGCTCGAGCGTGGCTGGCTCAGTGCCTCCCGCAGCGGCGCCGACGACGCGCGGCTGGCGTACGGCTCGCACCCGCGCTTCTGGGTCGAGCCCGAACGCCGCGACGAGTTCGTCTCGGTCTCCGACGCAACCCGGGCAGCGTGGGCCTGGCGCCGTTACGTGACCGCTGCGAGCTCTGCGCCGGAGCGGACGGTCGAGCTGCGCTACGAGCAGCTGGTCGCGGATCCGGCGGCGGCCGCGGCGCCGATCGCGGACGCGGTCGGCGTCGACGCGGAGCTCGTGGCCCAGCGGCTGGCGGAGGTCCACGATCGCTCGGCCGGGCGGTGGCGCCACGATCTGACGGCGGAGCAGCTGGCGGACGTGGAGCGCGAGGCGGGCGCGACGCTCGTCTCGCTCGGGTATCCCATCGCCTAACCGGTGGCGGCCGTCGCCTCCGTGACGACCCCGATCCGCTCGAGCTCGGCGAGCACGTGCGCGACGGACTCCTCCGGGGTGAGCGCGACGGTATCTGCCACGACCTCGGCGTCCTCCGGGTCCTCGTACGGATCGTCGACGCCGGTGAAGTGCTGGATCTCGCCGGCGAGCGCCTTGGCGTAGAGACCCTTGACGTCCCGGCGGGCGCACTCTTCGAGCGGGGCCTTGACCCAGACCTCGACGAACGGGCCCTGCTCGGAGACGAGCGCGCGGACGCGCTTGCGGGTCACGTCGTACGGTGAGATCGCCGCGACGACGACCGCGGCACCGTGGCGGGTCAGCCGTGAGGCGACCCAGCCGATCCGTTCGATGTTCGTGTCGCGGTCCTCGTGCGAGAAGCCGAGGCCCTTCGAGAGGTGCGTGCGAACCACGTCGCCGTCGAGCACCTCGACGTGGGCGCCGCGCTGCTCGAGCTCCGCGGCGAGGGCTCGGCCGATCGTCGTCTTGCCCGCGCCGGAGAGCCCGGTCAGCCAGACGGTGAACCCCGTGTTCGTCTCGGCCGGCACGGCCGTGATTCGTACCAGAGGCCGTGCCGCGGAGGACTGCGCACCCGCCTCCGGAATCCGTGGGGATGCCCGCGACCGAGCAGGCGCGTGCGCCTGGCGCGTTCGACCGCTTTGCCGAACGAGCCTCGGACTACGTCAGCGAGGCCGGCTTCTTCCTCGCGTGTGTCCTCCTCGTGGTCGTGTGGGTACCGAGCTACTTCGCGTTCGGCAGCATCGACACGTGGCAGCTGGTGATCAACACCGCGACGACGATCGTCACCTTTCTGCTCGTTGCGCTCCTCCAGAACTCCCAGCGGCGAAACGAGGTTGCGATCAACGCGAAGCTGGACGCGCTCGCCGACGGCCTCGCCGACCTGATGGAGGGCATCGCACCGGACAACACGAGGCTCCAGAAGGACATGCGCGAGCTCCGTCAGGCCGTCGGGATCGAACGGGCGCACTGAGAGCTCGCCGAGGGGTGGAGGAGCGGCAGCACGGAGCCGCGGCCGCGGCGTAGGTGCGCGACGAGCGACGGAGGAGTGATCGTCCTCGCCGTCCCGCACTCGGGGCGGGCGAGCCGGCGGGTGTAGCCGCCCGGCGTCCAGCGCAGCAACGAGGAGCCGGCGACGACGTAGGGCTCGCCCTCCCAGAGGACGAAGGCCCCGTCCGGCAGTGAGCCGACCTCGGCGTCGTGGAGGCGCCGGACCCGGGTTTCCGGGTCGAGGCGCTCCGCGTGGAGGCGCAGGTCGATCGCATCGGCGGTGCGCTCGTCCGGATGGCGCGCGCCCCAACGCTCGACGAAGCGCACGTAATCCTCGCGACGACACTCCGCACACGGGCGGTGGCCCGCCGCGAGCGCGGTCGCCTCGTCGAGGAAGAACAGCTCCGTGTACCGGCCGGGCTGCATCAGGCACGAGCGGTGCCGGTCCTTGAACCGGAGGCGGCACGCGATCCAGCGCCTCACCTGGTAGCGGCGGACGATCCGTCCCGCGTCGTCGTGGAGACAGCCGCGGTTGCCGTAGACGAGCCCGCGGGCCGGGTCGGCGACGAGCTCTCCGAGGGGTGTAACGCGGTTCCGCCGGGGCACACAGGCGACCCTAGCGCCGAGGGTCGAGAACTCGTTTCGAGAGCGCCACGGGGCGAAGGGCGATCCGTCGCGGTGCTTCGCCCCCGCAGCGTCGACCGTCAGACGCCGGCGCCCGCCTTCGCGCTCACGCCGAGCGTGGTGCTGAGCATGATCTCGCCGACGCGAGTCTCCTCGAGCTCGAGCTCGTCGGCGAGGGCCGTCGCGACCCACTCCGCGGCAGCCGCATTCGCCGCCTCGGCGCTCTCGGCCGAGTCCCACGCGCTGAACGACAGGATCTCGCCGTTGCCCGTCATGACCGAATATCCCTTGAAGCCCGGCGTCGACTGGAAGATCGGCAGCAGTCCGTCTTCGGCCTTTCGGGCGATCTCGTGGACGTCGCCCGTGTACCGGTACTTGGCAAACCGCGCGTGCATGCGTGCCTCCCGTCCGGGCCGCCCTCCGCCCATGGCCCATCCACGTGCGGGGCCGGCGCGCCCTTCACCCTGACAGATCTCGTGCCGGAGATCACTAGCAGCCATGGACGCAGCCTCCGCGTAACGGGCGCGCAACAGTCGCGCCGCATAAGGTGAGGCCATCGACTGGACGGTCTTCCATCTGGTGAATGGCGCCGTCGCGACGCGAGACTGGCTCGAGGACCCGGTCACCGCGCTCGCGGACATGGTCGTTCCGCTCTACGCGCTCGCGACCGTCGCGCTCTGGCTGCTCGCGCGCCCGTACGGCAATCCGCGCTGGAAGCTCGCGTCGTCGTCCGCGTTGATCGCGGCGGCGATCGCGCTGGCCGTGAACCAGGTGATCGCGCATCTGTGGGACCGTCCGCGGCCGTTCACGGAGCACCCAGGCCTGACCCATGTGCTCGCCGCCCGCACCACCGACCCGTCGTTCCCGAGCGACCACGCCGCGGCCGCGTTCGCGATCGCGTTCGCGGTGCTCGCGTTCTCCCGTCGCGCAGGGATCGCGTTCCTCGTCGCCGCTGCGTTGATTGCCCTCTCGCGGGTCGCGCTGGGCATGCACTACCCGAGCGACGTCCTCGCCGGCGCGCTCGTCGGCTTCGGAGCCGCGACGCTCGTGACGACGCTCGGCCGGACCTGGGTCGTCCGGCTCGTCGTGCTCGTCAGCCGCGTGACCGATCCACTCCTGCGTCCCGTGTGGGCGTGGTGCCGCCGGCTCATGCCGGCGCCGCGCCTCTAGAGGACGCAGGAAGCGGCGTCGGGTAGCGTCGGCCTCGTAGAGCACACGTCGGAGAGGAGACATCGATGGGACGCGAGCTCGTCAACCCGGAGGGGATGCACCCGGCGCCCGGTTTCAGCCACGTCGCGATCGCGACCGGCTCGAAGCTCGTCTACTTCGCCGGGCAGGTCGCCCTCGACGAGGCCTTCAACATCGTCGGAGGAGACGATCTCCGCGCGCAAACCGTGGCGGCGATGCGCAACGTCGAGACGGCGATCGGTGCGGTCGGCGTGACGTGGGACGACGTCGTCAGGCGGACGATCTACACGTCGATGCCGACGGAGTACGAGACGATCACGAGCGCCATCGACGAGGTGACGGGGGGTGCCGGGCACCCTGCGCAGACGATCATCGGGATCACCGGGCTGGCCGTGCCGGGGCTGCTGATCGAGATCGAGTGCACCGCGTCGGTCTGACGCGATGTCGTCGCTGCGTCAGGCGGGCTGAACGGGTGCGAACGGACGCAGGTCGTCGGCGCCCGGCTGGACGATGCCCACGTAGGACTCCGGCGCCTCGTTCCAGGCGCCGGGAAGGTCACCGAGGGGCTCCGAGACGATCGCCCGGGTCTCGTCCGACAGCGAGGAGAGCTCTGCGCTCTCGGGATACAGCGCCTTCAGCGCGTCCATCCGAGTGCTGAACCAGAGCGACCGGGAGTCTCCCTCGCTCGAGTAGCGGAACGCCCAGATCGTCGTCCCGTCGGTCGTTGCGATCGTCATCTGCACCGGATGCTCGATGTCGTGGCGGCGACCCGTGTCCTCGATGAAGCCGACCATCCGCTCCACCGCCGCGATCGGGTCGTCGCGGAGCCCGAAGGTGAGCGCGAGGAAGAACATCGTCTCCGAGTCGGTGGTGCCCTCGATCGACGGGTAGTACGCGTCGTCCACCGCGCTCACCAGCTCCCGCTTGATCCGGGGGAACTCGCGGATCAGTCCGTTGTGCATCCAGAGCCAGCGCTCGTACCGGAACGGATGGGTGTTCGTCTCCTGGATCGCCGTCCCGGTGGACGCCCGGATGTGGGCGAAAAAGAGCGGCGAGGAGACCCCGCCGGCGAGCTCGCGCAGGTTGCGGTCGTTCCAGGCCGGGTGAGTGCTGCGGTACAGCCGCGGCATGCCTTCGTCGTCGTACCACCCGACACCGAACCCGTCCCCGTTCGTCGTCGTCGCGCCGAGCCGGGAGTGGAGGCTCTGGTCGATCAGCGACCGCTCTCGGTTGACGAGGAGCTCCTCGAGACGGATCGGCGAGCCGGAATAAGCGAGCCAGCGGCACATCAGGTCGCGGCGGCGGCGCCCGGCTGCCTGGTCGGGATGCGCTGGGCGGCGAAGAGCGCGACGAGCACGAGGAGGGCGAGGATCGCCAGGGCCGAGCGGAGCCCGTCCAGCCGCGCCTCGGCGTATGCGTCGAGCGTGGCGTTCGTCGTCCTGCGGTCGACGCGCGCCTCGTCCAGCGCCGCCTCCAGGTCGGCGTCGGAGATGAACGGCACGCCGCCCGCCAGCTCGACCTGCGCCTGGGACTTCACGCGCTCGGGGATCGCCGGGCTCTGCTGCACGTTCAGGAGAAAGGACGACGTCACAGCTGCGATCATCACCGATCCGGCGAGCGCGGTGCCCAGCGAGGCGCCGAGGTTCGTCATCGTGTTCTGCACCCCGCCGACCTCCGGGCTCTGGTCGTCCGGCACCGCCGAGACGGTGACCGCGCCCAGCTGCGAGGCGAGGGCGCCGATCCCGAGGCCGATCAGGAGCATCGGCACGAACACGATCTCTGGCCCGGAGTCGGTGTCGAGCAGGGCAAGCAGGACGATCGTGCCGACCAACAGCGAGAAGAGGCCGCAGCGGACGACCAGTCGCGGGGAGACGGCCGGGAGCAGTCTGGGCACGCCGATCGCGGCCGCGAGCAACGTCACGGAGAGAGGCAGCAGACGTGCGCCGGTCGCGAGCGCTGAGAGGCCGAGGCAGACCGACAGGTAGAGCGGCACCACGAAGAAGAGCCCGGCCTGCGCGAGGTACTGGAAGAAGAACATCATCAGCCCGCCGTTCAGCTGTTTGTTGCGCAGCATCGCCGGGCGGACGAGCGGCTCGCCGCCGCGCGACTCGACCCGCGCTTGCCAGCGGAAGAAGAGCCAGATGACGAAGAGCCCGGCGAGGATCGAGCCAGACGGTCGGCGAGAGCCCCGCCCAGTCCGGCCCGCCGGCCTTGGGCTGGATCCAGCCCCATTCGGCCGAGCGCAGACACGCCGAAGACGAGGAGCGCGAGGCCGGTCGCCGAGAGCACGCGCGCCGACGACGTCGAAGCGAGGACGCTCCGCGACCGGAGCATCCGCGATTCGCCGCGTCAGCAGGAGGATCGCGAGCACGAGGACGACCTCGCCCGCGAACACCCAGCGCCAGGAGAAGTACGTCGTGCAGAAGCCGCCGATCAAAGGGCCGACCGCGACCGCGATCGCGCCCGCCGCGGCGACGAGACCATAGGCCGCCGGTCGGCGCTCGGTCGGGAAGTTGCCGGCGACGAGCGCGACGATCGCGGGGAGGATCAGCGCCGCTCCGACACCCTCGAGGAACGACCAGCCGAACAGCAGCACCGGCAGGCTCTGCGCGATCGACGTCGTGAACGACCCGCAGCCGTAGATCACGCAGCCGATCGCGAACGCGCGCTTGCGCCCGATCAACGCGCCGACCTTGGCGCCGGTGATCATCAGCGCGGCCATCACGAGCGTGTAGGCCGTGATCGCGCCCTGGATGCCCGTGACCGTCGTGCCGACATCCTTCGCGACCGTCGCGATGGAGACGTTCATCACCGAGCTGTCGAGCGTCATCAGGAACTGGCCCGCCGCGAGCGTGAACAGCACGATTGTTGCCCCCGTACGCGCGGGAGCGGCGACCTCGCCCGCGGTCACGACGTCACTCGAGCGGCGCCGAAGGAGCGACGGCGCTCTCCTCGGACGAAGCGAGTGGGCCTCGCGCTCGCTTCCAGACGAGGTCGAGACCGACCGAGAGCAGAGCGACGATGACGATCGCGGTGAATGTCTGAGGCGCGTTCCGGAGCGTGTCGACGACGAAGAAGGCGAGCACCACGAGCGTGGCCGCGACCCCGACCAGGATGATCGCGCTGTTCGCACCGGTCGTCGATCGCAGGCGGTACCCGGCCGCTCCGACGAGGACGAAGATCATCAGGGAGCACGCGCTGCCGACGGACGCGATGGCCGACAGGTCGACCGTGTTCGAGACGACGAGCACGATCCCCGCGCTGATCAGCACACCGCTCTTCGCGCCGAGCCTCGACCCCTGGCCGAAGAACGGCGGAAACTGGCCGACGTCGGAGAGCATCCTCGTCAGGCCGGACGATGCGTACAAGGTCGCGACCACGGAGCCGGCCATGCCGACCATCGCTGCGATGGCGATCATCGTGAACCCCGCATCGCCGAGCGCGGGCCTCCCGGCCTCGGCGATCGCTGTGGGACCGTACTGGACGACCTCCGCGACGGTCAGCGTGCCGAAGACGCTGACCGCGACCAGCACGTAGACGATCGTGGTGACGCCGAGCGCGCGGTTCATCGCCTTCGGCAGGTCGCTGGCCGGGTCGCGCATGTCTCCGGCGGCAAACGTGATGACGCTGAAGCCGAGGTAGGCGAAGAAGGTCAATGCGACGCTCGCGACGATGTCCGAGACGGGTGGGTAGCCGCTGAACGCGAGCTTGTCGAGGTCGATCGACGGAAGCGTGACGACGACGAAGACGGCGAGGATCCCGACCATCACGACCACGATCAGGGACTGCGCCTTGGCGACGAGCTGCGGGCCGACGACGACGACCAGCGCCATCGCGACGACGATCGCCGACGTAAAGACGTTGTCCCACCAGTCTGCGCCGTCACTGCCCACGAACAGGGAGACGGCGTAATCGCCGAACGAGACCGCGCACATCGAGCAGACGATCAGGACGGCGGACATGTAGCCGAGCCAGGCCGCGATCCCGAGCAGCCGTCCGTTGCCGAAGCCCTGGAGGAGGTACTCGAACAGCCCGCCCGACGATGGGTACCGCACGCCGAGCTTGACGACGTTGTAGCCGATCAGCACCGACACGATCCCCGCGAGCAGGAACGAGATCCACGCTGCCGCGCCGGCAACCGCCCCCGCCTCGCCCAGCAGGGCGAAGATGCCGGCGCCGACCATCGCGCCCACGCCGAGCAGGGCAGCGCCGCGGACGGTCATCTCAGGGCGTCGTAGGCGCGGTCGTGGTCGGTGGCGCGGGTGTGTGTCCGCCGAAGAACAGCCAGACGATCCCGATGCCGACGAGCGCGGTCACGACCCAGCAGATCTGCAACGGCAGCTGGAACGAGTGGTCGACGACGCGCTTGCCGAGGGTCGTCGTGCCGGTCTCGTCGGCCTCGGCCGCGGCGATCTGCGTGCCGTTGGCGGGGAGGAGGAGGACGCCGACGACGGCGGTCCACATCGCGATCATGTAGCCGGCTCCGATGCCGAGCGCGAGACCGAGCGGGACCATCGTGCGCGTCGCCGCCGACTGGCTCGTCGTCAATCCCGGCGACGAGGAAGATCGCGACGGCGATCATGAACGGCCAGTTCTCGGCGAGGCTGCCGAGCGCCTGGACGATCGCGTCCTCGTTGTTCGCGATGAACGTGTCCGCCATCCAGGCGATCCCGAAGAGCGCGATCATCGCGACCATGCCCGACTTGAAGATGGGCGTGCCGGGGATGTCGGAGGCGCTGACGTGGGCGAGCACGAGGATCAGCGCGGCAGCGGTCAGCATGATCATCTGGATCAGCGGCGTGACGGACATCGGCTCGACGCCGCCGCCCTCCGCGGCGACGGTCGGCCGGATCCCCTCGAAGAAGCCGAACACGCAGATCGTCAGCACGCCGACGAGGAAGATCGCGACGCTCCGCTTCGCATAGGGCAGGAGGGTGATCTCCTCGGACGGCGCCGGCGGTTGGATCTCGCCGGCCGCGAGGCGGCGCTGATACTCGGGATCGTCGTCGAGGTCCTTGCCCCGGGTGCTCATCAGCAGCGACATCACGAAGATCCCGACGAGGCTCGCGGGGATCGTGATCAGCAGCACGTCGATCAGGTCGTAGTGGTAGATCTCGACGAGCGGCAGCAGCGTTGCGGTCGCCGCCGCGACCGGGCTCGACGTGATCCCGAGCGCGTTCGCGACCGTCGAGCTCGCGAGCGGGCGCTCCGGGCGGATCTTGTTCGCGTACGCGACCTCGTTGATCACCGGGATGATCGAGAAGAACGTGTTGCTCGTCCCGGTCAGGATCGTGAGGAGGTACGACACGTACGGCGCGACGAAGTTCAGGGCCTTCGGTTTCGCGCGCAGCGCCTTGCTGGCGACGACGACCATGTAGTCGACGCCGCCGGCCGCCTGCATCGCCGCCGCGGCGGAGACGACCGCGATGATGATCAGCATCGCGCTGAACGGCGGCTCTCCCGGGTCGAGCCCGAAGACGAAGACGAGGACCAGCGTGCCGACGCCGCCCCAGAGCCCGAGCCCGATCCCGCCCGAGCGCACGCCCAGCGCGATGAACCCGACGACGACGAGCCCCTGCACCGCGACCAGGATCCAGTCCATCGTGCTCATCAGACCTTCGCTTCCTTCTTGCGCAGCTGCTGGCAGGTGCTCGAGTCACGGAGCGCCGCGCCGAGAGCGGGGTCCGAGGCCGCGACGGCGGTGAAGGTCCTGACGCCGCTCGCGAGCGTCGTCCCGATCGCCCCCGCCGCGCTCGTGACTTGCTTGATCGCCTCCTCGAGCGTGTCTGCCTCGTTGTCGAGCGAGTCCTGCGCCTGCTCCAGGTCGTCCTTCGACGAGCTCGCCCAGTCGGAGATCTGCTTCGCGGCCTGCTGGCCGTCCGGCGTGTCCGGCGCGCCGGCGTTGTCGACTCCCTGGACGAGCGTGTCGGTCGCCTGGACGGCGACCTGCAGCCCGGCGCGGATGAATCCCCGGCGACTCTGGGGCGTCTCGGACTGCGGCTCGGCGCCGGGGTCGCCGAACGCCGCGGGCGTGCGGAGGTCCTCGACGATCGCCTCGATCTCGCCACGCCAGACGCCGGCTGCCCCGCAGACGCTCTGCGCCCACTCCCCGGCCGGGACGGTCTCGTCGCTCTTGTCGCGCCCGCCGATCGCCGCGGTCACGACGAGCAACAGGATGACGCCCGCTCCGGCGAGGACCCACGTAAGGCCCCTTCGACGCATCTGCTACGTCGCCTCGACGGAGAGCTCGTCGACGAACGCCACCAGCAGGTTCCAGAACCGCTCCACCGTGGGGATGCTCACCCGTTCGTCGGGCGAGTGGGGGAACTCGATCTGGGGTCCGAAGGAGAGCAAGTCGAGCCCGTGCACCTTACTTCCGATGACGGCTGTCTCCAAGCCCGCGTGGACGGCGGTGACGATCGGCGGCTCGCCGAACAGCCGCTCGTAGACAGCCTTGGCCGCGGCCAGCGCCTGTGAGTCGAGGTTCGGGCGCCAGCCGCCGTAGTTGACCTTGATCTCGAGCTCGCCGCCCGCGAGGCGCGCGGCCGCGTCGAGCGTGGCGATCACCTCGGGCAGCGCGGAGTCGTTCGCCGACCGCGAGAGGCTGTGCAGCGTCAGCGTGTCGCCCTCGGTGAGCGCCTCCCCGAGCGACGTGGACGTCTCGACGAGGTCGTCGAAGTCCTGGCTCATCGCGAGCGGACCGGTCGGGACCAACGCGACCGCGTCGAGCAGGCGCGAGGTCGCCTCTGCGCGCCACGGCTCGGCCGCTGCCTCCGCGCGATCGACCGAGATCGAAACGCCCGGATCAGTCGTCGAGAAGGCGTCGCGAATCCGCTCGGCCGAGGTCGCGACCGCCTTGCGGAACGCGCCCTCATCGCTCGAGGCGACCGAGCAAACGCCGGTCGCGTCGCGCGGGATCGCGTTCCGGCTCTTTCCGCCGGCGAAGGAGACGAGCCGGAAGGGAACCGTCACCGACGCCTCCCGCAGGGCGCGTCCGAGCACCTTGTCCGCGTTCGAACGGCCGAGTGCGATCCCCATGCCGGAGTGGCCACCCCGCCCCCCGCTCACCGTGACCGCCAGCGCGACCGCGTCGTCCTCGGCCGGCTCGCGCGGCGCCTCGATCCGGATCCATGTGTCGGTGCTCCCAGCGCAGCCGACCGTCAGCTTGCCGTCCTCCTCGCTGTCGAGGTTGAGGAGGATCGACCCGCCGACGAGCGACGGGTCGAGCGCGTTTGCGCCCTCGAGGCCGACCTCCTCGGCGACGGTCATCAACAGCTCGAGCGGCCCGTGCGCGAGCGACTCGTCCTCGACGAGCGCCATCATCGCCGCGATCGCGACCCCGTCGTCCGCGCCGAGGGTCGTGCCGTCGGCGGTGAGCCACTCGCCGTCGCGGACGAGGACGATCCGGCCCTCGGCCGGGTCGTTCGGGCTCGAGGGGTCCCGCTCGCACACCATGTCGAGGTGTCCCTGGAGCGTGACGGTCGGGGCGCCCTCGCGACCCGGCGTCGCCGGGACGTGGATCACGAGGTTCCGGCCGTTGTCCTGCCGGAGCTCGAGCCCTCGAGCCTCCGCCCAGCGGCGGACGTGCTCGATGACCGGCTCCTCGTGGCGGGACGGACGCGCGATGCGCGTCAGCGCCTCGAAGTGCCGCCAGAACGCAGAGGGCTCGAGCCCGGCGAGGACGGACGTTTCGGTGGTCATGTGACGACCGTCGGTTTTTCCACTCAGATCCCGAGGATCTGCTTCTTCTTGGCCTCGAACTCCTCGTCGCTGAGGATGCCCTGGTTCTTCAGCTGCGCGAGCTTCTCGAGCTCGGCGGCGTAGTCCGGCTCCGCCGGAGCGGCCGGTGCGGCGGCCGCGGCGGCCTGCTGCTGCGCCGCCATCTGCTGGTCGTACGCGGCCTGGTCCTGCGCTGCGTACTTCTGGTCCTGACGGTGCCGCACCGCGCCCGCGGTGCCGGCGACGACTGCCGTCGTGGCGGCCGCACGGACGAGGCCCGGTCCTCTGCGTCCAAACATTCTGCTCTCCTCCTATGCGTTTGCCTGGTCGAGCGCCCACTCGCGTGCGGCCTGCACGATCTCGTGGGGAATCCGTTCGAAGGTGACGAGCACGCCGCCCGCGTCGCGCATCGTCTGGGTCACCTTGCGGGCCCAGACGTTCTCCCAGACGATCAGCGCGGCCGAGCTGTCTGGCTCGAGCGCGTCTGCCGTCGAGATGAGATCGTCCTCGTTGAGCAGGCCGCCCACCTCGATTCCCGCGGAGTCGAGACTTGCCTGCACGTCCGCGTCGAGCTCGGTGAGCTCGAGCGCGACGACGTCGCCATCGGGGTTCTTCCCGACGAACGCGATGTCGATGATCCTGATCGTCTCGCTCTCGACGAGGTCCGAGAGCGCGGGCCCGATTTCACCGCGGAAGCGGTTGCCCGGGAAGGCGATGACTGCGTAGTCGACAGGTCCGATCTCTTCCATCGTTCCTCCTAGGCCAGTGCCTTCTGCTTGATCGCATCGAACTCGCTCTGGTTGATCGCGCCGCTGTCGAGGAGCGACTTCGCCCGCTCGATCTCGGCCGTGGCGCCGCCGCCGCTCTCACCCGCGGTCTGGCGGACGTAGTCGTCGAACTGCGCCTTCTGCGCGCGCGCCCGCTCGAGGTTGCGCTCGGTCATGCCGGTGTTCTGCGTGATCAGGTACACGAACACGCCGAGGAACGGCAGGAGGATCGTGAAGAGCAACCACGCAGCCTTCCCCCAACCCGAGATGTCGTGCCGGCGGAAGATGTCCGCGAAGACCGTGAACAGGAGCCAGAACCACAAGATCCAGATGAAGAAGATGAGCATCGTCCACATCAGATCGAGGAACGGGTAGTCCGCTGCGAGCATTACTCCTCCTGGGATTTGCATGCCGGCGCTGGGGTGCGCCGGAGACCCACGCTATACGCGCCGCGGCAGCATAGACAAGCGGGCTCGCTCGCACTTCATCCCATCTGAACGAGGCTGATCGCTGCCGGGCTCAGAGAAACGGCGAGAGGCCGGCGAAGAGGGCGGCCTTCGCCCGTTCCCTCGTGCCGGTCAGCCGGCGGCCGTCGCGGGAGAGTGCCTGTGCCGGCACGCTGAAGCGCTCCTCGAACTGCGTCGCCAGCGCATGCGAGCGCACGAGCACGTCGATCTCGAAGAACCGTCTGAGGCTCCAGGCCTCCAGGTTGCAGGTCCCGGCAAGCACCTCCTCGCCGTCCCGGACGAAGGCCTTCGCGTGGAGCATCGCGGGGTGCTCGAGGATGCGCACGCCCGCGTCGAGCAGACGTCCGTGGTGGAACTGCTGCGCGGCGGCGCACGCCCAGTTGTTCGCCTCGGCGGGCACGAAGAGGCGCACGTCGACCCCGCGTCGCGCCGCCCGCTCGATGCGGCCGATCATCCCGCGGTCGGTGACGTACGGGTTGACGACGTCGAGCGTCGTCGTCGCGCCGTCGAGGAGGCGCGCGATCGCGTCGGTGATCGGTCGGTACCGCCCCGGGGCGTTGTGCAGCACGACGGCCGGGACCGGAGCCTCGCCGGCCTCGAGTGGCGGAAAGAGCGCGTCTGCGTCGTCGACCCGGCCGCCGAGCCAGAGGAGGCTCGCGACGAAGACGAGCTGGAGCTGGCCGACGACCGGTCCTTCGAGGCGGACGAACAGGTCGTGGAATCGGCCGTCCTGGAAATGGTCCTCGATCCCCGCGCCACCGACCCAGCCGACCCGGCCGTCGACGACCACGACCTTGCGATGGTCGATGTGCCCGACGCAGTCCAGGTTCCAGTGGTTGCCGCCGCCGGAGCCGAGCGGCCCGTGGGGAGCGCGGAGCTGTGTCGCCCTGACCACGCAGATCTCGGCGCCTGCGGCGGCGAGCCGCTCGTAGAGCGCTTGCGAGGAGCGCGTGGGGTCGGAGCCCTGCCGGTCGACGACGATCCGGACCGGGACGCCGGCGCGAGCCTTGTCGACGAGCGTGGCGGCGAAGGCGTCGCCGACGACGCCCGGACGGAAGCCGAACTGGTTGACATGGATAGAGGAGGTCGCCGAAGCGATGTCCTCGAGGATCCGCGGGTAGAACGCGTCGCCTCCGACGAGAACCTCCGCGGAGGAGGCGAGGCTCTCCTCGAATGCGAGCGCCAGATCGGCCCGCGACACGGGCCCGGCGAGCAGCCGCCCCGCGTGCAGACGAACGTCGACGACCGGGATCATCCGCGACACCCTATGCCGCGCACAGCCGCTCGTGGCCGTCCGGCGCGGTGTTCATCCTCGTCCGTGATCGCCGCCCTGGCGCTCTGTCGACACGAAAGGTCCTCATGGAACGACGAAACCCCTGGCTCACCTACGCGGCCGTGATGATGTTCATCGCCGCTGCGCTGTACGTCCTCTGGGCGGTCAACCTCTGGTCCGACAGCGCCTGGGTCTCGGACATCTCCAACGGCGTCCTGGGCACGAAGGGCTGGCTGTGGGGGCTCTTCGACGCGGCGCTCGCCGTCGTCTACGTGATCGCCGGCAAGAGCCTCCTCGATGGTCGGAGCTTCGGTCGCTGGATCGCCCTGATCGGCGCGTCGATCGGGGTCGTCCGCTGGTTCTACTGGATGGCGTTCGCGCCGTTCCTGTCGCTCACGATCCTCGCGATGCTGTTCCTCGTGATCTACGCCGTGCTCGTCACCTGGGGAGAAGAGCCGGCGCGCTGAGGCTCGCGGGCAGTTCGGCCACGCTGAGGCGGTGCGTAGGCTCCCGGGATGGAGCGGGAGCCCATTCGCGTGTGCGTCGCTGGCATAACCGGCTGGACGGGGAGCGCCGTCGCGGAGGCCGTGCGTGAGGCGCCCGACCTGGAGCTCCTCGCCGGAGTGTCGCGATCGGACCCCGACAGCCATTCCTCGGTCGCGGAGGCGCTCGCGGCAGTCGAGGTGGACGTCCTCGTCGACTACACGCACGCCGAAGCGGTCAGGGAGAACGTCGCGGCGGCGATCGAGCGCGGCGTCGACGTCGTGGTCGGGTCGAGCGGGCTCTCTGCCGAGGACTACGCGGAGATCGACCACGCTGCGCGTGCTCGCGGCGTGGGCGTCGTCGCAGCGGGCAACTTCTCGATCACGGCCGCAGTCCTGCTCAAGGCAGCGGTCGATGCCGCCCGGTATCTCGACGCCTGGGAGGTGATCGACTACGCGAGCGCGACGAAGCCGGACGCGCCGAGCGGAACGGCGCGCGAGCTCGCGGAACGTCTCGCCGAGGTTCGCGAGCCGGCGGCGCCGGTGCCGGTCGACGAGGTGCTCGGCCGGCGCGAGGCGCGCGGCGCCTCCGTCGGCGGCTCGCAGATCCACTCGCTGCGCCTCCCGAGCTTCGTCGTGTCGACGGAGGTCGTGTTCGCAGCGCCGGGAGAGCGCCTGAGCATCCGGCACGACGCCGGCGAGACACCCGCCCCGTACGTCGCGGGCACGCTGCTCGCGGTCCGCTCCGTCGTCGGCAGGACGGGCCTGACGCGCGGCCTCGACCGGCTCCTCGACTCGTAGCCGGGCGCGCACCGGGCTGCAGGACGGCTAGAACAGGCCCCGGGCGACGAGCACGAGCCCGAAGACCAGGACGCCGATCCACACGAAGTCGCTCAGGACGACGATCCCCCTCGCCTTCATGCCGCGATCATCGGCAAAGCGTGAAGAAGGCTAAAGGGCCGGTCATCCCCCTGCCGTGTCTCAGAAGTGAGACCGGCCCCTCAGAGCTTCGCGATCCGGCGCCGACCCTGCAACCCTGGCCCGAGTGACTCGGTCTCCGGTTGCGGTTCCGGCTCCCCGGCCGGAATCCCTCGTCAGGCGTCGGCCCGATGTGTTCCGGCGAGCACGCGCTCGAGTGCCGCGCGATCCGTCGGCTCGCCGTGCGCTGGCAGCACGAGCTCGATCGGGAGATCGAGCAACGGGCGGAGCCGGTCGACGACGTCGTCGTGCGTGACGTGCGTGCGACCGCCGAGCTGGACGTTCAGCCCCTCCCCGAAGTCGGAGAGGGAGTCTCCGGTGACGATTGCGTTGACCGACGGGAGCCAGAGGACGAGGTCGTTGTCCTCGCGTCCGGCGTAGGCGGTGATGCCGAACGGCCAGGGCCCGGGACCGTGGAAGTGCCCCTCGCCTTCGCCCGCGCGCAGCCACGCGAGGTCGTCGCTCTCCAGGCCGCGCACCCGGTCGGGGTCGACGCCGAACTTCTCGACCCAGTCCTGCCAGGTGTCCGCGGGCGGCGTGTGGATCGGAAGACCGAGCCGACGGGCATCGCGCTCGTGATACGGCGCGGTCAGGGCGACTGCGGTCGCTCGCTGGAGCAGCTCGTCGGGAACCGAGAGCGGGTCGAACAACACGAGCTCGTCGCCGAGCTCGATCCCGTACGACGAGACCAGCTCGGGCCACCACTGCTCCTCGTTCCAGTCGGGATGAGGCGATTGCCAGTGCCAGACACCCGGGCGCACCTCGCGCATGGGGTGTGATGGTACGCGCGCCGTGGAGACGATGTCTCCACCGAGGATCTCCGGTCGCGCCGTGTTTGTGGGACGGGGGAGCGAGGGAAAACGTGCAGGGCCCCACTGCGGCTACAGGAAGGAACTGCGGCATGATCATGGGAGGGGTCTGGGTCGACGACGACGTCGTTCGTCGTCTCGCAGCGATGTTGGAGCGACGTCCGCTCGGACGAAGGCTCGAGCAGGCTTTGCTGTTCCGCGCACAGGTGATCGCGATGACGCGAAACGAGAAAGAAGACGTCCTCGCCGCCCTCGCCCGAGCACCGGAGCTCGAGGACGTCCATGACCTCCTGCTGGCTGACGACAACTGGCGCGAACCCCGCAGCAGGATCGAATAGCCTGCTGGCCGAGCTTCCCGCCTGGACGGGTCGGTGGCACGCAACAAGAAGGGCGGCTCGCGCCGCCCCCCGCACCGGTCCGTAACCTCCGACGCCGTCAGTCCGAGTCGTCGCCGCCCTTGTGGGACTTCACGCACTGGCCAAGGTTCTTGTAGTCCTGCGCGAACTTCGCTGCGTCTGCCGCCTGCTGTTTCTTGCACTCGGCGGTGGCGGCGTTGGTCTCGGCCGAGTCTTCGCGTTTCTCGGCCTTGGCCTTCGCGGTCGACGACACGCACTTCCCAAAGGCGTTCTTCTTGTTCTTGTTCGTTCCGTATTGCGTCTGGAAGGCATCCACGCCTTTCGACTCGCGCACTGCTTTGCAGTACTTCGCGGCGTTCTTGAAGTCAGCCGGCGCCGGATCGGCCGCGAGTGCTGCGGGCACGACGAGAGCCGCCACCAAGACACAGACGGCCAGGATGCGGGTCATTCGAAGAACCCCCTCTCGAGCGCTCAAACAAGGAACAGCCCACAGATGATGGGTCGAGATCGGCCAAAGAGCAACCCTCCGAAGAGCAGGAAGCCCCGGGGGCTCGGCGCCTCTTTGCCGTCACGTCGTTGGACCGCCTGAGTCGGCCGTTCTAGATTCGACGGAAGCGCGCGTCGCTGAAGGAGTAGACGGCGAACGCGATCAGCCCGGCGGCCACCACCCCGAGGAGGAGCGGGCCAAGCGGCTGGTGCAGGAGCTTGGCGAGCGCGCCGTCGATCCCCACGGCTGCATGCGGGTCGTACTCGACGGCCGCCTTGACCAGAAACGTTCCCGCGAGCATGAAGACGACCATCCGCGCGAGGTGCCCGACCAGCCCGATCCCGCCGATCCACCTCCTGGTGCGAGGGCCCATCTCCTCGGTCTTGGAGTCGGCGAGGAAGTCCTTCGTCAGCCCCCGGTACCCCTGGTAGAGGCCGACGCCGACGAGGACGAGCCCGGCCGCACCGACGATCCAGGTGCCGGCCGGCCAGCCGAGGACGCCTGCGGTCGTCTTGTCAGGATTTGCCGAGGCCTTGTGAGAGCCCGTCAGGATGCGGACGGCAAGGAGGCAGAGGCCGAGGTAGACGAGCCCGCTCGCGAAGGCGGCGACCCGATCGAATCCCGTGTCCGAGCCCTCGGGGCCGTGCCCGAGCGCGGCCCGGACGAACCTCCAGAGCGCGTAGCCTCCGAGCCCGATCGCCACCAGCAAGAGGAGGACCTTGCCGAACGGCTGCCGGGCCACGGTGTGGAGCGCGCCCTGTTGGTCGGTGAGCTTGCCGCCGTGGCCGAGTGCGAGCTTGAGGGCCAGCACGCCGATGATGGCGTAGATCAGCCCACGAGCGACAAAGCCGGCCCGCGAGAGCCATTCGAATCCACTCGAGTGCACCGCGCGTTCACGGGCAGCCCGAGCGGACCTCGCCGGGCCGCCGGAACGGAACAGGGTGCTGTTCGACGTATCGCTCATGTCCTCGTCTCCCACTCTTCGGACCTCGGCGCGAGTCAGCCGCCCTCCCGGACGCGCACCGTGATCGCCTTGGGCTCGACTTTGGCCTTTAGATGCTTGACGGTCGTTCGCTCACCGCCGTCGAGCTCGTACCGCACCTTCCGGCTCAGCTCGATCTCGACCTTTTCCGCCTTCGTGGTCTGCACAAAGGGTGATTTGCTGGTCGCGCCGACCGCCGTCTGGGCCATCGTCCGTGCCCATTGCCCGATGCCCTCGGCGTTCGTGACTCCCAGCTCCAGGAGGCCGTCGTCCGGGCGCGCGTTGTCGAACACCTCGACACCGCCGAACAGCGAGCCGATGTTCCCGAGCAGCACGCAGCTCGCCTTGCCCTTGTACCAGAGCTCGCCGTTGACCTCGATCCGGGCCTTGAAGGGGTCGCCACGCAGGTGCTTGGAGGCCGTCCAGATGTACGCGAGGCGGCCGAACCGGTCCTTCAAGCCGCCGTCCGCATCCTGGATCATCTGCGCGTCGAGGCCGGCTCCGGCCATGACCGTGAATCGCTCGCCGTTGATCTTCCCGACGTCGAGCTCACGCTGGGAGCCGTGCAGCCCGATGTGCACTGCCTCGGAGATGTCCTGTGGGATGTCGAGGCTGGAAGCGAAGAGATTCGCAGTTCCCGCCGGGATGATCGCGAGGGGGACGCCCTTGCCCGCGGCGACGTCGACGCATTGCTGCACCATCCCGTCGCCGCCCCAGACGAAGATCAGATCAGCCCCGTCCTTCAGTGCCGCCCGGACGCGCTTGGGCGCGAATCGGCTTTTCGGGACCTCCGACCAGAGCGGATCGGTCACTCCGGCCCGCGAGAGCGTCTCGCGAAGCTCCTCGAGCCCACCACCGACCGTCTTGCCCGCATGGGCGATCACCGCGACCTTGCTCATGCCGCCCTGCTTCTCGTGTCGTTCGAGGTGACGGCATCGCGCCGCTCGGCCGCCGCCCCTGCGGCGCGCGCGGCAAACACCGTCACGACGAGCGCGCCGACGCCGAGGAGGAGACCGGCGGCACTGTCGGTGAGATGGTGCATGCCGCGGTACATGCGCGCCCAGGCGACGAAGAGGGGGATTGCGATCAGGAGGCAGCAGACGAGGACGGTGACGCCGGCGCGTCGGACGTATGAGGCGAGCACCAGCAACAAGCCCCCGTAGAGCGCAAGTGACGCGGCGGTGTGGCCTGACGGGTAGCTCGCGTCGACGGGCAGGCTTTCCAGGCGATCCACTGCGGGTCGATCGCGGTGCACAACGAGCGTCGTGGCGCGATATGCGCCCGACTCGACGCAGATCACCAACAGGACGAACGCCGCCAGACGCCAGCGACGGAGAACGAGGAAGGTCACGAGGCACAGGCCCACGACCACTGGGATCACGACTCCGCCGGCGAGCGTCGAGCCGATCCAGGACAGGTGCTCGAGTTGAGAGTTGCGGTGGTCGGCGAGCCAGCGGTTGATGTTCTCGTCCCAGGCTGCGAACCCCCCGATCGGCAACAGCAGCTGCGTCAGCACGAGGCCGGCGCCCACGGCGAGCGCAACCAGAGCCGCGTATCCGAGCAGCATCGCGGCAAGGAACACGGGAATCGGCCCTGCTCCTAGGCGCCTCGCGAAGGACTCCGCCCAGCCGTCGCGCCGCGCCTCGAGGAGCGGCACATCCTTAGCCTTGGCGACGCTCCCGGGGGCGGTGGCCGCCGGCGGCTCAGTCGACGGATCGACCGGCATGGCGTCGAGCGTTGCCATGGCGCCGGGTTTACCCATCTCCGATCGTGGACAATCCCACTTGGGAATGGCACCGCTGACCGAGAAGCAGGCGTGATCCGCAGATGCCGATCCTGATCCTCATGCTCATCGCGACGATCGCCGGATCCCTGGTGTTCGTGATCGGAAATCGCTTTCCCACGGCCGCCGTCGCCGAGGAGGCCTCGCAGGCTGCCGGACGCAAGCTCGGAGACGAAGCCGTCCGCCATCCGTGGCTGTCGAGGACCCTCCGCAGCCGCTTGGATCCGGCCACGGCGACCGGCCTCGCGCTCACGGTGGCGCTCCTCGCTGCGGTCGCCGGAGGTCTTGTCCTCGGGCTGCTCGCCTATCTCATGCGGACGAACGCCCAGCTCGTGAACATCGACAACAGCGTCGGTCAGTGGCAGGTCGACCACGGAACGCACTTCTCGACGCAGGCCCTCCAGGTGGTCACGGATCTCGCGAGCACGTACGCCGTGCTGATCGTCGTCGTCGTCGTCGCGGTCGCCGAGTACGTGCGCATCCCGAACAAATGGGTGCCCGTCTTCCTCGTCTCCGTCGTCGTCGGCGAGATCATCCTCGTCACGACCATCAAGGAAGCGCTCGACCGCGTGCGGCCGAGCTTCAACCCGGCCGCGGCAACACTCGGTCCGTCGTTTCCGAGCGGCCATTCCGCGACTGCTGCCGCCCTGTACGCGGCGGTGGCGCTCGTGCTGGCGCGACGGCGGGCACCGCGCACGCGGACTCTCATCGCGGCTGTCGCTGCCGCAATCGCTGTCGCGGTCGCGTGCAGCCGCGTGATGCTCGACGTCCACTGGCTCTCGGACGTCGTCGCGGGGCTTGCCTTCGGTTGGGCCTGGTTCGCCGTCTGTGCGATCGCCTTCGGCGGCCGCTTCCTCACGTTCGGCGCCCCACTGAAGACCGCGACCAACATCGCGGCATCCGACGAGAGGACCTCCGGCTCGTCACCCGCAGTCCAACCGTAGCGGCCCGTTCCCCCATTACGATCAGGAGCGATGTCCGTCGCTGCGCCGGAGCACGAGCTCCTCGTCGGGCCACTCCTGCGGTACACGGGCACGACGACGGCCACGGTGTGGGTCGAGACCGGTCGGCCCGCGGAAGTGACAGTTCTCGGGCACAGCACGCGAACGTTCACCGTCGAGGGACACCACTACGCGCTCGTCCTCATCGAAGATCTCGTCCCGGGAAGCGTGACCCCGTACGACGTGCGGCTGGACGGAAGACTCGTCTGGCCCCCGGAAGACGGCCGGCCGCGCCCCGTGATCCGGACTCGCGAGGGAGAGCGAGAGGCACGGCTCGTCTTCGGCTCGTGCCGAGTCGGGGCGCCCGAGCGTCCGCCCTATTCGCTGTCGCGGGCAGAGCACGAGGAAGGGGTCGAGATCGACGCCCTCTGGGCGTATTCGAGAAGGCTCCAACAGGGAGAGGTCCCCTGGCCCGACGCGCTCCTGTTGCTCGGCGACCAGGTTTACGCCGACCTCGTCCCGCCGGACACCGCAGCATTCATCCGTTCTCGCCGCGACGTATGCGAGCCCCCGGGCCAAGAAGTCGCCGACTTCGAGGAGTACACCCGCCTCTATCGCGACTCGTGGTCGGACCCGGATATCCGCTGGCTGCTGTCGACGGTGCCGTGCACCATGATCTTCGACGATCACGACGTCAACGACGACTGGAACATCTCCGACGCCTGGGTCGAGGAGATGCGCAGGCTGCCGTGGTGGGACGAGCGAATCACGGGCGCCTTCATGTCGTACTGGCTGTACCAGCACATCGGAAACCTGTCACCCCCCGAGCTGGCGGAAGAGAGGCCGCTGCGCGACCTGCGCGATGACGACGACGGCGGGCCTCGCTTACGGGCGCTCGCCCGGGACTGGGATCGCGAGTCAGCCGCGACCAGGTGGGCGTACTACCGCGACTTTGGCCGCTCCCGGCTTCTGGTGATCGACTCGCGCGCGGCGCGGGTCACCGTCGAGGGGCGACGGGACATGGTGGACGCCGAAGAATGGGAGTGGATCGCCGAGCATGCCGAGGGTGAATTCGACCACCTGATCCTCGCGACGACCCTGCCGGTGTTCCTTCCTCATGGCATCCATCATCTCGAGGCCTGGAACGAGGCAACCTGCGACGGCGCCTGGGGAGCGCTCGCCGGCCGGCTGGGCGAACGGCTCCGGCGAGCCGTCGACCTCGAGCATTGGGCCGCGTACCAGCGATCCTTTCGCCGCCTGACAGAGCTCCTGCGATCGGTCGGCGGGCGCGACGAGGCGCCTGCCACGATCACCATCCTCAGCGGTGACGTCCACACGAGCTATGTCGCCTCGGTCGATCTCGGCGCGGGGTCGGACGCGAGTCGCGTCCACCAGGTCGTCTGCTCCCCGTTCCGTAATCCACTCAGCCCGTCCGAGCGGCGCGTCGTGAGGATGACCGGTTCCCGACCGGCGGCGTTCGTCTTCTCCGCACTAGCGCGCGCCAGTGGTGTGCAGCCGCCGGACGCGGCATGGACAATCTCGAGCCGGCGTACGTTCCACAACTCCATCGGCGAGCTCTCCCTCGATCGGCGTCGTGCGCACGTCACGCTCTACCGCAGCGCATCCGCTTCGGAACGGGCGGGCTCGGCGAGCCTCATCCGCATCTACGACGCGGACCTCGCCGGCCAGAACGTGGGCTAGCCGTCGACGAGGAGGCTCTGGATCGGTCCCAGCAGCCGACGAGACCGGCGTGAGACGCCGGGGAGCAGGCGGAGTCGGTGCGTGGGAGGCGAGCCGGCCCGATGTCGCGTGAGCTGCTCGGAGGCGATCGGGCGCCACATGTCGTCGACCAGCGTCGCCGAATCGCCGGCGGCCGCGTCGAGCGGGATCTCCAGGTGCTCCGCCCACAGCCGGCGCCGTGTGGCTGCGGCGAGCCCTGGATCATCGATGACGAGGTTCACCTCCGTGTCGTTGAACAGCGAGTGCTCGTTGAGGTTCGCCGACCCGAGGGTCAGCCAACGGTCGTCGACGATGCCGATCTTGGCGTGGACGTATACGGCCTCTGCCGCACCACTGCCACGCGCAACCAGCGTGCAGCACAGCAGCCGGCCGTCGGCATCGGCCTCGCTGAGCACCGCGAGCTGGCCGCGGGTGTCGTCTGCGCCCGTGCTCGGGTGGCCGGGCAGCACCAGGACCATTCGGAACTCGTCGGTTGGCGGCGCTCTGAGCAGCTCCGCGAGGATCTCGACAATCTCGCTCGACCAGAGGAACTGGTTCTCGAGGTAGACGAGGGTGCGAGCTGCGCGGAGAGCCCCGACGTACGCCTCCAGGATCGAGAAGTCGCCGAACGGGAGGCTTCGGTAGATGCGTTCGGGCACGGTCCGCGCGACCTGCACCGTGATGTCGCCCGTCGGCTCTGCGGGCTCCGGGGGCGCCAGCTGCTCGCCGGTCACCTCCAGCCAGCGCATCCCGAAGTGGCGCGCGAGATCCTCGACCACGGTTCCCTCGGCCAGCATGGTGGCGTCGTGCCAGCCGTTGCCATCGCGGATGGGATGGCGGCGGGTGTCGAAGCGGTCGCCGGCCAGATCCGTGAGGTCGATCCCGCCGACGAACGCCTGCCGACCATCGAGAATCACGAGCTTCTCGTGGTGACAGTGCATCGGCCGTTCGCGACGATCGGTCGCGAGATGCAGGCGCGAACCGTCGCCAAGGTCGGCCATCACGGCTTCGACCTGGCGCCGGCCCGGCCGGAACAACGGTAACGGCGCACCCGCCCAGGCCAGAAGCCGCACCTCGACGCCGCGGTCGACGGTCTCCCGGAGAAGCTCAGAGAGCGTCTGCCTTTCCTGCCCCCGCGTCAGCTCGAACTCTGGGCTGAAGAACCACCCCGCGAGGTCGACGGAGCGCTTGGCGGAGCGGATCGCGGCCGCGATGCGCGGCAGCGCATCGGCGCCATCGACCAGCACCTCGATCCGATTGCCCTCGCGCGGGGGGAACGCGTGTGGAGCGACGTACGCCGCGGGCGCATCCAACGCACTCTCCCAGCCGATTCGTCGCAGACGACGGCGATGATGTCGTCGCACCGACCGCTCGACCGCGTCTCCCAGGACCGAGTCGACACGTCCGAGCGCGTCCGAGAAACGCGACGGTCGTCGGCTGGGCGTTGGGACGCTGGCTCTCATAGGCCGAGCTCTGGTTCTTTCCCGCAGGCGTCGCAGAAAAACGCGGGAATGGGTGTTCTCCGTGGCCGACGTGGCTCGTGTCCATCGCGCCGCGCTCGACACCGTGGGTTTGGGAGCCCCACGCATGAGAGATCAACTCAGCATGTCGCTGCGGCGCGACGTTGACGTTGCCGGGGTGCCGGTGCAGGCTCATCACGTTCCCGAGCTGATCGGCCGACTGCGGAAACGTGGCTATCCGTCCGTCGCGCACAAGCTGGAACGAGCCCTCTCCACGAGAACAGTACGAGTGGAGTTCAATGCGACCGAGCGCGAGGTGATCGCGCGCGCCGTGGCGGACAGGCCGGAGAGGTTCTCCGAGCTCTACGAGGTGCTCATCGGCGAGATCAAGCGGCGGCGCGCCAAAAGCCGGTAGGTCATCGCTCTGGCCGCAGCAGCGAGGAGCCGGTACCGCGTGCTGGCTTGCGTCGGCCCCACACGAAGTACGCAATCGGCACACCGCCAAGCGAGTTGATCAACGACACGGCGGTCACCCACCTTGCCTTCGAGCCTCGTACCTGATTCGAGGGTCGTCGCGCAAGGTCGAGCAAGGCGGCGAGCTTGAGCACACTCTCTATCGCACCGGCAACGACGATCAACCTACGCGCGCGCGGGTCAAGGTCGGTCCATCTTCTTGTCGCTCTCACAGCTCCGAGATCGTAGGCCAGGGCCGTGCAGGTCGTCGTCATGACGTCCGGGAGCGTGCGGCACGTTCAGGTCGAAGTGCAGCCCGGCGAGGCGGATGACGAAGCAGACGACCGCACCGACGATCGGGACGGCCGCGTTCGGACTCATGATGTCTGCTAGGAAGGCAGTCATCATCGTCGCGCTTCACGTGGCCACGGGCGCTGCCGCCGGCGCGGCGAGCAGGTCCCGACCTGCGGCGCTCCTTCTGGGGCCGATCCTCCACCTCGCGGGCGACCGCCTGCCGCACCAGGACTTCCGCTCGCGCCGCCTCGAGATCGCGAGCGGCGTCGGAGGGATCCTCGTCCTCGCCGTGCGGCGAGGCGCGCTCGATCCGGCCACGCTTGGAGCTGCGGCGAGCTCCGCCCCGGATCTCGAGCACGTCTTCCCGTTTCTGCGCCCGGGTGGCAGGAAGCTCTTTCATGACCGGCTCGGCTGGCACCGCGCGGGGCGGTTCTCGGCGTACGTGCAGCTGTGGCTGGCGGTCGGGATCATCGCCGCGCTCGTCGCTCCACGTCGTAAAGCGACGTGAAGCGTGACACCCCCGTCCTCAGGCGCCCTCGGGCGAGGAACTGGTCACGCAACTGTGTCAACTCAGAGGTAAGCGGGGAACGGCGCCGCAGTCCGTTCCCCGCCCCCACGACCAGAGAGGCCCATCGCGCCGAAGCGCGTCCCCCGCCCTCCCCGAACGCAGGGCTCAAGATGATGCCGACTCCCTTCGCCCCGCGGGCTATACGCCCGGCCAGGGATTCCGTGCGGAGGGCTAGTCCGCGAGCAGGAGCACGATGAGCCTGTCGTTGACACGAACGGGTCAACACGACGCTGGCTCGATGAGGGTCTCGCCGGCGATCAGGCACGCGCGGGCCCGCCAATCGCCGCAAGGGAATTACCGGGTGCTCCGTGTGAAAATGCCTGGCCCCGACGTTGTGCCGGGGCCAAGCAGCAGCACCTACGCGGCTACTGATTTTCCGGGTTGCTTCCGCGACCGCAGGTCGGGGAGCCCGGAACGCCGGAGCCCGCGGGGCCGGCGCCCGCCTCGCCAGGAGATCCCTGGTTGTGCGGATTCTGAGTGATCTGGTCGATCGGCCCCTGCGTCGGGATCATGTCGTTCAACCCGTTGTAGGAGCAGATGGATTGCGAGTGGGCTGGCGCACCCGTCCGAATCGCCTGAACCTGCTCAAGCGTCCGTGGAACGTTAGGCGTGCCGGGAGGCCCCTTCACCTCCCCGGCTAGAGCAGGAACGGCACTCAGCGCCGCGACAATGACCGCGCACGCGGCGACCGCAAGGTTCCTACGCATGCTGCACCCTCCTGTCCCCCGCTTTCACCGACCAAGTCGGTCGGCGTCCGCCGAGCTTACGCCCGTGGAAGAGCCGTCGTCAACGCGACCACGGCGGAAGCCCTGAGGGGTCGGGACAGGTTGCTGCGCCGCTCACAAGGGGGACCCCAGAGCGTGGCCAGGTTCGCGGCGAGGCGTTGAGTAGTGCAGGGTGTGGCGATGAGGGGGGTCGCAGCGCGTGCGTCTTTCTGGCTTGTTCGCGCTCAGCTGGCTGGTTCTACCCGGCTTCGGCGTGATCGACCTGTCGGTGACCTGGAATGCCGACTGGCCGCAGGTGCTCGAGGCGGGATGGGGGTTGTTTGCCACCGTGATCGTGGCCGCCGCCTTCGTGCTGCTTGCCGTCTGGCCACGCGCCGCGATGGCAGGAACTGCACAGCTGCTGGTCGCGACCCTTTGCCTCGCAGTGTCGGCCGTGGCCGCGAAGGAGACGAGGCTCTTCGTGCTCGTTGCTCTCCTCGGGCTGCAGACGGCGATCGTGGGTGGGTTGGGTGAAGCGTGGCGAAAGCGGATCGAACCGTTGCATCCTCTGTCCCAGTTCTCCCGATCGCTGTTCCTGGTCGCGGTGGCAGCGGCTGTCCCGTGGCTCTCCTATGCGCTGCACATGTGGCAACTCAATCGGGAGAACCGGTCGGACGGCGACGTCACCCTCGGCATCGACCACTACTCCGTGCAGGGCGCGCTCGCCCTCGCACTGGTCGTGCTGCCCGTGTCGGCGGCTCTGCGAATGAGCCTCCGGCCGTTCGTCCCGGTGTGCGCCGGCGTCGCAGCGTTCTATCTCGGGGTCGTATCGCTCGCCTGGCCAGAAGCGGCCGGTGGTCTTGGTCGGGCCTGGTCGATCGCCGCGATCGCATGGGGGCTTGCACTTCTCGCCGCCACCCTTTCTCACCGGATCCGCGTCGCACCACTCCGGGACCGTCCGGCCGACTGACATCGGCCCAGGCTCGATCGACGCACGAGCGGGGCAACCCGGTGGCCGCCCCGCTGACGATGCGGCGAGCTTTGGGTAGGTTCAGGGTGACGGCACCGCGACACGGTTGGCCGGGACGATCTGTGGTTGAAACGTGAAGACGTCTCGCTGTTGGGGTCTACGAGCGCCTTGACCCAGTGGACGTCGTTGCTATCGCACTCGGGGTGTGTGGCGTTGATGGCCGCCGTGATCGCCGAAGGTCTCTGCGCGGGTAAAGTCCTCGATGCGGCGGCCCTGCGGGTCGAGAAGCGGCTTGTCGATCATGAAGTAGCGCGCGTCGCCGTGGACGAGCACAACGGGCGGTCGCGCCGACACCAAAGAGGCGCTCGTGCCGCCGCGGCCGACATCGATGCATTGACGTAACCAGCCGGTGCCGCCCGACGCGGGCCCTAACCTCGTAGGCCGTGGAGGCGGTCGAGGTGCGGTGGTCGCCGCGGGCGCGGCGATGGCGGCTGGAGGTGCCCTGGGGAGAGGCGCCGCGGCTCACCGTGCCGGTGGGAACGAGTCGTGCCGGTGTCCAGCGGTGGCTCGAGGAGCAGCGCGGATGGATCGAGGATCAACGACGTCGCCAGGTCCGACGACTGTGTCTCGACCCATCCGCGGTGCGTGAGTCGGAGGCACGGATGACTGCGCGAAGGGTCATTTCGAACCTGGCCCGGGAGGAGGCCGAGCGCATCGGTGTCGTCTACCACCGAATCCGGATCGGCGGGCAACGCACTCTCTGGGGCTCGTGCTCTACGCGCGGTACGCTCTCATTCAACTGGCGGCTCGTGCTCGCGCCACACGAGGTGCTGGACTACGTGGTGGTGCACGAGCTCTGTCACCTGCGCGTCCCGAACCACTCGCGGGAGTTCTGGGCGCTCGTCGAGCGACATCGCCCGGGCTGGCGCCGTCGCCGTGACTGGCTGCGTGATCACGGATCCGAGCTCCTCGCATTCCGTCCGCGCGTCTGATCCGCCACCCCAGGACCAGACGCTCGTCCGATGCGTCGTGCTCGCACCTCGCACATGAAACGCGCTGTCCGGTCGCCGACGTTCCAGAACCCGTGCCGCGTGCCGGCCGGAACGAGGACGCGATCACCTGGTCGGGTCGGCACTTCCTTGCCGTTCACCTTGAACGTGATCGAGCCCTCGACGATCTCGAAGAGCTCCTCCTGAGCGGGTGGAGGTGCGCCGCCGCCACGAAGCCCGACGGCTCGACGAAGCACTCGAATCGCACATACTCGCCGCCTGTCTCGGCTGACGTCGCCGTGAAGACGAGGCGCTCGCCGGTGACGGGATTCTCGATTGTGTCGCCTGAACGGATCACCTGAAGCTTCTTCCGTTGTGTTCGCGACCGACGCTAGGAGGCGACGAGCTCCGCGTCGTCCACCGCCGCGCCATCCGCTGTGTCACCGGTGTCACACGGCCGACTGGCCGAACCCCTCCCAGCAGGCGGTCGGCCGATCGCCAGCTCGGCCGGCGGCTCGCGTAGCTCGTTCCCCCGGGTGTCGGATCCCGACGGCCGCGGTGTCGGCTCAGGAGGCGGCTAGTCGGTCCAGAAGCGCTGCGAGCGCGTCCGGGTTCTCGACCATCGGGAAGTGCCCGCCGGGGATCTCGATAGGTGTCACGCCAAGCAGGGTGACGGCGACATACCTTTGCCATTCGGGCGTGAAGAACTCGTCCTCGGTCGCCCAGATGACGACAGATGGAACGTCGGGATGCCCGGACAGCGGGTACTCGCCGACGGCAGGTGCGCCGGGCCGCAGGCGCTCGGCGAGCGTTCTGGCCAGCGCGGGCGGCAGCCGCGGGTACATCGCCTCGATCGCGGCCTCCGGGTCCCAGACGCCGCGGTCGTGAGCGTCGCGCGGGGGGAAGGGAAACCCGTCGCGGAACACCGGCGGCGCGTCGGACGGCGTCGCGAAGGTGCCGAACCGCGGACACAGGTGCACGAGCAGCGCTGCGCCGCACTCGGCCGCGACGAGCGCCGCCTCCGGCGAGGCGTTCGAGTGCCCGACGACGACAACGCGATCCGCAACGCCGTCGAGCGCGGCGATCGCGGGATGCGCGCGCTCCGCATAGCTCGCCTGCGGATCGTCGAACGGCAAGTCGGGCGCGAGCACGACATGACCGCGATCCCGAAGCGCGTCGGAGACCCGCGCCCAGCACGACCCGTCGTGCCACTGGCCGTGGAGCAGGCAGAAAGTGACCACGCGCGTCGTCTAGGCCGGCCGGTTGAGCTCGAGCAGGAGGTTGCGGAGCTCGTCGAATCGCTTTGCTCCGAGCCGTTGAGCCCAGGCGGTCTCGACCTCGCCGACTGCCTCGCGGATCACTCCCACCGCATCGGTACCGCGGGGTTTCAGGGAGATCCGCTTGGAGCGAAAGTCGTCGGGATCCGGGTGGCGCTCGAGGTAGCCCAGCCGTTCGAGCTCACCGAGCAGGTAGTTCAGGGCTTGCTTGCTGATGCGTAGTCGAGCCGCGAGCTCCGAGGGCCGGGCGTCCTGCGGTCCTGGGTACTGGAACACGGTCAGGTAGGCGGCGTCGAAGTCCTCGAAGCCGCGCTCGTGCAAGCGGTCGAGCATCTGCCGCTGCACTGCATCCCACGGCATCCGCAGGAGGGCGCCGATGAGCGGCGGCCCGAACGGAGTTCCGTCTTTCCCCGCGGTAGTAAAGTTACTTGACTTACTGGGCTTTGTCATATATCGTCAAGTAACTTTACCAAACCTTTGGGAGGAGCGCATGATGACGATGACGATGCACAAGGAGATCAAGGTTGGTGGAATCGCTGTTCGCTTCCTGGTCGAGGGCGAGGAATCCGGAGGGTCGGTCGCAGTCTTCGAGTTCGACGTCCCGGCAGGCACCACGGTCGCCGCGGCCCACAGCCACGACGGCTACGAGGAAACGATCTATGGGCTCGAGGGAGTGCTGACCTGGACGATCGAAGGAGCCCCAATCGACATCGGGCCTGGCCAGGCCCTCCTCATTCCACGCGGCGCGCTCCACCGGTTCGACAACACGCGCGACGCTGATGCGAAGGCGCTCGCGGTCGTGACACCCGGCCTCCTCGGCCCCGACTACTTCCGCGAGGTCGCCGCCATCCTCGACGCGGCCGCCGGCGGCCCACCCGACTTCGCCGCGCTGGGCCAGGTCATGGCACGCCACGGACTCACCTGCACCGAGTAAGCCTCAGCGATGGGTGCGCGGGAAAGAGGCACGCGGGTGAGCCGGACCCCGCCCCGCGTAGCGGCGAGGAGTTCATGACGGTTGCGACGGTCGTGCGGCGGGTGAGTCAGAGCGGGTTGCGACCGCGCATGCGGGCGCCTTCAGGGGTGTGCCGCGCCGAAGGCGGGGATCAAGCGGCGGGATTCCGCGTCTGCGGAATCCCGCTTGCGCAGAAGTGGAGCGTGCCGGGCTCGAACCGGCGACCCCCAGCTTGCAAAGCTGGTGCTCTCCCAACTGAGCTAACGCCCCGGGAACGGGCCTAGTTTAGCCCTTGCACGCTCGAATCCTTGTGTGCGTGGCGCCCGACCTACGCAGGGGGCGGGCGGCGCGAGCCTTCCTGCTCGAGCCGGCGGAAGCCGCCGCTGAAGCTTCCCGTCTGCGCTGCCTGACGCTGGGTCTCGAGTCGGCGGAGCCGGGACTCGAGCTCCTGGAGGTCGGCGCCGCCCCAGCCGTCTTCGCGCTCGTCGAGCTCCCGCTCGCGCTGGGCGAGGAGCTGCTCTCGGGCAGAGATCGCGTCCGTGTGCTCGGCGAGCTCCCGACGGGTGCGGAGAAAAGCCTCCTCTGCACGTCGCAGCTCGGCAAGCCGAGCCTCGATCTGCGCCAGCCTGGCGCCGTCAGGGTCGGCCGGGATGCGCTCGCGCTCCTGCAACGCCCGCTCTCGCGCGTCGAGCTCGCGCGAGCGTGCCTCGAGGGCCGCGGTCAACTCGCCGATCGCGGCCTGCCCTGCGTCGCTCGAGCCGTTGCCGGCAGAGGCGTCGATCGCCGCTTCCCGTGCCGCGAGCACCCGCTCGCGCTCCGCGAGCGCTGCCGCGCGCGCGGCGAGGTGATCGGCCTGCGGCGAGACGACGGCCGGTAGGGCCACACCCGCAGGCTCTCCGGCCGCGACCTGGGTCAGCGCCGCGCGGAGCTCCTGTTCGCGCTCCGCGACCGCTGCGACGCGCTCCGTGAGCTGTCGCTTCAGATCCTCGAGCGCAGCACGCTGCTCTGCGAGCGCGAGGCGCTCCTCTACGAGGGCATCATCGGTTTCGACGCGGCGTCCGAGCACGCCGACATCGTACGGCGAACGGGGTCGATTCCCTGCGGAAAACGACAGCCCGCGTTACGCGGCCCGCTCCAAGCGCTCCTCTGCCCGTGCCCGGCGGACGATGTCGTCCCGCTCGCCGAACCGGATGCGCGCGCGCTCTGCGCGGTGCGCCTCCCACAGTTCCTCGAGCTGCGCGTCGAGGGCCTTGATCTCCTCGACCACTGCCGGATCGCGTCCCAGGGAAAGCGAGTTCCACAGGGTCACGCGCCGCTCGCTCAACTCCTCGATCTGATCGTGGATCCGCGGAATGGTGTTCATGACCTGGAAAACGTCGGCACCGCCTTCGGCATTCCCCGCCGCGGCGCTTTCCTAACGCCTTCGTGCGAAGAGGAACACCGCGACGACCACGGCGCCCGCGGCCAGCGCGACCCACGTGACGACCTCGAGGAATGTCGTCACTCGTAGCCCAACTCGGCGAGGCGGTCCTCGTCCAGGCCGAAGTAGTGCCCGAGCTCGTGGAGCACCGTGATCCGGATCTCCTCGCGCAGCTCGTGCTCGTCCGGGAAGTCGGCCTGGAGCGGCTGCTGGTAGATCGCGATCCGACTGGGGAGGTCGCCCGCGTCGGGCCCGCCCTCGGTCAGCGGCACGCCCTCGAAGAGCCCGTAGAGGCCCGGGTCCTCCGGGTTCTCGTCCTCGACGACGACCGCGACGTTCTCGAGGCCGGCGGCGATCTCGGGTGGCAGCGCGTCGAGCGCCGACCGGACGACGTCGTCGAAGCGCACGCGCGAAGGATAGGTGGCTCGCCGTCAGCGAACCGTGAGGGCGAGAACGGCCTTGTAGACGTGCAGCCGGTTTTCCGCCTGGTCCCACACGAGCGAGCGATCGCCGTAGAGGACGCCCTCCGTGATCTCCTCACCGAGGTGGGCGGGCAGGCAGTGCATCGCAACTGCGTCGGGTCCCGCCTGCGCGAGCTTCTCCTCGTCGAGCCGGAAGGCCGCGAGATCGTGCAGACGGCGTTCGTGCTCCTCCTCCTGGCCCATGCTCGTCCACACGTCGGTGTACAGGACCTGCGCCCCCGCGACCGCGTCACCTGGATCCTCGACGACCTCGACGGCGCCGCCGCTCGCCGCCGCTTCCCCCTGGCACGACGCCACGATCGCCGGGTCCGGGCGGTAGCCCGCCGGGCACGCCGCAGTGATGTGCATCCCGGTCCGTGCCCCGATCCGCATCAGCGAATGGCAGACGTTGTTGCCGTCTCCGAGATAGGCGACGCGGACGCCCGTCAATTCGCCGAACCTCTCGCGGATCGTCATCGCGTCGGCGAGCGCCTGCAGCGGATGAGAGGCGTCGGTCAGGCCGTTGACGATCGGGATCGTCGCGTGCGTCGCGAAGCCTTCGACCTCGGCCTGGTCGAACGTGCGAATCACGATGGCGCTGAGGAACCGCGAGAGAACGAGCGCGGTGTCACGGGTCGACTCGCCCCGTGCGAGCTGGAGATCCGCCGCCGGCACGTACAGGGCCATACCGCCGAGCTCCGCGATCCCGACCTCCGAGCTGATCCGAGTCCGCGTCGACGGCTTGCGAAAGATGAGGCCGACGGTTCGGCCCGGGAGAATCCGGAGCTCCTTCCGCCGCGTCCGCTCGACCTTCAGCTCGCGGGCAAGGTCCAACGCGAGGAGCAGCTCACCCGGGCTCCACCCCGAGACGCGCGTGAAGCTTCGTCCTTTGAGGGTGTCGGGGATCCCGAGGTCGGCCACGCAGCGATGCTACGTCGACCCGCGATCGCGGCGGGGCATCGTCCGCGTCAGGTCCGGGCTGGTTAGAGTCACGGCATGTCTCGGTTCACGGATGCCCTCAACCAGCAGATCGCCTACGAGTTCGGTGCGTCGCAGCAGTACATCGCGATCGCCGTCCACTACGACGCGCAGACGCTCCCGCAGCTCGCCGCGCACTTCTACCGCCAGGCGGTCGAGGAGCGGAACCACGCGATGATGATGGTGCAGTACCTCCTCGACGCGGACGAAGACGTCGTGATCCCGTCCGTCGAGGCGCCGCAGGTGTCGTTCTCGGACATCGCGGGCCCGGTCGAGCTCGCGCTCGAGCAGGAGAGGCGCGTGACGAGCCAGATCCAGCAGCTTGCGCTGACCGCGCGAGACGAGGTCGACCTCGTCGCCGAGCAGTTCATGCACTGGTTCCTGAAGGAGCAGCGCGAGGAGGTCTCGTCGATGTCCTCGCTGCTGGACGTCGTGACGCGCTCGACGAACGACGTCATGCACGTCGAGGACTTCCTCGCCCGCGAGACCGTCGGCGACGGAGGCGTGGAGGCGAGCGCGCCTCCCGCGGCCGGCGGCGCCCTCTGACCGGGGCGTGAAGACCCTCACCGTCCGCACCGAGCGGCCGAGCCAGCTCGTCGACGTCACGCGCCTCGTGCAGGAGGCGGTCGCGGGTGAAGACGGCTCGGCGGTGCTCGTCTACGTCCCGCACACGACCGCGGGCGTGACGATCAACGAGCACGCGGACCCGATGGTCGCGCGCGACTTCGAGGCCGCCCTGGAGCGGATCGTCCCGGCGGACTGGCCCTGGCAGCACGTGGAGGAGGGCGAGGAGAACGCGCCGACCCACATCCGCGCGTCGTTCATGGGGCCGAGCGTCCTGGTGCCGCTCCGCGACGACGGCACGCTCGCGCTCGGGACCTGGCAGGGGATCTTCTTCTGCGAGTTCGACGGGCCGCGCACGCGGTCGGTGCACGTCTCGGTGCTCCGGTAGGCGGCTACCCTCGGGCCGTGGCCGCGCCGATCAGCACCGGAGACGAGGTCGAGCTCCGCATCGAGTCGCTCGCCTACGGGGGAAACGGCGTCGGGCGGCTCGACCGATTCGTCGTGTTCGTGCGCGGCGGGCTGCCGGGCGACCTCGTGCGTGCACGCGCGACGAAGGTCAAGCGGGGCTTCGCGGAAGCGACCCGGACGGCGCTCGTCGAGCCGGGGCCGGATCGCGTCCCGGCGCCCTGCCGGCACTTCGGTGTCTGCGGGGGATGCCGCTTCCAGGACTTCGCGTACGAGCAGCAGATCGCCGCGAAGGAAGCGCAGGTGCGCGACGCGCTGACGCGTCTCGGACGCTTCGTCGAGCCGTCGGTCGCGCCGATCGTGCCCGCCGTCGAGGAGTACGGCTACCGGAACAAGCTCGAGTACTCGTTCGCGCCGGGAGACGATTGCCTCGTGCTCGGCTTCCATCGCGCCGGCCGCTGGGACGAGGTGATCGACGTCGAGGAGTGCCTGCTCACCACCGAGCTCGGCAACGCCGTGCGGGAGGCCGTGAAGCAGTGGGCACGCGAGGAGGGCCTCGAGCCGTACGACCAGGAGTCGGGCACGGGGTACCTCCGCCATCTTGTCGTCCGCGAGGCCAGAAACACCGGGCAGCTCCTCGTGCTCCTCGTCACCGCGCCGGGCGAGCGGTTCGACGCGGACTTCCTCGTCGAGACCCTCACCCGGTTCCCCGAGGTCCGGTCGATCCACTGGGCGGTGAACGACCGCCTCGCCGAGGTGACGAACCTTCCGACCCGGCTGCTGTGGGGAGAAGGGTGGATCGAGGAGGAGCTCTCAGGGCTCCGCTTCCGGATCAGGCCCAACGCGTTCCTCCAGACGAACACGGCGATGGCCGAGCGGCTCTACGGGCTCGCCCGCGAGGCCGCGAGGCTGACGGGAGACGAGACGGTCTACGACCTCTACTGCGGGACGGGCACGATCGGGCTGTCCTTCGCCGCTGACTCGGCCTCGGTATGGGGAGTCGAGATCTCGGAGGAGTCGGTCGCCTGCGCGATCGAGAACGCGACGGTCAACGGGATCGGGAACGCACAGTTCTTCGCCGGCAACGTCGGACAGTCGCTCGAGGAGCTCCGGGAAAGGGCCGGCCCGCCGGACGTCGTCGTCGTCGACCCGCCGCGCGCCGGGCTCGCCGGGAAGGCCCTGCGCCGCACCGGCGCGCTCCAGGCGCCACGGCTCGTCTACGTCTCGTGCAACCCGACGACGCTCGCGTCGGACCTCGCTGTGCTCCGTGACGACTTCGGCTACCGGCTCGAGTACTGCACCCCGGTCGACATGTTCCCCCACACACCTCACATCGAGAGCGTCTCCTCGCTCGTTCTTTCATCCGGCCGGACGGAGGAGCAGAATGCAGACGCCGCGCGGCAGTGAGGGCGGCACAGCCGACCGAAGGGTGAACCAGATGAAGGCAAGAAGGCTTGCGGCGCTGCTCGTCGGCGCGCTCGCGCTCGTCGCCGCAGGCTGCGGTGGCAGCTCCAACGAGGCGAGCAGCGACACGACGACCGCCGAGATGACGACGGAGGTCACTACGACCGCCGAGATGACGACAACCAGGCAGACGTCGACCGAGGATTCGGGCGGAGACACGGCGGCGCTTGCCGGAAAGTGCGCGGATCTCGCGGGCCTCGGCTCGAAGCTGGCCGCGGCGATGGGGGGTCAGGACTCCGGCGTCGCCGACGTCTCGAAGCTCTTCGACGAGATGGCCGACCAGGTGCCGGACGAGATCAAGGCCGACTGGCAGGTGCTCGCGCAGAACTTCCAGAAGATCGCCGATGCGCTCAAGGGCACGGACCTCTCGAGCGGGACGCCCGACGCGGCGACGCTCGCGAAGCTGCAGAAGCTCGCGACGACGCTCGACTCGCAAGAGGTGCAGCGGGCGGCTTCCCACATCGAGGCGTGGGCGAAGAAGAACTGCTAGCTATCGGCTGAGCCGCTGCTCGGGGCGCTCCGCTCGCGGAGCGCCCGCCAGAGCAGATCGAGGTTTGGGAGGACGAACCCGAGCGCGATGCCGGGCAGGGCGGGGAGGCCGGCGACATCGAACACGTACGTCAAGAGCAGGGTGAGCGAGAGTGCGAGCGTCATCCCGACCCAGGTCGCCCCGACGCGCAGGCCGAACCGCGCCGCCGCCGCGAGGAACAGGGCGAAGAAGAACACGTCCGGCGGGCCGATTCGGGCCGCGTCGTGCTCGCCGGGCAGCGAGAACTCCACCGCCACCCGCTCGAACACACCGGGCCGCTCCTCCACGACCTCACGCGTCGGCCCGCGGTACACGGAGAAGATGTCCGCCCACGGGATCAGCGCCGCGACGAGCACGACCCACGAAAGCTCGTCGAAGAGCCGGGGAACCAGAACCCGAGGAGCGTCAGCGCGACGAGCTTCGCGACGTTGAACGCCGCGCCGAGCCCTGCGAGGTCGAGCACGACGCAGAGCGCAACGAACCCGAGCCCGACCGGAAGCAGCCCGCGCGCGCCGGCAAAAGGGAGGAAGAGCCAGGCGACGGCGAAAGCCGCCGGGATCAGCACGATCGCGACGAGCGCGACGTCGAGGCTGCCGGAGTCGCCCGGCAGCTCTGCGGCGAGTGCATCCCACGCGACGAGCGCGGTGAGCAGCCCCGCGAGCCGCCAGCCCGGCCGGCGCCCGCTCAGTACGGCGGCAGCTCGGCCCACCATGTGCCGAGCATCTTGAAGGCGTTCCAGAAGCTCGTCTTCGCCGACTGCTCGTCGAGCGACGCGTCGATGTCGGGCGTGACGATGCCGTCGATCGTCGGCGTGAATCGTTGGAGCTCCCGGCACGCTCGGGGTCGAGGGGCACCGAGAGCGGGAACTCGAGCGCAGCGAGGAACGCGACCGTCTCGCCGCCCATCGCCACGACGAGCCGCGGCTGCACGATATGCAGCTCCCGCGTCAGCCAGCGCCGCGCATCGGCGGAATCCTCCGTGCCGAACTTGAGGCAGTTCGTCCCGTAGATCGCGAGGGGGTCGACGGCGAGGCGCTGCAGCGACTTGAGGAGCGCCTGCCCCGAGCGGCCGAAGAAGGCCACGCCCTCCTGGATCTCGCTCGGGGTCGGCCGGTGCTTGAGCAGGAAGACGTCCCCGAGCGGATGCCCGCTCCCGAGGACGGGGACGTGGAGTTCGTCGCCCAGGGCGAGCAGCTCGTCGCCGAGCTCGTTGATCTCGGAGATCGCACGGCGCAGGTACCGCTCCTGGATCTCGTCCCGGCCGGGCGCCTTTGCGGCCGGACCACCGGGAGCCTGAGGCCGCTCGTCGGCGATACCCATCGGCGTACTCTTTCGGGGCCGCAGCGGCTGCTTCCTCTACCGCCGGTCGCCCACTCGCTCCCTTACCTGAGCGACCCACTTGAGCGACTGGAGGTAGGCGAGCGACTTCGGGCGTCGCAGCACGGTCGCCGTGCGGAGCGAGAGGAGAAACTCCTCGGGCCCGTCGAAGCGGCGCATACGCAGAGCGCCTGTGCCCACGCCCTGGAGCGCGTGCGCGTCAGACCGCGCCGGCCAGGAGCCCGTACTTCCGCGCGAAGCGGAGGGCCTCGTCGTTGTAGGCGTCGAACAGGAGACGGGCGTTGTAGACCTCGAGCACGTCGATCTCCGGGAGGTGGTGGTGGAGCGTCGCGGGCGCCGGGATCGAATGCATGCGGTCGAACGGGTGCGGGACGTACACGACGCCCTCCTGCTCACGGATCGCGGCCACCGTCTCGGCGAACGACATGCCGCGCGGGATCTCGTGGCGGAGGAAGAGGCCGATCACCTCGCCGTTCCGCTCGGTCTTGACCTCCTCGCCAGGGATGACGATCAGGTTGGGCCCCGTGCGAGCTCGACGGTCTCGAGCGCTCCCGAGAAGACGTTGTGGTCGGTGACCGCGATCGCACCGAGCCCTTCGGACTCGGCGTGGTCGACGAGCCCGGCTGGCTCGATCGAGCAGTCGTGCGAGTGGTTCGTATGCATGTGCAGGTCTGCCACGATCCACTCGCGGTCGGCGAGTGGCTCGGTCTCGTGGGTGCGGGCCGGCCGCCTACGCCTCGCTGCGTCGGAGTAGATCCCGTCGAGCCGCTCGGCGACGGCCGCGAAGCTCCGCCCCTCGATGCCCTTTCGGCGCCCCGCGACGTCCCGGTCACGGGCAGCGCGATCCTCGGCGAGGCGCAGGAGCGAGGCCGCTGCAAGCTCGGGCTGGGTCGCGACGCCAGGTGGATCGACGAGCGCGCAACCGGCCGCCGCCGCCTCGTCCCGCAGCCGACGCAGGCCCTCGGGCGACGGGACGACGATCGAGGCGGAGCGCAGGAGCTCGGCCCGTGCAGAGGCCGAGACGGCGGTTCGGACCCGGATGCGATCGCGTAGGCGGATCGGGATCGACGGGCGCGCCGCGAGGCGCGCTGTTCGGACGAGGACGGCCTCCCAGCCCGGAAGCCCGCGCAATGCCCGGAGCGCGGCGCGCCCGACGGGCAGGCCCGCCGCGGACGTCTCGATGACGACGAGGTTCCGCTTCCGCCCCGGTCGGAGGAGGTCGAGGTCGACCCCGGCCGGCGCGACGGTGAACGCTCCCGGGAACCGCTCCGCCGCTCGGCTAGCGACGACGTCGGAGGTGGCGAGCAGCGTGTCGATGCGAGCGAGGAGGCGGTCGCGGTGGTTCCGCCGCGTCGGGAAGCCCAGCCGCTCCGGATCCACGAACGTCGCGGCCGTGGTCGTCTCGGCCTCCAGCAGCGCGACGTACGAGAGCCCCGGCATCGCCGGGTCGAAGCCATACGCGCACCACGTCGAAGTCGCCCCTGCGGAGCGCGGCCGCGACGTTCGCCCCCACGCCGACCGGGATCCCGACTGCTGCTCGGGGCGAGACCGGCACGGCGCGAGAGAGGGCGACGACGCCCTCGAGCGTGCCCCGCTGAAGCGCGCGACGTCCGGCGACGAGGTCGGCGGAGCGTGACGACGGCGCGAGCACCACGACGTCGTGTCCACGAGCACGGAGCGCCGAGGCGACGCCTGCGACGTGCTCGTTGGTGTCGTGCGGCACGGACCACGCATGCGGGGTCACCAGGCAGATGCGGAGCGACACTCGGGCATCTTGCCTGCGGCGTCCATTCCCCTTGCGCGGAACGGACGCCGCAGACTCCCGGGCGCACCGCCGCGCCCGGGCGCTTCCCTGAAGCGGACTGCCGGCTGCGCCGGCGTCCGAGGACGCGCTAGACCTTTGAGCCTGCTTTCGCTTTCTTCCCGCCCTTGAGCGCGTTCTGCTTGATGGACGGCACGGTGTTCTCGCGCGCCTCGCTGTCGACGATCTGCACGGGCGGCGACTTTCATCAGGTAGCTCGACGGCGCCTCGAGGGAGCCGGCGATGCCGTTGTTCAGCGCGAGCTTGGCGAGCCGGACGGCATCGATCACGATGCCCGCCGAGTTCGGCGAGTCCCATACCTCGAGCTTGAGCTCGACGTTGAGCGGCACGTCGCCGAACGACGAGCCCTCCATGCGGATGTACGCCCATTTGCGGTCGGTTAGCCAGGGCACGTAGTCCGACGGGCCGACGTGGACGTTGTCCGCCCCGATGTCGTAGTCGAGCATCGACGTGACGGCGTTCGTCTTCGAGATCTTCTTCGACTCGAGTCGCTCGCGCTCCAGCATGTTGAGGAAGTCCGAGTTCCCGCCGACGTTGAGCTGCATCGTCTTGTCGAGGTGGACACCCCGGTCGCCGAACAGCGTCGTGAGCACGCGGTGGGTGATCGTCGCGCCGACCTGCGACTTGATGTCGTCGCCGATGATCGGGCAGCCGGCGTCCTCGAAGCGCTTCTGCCAGTAGGGCTCGCGCGCGATGAACACGGGCATGCAGTTGACCATCGCCACACCGGCTTCGAGGATCTGCTCCGCGTACCGCTTCGTCGCCGCCTCGGAGCCGACGGGGAGGTAGTTGACGACGACGTCGGTGCCCGTGTCCTTGAGGATCTTCACCACGTCGTCGGTCGGGCCGGGCACCTTTTCGACGACCTGCGAGGGTACTTCCCGATCCCGTCGTGGGTCATCCCCCGC
>CAWCCO010000017.1:0-22664 GCA_963794115.1 uncultured Actinomycetes bacterium | reverse complement strand
GAGCGTGCCGGGCTCGAACCGGCGACCCCCAGCTTGCAAAGCTGGTGCTCTCCCAACTGAGCTAACGCCCCGGGAAGGCCTAGTTTAGCCCTGTAGCTCGAGTCCTTGCGTGCGTGGCGCCCGACCTACGCAGGGGGCGGGCGGCGCGAGCCTTCCTGCTCGAGCCGGCGGAAGCCGCCGCTGAAGCTCCCGCGTCTGCGCCGCCTGACGCTGGGTCTCGAGTCGGCGGAGCCGGGACTCGAGCTCCTGGAGGTCGGCGCCGCCCCAGCCGTCTTCGCGCTCGTCGAGCTCCCGCTCGCGCTGGGCGAGGAGCTGCTCTCGGGCAGAGATCGCGTCGGTGTGCTCGGCGAGCTCGCCGACGGGTGCGGAGAAAAGCCTCCTCTGCACGTCGCAGCTCGGCAAGCCGAGCCTCGATCTGCGCCAGCCTGGCGCCGTCAGGGTCGGCCGGGATGCGCTCGCGCTCCTGCAACGCCCGCTCTCGCGCGTCGAGCTCGCGCGAGCGTGCCTCGAGGGCCGCGGTCAACTCGCCGATCGCGGCCTGCCCTGCGTCGCTCGAGCCGTTGCCGGCAGAGGCGTCGATCGCCGCTTCCCGTGCCGCGAGCACCCGCTCGCGCTCCGCGAGCGCTGCCGCGCGCGCGGCGAGGTGATCGGCCTGCGGCGAGACGACGGCCGGTAGGGCCACACCCGCAGGCTCTCCGGCCGCGACCTGGGTCAGCGCCGCGCGGAGCTCCTGTTCGCGCTCCGCGACCGCTGCGACGCGCTCCGTGAGCTGTCGCTTCAGATCCTCGAGCGCAGCACGCTGCTCTGCGAGCGCGAGGCGCTCCTCTACGAGGGCATCATCGGTTTCGACGCGGCGTCCGAGCACGCCGACATCGTACGGCGAACGGGGTCGATTCCCTGCGGAAAACGACAGGCCGCGTTACGCGGCCCGCTCCAAGCGCTCCTCTGCCCGTGCCCGGCGGACGATGTCGTCCCGCTCGCCGAACCGGATGCGCGCGCGCTCTGCGCGGTGCGCCTCCCACAGTTCCTCGAGCTGCGCGTCGAGGGCCTTGATCTCCTCGACCACTGCCGGATCGCGTCCCAGGGAAAGCGAGTTCCACAGGGTCACGCGCCGCTCGCTCAACTCCTCGATCTGATCGTGGATCCGCGGAATGGTGTTCATGACCTGGAAAACGTCGGCACCGCCTTCGGCATTCCCCGCCGCGGCGCTTTCCTAACGCCTTCGTGCGAAGAGGAACACCGCGACGACCACGGCGCCCGCGGCCAGCGCGACCCACGTGACGACCTCGAGGAATGTCGTCACTCGTAGCCCAACTCGGCGAGGCGGTCCTCGTCCAGGCCGAAGTAGTGCCCGAGCTCGTGGAGCACCGTGATCCGGATCTCCTCGCGCAGCTCGTGCTCGTCCGGGAAGTCGGCCTGGAGCGGCTGCTGGTAGATCGCGATCCGACTGGGGAGGTCGCCCGCGTCGGGCCCGCCCTCGGTCAGCGGCACGCCCTCGAAGAGCCCGTAGAGGCCCGGGTCCTCCGGGTTCTCGTCCTCGACGACGACCGCGACGTTCTCGAGGCCGGCGGCGATCTCGGGTGGCAGCGCGTCGAGCGCCGACCGGACGACGTCGTCGAAGCGCACGCGCGAGGGATAGGTGGCTCGCCGTCAGCGAACCGTGAGGGCGAGAACGGCCTTGTAGACGTGCAGCCGGTTTTCCGCCTGGTCCCACACGAGCGAGCGATCGCCGTAGAGGACGCCCTCCGTGATCTCCTCACCGAGGTGGGCGGGCAGGCAGTGCATCGCAACTGCGTCGGGTCCCGCCTGCGCGAGCTTCTCCTCGTCGAGCCGGAAGGCCGCGAGATCGTGCAGACGGCGTTCGGGCTCCTCCTCCTGGCCCATGCTCGTCCACACGTCGGTGTACAGGACCTGCGCCCCCGCGACCGCGTCACCTGGATCCTCGACGACCTCGACGGCGCCGCCGCTCGCCGCCGCTTCCCCCTGGCACGACGCCACGATCGCCGGGTCCGGGCGGTAGCCCGCCGGGCACGCCGCAGTGATGTGCATCCCGGTCCGTGCCCCGATCCGCATCAGCGAATGGCAGACGTTGTTGCCGTCTCCGAGATAGGCGACGCGGACGCCCGTCAATTCGCCGAACCTCTCGCGGATCGTCATCGCGTCGGCGAGCGCCTGCAGCGGATGAGAGGCGTCGGTCAGGCCGTTGACGATCGGGATCGTCGCGTGCGTCGCGAAGCCTTCGACCTCGGCCTGGTCGAACGTGCGAATCACGATGGCGCTGAGGAACCGCGAGAGAACGAGCGCGGTGTCACGGGTCGACTCGCCCCGTGCGAGCTGGAGATCCGCCGCCGGCACGTACAGGGCCATACCGCCGAGCTCCGCGATCCCGACCTCCGAGCTGATCCGAGTTCGCGTCGACGGCTTGCGAAAGATGAGGCCGACGGTTCGGCCCGGGAGAATCCGGAGCTCCTTCCGCCGCGTCCGCTCGACCTTCAGCTCGCGGGCAAGGTCCAACGCGAGGAGCAGCTCACCCGGGCTCCACCCCGAGACGCGCGTGAAGCTTCGTCCTTTGAGGGTGTCGGGGATCCCGAGGTCGGCCACGCAGCGATGCTACGTTGACCCGCGATCGCGGCGGGGCATCGTCCGCGTCAGGTCCGGGCTGGTTAGAGTCACGGCATGTCTCGGTTCACGGATGCCCTCAACCAGCAGATCGCCTACGAGTTCGGTGCGTCGCAGCAGTACATCGCGATCGCCGTCCACTACGACGCGCAGACGCTCCCGCAGCTCGCCGCGCACTTCTACCGCCAGGCGGTCGAGGAGCGGAACCACGCGATGATGATGGTGCAGTACCTCCTCGACGCGGACGAAGACGTCGTGATCCCGTCCGTCGAGGCGCCGCAGGTGTCGTTCTCGGACATCGCGGGCCCGGTCGAGCTCGCGCTCGAGCAGGAGAGGCGCGTGACGAGCCAGATCCAGCAGCTTGCGCTGACCGCGCGAGACGAGGTCGACCTCGTCGCCGAGCAGTTCATGCACTGGTTCCTGAAGGAGCAGCGCGAGGAGGTCTCGTCGATGTCCTCGCTGCTGGACGTCGTGACGCGCTCGACGAACGACGTCATGCACGTCGAGGACTTCCTCGCCCGCGAGACCGTCGGCGACGGAGGCGTGGAGGCGAGCGCGCCTCCCGCGGCCGGCGGCGCCCTCTGACCGGGGCGTGAAGACCCTCACCGTCCGCACCGAGCGGCCGAGCCAGCTCGTCGACGTCACGCGCCTCGTGCAGGAGGCGGTCGCGGGTGAAGACGGCTCGGCGGTGCTCGTCTACGTCCCGCACACGACCGCGGGCGTGACGATCAACGAGCACGCGGACCCGATGGTCGCGCGCGACTTCGAGGCCGCCCTGGAGCGGATCGTCCCGGCGGACTGGCCCTGGCAGCACGTGGAGGAGGGCGAGGAGAACGCGCCGACCCACATCCGCGCGTCGTTCATGGGGCCGAGCGTCCTGGTGCCGCTCCGCGACGACGGCACGCTCGCGCTCGGGACCTGGCAGGGGATCTTCTTCTGCGAGTTCGACGGGCCGCGCACGCGGTCGGTGCACGTCTCGGTGCTCCGGTAGGCGGCTACCCTCGGGCCGTGGCCGCGCCGATCAGCACCGGAGACGAGGTCGAGCTCCGCATCGAGTCGCTCGCCTACGGGGGAAACGGCGTCGGGCGGCTCGACCGATTCGTCGTGTTCGTGCGCGGCGGGCTGCCGGGCGACCTCGTGCGTGCACGCGCGACGAAGGTCAAGCGGGGCTTCGCGGAAGCGACCCGGACGGCGCTCGTCGAGCCGGGGCCGGATCGCGTCCCGGCGCCCTGCCGGCACTTCGGTGTCTGCGGGGGATGCCGCTTCCAGGACTTCGCGTACGAGCAGCAGATCGCCGCGAAGGAAGCGCAGGTGCGCGACGCGCTGACGCGTCTCGGACGCTTCGTCGAGCCGTCGGTCGCGCCGATCGTGCCCGCCGTCGAGGAGTACGGCTACCGGAACAAGCTCGAGTACTCGTTCGCGCCGGGAGACGATTGCCTCGTGCTCGGCTTCCATCGCGCCGGCCGCTGGGACGAGGTGATCGACGTCGAGGAGTGCCTGCTCACCACCGAGCTCGGCAACGCCGTGCGGGAGGCCGTGAAGCAGTGGGCACGCGAGGAGGGCCTCGAGCCGTACGACCAGGAGTCGGGCACGGGGTACCTCCGCCATCTTGTCGTCCGCGAGGCCAGAAACACCGGGCAGCTCCTCGTGCTCCTCGTCACCGCGCCGGGCGAGCGGTTCGACGCGGACTTCCTCGTCGAGACCCTCACCCGGTTCCCCGAGGTCCGGTCGATCCACTGGGCGGTGAACGACCGCCTCGCCGAGGTGACGAACCTTCCGACCCGGCTGCTGTGGGGAGAAGGGTGGATCGAGGAGGAGCTCTCAGGGCTCCGCTTCCGGATCAGGCCCAACGCGTTCCTCCAGACGAACACGGCGATGGCCGAGCGGCTCTACGGGCTCGCCCGCGAGGCCGCGAGGCTGACGGGAGACGAGACGGTCTACGACCTCTACTGCGGGACGGGCACGATCGGGCTGTCCTTCGCCGCTGACTCGGCCTCGGTATGGGGAGTCGAGATCTCGGAGGAGTCGGTCGCCTGCGCGATCGAGAACGCGACGGTCAACGGGATCGGGAACGCACAGTTCTTCGCCGGCAACGTCGGACAGTCGCTCGAGGAGCTCCGGGAAAAGGCCGGCCCGCCGGACGTCGTCGTCGTCGACCCGCCGCGCGCCGGGCTCGCCGGGAAGGCCCTGCGCCGCACCGGCGCGCTCCAGGCGCCACGGCTCGTCTACGTCTCGTGCAACCCGACGACGCTCGCGTCGGACCTCGCTGTGCTCCGTGACGACTTCGGCTACCGGCTCGAGTACTGCACCCCGGTCGACATGTTCCCCCACACACCTCACATCGAGAGCGTCTCCTCGCTCGTTCTTTCATCCGGCCGGACGGAGGAGCAGAATGCAGACGCCGCGCGGCAGTGAGGGCGGCACAGCCGACCGAAGGGTGAACCAGATGAAGGCAAGAAGGCTTGCGGCGCTGCTCGTCGGCGCGCTCGCGCTCGTCGCCGCAGGCTGCGGTGGCAGCTCCAACGAGGCGAGCAGCGACACGACGACCGCCGAGATGACGACGGAGGTCACTACGACCGCCGAGATGACGACAACCAGGCAGACGTCGACCGAGGATTCGGGCGGAGACACGGCGGCGCTTGCCGGAAAGTGCGCGGATCTCGCGGGCCTCGGCTCGAAGCTGGCCGCGGCGATGGGGGGTCAGGACTCCGGCGTCGCCGACGTCTCGAAGCTCTTCGACGAGATGGCCGACCAGGTGCCGGACGAGATCAAGGCCGACTGGCAGGTGCTCGCGCAGAACTTCCAGAAGATCGCCGATGCGCTCAAGGGCACGGACCTCTCGAGCGGGACGCCCGACGCGGCGACGCTCGCGAAGCTGCAGAAGCTCGCGACGACGCTCGACTCGCAAGAGGTGCAGCGGGCGGCTTCCCACATCGAGGCGTGGGCGAAGAAGAACTGCTAGCTATCGGCTGAGCCGCTGCTCGGGGCGCTCCGCTCGCGGAGCGCCCGCCAGAGCAGATCGAGGTTTGGGAGGACGAACCCGAGCGCGATGCCGGGCAGGGCGGGGAGGCCGGCGACATCGAACACGTACGTCAAGAGCAGGGTGAGCGAGAGTGCGAGCGTCATCCCGACCCAGGTCGCCCCGACGCGCAGGCCGAACCGCGCCGCCGCCGCGAGGAACAGGGCGAAGAAGAACACGTCCGGCGGGCCGATTCGGGCCGCGTCGTGCTCGCCGGGCAGCGAGAACTCCACCGCCACCCGCTCGAACACACCGGGCCGCTCCTCCACGACCTCACGCGTCGGCCCGCGGTACACGGAGAAGATGTCCGCCCACGGGATCAGCGCCGCGACGAGCACGACCCACGAAAGCTCGTCGAAGAGCCGCAGGAACCAGAACCCGAGGAGCGTCAGCGCGACGAGCTTCGCGACGTTGAACGCCGCGCCGAGCCCTGCGAGGTCGAGCACGACGCAGAGCGCAACGAACCCGAGCCCGACCGGAAGCAGCCCGCGCGCGCCGGCGAAAGGGAGGAAGAGCCAGGCGACGGCGAAAGCCGCCGGGATCAGCACGATCGCGACGAGCGCGACGTCGAGCCTGTCGGAGACGCCCGGCAGCTCTGCGGCGAGTGCATCCCACGCGACGAGCGCGGTGAGCAGCCCCGCGAGCCGCCAGCCCGGCCGGCGCCCGCTCAGTACGGCGGCAGCTCGGCCCACCATGTGCCGAGCATCTTGAAGGCGTTCCAGAAGCTCGTCTTCGCCGACTGCTCGTCGAGCGACGCGTCGATGTCGGGCGTGACGATGCCGTCGATCGTCGGCGTGAATCGTTGGAGCTCGCCGGCACGCTCGGGGTCGAGGGGCACCGAGAGCGGGAACTCGAGCGCAGCGAGGAACGCGACCGTCTCGCCGCCCATCGCGACGACGAGCCGCGGCTGCACGATGTGCAGCTCCCGCGTCAGCCAGCGCCGCGCGTCGGCGGAATCCTCCGTGCCGAACTTGAGGCAGTTCGTCCCGTAGATCGCGAGGGGGTCGACGGCGAGGCGCTGCAGCGACTTGAGGAGCGCCTGCCCCGAGCGGCCGAAGAAGGCCACGCCCTCCTGGATCTCGCTCGGGGTCGGCCGGTGCTTGAGCAGGAAGACGTCCCCGAGCGGATGCCCGCTCCCGAGGACGGGGACGTGGAGCTCGTCGCCCAGGGCGAGCAGCTCGTCGCCGAGCTCGTTGATCTCGGAGATCGCACGGCGCAGGTACCGCTCCTGGATCTCGTCCCGGCCGGGCGCCTTTGCGGCCGGACCGCCGGGAGCCTGAGGCCGCTCGTCGGCGATACCCATCGGCGTACTCTTTCGGGGCCGCAGCGGCTGCTTCCTCTACCGCCGGTCGCCCACTCGCTCCCTTACCTGAGCGACCCACTTGAGCGACTGGAGGTAGGCGAGCGACTTCGGGCGTCGCAGCACGGTCGCCGTGCGGAGCGAGAGGAGAAACTCCTCGGGCCCGTCGAAGCGGCGCATACGCAGAGCGCCTGTGCCCACGCCCTGGAGCACGTGCGCGTCCGAGCCCGCGCCGGCCAGGAGCCCGTACTTCCGCGCGAAGCGGAGGGCCTCGTCGTTGTAGGCGTCGAACAGGAGACGGGCGTTGTAGACCTCGAGCACGTCGATCTCCGGGAGGTGGTGGTGGAGCGTCGCGGGCGCCGGGATCGAATGCATGCGGTCGAACGGGTGCGGGACGTACACGACGCCCTCCTGCTCACGGATCGCGGCCACCGTCTCGGCGAACGACATGCCGCGCGGGATCTCGTGGCGGAGGAAGAGGCCGATCACCTCGCCGTTCCGCTCGGTCTTGACCTCCTCGCCAGGGATGACGATCAGGTTGCGGCCCCGTGCGAGCTCGACGGTCTCGAGCGCTCCCGAGAAGACGTTGTGGTCGGTGACCGCGATCGCACCGAGCCCTTCGGACTCGGCGTGGTCGACGAGCCCGGCTGGCTCGATCGAGCAGTCGTGCGAGTGGTTCGTATGCATGTGCAGGTCTGCCACGATCCACTCGCGGTCGGCGAGTGGCTCGGTCTCGTGGGTGCGGGCCGGCCGCCTACGCCTCGCTGCGTCGGAGTAGATCCCGTCGAGCCGCTCGGCGACGGCCGCGAAGCTCCGCCCCTCGATGCCCTTTCGGCGCCCCGCGACGTCCCGGTCACGGGCAGCGCGATCCTCGGCGAGGCGCAGGAGCGAGGCCGCTGCAAGCTCGGGCTGGGTCGCGACGCCAGGTGGATCGACGAGCGCGCAACAGGCCGCCGCCGCCTCGTCCCGCAGCCGACGCAGGCCCTCGGGCGACGGGACGACGATCGAGGCGGAGCGCAGGAGCTCGGCCCGTGCAGAGGCCGAGACGGCGGTTCGGACCCGGATGCGATCGCGTAGGCGGATCGGGATCGACGGGCGCGCCGCGAGGCGCGCTGTTCGGACGAGGACGGCCTCCCAGCCCGGAAGCCCGCGCAATGCCCGGAGCGCGGCGCGCCCGACGGGCAGGCCCGCCGCGGACGTCTCGATGACGACGAGGTTCCGCTTCCGCCCCGGTCGGAGGAGGTCGAGGTCGACCCCGGCCGGCACAACGGTGAACGCCCCCGGGAACCGCTCCGCCGCTCGGGTGGCGACCTCGTCGGAGGTGGCGAGCAGCGTGTCGATGCGAGCGAGGAGGCGGTCGCGGTGGTTCCGCCGTGTCGGGAAGCCCAGCCGCTCCGGATCCACGAACGTCGCGGCCGTGGTCGTCTCGGCCTCCAGCAGCGCGACGTACGAGAGCCCCGGCATCGCCGGGTCGAAGCCGTGCACCACGTCGAAGTCGCCCCTGCGGAGCGCGGCCGCGACGTTCGCGCGCACACCGACCGGGATCCCGACTGCTGCTCGGGGCGAGACCGGCACGGCGCGAGAGAGGGCGACGACGCCCTCGAGCGTGCCCCGCTGAAGCGCGCGACGTCCGGCGACGAGGTCGGCGGAGCGTGACGACGGCGCGAGCACCACGACGTCGTGTCCACGAGCACGGAGCGCCGAGGCGACGCCTGCGACGTGCTCGTTGGTGTCGTGCGGCACGGACCACGCATGCGGGGTCACCAGGCAGATGCGGAGCGACACTCGGGCATCTTGCCTGCGGCGTCCATTCCCCTTGCGCGGAACGGACGCCGCAGACTCCCGGGCGCGGCTTCGCCGCGCCCGGGCACTTCCCTGAAGCGGACTGCCGGCTGCGCCGGCGTCCGAGGACGCGCTAGACCTTTGAGCCTGCTTTCGCTTTCTTCCCGCCCTTGAGCGCGTTCTGCTTGATGAACCGCTCGGTGTTCTCGCGCGCCTCGCTGTCGACGATCTGCACGGGCGGCGACTTCATCAGGTAGCTCGACGGCGCCTCGAGGGAGCCGGCGATGCCGTTGTTCAGCGCGAGCTTGGCGAGCCGGACGGCATCGATCACGATGCCCGCCGAGTTCGGCGAGTCCCATACCTCGAGCTTGAGCTCGACGTTGAGCGGCACGTCGCCGAACGACGAGCCCTCCATGCGGATGTACGCCCATTTGCGGTCGGTTAGCCAGGGCACGTAGTCCGACGGGCCGACGTGGACGTTGTCCGCCCCGATGTCGTAGTCGAGCATCGACGTGACGGCGTTCGTCTTCGAGATCTTCTTCGACTCGAGTCGCTCGCGCTCCAGCATGTTGAGGAAGTCCGAGTTCCCGCCGACGTTGAGCTGCATCGTCTTGTCGAGGTGGACACCCCGGTCGCCGAACAGCGTCGTGAGCACGCGGTGGGTGATCGTCGCGCCGACCTGCGACTTGATGTCGTCGCCGATGATCGGGCAGCCGGCGTCCTCGAAGCGCTTCTGCCAGTAGGGCTCGCGCGCGATGAACACGGGCATGCAGTTGACCATCGCCACACCGGCTTCGAGGATCTGCTCCGCGTACCACTTCGTCGCCGCCTCGGAGCCGACGGGGAGGTAGTTGACGACGACGTCGGTGCCCGTGTCCTTGAGGATCTTCACCACGTCGTCGGTCGGGCCGGGCGCCTTTTCGACGACCTGCGAGAGGTACTTCCCGATCCCGTCGTGGGTCATCCCCCGCGAGACCGTGATGCCGGTCTTCGGGACGTCGGCGAACTTGATCGTGTTGTTGGGGGACGCCCAGATCGCGTCGGCGAGGTCCACGCCGACCTTGCCCTTGACGACGTCGAACGCGGCGGTGAACTCGATGTCCGAGATGTGGTAGCCGCCGAGGTCGACGTGCATCAGACCGGGGACGGTCTCATCGGGCTTCGCGTCCTTGTAGTACTCGACGCCCTGGAGGAGGGAGTTGGCGCAGTTGCCGACGCCGATGATGGCGACGCGCACCTTCTCCTTCGAGCGCGCCGAGCCGTTCTCCGAGCCGTTGCTCTCAGCCATGCTGTGATCCTTTCTGCGGCCGCCGCCGAAGGGCACCGACCGTCTGCTCCGTGAGTCGTGGGGGATGCCGAGGCCGTCCGCGAGCGTCCGGACGATCACGTCGTTCGTGCTCGTCGAGGTACGGAAGGCCTCGGTCTGGATCTCCCGCTTGAGGGTCTCTGGCATGCGAAGCAGGACGACGGGGCTCGCGCCCGCGAGCGCGCTCCTGCGGCCGGTGGGCGTGTACGGGACGACGAACGCGTCCGCAAGGATGCCGACGGCGACATCGTTGAGGCTCGTCCCTCGCCGTGCGGTCTCGCGGACGAGCGCGTCCTTGAGCGAGGCAGGCGCCCGCACCAGCACGCCCTTCCGACCCGGAGTGCTATCAGCCAAAGTGCTAGCACTATATCACCGCGTGATGACGCCGTGGTCGCGCCGTGCTTACGTATTGATCGTCAGGTTGCCGTCCACGCTATTGGCAGCACGTCAGGTCCGGGTATTCGCGAACCTGCTTTCGACGCTCGACCAGTGGGGAAGCCCGGCGAGGTCGTTGAACTCCTCGAGAGGCACCATCTGGTCGGCGAGCGAGCTCGTGCTACCGCTCTCTCGGAGAGTCGTCGCGACCCGCCGCGCTGCCTGTGCGGCGGCGAAGATGGCCGACGACGGATACAGGGCGATCTTGATTCCGATCGCTCGGAGGTCGGCGAGCTCCACGATGGGCGTCTTGCCGCCTTCCGACATGTTCGCGAGCATCGGTGTTTTCAGCACGGAAGCCGCGGTCGTCAGCTCGTCCAGCGAACGCGGCGCTTCGAGGAAGAGGACGTCGGCTCCGGCCTCGGCGTACGCCTCGAGTCTCGCGACCGCCGCATCGAGTCCGTCGACCGCGATCGCGTCCGTTCGGGCGACGATCACGGTGTCCGGGCAGCGACGGGCCGCGGCGGCAGCCTCGATCTTGCGGAGCATTGCGTCGCGCGGGATCAACCGCTTGCCCTCCATGTGGCCGCAGCGCTTCGGAGCGTGCTGGTCTTCGAGCTGGATTCCCGCAGCGCCGGCGCGTTCGAAGAGCTCGACCGTCCTCACGACGTTGATCACGTCGCCGTAGCCCTCGTCGGCGTCGGCGATCAAGGGAATCGATACCGCGCCGGCGATCCGTTCGACGTGGGCCGCCATCTCGGTTTGCGTGACGAGCCCCACGTCGGGAAGACCGTGAACCGCGGCAGCGCCATGACCCCCGACGTACACCGCTCCGAAGCCCGCCTGCTCGAAGATCCGTGCGACGAAGCCGCTGTAGGCACCCGGGACGACGATCGTCTCGGGCGTCTCGAGGAGCCGGCGCAGCCTGGTGGCGGCAGGCATCTCCGCGGTGCGGGCCGTGACGGCCGGTTCGCTCATGCTGTCTTCCTCCATTCGGCTCGGAGAGGCTCGTGTGGGACGGGAGCGTCGTCGGCGGTGATCAGCTGACGCACCGCGTGCCCGCTCGCAAGCGCGTCCATTCCCTCGTTGACGTCGGCGAGGCGAAGGGAGCCGGACTGGAGTCTCTCCACTGGAAGCTTCCCGGCCGCCCAGAGCCCGAGCAGACGCGGAACGTCTCGCTGCGGCGCCGTCGAGCCCATATACGAGCCGACGATCGTGCGACCGTCGCCGACGAGCGAGGCTGTGGACAGCGCCACCGTCGCGTCCGGGTCGGGTAGCCCCACGGCGACGGTCGTCCCGCCCCGCGCGGCCGACCGGTAGGCGGCCTCGAACGCCGCCGGCTTGCCCGCCGTCTCGAAGGTGTACCGTGCGCCGCCGCCCGTGAGATCGCGCGTCCCTTCCAGGGCGTCGTCCGGGGCGAAGACGGCGTCGGCGCCGAGTTGCCGGGCGAGCGTCCGTCGCTCGGCGATCGGATCGACTCCGATCACCGGGTGCGCGCCGACCACCACGGCTCCCATGACCGCGGCCAGGCCGACGCCCCCGAGCCCGAAGATCGCCGCCGACTCGCCGGTTGGGACTCCCGCCGTCTCGATCACAGCCCCGACGCCCGTCAGCACGGCGCAGCCGAACAGGGCCGCTGTCTCGAACGGGATGTCGGGTGCGACCACCACCGCCGAGCGCCGGGAGACGACCGCGTAGTCGGCGAACGCCGAGACGCCCAGGTGATGGTGGATCTGGTGGCCGTCGCGGCGGAGCCGTCTGGCGCCGCCGAGCAGGCAGCCTTCGGCGTTCGCCTGTGCCGCAACGCCGCAGAGCGCCGGTCGCCCGCTGCTGCACTCACCACAGGTGCCGCAGCTCGGAACGAACGTCAGCACGACGTGGTCGCCGGCCTGGACGTCCCCGACGGCGTCGCCGACCTCCTCGACGACGCCCGCGGCCTCGTGCCCGAGCGCGATGGGCACCGGGCGCGGTCTCGAGCCGTCGATCACGGACAGGTCGGAGTGGCAGATCCCCGCCGCCATGATCCGCACGAGGAGCTCGCCGGTGCCCGGAGGGTCGAGCTCGAGCTCCTCGATGCGCAGCGGCCGCGATTCGGCGTACGGCCCGTGGGTTCCGATCGAGTCGAGGACAGCCGCCCGGATCTTCATCGGTTCCACGTTCTCTCGGCCGCCGGTGCCGCTCCGAGCGCCGCCGAGATCGCCGCGCCCTCATCGACGACTGCCGGTGCAGCCTGCTCGGCGACGACGCGGGTGAAGCGGTCGGCCGGCCCGGAGATCGTCAGCGCGGCCGCGACTCCGGAGGCATCGAAGACAGGCACGGACAGCCCCCCGACGCCGGCCGTTCGATCGCCGACCTCGGCGAGGAAGCCGGTCTCCCGGACCCGTTCGAGTTGCGACGCGATCCGCGCGCGGTTGGCCCCGTCCCGCCCAGCCGAGTCGAGCACGGCCGCGATCTCGGTCTCCGGGAGGAAGGCCAGGATCACTTTCCCCGTCAGCCCGACGGAGAGCGGTTGCCGGTCGCCGACCGGGACCACCCAGCGCATGGGGTGGAGACCTTCGACGACCGCGACGCAGATCCGGTGCCGATCGTCGCGCACGTAGAGGCTGACGGTCTCCGACGTGAGCGCTCTCAGGCGCTCCATCGCCGGGATCGACGCCTGTGGCACGCTCACGCGGCTCATCACGGCCGCGGCCAGCGCGACGAGGCCGCCCCCGGGTCCATACGAGCGCCGGTCGTCGTCGCGGGCGAGCAACGAGTGTCGCATGAGGGCCCCAACCAGCCGGTAGGTCGCTGAGGTGTTGAAACCCGTGCGCCGCGAGATCTCCGACAGGCCCAGCGGCTCGTCGCTCTCGGCGACCGTCAGGAGCACCTGGATCGCACGATCAGCGGTCTGGGCACCGTGACTCGCGTCGACGCCGTTGACCGGGGTCGAACGAACGCTCATATAGTGAAGGCGACATTCACTAACTGAAGGACTCTATGCCGCGCGGTCTCGTGCGGTCAAACGGGCGCGACACGGACGGCTCGGTTCGGGTTCGAGGCCGCGTCTACGCGGCCGTACCCGTGGAGACCGTCGAGTAGCAGGCCTCGATCAGGCGCTCTTGCGTGAGCGAGGCGCCCGACAGCTCGCTGACGACCCTCCCGTAGCGGAAGACGAGGACGCGGTCGCAGATCCGCGTGAAGTCGTCGTAGTCCGAGCTGACGAACAGGATGCCGGTGCCGTGCGTCTCCGCGATCTGTCGGAGCTCACCGAAGATGTCCTCGCGCGCCCCGACGTCGACGCCCTGCGTCGGCTCGTGTAGCAGGAGCACGTCCGGCTCCCGCTGGAACCATTTCCCGAGCAGGGCCTTCTGCTGGTTGCCGCCGCTGAGCGTTCCGAGTTGTCGGCTCGGGACGGCCGGACGCACGCCGTAGTGCTCGAGCAGGGCGCGCGTCTGGTTTGTCTCGCGACGCTTGTTGAGCGCCGCGAAGACGAAGTGGTCGCCGATGTTCGGCAGTGTGACGTTCTCGCGGAGGGAGAGCTGCGGCACGCCACTCGCGCTCTGGCGGTCGGCGGGCACGAGGGCCATGCCGGCCCGCATGGCCTTACCCGGCGTCAGGCCGCGAAGGTGGACGGGGCGGTCGTCCACGTCGACGCTGCCCGCGCTTGCTGGGCGGGCTCCGAAGAGGAGGTACGGGACCTCTTCGTGCCCCATGCCGATCAAACCCGTCAGTCCGAGCACCTCCCCGCGGCGCAGCGCGAAGGAGACGTCGCGCACGGCCCGCCCCGCGAGCCCGTCGACTCGCAGGGCCACCTCGTCGCGGACGATGGCCTCGCCCCGCTCCGCCTCGACCAGCTTCCCTCCCGCGATCAGCTCGATCAACTGCCCCTCGGTGGTGCCGCCCGTCTCGACGGTGCCGGCGAGATGCCCATCGCGCAGCACCGAGACGCGATCCGTGAGCGTCGTGATCTCCTCCAGCCGGTGGCTGACGAAGATGACGCCCGTTCCGTTTCGGGCGGACTCCTGCGTCGCGTCGAAGAGCCGTCCGACGCCGTCGAACGGGAGGTACGCGGTCGGCTCGTCGAGGACGAGGAGTCCACCGTCCACGCCTTCGAGCTGGGTGAGCGCGCGCACGATCGCCACCAGGGCGCGATCGACGGGTGAGGTGTCGCGGATCAGACGCGACGGAGACGCCTCGATGCCGAACCGCTCGAGGTCGCGCCGGACGCGCTCGCGTTCGCGTCGCCAGCGAATGCGCCACCCGAACGACGTCTCGAAGCGATCGATCCGGACGTTCTCCATGATCGTCATGCCCGGGGTCAGACCAAGGTCCTGATGGACGAAGCTCAGGCCGAGCCGATGTGCGTGGCCTGGGGGAATGGGGAGCGACACGTCCGCGCCCGCCACCCGCAAACGGCCGCCCGGATCGGGGTGGTGGTAGCCCGAGAGGATCTTGATCAGGGTCGACTTGCCCGAGCCGTTGCGCCCGACCAGACCGTGGATCTCGCCACGCGCGACGGTGAAGCCGACCTCGTGCAGCACACGGACGCCGCCGAACGACTTCGACAGGCTCTCGATCTCGATGGCAGGTGTGCTCATGGCGCCGGGCCCGAGAAAACGCTACGGGACGGGCAGCGACGCTGCCCGTCCCGTAGATCCCTCACATCCGGGGAACGGCCGTTACGCTCAACCGATGCCCCAGAGCGCGTGGTAGCGGGGGATCGGGTTGACCTTCCCGTACCAGGTCGCCTCGTTCTTCTTGGTGTTGATCGACTTGATGTTGGCCGGCGTGAAGAGGCGCAGCGGGACGTTCTCGCTCTTCACCGGGGCCTGCCCGGCGAGCACGCGGAGCACCTGGTCGGCGAGCGCGACCGCGTACCACTGGTTCGGGCCACCAACGTCCGCGACGAGCGGCGACGCCTTCGCCACCTCGGTCTGCATCACGACCGGCGTGGCGTTGAACGAGGCCATCCGCACGTTCCGGCCGAGCTGCTTGATGGCCGGGTTCATGTAGATGGTCATGCCGTCGTAGAGCGGCAGGATGTAGTTGAGGTTCTTGTTCGCGAGCAGGAGCGATCGGGTCAGCGTCGGCAGCTTCGTCGGCCAGTCGGGGATCAGCACGTTCTGCGGCGACGGGACCTTCATCCCGGGGCAGTACTGCTTGATCGCCGCCTGGATGCCCGCCACCTCGGCCTCGGATGGCTCGCGGCTCGATGTCGTCGTGATGATCTGCGGAGCGCCCTTCTTGCAACCGGAGTCGGCTGCAAACCAGGCGCCGATGATGCGACCGACCGTGTAGTAGTCGAACGTGACCTCGGCCACCCGGCCTTCCGGGCTCGTCGGTAGGCCAGGACGACCCGACTGACCCGTGATGAACGCGATGCCCGCGTCCTTGGCCCGCTTCATGTAGGACGCGATGAACTGGTTGTCGAGCGCGAGTGCCACGATCGCCGCCGGCCGCGCCGCCAGAGCCTGGTTGAGGCAGTTGGTGATGCCGCTCGGGCTTCCCTTCGCGTCGCAGGTGGTGACGTCGGCGCCTGCGGCCTTGAGCTGCTCGCTCGCGACGACGGTCCACTCGTGCAGCGCCGGGATCGCCTCGGTGAGATTGATCAGGTAGACGCTCTTTCCCTTCGCCTTGGCGAGATTGACCTTCGCTTGCGGGCCGGCCCAGGCGGGATTCTTCATCGACTTCGCGACGTACGCCTTCGCGGCCGCGACGGGGTTCTTCTGCTGACCCGCGTTCGACGCGGTGGCGGCCACGAGGACAGTGGCTATCAGCACCAGCACGGCCGACGCCAGGGAGACACCTCGACGCCTACGCATTGGCTGCTCCTTCCGGATGCGACTAGGAATGGCGCCCACTGTATGCAGTACACGACAGAAGAGTCAAGCGGCCAGCTGGGCGAGCACAATCGGGTTTCTCCGGGTGTTTCGGGCTTCCGTGGCGCAAGTGGGACCGATGCTGTATACAAGCGGCGTAGATGCACGCGCCGTCCACCGGACTGCCGGGCGAAACCGGCGAGGGTCCCGACGCTGCGAAGAAGGCTCCCGACGTCTCGCGTAAGGGGGCCGCACGCAGGGTGGATCCGTTCGACCTCCTCGAGCGGTACGGGATCCTGCTCGTCTGGGGCGCCGTGATCCTGCTGTTCTCGGTGCTCCGCCCGTCGACGTTCCCGACCACGGTCAACTTCCAGACGATCTTCGGGACGCAGGCGGTGCTCCTGATCATGACGCTCGGCCTGATCGTCGCGCTGACTGCCAACGAGTTCGACCTTTCGATCGGCGCCGCGATGGGGTTCGGCGCCGTGCTCGTCGCGTGGCTGAACGTCAACAACGGGTGGTCGATCTGGTGGGCCATGGCCGCGACGCTCGCCTTCGGCGTGGGGTTCGGGCTGCTCAACGCGTTCCTCGTCGTCGGCATCGGGGTCCCGTCGCTCGTCGCGACCCTCGGCACCGGCACCTTGTTGAGCGGGGTCGGCTTCGGCATCACCGATTCGGTCACGATCGGCGGCATCTCGTCGACGCTCGTCGACAACGTGAGCAAGCAGTTCTTCGGGCTGCCGGTTGCGTTCTACATCGGCCTCGCGGGCGTCGTCGTGCTCTGGTACGTGCAGGAGTACACGCCGCTCGGACGGCATCTGCTGTTCGTCGGGGAGGGGCGCGAGGTCGCGCGCCTAGCGGGTCTGCGGGTCGACGCGATCCGCGCCGGAGCGCTCACCGCGTCGGCGACCGTCGCGACCTTCGCCGGCCTGATGCAGGCAGGGACGATCGGGGCGGCCGACCCCGGCGGGGGTGCGTCGTATCTCCTGCCGGCCTTCGCCGGCGCGTTCCTCGGCCAGACGGCGATCAAGCCCGGTCGGTTCAACGCGTGGGGGACCTTCGTGGCGGTGTACTTCCTCGTCACGGGGATCACCGGGCTCCAGCTGCTCGGCTACGGCGGCTGGGTGCAGGACGTGTTCTACGGAGGCTCGCTGGTGGTCGCGGTCGCATTGGGGCGGCTCGCGGCTCGCAGACGCACGGTCGAGGCTTGACCCGGTCTGCCGGGACCGCCGAGCTGATCGAGCTCGTCGCGGGGGCACGCGTCTACGACCTCGCACAGCCCTTCGTCAACGGGATGCCGCAGTCCCCGAACCACCCGAGGTTCCACCTCGCGCTCGCCCGCAGGCACGGCGACGTGGTGCGCGAAGGGGGCGGGTCAGCGGCCGGTGAGGTGCTTGTCCTCGGCGGGCATGTCGGCACGCACGTCGACGCGCTGTGCCACGTCTCGCAGGATGGGCTGCTGCACGGCAGCCTGCGGGCGGATGACGCGCAGCGTGGAGGACGCTTCTCGGAGCTGGGCATCGACACGGTCGCGCCGTTCCTCGGCCGCGGCGTCCTCCTCGACGTCGCGGCGTTGCACGGGGTCGAGGTCCTGCCCGGTGGCACGGTGATCACCCGCCGCGACCTCGAGGCGGCCGCCGCGCGCGCGGGGGTCGGCGTGCGCACGGGCGATGTTGTGCTCGTTCGCACCGGCTGGGCTCGCCACTGGGCCGACGCCGAGGCGTTCGTCGGCCTCGAGAGCGGGGTGCCCGGTCCCGGCGAAGAGGCCGCGGCGTGGCTCGCATCGCACGGCATCCGTGCGACGGGAGCCGACACGATCGCCTACGAAGCCCTCGCCCCCGGTGCCGGCCACGCGCAGCTTCCCGTGCATCGCCTGCTCCTGGTCGAGCGCGGAATCCACATCGTCGAGACCTTGCAGCTCGAAGAGCTCGCCGCCGACGGCGTCGTGGAGTTCGCGTTCGTCGCCGCTCCGCTCAAGCTCGTCGGCGGAACCGGGTCGCCGCTTCGTCCGCTCGCGCTCGTATGACGCTCGCCCGCCGCCAGGCCGAGTTTGCGGCGGGCCTCCGCTTCGAGGACCTGCCCGCGAACGTCGTCTCGAGCGTGAAGGAGCGTGTGCTCGACACGCTCGGCGTGGCGCTCGCCGCATCGCCGCTCGAGACGAGCGACGCCGTCAGGACCGTCGCTGCTGGATGGGGGTCGGGCAGGGCGTCGGCGATCGGGATGCCGGGTCGTGTCTCGCCGCACGCCGCGGCACTCGTCAACGGGACGCTCGCCCACTCGCTCGACTTCGACGACACGCACCTTCCGTCGATCCTGCATCCGAGCGCGTGCATCGTGCCCGCGTCGCTCGCGGCAGGCCAGGCGTTCGGGTCGGCGGGCCGCGACGTCGTGACGGCCGCCGCGGCCGCCTACGAGATCTGCGTGCGGCTCGGGATGGCCGCGTACGACGACGAGCGACGGAACAACGTCTTCTTCGAGAAGGGGCTGCATGCGACCTCGATCTGCGGGACGATTGCAGCGGCGGTCGCCGCCGGGAAGCTCGCCGGCCTCGGCGCCGACGGCCTCGAGGCAGCAATCGGGATTGCGGCGAGCATGGGCGCCGGTCTGCTCGAGGCGAATCGCGTGGGAGGCACGGTCAAGCGGGTGCACTGCGGGTGGGCCGCGCATGCGGGGCTCAGCGCGGCGTCGCTGGCGCATGCGGGAATCACCGGGCCCCCGACGGTGTTCGAGGGGCGTTTTGGCTTCTTCAACGCCCTCTGCGACGGGCGCGTCGACCTCGACGCGGTGCTGGACGGGCTGGGAAGCCGCTGGGAGACCCCGGCAATCCACTTCAAGCCGTACCCGGCGAACCACTTCACGCACGCGGGGATCGACGCGGCGCTCGCGCTGCGGGAGTCTGGGGTCGCGGTCGGGGACATCGAGCGGATCGAGCTCGGCGTCGCCCCGCCGACGCTGCGCACGATCGCGGAGCCGGCGGAGCTGAAGGCGCGGCCCCCGTCGGGCTACGCCGCCCAGTTCAGCGGTCCGTTCACGGTCGCGACGGCGCTTGCCGGCGGCGGCGGGCTCGGCGTCTACCTCGACGACTTCACCGACGAACGCGTGCGCGACGAGGATCTCCTCGCGCTTGCCGCGCGTGTCGACTGCGTCCCCGACGAGGAGAGCGCAGAGCTCTATCCGCGTGCGCTTCCGGCGGTCGTGCGCGTGACGCTGCAGTCGGGGGAGACGCGCGAGCACCGAGTGACCGAGAACCGCGGAGGCCCGGGCCGTCCGCTGTCGACCGAGGAGCTCGCTCTCAAGTTCTCGCTCGACGCGGGGCGCGTGCTTCCCGAGGCCGCGGTCGAGGGCCTTCGCGACGCGAGCCTCGCGCTCGATGTGCTGACCACGCTGGACGAGCTCACGAGCTTTTGGGAGGACACATGACGCGTTACGACACCGTGGTACTCGGAGGCACCGTCGTGTTTCCGGGCGAGGGTCCCATCCGCTGCGACATCGGCGTGCGCGACGGGCGCATCGCCGCGATCGCCGACGACCTGGAATCCTCCGCCGGCGGCGACGTCGTCGACGCCCGGGGGCTCCACGTGTTCCCAGGCGGCGTGGACGGGCACATGCACTTCGGGATCTACCGCAGCATCGCGGAGGACGTCGCGAGCGAGACCGAGTCCTCGCTGGTCGGCGGCGCGACCACGGCGCTCAGCTACTTCCGCACGGGGCATCACTACCTGAACAAGACCGGGCCCTACCGGGAGATCCTGCCCGAGGTGCTCGCGGCGAGCGATGGGCTCGCCCGGATCGACTACGGCTACCACCTAGCCCCGATGACATCCGGCCAGATCGACGAGATCGAGTGGCTCGCCGGGGAGGCTGGCATCGCCTCGTTCAAGTACTTCATGTTCTACAAGGGGCTGAACCTCGCCGGCGACTCCGAGGACTCGGACGCGTTCACGATGTCCGACGACAAGTACGACTTCGGCCATCTGTTCTCGATGATGGAGCAGATAGCCGCGGCCGACGCCCGCCGGGGAGGGGAGGGGAGGATCTCGCTGAGCCTCCACTGCGAGAACGCCGAGCTGATCAAGCTGTTCATGGCGCGGACGCAGGCCGCGTCGTTGCAGGGTGCCCGGGCGTGGCACGAGGCGCGTCCTCCGCTGACCGAGCGCCTCTCGGTGCACGAGGCTGCGATCCTCGCGGACGCGACACGGTGCCGGGTGAACCTCCTTCACCTGTCGAGCGCGGAGGCGCTGCGCGGCGCGCTCGAGGCCCGCTCGCTGTACCCGTCCCTCGACGTGCGGTGCGAGACCACCCTGCACCACCTCGTGCTCACGCACGACATGCTCGACGGGACCGGGGGGAAGGTGAACCCGCCCATCCGCACGCGGGACGACGTCGACGCGCTCTGGGGCGCGGTCCTGCGCGGCGACATCGACTGGGTCGCGTCCGACCATGCATGCTGCATGGAGTCGCAGAAGGGAGACGACGTCTGGCCTGCGCTCCCGGGCTTCGGCGGCACCGCGCTCCTGTACCCCGTGATGCTCTCCGAGGGACACCACCGCCGCGGGCTGCCGCTCGAACGGGTCGCCGACCTCGTCAGCGCGGCGCCCGCGCGGGCCTTCGGCTGCCACCCGCAGAAGGGATCGCTCACGATCGGAGCGGACGCCGACCTGACGCTGATCGATCTCGACCGCGAGCAGGTGGTGACGCCCGAGCTGCTCCACTCCGCACAGGACCACACGCCGTTCGAGGGTGTCCGCCTCAAGGGATGGCCCGTGAGGACGATCCTGCGTGGGACGACCGCCTTCGCCGACGGCGAGGTGGTCGGTGAGCCCACGGGCCGATTCGTCGCCCGACCGTGCCCCGCCCGCGCACTTTGAGCCCGGGATTGCATACTGTATGGTCTCGCCGTGGCCCAGATCCTGGGGGATGACCACCCGCCGCTGACCCGCAGTGCGGGCGAGGCGGCCGCGGACGTCATCAGACGGGCCATCCTCGACGGCAAGCTCTTCCCCGGTCAGCGCCTCACCGAAGAGGGGCTGGCGCGCGACCTGAAGACGAGCCGCACCCCGGTGCGCGAGGCGCTCCGCGTCCTCAAGACAGAGGGGCTCGTCGTCTCGACCCCGTACCACGGCTCGACCGTCCGCGCGTACGAGATCCACGACCTCGACGACATGTACCAGCTCCGGGCGCTCCTGGAGGGGCATGCGGCCCGCCGCGCGGCGCCGCGTATCGACGAGGAGGGCGTCGCGAAGCTGCGCGAGAGCACCGACCGGCTGGTCGCGCTCGGCGACGCCACGGACGAGAACGTCGCGCAGATCGTCTCCGAGAACCTCTTCTTCCACACGACGATCCTCGAGCTCGCCGGGAGCCAGCGGTTGACCGAGATGGTGCGGAAGGTCATCGAGCTACCGCTGATCTACAAGTCGTACCACTGGTACTCGCCCGAGCAGAAGCGCCTGTCGGAGCACGCGCACCGGCAGCTCGTGGACGTTCTCTCCTCCGGCGACGGCGACCGAGCCGAGCTGATCATGCGAGGCCACGTCTACGACGGACGCGACGTGCTCCTGGCGCACATGCAATCGCTCGCCGAACGTGCGGACGACGAAGCAGGATCTCCGTGAGCCGCCAGGCCGTGGCGACGGAGCGCGAAGACCGTGCTCACGGCGGCCCCGGCCCGCTCGCGGGCGTGCGGCTGATCGAGCTCGGGATGCTGCTCGCGGGGCCCTTCGCGGGCCGCCTCCTGGGCGACATGGGCGCGGACGTGATCAAGGTCGAGCCTCCGGGCAAGCCGGACCCCCTACGCGACTGGGGCCATTCACGCTACGGCGACCGGTCGCTCTGGTGGCCCGTGCAGTCGCGCAACAAGCGGTGCATCACGCTCGACCTGCGCGAGCCGAGAGGGCAGGAGCTCCTGCTCGAGCTCGTCCGGGTCGCGGACGTCGTCACCGAGAACTTCCGGCCGGGCACGCTCGAGCGCTGGAACCTTGGGTACGACCGCCTTTCGGAGGCAAACCCCGGAATCGTCCTCGCGCGGATCTCCGGCTACGGCCAGACGGGGCCATACGCCGAGAGGGCCGGGTTCGCCTCGGTGGCGGAGGCGATGGGAGGGCTCCGCTACATCAACGGCTTCCCGGACGAGCCGCCGCCCCGCGCCGGTATCTCGCTCGGCGACTCGCTTGCCGGGATGTTCGCGACACAGGGCATCCTCGCCGCCCTCTACCACCGCGACGTGCTCGCCGACGGGCACGGCCAGATGATCGATGTGTCGCTGATGGAGTCCTCCTTCGCCCTCCTCGAGAGCGCCGTGCCCGAGTACGACCGCCTCGGGGTGGTGCGCCAGCCCGCCGGCACCGGTCTGAAGGGAGTCGCGCCCTCGAACATCTTCAAGTCGCGGGACGGGACCTGGGTCGTGATCGCGGCGAACCAGGACAACGTGTTCCGTCGGCTGTCCGAGGCGATGGGCCAGGCGGA
>CAWCCO010000016.1:0-26989 GCA_963794115.1 uncultured Actinomycetes bacterium | reverse complement strand
CCGCTGCTAGGTACGTCTCCGCGCTCGACAGCGTCTAGTCGTCGGGCTGGTCGCGCACGCAGCTCGAGCGTCGCGCAGTGGAGGCCGGCGATCGCGAAGCGGTGGCTCTCCGAGAAGTCGACCTGGATCACCTCGATCCCCGCGTCCTCGAGCGCGTTTCACGACGGTCGGTGAGCCGGCGTTCATCACGACCTTGCCCGGCCCGAGCGTGACCGCGTTGACGGCCAGGCCCCGAGCACCCTCTTTACCGGCACCTCGATCACCTTCCAGTCGTCGCGCATCAGGCGGCGGACGAACCCGTAGTTGACGAGGTGCGGCGCGAGCACTGCCACATGCTCGTCGGGGACCATCAGGAACATGTCGGCATGGGACGTGCCGATGTTGCCGTCCCCGATCGAGTCGACCCACCCGGGTGAGTGCGTCGTGACCATCTCGACGCCGAGCCCCTCGAGCACCCAGCCCGATCTGGCGCAGTCCTTCCTCGTTCGCGACGACGCTCTCGTTGAAGACGAAGGTGCTCCGAGTCCAGCCAGCGCCCCGCGCCCGGCTCGCCGACCCCCGTGCCGTGGATCGTCAGGTAGATCGGCACCTGGAGCGCCGTCAGCACCTTCGACCAGATCACCTCGCGGCCGCGCTGCCATGAGCCGAGCCCCATGCGATGCACGATCGCGCCGCCGCGGACGACGAGCCCGCCACCCGCGAGCGTGACGAGGTTCTTCAGGTAGCCGTATGGCCCGATCGCGGGCACGGGCGCCTCGATGTAGTGGACGCGGACGCCGTTCGCCTCGAGCGTCGCGTAGTACTCGTCGAACTGGGCCTGCAGGCGTCCGAGGTCGGCGTTGCCGGCCGACGAGGAGTAGTAGTACTGCCACTCGCGGGCGTACTCGTCGCGCGTCTCGTTCTCCGTCGGGCGGGAGACGACGACCTCGCGCAGGCGGCCGATGCCCTCCGCGCCCCACGGCCTACCCCAGATCTGCTCGACCTCGTCGACGAAGTCGGTCTCGTGGAGCATCCAGTTCTTGAGCGGCTTGCCGGCCTCGAACCACGGCAACTCCGAGACGACGGCGCTCTCGTCGTGGTCGGCGCCGGGCCGGGGGGAGGAGTACGCCAGCTCGACAGTGTCGCCGTCGGCCGTGCGAAGCCGGAACGGCACCTGCTCCCGGGTCGACTGCCTGGTGCTCACGTGAGACCACCTCCCGCTCTGTCATGTCACGACGGGGTGACCCTACACCTCGCGCTCGTAGGTCAGGATCAGGACGCCGTCGCCGACCGTCTTCGAGCTCGCGAGGCGCAGTCGCTTCTTGTCGCTCGTGTGGCCGAACAGCCGCTTGCCCTCGCCGAGGACGACCGGGAAGACCATCAGATGGAGTACGTCGGCGAGGTCGTTCTCGAGCAGTGCCTGCGCGAGCGTGGCGCTGCCATGCACGACGACGTCCCCGGTATGCGCTTCTTTCAGCCTCGCGACGTTCTCTGCGAGGTCACCCTCGAGCACGGTCGTGTTCGTCCACTCCGGCTCCTCGAGCGTGGACGAGACGACGTACTTCGGCATCGTGTTGAACTTGTCTGCGAACTCGCCGTCGCGGCTGGGCCACGCCGCTGCGAAGCCCTCGTAGGTCTTGCGGCCGAGGAGCAGCGCCTCGGAGGCCATCGTCTCCTCGAGCTTGAACGCGTTGCCCTCGTCCCCGCGGTCGATCTCGAACGACCAGCCGTCGTGCTTGAAGCCCTCGCCTCCGCCCGGCGCCTCGATCACGCCGTCGAGCGAGACGAACTCGGTGACCACGATCCTGCCCATCGTTCCTCCTTCGGGTCGGGTGTCCGATCGGTAGACCCGCGTGATCGGCCCGACTCATCGGCGCGACAGGAGCAGACGGAGCACGAGCACGCCGGCCGCCGCCGCGAGCGCGCCGCGGAGCAACCGGTCGACGTCGATCGCGGGCCGCCAGTCGACGGTGCCGTCGCGGATGACGAACGCGCCCGCGGGTCGTGCCTGCAGCCCGAACCCGCCGCCGCCGTTGTGCTCGGCGTCGCTGCCGCCTCCGCCTCCTCCGCGGACGGTCGCGGCGGGAATCACCGTCAGCCCGTCCCGCTCGACCGCCTCGCCGTACACCGTCTGCGCGCGCAGTGCGTCCCGCACGCCGTGGAGCATCTCGTCGACGTTCATCTCGACCTCCGTTTCGATCAGGCGTCGCACCGACGCGCCCGCGGTCGGCGCCGCGCGCGACCGTCAGTGCCCGGAGACGGCGTGGGGGACGTAGGGCTCCTCGAGCCGCGCCATCTCCTCCTCGCTCAGGTGCAGCCGCTCAGCGGCGACGGCGTCGTTCAAGTGCTCCAGCTTCGTGGCACCGACGATCGGCGCGGTGACTGCCGGCCTGTGGAGAAGCCAGGCGAGCGCAACTTGCGCCGCGGTCACGCCGCGCTCGACCGCCACCTCACCGGCGCGGTCGACGACCGCGAAGTCGATGTCGGGCCGGTAGAGGCTCTCGCCCCATTCGTCGGTCCGCGACCGCACCGTGCGCCGCTCGCCCTCGCGTGTCCGGGTTCCGGCGAGGAGCCCCCGGGCGAGCGGGCTCCAGGGCAGGACCGCGATGCCCTGGTCGATGCACTGCGGGATCATTTCCCGCTCCTCCTCGCGGTAGACGAGGTTGTAGTGGTTCTGCATCGAGACGAACGGCGTCTGCGCGACGCGCTGCGCCTTGGCGAACTGCCACGCGAACATGCTGGACGCGCCGATGTAGCGCGCCTTGCCCGCGCGCACCACGTCGTGCAGCGCGTCCATGGTCTCTTCGATCGGCGTGCCCGGGTCCCAGCGATGGATCTGGTACAGGTCGACGTAGTCGACGCCGAGACGCTCGAGCGATCCGTCGATCGACGCGAGGATGTGCTTGCGCGAGAGGCCCGCGCCGTTCGGGCCGGGCATCGTCCGGCCGTTCACCTTCGTGGCGAGGACGTATTCCTCGCGTGTCGGGAACAGCTTCCGGAGCAGCCGCCCGGTGATCACCTCGCTCTGGCCGCCGTTGTAGACGTCGGCGGTGTCGAAGAAGAAGATCCCGCCCTCGACCGCGCGCCGCACGATCGGCTCCGCGGCCGATTCGTCGAGCGCCCACTCGCGGCTCTCGTGCGGGCCGAAGCTCATCATCCCGAGACACACCCGCGAGACCCTGAGACCCGTGTTCCCGAGGCGCACGACGTCCATGAGGTCACGCTACCGACGCGGACCGCGCCCACGACGGCCCCGCCAATTCTTTCCACAGACGCCGAGCGCCTGTGGGACCTGTGGACGCCCCACCGCATTTGCTGCACGTTGCGCGGAGTTCGTGCGGGCGCCTGTGGACGAATCGTGCAGCCCGAGCTCGGATGTGAGATGAACGGCTCTCTCCCCCGATGGCCCGGACCGTGCGGACACGGCTCCGCCGCAGAGCCAGCCGTCCGCGCCCAGGGGGCGGCCTTCCCCCCTGCCGCCCCCTCCTCCGGGCCTGACGAGCTCTCGGCGGCAGCCCGTTGCGACCCGCGTCGCGGACGAGTCGTTCGCGCTAGACGAGGCGGATCGGCAGGGTCGCGAGGTAGACGAGCGTCCCGAGGAACAACACGCAGCCCAACACCAGCACGGCCGTGCGCTGGCCGGACGACTCGAGCTTCGTGCTGATGCCAGCGAAGAACAGCGCGGAGGCAAACAGGACGACGGCGAGCATGTAGCCGTTGGCGCGCTCGTTCGCGTCCTTCGCCTTGTTCGAGTCGACCCCGGCGGCTGCCTCGAGCCGGTCGGCCTCGGTGTTCGCGGCGAGCCGGTACTGCGGCATCGCGAAGGGCGTCTCCGGCGCGTTCGGGTTCGTCAGCGGCTTCGTCGCGAGCCAGGCGGCGAAGGCCGGCCGGAACTCGTCGCGGAAGCGCTGCCGGTAGAAGTCCGCGAGCCTGGTGTTGCCGCGCTCGAAGGCGTCGACCCACTGAACGAACGTCGCGACGTCGACCTGCACCTGTCGGTTGGCAACGGCCGACGTGCGGTTGACCGCGATGCGGTTTGCAGTCGCGCGGCTGTAGCCCTGGGACTGCTCGCCGGTCCACTCGCGCGACTGGTAGGCCGACCAGGCGGTGCCGAGGGTCGCGAAGGCGAGGAGGACGGTGGCGACGAGCTCGAGCCGTCGGTGCGACCGGCGCGGTTCGGGGGCGGCGTCGGACATCGGCGACAGCATGCCTCCGTGGCGAGGACGACAGCGGCATGTGCGACGATCGGCGCGTGACCGCTCAGCCCGACGCCGCGACGGCGGCGCCATCGGCGCTCGAGACCGGCGCGAGGCTCGGGGAGTCCCGGTGGCCGCCCGCGCTGGCCCTCCTCGCGTTCATGGCGATCAACGTCGCGCTGCGCGTCTGGCTCCCGAACGAGGGCGCGATTCGCGCGCCGTGGGCGGTTCCGGCCGTGGAGGGAGTCCTGCTCGTCCTGCTCGTCATCGGCCCCGCCACCGGGCCACGCGAGCGACGTTGGCTGCGCCCGGTCGCGGTCACGTTCGTCGTCGTGCTGGTCCTCGCGGCGCTCTGGGCCACGGCGGTGCTGATCCGAGACCTCATCGACGGCAGCGGCGTCACGCAGTCACCGAGCGAGCTGCTCGCCTCGGGCGGGGTGGTGTGGCTCGGCAACAACATCGCCTTCGCGATGCTCTACTGGCTGATGGACGGCGGCGGGCCGGCGCAGCGCGTGCGGCGGCCGGAGCCCGTCGACTTCGCGTTCACGCAGCAGATGAGCCCGGAGCTGGCGCCCCCGCACTGGCGGCCAGTCTTCCTCGACTACCTCCACCTCGGCTTCACGAACGCGACGGCCTTCAGCCCCACGGACGTGATGCCGCTGACGCTACGGGCGAAGTACACGATGCTCGTTCAGTCGAGCGTCGCACTCGCGCTCTTCGGGTTGATCGTCGCCCGCGCCGTCAACGCCTTCACGTAAGCCGGCTCTACGCAGTCGCGGCGTCCGGCGCCGCCGCGCCTGGCCGCTCCTCCGCGCCGGCTCCCTCGCGCGCGAGCGAGATGACGACCGCGCCGACGAGCGCCATCCCGAGGCCGATACACGCGACGAGGACGTGCCAGCCGGGCCTGCTGAGGCGCTCGTCGAAGAGCGCGATGCCGAGCAGGATGCCGACGATCGGGTTCGCGACCGAGACCGTCGCGACGGATGGGGCGAGCTTGCCCGTGCCGAGCGAGATCTGCTGGAGGACGAATCCGAGGATTCCCGCGACCGCGAGCGCGTAGGGCTCCCAATGCGTGAGCAGCTCCTCGACGCCCGCGTGGAGGTAGTCGAGCGTCGGTTTCGTGAGCGCCGCCGAGAGGCCGAAGAGGATGCCGGCGACCGTCCCGTAGATGCCGGCCCTGAGCGAGAGCCCGCCCTTGCCGCCGAACACGAGGAGCACCGCGCAGATTGCGACGAGGATCGCGATCGCGATCAGCCATTCGCCTCCCGGCGCGTTCTCCTTGCCTCCTGCGGGGTCGCCGTAGAGCGCGAAGAGCGCCAGGCCGACGACGATCACGCCCGCACCGGCGACCTCGCTCCGCCCGACGTGCTGGGCGGTGAGGACGTAGCCGAGCGGAAGCGCGAACACGACCGTCATCACGAGGAGCGGCTGGATGATCGCGAGGCGGCCCCGGTCGAGCGCGGCCGCCTGCAGCACGTAGCCGACGAGCAGCGCGACCGTCCCGAAAAGCCACATCCTCTGCCCGACGAGCCGGACGAGCGACGCGGGATCGCGGAGCGACAGCTCGGGGAGGTTCAGCGCTCCCTTCTGCTGCAGCGCCGCCGCGAGCGCGAAGAGAAAGGCGGCGGCCAGGGCGAGCATCGAGGCCATCGGCGGAGCCTAAATGGTCGATCGGCAATCGGCGTGACATCCGGGCGGTTGCGCTCAGACCCGTCCACGGGGAGTGGGTATCGTGCGGCCATGGTCGAGCCGATCGGCGAGCTCCCAGCCGGCATCCTCGGCTTCCGGATCACCGGAAAGCTCGAGCGGGACGAGTACCACGACACGCTGATCGCGCCGATCTATGCGGCGCTCGAGCGCGGCGAGAAGCTCCGGGTCCTCGTCGAGCTGCCCGACGAGTTCGAGGGCCTCGATGCCGGGGCGCTCTGGGAAGACCTCAAGGCCGCGGGCTCCGTCGGACTGAAGCACCGCTCGGCCTGGGAGCGATTCGCGCTCGTCACGGACAAGGACTGGATTCGCCGCGGCGTCGCCGTGTTCGGCTGGGTCAGCCCCGGCGAGATGCGGGTCTTCGCCGACGGCGAACGCGCTCAGGCCGTCGCCTGGCTGGCCGAGTAGGTTGGCGCGCGCGCGGAACGCGCGGAAGGGCGCCGCCGTCCACCACCTCACGAAGGAGCAGGCCCGGAGCATCGCGATCCGCGCGCAGCTGCTCGACGCGCCACGTCCGACGAGCCTGCTCGCGGTGGTGGAGCGGCTGACCTTTCTCCAGATCGACCCTACGGCCGCCATCGCGCCGAGCGCCGACCTCGTCGCCTGGAGCCGACTCGGCTCGTCGTACCGGCCGGAGCAGCTGACGACGGCGCTCGAGGCCGACAGGAGCCTCTTCGAGCACAACGCGCTGATCCGCCCGATGAGCGACGTGGGGCTGTATCTCGCCGGCGCCGCCGACTGGCCGCCCTACGCGCGTACCCGCACGTGGCTAGAGAAGAACGACACGTTCCGTCGCGACATCGTCGCGCTGCTCTCGACGTCGGGACCGCTCGCCTCGCGTGACATCCCGGACACCTGCGTCGTTCCGTGGGCCTCGACGGGGTGGACGAACAACCGCAACGTCACCCAGATGCTCGAGTGCCTGATGATGCGCGGCGAGGTCGCGATCTCGGGACGGGTCGGCCGCGAGCGGCTCTGGAACCTCCCGGAGCGCGTGTATCCGGCGGCCGCGACGATCCCCACCGTCGAGGATGCCGAGCGCACGAAGGACGAGCGCCGGCTGGCCGCGCTCGGGATCGCGCGCGCCAAGGCGAGGGCCATGATGGAGCCGGTCCACGTGGGGGAGGCAGGTGAGCCGGCCGAGGTCGACGGCGTGAGGGGCCAGTGGCGCGTCGACCCGGGCCTGCTCGGCGGCGAGCTCGAGGGGCGGACCGCGCTCCTCTCGCCGTTCGATCGGCTGATCCACGATCGCGTGCGCGCGGAGGAGCTTTTCGGCTTCGAGTACACGCTCGAGATGTACAAGCCCGCCGCGAAGCGCCGCTGGGGCTACTTCGCGCTGCCGATCCTGCATCACGACCGACTCGTCGGGAAGCTCGATGCGACTGCCGATCGCAAGGCGTCGGTGCTGCGCGTCAACGCGATCCACGAGGACGTGAAGTTCACGCGGGCGACGACGAAGGCGATCCGGGCGGAGCTCGACGACCTCGCCGCGTGGCTCGGGCTCGAAGGAGTCGCGACGGCCTAGCTCTTCTCTCAGACGAGGCGGTGCTGGGTCGCCCAGCGCGCGAGCTCGTGGCGCGTCGAGAGCTGGAGCTTGCGCAGGACGTTGGAGACGTGGCTCTCGACCGTCTTCACCGAGAGGTGCAGCCGTGCCGCGATCTCCTTGTACATGTAGCCCCGCGCGATCAGCTGGAGCACCTCGCGCTCGCGAGGAGTTAGCTCGTCGAGCTCGGCGTCGCCCGTGACCTGGTCGCCCGGCCGGAACGCGTCGAGCACGAAGCCGGCGAGGCGAGGCGAGAAGACCGCGTCGCCCGTCGCGACGCGCTCGATCGCGGCGGCGAGCTCGGCGCCCGAGATCGTCTTCGTCACGTAGCCGCGCGCCCCGGCCCTGATCACCGCGATGACGTCCTCCGCCGCGTCGGAGACGGACAGCGCCAGAAACCGCACGCCGGGCCGGTCGGCGGCGACGGCGTTGATGATCGCATCGCCGCTCCCGTCCGGTAGGTGGACGTCGAGGAGGACGACTTCGGGATCGAGCTCCTTGATGAGCGGCACGGCTTCGGCCACGCTCCCCGCCTGCCCCACGACCTCGACGGCCTCCCCGAGCTCGGCGCGCACCCCGGCGAGGAACAGGTCGTGGTCGTCGACGAGGACGACGCGGCGCTTCATGTCGCGCTCCGCGGCACGCGCAGCTCCACCTCGGTGCCGTTCCCCGGGCTCGACACGATCGAGGCGGAGCCGCCGACGCGCTCCATGCGCCCTTCGATCGACTCGACGAGCCCACGTCGGGTCTTCTTGACGCGCGTGCGGTCGAAGCCGGCGCCGCGGTCGCGCACGAACACGCTGACGACGTCCTCGGTGACCTCGGCGTAGACGTCGATCTCGTCGACGCCCGCGAACTTGGCGGCGTTCGTCATCGCCTCGCGCGCAGCGAGGACGAGTGCGCTCACCGGCGGGTCGACCGGGCAGTCACCTGCGCTCGCGAGCTCGACGCGCACGCCGTGGAGCTCCTCGACGTCCCCCGCCGCGGCCGCGAGCGCCGCGAGGAGGGAGGCGCTGTCGTCGCCCAGGGGCTGGTCCGCGTACAGCCACCCGCGAAGCTCGCGCTCCTGTCTCCGGGCGAGCGAGGCGACGCGGCGCGGCTCGTTCGCATGCCTCTGGATCAGCGCGAGCGTCTGCAGCACCGAGTCGTGGACGCGGGCAGCCACGTCCGAGCGCTCCTCGCTGCGGATCCGCGCGGTTCGCTCGACGTCGCGCTCGAGAGCAAGCCGCCACACCCACGGGCCGCCGATCAGAAGCAGCGCCCCGGCCACGGCGCCCGGCGCCAGCAGCGCCGACGAGGTGCCGCCACCCCAGAGCAGGACGACCGTCCCGAGGGCGGCCAGCCCGATGCCGCCGTACGACAGCGGCGCGTCGGGGTGAAAGCTGCCTCCCTGGTGCCAGGCGAGCGCGAGGCCGCCGGCGATGAGCGCGATTCCCAGCACCGCCCGGTCAGAGAGGCCGAGTGCCCCGAGGAGCGCCACGCCCGAGACGAACGCGAGGAGGGCGGCCACCCAGACTCGCTTGCCGGCCGTCCACGCCCAGAGAGCGAGGTACAGGAGGATCCCGGCTCCGCCCGCCAGCGCCAGGAGCGCGAAGACGAGCCGGACGAGCGTCGGGTCGACCCCGAGGGTCTGCGCGATCCCCGCGCAGACCCCCGCGATCACCCGTTCGTCCGAGCTCGGCGCAAAGGTGCGCAGCGACATGCCGGGTCATCGTACGGCGCGGTCGACGCGGATGGATCCCGCGCCGACGTGCGCCTGGAGGTCGAGCATCCGGACGCCGGAGCCGTCGAGATCGACCTCGGCGTTCCACCCGTCGTCCTCGGCTCCGAGGAGATCGACATGTCCGGCCTGCGCCTCGCCGTAGCCCCGGAGGGCGACGCCGGGGGGCAGCGTCACGTGCAGGTCGCCGACGTCGACTCGGGTCTCCACGTGGGTCACGCCTGCCGGGAAGCGCATCTCGCTGAGGTCGAGATCGAGCGTGCCGATCCCGAGCCGGTACGTGTCGCGGAGCTGCTCGGTGCTCGTGAGCACGTACGTGCGATGGCCGATCCCGCGACCGGGATGCACGTCGAAGACCGCGGCGAAGATCGCGACCGCGATCAGGGCCAGCGCGACGAGAGACGCGAGCGCGATGCCGAGGCCCTTGAGCACACGGCGGATCCGCCGCGAATCCTTCCTCGCGAGGGCCTTCGCGTCCTCCATCGGCTCCGTTGCCTCCACGGGCGACCCGACCGTCGTGTCGCCCGTCGACTCGGTCGCCGGGTGGCGCGTCAGCCAGAGGATCGCGCCGCCGGCGATCAGGAACAGCCACCATGCGTCGCCGTCGGGCCACAACGTGGCGCGGGAGAGGAGGATCGCGCCCGCGACCGCGAGCAGGCCGAGCCCGATCAGAGGCCAGGGCCGGTCGCGCCGGTTGCGGAGCGCCGCCGTCGCGATCGAGTCGTCCTTGCCCTCGTCCGGGATGACCAGGGCCGCGGCGACATAGATGAGAAGTCCGGCCCCTCCGAGGAGGGTGAGGACGACGAAGCCGACGCGGAAGACCGCGGGGTGAATCTCGAAGTAGCGCGCGAGGCCTCCACTGACGCCGGCGATCATGCGGTCCGACTGGCTGCGCTGCAGCTTGCGGACCTCGGGGATATGTGTGGTGTGTTCGCTCATGACCCCAGGATGGCTTCGCACGCAGGCGAGAGCCATCCGGAATGACCCTGAGTCGACCCTGAGTCGGCCCCGAGGAGGTCGCCGGCGTTCGAGAGGGTGGTAGCGTCACCGAGCCTGCGGACGCGGGCCGACGTGGCTCGCGGCCGCCGCGGACGGCGTCGCGTCAACGCCCACATCCACGCATCAGGAGGCCCCGCCCGTGACCCTCAAGCACCCGAGAGCCCCGCAAGGCAGGACGAGCGACCTCGTGACCGCGCCGCTCTTCAGCCTCGAGACGGGGACGATCCCGCGCCATCGGATCCCCCAGGGTGAGCTCCCCGCCGACGTCGCCTACCAGCTCGTGCACGACGAGCTGATGCTCGACGGCAACGCCCGGCTCAACGTCGCGACGTTCGTCTCGACGTGGATGGAGCCGCAGGCCGAGAAGCTCATGGCGGAGTGCTTCGACAAGAACATGATCGACAAGGACGAGTACCCCCAGACCGCCGAGATCGAGATGCGGTGCGTGAACATGCTCGCGCGGCTCTGGAACGCACCCGATGCGGCAGAGGCGACGGGCTGCTCGACGACCGGCTCGAGCGAGGCGGCGATGCTCGGCGGGCTCGCGCTCAAGCGCCGCTGGCAGCAACGACGGGCGCCCGAGGGCAAGCCGGCCGACCGGCCGAACCTCGTGATGGGAATCAACGTCCAGGTCTGCTGGGAGAAGTTCGCGAACTACTGGGACGTCGAGATGCGGCTCGTGCCGATGGAGGGAGACAGGTTCCACCTCTCCGCCGAGGAGGCGGTGAAGCTCTGCGACGAGAACACGATCGGCGTCGTCGCGATCCTCGGCTCGACGTTCGACGGCTCCTACGAGCCGGTCGCGGAGATCTGCGAGGCCCTCGACGCCTTCCAGCAGGAGAGCGGCCTCGACGTCCCCGTGCACGTCGACGGCGCCTCGGGGGCGATGGTTGCGCCGTTCCTGGATCCCGACCTCCAGTGGGACTTCCGGCTGCCGCGAGTCGCCTCGATCAACACCTCGGGTCACAAGTACGGCCTCGTCTACCCGGGCGTCGGCTGGATCGTGTGGCGCGACGCGGACGCGCTGCCGCCGGACCTGATCTTCTGGGTCAACTACCTCGGCGACAACATGCCGACCTTCGCGCTCAACTTCTCGCGTCCCGGCGCCCAGGTGGTGGCCCAGTACTACAACTTCATCCGGCTCGGCTTCGAGGGGTATCGCAAGGTGCAGGGCTATGCCCGCGACGTCGCCACACGGCTCTCCGGTCGCATTGGCGAGCTTGGGCCCTTCGAGCTGGTGACGACCGGCGACGAGCTACCGGTGTTCGCGTTCACGCTGAAAGAGGGCGTGGAGAACTACACCGTGTTCGACGTCTCCAACGCGCTGCGCGAGCGCGGCTGGCAGGTGCCGGCGTACACCTTCCCCGAGAACCGGACCGATCTCGCCGCACTCCGCGTCGTCGTCCGGCGAGGGTTCACGCACGACATGGCGGACATGCTCGTGCACGACCTCGAACGGCAGCTGCCGCGGCTCGAGCGCCAGCCTGCCCCGCAGCACGACCCGGAGACCGGCACGGCGTTCGCGCACTGATCGTGTGGGATGATCGCCTCTCAGTCCGGATGTCCGAGGATCACCACAGCGTCTACCTGGAACGGGCGGTCGCCGCGCTGACGCCGGCGGGGCGGGCCCGGGTGGACGAGCTGCTGGAGCAGCTCGCAGCCGCGGTCGGAGATCGTGAGCAGCTCGTCGGCTTCGCGCTCGCCCGGAAGGCCGAGGCGGATCGCGGAAGCACGGGCGGGGCGACCGCGCCGCCCGCGGGACTGACGGAGCAGGACGTGAACGCGCTCCTCGGAGGCTTCATCCGGATCCGTGACGAGGAGCCGCGCGACGACGTCGGGGACTGGGCGAACGCAGTCGTCGCCCTGCTCGAGGATGCGCTGCCCGGGCCCGACGCGGCCTAGCTAACCAGGCCCGACAGCGGTCGCCGCCCGTTCGCCCACGCCCGTCCCGGAGGACAGAATGATCATCGACTTCCGCGTCCAGCCGCCCTACCGCAGCTTCCTCGACACCTACTTCTACCGGCCGCGTCCGAGCGCGCCCGACCCGCTGACGGTCACGCAGTACGAGCTCGGCCGCGTGAACAGCCCCTCGTTCGACGCGAGGTCGGCCGAGCTGTTCGTCGAGGAGATGGACGAGCTCGGCGTGGACGTGGCGGTGATCATGGGCCAGCAGTCGGCCGCGGTCTGGGGACGCGTCGACAACGCCCACATCGCGGAGCTCGCCGACGCGTACCCGGGCCGGTTCGTCGGGTTCGCCGGCATCGATGCGCACGACACGGCCGCCGTCGGCGAGATCCGCCGCGCGGTCGAGGAGCTCGGGTGCCGGGGGATCTCGCTCCTCCCCGGCTGGAGCGACCCGCCGCTCCACGACGATGATCCGCGCGTCTTCCCGCTCTACGAGGCCGCGATCGAGCACGGGATCCCGGTCGTCGTCACGAGCAGCCACGTGATCGGCCCCGACATGAGCTTCGCGATGCCCGAGTACCTGCAGCGCGTGGCGCTCGCGTACCCCGAGCTGACGCTGATCGTCGGGCACGCCTGCTGGCCGTGGACGGTGCAGGCGTGCGCGCTTGCGGCTCGCTGCCACAACGTCTACCTGATGCCGGAGTTCTACATGTACGTCCCCGGCATGCCCGGCGCGCGCGAGTACATCGAGGCCGCGAACGGCTTTCTCTCGCATCGGATGCTGTACTCGTCGTGCTTCCCAACCCGGTCGCTCCACCAGGCTCTCGACGGCTTCGCGGCGCTCCCTTTGAGCGACGACTCGCGTGAGCGACTCCTGTGGCAGAACGCCGCGCGGCTGCTCGGCCTCCCTCTGGAATCGATCCTCTAGGGTGCGTCGATGAGCGGAGAGGCTCGGCGCAGCGCGGTCGTATTCGGCGCGCGGAACCTCGGACGCGCCGTGATCGAGAACCTGGCGGCGGAGGGGTGGTCGGTCGTCGGCATCGCCCGCTCCGAGGAGACCCTCGCGGGCGTCGCGCGCGCAGGCGCGGTGCCGCTCGCCGGGGACGTCACGGATCGCACGAGCGTGCGGGAGGCGCTCCAGCACGCCGTCTCGCTCCACGGTCGAGTCGAGCTCGTCGTGAACGCCGCCGCGCCCTACGGAGGAGCCAGGAGCGGGCCGTTCGGCGGCGGGCCGCTCAGCGAGGCGTCCGCAGAGGCATTCGAGCCGTGGGCCGCGGCGCCGGCTCGGGCGGCGTTCACGTTCCTCTCGACCTCGGCTGCGTTCCTGCGCGCGCAGGGTGGCGCTGCGACCGTGATCCAGGTGACAGGCGGCTCCGCGCGGCGCGCGACGCCCGGGCGCGGCCTGTGGGCGGCCGGCGCCTTCGGCGTCCGCGCGCTGACGAACGCAGCTGCGCTCGAGCTTCGGGAGCATGGCATCCACGTGGCGCTCCTGATCGTCGACGCCGGCATCGAGCCGATCGCCGGAGCGGCCGCGGGCCGAGCCGTCGACGCGCTCGCCGACCCACGAGCCCTCGCCGAGGCGGTCAGGTTCCTCGCCGAGCAGGGCGCCCGCAGCGCGACGCACGAGCTGCAGGTGACCCCGCTCGCCGAGCGCTGGGTCCCGTGAGGGACGGGGCTCTCGCCGTGACCGCGGGCGCTTCGGGTGTCAGGCGCGGCCGGCCGTGCGGCGCGGCGCCGCACGAACGTGCATCCGCTGGCCGTGGCTGCCGTGGACGCTCAGGATCTCGACCGGCTCGTCACCTGCCGCGCCGAACCAGTGTGGGAGCTGGGTGTCGAACTCGGCGACCTCACCGGGCCCCATCGTGATGTCGTGCTCGCCGAGGATCAGGCGCAGCTGGCCCGAGAGGACGTACAGCCACTCGTAGCCCTTGTGGACCCGAAGCTCACGGTCGCGTTGGGGCGGGATCACGACCTTCCACACCTGGACGCCGCTCGACTGCTGCGTCAACGGAAAGACCAGGCGGCCGTTGCGGTTCCGTGGCTTCAGGCGGATTCGCGGGTCGCCGACCTCGGGCGCCCCGACCAGCTCGTCGAGCGGAACGCGATACGCCTCGCCGAGCGGCAGGAGCAGCTCGAGGCTGGGCTTGCGCTGGCCGCTCTCGAGCCGGGAGAGCGTGCTCTTCGAGATCCCGGTCCGTGCTGCGACCGCGGTCAGAGTGAGGCCTCGGCGAGTGCGAAGGCGCTTGAGTCGAGGCCCGACCTCGGCCAGCACGCCTGGAATCGCCGAGTCCTCGATGCGGCGCACGCTATCGCTTCCCGGAAACGGCAACGGAGCTTGCCGAGGCGGCGGCCCGCAGGCAGGGTCGAGCCATGACCAATGAAACCCATGACGTGATCATCGTCGGTGGCGGCGCGGCGGGGCTGAGCGCAGCTCTCGTCCTCGGGCGAGCGAGGCGCACGGTCGCCGTCGTCGACGCCGGCGCGCCGCGCAACGCCCCCGCCGAGCAAATGCACGGCTTTCTCTCGCGTGACGGGATGCCGCCTGCCGACCTCCTCGCAACTGCGCGCAACGAGCTGCGGGAGTACGGCGTCGAGCTCGTCGACGACCAGGTCGTCGAGGTCACGGGCGGCCTCGACCTCCGGCTCGCCGGAGGCGGCCGTCTGAAGGCACGAAGGCTGCTCCTCGCGACGGGCGCCGTCGACGAGCTGCCGGACATACCGGGCGCACGAGAGCGCTGGGGACGGGACTTTCTCCATTGCCCCTATTGCCACGGGTGGGAGGTGCGCGATCGAGCTATCGGCGTCCTCGCCACCGATCCCGCGTCCGTCGACCACGCGCACCTCCTGCGCCAGTGGTCGGACGACATCGTCTTCTTCACCCACACGCAGGCCCTCGGCGACGTCGAGCGGGCCGGTCTGGAGGCCAGAGGCGTAGGCGTCGTCGACGGACGCGTTGCGCGGCTCTCGGTCGTCGGTGACCGCCTCGACGCCGTGGAGCTCGAGGACGGTCGAGCGATACCGCGCGCCGCCGTGTTCATCCGCCCGACGCTGCGACCGCACGACGACGGGCTCGCACTCGCGCTCGGGTGCGACACCGACGAAGGAGGGTTCGTGCGCGCCGATGGCTCCGGCCGGACGAGCGCACGAGGAGTGTGGGTCGCGGGCAACGCTGCGAACCCTCGAGCCCAGGTGATCACCGCCGCGGGCGAGGGCTCCGCCGCCGCCATCGCGATCAACGCGGATCTCGTCGAGGAAGACGTTCGCGACACCCTCCAGCCTCCTGTTGCCCCCGACCGCTCTTCATCGGCCGACTTCACCGAAAGGACTACCCCATGACCAACACGACCGAGCTCGCGTCGAGCCCGATCCCGCCGCCGAGCACGCACCAGCTTGCCTTGATGATCTGGCTCTGCGTCTTTCCGACACTCACCGTCGTCAACCTCGCGTTCGGAGACTGGCTCCGACCGATGTCACCCGTGCTCCGCACGTTCGTGCTGGCCACGATCGCCGTGCCTATCGTGATCTACGGGCTCATGCCCCACCTCCACCGACTCCGCAGACGCCTCCTGGTGCAGAGCCCGCGGATCCACTGACGGGCGAGCGCCGTCGCTCTCTGCGCCGTCGCGGGGTATTCGTTGGAAGAAGCTGTGTCGGAACGAGCCGAGATCGAGGTGAGGGACACCCGGCCGAGCTGCGCTACGAGGCGCTGGCCGGCGGCGAGCTGCTCGGTCAGATCCGCTACCGAATCGAGCCCGGCCTCGTCGTGCTCGTCCACACCGACGTCGCGTCGTCCGCAGAAGGCAAAGGCGTCGGCTCACGCCTCGTCGGAGGAGCGCTGGCCGACATCCGTCGGCGCGGTCTTCGCGTCGTGCCGATCTGTCCGTTCGTCGCCACGTACATCCGACGACACGCCGAGTGCGCCGACCTCGTTGCGGACGATCCCCAGACGCCCGACTGAACCGACACCCGACGACCGGCATGCACATCGGTGTCCGGGGCCGTAATGACCTCGCGATCGCGGCACTGGCATTTGGCGGTATGGGGTAGGACAGCGGTGTGAGCATCGAGCCGTACCGCCGGTCCGTCCACGACGAAGTGATGACGTCGGCGCTCGTCGGCGCCGCGGCCAGCTTGCTCGACGACCTCGTCGACCGACTGCTCCGCACAGACGAGCGTGTCGCCTCGGCCGCCGAAGGCAAGCGCCTCATCGCCGTGGACGACGAGATGGAGGACGCTGCGGATCACGTCCAGCGGTTCGTCGCGATCGCGACGCCGACTGTGCGAATTCTCGCCCGGGGCGCCCGCTTCACCCGCGTTCCGTGGGTGCTTGTCGCCTCGACGGCCGTGTCGCTGACGACGACGGTGCGCGCCGGCGTTCTCGAGGTGCGTGTGATCGGGTCGCTGCTCGCGTACCGCCTCGAGCAGGCGACTGGGGTGCAGGCGGATCCGGCGCTCGTGAAGAAGCTTGCGGTCGAGCTCTATCTCGCCCCGAAACGGACGCCCGACGTTGCGACACTCGACCTACCCCTCGCACAGCTGGCGCGGAAGTGGCTTCTTCGCGGCGTCTTCGGCCGCAACACCCGCAAAGCCGCAGAGCGGGCATTGGACGCCGCGGAGCAGCTCGACGTGGAACGCGTGCTGGTGAGGCGGCGCGAGGCCGGCTGACCGTCGACGGACCCGCGACCGGCCCCACTGCCATCGTCCCACCGATGCGCCCCCGGCTGTGTCCCCGGTGGCGACAGAGCCTCTAGCCGCTGCCTCGGCGCCGCACCCAGTACCGGATGAAGTACACGGGCACCGCGACACCGGCGAGGAGGAACGCCGCAACACCCCACGCCGTCGCGTGACGACTCCCGTGCCTGGACGCGTGCGCGAACACGCCGGCCGAGATGGCCGCCGCGAACGCTACGGCGACCAGAAACGTGATGGGGTCCGCCGCGGTCACGCGAACCCGCTAGGCAGCCGGGAGGGATGGTGGGGAGCTTCGAGCGCCCGTCGTCTCTCGTGCGTGGGCAGACGCACGAGGGAAAGAGGTATGCGGGGGTTTGGCATCAGGTGACGGTCCGGGTTCGATGGCGCGTGCCGCAGGCTACGCGCGCATGCCGTCGTGCGCAGGGGCGGAAACCGCCTACCTCGAGCGTGAGCGACGCAGGTGCGTCGTCACGATCAATACCGACGCGGCTCGGCGTCGCGCATCGTTGCGCGACCGACCTCGTCGACCTCCACGACGAAGCGCCCCGGGTCGTCGCCGCTCGTGAACCGCCGCAGGCCTTTCGGGCGACGGAAGATGATCGCGTGGGTGTCGGTCCGCGTCTCGATCGTGAAGCCTTCCGCGAGCTTCTCCTCGAGGAAGGTGTCGAGCCCGTCCTTCCTTGCGCCGATGGGGTCGATGTCGTCTGCCATGTCGTCTGCCTGCCGCGATTGGGTCAACAACGTCGGCCGGCTGCTACGCCATAGGGCCTTCGGCGATACCGAGGGCCGCGTGATCCCGCATACGCCGGATCCGTCCGGCGCAAGCCGCGCACAGGGACACGAGGCCGCCCGTTCCGCCGGATTGCCAGTACAGCGTCTCCGCGGATCGAGATCTGCTGGTCTCGATGCCGCAGTTGTCGCAGCTCATCACCGTGCTGGATCGAGATGCTACGGGATCCTCCATCGGGGGTTGATTCCCTGCGGGAGACAAGGCGAACCAATCGTCGCCACCGTGAACTCGGAAACGGCGTCGCTGGCACCAGGGGCGGTAGGGAACGCAAGGAAGAAAGCGTCTCCCTGCGTGTCCACCTCGACGCCGCCCATCGAACACACGCCTCCCGGATCACGGCGCGGTGATCTGCGAGCGCATCCGCATAGGCCTCTGCGCCAAGCTCGTTCAGCAGCGACGTCGCGCCTTCGACGTCGGTGAAGACAAAGGTTACGGTGCCGGACGGAAGGTCGGGCCGCACGCCGGGATCATCCGCTCATGACGCCTGGCCAGCAAGGAGGGCCAACGACGTCGCGCAAGCCGGCGAAGCCTCCGACGATTGAGGACGTCTTCCGTAGCGTGCGGCCAAAGCTGCCAATTTGCAGGACTCACTCGCGAGCCGTTTTTGCAGGCACTTCGAGAGACGGGAGCGACGGGACTCGAACCCGCGACCTCCGGCGTGACAGGCCGGTCTTGCCGCTTCCGGCCTGAGCGGGGATAGGCGGCGATTACCGGCGTGAGCAGGGCTTTCTGAGCCCTAGACTTGCGGGGATTCGCGGGGCCGCGCGGGAGATTCCGGGCCCTCCGGAGGGATGTGTGCGGGATGCCTCGTTGCCGCATCAGCGAACAGGCGGACTTGCGGAGGGTGGGCATAGTCGCCCAGCCTCCGCAAGTCGATGAGCCTTAGAAGGCGCAGTTTCCGGGGGCTGGGGTCACGTCGATCCTTCTCGGGGCGCCCGCCGGGACGAGCTGGACCGCGACCGTCTCCGCCTGAACGCTGCCTTCGTTGCGCAACGTGTGCGCGCCCTCTCCTGAATCGACGAAGCCCTGGCCGGCCGAGTACGGATGCCCGGTGCACGTCGCGTCGTCGGCCTCGTAGTCGGTCACGGTTCCAGCGATGACGAAGATCAGGCTGGGGCCCGGATGTTTGTGCCACCCGGTCGTCCCGCCGGCTGCGATCTTGTTATCGACGACGTATCCGCTGGAGGCTCCTTGGGTCTTGAGCCGCAGCTGCCAGACGTTGGCAGGAATCGTGTGCGTGTTGACGTCGATCTCGCCAAAGGACGTTCCAGTCGTCGGCGTGAGCGGCGTCGTCGTCACTCCGACCTGCGACGTCGCCAGGACCGTTCCGGCCACGGCCAAGGCCGTGACCGCGCCAACCCCAGCCACGGAGGCGACGATTCGTTTGCGATGGATCTTCATCTCTCCTTCCCTTCTGCTCGAGGTTTCGTTTCCTGAGAAATCGCGAGCGGTGTCCTTGTGTCCAGCTCCCCGCGAAAGACGAGCAGCAGCGCCTCGTCGTGCGAGAGCGGCATGCCGTGCGCCTCGCGTGCATGGCGCCGGACTTCCTCGAGGAGCCCGTCCGCGTCGGCCGCGCGAGCCTCGAACCCGCAGTCGCACTGAAGCACCTTGTCCACGACTTCTCGCGCCGAAGGTAGGAAACTCCTCCTAAGTCGAGACAAAATGAGGGCTAGAGAATGACTAGCCGTGTGCAGATGAAGGTCTTCCTAGCGGGTCGGGTCGCATTCGAGGCGAACGGCCACGCGATCGATCAGCGGCGCTTCCCAGGGCGTCAGGGCCGGCTCCTGTTCGCCTATCTGGTGGCCGAGCAGGGGAGGGCGGTGCCGAAGGATGAGCTCGCCGAGGCCTTGTGGGGAGAGGCGCCGCCGGCGAGCTGGGAGACGGCATTGACCGTGATCGTGAGCAAGCTCCGGTCGCTGCTCGCGGACCAGGGCATCGACGGCGCGCGCGCTCTGTCGGGCGCCTTCGGCTGCTACCGACTCGAGCTCCCTGAGGGAACGTGGGTCGACGTGATGGCGGCCGGGAGCGCGGCGCGGAACGCAGAGGACGCCCTTGCCGAAGGCGACCTGACGCAGGCGAAGGAGAGTGCCGCGCTCGCCGAGTCTCTCACTCGCCAGCTCTTCCTGCCGGGAGACGAGGGCGCGTGGGTAGAAGGCAAGCGGCGTGAGCTCGCCGACGTTCACGTACGCGCGCTCGGCTTGCTGGCGGACGCGTGCCTTCGTTCCGGCGACGCTCTGGAGGCAGCGAAGTGGGCCGAGCAGGCAACTGAGCTCGAGCCGTTTCGCGAAACCGGCTACAGACGTCTGATGGAGGCGCACGTCGCCGCGGGCAATCGGGCGGAGGCACTCCGGGTCTACGAGCGATGCAGAAGGCTGCTCGCGGAGGAGCTCGGCGCCTACCCGTCACCCGAGACCGAGGCCATCTATCGCGGGCTGCTCGACGCGCCGTCGGCCCAGCGTGTGGCGACCGCACCGCGCGACGCCCGGCCATCGGAGGCTGGCGTCGTCAGCGCCCCACCGAGCGACGTTCTCCGCCGCCGTCGGACGATCCTTGCGCTGGGCGGGGCGGGCGTGCTCTTCGTCGTCGGGGTCGTGGCGCTCGTGCTCGCGGTGGTGATACCGAAGGGCGGGAGCCCGGAGGCTTCCGTGTCGTCGGGCGTCGGTACGAACGCGGTCGGGGCGTTGGAGGCGTCGAGCGGTCGCATCGTCGGGTCGACTGAGCTCGAGGCGTCGCCGAGCTCGATCGCGTACGGGCAGAAGTCGGTCTGGGTGACGATGCCCAACCAGAGCTCGGTTTCGAGGATCGACCCGGAGACGAACACCGTCGTGCAGACGATCGGGGTTGGCAACGGTCCGACCGGAATCGCCGTCGGAGGCGGCTTCGTCTGGGTCGCGAACACCCTCGACGGCACGGTCTGGCAGATCGATCCGCGGACGAACGGCGGGCAGGTGGTGAACAAGATCGCGGCCGGGAACAGTCCGACGGGGGTCGCGTTCGGTCTCGGCAGCGTCTGGGTCGCGAACTCGGTCGACCGCACAGCCGTCCGGATCAACCCCCTTAGCGGAAAGCCGGACACGCCGATCCCCGTCGACGCCGGCGCGGACGCGATCGCCGTGGGAGACGGCGCCGTCTGGGTGACGAGCAAGACGCCGGGTGTTCTGTCGCGGGTCGATCCCGGGTCAGGGAACGTGACCCGGATCAACGTCGGCAACGGGCCTTCCGCCGTGGCGGCCGCCCCTGGCGCGGTGTGGGTCGCGAACAGTCAGGACGCGACCGTCTGGCGGATCGATCCCGCGACGAACCGGGTCGTAGGGGCGGTCACGGTCGGCGAGGGGCCGAGCGGCATCGCGGTCGCGCCCGGGGGCGCGGGCGTCTGGGTCTCGAACGCACTGTCTGGAACGCTTTCGAAGATCGACCCGGAAAGCGGCAAGGTCGTCGAGAGCGTCCCGGTGGGCGATCAGCCGCAGGGAGTCGCCGTCGGGGCTGAGAGGACGTACGTGGCAGTCCGGGGAGCGACGAGCGCGCATCGCGGCGGCACCCTGACCGTCGCGGTGGCGAATCCCCCGAACGCCTACCAGGGGGGCATCGTCAAGGCGCTCGACCCGGCCTCCGGGTACGCGGAGGCGGAGCTGCTGACGCTGACGAACGACGGCCTCCTCGGCTACGGGCGTTCCGGCGGCGCGGACGGCTACAGGGTCGTGCCCGACCTCGCCGTGGCGCTCCCGACCGTGAGCGACGGGGGCCGGACCTACGCCTTCCAGCTCCGCCCGGGCATCCGCTACTCGACCGGCGCGGTCGTGCGACCGGCGGACATCCGCAGCGGGATCGAGCGCGCGCTGCTCACGAGCGGAAAGGCCACGCCCGCCTCGTACCTGACCGGGATCGTGGGCGCAACAGAGTGCGTTGCGGCGCCGAAACGTTGCGATCTCTCGAAGGGGATCGTGACCGATGCCCACTCGAACTCCGTCACGTTCCATCTCACGGCTCCCGACTCCGACTTCATCTACAAGGCGGCTCTGCCCCTCGCCGACGCCGTACCCGCCGGCACGCCGCTCGACGCGCGGCCGCCGCTCCCCGCCACCGGCCCCTACGAGGTCGCCGGCTACGACGCCAAGCGCAGCGTGATCCGGCTCGTGCGAAACCCGCACTTCCGTCTCTGGTCGACTGCCGCTCAGCCGGCCGGCTTCCCCGACCGGATCGTCGTGCGGTACGGGTACACCGGCGAGGGCGCGGTCCGCGCCGTCGAGAGCGGAGGGGCCGACCTCACCGCGGACGGCCCCGATCAGACCTGGGCTCCCGCGCTCGCGTCGTCGTTGCGCACGCGCCAATCCAGCCGCCTCTTCAGCGCGCCCGAGGCCGCCTCGACCGCCGTCTGGTTGAACACCAGGATTCCGCCCTTCAACGACGTCCGCGTCCGGCGGGCGCTCAACTACGCCGTCGACCGCAACCACCTGATCGAGCTCGCCGGGGGCCCCGGCACCGCCGAGGTCGGCTGTCAGGTGCTGCCGCCGAACACCGAGGGCTACCGCCGCTACTGCCCGTACACGCTCCACCCGAACACGGCCGGCACCTACACCGGCCCCGACCTGGCCAGGGCGCGCCGGCTGGTGGCCGCATCCGGGACGAAAGGTCAGCCGGTCACCGTCTGGTTCTTCGACATCCCGATCGGCCGCCGGAACGGGGAGTACATCGTCTCCGTGCTCCGGAGCCTCGGCTACAGGGCCCGGCTCCAGACAGTCCCGCACCCCGGCGCCACCTGGCGCCCGAACCGGCAGGCCGGTGTGGGCGGCTGGGCATCGGACTTTCCCGCCGCGAGCAACTTCTTCGTGCCGCTGTTCACCTGTCGCTCATATACCGGCGATCTGAGCACGAACCAAAACTGGAGCGAGCTCTGCAACCGTCACATCGACGCCGAGATCGCGCGCGCTGGCGCGCTGCAGACGATCGATCCGCCGGCCGCGTCGCGGCTCTGGACGAAGATCGACCACGAGATCACCGACCTGGCTCCGTGGGTCGTGATCCGCACGGGCATCGCCACCGACTTCGTCTCCGACCGGACGGGGAACTACACCTCCTGCTGGCTGTCCTACTGGAACGGCTCGACCACCGCCTGCCTCGATCAGCTCTGGGTCCGCTGAGGCGCGTAGCGGCCACTATCCACGGCCCGCCAGAGCGGCGCCCAGCGGGCGCGGGCTTGGCTGGAGAGAAGTCGTCGTTGCAGCCCTGCGCATCGTCGAGCGACCTGGAGACACTGGAACGCGGGATCCGCACGGGATCGGGGACTACGGCTGTCGCCGATGAAGGTGCAACAGCCTGCAACGCGCATCTCTCCACGGCACACCCGCACGAACCGCCGGTGAAACCGGCCGGTCATCCCGCTTGCGGGGATCAGCGGGTAGAGGCGGCTTCGTGCGGCGACTTCGGGCCGATTCGCGCGCGGGATCTGCGTGGGATGCAAAGAAGCCGGCGGCCGTTTGTGCCTCGCTAGGCACTCAAGATGCCCATTTGCAGATATTTTTAGCGGGAGCGACGGGACTCGAACCCGCGACCTCCGGCGTGACAGGCCAATCAAGGGCTTCCACGACCTTCCCTGGCTCGGCCCGGAAAGGTCCTGATTAGCAGGGGGTTCGTGCCGTCGGACGGGTGGCGCTTCCACGGCCCTTCATGGTGTTTCCGGACGGTCCCGCCCCATCCACACCCCATCGTGACGTCGTCCAAGACGACAACACTACTTCGGCTGAGACGCTCTCGGGCCGCTCGGTACGGAGATCTCCGCGCTGTCGTAGTACCTTCGGCGGCAGATGGCTCGCGCGAAGTGGTGGCACATGCTTCAGGGGAGCAAGAAGGAGGCTCTCCTCGCGGTTGACCTGTACAACAGGCCAGGGGATGACCGTCGACTAGAGGCGTTCGTCGTCCACATGCAGATCGCTTGGACCTACCTGCTCCACGCGAAGTTCGAACGCGACAACACCGACTACTGGCACCGCGACCCGAGGACAAACCGGCGCATCCGGATCGAGGGCGACTTCAAGACCTGGGAGCTGGGGAGATGCATCAAGCAGGTGCTCCCGAACCAGGAGCACCCAGTGCGGCGGAACGTCGAGTTTTTCATCGGTTTCCGCAACAAGATCGAGCACCGCTACGAGACGCCACTCGAGTCCGTGGTCGCCGGGAAATGCCAATCGCTGATCATGAACTACGAGCGGCAACTCGTCGACACGTTCGGCGCCGCGGAGGGCCTGGCGCACCGACTGCGGTTCCCTGTCTTCCTCAGCTCGCTCTCAGCCGAAGCGGTCGAGGCCCTGAAGGAGACACACAAGCGCCTCCCTAAGCGCCTTTCAAAGTTCGTCGACGAGTACGACACAATGCTCGCCGACGAGGTCCGCAGCGACTACCGGTACGACTTCCGCGTCCTATTGATCCCGCAGACGGGAGCGCGGACGCAGGCGGATGTTGCGATGCGGTTCGTACGCCTTGAAGACCTTCCCGAGGAGCAGCGTGGGCAACTTGAGGAGGTGCGGACGATCGTTCGCGATCGACACGTGCCCGTGAGCAATATCGACAGGCACCGGCCGGGAGCCGTCTGCGCGAGGGTCAGCGAAACGCTCGGCGTGCGTTTCACGCCGAGCTCTGACCACGTTCGCGCCTGGAAGCACTACGGCGTTCGTCCGGAAAGCGGAGCGGCGAACCCCACTCGGACCGACGCCAGCTACTGCATTTGGGACGAAGCTCACGGCGACTACGTCTATACGGACGCGTGGATTCGCAAGCTCACGACCGATCTGGCTGATCGAGTGAAGTTTCGCGAGGTCATAGGCCACGACCCCATCCCGCTCCCAGACGTACAGACCGACCTCGCGCCAGATATGGCCGCGAGCGCGCATCCCATGGACGGGACGGACGCGGCAGCCGCCTGACGCTCGGACTCCCCCATCCACAGTCCCCACGTCTTGCCGCCTATCAAGGCAATGCGGTCACTTCCAGCGCCGGCGCCGAGGATCCCACGCGCCGTCGGAACGTCCGTCGAGAATTGGGTCGAGGAACTCGGCGGCTGTCGCAAACGCCCGGTTGAGCTCTGTCTCGACGTCCAGGCCGGTCGCGAGTCGGCCGTATGGCTCGAGCCAGCTCGCGGGTGGCGGCGGGAGGTTCGACGGCAGCCGCTGGAGCTCGCGTTCGCCGAACGTGGCCTCGAGTGCTGTGCGCAGGTCGGCGGCCGCGAGCGATTCGGAGCGGGCCATGAGGAGGATGTCGACGAGGTCCTTCGGTCGGGTGCTGTCGCGTCCCGACGGGCCGTACTTTCGTGTGTAGGCGTGCAGCTTCTCTGCGAGGTGCTGCGCCAGTGGCAGAGCCGGCACCTGGATCGGCCCGATGCCGGCGAACGAGAGGAGGTCGGACGTCTCGATCATGTCGGGCTTCCCAGCGATCGACTCGGAGAACCCGACGTCGACGACGAACTGATCGAACGTCCGGCCGGCGAGCTGGGCGGTGACGTGGAAGCGGATCGCACGGAAGTCGTCCGCGTCGTCAAGAGCGTCAGTTCGGCGTACGGCGAACGTGAAGAAGTCGTCGAGCACGAGCTCCTGCGCAGCGCCAAAGTCCTCGACCACCGCATCCTCGTCGTCGGCACGACCGAGATCCATGTCCCGCGTGGCGCGCGACGCGGCGTGGAATCGGAAGTCGAGTGCGAGGGCGCCTTTCAGGACGAAGCGGTCGGGCGCCACGGTGACGAGGCGACGGAGGAGGAGCTCGAACGCGACGCGTCTGCGGAGACGTGCGACGCCAAGTCCGGTTCTCGCGGCCTCGGCCTTGAGTCGGTCGTCGAGCGCTTGGCGGAACGCGGTTGCGGTCGCGTATCTCATCGATCCGGGAACAGCGTCTCGAGGACGCGCGTCTTTCCGCGGCGTGCGGCCTCTTGCTCGAGCTGCCGGCGCGTGAGCAGGCCGAGACCGAGCGCCTGCTGGGCCGCCATCGCTGCCTGTTCGGGTTGGAGCTCGTTGGCGACGTCGACGAGCGTTCGCGCCGGCGCGGTGAGCGGCATGCCGTTGCGCCACACGGTAGTCACCTGCTCGTCGTCGGGTCGGGTGTGGAGAACGACACCTGGTGGGCGACGAAGCCCGCGATGCCGGCGCGGAACGAGCAGGTGGACCGTGTCCGGGACGTTGTCGCTCAGCTCGAGCAGTGCGAGTGCGCTCTCGTGTGAGAGGACGGCCTTGTCCATCCCGACGGCCATCCACCTCTCGCGTATGTCGTCGTGCTCAGAGGTGGGGAAGCCTCGGACGCGGTAGAGGCCCCGGCGAATACGCTCGAAGCGCTCCTGCTTGACATGATGGTTCAGGAGCTGAGGGCTGACGCCATGCCCGCTTGCTTGCTCGACGGTGAAGTAGCCGCTCTGCTGGTAGGCGTCGGCCTCTAGGCCACGGATGTGAGGCTTGGCGTCATGCATAAGTAAAGGATAGCTTTAGTTTCGCGGCAAGGAACCGCCGAGCGGTCGTTCTACTGCGGCGTTGTCACTCGTCGATAAGCCGCCGCGCCACCTCGTCCGCCACCTCTGCATCGCCGTCGAACGTCCAGCGAAGTGCGGCAGACAGGGTCGCGGCGTCCCAGCCGCTGTATCTGTCAGGGTGCTCGAGCGCCCAGGGCGACCAGCCCGCACAGGACCGAGACATCTTCGCTCTCGCCCTTTGGATCGACGACTGCCGCCGCCTCTCCGAGAACCGTGGTCACGTCCGGCATCGAGTTCCTCCCTGCGCGGAGAGCGGGACGCACTTGCGCCAGACGCGGGCCTCTGATGAGCTCAAGCCACGATGGCGGTCGCCGACGATGTCTATCCGATGTGGAAGTCTACCCCTCAGCGGTCGAGCCGCCGGTGTGGGTTCCTCCCGTCGTCGCTGCGTTCGCGGCAACTCGCCCGCACATCGACTCGAGGCTCAACGTGGGCGTGACCAGCGACGCCGCACTTGCCGCGCTTCGACCCGCGCTGATTCGCCAAGGCTTCGAAATCGAGGAGGGGAAGAAGAAGCCCGGCAGGATCCGCCGCCCCGTGCTCTACGGGGAGGTCGGCCTCGTCTTCCCCTCGCCCGAGGGCCGCATCCTGAACGACGACAACTTCCGTCACCGCATCTTCGCACCCGCTGTCCGCCGAACGAAGCTGACGGGCTTCCGCTTCCACGATCTCCGGCACACCTACGCCGCGCTGATGGTTGCCGCCGGCGCGCACCCGAAGTACCTCCAGGCGCAGATGGGGCACTCCTCGATCCGCGTCACGCTCGACCTCTACGGGCATCTCTTTCCGGACGCGAACCGGGGCGTTCTCGACGCCCTCGATGCGCTGACGGCCCCATCCACACCCCATCGCGCAAACGCGCCGAAGACCCTCCCGGACGACAAAGTCCCCGTTTCCAGGGACTTCGAGAACGGGAGCGACGGGACTCGAACCCGCGACCTCCGGCGTGACAGGC
>CAWCCO010000015.1:0-158713 GCA_963794115.1 uncultured Actinomycetes bacterium | reverse complement strand
GCCGGCCGGCTTCCCCGACCGGATCGTCGTGCGGTCCGGGTACACCGGCGAGGGCGCGGTCCGCGCCGTCGAGAGCGGAGGGGCCGACCTCACCGCGGACGGCCCCGATCAGACCTGGGCTCCCGCGCTCGCGTCGTCGTTGCGCACGCGCCAATCCAGCCGCCTCTTCAGCGCGCCCGAGGCCGCCTCGACCGCCGTCTGGTTGAACACCAGGATTCCGCCCTTCAACGACGTCCGCGTCGGCGGGCGCTCAACTACGCCGTCGACCGCAACCACCTGATCGAGCTCGCCGGGGGCCCCGGCACCGCCGAGGTCGGCTGTCAGGTGCTGCCGCCGAACACCGAGGGCTACCGCCGCTACTGCCCGTACACGCTCCACCCGAACACGGCCGGCACGTACACCGGCCCGACCTGGCCAGGGCGCGCCGGCTGGTGGCCGCATCCGGGACGAAAGGTCAGCCGGTCACCGTCTGGTTTTCGACATCCCGATCGGCCGCCGGAACGGGGAGTACATCGTCTCCGTGCTCCGGAGCCTCGGCTACAGGGCCCGGCTCCAGACAGTCCCGCACCCCGGCGCCACCTGGCGCCCGAACCGGCAGGCCGGTGTGGGCGGCTGGGCATCGGACTTTCCCGCCGCGAGCAACTTCTTCGTGCCGCTGTTCACCTGTCGCTCATATACCGGCGATCTGAGCACGAACCAAAACTCGAGCGAGCTCTGCAACCGTCACATCGACGCCGAGATCGCGCGCGCTGGCGCGCTGCAGACGATCGATCCGCCGGCCGCGTCGCGGCTCTGGACGAAGATCGACCACGAGATCACCGACCTGGCTCCGTGGGTCGTGATCCGCACGGGCATCGCCACCGACTTCGTCTCCGACCGGACGGGGAACTACACCTCCTGCTGGCTGTCCTACTGGAACGGCTCGACCACCGCCTGCCTCGATCAGCTCTGGGTCCGCTGAGGCGCGTAGCGGCCACTATCCACGGCCCGCCAGAGCGGCGCCCAGCGGGCGCGGGCTTGGCTGGAGAGAAGTCGTCGTTGCAGCCCTGCGCATCGTCGAGCGACCTGGAGACACTGGAACGCGGGATCCGCACGGGATCGGGGACTACGGCTGTCGCCGATGAAGGTGCAACAGCCTGCAACGCGCATCTCTCCACGGCACACCCGCACGAACCGCCGGTGAAACCGGCCGGTCATCCCGCTTGCGGGGATCAGCGGGTAGAGGCGGCTTCGTGCGGCGACTTCGGGCCGATTCGCGCGCGGGATCTGCGTGGGATGCAAAGAAGCCGGCGGCCGTTTGTGCCTCGCTAGGCACTCAAGATGCCCATTTGCAGATATTTTTAGCGGGAGCGACGGGACTCGAACCCGCGACCTCCGGCGTGACAGGCCAATCAAGGGCTTCCACGACCTTCCCTGGCTCGGCCCGGAAAGGTCCTGATTAGCAGGGGGTTCGTGCCGTCGGACGGGTGGCGCTTCCACGGCCCTTCATGGTGTTTCCGGACGGTCCCGCCCCATCCACACCCCATCGTGACGTCGTCCAAGACGACAACACTACTTCGGCTGAGACGCTCTCGGGCCGCTCGGTACGGAGATCTCCGCGCTGTCGTAGTACCTTCGGCGGCAGATGGCTCGCGCGAAGTGGTGGCACATGCTTCAGGGGAGCAAGAAGGAGGCTCTCCTCGCGGTTGACCTGTACAACAGGCCAGGGGATGACCGTCGACTAGAGGCGTTCGTCGTCCACATGCAGATCGCTTGGACCTACCTGCTCCACGCGAAGTTCGAACGCGACAACACCGACTACTGGCACCGCGACCCGAGGACAAACCGGCGCATCCGGATCGAGGGCGACTTCAAGACCTGGGAGCTGGGGAGATGCATCAAGCAGGTGCTCCCGAACCAGGAGCACCCAGTGCGGCGGAACGTCGAGTTTTTCATCGGTTTCCGCAACAAGATCGAGCACCGCTACGAGACGCCACTCGAGTCCGTGGTCGCCGGGAAATGCCAATCGCTGATCATGAACTACGAGCGGCAACTCGTCGACACGTTCGGCGCCGCGGAGGGCCTGGCGCACCGACTGCGGTTCCCTGTCTTCCTCAGCTCGCTCTCAGCCGAAGCGGTCGAGGCCCTGAAGGAGACACACAAGCGCCTCCCTAAGCGCCTTTCAAAGTTCGTCGACGAGTACGACACAATGCTCGCCGACGAGGTCCGCAGCGACTACCGGTACGACTTCCGCGTCCTATTGATCCCGCAGACGGGAGCGCGGACGCAGGCGGATGTTGCGATGCGGTTCGTACGCCTTGAAGACCTTCCCGAGGAGCAGCGTGGGCAACTTGAGGAGGTGCGGACGATCGTTCGCGATCGACACGTGCCCGTGAGCAATATCGACAGGCACCGGCCGGGAGCCGTCTGCGCGAGGGTCAGCGAAACGCTCGGCGTGCGTTTCACGCCGAGCTCTGACCACGTTCGCGCCTGGAAGCACTACGGCGTTCGTCCGGAAAGCGGAGCGGCGAACCCCACTCGGACCGACGCCAGCTACTGCATTTGGGACGAAGCTCACGGCGACTACGTCTATACGGACGCGTGGATTCGCAAGCTCACGACCGATCTGGCTGATCGAGTGAAGTTTCGCGAGGTCATAGGCCACGACCCCATCCCGCTCCCAGACGTACAGACCGACCTCGCGCCAGATATGGCCGCGAGCGCGCATCCCATGGACGGGACGGACGCGGCAGCCGCCTGACGCTCGGACTCCCCCATCCACAGTCCCCACGTCTTGCCGCCTATCAAGGCAATGCGGTCACTTCCAGCGCCGGCGCCGAGGATCCCACGCGCCGTCGGAACGTCCGTCGAGAATTGGGTCGAGGAACTCGGCGGCTGTCGCAAACGCCCGGTTGAGCTCTGTCTCGACGTCCAGGCCGGTCGCGAGTCGGCCGTATGGCTCGAGCCAGCTCGCGGGTGGCGGCGGGAGGTTCGACGGCAGCCGCTGGAGCTCGCGTTCGCCGAACGTGGCCTCGAGTGCTGTGCGCAGGTCGGCGGCCGCGAGCGATTCGGAGCGGGCCATGAGGAGGATGTCGACGAGGTCCTCGGTCGGGTGCTGTCGCGTCCCGACGGGCCGTGCTTTCGTGTGTAGGCGTGCAGCTTCTCTGCGAGGTGCTGCGCCAGTGGCAGAGCCGGCACCTGGATCGGCCCGATGCCGGCGAACGAGAGGAGGTCGGACGTCTCGATCATGTCGGGCTTCCCAGCGATCGACTCGGAGAACCCGACGTCGACGACGAACTGATCGAACGTCCGGCCGGCGAGCTGGGCGGTGACGTGGAAGCGGATCGCACGGAAGTCGTCCGCGTCGTCAAGAGCGTCAGTTCGGCGTACGGCGAACGTGAAGAAGTCGTCGAGCACGAGCTCCTGCGCAGCGCCAAAGTCCTCGACCACCGCATCCTCGTCGTCGGCACGACCGAGATCCATGTCCCGCGTGGCGCGCGACGCGGCGTGGAATCGGAAGTCGAGTGCGAGGGCGCCTTTCAGGACGAAGCGGTCGGGCGCCACGGTGACGAGGCGACGGAGGAGGAGCTCGAACGCGACGCGTCTGCGGAGACGTGCGACGCCAAGTCCGGTTCTCGCGGCCTCGGCCTTGAGTCGGTCGTCGAGCGCTTGGCGGAACGCGGTTGCGGTCGCGTATCTCATCGATCCGGGAACAGCGTCTCGAGGACGCGCGTCTTTCCGCGGCGTGCGGCCTCTTGCTCGAGCTGCCGGCGCGTGAGCAGGCCGAGACCGAGCGCCTGCTGGGCCGCCATCGCTGCCTGTTCGGGTTGGAGCTCGTTGGCGACGTCGACGAGCGTTCGCGCCGGCGCGGTGAGCGGCATGCCGTTGCGCCACACGGTAGTCACCTGCTCGTCGTCGGGTCGGGTGTGGAGAACGACACCTGGTGGGCGACGAAGCCCGCGATGCCGGCGCGGAACGAGCAGGTGGACCGTGTCCGGGACGTTGTCGCTCAGCTCGAGCAGTGCGAGTGCGCTCTCGTGTGAGAGGACGGCCTTGTCCATCCCGACGGCCATCCACCTCTCGCGTATGTCGTCGTGCTCAGAGGTGGGGAAGCCTCGGACGCGGTAGAGGCCCCGGCGAATACGCTCGAAGCGCTCCTGCTTGACATGATGGTTCAGGAGCTGAGGGCTGACGCCATGCCCGCTTGCTTGCTCGACGGTGAAGTAGCCGCTCTGCTGGTAGGCGTCGGCCTCTAGGCCACGGATGTGAGGCTTGGCGTCATGCATAAGTAAAGGATAGCTTTAGTTTCGCGGCAAGGAACCGCCGAGCGGTCGTTCTACTGCGGCGTTGTCACTCGTCGATAAGCCGCCGCGCCACCTCGTCCGCCACCTCTGCATCGCCGTCGAACGTCCAGCGAAGTGCGGCAGACAGGGTCGCGGCGTCCCAGCCGCTGTATCTGTAGGGTGCTCGAGCGCCCAGGGCGACCAGCCCGCACAGGACCGAGACATCTTCGCTCTCGCCCTTTGGATCGACGACTGCCGCCGCCTCTCCGAGAACCGTGGTCACGTCCGGCATCGAGTTCCTCCCTGCGCGGAGAGCGGGACGCACTTGCGCCAGACGCGGGCCTCTGATGAGCTCAAGCCACGATGGCGGTCGCCGACGATGTCTATCCGATGTGGAAGTCTACCCCTCAGCGGTCGAGCCGCCGGTGTGGGTTCCTCCCGTCGTCGCTGCGTTCGCGGCAACTCGCCCGCACATCGACTCGAGGCTCAACGTGGGCGTGACCAGCGACGCCGCACTTGCCGCGCTTCGACCCGCGCTGATTCGCCAAGGCTTCGAAATCGAGGAGGGGAAGAAGAAGCCCGGCAGGATCCGCCGCCCCGTGCTCTACGGGGAGGTCGGCCTCGTCTTCCCCTCGCCCGAGGGCCGCATCCTGAACGACGACAACTTCCGTCACCGCATCTTCGCACCCGCTGTCCGCCGAACGAAGCTGACGGGCTTCCGCTTCCACGATCTCCGGCACACCTACGCCGCGCTGATGGTTGCCGCCGGCGCGCACCCGAAGTACCTCCAGGCGCAGATGGGGCACTCCTCGATCCGCGTCACGCTCGACCTCTACGGGCATCTCTTTCCGGACGCGAACCGGGGCGTTCTCGACGCCCTCGATGCGCTGACGGCCCCATCCACACCCCATCGCGCAAACGCGCCGAAGACCCTCCCGGACGACAAAGTCCCCGTTTCCAGGGACTTCGAGAACGGGAGCGACGGGACTCGAACCCGCGACCTCCGGCGTGACAGGCCGGCGTTCTAACCAGCTGAACTACGCCCCCAGCGCGGGCTGATTGTAGCCGCGTGTTCGCGGTTGCAGCGTGAGCGCGTCCGGTCGGCAGACTTGAGGCCGTGAGTCTCGTCGACTGGATCGCCCTGGCCATCATCATCTCGACCGCCGTGGGTGGGGTCAGGCGGGGCCTCGTCACGGGTGTGCTGTCGCTCGGAGGACTCGTCGCGGGCGCGATCGTCGGTGCGCAGGCGGTGCCGGATCTCGTCGGCGGGCTCGGTGGCTGGACGCCGCTCGTCGCGCTCTTCGGCGCTGCGCTCGGCGGGATCCTCGGCCAGTCGGTTGGGCTGTTCGTCGGTCACACCGCTCGGCGGTCGATTCTCCCCCTGCCGCCGCTGCGCATCCTCGACTCGGCCGGCGGCGTTCTGCTCGGCGCGGCGACGGGGCTGGCGCTCTGCTGGGTCGTCGGCGCAACGCTCCTCTACGCACCCGGACAGAGCGATCTCCGCCGGTTCGCGCAGGAGTCGACGATCCTCTCCGGGCTGACCGAGGCTCTGCCGCCGGAGCGCGTGATGGATGCGCTCGAGCGGATCGACACCTTCTCCGCGATCGCCGGTCCCGCGACCGGCGTGGCCGCGCCGGACCCTGCGATCGCACGCGATCCCGAGATCGCCGCGGCGCGGAGCTCCGTCGTGCGCGTGCGGGGATTCGCCTGCGGGCTCGGCGTCGAGGGGTCGGGCTGGATCGTCCGGAAGGGCTTCGTCGTCACGAACGCGCACGTCGTCGCGGGGATCGACACGCCCGTCGTCGACCGCGACGACGGCAAGCTGACGAAGGCCACGGTCGTCTCGTTCGACGCGAACAACGACGTCGCGATTCTCCGCGCGCCCGGCCTGAAGGGCCGTGCGCTGCCGTTTGGCAACCCACAACGCGGCGCGACTGCGGCGATCCTCGGGTTCCCGCTCGACGGGCCGTACGTCGTGACGCCGGCGCGCTTGGGGGGAACAGCGCGGGTGGCCGCGCGCGACGCCTACGGGCGTGTCAACGTCGGGCGTACGGTGGTGGGCTTTCGCGGCGATGTGAACAGCGGGAACTCCGGCGGGCCGGTCGTCGACCAGGACGGTTACGTCGTGGCGACGGTGTTCGCCCGGCGCCAGGGATCGACCGACGGGTTCGGCGTGCCCAACGACGCGGTGCAGAGCGCGCTCTCGAACGTCGGCCCCAAGGTCCGCACCGCCTGCGTCGAGCGCTGAGGCTCAGTCGGAGGGGACGATCCGCGCGACGGGCTCCGGCCGCGGAGATCCGAGTGCGACGTCACCAGGCCCGGCCTCGGAGCGGGCGCCCGCCGCGGCGAGCAGCTCGGTCAGCGCCAGCACCAGCGCGCGCTGCTCCGCCGAGGCGAGCCGGTAGCCCGCCGGCCCGACGTCGTCGGGCCGGTCGACCAGCTCGGCGTACGACCGCTCGTCGTCGCCATGCGTCTGCCACGCCCGTTCGAACTGCTCGAGCTGCGCCGCGATCGCGGCGATGGCGCTGCGATACCGGACCCAACGATGGTTGTCCCAGGACAGCCCTGGCGTGGTGCCAGGCGTCTCGGCGAAGCGCTCGACGAGCGCGCGTCCCGCCGCCTGCCCACGACGGGTGAGCGCCTCGATCACCTCGGGCGACATCGTGAGGTTCATCCCTCCCTCGTCGTGCGCGACGTGCACGTGGACGATGCGATCGCGGTATCCGGGCTGGTGCGTCAGCGCGGCATCGACGTGGTTCTGCATCGTGCGCACGATCCCACCGACGAATCCGGAGACGCTGCCCAGGCCCGGCTCGAGGTCGAGGCCGTGCCACGTGTCGAGCAGTCCGCCGACGTTCGACGAGGGCAGGTAGACGTTCCTCGCCTCGTCGGTCGCCCGCGGGTGATCCGGATGGAAGCCGTCGAGGTCGATCGCGAACGTCGGTCTCGTCGGCAGCGGCGTGTCGAAGAAGTGGACCGGGAAGTTGCTCGTGATGCCGCCGTCCGAGAACCAGCACACGGGGGCGTCGAGCGGCTGCGCGGGCGGCTCGCCACGTTCCACGGCGGCGAGCGCGTTCCGCGTCCGCTCGCGTGTCAGGTCGAGCGCGTGGAGCGGGACGGCGCTGATCAGGAGCGGGAAGCTGAGGCTCATCCGCGCGGCGACGACCACCGGCAGGTCGTCGGCGTCGGGCAGCGGCCTGAGCGGCGCGAGCGCCTCCAGCGTGCGTCGGTGCCGCTCGCCCTGGGGCCCGTCCGCGACCGCCGGAGGCTTGCGCTCCAGCCAGGCGACGATGCGCTCGGGGAACAGCCGCCGCAGCTCGTCCGGGTCGAACAGCAGCTGGTGGTGCTGCCAGGGCATCCGCTGTGGCCGGCGGTGCGTGACGTTCGTCGTCATCACCTCGAGCCGAACGCCCTTCGAGCGCAGGTCGCCGAACGTCAGGGGAGCGCCGTCGTCCTTGCCGGCGAGGTCGTCCAGCAGGTCCGCGAGCCACGGCGTAAGCGCGGGCCGGCCATCCGAGGACATTCCGGTGCAGAGGCCGAGGTCGTTGCGTGCGACGGCCCGTGGAAGACCGAGCAGGAGCGTCAGGCCGACTGCGACCGCGAGACCGAGCGCCGCGAGGACGACGCCTGCGACGAGCGCGGCCACCGCGAGCGCGCCCGCACCGGTCCAGGCGGCGAGCACCGCGAGCGCAACCCCGGGCACCAGTCCGACGAGCGTGAGCGGAAAGGCGCTGACCGCCGACCAGCCGATCCGCAGCCAACGGGACGAGCCGCTGCGGCCGAGTCCCGCGGTGAAGAGCCGGAAGTACGCGCGGGTTCCCGGCTGTGGCTGGAAGAGCCCGAGCAGGTTCTCGCCCGCGCCGATCCAGTCGGGGAGCTCGGCGAGCTTGCCGAAGCCGTCTCGTTCGCGGCCGTGCTCCGCGGCAGCCGCTGCGGCCGCGGCAATCGCTCCGGCCGACGTTCCGCCGACGTCGACGAAGCGGTACGTCCGCGCCAGCTCGCAGATCGCGTGGGGATAGACGACGCCGCTCGTGATTCCGCCCTTCAGCACGATGTCGCACGTCCGCTGCGGCCGGGAGTAGTCGTACGTCCGCGGGTCGCCGCGAGCCGCCTCCGGCCCGGCGTCGTGTGCCGCAGCGTCCTCGGGCCGACTCATCGCTGCCTCTCGACGCGTGGCCCCGGAGCGTACGCCGCCGTGAGCCGGCGCGCCAGCCGTCAGGCCAGCAGGTCGAGCGCGGCGGTCGGCTGCTTGAACGGCGGGATCACGTAGATCCCCGCGGCACGGCTCCGCGCGCCCTCGACCAGCTCCCGTGCGAGCTCCAGGCCGAGGGCAGGGCCGTCCGGGCCGGCGGTCTCCAGCGCATCGAGCACGGCCTTCGGCACCGAGATCCCTGGCACCTCGTTGTGGAGCCGGAGGGCCATCGCGTGACTGCGCAGCGGCCAGACGCCGACGAGCACGGGCAGCGGCCAGCCTCCCAGCCGCTCGCCGAAGCGGTCGAGGAGCTCGAGGTCGAAGAGCGCCTGGGTCATCGCGAAGTGCGCCCCGGCCTCGACCTTCGCGTGGAAGCGCTCGAGCTCGAGCTCGAGATCCGCCGCAGACGGGTTGACGGCGACGCCGACGAAGAACGACGTCGGCGTGTCGAGCCCCTTGCCGACGTAGTCCTGGCCGCGGTTGAGGGAGGAGACGAGTTTTACGAGGCCGATCGCGTCGACCTCGTACACGCCGCGCGAGCCGGGGTAGTCGCCGACGTGCGGCGGGTCGCCCGTCACGGCGAGGAGGTTCCGGACGCCTTCCGCGTGAGCTCCGAGAAGCAGGCCCTCGAGCCCCATCACCGTCGTGTCACGGGGGGTGAGGTGCGGGATCGTCTCGATCCCGACCTCGCGCTGCAGCGTCGCCGACGTCATCAGCGCGTTCATCCGCGCGCGGGCCATCGGGTTGTCGTTGACGTCGACGACGTGGACCTTCCCCGACGCATGGAGCTCGCGGGTCACCTCGACGAGCCCGTCGAGCGAGCCGCCCTTCGGTGGGTCGAGCTCGACGCAGACGACCCACGACTGCTCGCGGAACGCGCGGGCGAGGCCGGTCTCGACGGCGTCGACCGCCGGGGCGACCGGCAGCGCGGGCTCGTCGACGTCGAGGCTGAGCGCGGGCTTCCGGCCCGCGTCGAACGCGTCGCGGATCGCCTCGATCTGCGCCGGCGTCGTGCCACAGCAGCCGCCGACGATCTGCGCGCCGAGCGCGACCGCCTGCACGGCGAACTCGGCGAAGTAGTCCGGAGTCGAGTGGGGGTACACGATGTGCCCACCGGCGAGGCTCGCGAGCCCGATGTTGGGCAGCGCGGCCAGCGGCAACCCTGCCTGCTGCATCTCGCGCAGAGCGCGGAGGGCAACGGTCGGCCCGGCGCCGTGATTCGTCCCGATCGCCGCCACGTCCAGCCCGGCGAGGCGCTCGGCCGCATCCTTCGCCCCGACGCCGCCGGTGATCTCCGCCTCGTCGTCGAACGTCAGGAGGGCGACGATGGGCAGCGAGGAGGCGGAGCGCACGGCCTCGACCGCGACGACGAGCTCGTCGAGGTCGAAGAACGTCTCGATCATGAAGAGGTCGACGCCGCGGCCCTCGAGCACCGTTGCCTGGTGGGCGTAGAGCGGCCCGTGCTCTGCGGGGTCGAACACCTCGAGCTCCCCGAGCGGTCCGATCGAGCCCGCGATGAACACGTCCTTCCCGGCAACCTCTCTCGCTTCGCGAGCGAGACGAACACCGGCGGAGTTGAGCTCCTCGAAGGCGTCGTCGAGCATCACGCGGGCCAGCTTGCGACGATTCGCCCCGAACGTGTTGGTCTCGATCAGCTCCGCGCCGGCCGCGATGTAGCTCGCATGCACCGCGACGACGCTCTCGGGCGCGCGGATGTTCGCCTCCTCGGGGCAGCGCAGCCCGTGCACTGCGCCCGAGACGAGGGCGCCCATGCCTCCGTCCGCGACGAGCGGCCGGCCCGCGCGGAGTCGTTCGAGGAAGCGGCTCACGGACGGACTGTAGTGACGGGCGCGCCCGGGTCCGCGAGGACGAGGCGGGACTGCCGCCAAGCCCCGTCTCGCCCGATGGCCCCCCGAGTCCAGGGCGCCGCACCCGCTCCGCGCACCGCGTCGCGAGCCCCCCGACTATCGGCGCGGAGCTCCGGCTGGGCGATACCCCTTTCGGCGGGAACGCGACCGCGGTTTGCGTTCAAGCCCTGTGCGGCGAGTGCCGATACCAGTCGTAGCTCCTGGTCGGGAACTGACGGCAATCAATTCCGCGGCCGTGGAGTTCGAGAATGGGGCGGCGATGGCCGCCCCTTCTCATGAGCTCAGCGGACACATCTACTGGTCCGGGTGCAGGACGCGCCCCTCCATCCCCCCCGCGACCGTGACGAGCTGGCCCGTCACATGGCCCGAGAGGCGCTCCGAGGCGAGGACGACGACGTGTGCCGCGACGTCCTCGGGAGTCGCGACCTTGCGGAGTGGCATCGTCATCGTGATCCGCCGGACGTCGTCCGGCTCGAGCAGGCCGCGGGTCATCGGCGACACCGTCCAGCCGGGCGCCACCGCGTTGACGCGCACGCCCGGCCCGAGCCGCGCAGCCTCGTTCTTCAACGAGAGGAGCAGACCGCTCTGGATCGCCGCCTTCGCCGCCGCGTAGTCCGCGTGACCGGCCTCGCCGAAGCGCCCCGCGGTCGAGCCGACGAGCACGAGCGCGCCACCGTCCCCCGACCGAAGCTCGCGGAGGAACCCACGGCAGGTGAGAAACGTCGCGGTGAGGTTCTCGCGGATCGTCTGCTCGAACCGGTCGAGCCCGAGCTCCCAGACCGGCACGTCCTCCGACGGGTACACGCCCGCGACGGCCGCGCACACGTCGAGCCGGCCGAGCGTCTCCCTCGCCTCGGCGAAGAGGCGATCCGCTTCCCCCTCCCGCGTCAGGTCGGCCTGTGCGACCGGCGCGCCGCCGAGCTCGTCCGCAAGCGCCCGGGCCCGCTCCTCGCCGCGGTGGTAGTGGACGAGCACGCGTGCGCCCTCTGCCGCGAAGGCGCGTGCGCACGCTGCGCCGATCCCGCCGGACGCGCCCGTGACGACGACTCCCTGTCCGGCGAGACCCGTCTCCACCTGACGAGCCTATGTCAGTAGGTCTCGAGCGAGGCGCGGCGGCGCCCCTCGGCCTCGAAGACGCGGAAGAGCGTGTACGCCGCAGTCGCGTAGAGGAGCCCGATCAGCGCTTCTGTCGCGAGCAGCCCCGAGACGTCGGAGAGCGACGCGCCGGCCACGATCTCGCGCGCAGCCTCGATGCCGTGGGTGAGGGGCAGGCAGCGGCCGATCGCGCCGAGCCAGCTCGGCAGGTCGTCGTTCGCGATGTTGACGCCGCAGACGAGCAGCATCAGGAAGTAGACGAGGTTCGCGCCGAAGAACACGTCGCGCGCCCTGAGCCCGATCGAGCCGATCACCATCCCGAGCGCCACGCACGAGCAGGTCGTGATCACCACGGCGACCGCGAGCGGCGGGATGCTGCCGGGGGCGGGGCTGAAGTCGAGGAACAGCCAGGCGACGCAGAATCCGAAGGTCGAGACGACGAGCCCGTTCGCGATGAACGGCAGCGCCCGGCCCGAGAACATCGCGAGCCTGTTGGCCGGCGTGGCGAGCAGCGGCTGGAGGGTGCCGTACTGCCGCTCGTTCGCGATGCCCATCGTCATCCCGTAGATCCCCGCCTGGGCCGAGACCTGGATCGCGTTGCCGACGATGAAGAAGTCGTCGTCCTGCGAGCCGGCGTACCGGCCCAGGTACGTGAAGAACAGGATCTGGAACAGCGGCGCCCCGAGCATCGTGGTCAGGTACGTGCCCGGGTTGATCCAGTTGAACAGGGCGCGGTACGAGATCACGCCCCCGACGAGGAACACACGGCCGGTGGCGCTCATGTCAGCGAGAGCGTTGCCCGGTCGCGGGCGAGCCGCTCGAAGTTCCGTAGCGCGAGCGCGCCGAGCAGGGCGTACACGACGCCGAGACCCGCGCAGAGCGCGATCTCGGGCCACGCGTCTCCGCCGAAGGCCGCGTCGCGGATCGCGCGCATGCCCCAGGTCGGCGAGAGGATCCAGGCGAGAGGTCCGACCCAGCCGGGCAGCAGCGAGAGCGGGACGAGGAGCCCCGTGATCAGCCAGATGGGGTACTCGAGCAGGTTCGAGAAGGCGTTCGCGTGACGGTAGAGGACAAAGGTGGAGGCGAGCAGCAGTCCAAGCATCCCGAGGCTCAGGATCGTCGTGGGTAGCGCGATCGCCAGCTCGAACGGATGGGCGAAGTCGAGCGGTGCGCCGAAGAAGATCCGACCCCAGGCCAGCGTCGCGACGATCGAGTAGAGGCCGAGGGTGGCGGTCGCGACGGTGAGCGGGAGCAGCACGGCGACGAAGGGCGGCGGCGCGCCGACCATCAGCTCGAGCGTGCCCTGCCAGCGCTGCCACTGGATCGCGCCGCCCGAGCCGAACAACGTCGCCGACCAGACGCCCATCAGCCCGGCCCCGAGCGACACGTAGAGCAACGTGCCGGACTGGCTCCCGGTGTCGACCATGAAGAAGGCGATCGACGCGAAGATGATCGGCTGCAGCACCGAGACGAGCACGAAGAAGAGGGAGTTGGTGAGACCCTTCAGATGGAAGAGCCAGCCGACCCACAACAGCCTGAACGACACGGCCCCACGCTATCGGTGTCCGTCGAACCTGGAGGTACGGACAACCGCCGGCTGCCTCGCCCCACCCGTCAGGCTTCGGTCAGTACCACTTGCCGCGCGCGAAGCCGCCGAACGCGAGCAGGCCGATCAGCGCGATGATGATGCCGATCCACAGGCTCCAGACGATCGCGACGACGATGCCGACGATCACGATGATTCCGCCGAGGCCGATGCCGAAGGCGCCGCGGTCGGTGGTTCCGTTCGTCATGTCCCGTCCTTCCGGTCGAATGCGCTGTCCGCTCGTTACCCAGAACCGCGACAGGCAAACCGCGGTTGCCCGAGTTCGAAAGGCGCGCGGCCGGGGTACACGTCGCGTGACCCCGACAGAAGGAGCGTCGTGAGCGAGCCGAGCGACCCGCAACCCGATCCGAGGCCCCCGGACGTACCCGACCCTTCCCCGAGCCCCGACCCGGTGCCGTCGCCGCAGCCGCCGCCCGGCGAGCCCGACCCGGGCCCACAGGGCGGGGACGAGCATCCGCTCGAGGCGGACTACCCCGACGCCGAGGACGATGCCGACGCAGGCTGATACGCACGCCTGCGGACCCTCCGACAGCGCGACCCCCGACCCGAGCGGCGCACGGCGGCTCCGGGGCATCTCCCTCGACGAGTGGCGCGAGATCGGCGTGCGTGCCGTGAAGGAGTCGCTCGACGACAACGTGCCGATGATGGCCTCCGCGCTCGCGTACAGCGCGTTCTTCGCGATCCCGTCAGTGCTGCTCCTGCTGCTCGGCGTCTTCACGCTCTTCGCCGACGACGCGACCATCACGCATCTCGTCGACCGCTTGACGATCATCGCGCCCTCGGACGCCGCAACGCTCTTCGGCGACAGCCTCCGGCGCGTGAGCGAACGGCCGTCGACCGGGATCACGCTGACGCTGGTCGGCCTCGGGCTCGCGGTCTGGTCGATGACGAGCGCCATGAGCACCGTGATCTCGGCGCTGAACGTGGCATACGACCGCGACAAGGACACGCGCGGTTTCGTCCGCGGCCGGCTCGCGGCGCTCGCGATGGCGTTCTTCGTCGGTAGCGCGGCCGTGCTCGCGGGAGGCCTGCTGATCATGGGGCCGACGCTCCAGGCGTGGCTCGGCTCGGCGCTCGACTCGCGCGGTGTCGTGCACGCGGCCTGGCTGATCGCGCAGTGGCCCTTGTTGATCGCCGCGCTTCTCTTCGCCTTCTCCGTGGTCCTCTACATCGGGCCGGACGTGAAGCACCGACGCTGGCGGCTCGTCAGCCCGGGGTCGATCGTCGCAGTCGTGGTCTGGCTGACCGTGTCGTGGGCCTTCTCCTTCTACACCGCTCGCTTCGGGACGTACGACAAGACCTGGGGCACGCTCGGCGCCGTGGTCGTGACGCTCATCTGGCTCTGGCTGGCTGGGATCTCGCTCCTGTTCGGCGGGGAGCTCGACGCCGAGACGGAGCGCCGCCGCGGCGTGCTTCCGCCGCGGGCGACCGCGATCTAGTCTGAGGATGTGGCAACGGCCGACGCGGAGACGCTCTACGGCCTCCCGCTCGAAGAGTTCACGGCCGTGCGAGACGATCTCGCAAAGGCACACCGAAAGGCAGGGCGCAAGGACGACGCCGAGCGTGTCGGCGCACTTCGCAAGCCGGTGCTTTCCGCGTGGGTGGTCAATCGGCTCGCGCGGGACGAGCGGGAGACGATGCAGGCGCTCGTCGACGCCGCCGCGGCGATCAGGTCGGGCGCCGACGGGTCGGAGCGCGCGTTCCGCGACGCCCTCGACCGACTCACGGCGTCGGCACGGTCGCTCCTCGTTGCCGAGGGACGCGCACCCGACCCGACGCTCCAGCAGGTCTCGGCGACCCTGCGGGCAGGCGCCGCGAGCGATCCGGACGCGTTGCTCGCGGGCACGCTGACACAGCCCATCGAGGCCGGCGGCTTCGGCCCGATGGCGGGCGCGACGCCCGCATCCACGAGGTCACGTCGGTCACGGTCGGAGGCCGTGGCCCGCGTCGACCGTAGAGCGGTGGAGCGGGCACGGCGTGGAGTCAGCGACGCGCGCGACGAGGTCCGACGACTCGAACGGGCTGCGAACGCCGCGGAACGCGAGGCGAGGAAGGCCCGCGAGGCTGCGGAGGCGGCGCGGTCGCGTCTGAGGGACGCCGAGACCCGGCTCGCCGAGGCGCGCGGCCGCTGACTAACGCGCGGGCTGTCCCGCGTACCGCGCGGCCACCGCGAGGAGCGCTTCGTCGAGCGACTCGCAGACGTCGCCTGAAAGTCCCGTGACGCGAAGCGTCCACGCGGAGGGCGTCTCGGGCGGCGAGACGACGACCAGGGACCGCGCCTCGGACGCGAGTCGGTGATGCCCGCCGTCGAGGGTGCTGATCGCGATGCTGTCGAGGAACGTCACGGCCGACAGGTCGAGCACGATGGTGTCGGCGGTCGTCGCGTCGACGGCCTCGCGCACGAGGTCCGCGTTCGTGAGGTCCACGTCGCCTTCGAGCCGGATGATCTCGACGCCGTCGTTCTCGTCCAGCGAGATCGTCATCGCGCGGTCGGTCATCCGCGAGACCGTTCTCTCGCCGTCCCGGTGAAGCGGAGTTCGTGCGGGCACCCGTGCACGAGACGACGAATTATCGCACCTGCTGAGCTGCCGCGCGATCGAGGATCACGACGGTGCGTCCCGAGGTCGAGCGGACGAGCGAGGCAGGTGTCGCGCGCGACGGCGGCTCGACGAAGGCACGCCGCGCGGCCTCGGCCTTGTCCGCCCCGACGACGAGGTACACGACCTCGCGCGCGGCGCACAGCATCGGCACCGTCATCGTCACGCGATCGACCCACGGCTCGAGCCGGGCCGGCGCGGCGACGGCACGTGCGACGGTCTCGTCGAGCGACGGCTCGTCGGGGTACAGCGACGCCGTGTGACCGTCGGGGCCGATTCCCTGCAGCGTGAGGTCGAGCACGACGCCGTCGAGCTCCTCGTCGTACGCGGCGGCCGCGCGGCCAGGAGGCAGCGACGTGTCGACGGGGTGGAGCGTCGGGCCTGTCACCGCACGCGCGACGAGGGACTCGCGGATGAGGCGGACATTCGCGCGATCGTCGTCGGCGGGGACGCAGCGCTCGTCCCCGAGCCAGACGTCCACGGAGCTCCAGTCCGGCCGGAGCTCGGCCGCTAGCTCATACGCACGGCGTGGCGTGTGGCCGCCCGAGAGCGCGACGTGCCCTCCGCGCCCCGCGGCGGCGGCGAGGAGCTCGGCGGTCTGCCGTGCGGCATCCTCGGCGTCCTCCGCGATCACGACGTCGACCTCCATCGGTCGAGCCTAGACGAGCGGCGTCGCTAGTCGGCGCCGGACCGCGCCACGCGGACGAAGGCAGGGCGATCGTCGTGCCCGATCCGCGCACCCGCGGCGAGCGGCAGCACGACGGAGAACGTCGCGCCGGCGCCGGGCTCGCTGCGCACCTCGGTCGAGCCGCCCATCGCCTCGACGAGCTCGCGCACGATCGCGAGGCCGAGGCCCGTCCCGACGCGACGCTCGCCGGCGTAGCGGTCGTAGAGGTAGAACCGCTCGAACGCGCGCGCGAGGTCGTCCGCCGCGAGCCCCGGGCCGTCGTCGACGACCTCGATCCGCCCCGGCCGGGCGACGATCCGCACCGTGCCGCCGCGCGGGGTCACGCGGAGCGCGTTCTCGACGAGGTTCGACAGCGCCTGGAGGAGGCGATCGGCGTCGCCGACGGCGACCGCCTCGGGCTCCGCGAGCACCTGGAGCTCGACGCCGAAGGCCTTTGCCGCCGTCTCGTGCCGGTGGAAGGCCGTGAGCGCAGACTCCTCGAGGTCGACGGGCTCGGCGCTGACGGAGAAGGCGCGCCGGCGGAGCCGGGCGAGGTCGAGGAGGTCGCCGACGAGCCGCTCGAGGCGCCTCGCCTCGCGCTCGATCACGACGCCCGTCGGCGCGGGCTCGAGGACGCCGTCCTGCAAGGCCTCCGCATGCCCGCGGATGGCAGTCAGCGGCGTCTTCAGCTCGTGGCTCACCGACAGCAGGAACGAACGCTCCGCATCCTGTGTGCGCCGAAGCTCCTCGGCGAGGTGGTTGAAGGACGACGCGAGCGTCGCGACCTCGGTCGGGCCGGCGACGGGCACGGGGCCCGGCGTCTCGCCGCCAGCGAGCGCGCGGCTCGCCGTCGAGACGCGGGCAACCGGCCGCGCGACCCCACGCGCGAGCAGGAACGCGATCGTCGCCGCGAGCAGCGCGCCGACGAGGCCCGCGGCCGCGAGCCCGAGCGCGAACGGCCGCCAGTCGGCCTGCTGGCTCGACGCCGGCCGCAGGAGGACGATCGCCTCGCCCGCGCTCTCCCGGGCGGCGAACAGAAAGCGGGTCCCGCGGACCTCCACCGAGCCGCTCGCGCGGTGCTGGCGGCGCAAGCGCCCCGCGGCGGCGTCGGGCAGGAGCAGGTCGGCTTGCGGGGGCGTGAGGACCGCAAGGCGCTGCTCGTCCGTCGCGAGGAAACTGCCGAGCTGGTCGTCAACGCCCTTGCCGGGGTCCTCGCTCCTTTGCGCGGCGATCAGGTCGACCTGCCGCTCGAGGGCGGAGACGGCATTTGCCTCGAGCGAGCGGCGGGTGAGGAGCGCCCCCGCGACCACGGTCACGACGAGCGAGACCAGCACCGTGCCCGCGATGCCGAGGAACAGCCGCGAGCGAAGGCTCACGCGCGCCCCTGGCCGGCCGCCACTCCCGGCCGGCGGAGCCGGCCTCCATGGCCGCCTGACGCCGCTCGCGGCACGGTGCCTTCCGGGCCCGTACCTCGCGTACTGTGCCCTCCGGCCCCGCACCGCGAGTGGCGCCTCAGGAACGCGCGGAGGTCGGACGCCGTCCAGCCGCTCACGGGACGACCTTGTACCCGGCTCCGCGCACGGTGCGGATCAGCCTGGGGCGTCCCAGCTTCCGGCGGAGCTGGCCGACGTGGACGTCGACGGTGCGCGTGCCACCCGGGAACTCGAGGCCCCACACGCGATCGAGCAGCTGCGCCCTGCTCTGGACGATTCCCGGCCTCGCCACGAGGTGCCAGAGGAGGTCGAACTCGCGGCCGGTCAGCTCGATCTCGGCGCCCGCGACGTTCGCGGTACGGGCTCTGCGGTCGAGCTCGACGTCCCCGGCTGCGAGCCGGTCGTCGGTCTCGTCCGGCTCCACGCGGCGAAGCACGGCGCGGACACGCGCCGCGAGCTCCCGCGGCGAGAACGGCTTGGTGACGTAGTCGTCCGCACCGAGCTCGAGGCCGGTCACGCGGTCGACCTCCTCGTCGCGGGCAGTGAGCATCACGACCGGCAGGCTCGACGTGGAGCGGATCGCACGGCAGACGTCGAAGCCGTCGGCATCGGGCAGCTGGAGGTCGAGGATCGCCAGGCGGACGTCGTGGCGCTCGAGCTCGGCCAGCCCTTCGGTACCGCGGGTCGCCCAGACGACGCGGAACCCGTCGCGCTCCAGGTAGGCCCGGACGAGTGACGCGATGTCCTCCTCGTCCTCGACGAGCAGGATCGTCCCTCCCGGAGCGACCACTAAGTTCCCGTCCTGCGAACAAGGACTACACCGGCGGACCCGTCCTCGGCGCGCGTGACCTCGACGCGCAGCCCCACCCGCAGGACGCGCAGTGTGACGAGTCTGCCCTGGCGGCGCACGACGGTCGCGTCGGTGAGTGGAATCCGTACGCGTCCTGCCGCGGTCCGCAGAACGAGCGCCGTGTCTCGCACAGCCAGGAGCCTGCCCTGCTCCGTCACCGGCGCGACGCGACCGAAGGCCCGCAGGCGGACGGCGGGGTTGGCGCCGCGGCGGATGGTCTCGGCGACGAAGCCCGGTCGGATGTCGGCCAGAGCCGCCGGACGTCCGTTCAGCCGGATGCGCGTGCCCGGCCCGATCGCCACCCGGACGTCGACGCCGTCGAGGGCGCGCAGGACGACCGCAGACGGGGTGACCGACTGGACGATCCCACGCTCGACGACCCGGTCGGCGGCGGTCGCCTGGGGTGCGGCGACGAGCCCGACGATCGCGAGGCAGACGGCGATGCGCGCCCACATGCGCGCATCGTCCCAGGCCCGCGTTAGTGAACGGCCGCGCCGAGGTAAGCGGTCTGTAAGCCTCGCTCAGGCGGCCGCGGGCTTGGTCACGAGGGCGACGTACGCGTCCTCGAGCGTCGGCTCGCGAGTCGTGACGCGGCCGATCGAGACGCCGTCGAGCCGCGCGAGGATCTCCCGGGTCGGCTCCTGCCCGACACCTGCCTGCACGACCACCAGCTGGGCCTGCTCCTGGTCCTCGACCGCTACGGACGTGACGCCGTCGATCGACCGCAACGACTCGACCGCGGCGTCTTCGATCCCGTAGACCTCGATCTCGACCACGACGCCGTCCGTGACGATCTGCTTGAGGTCACGCGGAGTGCCCGCGGCGACGATCTTGCCCCGCGCGACGACCGCGATGCGATCGCAGAGCGCGTCCGCCTCGAACATGTAGTGCGTCGTCAGCAGCACCGTCTTCCCTGCCGCCTTGAGCCCGGCGATCATCGAGCGGAGCTCACGCGCGCCGACCGGGTCGACACCGATCGTCGGCTCGTCGAGGAACACGACGGCAGGGTCGTGAAGCAGCCCGCGGGCGATGTGGAGTCGCTGGCGCATCCCGCGGGAGTAGCCCTCGACGCGCTCCTTCTCCCGGCCCTCGAGCCCGACGAGCTCGAGGAGCTCGGCGATCCGCGCGCGCTGGATGTGCGGGTCGACGCCGTAGAGCTCGGCGAAATAGCGGAGGTTGTCGAGCGCGGACAGCCGCTCGTACAGGCCGCGGTCGCCGCCGAAGACGTACCCGATCCGCTTCCGCACCCACTGCGCGTCGTCGACCACGTCGTGCCCGAGGACGCGTGCCTGCCCCGACGTGGGGAGCAGGAGCGTGATCAGCATCTTGATCGTCGTCGTCTTGCCTGCGCCGTTGGGGCCGAGGAGCCCGAACAGCTCTCCCTCGCCGATCTCGAAGCTGACACCGCGGACGGCCTCCACCTCGAGCGACCGTCGCCGGAAGGTGCCCGTCGTCGTGCGGTACGTCCGGTACAGGTCGATTGCCTCGACGACGGCAGTCACGGTGCCACGCTAGCGACGCGTTGCGCCGCGTGCCGGGGGTGATCCGCACCACCGAGACGTTGACATGTCAGGCCGTGGCCTGCGAAAGTGACCGCCGCGGACCGGCGTTGGGACGCTGCGGCGCACCGCGCGAGGCAACCGACTCGCGATTCCGACGTCCAAGTCCACACGTGAATCAACCAGGAGGTTTGTGCGGATGAACAAGCGAGGAGGGCTCGTCATCGCCCTCGTGGCGATCGTTGCCGCGGCGTTCGCGTCGACCGCCGGTGCGGGGTCGTCGACGGCCGACCGAATCGCGGCGGTCAACTGCAGTGGGACGATCAAGCTTCCGCTGCTGACGCCGCTCACCGGCGGCGGCGGGCCCATCGGCAACGAGCAGCTCTCGTGGGCGAAGTACGCCGCGAAGTCGCTCGGCCCGAAGCTCAAGTTGAATGTCCAGATCGTCGGCGGCGACACGCCCGTCGAGAAGGGCCCGGGCGAGGCGCAGAAGGTCGCGCAGAAGTTCATCTCCGACTCGCAGGTCGCAGCGGTTCTCGGGCCGGCGACGTCGGGTGGGGTCGCATCCGCGAGCAAGTCGCTCGCGAAGGCCGGCCTGCTGCATATCTCGCCGTCGGCGACCGACTCGGCGCTCGCCGCGGGGCCAAAGGCCAAGCGGACCGCGTCGCCGGTCGCCTTCTACCGCGTCGTCGGCGGGGACTACGTCCAGGGCCCGACCGACGCGAACTACATGGTCTCGAAGCTCAAGGCGAAGAAGGTCGTGATCGTCGACTTCCAGGAGCCGTACTCGGTCGGCCTGGCGAACGCCGCGCAGGCAGTGCTGAAGGCGAAGGGCGTCGACGTGACCCGGCTCTCGACGTCGGTCGACACCACCGACTACTCGTCGCTCGTGACCAAGGTCCCGAACGACGCGAACGTCGTCTTCTTCCCGACGCAGCAGCCGGAGGACGCGCAGACGTTCGGCCAGCAGCTGCTCGAGCAGGGCAAGCGGGCGACGATGTTCGGTGCCGACGGGACGAACAACCCTGCGGCGTTCAAGCTGCCGGGCTCGTACGTCTCGAACTTCGCACCTGACATCAGCGGGATCAAGGGCAACGCGGCCCGCATCGCCGGGTGGAAGAAGGACAACCCGAAGGCCAGCCTCGGCTCCTTCGGTCCTCCGACCTACCTCGCGACGCAGGTCGAGATGATGGCGATCGCAAAGGCCTGCAAGGCCGGCGGCGGGTCGATCAAGAACCGCGCCTCCGTGCTCAAGTACATCCGCGGGATCGTCGTCCCGAACTCGATCCTCGGGGGCACGTTCCGGTTCTCGAAGTCGAACAACGAGCCGGTGAACCCGAAGTTCTACATCTTCCAGATCCAGAAGAACGGCTCGTACAAGCTCGTGAACTAGCGGGCGAGCCCTTCGGTGGCGGCCCGGCCCAGCGCCGGGCCGCCACCGGAATCCATCGAGACTAGACTCGCCGCCCGCGTGGACACGTTCATCCAGCTCACGCTCAACGGGCTCACGCTCGGCAGCGTCTACGCCCTCATCGCGCTCGGCTACACGCTCGTCTACGGGATCCTCAAGCTCCTCAACTTCGCGCACGGCGACGTCGTCACGGTCGGCGCGTTCATCGGCTTCGGCATGCTGCAGCTGCTCGGCGGCTCGACAGACCCGGTCGTCCCCGTCTGGCTCCTCCTCCTGCTGATCAGCGCCACGGCGATGGCGGGCTGCGCGGCGCTCGGCGTCGCGATCGAACGCTTCGCCTACCGGCCGCTCCGGGACGCGCCCCGAATCGCGCCGCTGATCAGCGCGCTCGGCGTCTCGTTCTTCCTCGCGTACTCGCTGCAGCTCCTGTTCGGGTCGGAGCAGCGCGACTACGACGCGTTCTCGATGGCGGGCGGCGCTCTCTTCTTCAAGGGCTTCTCCATCGGCGCCGTCCACATCCCGCTGCTCCGGATCCTGGTCATCTGCGCGGCGTTCGCGCTGATGGTCGTCCTCTGGTTCCTCGTGAACAAGACGAGGACGGGGAAGGCGATGAAGGCGACGTCGTTCGACCGCGAGGCGGCGGCGATGATGGGAATCGACGTCGACCGCGTGATCGTGTTCGCCTTCGTGCTCGGCTCGGCGCTCGCAGGCGCCGCCGGGGTGCTCTCCGCGCTTCGCGTGCCGACCTACCCGTCCGCCGGCTTCATCACGGGATTGAAGGGATTCACCGCCGCGGTAATCGGTGGCATCGGCTCGATTCCCGGGGCGATGGCGGGCGGCCTGATCCTCGGCCTCGCGGAGGCGTACACCCAGGGGTACGTCTCCACGAAGTGGTCGGACCTCGCGGTCTTCGTGATCCTGATCCTGATCATGCTGTTCCGCCCGCAGGGGCTGTTCGGCCGGGCCGACATCACGAAGGTCTGAGGAGAAGGAAGCATGTCCGGGCACTTCGACGACGATTTGACCCGCCCGCTCGAGGGCGCGGCCGAGGCGTCGAGCGCCGAGGGGGCGACGAGCCCCGAGGTCGGCCGCGACGAGTGGGTCGCCCGGCACGGTGAGCGCGTCGCGCGCCGTTCCGGCCTCCTCGGCACGCTCGAGGCCCGTTTCCGCGCGGTTCCGTGGTGGGCCTGGCTCACGCTGCTGATCGCGACTGCCTGCCTCATCCCGGTCGTTCTCGGACAGCGGCTACGTGCGGCGGGTCGCGTTCGACACGGTCGTGTTCATGCTCCTCGCGCTCGGCCTGAACATCGTGGTCGGCTGGGGCGGCCTGCTCGACCTCGGCTACGTCGCGTTCTTCGGGATCGGCGCGTACGCCTACGCGATGCTCGCCTCCGACCAGTTCGGCGTCCATCTCCCCTCGATCGTCGCGATCCCGCTCGTCGCCCTGATCGGGTTCGTCGCCGGCTGGCTCGTCGGGTTGCCGTCGCGGAGGCTCACAGGCGACTACCTCGCGATCGTGACGCTGTTCTTCTTCCAGATCTTCCTCACGTTCACGAACAACGGCGACGACGTCTTCGGTCACAGCCTCACGAACGGCCCGAACGGGATCCTGAACGTCGACGAGCTCTCGTTTTTCGGCTGGTCGCTCCCTACGACGACCTCGCAGGGACAGTTCGCGATCGCCTACCTCTACGCCGCCGTGGTGCTGTTCGGGATCGTGTACGTCGCGCTGCGGCTCCTCGACGACTCGCGTACCGGCCGCGCCTGGCGGTCGCTCCGCGAGGACCCTCTCGCCGCCGAGCTGATGGGCATGCCCGTCAACTGGCTCAAGCTCCTGGCGTTCGCGTCCGGCGCCTCGGTCGCCGCGCTCACCGGAACGCTCCAGGCGTCGCTCGTCGGGAGCGTGTTCCCCCAGGACTTCGCGTTCCCGCTCCTCATCACCGTGTACACGATGGTGATCCTGGGCGGCGCAGGGAGCCAGGCCGGCGTCGTGATCGGGGCCATCCTGATCAGCGTGCTCCTCGAGGTGCTGCGCGACCCCGGCGACTCGCGCGGGCTGTTCTACCTGCTCGTCCTGCTCGGGCTCGTCGGCGCCTTCCGCCTCTCCCGGCAGCTTGCCGTCGTGCTCGGGGCGACGGTCGCCCTGGGGTTCGTCGCCCGGGCGGTGGCCGGGACGATCGACGACCGCTGGACCGCCGGCGTCGGGGGCGGCGGCGGCCGCCTCGCCGGCTGGGCGTCCGACTGGGTGATCGTGCCGACGCAGCTCGCGGGCTGGATCGCGCCGGTCACCTACGTCGGCCTGATTGCGCTCGTCCTCATGCTCACGCTGCTGCACGGGTGGGTGCGGATCGCCGTGCTCGTCCCCACGCTCTACCTGGCCGCATTCGTCTGGGAGAACGTGATGCTCGCGAAGCCCGAGCCGACGCGGTACGTCGTGCTCGGGGCGATCCTCGTCGGGGTGATGGTGATCCGGCCCAACGGCCTCCTCGGTGAGCGCCGCGTGGAGATTCTCTGATGTCGCCATCAGCACCCCTTCCAGCACTGCCCTCCAGGTCCCTGGCGCGCGAGGAGCGGCGCCATGCGTCGTCCTCGGTCGCCCCGATACCGTCCGGTATCGGGGCTTCCTGCGTCCTAGCCTGGCTTGCTCCTCTCACGCCAGGAACGTGGCCGCATCGCTGGAAGGGGCGCTGATGGCGACGCCGTTGCTCGAGCTCGAGAAGGTGTCGATGTCGTTCGGCGGCCTCACCTCCGTGTCGAAGCTCGACCTGCACGTCGACGAGGGGGAGATCGTGAGCGTGATCGGGCCGAACGGCGCGGGCAAGACGACGCTGTTCAACCTCGTCACCGGCGTCTACGAGCCGACCGAGGGCGACATCCGCTTCGCGGGCGAGAGCATCAAGGGCCTCGAGCCCCACAAGATCACGAGGAAGGGGATCGCGCGCACGTTCCAGACGCTCCGGCTCTTCCTGAACATGAGCGTCCGGGAGAACGTGATGGCGGCCGCGTACGGGCACACGCGGGCGGGGGCAGTCCGGGCGATGCTCCGCACGCCCGGCCAGCGCCGCGAGGAGCGCGAGATCCGCGCGCTGGCCGAGAAGCGGCTCGCGTTCTTCGGCGAGCGCCTGATGGGGTACCGCTGGGACCAGCCCGCGTACTCGCTCTCGTATGCCAACCGCCGGCGGCTCGAGATCGCGCGTGCGACCGCGACGAACCCCAGGCTGCTGCTCCTCGACGAGCCCGCGGCCGGGATGAACCCGCGCGAGACGCAGGAGATCACCGAGCTGATCGCGCAGCTGCGCACGGAGGGCGGCTACACGATCCTCGTGATCGAGCACGACATGCACGTCGTGGAAGGGATCTCCGACCGCGTGGTCGCGCTCGACCACGGCGTGAAGATCGCGGAAGGGACCTTCGGCGAGGTCGCCACCGACCCCCGCGTGGTGGAGGCGTACCTCGGCACCGGCGGGATGGCCCGGAAGTGAGCGCGACCGCTGAGACCGCCGAGCCGGCCGCTCCCGCGCCGCTCCTCGAGCTCGAGGGAATCAATACCTACTACGGCCAGATCCACATCCTCCAGGACTCGCACCTCCAGGTCGGCGAGGGCGAGCTCGTGTGCCTGCTCGGTGGGAACGCGTCCGGCAAGTCGACGACGCTCAAGACGATCCTCGGGCTCGTCCGCCCCCGCACGGGCGCGGTCCGCCTCGGCGGCGAGGACGTCACCCGGCTGCCGACCGCGCACCGCATCCGCCGCGGCCTCGCGATCGTGCCGGAGAACCGCCGGCTGTTCGGCCCGATGACGGTCCTCGAGAACCTCGAGATGGGCGCGTATCTTCGTCCGCGGACCGACCTCAAGGAGGAGCTCGACCGGGTGTACACGCTCTTCCCGCTCCTCTACGAGCGGCGCGGGCAGCTTGCGGGCACGCTCTCCGGCGGCGAGCAGCAGATGGTCGCGATGGGCCGGGCGCTGATGTCGAAGCCGAAGCTCCTGCTGATGGACGAGCCGTCGATGGGGCTCGCGCCGATCCTCGTCGAGCGGAGCTTCGAGATCATCCAGCAGGTCAACCAGACCGGCGTCGCGATGCTCGTGGTCGAGCAGAACGCCAACGTCTCGCTGTCGATCGCCGACCGCGGCTACGTCCTCTCGACGGGTCGCATCGTGCTCGAGGGCCGTGCGGCCGAGCTCCTCGAGAACGACGACCTGCGCAAGGCCTACCTCGGGAGGTAGCGCTCGGTCCGTGCTTGACGCCGCCGGGGCGCTTGCGTTGAATCAGGCGCTGTCATGTCAGGCGGCTCATACGCCCTGGACACCGATCCGCGCCCGGGGCCGCTCGCCGCGGCGCTCTCCGTCGTCCGGCGCCACCCCCTCGCCGCGCTGTGCGTCGTCATCGCGCTCGTCGCCCTGTGGCTGGGCATCCGCGAGGGCTGGCACGAGCTCGCCCAGGCCACGCTCAACGGGATCGTCGCGGGGAACTACTTCGCGCTCGGCGCCGTCGGGCTGACGCTGATCTTCGGCGTTCTCCGGCTCGTGAACTTCGCGCACGGCGAGTTCCTGACGTTCGGCGCCTACATGCTCATCGCCGCGAACGCGCTCGACCTGCCGCTCGTCGTCTCCGCCGTCGTCGGAGTCGTCGCGACGGCGGGGCTGGCGCTCTCGCTCGAGGTTGCGTTGTGGCGGCCGGTCCGGCGCAAGCGCGTCGGCGAGCTGCAACTCCTCCTGCTCGCGCTCGGCCTCGCCTACGTGATGCGCTACACGATCGCGTTCGTCGCGGGGCCGGAGGACCGGGCCACGGGCGCGAACGTCACGGCGGGCGTCACGATCCTCGGCCTGCGGATCGGCCGCACCGAGCTGATCGTCACGCTCGTGGGAATCGCCGTCATCGCGCTCGTCGCCCTGGGGCTTCGCTCCACGTCGCTCGGTCGCCAGATGCGCGCCCTCTCGGACAGCATCGAGCTGTCGGAGACGACGGGGATCGACACGGACCGGATCGTGCTCGTGACCTGGGCCATCAGCGGCGGCCTCGCCGGCCTGGCCGGGATCATCTACGCGCTCCCCGCCGGTACGGTCAACCCCCAGCTGGGGTTCACGCTGATCCTCAGCATCTTCGCAGCCGTCGTCGTCGGTGGGATCGGTAACGCCTACGGCGCGCTCGCAGGCGGGATGCTGATCGGCGTCGCGCAGGAGTGGTCGACCCTCGTGATCGACCCCTCGATGAAGGTCGCGGTGGGGTTCGCAGTCCTGATCCTGGTGCTGCTCATCCGGCCGCAGGGCCTCTTCGGCCGTGCGAGGAGCGTCGACCGATGATGGCCGCAGCGTTCCTGGGCGTCACGTTCGAGTTCCTCACGAACGGGGACTTCTGGATCAACGTGGGCGTGCTCGCAACCACCTACGGCGTGTTCGCGCTGGGGATCCAGCTGAACATTGGCACGACCGGGATCTTCAACTTCGGCCAGGCCGGGTTCATGGCGGTCGGCTCGTACACGATGGGGATCCTCGTCGTGAAGTCCGGCGTCTCGTTTTGGGTCGCGATCGTCGCCGGGATCGGCGTCGCGGCGGCAGCCGCGATCCTCGTCGGCCTCCCGTCGCTCAGGCTCCGTGCCGACTACTTCGCGATCTCGACGCTCGCCTTCAGCGAGATCGTCCGATACACCGCGGACAACTGGGACGGACTGACGGGCGGGAACCTCGGGCTGTTCGGGTACACGAACGCATGGACGGATCTCTCGTCGAAAATCGACGGCTGGCTCGGGCACCTCGGCATCGCGCCGCGCTTCCTCCTCCCGCTCCTCATCGTGAATCTCACCGTGTTCCTCTTGCTCGCGGCCTTCGTCGCGATCCTCGTGCGCTCGCCCTGGGGTCGCGTGCTCAACGCGATCCGCGAGGACGAGGACGCGGCGCGCGCGCTCGGCAAGAACACGTTCGCGTACAAGCTCCAGTCGCTCTCCATCGCGGCGGCGCTCGCGGCGATCGCGGGCTACATGCTCGCGATCAACATCTCGATCCTCTCGCCGACGAACTTCGACGCCGTGATCACGGCCTACGGCTACGTGATCGTGATCCTCGGCGGGCTCGGAAGCTACCGCGGCGTCGTGGTTGGCTCGTTCTTCCTCATCTTCCTGCTCGAGTCTACGAGGTACCTCGAGCTGCCGATGTCCGACGCACGGGTCGCTGCGCTGCGCTTCATCATCGTCGGGCTCGTCCTGATGGCGCTCGTCATCTTCCGACCGCAGGGACTCTTCGGGAAACGGGAGGAGCTGATGCTTCGTGCCCGCCGCTGACCCGCCCCTGCTCGAAGTCCACGGGCTCTCGAAGCGCTTCGCCGGCGTGCGCGCCGTCGACCGGGCGACGTTCGACGTTGCTCCGGGCACGATCACCGCGCTGATCGGCCCGAACGGGGCCGGGAAGTCGACGCTCTTCAACGTCGTCACCGGGTTCGAGCGCGGAGACGGTGGCGACGTGCGCTTCGCGGGCGAGTCGGTGTACGGCCGCCGGCCGCACCGCCTCGTCCGCGTGGGAATGGTTCGCACCTTCCAGCTGACGAAGGCGCTCGCGGTGATGTCGGTGCTCGACAACATGCTCCTTGCGGCGCGGAACCCGGGCGAGCGTCTCGCGCTCGCGGCGCTTCGGCCAACGTGGCGCAGCGCTGAACGTGACGCGCGCGAGCGGGCCCTCGACCTCCTCCAGACCTTTGGCCTCGCCAGCAAGGTGTCGGACTACGCGGGCACGCTCTCCGGGGGGCAGCGGAAGCTCCTGGAGCTCGCGCGGGCGTTGATGCTCGAGCCGCGGATGCTCCTGCTAGACGAGCCACTCGCCGGTGTCAACCGTACGCTCGGGGCAACGCTGCTCCAGCACATCGACCGCCTCCGCGGCGACCGCGGCATGACGATCCTTCTGGTCGAGCACGACATGGACGTGGTCATGCGGTATTCGGACACCGTCGTCGTGATGGGGGAAGGGCGCGTGATCACCTCGGGCACGCCCGACGAGGTCCGTGCCGATCACCGCGTGATCGAGGCGTACCTCGGCGCCGCGGCGGACGAGGAGCGTGCCGCCGATGAGTGAGGCGGCGGTCGATGCGCTCGTGGTCGACGGGATCGAGGCCGGGTACTTTCGCGACGTTCCCATCCTCAACGGCGCGAGCCTGCGGGTCGGCCGGGGCGAGATGGTCACGATCGTGGGACCGAACGGCGCCGGCAAGTCGACGCTCGTGCGGGTCGTGATCGGTCTACTCGGGCCGTGGTCGGGCAGGGTTCGGGTCGACGGCTCCGACCTCACGGGCCGGAAGCCCCACGTCGTCGTGCGGCGTGGCGTCGGCTACGTGGCCCAACGCGACAACGTATTCGGGACGATGAGTGTCCGCGAGAACCTCGAGTTGGGCTCACTCGCGCTGCGCGCGGGCGACGCCGCCGAACGGAGCAAGGCAATGCTCGAGCTGTTCCCGCGACTCGCCGAACGGCGGAATCAGCCGGCGGGAACGCTTTCGGGCGGCGAGCGCCAGATGCTCGCGCTCGCCCGCGCGCTGATGGCCGACCCGACGCTCCTGATCCTCGACGAGCCGTCGGCCGGCCTCTCACCCGCGGCGGTCGACCTGATCTTCGAGAAGATCGCCGAGATCAACGAGGGCGGGGTGACCGTTCTGATGGTCGAGCAGAACGCGCGTCGAGCGCTCGCGATGTCGCACCGTGGGTACGTGCTCGACGGAGGGCAAAACCGCTTCGAGGGCGCGGGCCCCGATCTCCTCCACGATCCCAAGGTCGTCGACCTGTACCTCGGCGGCGTCGTCTCCGACTAGCGGCCGAGCACGAACAGGGGTCGCCCGACGCGCGCTTCGAGGCGGAGGTACTTCGCCACATGCGAGGTCCGCAAGCGGTGGACGAGGCGCACGACGACCGAGAGGTCGCCGACGTCGTAGAGCACGAAGATCGAGTAGGGGAGCGGCGCGGGCTGCCCCGTGAGGAAGAGATCGTCGTCGAAGGAGGCAATGAGCCGGGCCCCAGCGCCCTCCGCCTCGCGGAGGATCGTGCCGAGCTCGTCCGTCGCAGCGTCCCGCTCGTCCGTCGTCGCTCCGTACCAGCCGTTGGTCGAGGCAACGAGGACGAGGACGCGGTAGGGCGGGTCGAAATCTGGCTCGGTGTACTCCATGGGCGCACGAGCGTACATCACCATGCGAGATATTGAAACTCTGTGCGACATGTTGTACGGTCGCCCGGTTGCGGCACACGGCCCGCACGCGGAGACAGGAGGCTTCATGAACGGGAAACGGGCAATGCGTTTGGGCGCCGTGGTCTCGCTGGTCGCGGTTCTGGCCGCGATCGCCGGCGGCTCGACTGCGCGCGGTGCATCCCAGGACGGCTACACCGTTCGGATCGGCGTCGTCGTGCCGTTCACCGGTGCGTCCGCCGTGTTCGGCCCTGCGTACGCGAAGGCAGCGGGTCTCGCCGTGCAACAGGCGAAGACCGCGCTGAAGCAGGCGGGCGTCAACATCAAGCTCCAGATCGAGTACGCCGACGACGGTACGACGCCCGAAGGCGGCGTCAACGCTGCGAGGAAGCTGATCTCGAAAGGCGCGGACTGCATCCTCGGGGCACTCACGTCGGGCAGCTCGATCGCGATCGCCCAGGCGGCGACCGTGCCGGCCCAGGTGCCGCAGATCGGGCCGAACAACTCCTCTCCGGCGCTCACGGACCTCAAGGACAACGGCTACTTCTTCCGCACGATGCCGTCGGACACGCTGCAGGCGCCGATTCTCGCGCGCCTGATACGCGACGAGCTCGGTCAGGGGAAGACGATCTCGCTCGCCGGCCGCAACGACGCGTTCGGCACGGGGCTCCTGCCGATCCTCAAGCGCTCGCTCGAGCGGCTCGGCATGAAGACCCAGGGCCCTCTCCTCTATGACCCGACCGCGGCGAGCTACAACTCCGAGGCCGACGACATCGTCAAGGGCAACCCTGACGCGTACGTGATCCTCGACTTCCCGGCGAACTACGCGAAGATCGGCTCGGCTCTGCTTCGCACCGGAAAGTTCAACGGCCGCAAGCTGTTCGTGGCCGGTGGCTGGCCGTCGACGATCCCCGACTTCATCCCGGCCGCGTCCCTCGAGGGCGCCCGCGGCACGGTCGCCGGCTCGACGACGGGCACGAAGGCCTCCGACGCGTTCGACAAGCTGTTCGCGTCGAAGCCGGGGACGCAGCAACGCCAGACCCTGGACTCGAACAACTTCGACGGCGCGATGATCTGCATCCTCGCGTCTGTCGCGGCGGACTCGGGGAAGGGCTCGGACATCGTCAAGCAGATACAACGAGTCGCGTCGACTCCGGGCAAGACGTACACGTATCTCAACCTGACCGCCGCGATCAAGGCGATCAAGGCCGGCAAGGACATCAACTACGAGGGCGTGGGCGGGCCGGTCGACTTCGACGCCAACGGCGACTTGCGAGCCGCGCTCTACAACGTCTACACCTACAAGGACGGCAAGCAGTCCGTCGTCCGTCAGCTCAAAATCAAGAAGTAGCGATCGCAGGTCGGGAGGCGCCGTCCGGCGCCTCCCGACCACAGTCATGCCCACCTCGGAACTCGTCCACTGTGTGTCCTCGCTCTGCTCGGCGCAACCCGACCATGCCTTCGCCTATCTCGCCGATCCCCACCGCCTTGGTGAGTGGTCGCTCGGCTGCTGGCGCGCGCGCGCCGAGGATGGGACTGTGCGCGGAAGCTCGCTGTTCGACGGCGGCGAGGCCGTGGTTCGCCTGATTCCCGTGCCGGAGCAGCGGATCGTCGACTACGAGGTCGGCAGCGACCCCGATCGGCTCGTCCGGCGGATCAGCGCGCGGGTCGTTCCCGGTGACGACGTCGGCGAGGCGGGCTCGAGCCTCGTGATGCTCACGGCCTGGCGAGAGGGCTCGATGGACGACGAGCGCTGGCACCGCCTCGTCGTGGCCCACGAGGCGGAGATCCTGCTCCTGCGGCACGGGATCGAGCGGTCTGCTGCATGACGGGAGCAGGGCACGCAGCGACCATCGACCCGGGCGCAAATGGGCCGCCCGAAGCTGTCGGCGGAGACCTCGGGACACGGCTCCGCGAGCTGCGGCGCTCACGCGGCGTCTCCCTCGCCGAAGTCGCCGAGGGCACTGGAATCTCGGCCTCCTTCCTCTCGACGGTCGAGAAGGGAAAGAGCGACATCACCGTCAGCCGCCTCATGCGCCTCGTGCACTGGTTCGGGGTCAGCATCGCCGACCTCGTCCAGGAGCCGAACCGCTCGCCCGTCCAGGTCGTGCGTGCCGACGAACGGCGTTCGGTACGGCTCGCCGACGAGCGGCTGTCGATCCAGATGCTCAGCGCCGACGGGAACCACGCGATGATGCCGGTGATCAACGCGTACGACGAGGGCGGCGGGATGGCCGACCCCACGACCCACGACGGAGAGGAGTTCGTCCACGTGTTCGAAGGCCAGGTCGAGCTAACCGTGGGGAAGAGCGAGCCGATCCTCCTGGGGCCGGGCGACAGCGCCTATTACCGCTCGGACGTCCCGCACTCGTTCCGCAACGCGGGCCGCGGCGTGGCTCGTTTCTTCGGCGTCACGACCCCACCCAACCTCTAGCGATGGCCAGCGCACAGCCCGTCGACTCGACGCCGCGCATCGGCGCGGCCGCGCGCAGCGAGTTCCCGATCTTTGAGTCTGCGACGTATCTGAATTCGTGTTCGCAGGGCGCGTTGTCGCATCGGGTGCGGGGGGCGGTGGAGGGTTGGCTTGCGGGGTGGGACGAGAATGGCGCGGAGTGGGATTTCTGGGTTGAGCGGAACGAGGCGTTTCGCTCGAGCATGGCGGGTCTTCTGCATGCCCGTGCCGACGACGTCGCGGTGACGACGTCGGTTTCGCAGGGTGTGAGTGCGCTCGTGTCTGCGTTGCCGTTCGGGCGGGGGCGGAATCGGATTGTGCTTTCGGAGTACGAGTTCCCGACGGTTGGTCAGATCGCGCATGCGCAGGAGTTGCGTGGCGCCGAGGTCGTCCACGTGATCCCGGGGGATGACGGCTTGATCGGTGTGGAGCGCTTCGCCGAGGCGATCGACGAGCGCACGGCGCTGGTGTGTTGCACGACGCTTTCGTATCGGTCGGGTCATCGTCACGATGTCGGCGCGATCGCGGAGGTCGCCCATGAGGCGGGCGCGCTTGTTCTGGCGGACAGCTATCAGGCGTGTGGCGCGGTCGAGCTGGATGTCCGTTCGTTTGGCGCGGACGTGGTCACCGGCGGGACGGTGAAGTATCTGCTCGGGACGGCGGGGCTCGGGTTCATGTGGGTCAGGCCCGGGGTGCGCGAGGCGCTTGTCCCGACCCAGACGGGCTGGTTCGCCGACGAGGACATCTTCGCGATGTCGATCGCGGACTACTCGCCGCACGCGAGCGCCCGGCGGTTCGACTCGGGGACGCCACCGGTGCCTGCGCTGTATGCGGCGGTGGCGGGGCTCTCGCTTGTCGCCGAGGTGGGGGTGCCCGCGATCGAGACGCATGTGCAGGCGCTTGGCTTGCGGCTGATCGAGGGGCTCGAGGAGCTCGGCGCGACCGTTGTCACCCCGCGCGAGTCCGCCGGTCGCGGCCCGCTTGTGTGCGTCCGCTCCCGCGACGTCGCGGCGCTGGTCGCGGCGCTCGCCGCCGAGCGGATCGTCGTCTCCTCGCGTGAGGACAAGCTGCGGGTCGCGCTGCATCTGTACAACGTCGAGGCGGACGTCGATACCCTCCTCGACGCGCTCACCCGGAACCGCGCGCTGCTCGCCTGACAACGCTTGAGTTGACTCAACACAAGCCGCCACCGCCGCCGAAGGCCTACCTCGGGAGATAGGTCGCGGACTCGCTCAGCCCGGCGCGGACGTCAGCGAGCCGAGGTAGAGCTCGGCCACGCGGGGGTCGTCCAGCAGATCGGCGCCGGTCCCCTCGTGTGCGTTACGGCCCATGTCGAGCACGTAGCCCCGGCTCGAGAGCGCAAGCGCGCGCCGCGCGTTCTGCTCGACCATCACGATTCCGATTCCCCTGTCGCGAATGCCCTCGAGCTCTCCGAAGACCAGGTCCGTCGCCTGGGGCGAGAGACCCGCGGACGGCTCGTCGAGGAGCAGCAGGGAGGGCCGCCCGACCAGGGCGCGTCCGAGAGCCAGGAGCTTTCGCTGGCCACCCGAGAGCGTTCCCGCGCGCTGACGGCGCCGCTCGCTCAGAAAGGGGAACTGAGCCAGGACGGCCCCGACCGAATCGGCTCGGTCCTCGCGCCGGAGCGCCTGCGCTCCGACGTGGAGGTTCTCGGCGATCGTGAGCGTCGGGAACACGTTGTCGAGCTGCGGGACGAAGCCGAGCCCGCGTCGCACGAGGCGGTCGGGACGGAGCCCGGTGACGTCGGCTCCGGCAAACACGACCGCGCCGCTCGTGGGGCGGACGATGCCGGCGACGGCCTTGAGGAACGTCGACTTGCCTGCGCCGTTCGGGCCGATGATCGAGACGATCTCGTCCAGGTGCGCCCGCATGGAGACGCCGCGGAGCACGAGCGCGCCGTCGTAACCGGCGTGCAGGTCGGTCACGGCGAGGGCGGCGTCGCTCATGCGTGCGTGCCGAGGTACGCGTCGATCACACGCTCGTCGCCCCGCACCTCGTCGGGGGTCCCTTCCGTCAGCACGCGGCCCTCGTTCATCACCACGACGCGGTCGCTCGCCTGCATCACGAAGCCGAGGTCGTGCTCGACGATCAGGAACGTGATGCCCCGCGTCGCCCGCAGCTCGAGCACGTGAGCGAGGAGCTCCTCGCGAAGAGCCGGGTTGACGCCGGCCATCGGCTCGTCGAGGAGGATCATGCGTGGGGAGGCCATCAGGATACGGGCCAGGTCGAGGAGCTTTCGCTGGCCGCCGGAGAGCGTTCCCGAGAGCGAGTCGGCATGCGTGTCGAGTCGAACCAGTCGAAGGAGGTCGAGCGCCTGCTCGGTGACCTCGCGCTCGCGAAGCCGCACTGCGCCGCGGCGGAGGACGAGGCTGTCGAGCCGTTCGCCCGGATGGCCCGGGGCAGCGAGGCGGACGTTGTCGAGCACCGTCATTCGCGTCAGCGCTCTGGCGGTCTGGAACGTCCGGGCGAGGCCGGCCCGCACGATGCGGTGCGGCGGGGAGCGGTCGATGCGCTTGCCCCCGAGGTCGATGTGGCCCGCGTCGGGTCGGAGGAACCCGGAGATGCAGTTGAAGAGCGTCGACTTCCCGGCGCCGTTCGGTCCGATCAGCGCGGTGATCGAGCGGTCTTCGACGACGAGTGACGCGTCGTCGACCGCCAGAACCCCGGCGAAGGACTTCGTGACGCCGCGGGCCTCGAGCAGCGCGGTCACTCGAGCACCATCTCCTCGCGGCGGCCGAGGATCCCCTGAGGCCGGAACACGACCAGTAGGACGATCGCGAGCCCGATCACCATCAACCGAACGTAAGCGCGGTCGGCCGAGTCGAGGTACGAGAACGGCGGAAAGTCGAAGAAGCGCGTGGCGGCGAAGAGGAAGCCGAAGATCGCCGCCCCGACCGGCACCGCCCACACGCGGCCGACCCCGCCGAGAATGAGAATCATCCATCCGAAGAACGTGATCAGCGGCTGGAAGTCGTCGGGGCCGAAGAACGAGAACTGCCAGGCGTAGAAGCAGCCGGCAAGACCCGCGAACGCCGCCCCGAGCGCCAGCGCCTGGAGCCGATACCGGAACACCGGCTTCCCGAGAGACGCGGTGGCGTCCTCGTCTTCCCGAATGGCTCGCAGCACGCGGCCCCACGGCGTCCGCGCGAGCCGAGCCGTCAGCCACAGGAGCAGGAGGGCGACCGTCCAGACGATGATCAGCATCACGACGTCCTTGCTCCCGATGTGGAGCTGGTCGCCCACCCACCCCTGGAATCGCTCCCAGGCGCCGTTGTACTGGGTGGCGACGCCTTCGCCCGAGAGGTTGATAGTTCCCTGCGACCCGCCGGTGAGGCGATCTTCGTTCGTCGCCACCCAACGGACGATCTCGCTGAAGGCGATCGTCACGATCGCGAAGTAGTCGCCGCGCAGGCGCAGCGTCGGCAGCCCCACGAGCACGCCGGCGGCCGCGGCGACGACGACCGCGAGGGGCGTCGCGAGCCACATGCTCCACCCCTGCTTCACGACGAGGATGGCCATCGTGTAGGCGCCGATCGCCATGAACCCGACCTGTCCGAAGTTGAGCAGGCCGGCGAGCCCGAACTGCACCTGCAGGCCGAGCGTGAACAGCGTGTAGATGCCCGCCATCACTCCCACGAACGCCCAGAACTCGCCGCTCGAGAGGACGCTCACACGACCCTCGCCCGTCCGAACAGCCCCTGCGGCCGGAGCAGCAAGGCGACGATCAGGACGCTGAACGCGACGACCGGCTTGTAGACCGGATCGACGCCTCCGGCGAAGCCCTCCCACGTGGAGAGCTCCGTGGCAACCCCGAGCACGAGCCCGCCCGCGAGCGCGCCGTACGCGCTCCCGATCCCGCCGAGCACGACCGCCGCAAAGACCGGTAGGAGAAGCTGGAAGCCGAAGTTCGGGTCGAAGCTCGACTGGACGAGGGCGGCGAGGACGCCCGCGAGCCCCGCCGTGAGCCCCGAGATGACCCAGGTCACGAGGATGACGCGGTTGACGTCGATCCCCGAGATCTGAGCGAGCACCCGGTCGTCGGCCATGGCCCGCATGACGCGGCCGCTGGGGCTGCGGGCGAGGAACACCCCGATCGCGACGATGGCGGCGCCGGCGGTGACGATCGTCACGACCTGCGCGAGCGACAAGCGGACGCTTCCGACGACGTACACCTTGAAGGGGTCGACGTCGTACGAGCGATTCTGCGGCCCCCACACGAGCAGGATCGCCTGGCGCAGGACGAGCGCGACACCGATCGAGGCGAGGAACAGGCTCATGAACCCCGCCCGCCGCACTCGCAGGGGCCGCCACAGGACGACGTCGAGCGCGATCGAGATCGCTGCCATTGCGAGCATCGCGACGAGTGCGGCAAGGACCATCGGCAGGCCGAGCGTCACGTTGGCGAAGTAGGCGATGAAGGCCCCGAGGGCCATCATGTCGCCGTACGCGAAGTTCACGAGCCGCAGGATCCCGTAGACGAGCGACACGCCGACCGCGGCGATCGCGTAGACGGAGCCCGTCACCAGTCCGTTCGCGAGCAGCTGCAGGAACACGGTCAGATCACCTGCGGCTCGGGGACGGCTCGTCCCTCGTCGAAGCGTCGACAGTCGAGGATGTCGAGCACGGTATCGCGCTTTCCGGCGACACCGGCCGCGACGATTCGCCCGATCGCTGGCGCCATCATGAAGCCGTGCCCGCTGAACCCGGTGGCCACGTGGAGCCCGTCGTGGCCGGTGAGCGCGCCGAGGATCGGCTGCCGGTCCGGCGTGATGTCGTAGGCGCCGCTCGCGATCACGTCGAGTCCGACGTACTCGAGCGCCGGAAGCAGCTCGGTGATCGCTGCGCGGACGTGCCTTCGCCAGACCGGCGCGTCGGTGTCCGGGTTGCCGGTCGCGCCGAGGTCGCTCGTCAGAACCCGGCCGTTCTGAAGCTGCTTCGCCGCGAACCGTCGCTCGGCAGAGACGACCAGGGGCTCGAGCAGTCGCTCTCGGATCGGAGCGCTCAGAAAGAGGTGCCGGGGCTCGAGCTCGACGGGCAGCTCCACACCCAGCGGTCGGACGAGAGCACGCGTCTCTGCCCCGGCTGCGACCACGATCGACGGCGCGGTGAAGCGACCGGCCGTCGTCTCGAGCGCCCAGCCGGGGTCGGCCGGGACGATGGCCTCGACGGCGGCGATGCGTACGTCGAGATGGTTGGCGATCGCCGCGACGGCCGCCTGGGGCGCGCCCATGTACGCGTCTTCCGCGCAGTACGCGGCGCCGACGAGGGGCTCGTGAGCGAGGCCGGGAACGAGCTCGGCTGCCTCCGTTGGCGAGACGACGCGTGAGGGAACTCCTGCCTCGTTCTGGACGCGGACGCTCTCGCGGAGCCGCGTGAGCGCTGCTTCGCCGTGCGCGACGAAGAGGTAGCCGCAGGCGGAGAACCCGAGCGGCACGGGAGACGCGAGCGTGTCCTCCGCCCCGCGCCACCACGCGTACGACTCGAGGGCCAGACGGCAGTTGACCGCCGTTCCCCACTGGAGCCGGATCCCGCCGGGCTGGATGCCGGACTGTCCTTCGGCGACGCCGGACCGGTCGACGACGATCACGTCTGCGCCCGCTCCGCGCAGGGCGAGCGCGACGGAGAGGCCGATGACGCCCGCTCCGACGACGACCGCGTCGGCGGACCGATTCAGCGGCTGGCGCACGTTACGAGCTCGCGGAGCCTGACGGGAGCGGACGCTGGAGCTCGAGATAGTCGACGGAGTGGGTGAGATGCAGCGCCATCGCCTCGCGGGCCGCCCCCGGGTCGCGCCTGCGCACGGCGTCGATCACCGCCCGGACATCGCCGAGCGCGCGCTTCGGCGGCACCGACGCCCCGCTGCCGAACAGATGATGGAGGACGACGATCATCGCGCCCTCGAAGCTGACGAGGAGAGGATTGTCGGCGGCCTCGGCGAGCGCGCGATGGAACTCCAGATCGAGCTCGAACGCCGTCGGGGAGTCCTGCGGCGCCGCTTCCCCGATGACCGCTTCGATCCGCTGGTCGAGCTCCTCGAGGCGCTCCCGGTGCTCCGCCGAGCAGCGCCGAGCCGCCGCGTCGGCGCTCAGAAGCTCGAGCTCGCGACGGACCTCGAGGAACTGCGTTGGCGTCAACGACTCCACGACGAGCGAGAACGCGATGTGCTCGGTGACGGCGGTCGTCAGCGTGTCCAGCGAGAACGTGCTGACCGTGTACCCGCCGCCCCGGCCGCGGCGCACGACCACGGTGCCCGCGGACGAGAGCTCCTGCAGCGCGGCCCGGATCGTCGGGCGGCTGACACCGAAGAGCTCCGCCAGGCGTTCCTCCGAGGGGAGCTGGTCGCCCGGCTTGAGCGCCCCCTGCAGGATCTCTCGCTTGAGCGCCGCGGCAACTTGCCTCGGCGCCGAGAGGATCGTGTACGAGGGGCCACTTTCGAAGAGCGGAGCTCGTGCTGCGGGCGTCATCGCGCTCCGGTCTCCACGGCGCGGCCAACATAGCGAAAAGGTCAGAAATTCTCAATTGAAGTTCTATTGCCACTGCCCTACAGTGGCGGCCGTGCGCAAGCCACGAGTCCTCGACGTCATCGCTCGGAAACGTCGTGGCAACGCCTGACGTCGTCGTCGTCGGCGGCGGTCTGATCGGCCTGCTCAGCGCCTGCGAGCTCGCGGAGCGGGGTGCCAGCGTCGTCGTGCTCGAGAAGGACGACGTCGGCTTCGAGCAATCCGCGCGGTCGGTCGCGGCGGTGAGTCTTCCGGGTGGGACTCCCACGGGGCGTCCCGACTCGCTCTTCAGGGTCTCCGCAGACGAATGGTCGACGTTCGAGCAGCGCTGGGACTGCGTCATCGACCTGAACGACGAGGGGTGGCACATCCTCGTCGCCGACGACGAGGACGAGCGCTGGCTCGAGACCGATCGCACGATCTGGCGCGAGACGTCGGGCTACGCCGACAGCGTGATGCTCGACCCTGTCGCCGCGCGTGAGCGTTTCCCGCAACTCGGCGGGCCGATTCTCGGCCTCGAGGTGCGCCATGGCGGCCACGTCGACGCCGTCAGGGTGATGAGTGGCCTGCGGACCGCGGCCGCGCGTCTCGGCGTCGACGTTCGCCGTGACACGCTCGTGACGGGCTTCGACCTGGCGGGCGGGACGGTGACCGGCGTCCGAACCGGTGACTCGTCGGTCCCGTGCGGCACCGTGGTCGTCTCGGCCGGGGTCTGGTCGAGCCAGCTCTGCGACCTGCTGGGCCTCCACATCCCGATGCAGCGCGTCCGGGCTCCGGCAGCCGAAACGGGCCCCGTCCCCCCGGGGTCGGTCCCGGGGTTCCTCAGAGGGTCGACCTTCGGCGCGCGGCAGAACCGGAACGGCACGGTCCGGATCACCGGCGGCTACCGGTTTTCGGCGATGTTGCACGACCTGAGCCTGCGCGACTTCCGCGACCTGCGACTGTGGGCGCCGCCGCTCTGGCAGAACCGCAAGGACGTGTCGTTCAGGGTCGACCCGCAGTTGCTCGGCGCCGAGCTGAGGGCCGGCTGGTCGCGGGTCCGGGCCGGGAACCACCGCGTCGTCGTCCCGCAGGACTACAACCCGTCCGCGCGGCCGCGCGACCGACGGAAGCAGCTACGCGACCTCGGGAGATTCGTGCCGGCCCTGCGCGGTGCGAGGATCCTCCGTGCGTTCGCGGGCGTGATCGACCTCACGCCGGACCTCGAGCCCGTGATCGGACGCTTCCCCGGTCTGGAGAACGCCTTCGTGTCCACAGGCTTCAGCGGGCACGGGTACATCTACGGCCCGGGCGCGTGTCGTGGGCTCGCGGGCCTCGTGCTCGACGGCGAGTCCGGGATCGATCTGTCGTCATACCGCCCGGAGCGCCTCGAGGGGAAGCTGTCCATGCGAGCCCAGATCTTCTGAGCGTCGTGCCGTCTGCCCCGCAGAACGCCCCGTCGAGACCGGCCGTCGCCGTGGCCGAGAGGGAGAGGTGCCCGTGAGCGAGGTGGAGATGGTCTATCCGAGCGCGACGAGCACGTTGCGCGCGGTGCTCCTCGGCGCGATGACGAGCGCCTACTACGAGGCGAGCGACGATCTTCGACGGACGCGGATTCTTCCGCGGTTCAAGCAGCTCGTGGAGGAATGGCGTGAGCTCGGTGTCTCGATCCTCGCGACCGTCGACGACGACCTCCTGATGGTCGGCGAACCGCGCTCGACCGGGTACACGTTCTACATCGTCGTCGAGGTCGCCCGCCTCGAGGACGTGACCGCGATGATCCAGCGGATCCGCGAGACGGTCGACGGTGTGCGCATGGACGAGTACCTGCGGTTCGAGGCGCGCGTCGGCCGTCCGTTCTTCCTCCTCGAGGACGACTGAGGGATCGTGGTGGGGAGAGGGCGCGCGTGTTCTCGCAGGCAGGGAGTACGACCGAAGCGGCGCGGGGTTTCCGTTGGCGTCCGCGTCGGCCACGTGCACGGCTATCCGAAGGAGGGCAGGTGACGTCCCAACCAGTACCCACGGCATCCGGAGGAGGATCCATGAGCAAAGGCAAGGCGAACGGCCGGGCGACGATGCTCGCGCTCGCCGTCGCAGCGGTCAGCGCCCTTGCGGCGATCGCGTTCACGACGGCGGGATCGGCCGCGCCCGCGACCCCGACCAAGCGGGCGTGCAACTTCCAGCTGCGCATCGGGGACGTGCTCCCGTTCACCGGCGACCTTGCCGCGTACGGGGCGAACCTCGACCGTGCTGTGAAGGAGGCGGTCAAGCTCCAGAACGCCGCGCTCAAGAAGGCCGGGCTCACCGGCGCCTCGGTCACGCTCGTCGGCTCGGAGGACGGACAGACGCAGGCTTCGGCGTCCGTCGAGGCGGCGACGAAGCTGATCAAGGTGAACAAGGCGAACGTGATCATCGGCGAGATGGCGTCGGGTGCGACGATCCCGATGGCGCAGTCGGTGACGATCCCGAACAACGTCCTCACGATCTCGCCCACCTCGAGCGCGCCGCAGATCACCGACCTCAAGGACAAGGGCCTCGTCTTCCGCGCGTACCCGTCGGACGCACTGCAGAGCAAGGTGCTCGCGAGCGCCTCCCTGACGAAGTTCGGGAAGGGCGCCAAGATCAACGTCGGTGCGCGGAACGACGCGTTCGGGAAGGCTCTGCAAGCGCTGTTCGTCAGCGAGTGGAAGCGGCTCGGCGGCTCGGTCGGCGCAGTCGTCTCCTGGAACCCCGAGCAGGCAAACTTCGACACCGATGCCGCGAAGCTCGTCGACGGCAACCCCGACGGGTGGGTCATCATCGACTTCCCCGACACGTTCGAGAAGTTCGCTCCGTCGCTCGTTCGTAGCGGCAAGTGGAGCCCCACGAAGACGCTCGGGATCGAGGCGCTCCGGAACGCCGAGACGCTGGACAAGATCGGCGACCCGGTCAAAGGCCTGAGCGGCTCCGCCGGTAGCGCGGCCGGCGGCCCCGCAGGCAAGGCGTTCGCCGCCTACTGGAAGCGAAACGTCAAGGGCGCCAAGCCCTGGACGGGATTCGAGGGCACGTCGTTCGACGCTGCGATGACGGCTTTCCTGGCCGCGGTTCGCACGTGCTCGTCTTCGCCCGCGAAGCTGAAGACGGCGATGCGCGCGGTGTCCGGGCCGCCGGGCCTCAAGGTCACGTTCCAAAATCTCGCCACCGGGGTGAAGGCCGCCGCGGCAGGGAGGGACGTCAACTACGAGGGCGCGTTCAGCCCTGTCGACTTCGACAAGCACGGTGACATCGGCTCCGCGGTGTACGAGATCTGGCGCTACGACGGCGCCGGCAAGATCGTCACCTTGAGGACGATCACGTTCCGGGGAGGCTGAGTCGACCGGGGGTCGGGGAGGCGGGCTCCGCCTCTCCGACCCACCGTCTACGCCGCGATTGCGTCGAGCTCCAGCTCGGTAGCATCGCCACATGAGCCAGGCCCCCTCCGTTGCCCGCGTCGGGCTCGCGGTGCGCAGCGAGTTCCCGATCTTTGAGTCTGCGACGTATCTGAATTCGTGTTCGCAGGGCGCGTTGTCGCATCGGGTGCGGGGGGCGGTGGAGGGTTGGCTTGCGGGGTGGGACGAGAATGGCGCGGAGTGGGATTTCTGGGTTGAGCGGAACGAGGCGTTTCGCTCGAGTATGGCGGGTCTTCTGCATGCCCGTGCCGACGACGTCGCGGTGACGACGTCGGTTTCGCAGGGTGTGAGTGCGCTCGTGTCTGCGTTGCCGCTCGAGCGGGGGCGGAATCGGATTGTGCTTTCGGAGTACGAGTTCCCGACGGTTGGTCAGATCGCGCATGCGCAGGAGTTGCGTGGCGCCGAGGTCGTCCACGTGATCCCGGGGGATGACGGCTTGATCGGTGTGGAGCGCTTCGCCGAGGCGATCGACGAGCGCACGGCGCTCGTCTGCTGCACGACGCTCTCGTATCGGTCGGGTCACCGTCACGATGTCGGCGCGATCGCGGAGGTCGCCCACGAGGCGGGCGCGCTTGTTCTGGCGGACAGCTACCAGGCGTGTGGCGCGGTCGAGCTGGACGTCCGTTCGTTTGGCGCGGACGTGGTCACCGGCGGGACGGTGAAGTATCTGCTCGGGACGGCCGGGCTCGGGTTCATGTGGGTCAGGCCCGAGGTGCGCGAGGCGCTTGTCCCGACCCAGACGGGCTGGTTCGCCGACGAGGACATCTTCGCGATGTCGATCGCGGACTACTCGCCGCACGCGAGCGCCCGGCGGTTCGACTCGGGGACACCACCGGTGCCTGCGCTGTATGCGGCGGTGGCGGGGCTCTCGCTTGTCGCCGAGGCGGGCGTGCCCGCGATCGAGACGCATGTGCAGGCGCTTGGCTTGCGGCTGATCGAGGGGCTCGAGGAGCTCGGCGCGACCGTTGTCACCCCGCGCGAGTCCGCCGGTCGCGGCCCGCTTGTGTGCGTCCGCTCCCGCGACGTCGCGGCGCTGGTCGCGGCGCTCGCCGCCGAGCGGATCGTCGTCTCCTCGCGTGAGGACAAGCTGCGGGTCGCGCTGCATCTCTACAACGTCGAGCAGGACGTCGACACCGTCCTCGACGCGCTCACCCGGAACCGCGCGCTGCTCGCCTGACAACGCTTGAGTTGACTCAACACAAGCCGCCACCGGCGCCGAGCCTCGCGTACGGCGACCACCCACACGCCGTCGCGAACCTCCACCTGCCCTCCAGTGAGGGAGGACCGTGGCCCTGCGTCGTGCTCGTCCATGGCGGCTTCTGGCGCAGCGGCTGGGACCGGACGCTGATGACCCCACTCGCTCACGATCTCGCCCGGCGCGGCGTCGCTGCCTGGAACATCGAGTTTCGCCGCGTCGGCCAGGAGGGCGGAGGCTGGCCGGGGACCTTCGAAGACGTCGCCGCCGCAATCGACCACCTCGCCGGGGTCGAGCAGGTCGACACGGCGAGAATCGCGACCTGCGGTCACTCCGCGGGCGGGCATCTCGCCCTCTGGCTCGCTGCGCGGCACCGGCTGGCGAGCGGGGTCGGAGCATCACCGCGCGTGCGTCCTCTGGCCACCGTCTCGCAGGCCGGTGTCTGCGACCTGGAGCGCGCCTGGCGGGACGACCTCGGCGACGGCGCCGTCGAGGCGCTGCTCGGGCCGCTCGAGGAGGGCTCGGAGAGGCTGGCCACCGCGTCGCCCGCGGCGCTGACGCCGCTCGGAGTCCCGCAGCTCCTCCTGCACGGCTCGGAGGACGATGTCGTCCTCCTCTCGCAGAGCCGCGACTACTGCGCGCGGGACCCGCTTGCGGAGCTGCTCGAGCTCGAGGGGGCGGACCACTTCGACGTGATCGACCCCGACCACGAAGCGTGGGCTGCCGCACGCGACTGGCTGACGACGCAGCTGGGCGGCTGAGATACTCGACGGATGGCCGATCGCGACTCCGCCGCCGAGCTCGAGCGCATGATCGAGCGCTACAACGACGCCTGGAACGCGCAGGATCTCGACGCGATCCTCTCGCTCCACGCGGCCCGCATGGTCTTCGAGAACCACACGGCCGGCGAGCGGGCCGAGGGGGACGAGGTGCGCGAGCACATCGCGACGATCTTCGCGAACTGGCCTGACCTGTCGTTCGCCGGAAGGCGGCTGTACGCCCGTGACGGGCTCGTCGTGAGCGAGTGGACGGCGACGGCCACCGCACCCGACGGCCGCAGGCTCACGTGGGACGGGGTCGACCTGTTCCCGTGCGAGGACGGTCGCATCCTGCGGAAGGACGTCTACTCGGCCGCGCACCGCGCCCGGACGCTCGACGGATAGCCCCGACCGGTGACGCGTCCGCGGATCCACGTCACGGCGCCCGTCCCGATCGAGGTCGACGAGGCCCTGCGGAGAGACTTCGAGACGAGCGACTCGCCCGAGGGCGTCGACGGGATCCTCGCGATGCTGACGACGCGCGTCGACGGCGCCTACCTCGACCGCGCCGGCCCCCAGCTCCGGGTCGTCGCGAACTACGCCGTCGGGGTGAACAACGTCGACATCGCGGCTGCCGCCGAGAGGAACGTCGTCGTGGCGAACACCCCGGACGTGCTGACGAGGGCCACGGCCGAGCTCGCCGTCGGCCTGATGCTCGCGCTGCTGCGGCGGATCGCCGAGGGCGACCGCTTCGTCCGCCGGCGGGAGGAGTGGCTGTTCTCGCTCGAGTTCATGCTCGGCTCGAGCCTCCGAGGGAAGCGGCTGCTCGTCGTCGGGCCAGGCCGGATCGGCCGCGAGACGGCGATGCTGGCCGAGGCGCTCGGCGCGCGGCCGACGTTCGCGGGCCGTGACGACGACCTCAAGGCGCTCCTCGGCGAGGCGGACATCGTCAGCCTCCACGTCCCACTGACGCCCGAGACACGACGCCTCGTCGATGCGGAGGCCCTGCGTGCGATGTCGCGCTCTGCGGTCCTCGTCAACACCGCTCGAGGCCCGATCGTCGACGAGCAGGCGCTGGTCGACGCGCTGCGCGCCGGCGAGATCGCAGGCGCGGCGCTCGACGTCTTCGAGCGCGAGCCGGAGGTGGAGGAAGGCCTGCTCGCCCTCGAGAACGTCGTGTTGACGCCGCACCTCGGCAGCGCGACGCGCGACACCCGCGTGGCGATGGGGATGCTCTGCGTGGACGCCCTGCGGGCAGTGCTCCTCGAGGGGCGAAGGCCGGCGAACGCGGTCGGGGGGCCCCCGGCGGCGTGACCGGGTTCGGCAGCGCATCGATGTGGGGCGAGCTGCGCCGGGTCCTCGTGCGGCGGCCGCTCGAGGAGGACGTCAGGGCCTGGGAGGCGTACGGCTGGCGTGCCGCGCCCGACCCCCTCGCGGCGCAGGCGGAGCACGAGGCATTCTGCGCGCTCCTCGAGGAGGCGGGCGCGGAGGTCGTCGTCTCCACGCACGACGCCGGCAACCCGGACGCGATCTACACGTACGACCCGACCCTCGTCGGACGCGAAGGCGCCGTGCTCCTGCGGCCGGGGAAGGAAGGCAGACGCGGCGAGCCGGCGGGAACGGTCGCCGCCCTCGAAGCGGCGGGAGTCCCCGTCACCGGCCGGATCGAAGCTCCCGCGACTGTCGAGGGCGGCGACACGGTCTGGCTCGACGAGGCGACCCTGCTGGTCGGAATCGGCTACCGGACGAACCCGGCCGCGCCCGACGCGCTGCGGGAGGCCCTGCCCGGGACCGAGGTGATCGCCTTCGACCTGCCGCACTGGAACGGCGCGGCCGAGGTGCTGCACCTGATGAGCCTCGTCTCGCCGCTCGACCACGACCTCGCGCTCGTCTACCCGCGCATCGCTCCGACACGCCTGCTCTGGCTCCTCGCCGAGCGCGGGATCGAGGTCGTCGAGGTTCCGGACGAGGAGTTCGAGACGATGGGGCCGAACGTGCTCGCGCTCGGCCCGCGGCGCGCGCTCGCGCTCGAGGGGAACGACGAGACACGTCGCCGAATGGAGCGGAAGGGCGTCGACGTCGTCACCTACCGGGGCGACGAGATCTCGCGCAAGGGCGACGGCGGGCCGACCTGCCTGACGCGCCCGCTGCTTCGCGTCTAACCGCTCACAACTCGTCGAAGGTCAGCTGCCTGACGCTCGTCAGCCCGGAGACGCCTACACCGAGCAGCCGGAGCGCGCCGGGGCGGTCCTGGAGACCGCGGTCGAGGAGCCGACACGCGAGGTCGCCGATCCGGTCCGCTTCGTCGATCGGCGTCGGCAGCGTCGTCGACCGCGACCGGATCGAGAAGTCCGCGTAGCGGAGCTTCGTCGTCACCGTTCGCGCGGAGATCCCGTCGCGCTGGAGGTACGAGGCGACCTCGACGGCCATGCGGCGGAGCTCGACGTGCATCGAGCTCCGGTCGGTGAGGTCTCGCTCGAAGGTCTCCTCCGTGGAGATCGAGATCCGCTCGGCGTCGAGCTCGAGGTCGCGTGGATCGATGCCCCGCGCCCGGTCGCGCAGGAGCCGGCCGACCTGACCCGGGAGCAGCGCCCCGAGCTCCGTGTCGGAGAGCGTCGCCAGCTCGCCGATCTGCTCGACGCCCCCGCGGGCGAGCCGCTCCTCGGCCCGCGGCCCGACGCCCGGAAGCAGCCGGGTCGGCAGCGGCGCGAGGAAGCGCGCCTCGCGGCCGGGTGGCACGACGGTGATTCCTCCGGGCTTCCGCCGGTCGGACGCGACCTTGCAGACGACCTTGGACGTGGAGACGCCGAGCGAGCACGACAGCGACGTCGATCCCCGAACGGCGACCTGCACGGCCTCCGCGAGCCCCCTCGCCTGCGAGAAGCGCTCCGCCACGGAGCCGAGGTCGAGGTAGCCCTCGTCGATCCCGGTGCGCTCGACGCGCGGCACGACCTCGCGGATCGCCGACCACACCGCCTGGGAGTACTGGCGGTACAGGGCGTGACGCGGCCGCAGGAACACGGCTTCCGGGCACCGGCGGAGAGCCTCCGCCGCGCTCATCGCAGAGCGGATCCCGAAGCGTCTGGCCGCGTAGTTCGCGGTGGCGACCACGCCGCGCCCTCGCGGGTCGCCGCCGACGACGAGCGGCCGGGTGCGGAGCGACGGGTCCTCGAGCTCTTCGACCGCGGCGAAGAACGCGTCGAGGTCGAGATGCGCGAGGATCGGCACGGCCAGTCCAAGGCTACGGTTCGACCGTGATCGACACGGCGCCGCCACCTCGCCCGCCGGTCGTCGAGCGCCCGGCCGCGTACCAGGTGTCGTACGGGGCAGTGCAGGGTGTCGCCGCGCCCGGGACGAAGCGCGTGGTCGTGCGTGTCGACGGGAAGGTCGTGCGCGACGTCCGTCTGCGGGCGAGGTCGTTCTCCCTCGAGGTCTCGCTGCCTCCGCGCGAGGTGCGGGTGCGCGTCGAGACGGTCGACCAGGCAGGGCGTCGGGCCGGGCAAACGGTGCTCCACGTGCTCGGGCTGCCGCCGGCGGCGCGTCCTGTCATACGACCGCTCCGCCTCGACCGCCGGCTCGAGACGGACGTGCGTCGCCTGGTCGGCGACTACCCCGGCGACTCCGCCGTCTACGTCGAGGACCTGGCGACCGGCGCGGGTGCGGCCTGGAACGCCCGCGCGACGTTCCCTGCGGCATCCACGTTGAAGCTCGCGATTGCGGTGACCATCCTGGCGCGGCTCGACGGCCCACCGGCAGCGGGCACCGACACGGACCGCCTGCTGCGCGAGATGCTGATCCCGTCCGACAACGCCGCCGCGAACGCGCTGCTCGTCCAGCTCGGCGGGTCGACGAGCGGCGGCGGCGCCGTCGTGAACGAGACGATGCGCGGGATCGGGCTCGAGCGCACGGAGATGTACGGCGGCTACATCCTCGGCACCGCGCTCGGCGGCTCGCGCGGGCTCGCGGCGGCCGGCGTGCCCTTGAGCGTCGTCTCGCAGCCCTACTGGGGTGTCGGCAAGTCGACGACGGCGCTGGATCTGGCCCGGCTGTTCCGCGCGATCTGGCTCTCCAGCGGCGGGCTCGGCCCGCTCGTGCGTAGCGGCTCGGGGGTCACGCCCGGCGAGGCGCGCTACCTCCTCTACCTTCTCGGACGTGTCGCGGACCGCGGAAAGCTCGGGCGGGCCATGGGCGGCCGTGCGGGCGTGCTCGTGCTGCACAAGGCCGGGTGGATCGACGCGGCGCGTCATGACGCCGGGCTCGTGGTGTGGCGCGGCGGGATCCTCGTCGCGGCGGCGATGACGTATCGCCCGGCGGGTACGGGCACGCGCGAGGACGCCTTCGCCGGGCAGGTCGCGGCGGCGGCGGTCCGTCGCTTCCGCGGGTGACGAGCCGGAGCGCGTGAGGCGCGAGGGCGCGCGGTCGAAACCGGCGCCCTCGCTGCGAGCCGGCGACGCCCTCGGAGTGCGCTGCCGGCCCATCCGGCCGATCCCTGGGAGGCGATGATTGGGATCGCAGGGCCTCCGTGGAAGTGGAGCGGTCGGGTGCGAAGGCTTTGTGAGCTTTCGGTACGGGTGCGATCAAGATCGCGCCGCGCTCTCGCCGCCCCGACGCGCCCCGTGTACAAGTAGCTATCCTTTCTATACTTACTACGGAGAAACGTCCGAGGAGCGTGAGGCTGATCGTGAGCAAGTTGCTGCTCGTCCCACTCGAAGACATCGTCGTCTTCCCGAACATGAACGTGACGCTGACGGTCGACGTCGGCGACGAGGACCGTGTCCTGCTCGTGCCGAAGCACGACGGCGAGTACGCGGCCGTCGGCACCGTCGCACGCGTCACCGACCGCGTGAAGCTGCCGGGTGGCGCTGTCGCGGTCGCCCTCGAAGGGCTGTTCCGCGGGGTCGCGGGCGCAGCCGAGACCGACCCACAGGGTCGGCTCTTCGTCGAGGTCGAGGACCATCCCGACGGCGTGCGCAGCGACGCGCGCACCCGCGAGCTCGAGACCGAATACCGCGCCGTCGTCGAGGAGATCCTCGAGCTGCGCGGCGACGACGGGCGCGTGCAGGCGTTCGTCCGCTCGATCGCCGAGCCCGGCGCGCTGGCGGACACCTCCGGCTACTCGCCCGACCTCGGCTTCGAGCAGAAGCTCCAGCTCCTCGAGACGATCGACGTCACCGAGCGGCTCGAGCTCGCCCTCGCGTTTCAGCGCGAGCGCCTCTCGACCATGCAGATCCGCCAGCGGATCCGCGAGGACGTCAACGCCGGCATGGAGAAGCAGCAGCGCGAGTTCCTCCTCCGCCGGCAGATGGACTCGATCCGCAAGGAGCTCGGCGAGGACGACGCGTCCGTCGTCGACGAGTACCGCACGAAGATCGAAGAGGCCGGCATGCCCGACCAGGTGCGCGAGCAGGCCGACAAGGAGCTCGCGCGGTTCGAGCGGATGGGCGAGAGCTCGCCCGAGTCGCAGATGATCCGCAGCTACCTCGACTGGCTGCTCGCCGTGCCGTGGGGCGCTCGCTCCGACGAGGTGCTCGACCCCGAGCGTACGCGCGAGGTGCTCGACTCCGACCACGCCGGTCTGGACGACGTCAAGAAGCGCATCGTCGAGTACATCTCGGTCGCGAAGCTCCGCAAGGAGCGGGGGATCGAGCCGGACAAGCGAGCGGGCGCGATCCTCACCCTGATCGGGCCCCCGGGCACCGGCAAGACGTCGATCGGCGAGTCGGTCGCCAAGGCTCTCAACCGCGAGTTCGTCCGGATGTCGCTCGGCGGCGTCCGCGACGAGGCGGAGATCCGCGGGCACCGCAGGACATACATCGGCGCGCTGCCGGGCCGCCTCGTCCGCGCCCTGCGCGATGCAAAGACCATGAACCCGGTGATCCTCCTCGACGAGGTCGACAAGGTCGGCGCCGACTGGCGCGGCGATCCCTCCGCGGCCTTGCTCGAGGTGCTCGACCCCGCGCAGAACTCCACGTTCCGCGACCACTATCTCGACGTCGAGGTCGACCTCTCGCAGGTCTTCTTCATCGCCACCGCGAACATCGCCGAGACGATCCCCGGCCCGCTGCTCGACCGGATGGAGGTCATCCGCTTCGACGGCTACACGACCGACGAGAAGGTCGCGATCGCGCGCGGCTACCTCTGGCCCCGGCAGCGCGAGCGGGCCGGTCTCCGCGAGGACGAGGTCTCGATCGCGGACGACGTGGTCGAGACGGTGATCTCCGAGTACACGCGCGAGGCGGGCGTCCGCCAGCTGGAGCGCGAGCTCGGCTCGATCCTGCGCAAGACCGCAACGCACATCGTCGCCGAGAAGGTCGAGACGCCGGTCGCGGTCGACGTGCCCGCCGTGCGGGACGCCCTCGGGCGGCAGAAGTTCTTCCGCGAGGCTGCGGAGCGGACGGCCGTGCCGGGTGTCGCGACGGGGCTCGCGGTCAACATGTCCGGCGGCGACGTGCTGTTCGTCGAGGCGACGTCGGCGCCGGGCGACGGCCTGACCCTGACCGGCCAGCTCGGCGACGTGATGAAGGAGTCCGCGCAGATCGCTCTCTCCGCGGTGCGCTCGCGGGCGGACGAGCTCGGCATCGACCAGGACGCGTTCGAGCGGAAGTTCCACGTCCACGTCCCCGCGGGAGCGATCCCGAAGGACGGTCCGAGCGCCGGGATCACGATGGCGACCGCGCTCGCGTCGCTGCTGACCGGCCGGCCGGTGAAGCACACCGTCGGGATGACCGGCGAGCTCACGCTCCAGGGGCGTGTCCTGCCGATCGGCGGGCTCAAGCAGAAGGTGCTGGCGGCCCATGCGGCCGGGCTCACGGACGTCGTGATCCCCGAGCGGAACCGCGGCGACCTCGAGGACGTGCCCGAGCACGTGCGCGAGGAGCTCACCTTCCACCCGGTGATGTCGCTCGACGAGGTGCTCGGCTTCGCGCTCGAGCAGACGCCGTCGTCGCATCACCATGTCTCGCTGTAGGACCTGCCCTCCTGTCCCCGAGGAGGTCCGCCGTGCGGCGGGCCTCCTCGAGCGACGCTGGACCGTCTCGATCCTCTGGGCGTCCGTCGAGGGGGCGAGCCGCTTCAACGAGATCAAGCAGGCGGTGGGCGAGATCCCGCCCCGGACGCTCGCGCAGCGCCTCCTCGAGCTCGAGGACTCGGGCCTGCTGGAGCGACGTGTGATCGACGCCCGCCCGCCGCGCGTGGAGTACGTCCTCACCGACGAAGGGCGGCGCCTGCGCTCCGTGCTCGACGCACTCGCCGCCTATGCCGGCGCCTGAGCGGGGCCCCGCGCGCAAACTGACCCTCTAGCTCGTTCGAGGGACTGCCGATACAGGGAGCGTGACCCTTCCGGAGGCCGTCTCCAACAGACTGATCGGCGCGCTGTTCGTCGAGCGGGGGCTCGTCTCCCAGAGCCAGCTCGTGGTCGCGCTCGAGCTCCAGCAGGAAACCGGCCAGCAGCTCGGCCAGATCCTCGTCGAGCGCTTCGGCGTGGAGCGCTCCGAGCTCGCGAAGGTCGTCGCAGAGCACTGGGCCCGAATGGGGGAGGCAAAGGAGGACGCGAGCACGCGCGCGAGCGAGTCGTGGCGTCAGCTGGGAGAGATCCTCGTGACCCGGGGCTTCGTGACACGCGAGCAGCTCGTGCAGGCGCTCGAGCGCCAACGGCTCACGGGCGAGCGCCTGGGCGAGGCGCTCGTCGGGCAGGGCGTGATCAGCAAGTTCGAGCTGGCCGGCTCGCTCGCCGAGCAGGCGTCGCTGGCCGAGGCGCCGGCCGAGCCCGAAGGCGAGCCTGCTCCGGTCGTCCAGCTCACGCCGCGGATCGAGGCCCCGGCCGAGCTCGAGATGGTCGAGCCGGAGCCCGAGCCGGCGCGCGTGCCACGACCCGCGGTGGAGCTGATTCTCGAAGCGATGGGCACGCCCGCCGAGCTCGACGCGGTGCCCGAGCCCGAGCCGGAGCCGGAGTCGACGGAGACGGAGCCCATGCAGGTCCACCTCGTCGAGCCGGAGTCGGAGCCAGAGCCGGAACCGGAGCTGGAACCGGAGCCGGCGATGGAGCTCGTAGCCGAGGAGGACGACGTGTCCGAGCCGGCCGCCGCGCTCTGGGTCGCGTTTGCCTCGACCCCGCGCGGCTATCGCCTCGTCGAGCTCGACAACGGGCACGTGCCCGAGGTCGGCGAGCAGGTCGAGCTCCCCGAGGTCGGAGAGCTCGTCGTGCTGCGCCGCGGCCCCTCGCCGCTGCCCATGGACGAGCGCATCTGCGTCTATCTCGAGCCGCTCGTTTCCACGCTCGTCTGAGCAACCCTGCGGCGAGCCGCGCCGGCACTCACAATCAGCGGTGTGACCTCCCTCTCACCCGTGCTGGCTGCGTCCGCGAGTGTGTGGGGGCTCGTCACCGCCACCGCCCTCGCGTCGTTCGTCGAGTTCGTCGAGGCCCTGACGATCGTGCTCGCGATGGGCGTGACCCGCGGCTGGCGCTCGACGGCGATCGGGGCCGGCACGGCCGTCGTCGCGCTCGCGGCGATCACGCTCGTCGCCGGGTACGCCCTGATCGACTGGATCTCCGAGGCTGCCTTGCAGCTCGTGATCGGCGCGCTCCTGCTGATCTTCGGCCTCCAGTGGCTCCGCAAGGCGATCCTCCGCGGGGCGGGGCTCAAGGCGATGCACGACGAGGAGGAGGCGTTTCGAGAGGAGCGCGAGGCCGCGTTGCGTGCGGGTGACGAGACGCGGCTCGGGCTCGACTGGTTCGCGTTCGTCGTGTCGTTCAAGGGCGTGTTCCTCGAGGGGCTCGAGGTCGTGTTCATCGTGATCACGTTCGGGCTCAACGCCGACAACGTCCCGCTCGCCGCGGCCGGAGCCGCCATCGCGGGCGCTGCCGTTCTCGTCATCGGGCTGGTCGCGCACAGGCCGCTGGCCGCGGTCCCGGAGAACACCCTGAAGTACGTCGTCGGGCTCCTGCTGGCCACCTTCGGGACCTTCTGGTCCGTCCAGGGGCTCGGCCTCTTCACCGAGAGTCGTGAGAGCCTGTCGTGGCCGGGCGACGACTGGGCGATCCTCGCGCTGCTCGCCTCCTGGCTGGTCGTCAGCCAGCTCTCGATTCGCATCCTTCGCTCGACGGTCGCAAGTGACGGCGCGGCACTTGCTCGAGGGACGTCGGGCTGACGATGCGCTACGTCAGGGGCTTCGGCCGCTTCTGGTTCGACTTCCTGATCGGCGACGACTGGCGCATCGCGGCCGGCGTCTCGGCGGTTCTCGGCGTGGGGGCCGTGCTCGTCCGTCTCGACGTCCTCGATGACACGCTCGTGATGCTGCTCGTCGGCGCGTCGCTCGTCGGGGTCGTCGTGGCGAGCGTCGTCGTGGGCGGGATCTCCGCGGCCCGCGCCGCGCGCTCCGAGGACCGCGGCTAGCGCGCAACGTCAATCGTCGTCGGTCACGCGCCTCTCGAGGCGCCGTACGACGACGAGGCCGACGAGGGTGATGACGACGGTTGCGGCCCCCGCGATCAGGCCGTAGGTGCCGATCGCCTTGGCTGCCGCGCTTCCCACCACGTAGCTGACGAGCCCGACGAGGGTCGCCCAGACGATCCCCCCCGCGGCGTTCCAGGCGAGAAAGCGCCACCAGTGCATCTGCGACAGCCCGGCGATCCACGCAGCCGTGACCCGCAAGACCGCGACGAACCGTCCGATGAACACGGTCTTCCCACCGTGTCGAGCGAAGAACCGCTCCCCCCGTGGCAGGTATCGCTCGGCATACCGTCGGGTGAGGGAGTAGCGCTCGAGGAGAGCGCGGCCACCTCGTCGAGCCGTCCAGTAACCGAGGTTGTCGCCAAGGATCGCGGCGATGGCGGCGGTCACGATCACGGCGCCGATCGACAGGGCGCCTTGCGAGGCGAGCACGCCGCACGCGATCAGCGCGGTCTCGCCGGGAAGCGGGAGCCCGAACGACTCGAGCAACAGGAGGGCGAAGAGCAGGAGCAGCGCCTGCTGCGGGTGCTGGTCGATGTAGCTCGTGATCGACGCGAGCAGAAGCGCCGATTGCACTAGTGGTCTCCCGGCTGCATGTTCGACGTCCGCGCCGTGCTCATGGAGCGAGGGGCAGCCTGAGCGTGAATCTGCCGCCAGCCTCGTCGGGTCCGGCCGTGATCGCGCCTCCTGCGCTCCGCGCGAGGCGCTGCGCGAGGGCGAGCCCGAGGCCCGCGCCGTCGTCTCCCGCGGCGGCGCGGCCGCGTACTCCAGGCTCGAAGATCTTCACGACCTCGTCGTCGGCAACGCCCGGTCCGTCGTCGTCTACGACGATCGCGGCGATCGTGCCGTTCCGTTCGACCGTGACGTTGATGCTCGATCGGCCGTATCGCACCGCGTTGTCGAGGAGTGGCTGCAGCATGCGCTCGGCCAACTGGCCGTCGACGGCAACAAGGACGGGCTCGTCCGGAAGCGACACACCGATGTCGACCGTGGTGTCGTTCTGACGGGTCGTGCCGATCGCCGAGGAGACGACTTCGCGCACGTCCGACGTCGTCCGGGTCAGCCCGGCTTCCTGCTGTGCCGCGGCGACGAGCGCCTCGACCGTGCGGGCCATCGTGTCGGCGCTGCGCTGGATCGACTCCAGCGCGTCTCGATACTCGTCGGGGGTGCGCTCGCGGCGCAGCATGAGCTCCGTCTCGCCGCTGATCCGTGCGAGCGGTGTCCGGAGCTCGTGGGAGAGCTCGGCCGTGAACTGCTGCTCGTGACGCAGGCTGGCGGCGATCTGCGCCAGGAGGTCGTCGAGCGTCGCGGCGAGGCGCGTGAGCTCGTCGTACGGCTCGCCGAGGGCGAAGCGGCGGTCGAGGTCGCTCGCGCGCCATGCCGAGGCGTCGGCCGTCATCCGCGACACCGGCTCGAGCGCGCGCCCCAGCATCCAGCGCGAGAGCACGGCCACGGCGGCGAGCAGAAGCGCGGCGAGGATCAGCGCGCCGACGAACGCGGTGCGCTCCGTGTCCTCGTAGGGATCGAGTGCGACGGCCGCGACCACCGTGCCAAGACGTTTGCCGTTCTCGATCACGGGCAGCGCGTAGAGACGCGTCTGCTCGCCGACGGTCTGCGCACGTTCCGGTCCGCCCGCGAGCGCGCGGGCGGCGGTAGCGAGGGCAGGCGAACCGTCTGGAGCCTCGAGCTCGCGCCCGCCGGCGAACACCCACACCTGTCCAGGGTTGGTTCCTCGGTCGCGTGTCGACGGGGTGGCGAGACTGCCGCCGCGAACGTCGAGCGACGAGACCGCCGCCTCGGCCTGCGCGCGTGCGACCGACGTGGCGCTCACGGAGAGTCGGTGGGAGAGCAGGAGCGTGAATGCGGTGACTCCGACAGCGAGAGCGAGTACGACCGCGGCCAGCACCGCAAGGAGGAGCCTCGCACGCACCCCGAGCTTGGGGCGTCTCATTGCAGCGAGTAGCCGACGCCGTGCACCGTCACGATCCCGGGTGCGCCGGGCAGGGTCGTGAGCTTGCGCCGAAGCCGTGCGATGTACACGTCGAGGGTGTTGTCGTGGACGATCGCGCCGTGCGGCCAGGCCGCGCGGACGAGGTCGCGTCGGCGGACAGCGTCTCCGGGTGTGGCCCCCAGCCGCGCCAGGATCCGAAACTCCGTGGGCGTGAGCTTGACGCTGCGGCTGCCGCACGATGCGTCGTGGCTGGCCGGGTCGAGCCGCATCCCTCCTGTCTCGAGGGCGACTTCCGATCCGCCCCGCTTGACGAGCGCCTGGAGCCGAGCGACCAGCTCGGCGAAGTGGAACGGCTTCGTGAGGTAGTCGTCGCCGCCTGAGGCGAAGCCTGCGAGGCGGTCGGGTAGCGCATCGCGCGCAGTGAGAAAGAGCACCGGCGCGCCGATCCCGCGCGCCCGGAGCGCCTGGACGACGTCGCGCCCGTCCGCGTCCGGGAGGCCGATGTCGATGACGAGGGCGTCGGCGTCGCCGAGGCTCTCGTCACGCACGAGCTCGGCGGCGCTTCCCATCGCCGAGACCGCGAACCCCTCTTCGCGGAGGCCGCGCCCCACGATCGAGCGAAGCTCGTCGTCGTCCTCCAGCAGGATCACGCGGGGCTCGATCACGGGTACCGCACCATGTTGCCGGGTGCCGGCCCGAAGGATGGCCGGCAGCCTTCGTGCGTCAGGCGGCGCATCGGGTCCCGCCGGTGCCCCTGAGCGCTGCGAGCGCCTTACGGACGGTGAGGTCGAACACCAGCGAGAGGAGTCCCGCATGTCCACTGACGAGCTCGGTCATGCCGTCGGATCGCCGCGCGACACAGGCGCCACCCGCATTCCAGTACGGGGAGTACCGAACGGCGATCCGAAATCGACCCGGTCGCGACAGTCGGATCACGATGCGGGTGCCGGTCATCGCGAGGATCGATGGCCGCCCTGGCCCGCTGACGATCGGACGCGGGCGCGGCACTGCGAACACCGTTGTGGTCGTGCTCCGATACACGGTCGGGAGGCCGGAGCGTCCGCTCTCGAGCAGCGCGGCTTCGTTTCGCGCGCTGTAGTCGGGGGGTGCGCGCGTGAGGACGACGTACCGCACCCCGAGACGCCGCAGCCAGCCGAGGTACTGCCGTGGCGTCGGGCGACGATAGAGGAGCGCGTTCTGGGGGAAGTCGTCCTGGCGGAACCAGCCGCGAGCGAGCGGAATGCCCGCGTCCGGGAGGTAGACCGCGTCCCAGTGGCCGACCGTGTCGACTGCCTCGACTCGATATGAGGGCACGAGGTGGGCCCGGAGAAAGCCGATCGCCGGCTGCCAGTAGCTCGCCGAGGCCGAGGGGTCGCGACGCGCATCCAGGTAGCTCGCGATCAAGGGCGTCGTGTTCCAACTACACGCGAGAGCGAGCACGGGCGCCGCGAGCCAGACGGGCCTCCAGCCTCGCATGGAGAGCGCAAGGACAGCGACCGGGAGCGCGATGTAGCGCAACCGGCAGACGTTTTCGCCGAGCCCGGACGGCACGATCAGAGCGGCAACACACAGCCCGAAGTACACGAGGAAGATCACCCCGAGAGTCCGCAGGCGCTCGACGTGTCGGGTCATCAGCCAGCCGAGGGCGCAGAAGGCTGCGGCGGCGAGGAACTCGACGCCCGAAAAGGGATACCGCCCGCTGCTCGGGAAGATCCGCCACAGGAAGGCCTCGACCACCGCGGCGAGACCGACGACCGTCGCCGGGAGCAGCAGGCCCCCTGAGCGCGGGCGCGAGAGCGCGCATCCTGCGGCGACCACGCACAACAGGAGAAACGCCACCGGGCTCGCTGCCACGGTCAGGGCGACGAACACGCCGAACCGCCAGCCGGAGCGGGACTGCAGCGCACACAGTGCGAGCAGCGCGAATGCGACGCCGAGCATGAAGGGGAACGCGCCGGAGAGGACGACGGCCGCCCACGCAAAGGCAAATGCTCGACTGGCCCAGCGGGCGTCGGCGCCCCATTGCCGCCACACGAGGGCGGAGAACGCGACCGTTGCGATCGCGACGGCCACCACTGCGAGAACCCGGATCCCGACAAGCCCTGCCAGCGGGTAGTAGACGAGGCTGTAGGTGACGAAGCTGTAGCGCCCCGAGTACCAGAGGTTGTTCCAGAGCGTAAAGCCGTGCCTCAGGAACAGGGTTCGCTGATAGGCGTGTGCTGCCATGTCGCTGCCGGGCGGCCCGTAGCGGACGAGCAACAACGCGACCGCCGCGGCCAACAGCGCTGCGACCGCGGCCTCACCCAGAGGCGCCCCTTTGCTCGGGGCGACGGTCGCGCTCGCGCTCAAGAAGACGACGTCGAGACCGCGGACTGCGGGGTGGTGCCACGACGAGGACGCAGCATGCGGACGGCGTTGCGGAGGTCGTCCCGCCCGGCGACGAGCACGAGTGCTGCCCCGCCGAGTGCGATGTCGGTGATCGCGGTGGCGGCCTGCATGCCGAGCCCGAAGCCGAGCACGGTCGTCGCGCTCGCGGTGCCCGCGAGCGCAATCCCGATCGCGGCCTGCTGCGTGCCGGCGTTGCCGGGGAGCAGCGGCACTGCTCCGGCGGCGTTCTGCGCGGCGACGACGACGACCGCGGTCCACGGGGCGGACGGGACGTGGAACGCGATGAGGAACGCGTAGACCGAGCCGAACCTGAGGGCCCAGGCGATGAGCTTCCACGAGAGGACGCCGGTCACGAGAGACCGGGGGGCCGTGAGGACCGAGAACCCGCGCGCCATACGCGACAGCACGGGCCGGGCCCGGCCCCGAAACCGGTACGCGACGAGCGCGGCGACGACGGTGACGATCCCCGCGGCGGCGAGGACGAAGCGGCCGGCCGGCAGGCCAGGCACCCCTCCGGGCCCCGACGCGAGGTGTCGACCTGCGACCAGGACGGCGACGATCACCGCAAGGCCGAAGACGACCTCGATTGCCGTCTCCAGCACGATCGTCGCTGCGACCGTGACGACGCTCGATCCCTCGACTCGTTTCTTCACGACACCGACTCGAAGCGCCTCTCCCACTCGTGCGGGGAGCACTGCATTTGCGCCGATCGCGCCGACGAATGCGCCCGCGGTCGTCCCGAAGCCGAGATCGGCACGGCCGTGCGCATGACGCACGATCCAGTGCCACGAGCGTGCCTCGGCCAGAAGCTTCCCCACGTGCAAGGCGAGCGCGACCGCGAGCGCCCCGAGCGAGACATTCGAGACGCTCCCCGAAACCGCCGAGAGCATGTGGGTGACGGCATCCGTCATCTTCGGGCGACGCGTTCGAAGAACGTCGCGTCACGCGGAACGGCGTTTGCGAGGCAAGGCGCACGCACGTCCCGACGATGCCGCAGCATCCCTGACAGTCGCCTGAACGCGACCTCGGCGGCCGCTGCAGTCGACCGCCGCTACTCGCTCTTCACCAGAGACGTCGGGGTCGCGCCTTCGCCGCCGCGTGCCTCGACACACCGACCCGCGCTTCCCGATCATCGACGTCATGTAGCGCCGGCTGCGACCGGGGCGGGAAGCCACGGACGGATCGTCGGTGACGTCAGACCGGTACCGGCTCTTCGGCCTTCGTGGGCTCCGTGGGGCCGAGGATCGCGTGCCTGGAGCCGGGCACGCCGTATTCGTACGGGCCGCCGACGACCGTCGGAGGGGACGGGAAGTTGAATCGCGGCGGCGGCGAGGACACCTGCCACTCGAGCGTCATCGAGTTCCACGGGTTGTCGGGCGCGGGCCGGCCGTAACGCCAGCTGACGATCACGTTGTAGAGGAAGACGACGGTCGAGGCGCCAAGGGCAAACGACGCGATCGAGATGAAGAAGTTGAGGTCGCCGAAGCGGTCGGCGTAGTCGGCGACGCGCCTCGGCATTCCCTGGATTCCGAGGTAATGCATCGGGAAGAACGTGAGGTTGAAGCCCACGAACGTCAGCAAGAAATGCAGCTTGCCGAGTCTCTCGTCGTACATCCGCCCGGTGATCTTCGGAAACCAGTAGTAGAGCCCGGCGAAGACCGTGAAGACGGAGCCGCCGAACAGCACGTAGTGGATGTGTGCCACCACGAAATACGTGTCGGAGGCGTCGATGTCGATCGGAACAGACGCGAGATAGATCCCGGAGAGGCCGCCGATCACGAACATCGAGATGAAGCCGAGCGCGAACAGCAGAGGTGTGGTGAGGCGGATCCTTCCGGCCCAGAGCGTCGCGAGCCAGTTGAAGATCTTGATCCCGGTCGGCACCGAGATCGCGAGTGACGTGGCCATCATCGGTATGCGCACCCAGGACGAGATTCCGGCGACGAACATGTGGTGCGCCCAGACGGAAAATCCGAGCAACATGATGGCGATGAGGGCAACGGCCATGCCGCGGTAGCCGAAGATCGGCTTGCGGCTGAAGACCGGAATCACCTCGCTGACGATCCCGAAGCCGGGCAGCATCATCACGTACACCGCGGGATGCGAGTAGAACCAGAAGATGTGCTGGTAGCCGATCGGATAGCCGCCGCCGGCGACTTCGAAGAAGCTCGTGTGCATCACGCGGTCGAAGAGAACGAAGAACTGAGAGCCGGTCAGGAAGGGCGTCGCGAGCACCACGAGCGTCGACGTGACGAGGTTCGCCCAGCAGAGCAGCGGCATCCGCCACATGGTCATACCCGGCGCTCGCATCGTCAGCACCGTGACGAGGAAGTTGAGCGACGTCATGATCGAGGAGGCGCCGAACCACTGGATGCCCATGATGTAGAAGAGGTTTCCGATTCCCTGTCCGGTGGACAGCGGCGCGTAGTTCGTCCAGCCCGCGGCGAAGTTGCCGCCGCCGACGAGGAAGCCGGCAAGCACGGTGACGCCCGCGATGAGGAGCAGCCAGTACGAGAGCGCGTTCAGTCGCGGGAAGGCCATGTCCGACGCGCCGATCATTAGAGGGATCACGTAGTTCCCGATGCCGGCGAAGGCCGGGATGATGAAGAGGAACAGCATGATCGTCCCGTGCGCCGAGAAGAGGCTGTTGTAGGTCTCGTTGTCGAAGTACTGCATCCCGGGACGGGCGAGCTCCGCCCGCATCAACATCGCGATCAGACCACCGATGACGAAGAAGGCGAACGTCGTGACCATGTACTGGACGCCGATCACCTTGTGGTCGGTGTTGACCCTGAAGTAGTCGCGCCACGAAAAGGCGCCGTGCGCGGAATGGTCGTCCGGCACGGTCGGCGCGCCGCTCGCGTAGCGCGCCCAGTAGTCGAAGACGCCGATTCCGGCAAGGAATCCGAGCGGGGTCACGACCATCCACGTGACCGCAAACGGCTGGGCGACGAACGTCGGCTGCCAGCCGGCCGCCAGGCGTATGACCGCGACCAGCGCGCTCCCGAGGCCAAACGCAAGGGGGGTCGTCCAGGCGGCTCGCAGCCACCCGGGCCGCGTGAGGGGGCCGCGGCGCTGCTCGACAGGAAGGACCGCGTCGTCCTGACCGACCGCCCTCTGCTCCCGCACCGCCGTGAGCCACTCCTCCCTAGATCGCTATACGATCCACAATCTAGCTTGGAAAGACGCCGGCGCGCCGTGACAACCGAGGTCTTGCACACGCGCTCGGGCCGCCACGCTCGTCCTCGGCCCGGGTCCGGGGGTGTCAGTGTGTTGTGGGCCGGGCTGGGATCGAACCAGCGACCTTGGGATTAAAAGTCCCCTGCTCTACCAACTGAGCTACCGGCCCCGCCGCTGAGTGTAAGCAGCGTCGGTTGGGGATCCGGGTGCATGCGACAATGGCGGCGTGGCCGTCGAGCTCGAGCAAGTGCCCCTCCTGCGCGGCGTGTTCCACCTGTGGGCGTTCGTCGGCGCGATCGCCGCGGGGATCGTGCTCGTCGTGCTCGCCGACGGGGCCGTGGAGATCGCCTCCTCGTGGATCTACGCGACGGCGCTCGCGGCGATGTTCGGAGCGAGCGCGCTCTACCACCGCTTCCCGTGGCGGAGCACCGCGAAGCGACTCTGGGCACGGCGGCTCGACCACTCGACGATCTTCGTCTTCATTGCAGGCACGTACACGCCGTTCACGCTTCTGGGCTTCGGCGGTGCCACGCGCTGGCTCGTGCTCGGCCTGGCGTGGGCGGGGGCGCTGCTCGGGCTCGTGCTCGAGCTGGCGTGGATCGACTCGCCACGGTGGCTCAGTACGCTCGCGTACCTCCTGGTCGGCTGGGTCGGCGTGCTCACGATCCCACAGCTCTTCAGCGGGATGGGGGTCGCCGTCGGCGTGCTGCTGATCGTCGGCGGCGGCCTGTACTCGCTCGGCGCGGTGATCTACGCGACGAAGTGGCCGAACCCGTTCCCGCGCGTCCTCGGCTTCCACGAGGTCTTCCACCTGCTGGTCGTCGCGGCGGCGGCGATCCAGTTCGTCGCGGTCTCGTTGGTGGTGATGTGACGGCGCGGCGGGTCGAGCTCACGGACGCGGAATGGCGCGAGCGTCTCACGCCCGAGCGGTACGCCGTGCTTCGTCAGCAGGCGACCGAGCGTCCGTTCACGGGGACGTACACCGACACCGAGGAGCCCGGCGTGTACCGCTGCGCGGGGTGCGGCGCCGAGCTGTTCCGCTCGGACGCCAAGTTCCACTCGGGATCGGGGTGGCCGAGCTTCGTCGAGCCGGCCGACGTGGACGCCGTGGAGACGCGCGTCGACGCGAGCCACGGGATGGTCCGCACGGAGGTCGTCTGCGCGGCGTGCGGCGGGCACCTCGGTCACGTCTTCGACGACGGCCCGGGCCCCAGCGGGCTGCGGTACTGCGTCAACTCGTGCGCGCTCGATCTCGACCCCGAGGCCGACGGCGATGAGTGACCTCCCCGCGCAAACGACGCTCGGGGCGATCAGGCTCCGCGTGGGGGATGTAGGCCTCCTGCGGGACTTCTACGAGCGCGCGATCGGCCTACGCGCCCTGTCGTCGGACGACGGGATCACCGTGCTCGGAACTGGGGGCGGCGCGGTCGTCGAGCTCCTCGACGCGCCCGATGCGCCCGTCCGACCCCGGGGGACGACCGGTCTCTTCCACCTGGCGCTGCTCGTCCCGAACCGCGTCGACCTGGCCCATGCGCTCCGGCGCGTCTTCGACGCGGGCTGGCATCTCAGCGGCGCCTCCGACCACCTCGTCAGCGAGGCGCTCTACCTCTCGGACCCCGAGGGCAACGGGATCGAGCTGTATCGCGACCGACCCCGCACGGAATGGGCGAGACAGGGCGAGGAGATCGCGATGGCGACGCTTCCCCTCGACCTCGAAGGACTGCTCGCCGAGCCGGGCGCCGACGGCGAGGCGCCGTCGATGCCGGACGGGACCGTGCTCGGCCATGTGCACCTCCAGGTCGCCGATCTCGCTGGCGCGTCCGCGTTCTGGGTCGACGGCGTCGGGTTCGACGTCACGGTCAGCAGCTATCCCGGGGCCGTGTTCGCCTCGGCCGGCGGCTACCACCACCACGTCGGGCTCAACACGTGGGCCGGTGTCGGCGTGTCGCCGCCACCGGAGGGCGCGCGCGGTCTCGACCGCTTCGAGATCGTCGTTCCGGACGAGGCGTCGGTCGCGGCGGTGCGCGAGCGGCTCGCGGCGGCAGCACAGCGACGACGGAGGCGGCGTCGCCGCCGCCGACCCGTCCGGCAACGGCGTCCTGATCCGGGCCGCCTAGCCCCGGCCGACAGCCCGGGCCAGCTGGGCCTTGGTCATCTTCGACCGGCCCCTGATGTTCTTGTCCTTCGCCTCTTCGTAGAGCTGGTCGCGCGTCCGGCCGCGCGGCGCCTTGCGGTGCGAGCGCAGGCCACCGCGCCGCCCGGAGGAGATGTCCTCGCGCGAGAGCCGCGACGACGTCTGGGCCTCTCCGTGGCGCGCGCGCTCCTTGTTGACGGTGCGTGCCGCGATCTCCTCGGCGGTGTCCTCAGACCGACCCTCGTCGAGGAGCGAGTCCTTGATGTGCTCGTACTGGCGGGCGCGCTTCGTGCCCTTCTTCACCCCACGTGGCGGCATGATCGTCTCCTTTCCGTTGCGACGTTTGGCTCTGCATCGCGGGTACCCGCGGACACCGTTCCCAAACGCCTCAAGGTCGCGCAGAGGCCTTGCGTCGTCGCCGTGCGCCGAGGTGCTCACGCACGAGCATCAGGTCGTCGACGAGCTCGGCCCGCCGTTCGTGCCGACGCTCGCCCGCCCGAAGGACCGCCGACGGGTGCAGGGTGACCACGACCGGCATCTCGACCTCCGTGACCTCGAGCACGGAGCCTCGGAGGCGCGTGACCCTGGCGCTTCGCCCGAGGATCGCCTGGGCGGCAGTCCCCCCGAGAAGGACGAGGAGGTCGGGCTGGACGGTCGCGAGCTCGACACGAAGCCACAGGTCACAGGCCCGGACCTCGGACCAGCTCGGCGTGTCGTGGATGCGACGTGTGCCTTTCGGGCGCCACTTGAAGTGCTTCACGGCGTTCGTGAGATAGAGCTCGCGCTCCCGCAGCCCGACCTCCTCGAGGACGGTCCGCAGCAGCACCCCCGCAGGTCCGACGAACGGTCGGCCCTGCTCGTCCTCCGCGTTCCCGGGCTGCTCGCCGACGAGCATCGCCCGTGCGCGGACCGTGCCCTCGCCGAAGACCGTCTGTGTTGCGTTTCTCCACAGCCCACAGCGTCGACAGTCGGCGGCGTCGCTGCGTGCGGTCTCCAGTCGGTCTGCGCAACCCACCCCGTGCTGGTGCCCTGGATGACGTATGGGCAAACGCGCCGTTTGCAACGAACGCTCGCCGGGAAGGTCATGTCGAATGAGCGAGGCTTCGCGCACGCCCGACTACATCTCGCTCGAGGAGCACCGGGATCACGATCACCCCGCGGAGCGGATCGCCCGGTGGATGTTCTTCGCGGCGCTCGTCGTCTTGGCCGCAGCGGCTCTCGCAGACGTCTTCGGTCAGCGTCCGAGATCGGACGTTGCGGCCACGCCTACGGCGACCCTGCGCGTTCGGGCGCCCGACGCGCTCCGCGGCGGACTGATGTTCCAGGCGCGATTCGAGGTCGTCGCGCACCGGTCGATTCGACGGCCCTCGCTCGTCCTCGGCTCGGGCTGGGTCGAGAACATGTCCTTCAACCAGATCCTCCCGGAGCCCGTGAGGACGACGAGCGAGGGAGCGAGCATCGTGCTCGAGTACCCACCGCTCCCACCCGGCCGCGAGCTGACGGTGTACATCCCGTTCCAGGTCAACCCGACCACAGTGGGGCGGCGCGCCCAGGACGTCGTCCTGCGGGACGGCGCGCGTCGGATCGCGTCCGTCGACCGGTCCCTGACCGTCTTCCCGTGAGGTGAGCGATGGACATCGTGCTTCGTTCGGCGGGTGCCTTCGTCTTCGTCTTCGCCCTGCTCCGTGTGATGGGACGCCGTGAGCTCTCGACGCTCGAGCCGTTCGACGTGATCCTCCTCGTCGTGATCGGCGACCTCGTTCAGCAGGGCGTGACTCAGAGCGACATGTCCCTGACCGGCACGGTGCTCGCGGTCGGGACGTTCGGCCTGCTCGTCGTCGCCACCTCGTGGCTGAGCTTTCGCTCGAGGACGGCGCGGAAGGTGCTCGAGTCGGCCCCGATCGTGATCCTCCAGCACGGCAAGGCGATCGAGCGGAACCTGACGGCTGAGCGCCTGACGCTCGACGAGGTCGCGTCGGCCGCGCGCATCCAGCAGATCGCCTCCCTCGAGGACGTCGAATGGGCGATCGTCGAGCCGTCGGGCCAGATCAGCTTCATCCCGAGAGGCTCTTAGACCCGAACGACTGCGAAGTCTCGCTCGATGACGTGTCGCGCGACGTTGTAGACCGGCACCGACCCGATCGAGCCGCGCGGTCGGCCGTGGTGCGCGTGCCCGTGGAACACCACGTCGGGCCTGTGCGCGCCGATCGGGCCCGCCAGGCGGCCCGAGCCGAGGAAGGCCCAGATCCCTTCCGGCTCACCCACGAGGGTGTCCGAGATCGGCGCGTAGTGGAGGAGCACGAGCCGTCGCTCGCAGCCCGCGATCGCCTCGAGCCCCGCCTCGAGGGCGTCGACCTGCCGTGTGGTCTCGGCATACACCTCGCGGAGGAGCCGCTCGCCGAAGTCGGCGATCTCCGCCCCGGGAAACCCACCCACGAAGCCCTTCGTCCCGACGACCCCCACCTGCATGTCGCCCACCTCGAGCACGACGTGACCGCCGTCGAGCACGGTGACGCCGACCTCGACCAACGCCGCTGCGACCTCGTCGGCCCGCCCGCTGTGGTGGTCGTGGTTGCCGAGCACGGCCAGCACCGGCTGACGGAGCTCTCGGCACGCGTCGGCGAGCGCGGCCGCCTCCTCGACCAGGCCGTGCGTCGTGAGGTCGCCGGCGAGGAGCACGACGTCGGGCTCGTCGCCGAGCGCGCCGAATGCGCCCGCGAGATGGTCGCGGCGCTCTTCGGACGCATGCACGTCACCGACCGCGGCCACGCGGAGCTCGGCCATGGCGCCTGGGTACCCGCTTCCGGTTCACCTCACCCGTGGACGGGTACCTGAACGGGCATGGGCACGCAGCCGAACGACGCCTTTCTCGAGCTCGTCGAGACGATGAAGCGCGCTGCCGCCATCCTGCGCGACGCCAAGGTCCCGTTCCTGCTCGGCGGCGGTCTCGCGTCCTGGGCGCGAGGTGGTCCGCCGACCGAGCACGACGTCGACTTCATGCTCCGCGAACGTGATGTCCAACGCGCCGAGGAGGCTCTCGCAGCGGCGGGCCTACGCCTCGAGCGGCCGCCGGAGGGGTGGCTCGTGAAGGCCTGGGACGGGAACGTCCTGGTCGACCTGATCTTCCGGCCCGCCGGCGGCGCGATCGGCGACGAGCACTTCGAGCGGGCGACGGTGCTCGAGGTCGCGGCGCAGTCCGTCCCCGTGGCCTCGATCGAGGACGTCCTCGCCGCAAAGCTCCTGGCACTCACCGAGCAGGAGCCGGACTTCGGGCCCGTGCTCGAGATCGCCCGGTCGCTTCGCGAGCAGATCGACTGGGACGTGGTCCGCTCGCAGGTAGAGCGCTCCGCGTTCGGCGCCGCCTTCTTCACGCTCGTCGAGCGGCTCGGGATCGTGCCCGAGCGGCTCGCCGCCGTGTCATAGCGGCTCAGCATCGATGGCGCCTACGATCCAGGACGGTGTCGTTCGAGTCCGAGCTTCGGGAATGCCTCGAGCTGGTCCTCATGGACAAGGTTCCCGAGCCGGAGTACGACGCCGTCGTCTTCTTCAAGCAGTGGCTCGCCGAGCGGAACCTCGGGCTCGTGCCGATCGCAGGCGCAAACGTGTTCGAGTGGCCGGGACACTGGATCGCGCGCGTCCGCGCTCGAGGTGACGATCACGCCGTCGTTATGTTCGGCTCGCCGTCCGGCCCGCTCCACGACCCGGCCGGTGCCTTGACGGCCGGCGGCACGATCGCGGAGGGTTGGCTCGTCGCGCGGCTCGACCTCGGGCTTCCGACGGTCGCGCCCTACGGTGACGGCTCGGCGGTCGGGTCGGTCGTGGGGTTGCTCGTCGCTCCGGACGCGGAGCAGCCTCTCGCCCGCGTCGACTCCGTGAAAGCGGTCGCCGGCCGTGGGCTCGAGGGCGACCGCTACTTCGACGGCCGGGGCACCTTCAGTGGGACCGGGCGCGGCTACGAGCTGACGCTCGTGGAGGCCGAGGTGCTCGACGAGGTCGGCCTCTCGTGGGAACAGGCGCGCCGGAACGTCGTCACGCGCGGGATCGCGCTGAACGGCCTCGTCGGCCGGCGCTTCACCGTCGGGACCGTCGAATGCGTCGGGCGCAGGCTCGCCGAGCCGTGCGCGCACCTGGAGAAGCTCGCCCGGCCCGGGCTGCTCCGACCGCTCGTCCACCGAGCCGGACTCCGGGCGGACGTCCTGCGCGACGGAAAGATCGGCGTCGGCGACAGCGTCGGCCCGAGCTGACCTCGAGGCTTGATACGGGTGCGTGCGGGGAGGGCATGCGCCAAGCAGCGTGGCCGGATCAGTGCTCGCCGATACCCGAGGTATCGGCGAGCAGCGAGACGGCCGCGATGCGCCGCGCGCAGGCCCCCAGCCGTGCGTGCCCATAACCCGCATCAAGCCTCTAGGTGAACACGATCTGCCCTCCGGCAGCCCTGTCGTAGAACTCGCCGACGCTGATGATCTCGTCGACCTGGGGCACGAAGTCGTCCATGGTGAGGCCGAACATGTCGACGGTCGCCTGACAGGCGTACAGGCGAACGCCGGAGTCGGCGACGAGCTCGATGAACTCGGGGATGGGCGGGATGTCGATCCGCTCCATCCGCCGCCTCATCATCCTGGTGGCGACTGCCGAGAACCCGGGGATCGCGCCGATCCAGGTGGGGAGGTGCATGCCGGGGTTGCCGACGGTGGCGACCTTGATCTTCTCGTAGCGGTCTCTGCGGATCGCGTCGAGGCCGAAGAACGTGAAGAACAGGTCCGCCTCGATCCCTTCCATGCGAGCGCCGTTGGCCATGATCAGACCGGGGTAGACGGCCTCGAGCGAGCCCTTGGAGATCACGATCGCGACCTTCTCGATCGTGCCTCGCTCGGAGGCGAGCGTGGTGGTCGGCTCTTCGAGTAGCGCGGTCATCGTGCGTTCCTTTCTAGATGCAGCCCTTCGGCTTGGGGATGCCGCCGATCTTGGCGGCGAGCTTGGCCGGCCCTTTGGGGAAGAGTTGGTACAGCTCTTTGACCGGGACACCGGATTCCTTGCCGAGCGAGCGGATCGAGGGGGCGTTGCCCGTGGCGAGGTAGCGCTCTCGCATGAACGTGACGACGAGCCAGTGCCGGTCGGTCAGTTCCGGGATCCCGTTGGCGGCGGCGATCGCCTGGGCGATGCTCTCGTTCCACTGCTCGGGGTCGGTGAGGAAGCCGTCGACGTCGACGTCGACCGGCGCGTCGGCGATCAGGGTCATGGTCATTCTCGTCCTCCTCTCAGGTGTGAACCGGGGCCGGCTTCTTGCCGGCGATCGGCATCGTCGGCCCGAGGCCCGGTAGCTCGCGGCCGGGAAGCAACGCGTGCCAGTAGAGCCACTGGAACGCGAGCTTGCCGAGGTGGTTGAGCTTGGACTCGCGCAGCAGCGGCAATCCGAATGCGGTGGGGAAGTGGCCGGGAAGGGGCTCTGTCTCGTAGTTGAAGTCGATCAGCAGCGCGTTGTGGAAGCCGGTCTCGATGAAGCAGTTGGCGTGGCCGTCGTAGCCGGCGTCGAGCTCTTCGTCGGCGAGGAAGCGGCTGATGTTCTCGGCGAGGATCTCGGCCTCGAAGTGGGTGACCGAGCCGGCCTTCGAGGTGGGCAGGTCGGTTGCGTCGCCGAGTGCGAAGACGTTCGGCTTGACCGGTGTCTGCAGCGTGCGCCTGTCGGTGGGAACGAAGCCGAGCGCGTCCCCGAGCCCGGGCGAGCGCTCGACGTACGCGGCGCCGCCGTGCAGCGGGACCGTGACGAGCAGGTCGAAGTCGAGCGTGCGGCCGTCGTAGGACGTGAGCGTCCCACCGACTGCGTCGACCTCGCCGGCGTTGAACTCGGTCACCAGCTCGATCTCCTTCTCGGCGAGGAGAGAGCTCAGGTGCATCGAGGCGACGGGCTTGGTGAAGGCTCCGTCGAGCGGTGTCGCGTAGACGAGCTCGGTGCGGTTGCGGATGCCGCGCTCGCGGAGGTGCCAGTCGGCGAGGAAGGCGAACTCGAGCGGCGCGACGGGGCACTTGATCGGCATGTCGACGAGGTTCACGACCAACCGGCCGCCCTCGAACCGCTCCAGCGCGTCACCGAGCGCGACGGCGCTGTCGGGTGCGTAGAACGTGAACGCATGCGTGTTCCAGCCCGGGCCTGTGAGGCCGTCGGTCTCCTCGGGTTGCAGGCGGACCCCAGTGGCGACGACGAGGACGTCATACGGGAGGACGGTGCCGTCCTCGAGGCGCACCTCGTCCCGGTCGAGCGTCACCGAGTCGACCGCGCACTCGTGGAACACGATCCCGCTTCGCAGCTGGCGCCGCCGCGGGCGGACGATCTCGTCCACGTGCGCGAGCCCGAAGGGGACGAAGAGCAGGCCCGGCTGGTAGACGTGGCGGTCGTCGCAGTCGACGACGTGGATCTCGGCCTCGTCCGAGTCGAAGCGACGGCGCAATCGGTTGGCCGTCATCGTGCCGCCCGTCCCACCGCCGAGGATCACGATCTGCCTCCTGCTCACGATGCAGCTCCTGTGGCCGCGAGGCGGCTCGCCGACGGGTGCTGGCGGCGCTCGAAGCGCTCGACGAACTCGATGCCGGCCTCGATCGAGCGACGCACGGGACACGAGCGCGCGACCCGCTCCAGACGTTCGATCTGCTCCTCGGAGACATCGCCGCCGAGCTCGATCGTCACGTCGAACCGCCGCGGCGTCGACTGGTTGTCGTACTCCACCGCGACGCGCACCTCGCCCAGGTCCCAGCCCTTCGTCCGCGCATACATCACGAGCGTCGTCGAGACGCAGGCTGCGAGCGCCGCCGGGAACAGCTCGTGCGGCGCAGGACCGCTCCCTTCACCACCGAGCCGCTGCGGCTCGTCGGTGATGAGCCGATGCTCACCGTCGATCACGACCTCCTGCCGGAGCGTGCCCGGGATCGAGCGGGCTGTAGCGGTAAGACTCATTGCTCTGCTCAGAGCCTGCGTGCGGCGTGCGAGCACGCCATCGGGGCACCCGCGGAACACCGTGCGGACAACTACGCAGGGGAGCTTGTTAGCCGCCGGTGATCGCGCCCGAGCCCGTGACGCTCTTCGTCACGTGTTGCGGATTGCCGGCGTAGTCGATCGTGCCCGAGCCTGGGACAGAGGCGTCGAGGCTCTCGCTCGCAGCGACGAAGATGTTTCCCGAGCCACTCAGCACGGCGTGCACCTTGTCGGCGACGAGCTGTGTGAACCAGACGTTTCCCGAGCCACTGAGCGTGACGCCGAGCGATGCCGCGGTTCCGCTTCCGGTCACGTTGCCACTGCCGGACAGGGTCACCGTCAGGCTCTCCGTCTTGAGGCCGTCGACGACGATGTTGCCGCCGCCTGCGAGGGTCAACTCGCTGAGTGTCGGCACCGTGACGACGACGCTCATGGGACTCTTCGTCGTGAGGCCGCCGGGCGTGTTCCCGATCACCAGCGTGCCGGATTGCACCTTCGTCGTCACGCGGCTCAGGAGGTTGTCGTCCGCCTTGACGACGACGGACTGTGTTCCTCCGATGTGGACCACGACGTTGTTGCCCCCTGCAAGCTCCACGCTGTCGAACGCAGAGACCTCACGGCTCTGCGTCGCGGGTACGCCGGATCCGTCGGTCGAGGAAGCGGACGTGCCCCCGAAGACGTCGAAGGAGTAGAGCGCGGCAACCGTCACCGCGCCGAGGAGAAACGCCAGCACGACGACCGCCCAACGCGAGCGGTGGGGTTCCCGTGCGGGATGAGCTGATGTTGGAGCGACGGACATGTCTCCTCCGTTCTCCGTGTGCGCCGAGGTGGCTTTCCACCGATGCGTCGCGAAGAGTTACTGCGAGTCGGCGCACCACAGGACCTGGCTTTATTGAAGACACCACCATCGTCCCTCGCCGGGCGGCGGATCGCATCGGTTTGGCGTACTGAGCCGCGTTTGCGGCAAACCCGCAGCCCTTGGTTCTAGCCACCACCTCTCTCGAGCGCAGCGAGCGCCGCCCTGGCGAGACCCCGCGGCCCAGGACGGATCTTGCGACGAAGGACGTCGTAGTCGGCCGACTCGATCTCGCCGAGGACCGTGAGGTACGCCGACCGCGCGAAGCGCATGGCCGCGCGTGCGCCCGGGACCGCCGCCGCGAACGCGGGCTCGGACTCGACGAAGAGCCCTCTCGCCCGGCGGACTTCGGCTGCAAGGAGCGCGCGAAGCGCCGGCGAGGCCGAGGCAGGGCCGAGGTCGGCCGCGGCCACACCGAAACGGCTGAGCTCCTCCGCAGGGAGATAGACCCGATCGAGGCCGTAGTCGACTCGTACGTCGCGGACGAAGTTCGTGAGCTGGAACGCGACGCCGAGGTGAGCGAAGGCTTCGCTCTCTTGCCTCGCGCCGAGGATCACGGCCATGATGCGCCCGACGGCTGCGGCGCTGCCGTTCATGTACCGCTCGAGCTCGGAGCGCGTTTCGATGCGGACAGGCCCGCAGTCGACTCGCATCGAGTCCATGTAGGTCCGGAGCTCCCCGAGGGGCAACTCGAAGCGCTCGCCGGCGTCCACGATCGCGCCGATCACCGCGTGACTCGAGGCGCCGGCGTCGAGCCCGCGACAGAGCTCGTCTTCCCAGGCATCGAGAGCCGCCAACCGAGTCTCCGGATCGGCGGCGCGTCCCGCCCCGTCGACGATCTCGTCCGCCCCGCGGACGAAGCCGTACAGCGCATAGACGGCCGGGCGAACCTCCGCGGGGAGCCGGAGAACCGCGAGGAAGTACGTCGGGTCGTGCCGACGGAGCATCCTCCGACACGCGGCGTACGCGGCGTCTGTGCTCGGGGGACGGCGTCGTGCTGCGACGTTCGGAGCGCTCATGCCGGGGATCGTTACCGGTTCTCGTGCCCGGCGGCGCACGGCGGAGCCTCAGTAGTTCCCCGGAGCACCGGTCAGCCGTGTCCCCGATGGTGCGAACGGACGCGCGAACGACCATCGGTGTGTGTCCACGAAAGCTCGTCCTCCCGGGTCGCCTCCGTCGAGCGGCGACGCGCGCGAGCCGGTCGCACTCCTGTACCGCGAACTCCGAACGGGCTCGGACGGGCTCTCGAGCCGTGACGCCGCCCGACGCCTGATCTCGTATGGCCCGAACGTGCTCGAGCGCCGGACGCGAACGCGTTGGCCGGCGCAGCTCGCGCGCCAGGTGACACACCCCCTCGCGCTGCTTCTGTGGGCTGCTGCGGTTCTCGCGTTCGTCGCCGGGATGCTTCCGCTCGGGATTGCGATCGTCGGCGTCGTCGTGCTCAACGCCGGCTTCGCGTTCATGCAGGAGAGCCAGGCGGAGCGCGCCGTCGAGGCGTTGCGACGCTATCTGCCAGAAACGGCCACAGCCGTCCGGGACGGCGCCGAGCAGGACGTGGAGGCCGAGAGCCTCGTTCCTGGGGATGTCGTCGTGATCCGCGAGGGCGACCGAGTCTCGGCGGACGCCCGGCTGGTCGGCGGCGCCGTCGAGGTCGACCTCTCGACGCTCACGGGCGAGTCGCAGCCGGTCTTCCGCTCGGCGGAGCTCGCCGACACAGAGGGACCGTTGATCGAGGCGCGCGATCTCGTGTTCAGCGGCACGACCTGCCTCGGCGGGGAGGCACGGGCGCTCGTGTTCGCGACGGGCATGCGGACGGAGCTCGGCCGGATTGCCGCGCTCGCGCAGCGAGACACCGTCGAGCAGAGTCCACTCGAGCTCGAGGTTCGGCGGGTCGCCTGGCTGATCGCGATCGTCGCCGTCCTCGCCGGACTCGCGTTCCTCCCGGTTGGATGGCTCGTCGCAGGCCTGCCGCCCGGCGAATCCGTCAGCTTCGCGATCGGCCTCATCGTCGCGAACGTCCCCGAGGGCCTGCTGCCGACGATCACGCTGTCGCTCGCGGTTGGCGTCAGCGCGCTCGCTCGTCGCGGCGCTCTGGTCAAGCGGCTCTCCGCGATCGAGACGCTCGGCGCGACGACGGTGATCTGCACCGACAAGACCGGCACGTTGACCGAGAACAGGATGCGGCCGGTTCGCGTCTGGACGCCGCTCACCGAGGTCGACCTGGAGCGCGCCGACGGCGCTGCCCTCGCGGTCTCGCGGGACCCGGTCCTCGGCCTCCTGGGACGCGCGCTCGCAGCAGCCAGCACCGCCGAGCTCGCCGAGAGCCCGGCCGGGAAGTCGAGAGGAGAGGCGACCGAGGTGGGCCTGCTGGAGACGGCGCGAACGCTCGGCGTGGACGTCCACACAGCGCTTCGCGAGCACCAGCGCCGACGCATCTACCGCTTCGACCCAAAGCTGAGACTCATGTCCACGGTCGACGAGCGCCGGGCAGGCGGTCTCACCGTGCACGCGAAGGGCGCGCCCGAGGAGATCCTCCGGCGGTCGACCTTCATCGGTGGGCCCGAGAATCGCGTCCCGTTGGACGACTCGATGCGCGCCACCGTGCTCGAGGTGCTCGAACGGTGGGCGGCGGACGGGCTTCGCGTCCTCGCCGTCGCGCGTCGACGGCTGCCGGCCGAAGCCGCACCGCCCGAGAGTCGGGAGGATGCCGAGCACGACCTGTGCCTGCTCGGGCTCGTGGGCCTCTTCGATCCTCCGCGGCCCGGCGTGGCCGAGGCGGTGGAGCGGTGTCATCGGGCGGGGATCCGGATCATGGTCGTCACCGGGGACTACGGGAAGACGGCCCTCGAGATCGCCCGGCGGATCGGTGTGGCGCGGGAGGGCGGGCGCGTGATCACCGGCCCCGAGCTCGATCAGATGACGGAGAACGACCTCGACGCGTTGCTCGGCGAGGGTGAGGAGCTCATCTTCGCGCGCACCTCACCGGAAGCGAAGCTGCGCATCGCAGACGCGTTCCGCGCGGAAGGTCACGTCGTGGCGATGACGGGCGACGGCGTCAACGATGCGCCTGCTCTCCGGACGGCCGACATCGGGGTCGCGATGGGTCGGTCGGGAACCGACGTTGCGCGTGAAGCGGCGACGATGGTGCTCACCGACGACGACTTCTCGACGATCGTGACCGCGGTCGCGGCGGGCAGGCGCGTCTTCGAGAATGTGCGGAAGTTCATCTTCTACATCTTCGCCCACGCTACCCCCGAGCTCGTCCCGTTCCTGGTGTTCGCTCTCTCGGGCGGCGCCGTGCCGTTGCCCCTGACGGTCATGCAGATTCTCGCGATCGACCTCGGCACGGAGATCGTCCCAGCGCTCGCACTGGGACGCGAAGGAGCAGAGGCGGGCATCATGGAGCGTCCGCCGCGACCGCGTACCGAGAGCGTGATCCGGCGCGCGATGCTGGTTCGGGCCTGGGTCTTCGTGGGCGCGATCGAAGCAGCCCTGGTGATGGGCGGCTTTTTCTTCGTCCTCATTCGTGCAGGTTGGAGCTCGGGCGATCCGGTCGCTGTCGGCGATCCCCTGCACGGCGCCTACATGACGGCGACCACGATGACGTTCGCCGGGATCGTCGCGTGCCAGATCGGAACCGCCGTCGCTGCCCGCACCGAGCACGCCTCGCTTCGCTCGATCGGCGTGTTCTCGAATCGGCTCCTGCTCTGGGGCATTGCGTTCGAGCTCGTGTTCGCGGCAGCCGTCATCTACGTGCCCGCGCTGCGTCCGATCTTCCACACGGCGCCGCTGGGGGCCGCCGAGCTCCTGTTCCTCCTGCCCTTCCCCTTCGTCGTCTGGGGCGCCGACGAGCTCTGGCGCTGGCGCCGCCGACGGCGGCTCGAGCACAGCGACCGCGATCAGGTCGACGCCGGTCGGCGCTCGCGTCGGACCCAGGGCCCGGGTGGCACGAGCAGCGATTCGGCGCGAAGGTACGCGAAGCCGACGAGCGGCAGGTCGGAGAGCTTCTCGACGCAGACGTACCGGGGCCGCCACTCCGGGAAGAACTTCCGATTGAAGGCGTAGAGCCGTTCGAGCTGGAAGACGCCGTCGGCTGCGAGGAGGCTGCGCCGGGCGACCTGCCGCGGCCAACCGACTGCGCGTTCGCGCGAGAGGAACTCCGTGAACGCGCAGAAGTTGAGGGAGACCTCCGTCGCCTCGTGCTCCTTGGCCCACGCGAGCGTCTCGGCGATCAGGAACTCGGTGAGGCCGTTCGGGGTCCCGGGTCGTCGTGGCATCGTGCTCAGCGACCAGCCGCCGCTTGCGGGTGTCGGCGCGAGATGGAGGAAGCCGCCGACGCTGCCGTCCTCGTGCTGCGCGACCGCGAGCAACGTTCCCGGCGCGTAGAGATCGTCGATCGACATCGAGAACCCCCGTTCGGGCTGGTTGCCCCGCCATTGCCGCGACACCTCGTCGAGCGTTGCGCGCTGCCGAGCGTCTACATCCTCGGCGGCGACGACGAGCAGGCGGTAACCGGCGTTCGTCAAGCGCGAGACCGACTGGCGCACCTTGCGGATGGCCCGACCCTCGAGCGAGAACGCCGTCGGCCGAAGCACGGCTTCCTCGCCGAGCGGTACGGGCCGCAGCCCATGTCGCCGGTAGCGGTCGAGCTGCTCCGCCGAGGCCGCGAGCACGGCGAGCCGCCACCCGCTGGCGCGCGCGATCCGGGCCATCTCCCCGAAGAGCGCGTCGAACTCTCCCTCGTCGCCGACGGGATCTCCGCTCACGAGCGCGCTGCCGGCGACGACGCGATACGCGAGGAACGCGCCTCCACTGGGCGAGAACAGGTAGCTCTTGTCGCGACGGAGCGCGAAGAACGAGAGGCTGTCGTGACCGTGTGCGTTGACGAGCGCCTGTGCCGCTCGTCGCTCTCCGACGGTTTGCGCAACGGCGAGCGAGAGCGGACGCAGCCAGAGGTACAGCGCGACGAACGCGAGGACCAGGCCGATTGCCATGACGAGGTCGGTCGCCCTGTCGGGAAGCTCTGTGCCGTGCAGCTCGGTCGCAAGCCCTGTCGCAGCCGCAGCGGCAAGTGCTGCGGCGAGACCCAACAGCGGACGCGTCGTCGCAGGATCGCCCGGTACGTCGAAGCGTCGGCGGTGGCGGACGAGCGCGACGAGAAGCAGGAGAGCCACGCTCGCCTCCTCCACGTCCAGGCCCTTTGCGAGATGGGCGCCGGCGGACGCCACGACGAGCACGACCGCGAGCTGCCACGCCCGCCGACGCCGACGCCGCAGAGACCGCGACAGCCAGACGAGGACGATCCCGAACGCGAGGGCGCCGACGCGCGCCGCCGCGGGGACGCCGGGCGGAAGCACGCCTCGCACCAGATCCGACCGGTTCGCGAGCTCCGGAGTGAGCGAGGACAAGACGCCGAGCAGGCCGACAGACGCGGCGCCGATCGCGAGCAGCGACTCCGGTGTGACACTGGGCCAGCGTCCACGGCGCACCCGAAACAGGGTACAACCGCTCATGGCGATGGACCTCCGCGCTCGCAGCTGGGTGCCCCGTCTTCTTGCGCTCGTTGCTCTCGCTCTCGTCCCGTGGACCCTGTGGCTGACGCTCTCGCTGCCGTCACGGCATGTCACCCAGCACTACGACGTTGCCTGGATCGGGTTCGACATCGCGTTGGCCGCCGCGTTCGCCGCCACCGCATGGTCCGCCCTCCGTCAGCCGCGCTGGCTGGTTGCGCTCGCGGCGGCCACGGGCACGATGCTCCTCTGCGATGCCTGGTTCGACATCGTCACCTCCTCTGGGGGCGGCGAACGGCTCGAGGCTCTCGCGGAGGCGATGTTCGCTGAACTGCCGCTCGCCGCGATCTGCGCGTACATCGTCGTCGCGGCAGAACGGTTCCAAGACGGGATGCGGCACGTCCTCCCGCCCACGGCCGCACCTGGCGGTGCGCTGCGCGCGCGTTCGGACGCGACCGGAGTCAAGCAACCCGAGCGCCGACACCACGATCGGCACGCCTGACTCGGCGACCCCTGCAGAGACGCGGATGTGTGCCGGAGTCGACCTCACGTGGGCCGGATCTCGAGGACGTCCGCAGTAGGGCCGCTCGACCCGTGCCCTCCGACGACGACGATCGCGCCGCCGCTCACCGCCGCCCCCGCATCGGCGAGCGGGTGCGGAAGCGAGCCGGCATCGGCGGTCTCCCCGGTGCGCGGGTCGATCCTCGTGATCGTCGCGAGCGGGGCGCCTGCGGCGTTCGTGCCACCGATCAGGTAGAGCGATCGGCCGACGGCGACCAGCGGTGCGTGCGCGACGGCATGCGGTAACGACCCGATCTGCCGCACGCCGCCGTGAGACGGCTCGAACGCGAGGATCGCCGAGCTGGGGCCACGGGTGGTGACCCCTCCAACCACATAGACCCGTCCGCCGAGCGCCGCGACGCCGGCGTATCGGAGGCCGGTCGGTAGCCGGCCGGCGACGGACGGCGTGTGCCCGGGGACGAAGCGCTGGATCGCGGTGGCCCATGCGGTGCCGGTGTAGCCGCCGACGAGAATGACCGCGGGTCCGACGGTGGCGGCGCCGAGGTCCGACAGCGGCTCTCCGATCGTTCCGACCCGGGTTGCGGCGCCGGTCGAAGGATCGAAGCGGTCGATGCTGTCGAACGAGGTGGTCTGCCCGCCCCCGAAGAGGAACACGTCGCCTCCCAGCACTGCTGCGGCGGCGTCGTGCGTCGCGACGGGCAGCGTGCCGATTCGACGCAGCGCCGCTGGTCGCCCGGCGAGGATCTCGTCCGACGAGCCGGTCGCCGTGAGGCCGCCGAGCGCGGCAATCTGCCTGCCGGGGAGCGCCACGACCGTGACACGGGAGGTCGGGGCCGGCAGGCGGCCCACGACGCGTGCGCGAAGGGGGGCCGTGCGGTGTTGGGAGGACGACACGGTGCGGGCGGCGGTGGCAGGCAGCAGGTCCAGGCCGTCCGGCTTCGACAGGTACCCGGGTCTCGCAGAGGCGATCCCGAAGTGCCCGTACTGCCACACGATCCGCTTCGTCTTCGGGTCGATGACGACGATCCGGTGGTGCCAGTCGTCGGTGACGGCGATCATCCCGTTCGGCCAGCGGACCGCGAGAGACGGGCGATCGAGCGATGCCCGGCCGGACGTCGGCCCGTACGTCCATTCGACGGCACCGGAGGGAGAAAGGATGTCGACCCTCCCAGGCGTGTCGAATCCCGCGACCAGCAATCTCCCGTCGGGGAGAAGTTGCGCGTCGGAAGGGTAGGAGGTCGGCGTCCGTACCGCGTAGACGAGCCGGCCGTGTCGGTCGAGCCGGTCGATCCAGCCGCCGATCTCGGTGACCAGCACGCCGCCGTCGGCGAGCGGGGTGGCGCCGTTCGGCGAGCCGAACGAGTCGGGCGGGTGGTGGTAGCAGCGTGAGGGCGAGCCGTAGGAGCGTCGGATCCGGTGGCGCCTGTCGACGACCAGCACGCGACAGTTGCGGATGTCCGCGACCATCATCCGGCCGCGGGACAGGACATAGGCGTCGTCGGGGTTCGAGAGCTCGCCCGGCGCCGAGCCGGCCACACCGGCGCGCCCGTACGACCAGGTGATGCGATGGCGCCGGATCGAGATCAACGCCATCTGGTCGTTGAACTCCTCGTTGGTCGAGATCCCGCGAAAGCCGGGCGCAAAGAACGCATCGTCCGGATCGTGGAAGGACTGCCCCGTCCGGACGTCGCCGGGACGGGGAAACCGCCAGACGATCTTCTTCTCCGGCGACACGATCAGGAGCCGGTCGTTGTTGCGGTCGGCGATGAGCACGTACCCCGGAACGGGGCCCGGCTTCACGCTGGGGAGCCCGAGCGCGACGGCTGCAGCCGTTCGAGGTGGCGAGGACGTCGTGGATCGTCCAGGTGGAATGGCGCTTGGCGCTTCTGCCGGTGCCGTGGGCTCGTGCGGCCGAGCTCCGTCCGTCAGTGTCCGCCACCCGAGCGTGGTCGCCGCGAGGACGACGACGAGGATCGCGAGGCCGGTAGCACGGCGACGGCCGGCGCGGGCTCGGACGGGGCGGGTCACGCGAAGCGGGCGCCGGAGCATGCGTCAGCGCGTGCGGCGCCCGGATCCCGCGTGGAGCTCAAGCGGTCTCCCCGGGAGACGGTGGTGTTCCGCGCACTCGTCCGACGACGCTCCCGTCGCGGCCGATCCGGAGCGTCACGGCCACCCGCAGGCGCTGGTTGGACGAGCGGAGCGCCGCGACGAGTCGGCTGCCGCTGAGCGAGGTGATCTCGCCGTGGTAGAAGGGCGTCGCCGTCCCCATGCGGACTCGGCTCTGCTCCATCGCGACGCCGCCGTTCTCGAGCGGGATGCCGTGGATCAGGATCTCGAGGTGGTCCTTGGTCGCGCCGCTCAAGGCGCCGTCGATGCGCAGGGTGACCCGTCCTTCCTCGTTCATCGGATCGACGGTCAGCCGGCCGGCGTACCGAGCCGTAAACGGGACGCGCACGACGGCCGACGGCCGTGACGCCCGCGCAGCGCGCACGCGTTGCTGTCCGGCGAGAGCGGCTCGGGCGGTGGTGCCTCCAGCCCGCAGGGACCAGCCGGGGGCCAGCGGTCCGCCGAGCGACCACGTCGCGGCGGCCAGGATGGCGACGCCGGCGGCGAACGCGGCGAGCGGGCGGGGACGCGCGTCCCGGCCCGCCGGCGCGAGAAGCCTGATCGTCAGGAGCGCGCCCACGAGGCCGACGCTCGTCGCGTACAGCGCGACGGCCCACGGGGCCCGGGTGTCGCTTCCGGTGCCGAGGCCGTGCAGCGTCGCGGCCCCGTAGACGGCGAAGGCCAGGAGATGGATCCGGCGCCACAGGCGATGGCCGATCCGTCGTCGCAGCCGCGTGCTGACCCATACGGCGAGCAGGAGGTAGAGCGCCGCGATTCCGAGGCCCATCCAGATCGGCCGGTAATGGCTCGCGAACGGGATGAGCACTGCCGCCAGCCCGAAGTGCGTGAAGGGGTCGACCGCGACCGCAAGGACGTGCACGGAGATGAAGACGAGCGCCAGCAGCGAGACGTACCCGTGGAGCTCGTTCGTGACGAGCCGCGGCCATCGGCTCGACTGCCAGCGGTTGCGGAGAACCAACCCGAGAGACACCGACGCCGTCAGGAGCACGTACGAGATGAGGCCACCGGCCCGCGCGGTGTCCCACGTGACGGCATTCCACCCGCTCATGCGGCCTGTGGCACGTCCCCGCTGGGCCAGCGGCCGACCGGGATCTCGTGGCCGGCGGCCGTCACGAGTCGCCCGGCGAGACCGAGCCGCTCGAGCAGTGCCGGGCCGATGCGCGGGCCGGCGACGAATGCGGCCGTCGCGCCGACCTCGGCGACCCCGCAGGCGCCTGCGGCGACCGTTACTTCGTGGAGCCCGCTCACGGCGGGCTCGCCGGTACCGGGATCGACGAGATGGTGCCGCGCGAGGTCACCCTGCCGCCAGCGCCGGCGGGTACTCCCAGAGGTGGCGAGCGCGCCCCTGGCGAGCGGCACGACCGGCCCGGCGGGATCGCCGACGCGCACGTCCCAGGCCCGCCTGCCGGGCGGCAGGCCGAGGACGGCGAGGTCGCCGCCCGCGCTCACGAGCGCCGTCTCTATCCCAAGGCCGTCGAGGAGCTCGAGCGACGCGTCGACGGCCATGCCCTTGGCGATCCCGCCCAGGTCAAGGGCGCTGCCCGCGGGCACGGTGACGATGCCCGCAGATCGGTCGACGACCATCGCGCGCCAGGCTCCGCCGCTTCGCGGCTGATCCGCTGCAGCTGGGGGATGCTGCAGCTCCTCGAACGATCGGTCGTAGCCGAGGCTGACCAACTGCCGGCCGAGCGTGGGATCGAACAGCCCGCCGGTCGCGTGCGCCGCCACGAGGGCCGCTTCGGCCGCGTCGAGGAGAATCGGCCCGACCGACACCGGGGTACCGGCCTGGGCGTTGAGTTGCGACAGCTCGCTGTCCGGTCGGAAACGGCTGAGCACGTCTTCCCATTCGGCGAACAGGCCCTCGATGGCACGGACCGCGGCCCTCGCGTCGCGGGCCGGGAGAACGAGGTGCACGTCCGATCCCATCGCGCGAAACCGGCACGACCGCATCCCCCGCGGCACCGCGAGGTCAGGAAACATTCGTTTGGGCGACCGGCGGCGGCGCGGACGCGACGTCGCCGAAGGCGAAGCCGTCGGCCCGCTGGTCGAAGTACGCGGTCCTCCGCGCGACGGCGGGAGAAGCCGGAGCCGCTGCCGTCCGCTTGCTCGATCCGACCGCATGCTGTGCGGCGAGCACGGCGAAGGCGGTGAAACCGAGAGCCGACCCTACCGCCGCACCGCGGCGCAGACGGCGGAGCCGCCGCTGCTGGCGACGCATGGTGTGATCGCGCGCATCCAGGGAGTCCACGGGCTCACGGTAGGAGCGTGAGATGAGACGACGATGAGAGTGGCTCAGGACGCCCGACGGGCAGGAAGCGAGATCCAGACATCGGTTCCCGCCCGCTTCCCGTTGCGGGTGATGCCCGCCGTGCCGCCGTGCGCATGTGCGACCGCCTCTACGATCGCGAGGCCCAGGCCGCTTCCGCCACGGACGCGCGCATCCTCGCCCCTCGAGAACCGTTCGAAGGCGCGCGACGCGACGTCGGTGGGGAACCCCGGCCCCTCGTCGAGGACGTGGAGCTCGATGGCATCGTCGTTCCCGCGTGCGGTGATCGTCACGGTCCCCGCGCCATGGCCAAGCGCGTTGTCGACGAGGTTCCGCAGCGCCTGCTCGAGGCGCAGTCGGTCCGCCTGGACAGCGGTTCCCGGTGCGACCTCGACAGCGAGGCTCCGGTGTGCGCTCGAGGCGCGCTCCGCGAATCGGTCGGCGGTCGTCCGCGCGAGCTCGCCGAGGTCGACCCGTTCGATCCGCAGACCGAGCTCGTCATGGTCGGATCGGGCGATCAGGAGAAGGTCCTCCGCGAGCAGCGCCAGCCGATCCGTCTCCTCGGCCGCAGAGCCCACCGCCGCCCGGAGCTCGTCCGCGCTGCGTGGGCGTCGGAGCGCGAGCTCCAGCTCCGCCTTGAGGAGCGAAAGCGGCGTGCGCAGCTCGTGGCTCGCGTCGGCGACGAAGCGGCGCTCGTGCTCGAGGGCGGCCTCGAGCCGCGCCAGCATCTCGTTCAGTGTCAGCGCCAGGTCACGGATCTCGTCGCGACTCGGCGGCACCGGGAGCCGGGCGCCGGGCGTGGTTGCCGAGATGGCGCTCGCCCGGCGGCGCATGGACTCGACGGGACGGAGCGCAGCGGCCGCGAGCAGGTAGCCGCCGAGCGTCGCGAGGAGCAGTCCGACCGGACCCGCGACGATCAACCCACGGAAGACGTGGCTGAGCGTCTCCTCTGTCTGACGCAGTGGCCGGGCCACCACGAGGACGTGTTCGCCGTCCGGGGCGGCCAACACGCGCCAACGGTTGTGCTCGCCGGGACCGAGGGAGATGGTGGTCAGCACCTCGCCATGCCGCGCGGCGGCCAGCGTGTTGGCGGACACGAGCGTCGGCAGCGATCTCGGCTCCGACCGCACGATCCGCCCACCCAGGCCGACGACCTGGCCGACCATCCCCGACTGTTGGGCGTCGGCGTCGAGCAGCGAGCCGTCCTCTGGATGGGAGAGCGACTCGGCGGACTGAGCGCGCAGGCCCTCGTCCACCGAGCCCCGGAGCGCGCCGTCGACCCGGAAATAGACGACCGCGCCGAGAGCGACGAGGAGCGCTGCCATCGACACGCCCACGGCAGCGGCGAGGCGCCACCGGATCGGGATGGTTCTCAGCATGTGCCGCTCTCGCGAAGCCGGTAGCCGACGCCGCGGACCGTCTCCAGCGAGTCGCAGCCGAACGGACGATCGATCTTCTCGCGCAGGTAGCGCACGTACACGTCGACGACGTTCGACCGGGTCTCGTACGCCATGTCCCATCCCCGCTCGAGCAGCTCGAGGCGCGAGAGCACCTTCCCCGGCTGACGCATGAAGACCTCGAGCAGCGTGAACTCCTTCGTGGAGAGCTCGATCTCGGCGCCGTCCCGCCACACACGGTGCTCTGCAGGGTCGAGCCGCAAGGATCCGACCTGGAGGACGGTCGGCCGCTCGACCGGGCCGCGCCTCGTCAGCGCGCGCAGTCGCGCCAGGAGCTCGGGGAACGAGAAGGGCTTGACGAGGTAGTCGTCGCCTCCGACATCGAGGCCCTCGACCCTGTCGTCGACGCCGTCGCGCGCGGTGAGGAAGAGCACCGGGGTCCAGACGTCCCGTGCTCTGAGCTCCCGGCAGACCTCGAAGCCGTCCTGGCCGGGCAGCATCACGTCCAGCATGATCACGTCGTAGGGATTCGCCCGAGCCATCCACACGGCGTCGTGTCCAGTCGTCGCGACGTCGGTCGGATGTCCCTCCTCCCCGAGGCCCCGCGCGAGCAAGCTCGCGAGCTTCGGCTCGTCCTCGACGACCAGCACGCGCATCCCGTGCATTGTCGTCGCCGGGAGCGAGCGTGCAACACGCTCTCATCGTTCTCTCATCCGTCTCCGCTCCCATGCCTTCGTGCTCGACGTGTCGCGAGAGAGAGGGAGAGGGTCTCGTGCGGCCGTCGCCTCGACCGTGCGCGGCGGCGGCAGCGAGGGGAATCGGCGGTTGACGGGTGCAACCGCAGCTGTCCTGCTCGTGCTGCTCGCCGCCGAGGGAGTGACGCTCCTCGCGATGCGCCCGCTCGTCTCGGCGCACATCTTCATCGGGATGCTGCTGCTCCCGCCGATCGCGCTGAAGCTTGCCGCCACCGGCTACCGCTTCGCCCGCTACTACACCGGTCACGAGGCGTATCGCGCGGATGGGCCTCCCCACCCGTTGCTGCGCCTCCTCGGCCCGGTGGTCGTGCTGTCTACGGCGTCGCTGTTCGCGAGCGGTGTGGGTCTTGCCGTCCTGGGGCCACAGGGCGGAGTCGTGCTCGGTCTGCACAAGGCGAGCTTCGTCGTGTGGCTCGGTGCCATGGCAGCCCACGTGCTGGCCCACGTGCTCCGCGTGCCGCGGCTTGCGACAGCGGACTGGGGGCGCGGCGACCCGCTGCCCGGCTCATCGCTGCGCCGGTGGCTCCTCGCCGGCTCGCTCGTCGCCGGGCTGGTCATCGCGGTCGCCACGGTGCACCTCGCCGGCCCGTGGCAGCACGTGGTCGGGCTCGACGGATAGACCTCCCGTCGACCGGGGAGACACGAGCCACGGTCGGTAGTTCCCCGTACTCGAATCAGGAGTCAGACCCGACGTGGCCGCGTTCCGGTTCGTGTGTCATGCGTTTGTCAACGACACGGCGCGAGGAGGAAGGGTCATGCGTACGTACATCCTCTGTTCAGTCGCAGTTCTGGCAGTCGTGGTGTCGACCGCGGCTGCGAGCGCCGCGTCCGCCGCACCGAACAAGGCCCCGCTCGTCATTGCCATGAAGGATCCGGGCTGTCACTGGTTCTACACGGGCGGAGGGCCAAACCACCGCCAGTACTCGAAGTCGGTCACGCGCGTCGGGCCGGTGACGCTCCTGAATCTCGACGAGGCGGCGATGATCGTGAAGGGCCCAGGCGGCACCAAGCTCGAGAAGGTCGGCGCGAAGCTGATGCTCGCGACGAAGGGCATCTACCACCTGACGATGGTCAAGCAGACCCCCGACGACAACCATCTGGTCCTCAAGATCACGTGAGACCACGGAACGTACGCCCGTGATCCGACGGAGATGGCCCGCCCCGCGCGGGCCTTCTCAAATCATTCGGGAGCAGGACAGCACCAGCGGCTTGGCGGCGGTGGCGCAGATCCGACCGAAGGCTCCATGTCGTCCCGCATAGCTGCGACCGAAGCGATGCCCCCAGCGGGATTCGAACCCGCGCTACCACCTTGAAAGGGTGGCGACCTGGGCCGCTAGTCGATGGGGGCGGCGGGGCGAGGATAGCTGTGGGCGGAGCTACCATCCGTGGCCGCCCGGGCGGTTAGCTCAGCTGGTAGAGCGCCTGCCTTACACGCAGGTGGCCGCAGGTTCGAGCCCTGCACCGCCCACTAGGTAAAGGGCCGCTAATGCGGCCCTTTCGTTTCCAGGAGTGACACCGAGAAGCTACGAAATGCCCTCCTGGTCAACCGATTGGTCAACTGGAGCGTTGCCGAACCCGATCGATGCGAGTGAACTGCGCACCCTGTCGCGCTCCTCGGCGTCCTTGAACGGCCGCGCGTAGCAAGCGTCGTAGACCTGCGGCGAGTGGCCGGTCATCGCCGCCGCGATCACGACCGGCACACGCGCGTGTGCTGTCGCCGTCGCGACGGATCGACGTAATGCCTGCGCCGTGACCGCGCCAATGCCTGCCTTCCTCGCCGCCGCCGCCACGCCCCGCTTGGAGAGACGATCAGGTCGAGTTGCAAGAAGCTCGACGGAAGTCCGGCCGTCTCGGCGGACGACCGAAGAAGCCCAGCACCGAGGAAGCGCGGCGCGCCGCGCTGGATGAGCTTGTCCCGAAGGCGCTGCGCGTTTTGAACGAGCACCTGGACAGGGGCGGGTCGGATGCCTGGAGAGCCGCCCTGAGGGTCTTTGAGTACGAGTTTGGTCGTGCCGCCGAGCAGCCCCGGAGCCGTTCGTCATTCCGACAACAGTCGAGGCGGTCGAGAAGCTCAGTTGGGGGCAGTTGCTCTACCTTGCGGGCGAGGACGCAGAGGCGCTGGGCATCAACGGCACCGACTCGCCGCCGTTGCCTCCGTAGGCACCCTCCTCCTTCGCCATCGCGATCACGATGGGGCCTGGTCGCGGGGGCGAAGCGCAATGACCGCCCCGATCACGAGCGAGGGGGCTGCCAGGATTCCCCATCCCAGGCCTGCTGCCATCAAGAAAACGAGCCATCGTGTCCCGGTAGGCCCGATCGCCGCAGAACGTGATGCCCTCGCCTCCGTCGATGAAGAGACCATGATTACAGTTCGCCATAACCGGATCTCTCGGCGCACCGATCCGTCGCGGCACCCCCTCCCCCTCGCGACGGTTCTTGGCGCTGGGGCTTTCTTATCTCATGATCGCTCGGCGACCCAGGCTTTGGCGTCCTCGAACTCGGCTGGCTCGAAGACGCGCATTTCGCCGGGGCTGATCCAGCCGAACGCACTGACGCCGTGACGCACCCAGTCCTTGTCCGTCACAAGCGCAAACCGCTCCCAGGCTGAACGATGTTTTAGTCCGACCGAGCCAGCGGCCTTTAGATCCTCCCAGAGCGCACCCGCGTCAAGCCCGTGGAAGTCGTCCGGCAGTTCGATGAGGATCCGCAGCTTCTCGCCGCGTTCCAGTGCGGCATAGATCGGCTTCATCAACGAGTCGTGATACTCATCGCGGCTGAGTTTTCCCGTAACGCGGAACCCGAGCACGTCCGTGGGGAGGCCGACGATCTGCTCGACCATTGCTACTCGCTCCCAGACGTGGGGACGACGGCTGCCTCTGGACTGGTCTTGTCGTGCGTGAAGGGGACGCGCTGGATCGCACCGCTTGCGGCGAGGATCAGGAAGCCGAGGCCGCTTAAGAGGAGCGCGATGCCCACGACGATCCCGAAGACTGAGATGCCAGTGGCGGCAAGGGCGAGGTAGAGGGCTGTGGACAACGATGTCTCCGTCACCCAAGTGTTCCGGGCACCGTTTGAAATGGGTCGGCCCGTCGTGGGATCGACTTGCGCGTACTTCGTGTCGTTCGTGCCGCCGTTGAAGTCCGTGAACTGCACCGGGGCGTCTGGCTTTGCCGCGTACTGGCCCATCTGAGCGTAGGTGAGGCCGTTGCTCGAGCCGAGGGCGTGGATGCGCATGTAGCTGCCGAAGCAGGCGGCGCGGCTGCCATTGTCCACGGCCTCTCCAGCTACCGAGCACGAGGGTGCTTCGACCGTCGTAAAGGTGGTTTGCTGCGCGGGAGGAATGTTCGCCTGCTTTTGCGCGGCGGCGATCTTCTGCTGCTGCGCCTTGATCGCGTCGATCTCGGGTTGGATCCCGGTCGGCGTCATGTCGGGCGTCCCGACGATGAACTCATTTTTCAGATTCTTGTTGACCGTGTGCCCGCCCCACGCACCGAGCGCGATCGCGACGATGCCAAAGACGATGAGGACGCCGCCTGCTACGAAACCGCCGATCTTCAACGCCTTCTGCATCGGGCCACCCTCCCACGCGGTGTCGGCACTCTCTCTAACAGCAGTCCGGATGGAGGCTACTCCTCTATCCGCTGCAGAGGAACAGATGCCCACGCGCGCCTCTCACTTCCCGAAGGCCAGCACGCGAAGCAGTTGGGCGTCAACGGGCAGCGGCTCGTCATCGATGTCCACGGAGGTACCACCCCTCGCCTTCCGGCGTGGCGATGGGCCAGGTGACGGCGGAGCGGTCGGTTCTGCGCCAGTTGCGCGCCAGTGAGCACCCAGATACAGCCGTCTTGAGCCGTCTCCGTCAGTTGACCAGGGGTTGACCATGCCCCGCGAAGCCGCATCAATGCGGGGCTCGCGGGCTGGCCACCAACTGTCTTAGTCGGGGGCCAGGTCGCCTAGGCGCGAGCTAGAAATTTGTACGAGAACCGGGGGAGGGTGGTCGGGGGTACCCCCTCCCTGTCTTCAACCGTCTGGAACCTGGTTCCGGGCGCGCATTTGGCTGATCCCGTGTCAGGATGGCGGCGTGCCCGCCGCGCCCGGCGACGTGATGCTCTGGCTGAACGACCGGCTCGGTCGCAGCGTCAACCTCTCGGTTGTCGTCGAGCGTGGCGACCTCGACGTGACCGTCGTCGAGGGAGAGGGCGTCCTCGAACACTGGATGGAGAGGGGCGACGCGCGCAGCCTCGCGATTCCGAGGGATGACCTCGCCGGTTGGTACCGCGTCGGCGCAACGCGCCTCGACGTGACCCAGCTCCTAGACGCTAAGGCCCGGTCGCTCGACGACGGCGACGGCTTGGAGGTCGAGCTAGGCGATGGCGTGACCCTCTGCATCGTCGAGCAGGAGGAGCCGCCGAGCTGATCCGAGATCGCGTCCGGCGGGCGTCCCACCTCACCGGATGGAAGAGGCGAAGCGGGCGTGGCCGATGAGCGAGCGGTCCCGATCGAGGGGCCTACGGACGAGCGCCGTGCGCCTCGATTTCGTCGAGGGCGAGATTGGCGTCGCCCGCGAGGCGCTCGATGGGGGCTATTGCTCTACCTGGCCGGTGAAAACGCCGAGGCGCTGGGCATCACCGGCACCGGCTCGCCGTCGTTGTCCCAGTAGGCATCCTCCCCACTCGTGGCGATCACGATGGGGCCTGGTGGCGGGGCCGTCTTCAGGGTAACCAGAACCTGAGGAAGTCGTCAGGAAATCCTGACGATTGCATGGTAGACTCCTCGTAAGGAATACCTGACGAGAAGGGAGTCGATGGTGACGCTGCGATCACCACGCGTGCGCATCGTCGGGCACGGGAACCAACTGCGCTTGCGGACGCTCGGAGACTGGGAGGCGCGTCCGCTTGAGGCTCTGCGCGAGTGCTGTCGAGCGGAGACCGCGCTCCAAAAGGCAACGTGGGAGACGGTCAGCAAGGCGCGAGAGGCGAGCCACACTTGGACGGAGATCGGAGAAGCACTCGGCGTGACGAAGCAGACGGCGTGGGAGCGGTTCTCGGGTGAGATGCGCCATCCGATTACCGGTGAGGAAATCGAGAGAGAGGACACGGCCTAACCTGCGGGTGGCCCGGCGATGTAGATCCAGAAGTCTTGCCACTCGCCTGCGATAGGCGTAGGGCCGACTGTTCCAATACCAGCGCCCCTTAGCGAACCCGCCGAAGGCGATCAAGCCGACGAGGGCGAGGATTACGCCGACCCAGACGCTCCAGAATAGTGCGAGCAGATGCCGACGATGACCAGCACGCCGCCGAGGCCGATGCCGCCCACGTTGCCGCCGCTGTCCGCCATGACAGACCTCTCTTCGCCGAGTAAGCAGACTCGGAGCCCCGACGCGCGCGACGACGACCATGAGCATGGCCACGCTCATGATCACTCTCACGGTCTTACCGATCGCTCGATAGTATGGCCGAGCGTCATCCTGTCGTACGCCGATCGTCGTACGTCTCAACGACGTAGCCGACTTCAACGCCGCCGTCTGGGACCACGAGAGAGTAGAGCTGCCGCGATGCGCGCCGGAGGCGATCAACGCGTTGTCGGAGCCGGCCACCGAGGAACCGATCGACCATCACGATTTGGAGGATGACGACATCCCGTTCTGAATCCGCGCGTCTGTTGTCAATAAAGACAATAGATTCTATAGTCAAGCGTGTGAGCGAGGTAGGACTCAATTTCACCCGAGCCGACTCGATTTCCGGAGCTCAACCACGTTCTCGATCAGCTGGTCGGGGGAGTGGACAAGCGCCTTGGTGGCGACCTGACAGCGGTTTATCTCCAGGGGGTTATTCGCTTTGGGCGAAGCCGATGAGCACAGTGACGTCGACTTCTTGGTGCTTACCAACTCCGAAGTGACCGCGGAGCAGGAGCGTGCGCTTCAGGAGATGCACGCCGACCTCCACGAACTCGAGACCCCATGGGCGCAACACCTTGAAGGCTCGTACGCGCCCAAGGATCGGTTCCGGCGGGTCGACGTCGAGCGAACCCCGCTCCTGTTCTTGATAACGGCGCGTCGCGGCTCGTGCGGGACAGCCATTGCAACACGGCTCTCGTCCGGTGGATCCTTCGCGAGCGCGGAGTCACGCTGTTCGGCCCATCGCCACAAGAGACGATCGACCCTGTCACCAAGGAAGATCTACCAGGAGAGCGCCAGCAGCCCTGCCGAGTACATCGAGTGGGCACCTGAGCCGACACGCCTCGGCCGGATGAGTAGGTGGAAGCAGCCGTATCTTGTCCTGACCCTCTGTCGTATCCTCAACACGATCGAAACGGGTCGGGTGGCGAGCAAGCGCGATGCTGCCGAGTGGGCGCGTGGAAACCTCGACGCGCGCTGGCGACCACTGATCGACCGTGCGGTCGCCGATCGACCTGACCCTTGGGCTCGCACGCGTCAGCAAGCTGATGATGGTCTCATTGACGAGACGCTTGCGTTTGCGGAGTACGCGATGCGCCGTGAGGGTGTATGAGGGAGCAGCGGCTTGTCTTCGGTGACGAGGCGGAGCTCTACGATCAGGTTCGGCCCTCGTACCCGGGTGATTTGATCGATGACATCGTTGCGTTAGTCGAAAAGCCTGTGCGAGCTGTCGATGCAGGCTGCGGGACGGGCAAGGCAACGCTCATGCTTGCGGAGCGTGGCGTAGGCGGTGTCGGTGTCGAGCCCGATCCGGGCATGGCGGCCATCGCTACGACGAAGCTCAGACCGTTTCGGCGCTGGCGAGTCGATGTTGCCGACTCGAACGGTGGGAGCCTCGGCCGGGAGATGCTCCGTTCGATCTGATTGCCGCTGCTCAGTCATGGCATTGGTTCGATCGTGAACGCGCCACCAAGCAAGCAGAACGACTCCTTCGCAAGGGGGGTTGGCTCGCAATCTTCGGTCACCGTCAGAATCCCCCGACACACCATTACGACGGGCCATCGATTCAATCTACGGGCGCAGAGCTTGCTCCTCAGCCCTCGGCCGTGTCCCGTGCGCCGAAGGAACGAGTCACGCCGGGCTCGAAGTTCGGCCAACCGATCGAACGTGACTACCCGGGCTTCAGGATACAGCCGAGGAGTGGATCGCGGTCGAACGAACGTCCTCGGACAAGAAGTTGCTGCCTTCCGATCGACGCGAACTCCTGCTGTCAAGAATCGAGGGGGCCATCAACGAACATGGTGGTACGTACCGTCACCACTTCATCGTGAAGCTGTGGGCCGCACAGCGATCTGGGCGATGACACGGCAGATGCGCAAGGGGGAGCAGGGTGCGGCCGCGGTGATCATCAATGATGCGGGGCACCTACTTCTCATTCGTGAGAACTACGACCGGCGACGCTACGGTCTTCCAGGCGGGACGATCGAACCGGGCGAGACGCCACAGGAGGCTGTCGTCCGCGAAGTCCTCGAGGAAACGGGGCTCCACGTTGTCGTTGAGCACCTTGATCGGAAGCTAGTCGTGATCTGCCATCGTCAGAGCGGGGATATTGGAAGTCCTTCAACATCTCCCCTGCAGGCATGATGAGCGAGACGGTCTGGAGGAGATCCTTCTTAGCAGAGTTCGCTAAGCCGCAAGCTCCGGATCTTCAGTTCAAGAGTCTGTACCCAAGATTGAATCGATCTTGGGAGGAGGCGAAGGGATGGCCGCTCTTCAAGCCGATGCATAAGGCAGACGCTCATGTGCTGAAGCAGCTGAGAGTGCCGCTATCAGATGGCCAGAGTGAGTTCGAGGATCAGGTGCGCGGCCTGGCGAAGCTACTCGTCGAAGCGCTCAACGAGGGAGCGATTAGCAAGCAGCTACCGACCAAGGTCGAGGGCGAGAAGGGCCTCGGGAAGCTAAAGCGCTGGCTCGAGCAAGAGGGCTACGAGCACGTCGAGCGGGACATCGAGTATCTCCAACGGCTGCAGAGGCTCCGGTCAAAGATGTCCGCACACCGAAAGGGGTCGGACTACGAGAAGGTGCTCAGGGCCGAGTCTGTGAATGACAACAAAGTCACGGAGGTGGTGCATCTGTTGTGGAGCGCTTGTCGCATGCTTGAGGGGCTTGCCGAACACGTTGGCGCACCTACGGCGTAAGCCGCGATCAAGCCGTGGCTGCAGCGCAGGTCACAACGCCGACCGGACAAGACCTAACAGAACCGACAGAAGACAAAAACAAGACTTTCCGATTGTGTAGGTAGCAACTTCCTTGCGCATGATTTTCAACGGTTCTAAAATGTACGTGGCTGGACGGACTCTGTTCGTCCACCGGTCCCTAGCTCGTTTCACTCGGGCACTAGGGAAAACGCCTCGACCGGTGTTCGCTCACTATCGAGGCCAGCTCCGTGTTCGGGTATTACCAAGCATCCGAGGGTCCGGTTCCGTTTCCTCGCTTGGTGCGAGCGGGGCTAGGAACGCAAAAGGGTTGAGAGCGTGCTAACGCTCTTGACCCATCCTTGATGCCTCCCGAACGGAGGCCTTGATGTCTGCCCGTTTGCTCGGGTTAGCTCAGGGCACGACCGAGCGGCGGTGTGACTTTGTGTCTCGGCGAACGCCGATGGAAGAACTCCCTGCCTCGGTGCAGGGTTCCATGGCCTAACCGATCCTAGAGTGCCTCCTAAGCACTCACGGGAGCCAGTTTTCCACAGCTGGCGGCAACCACAAGGCACACCTAACGCTCACTGCCCGGCTCGCGCCTTCGGGCGCGGGTCGGGCAACATCCATTGTCAGCGACCGGAATAGCTCTAACAGAGGTCAGAAAGTAACTTATGCAACTTATAGTCGGGGTTTGCAAGCTGTCCGATTAGGTCCATCGCGCGCCGCATCAACGCACTGGATCGGCTTGAAACAGTGGGCCAAGACCGTCACAGAGGTCACGTCGAGCGGTAGCGTGCCACCACCGGTGCCACCACAGGAAGATGGCACCGCTTCCGGGAATCCTCCTCAGGTCTTGGTCTTCGGGCTGGGAGCCGCGGAAGAGCGAGATGGCCGGCGCCTCCACGGATCTCCGTGAGTGGCACAAGCCGCTGTCCTCGTGCGCGCCGGGCTCAGCGGGTGCGCGAGAAGCGTTGGACGGCGGCCAGCAGGTCCTCGCTCTTTTGACCGGCGACCTCGGCGTCCCCCGCGGCGAGTGCGTCGGCGACGCAGTGGCGGACGTGATCCTCGAGGAGCTTGACGGAGACGCTCTCGAGCGCGGTCGAGACGGCCGCGATCTGGGTGAGGATGTCAATGCAGTAGCGCTCTTCGTCGACCATCCGCTCGAGGCCGCGCACCTGCCCTTCGATGCGGCGCAGACGCTTGGTCAGCGCGTCCTTGTCGGACACATATCCGTGAGTCACGAAGTCTCTCCCTCGAGTCGCTGGAGCGGTTGCGACGTTGGCGCGGCACGATCCTCGCGCCGGCTCGAGAAGCGGCGCAGCCGCAGGCTGTTGGTGACGACGAAGACGCTCGAGAAGGCCATCGCGGCGGCGGCGACGATCGGGTTGAGCAGGCCCGCGACGGCGAGCGGGATCGCGGCGACGTTGTAGGCGAACGCCCAGACGAGGTTGGCCCTGATCGTGCGCAGTGTGCTCCGGGCGAGTCGGATTGCGTCTGCAGCCGCGCGCAGATCCCCGGAGACGAGGGTCAGGTCGGATGCCTCGATCGCGACGTCCGTGCCCGTGCCGATCGCGAGGCCGAGGTCGGCCTGCGCGAGCGCCGGTGCATCGTTGACCCCGTCGCCGACCATCGCGACGACCTCGCCTGCCTCCTGCAGGCGGCGTACCTCGGCGACCTTGTCTTCGGGCAGCACGTCCGCGAGCACACGCTCGATGCCGACCGCCGCCGCGACCGAGCGAGCGGTCCGCTCGTTGTCGCCCGTCAGGAGCAGGGGCTGGAGGCCGAGGCGCTCGAGCTCCGCGATCGCGTCGGGACTCGCCGGCTTGATCCGATCCGCGACGACGAGGAGGCCGCGCACCGCGCCGTCCCAGCCGACGGCCACAACGGTGCGTCCTTCGGCTTCCGCCTCCGCCCGCGTGCGACGGAGCTCGCTGGACAGCTCGAGCCCCCACTCGGCCAGGAACGCAGGGCGCCCGACGACCACCGCATGGCCGTCGACGACCGCCTCGACACCAAGACCCGCGCGGTTCGTGAAGCGCTCGACCGCAGGCAGCTCGCCGATCTCCTCGCAGGCGCGCTCGGCGATCGCGCGTGCGATCGGGTGCTCGCTCGCATCCTCGACCGCGCCGGCGACCCGGAGAAGCTCGCCACGTGTGACCTCTGCGGCGGGAATCGCGTCCGCGAGCCACATTCGGCCCTCGGTCACCGTCCCCGTCTTGTCGAGCACGATCGTCGTGATCCGCCGCGTCTGCTCGAGGACCTCGGGACCCTTGATCAGGATGCCGAGCTGCGCGCCGCGACCAGTCCCGACCATGAGCGCGGTCGGCGTCGCCAGCCCCAGCGCGCAGGGGCAGGCGATGATCAGGACGGCCACGGCGGCTGTAAACGCGGCCGAGGTGTCTCCGGTGAACACGAGCCAACCCGTGAGCGTCGCCAGCGAGAGCCCGATCACGATCGGGACGAACACCGCGGAGACGCGGTCGACGAGCCGCTGGATCGGCGCCTTGCCGGCCTGCGCCTCCTCGACCAGGCGCGCGATCTGCGCGAGGGCGGTCTCGGCGCCCACCTTGGTCGCGCGGACGATCAGGCGCCCCGAGGCGTTGATGGTCGCGCCGGCCACCTCGTCACCGGGCCCGACCTCGACCGGGACCGGCTCGCCGGTCAGCATCGACTGGTCGACGGCGGAGACGCCCTCCTCGACGACGCCATCGGTCGCGACCTTCTCACCGGGACGGACGACGAACAGGTCACCGGGTCGCAGCTCGTCGACCTGGACGACGATCTCGCGGCCGTCGCGCAGCACACGCGCGTCCTTGGCGCCGAGCTCGAGCAGCGCCCGGATGGCGGCGCCCGAACGCCGCCTGGCGCGGGCCTCGAAGAAGCGCCCGAGCAGGATCAGCGTCGTGGTGACCGCGCCGACCTCGAGGTAGGTGTCCGCGTCGTCGAGCGCGACCACGGCGACCATCGACCAGCCCCAGGCCGCCAGCGTGCCGATCGAGATCAACGTGTCCATCGTGGCCGTGCCGTGACGCGCGTTCGTAAGGGCGGCACGATGGAAGCCGAATCCGGCCCATAGCACGACGGGAGTCGCGAGCGCCGCCGCCACCCATTCCCAGCCACTGAACTGGAGCGGCGGCAGAAGCGCCAACGCCGTGAGCGGCGCCGTCAGCACGGCCGCGACCACGAGCCGCGTCTTCAACGCGCGAGCCCGGGTCGCGTCATCCGCTGCGCGCGCTTCGACGCTTGCGTGGTAGCCGGCGGCCTCGACCGCCCGGATCAGATCGTCGACTGCGGCGCGCGCGGGGTCGTAGCTGACCGTCGCCTGCTCGGTCGCGAAGTTGACACTTGCATCGACGCCCTCGAGCTTGTTCAGCTTGCGCTCGATCCGTGTGGCACAGGACGCACACGTCATCCCCTCCAGTGCGAGCTGGGCGCGCGTGCGTGGCTTCTCCTGCGTCGCCGTCACGCCGCCTCGTACCCCGCTTCCACGATCGCCGCACGAAGCGCGCCGTCGTCGAGCTCGCGGCCGCGGATCGTCACGACCTTCGAGTCGAGGTCGACGACGACGTGCTCGACGCCCTCGACCTCCTCGACCTCCTCTCGGATCGACATCGCGCAGTGATCGCAATGGATCGCGGGAACGCTGTACGTCACAGTGTCGCTCATCGGACTGCCTCCTCCGGAGGTCTTCTCGGAATATACCCCCTTGGGGTATTACTGCGCAAGACTTCGCAGAAGCGAGACGCTCCGCGAACGAGTCGCCGAGCGGTGACGTGTAGGGCGGGCCTCGCCGTCAGGCGGTTTCGACTGCTCCGGGCGCGGGTTGCTCGAGCCGCAGGACGAGCTCCTCGATCTCGCCTGAACGTGCCTCGGCGAACCCTCGATCGGTCGCGATGACCCGAAAGCCGCACTTCTCGAGGACGCGGTGGGATGCGACGTTGTCGGAGGCGACACGTGCGTTGAGCGGGCGCAACCGCTCGACGGCCAGGAACGCGTCGAGGGCGCAGGTCGCGATCCCCTTGCCCCAGTAGGAACGGCCGAGCCAGTACGTGATCTCGCGTTCGTCGGGCCCGCCCCACGACGAGATCGTCCCGGCGACGTCGCCCTCGACGACGATGACTCTGGCAATCGAGGTCTCGTCGGCTCGGATTCGAGCCCAGCGGCGCTCGAACGCATTCCGGTCCATGTGATCGGGCGGCGTGAATGCGGCCATGTGCATCGCAACCGGATCCGCCCACTGGTCGAACAGGACCGCGAGGTCCTCGTCCCGCACCTCCCGCAACGCGCATTGCATCGGAGGAATCCTCGCCGATTCGCGAGGACGGTGGCGAGGGGCCCAAATGCCGGTTGTCGCGCAGATCGAGATCTCGCCCAGCGAACCGGCGAACGTTCGGCGATCAGGCTTGCGCCGATAGCCGGAGAAGATCGGCGGCCGCTGCAGTCGGCCGCCGGGGCCGCTCTAGCAGCAGTCGTCGCCGCAGCAGTCGCCGCCGTCGCAACACGTCGGAAGCGCACGTGGCATCGAGAACCTCCCTTCATCGACGAGCATCGATGAGATGATACATTGACGACCACCGATGAACAAGACCCTCCCTGTCCTACAACCGATCTGTTGCCCTCCCGGGTCGCCGACGATCGATGCGCTGTCCGCTCACGCGCTCGCGTCGACGTTCAAGGCGCTGGCCGACCCGACCCGGGTCGCGATCGTCAATCAGCTCGCGTGCTGCGAGGAGTGCTGCGTCTGCGACCTGACCGCGACCTTCGACCTCGCGCAGCCGACGATCTCCCACCACCTGAAGGTGCTTCGCGAGGCCGGCCTCGTCGAGTCGGAGGGCCGTGGCACGTGGGCCTACTACCGGCTCGTGCCTGAAGCGATCGAGCGCCTACGCGACGTGTTCTCCGTCCCTGCAGCGGTGTGAGCGACCCGCGGCCCGAGGTGCTGTTCGTCTGCATTCACAACGCCGGGCGCAGCCAGATGGCCGCAGGGCTGGTCAGGCTCCGCGCCGACGGGCGCCTCCACGTTCGGTCGGCCGGCAGCGACCCAGCGGACGAGATCAACCCCGCCGTCATCGACGCCATGCGCGAGGTCGGGGTCGACCTGAGCGAGGCGTTCCCCAAGCCGCTCACCGACGAGGCCGTGCGAGCGTCCGACGTCGTGATCACGATGGGCTGCGGCGACGCGTGCCCCGTCTATCACGGCAAGCGGTATGAGGACTGGACGCTCGACGACCCCGCAGGCCAGGACCTCGTGACGGTACGGCGTATACGTGACGAGATCGACGCGCGCGTTCGAACGCTGATCACCGAGCTCCTTGCCTGACCCGGGGAACTACACGCCGCTGCGGCTTCCGTGGCTCGCGGCGGACCCGGAGTAGAGCGCGCCCGTGAGCGCGTCGGCGCGCCGATAGCGCACCGCACGCCGCGCCCGACGCGGGTCCACACCCTGCTCGACGAGCGTCTGCCGTGCCTCGGACTCGGCCTGCAGCCGGAGGAAGAGCACGGCGAGCAGCGGCAGGGTGACCAGCATTCCCTCGACGAGCATCACCGCGCCGGCGAGGCTCTGGTCCGTCGAAGGGGAGACGGCGATCAGGTCGTGCGGCCGCACGTAGACGCCGTAGAGTGGCGCGCCGGCGACCCAGAGAAGCACGTTTCCAAGAAGCGACTCGACCGAGCGGACACCGACGACGTAGACGAGCTTCGCCCCGGTGCCGAACCACTCCGGCGCCGGCAGCGTCTCGACGATCGGCAGCCACACCGCGATGCCTGCTGCGAAGAACGACACGTGCTCGAGCGCATGGACGGACTCGTGGCGGACGGCAGCGTCGTAGAGGAGCGGCAGGTGCCAGCTGAGCAGGATCGTCGCCCACACGCCGAACGCCACGACCGGGTTGGCGAGCGCACGCACGCGGCCGACCGGGCCGAGGGCGAGCAGGGGCCGGAGAAGCGGCCCGGTAAGCCCGCAGAGCACGAGCAGCGGGGCGAGGTCGCCGAGCAGCACGTGCTGGAGCATGTGGAGGGCGAGGTACTCCTCCCCGAGCTCGTGCACCGGCGAGGCAACGGCGACGAGCAGGACCGCGAGCCCGGAGCCGAACAGCGCGATCCGAAGGCGCGGCACGGGCTGGCCCCGGGCATGCAGCGTCGCCGCTCGCCGCGCGTACGCGACCCCGAGAACCCCGATCATTGCGAGCTGGAGGGGGTCGAACGTCCAGCGGCCGAGCATGGAACCGGTCATCTAGTCCAGAAGCTCGTCGGGGTGACCGAACCAGCGGTCGAGCAGTGCCTCGGAGGTCCGATAGGTGAGCGCCCCGACGGTGCCCGTCGGGTTGGCCCCCGGGTTCTGCGGGAAGAGCGCCGCGCCGGTGACGAAGACGTTCGGCGTGTCCCACACCTGACCGTACGAGTTCGTCACGGAGTTCCCCGGGTCGGTGCCCATGATGCAGCCGCCCGTCGGGTGCGTCGACTGGTAGTCGTGGATGTTGTACGGCTGCATCTCGGGCGTGTACGAGACGACCCTCGTCGGGTTCATCGCGGTCATGATCTCCTTGGCCCGCGCCGCGATGAAGCCCCACATCCGCTGCTCGTTCGGGTGCCAGTCGAAGGTGATCCGCAGGAGCGGGTTGCCGAAGCGGTCCTGGTAGTGCGGATCGAGATCGACGAACTGGTCCTCGTAGGGGATCGACTCGCCCTCGGTCACGATTCCGGCGTACGAGTCCCAGTCACGGCCGAGTTGCGCCTTCCACTGAGCCCCCCACGACTTCCCGTCCTTCGTGCTCAGCTGCTTGACGGAGTTGAACGGCTCGCGCTCGCACGGCTCGGAGTAGAGCTGCATGCCACCGATGAAGTCGAGGTCCGAGTGGTCGAAGTTGTCGCCGTTGTAGTCGTAGATGATCGCGATCGTGCAGGTGTTGCCCATGTACATGTTCAGCTTCTCGCCCTCGAAGAGGCCGGTGATCGGCGCCGGGTAGATCTGATACGTGTAGTTCCGTCCGACGCGTCCCCGGTCGTTGCCGATCCCCTGCCGGTGCTTCTTGCCCTTGGAGAGGAGGAGCAGCCGGTTGTTCTCGAGCGTGAAGGCCGAGACGACGACCAGCTCGGCCGGCTGGAAGTGCTCCTCGCCCTCGTGGTCGACGTACGTGACGCCGGTCGCGCGACCGTTGTCCGCCGTCTCGATCCGCAAGACCTTGCTGCCGAGCCGCACCTCGTAACGGCCCGTGGCGAGGGCGACCGGGAGGTGGGTCGTCTGGGGGCTCGACTTCGCGTCGACCTCGCAGCCGAAGCGTGTGCAGAAGCCGCAGTAGAGGCAGCCCGAACGGTTGTTGCCGAACGGGTCGGTCCACGCCCGCGAGAGGATCCCCGCCGGTTGTGGGAACGGATGCAGACCGAGCTTCGTGCACGCGTCGGAGAACATGTCCGCGAACCGGTTCGTCGTCAGCGGCGGATGCGGATACGGCCGCGCGCGCGGGGCCTCGAACGGGTTCCCGCCCGGCTGGATCTTCCCTCGCAGGTTGCCCGCGATCCCCGACGCACCGATGTCGTACTCGAACGCGTCGTAGTACGGCTCGAGAACGTGGTAGTCGATCGGCCAGTCCTGGATCGTCGAGCCCTGCGGGAGGCGCTTCGCGCCGTACCGGTCGACGACGTACGAGCGGTGCCGGAAGTCCGACTCCATGTAGCGCCAGAGCTGTCCGGACCAGTGGACGGCCGCGCCGCCAAGCCCTTCCCCGGGGTTGAACGAGCCGTACTGCCGCATCGGCAGGGCGGGCGAGCTCATGTCGGGCCGCCACGTCCACGTCTCCCGGGAGAGGTCGACCATCATCGCGTAGCGCCCCGAGTAGCGAAGGCTGTCGTGGTCGTGCGCGAAGTCCGGATACCCCCAGCGCTGCGCCCCCTGCTCGATCGCCACGACGTCGTGGCCCTTCGTGCAGAGCTTTGCGCCGAGGATCGCCGAGGTCCAGCCCGCGCCGATCGTGACGACGTCGACCTTTGGGTGTGTCGTCGCCATCAGCTCCCCTTCCTTGCGAGCAGTCGCGACCCGGAGATCGGGAGGATCACGTGATCCTGCGCCCGCCCCGGGTGCATCGCCGGCATGTCGGTGAGGCTCTGGATCGTCCGCTGGTTCGGCCCGTTCTTCAGCTCGGCGGGCGTGTAGCTCCGCTGCGCGCCGGGATAGCCGACGAGCTTCCAGCCGGCGAAGTCGCGGTTCCCGCCGTAGATCGGGTCGGCGAACATGCCCTCGTACGTGTCGTTCAGGAGCATGTCGAAGAAGCCCTTGCCGGTCGGCTTGTCGAAGCTCTTCACCTTGTCGTCCTCGAGGTCGCCGATGATCGCATCCTGCTGGCCGGGTGAGAGCTCTTCGAAGGGACGGTGATGGAGCGTGTGGGAGTACCCATCCAGCTCCTTCAGACCGAGGCGGTACGCCTGCTGGGGGGTGAGGCTCGACTGGAACCCGTAGCGGTCGAGCTCGTCCGCGTCCACGTACACCGTGTCGCCGGTGAACCCGGGTTGGCGGTCCTTGGCCGGCTTCGCAAAGGGCGGGTGGAAGTAGGTCGTCGTCGCGAACGACTTGTGCTCGGCAAGCTTGCGGTCGATGTAGTTCGTGACGCACGCCTCGCGGGCGCCCGGGTCGTCCGTCGAGCCCGGGATCAGCCTTGCGGCGAACGCGTCGACGCCGCGCGCCTCGGCGGCGGTGAAGAACGAGAGGACCGTGCAGTTGAGCGGCAGCTGCGATGGGATGTACGGCTCGCTGCGCAGCTGCGGCGCGTCGACGTTCGCGTTCTCGAGCGCGAGCTGGCCGGTCGTCGCCTCGTCGTCGCCGCCGCAGCCAGGGAGCGTGACGAGGCCGGCGGCGGCCGCGCTGCCGCCCGCGACGACCAGGAGCCTTCGTCGGGTAAAGCCTTTCCGTGCCTCGTTCGGGGTGGGTTCCATTCCAGCTTCCTCCGATCAGTGGGCGTAGAGATAGGCCGCGAGATCGCGGGCCTGCGGCGCCTCGATGCCCAGGTCCGGCATCACGGTTCCGGGCTCGACCGCCTGCGGGTTCTCGAGCCACCGCAGGAGGTTCGGCAGGGTGTTCGGGATACGACCGGCGATCAGACGCCGGTCGCCGAAGTCCACGAGCGACGGGCCGATCTCGCCGTCGGCGCCCTTGACGCCCGAGATCGTGTGGCACGAGCCGCAGCCGAACGCGCCGACGAGCTGCGCGCCCCGGCCCGGGTCCCCGCCCGGAACCGCGACCCGTGTCGCGGTCGCGCCGCAGCCGGTGGCGGTCAGCACCAGCGCCGCGACGACGAGGTGAGTGCGCCGCAGCCTCATCCTGGATGGCATGCGTCGAGCGAGGGCACGGCGACCGTGCTGAACACGATCACCGCGAGGAAGATGACGCTGACGACGATCCCTGCGTCGCCCATGAAGGCGATCCGGCCGCGCGGATCGACCTCGGGGTCGGCGATCGCGCGACGCAACGTGACGACAGCGGCGCCGATCCCGACGAGCGCGGCGACGGTCGCGAGGATGCCGATCGCCGCGATCCACGGAGAGGTGTCGAGGTCGAGCACGGGCAGGCCGGAGCTCGGCGCGCAGCCTGCCTCCTGGATCGCCAGGCCGGCGATCAGCAGCACGACCCACGAGAGCGGTGCGGCGACCACGCCCACCCACGGGAGCGCCGGGTGCACGCCGCGGCTCACAGGCGGGGGGAGAGGTAGAGGGAGAAGAACACGAACAGCCACACGACGTGGACGAAGTGCCAGTAGAGCGCCGAGACCTGCACCGCCACGTGGTTCTCCGACGCGTAGGCGCCGCGCCATGCGAAGAACTGCGTCCACGCGAGGATCAGCAGGCCGACGATCACGTGCGAGCCGTGCAGCCCGGTGATCGTGTAGAAGAGCGAGCCGTACGCGTCCGTCGACGGCCTGAGCTCCGCGAGCTTCTCGTGATACTCGAAGGCCTGGAGGATCAGGAACGACAGACCGAGCACGAAGGTCGCCGCCAGCCCCGCGTGGAGCCGCCGCAGGTTTCCCTTGCGACTGCCGAGCTCCGCCATGTACACGGTGACACTCGACGCCATCAGGAGGAGCGTCATGATCACCGGCTTCAGCAGCCGTGGATCGGGCTGGCCGTCGGGTGGCCACGCGCCGGGTGAGCGGAACCGCGTGTAGAAGTAGGACGCGAGGAGGAGCGCGAAGAGCGTCGCCTCGGTGAGGACGACGACGAGCATCCCCCACCACCCCGTCGGGCGGCCGATCGGCGGGACGGGGATCTCGACGGCGGTCACGGCGCGGGCTCCAGGGGGCCGGCCTCGCGCGGGCTGTGCCAGAACGCGAGGACGACGGCGGTGGCGACGCCCGCCGCCACGGCGAGCCAGTCGAGGTCGCCGATCAGCCCGACGCAGATCAGCGCGATCGCGACGGCTGCGGCGAACGGTACGAGCGACTCGGAGGGCATCTCCAGCGCCGCCGCGGGATCGCCTTCGAGCGGCATCGTGGCAGGGGTCTGGTGGCCCTCGGGAAGGACGAGGTCGCTCGGGCCGGAGAGCCCGTCCCAGGCCGGGTCGGCGCTCCGGACGACCGGGATCCGGGCGAAGTTGTACGGCGGAGGCGGGGAGGACGTCGTCCACTCGAGCGTGTTCGCGAGCCACGGATCGGGGCCCGCCGCCTCGCCGAGGAATCGCGCCTGGACGAGGTTCGCGAGGATCACGAGGATCCCGACCACGAGCACGACCGCGCCGATCGAGGAGAGCAGGTTGTAGACGTCCCAGCCCATCCCGGCGGGGTACGTGTAGACGCGGCGCGGCATCCCGAGCAGGCCGGCGATGTGCATGGGGAAGAACGTCAGGTTGAAGCCGACGAAGACGAGCCAGAAGCTCGCCTGGCCGAGCCGCTCGTCGAGCATCCGGCCGGTGATCTTCGGATACCAGTAGTGGATCCCCGCGAAGATCGGGAAGACCGCGCCGCCGAACAGGACGTAGTGGAAGTGGGCGACGACGAAGTACGAGTCCGTCACCTGCTGGTCGAACGGGACGGCGGCGAACATCACGCCCGAGAGCCCCCCGATCACGAACGAGACGAGGAAGCCGAGGACGTACAGGAACGGCGTGCGGATCACCGGCCGGCCCTTGAGCATCGTCCCGAGCCACGCGAAGACCTGGATCCCGCTCGGGATCGCGATGATCGTGCTGGCGGCGGCGAAGAACGCGAGCGAGACCTGTGGCAGCCCGACGGCGAACATGTGGTGCACCCACACGCCGAAGCCGAGGAGCGCGGTCGCCATCGTCGCCAGGGCGACCCAGTCGTAGGCGACGAGCGAGCGTCGCGAGAAGACCGGCACGATCGAGGAGACGATCCCCACCGCCGGCAGGAAGATGATGTAGACGTCGGGGTGGCCGAAGATCCAGAAGAGGTGCTGCCAGAGCAACGGGTCGCCACCCCCGGCCGTGTCGAAGAAGTGGAAGCCCCACGACCGCTGCAGCTCGAGCATCCCGGCCGCGACGCTCAGCGAGGGGATCGCGAAGACGATCGAGATCGAGGTCGCGAGGATCGCCCAGCAGAAGATCGGCATCCGGTTGATCGACATCCCGGGCGCACGCAGCTTCAGGATCGTGACGATGAAGTTGACCGCGCCGACGGTCGTCGAGATGCCCAGGAACAACAGCCCGATCGCGTAGAAGTCGATGTTCGGCCCGTCGCTGTACGGCTGGATCGAGAGCGGCGCGTAGTTGAACCAGCCGTTGTCCGGCGCCTTGCCGAGGACGAGCCCCGAGTACATGAAGAGGCCGGCCGCGAGGAACACCCAGTAGCCGAACGCATTCAGGCGCGGGAACGCCATGTCGCGCGCGCCGATCATCAGAGGCACGAGGTAGTTGCCGAAGCCGGAGAGCATCGGCGTGACGAAGAGGAAGATCATCGTGAGGCCGTGCATCGAGAAGACCTGGTCGTATCGCTCGGGGCCGAGCAGGTGCTCGTCTGGCCTTGCGAGCTGGGCGCGCATGAGCGACGCCTCGACCCCCGCGGCGGCGAAGAACACGGCGGCGGTGACGAGGTAGCGCGTCCCGATCCGCTTGTGGTCGACCGTTCCGATCCACGCGAGGAGCCCCGCGGGCTCCGCCCACGAGCGCTCGAGGCGCTGGACGTCCGTCGCCACTACTTGAGGCTCTCCAGGTAGGCGAGCAGCGCCTGGAGCTCGGTGCCGGAGAGATCCGTCGCCGGCATCTTGTTGCCGGGCTTCACGTGCTGCGGATCGAGGATCCAGCCCGCGAGATATCCGGGGCTGTTCGGGATGAGGCCGGCCGCGAGGGAGCGCCTGCTCGCGAGATGCGTGAGGTCGGGCCCGATCTTCCCGCTCGCGGTCGTCCCGTCGATCGTGTGGCAGTAGACGCAGGCCGAGCCGAGCAGCACCTGCTGACCGCGTTCGAGCTCGCGCGTCGCCGGCGGGGGCGCGGGCTTCGCCTCACGGGCGAGCCACGCGTCGAACGCCGCACGCGGCTCGGCCACGACGTAGAACGCCATGTGCGCGTGCTGCAGGCCGCAGAACTCCGCGCACTGGCCGCGGTACACCCCGGCGCGGTCCGCCTCGAGCGTGACACGGTTGATCTGGCCGGGGATCATGTCGATCTTCCGATTGAGCTCCGGCACCCAGAAGCTGTGCACGACGTCGGCACTCGAGACCTCGACGTTCACGGGGACGCCGACGGGGATGTGCAGCTCGTTCGCCGTCCGGACGTCCTTGTCCGGGTAGCTCACGTCCCAGAACCACTGACGTCCCACGACGTCGATCGTCAGGCCGGTGGCACTCGCCGCTGCGGGCGAGGTCTTCGGCAGCGTTCGCAGCGTGAGTGCGAAGAGCGCCGTGAGCACCACGACGGGGATCGCGATGCCGCCGACCGCCGGAATCCACAAGCCACCGCCCTTGGTCGTCGCCGGCTCGGCCCCGCGCCGCCGGAGAACCGCGACGAAGAGGAGCACCAGCACCACGCCGAAGATCACGGCCGACGCGACGAGCATTACCCACCAAAGGCGCGCGATCTGGTCGGACGCGCTGCTTTTCGGAGCGAGCGTCGACTGGTCGTTCTCGCCGCAGCCGGCGGCGACGAGCGTCAGAAGGAAGACGGCGCCGATCGTGAGCGGCGTGCGGCGGCCGAGCGCCGGGCCGAAGCCGGAGATGCGCCTCCGCAAGGCGCGAGCACACTGACCCGAACGCTTCGTAGTGCGACGCTATTTCCCCCCGGCCGCCAGAGGGAAACATCGTGCTTCGTTGGCTCAGCGCTGGAGGGCTGCTCGTCCGTCCGGCGGGAGGCACATCTCCACGGAACGCGAGGTTCCGCGCGCTGCGCGCGTCAGGACGCGAAGAGCGGCGGCGGCTCCTCGATCGGTCCGGGCCACCCTTCGTCAGGTTCCTCGGCGCGGCCGTCCAGCGTCACGTCGTCGGGTGTGTCGCGTGCGTCGGTGCCGGGCGAGCCCTCCTCCACGCGGCCAACGCGCTCAATCCGGTCCCCCCGGCGAAGCGGTGCTCTCGTCGTCGGCACGGTCACGCCGCGACCCGCTGGTAATGCGGCAGGAGCTCGGACTCGCAAAACCCGAAGAACCCGTCCTGGTCGGTGCCGACCTGGTGCAGGTAAACGTGCGTATACCCCGCGTCGACGTACTCGTCGATCGCCGTGGCGTATGGCTCTGGATCCGGGCCACACACGACGGCCTTCGCGACGGAGTCCTCGGTGACCATCCCGACGGCGGCCTCGAAGTGGGAGGGCAGTGGCAGCTCCTGCCCAAGGGGCCCCTCGAGCGCCGCATTCGGCCAGCATTCGAACGCGGTCCGGCGCGCGTCGTCGAGGCGCTCCGCCCAGCAGACGGTCAGCTGCGCGTAGCGCGGTTTCCCGGAGCCTCCTGCGTCGTCGAACGCCTCCAGCGTGGCGGCATCGGGCACTGTTCCGATCAGCCCGTCGCCGACCCGGCCCGCGAGCTCGGCCGCCTCCTTGCCGCCGGCGGCGACCAGCACGGCGATCGGCTCCTCCGGGAGCGTGTAGATCCGCGCGTTCTCGACGGTGTAGTGGCGACCTCGATGGCTGGTGAGGTCGCCGCTCCAGAGCAGGCGCATCACGTCGACCGCCTCCTCGAGCATCTCCCGCCGCACGTGGGTCGCCGGCCAGCGTTGACCGAGCACGTGCTCGTTGAGGTTCTCGCCCGTCCCGACGCCGAGGAAGAACCGGCCCGGCAGCATCGCAGCGGTCGTCGCGGCCGCCTGGGCCACTATCGCCGGGTGGATCCGGAGCATGGGGCACGTGACCCCGGTGCCGACCACGAGCCGCTCGGTCGCCTCGGCGATGCCCCCGAGGACGCTCCAGACGAAGGCGCTCTCGCCCTGCCGGTCGATCCAGGGGTGGAAGTGATCCGAGATCAGAGCGAACTCGAAGCCCGACTTTTCCGCGCGGGCCGCGTTGCGAACGAGGTCGAGCGGTCGGTGCTCCTCGCTCGAGAGGGCGTAGCCAAGCGTCATCACAGCTCCTTGCGTCGTGTGTCGGCGCTTGCCCGTTCCGCGCAACCCGTAAACCGTTCAGACGAGCCGGCCCAGACGTGTTCCGACGAGCACCGCGAGCAGGCCGAGCACGACGTTGGCCGCAATCGCTGCGATCGCGATCGCGATGTCGCGCTCCTGGGCCAGGTCGAACGCCTCCTGCGCGAACGTGGAGAACGTCGTGTAGCCCCCGCAGAACCCGACCACGAGCCCGACCCGTAGCCACTGCGGCGCCCGTTGCCGATCGACGAGCGCGGCGATGACGAAGCCCACGGCAAGACAGCCGCTGACGTTGATCACGAACGTCGCCCAGGGGAAGACTGACTCGGTGCGACGCTCGATTGCCGAGTCGAGCCCGTATCGGCTCAATGCTCCGATCGCGCCACCGAGACCAACCGCGAGTGCGACGACCATGCGTGTGCTCCTCTCGTCGTAGGAGCCATCAGCCGTCGTCGGCGGTCGAGGGCGAGCCCCATCGCCCGACCCGAGTCTACCCTGGTCGGGCGCTCAAACCCGCGGTGCGGCGGGCGGCCTCGCGAGCCTGCCGTTCGTACGGGCTGCGGGCGTAGCCGGTGCGGAGGTAGCTGAGCGGCATCCGGATCGGCCGGTGCTGCATCTGCCAGACATGGCACAGCTCGTGCGTGACGAGCCCCTCGGGGACGTCGCCGCGACGCAGGAAGATGACGAAGTGGGTCGCGAACCCGTCGAAGCGGCGCCACGGTCGGAGGCGGAACAGCCACGGCGCGACCACGATCCGCACGCGGTTGATTCGCACCGGGCGCGGCCACCAGTCGAGCCCGTCGAGCCGCGCCTTCGCGCGGGCGAGCCTCGGATCGCGTACCCCGGCGGGCGCGAATGCGGCCGCCTTCAGGGGTGTGCCCCGCGACCTTGCGGACAACGTCAGGCGATCGGGTCCAGCACCAGGACGGCCGAGAGGTCCTGGGCCTGCGTGTACTGGTACTGGTAGAGCCGCGCTCGCGTGATGCGGTTGAGCGTCTGCAGCTCCCCGCCCTTGATCGTCCCGACCGAGGGCGTGATCGGGGAGAGCGTCTGCGTGAGCGGCTTCGAGAGCTCCGGCCCGATGTCGCCCTTCTCGAGGAAGACGGCGGTGCCGGGTGACTGCGTGCCCGCCGGTGGCGGCAGGAACACGGTCACGGAGTTCACCCCGTCGACGTACTTGAAGGTGTAGAGCGCGAGCTCGAGCGCCTCCCGGCGAAGCAGCGTGTGACGCGCCTCCGTGGGCGGTCCGCTGCTCATCGCGCAGCTGTCGCCGAGGCCGCAGAGCACGTACTGCATGCTCTTGGACGCGTCGACCAGCTCGATGTCGTTCTCTTCGGCCTGTCCGGTCGTCGTGTCGGGACGCACGGCGATCGCCGCGACCGGGATCGGGTTCGTCGAGTCGCCGCCACCGGCGACGCTGGGTGGGCCGCCGAGCGCGACCGCCATCTGTTGACCCTGGAAGCGATACTCCTTCGCGACGTGGTCGGCGATCTGCTTGACCTGGGCGTTCGAGCTCCCGTTCGGCTCCCATGAGGACCAGGCGGGGTTCGGCACGGCGTCGGGCCGTGTGAGCAGCACGATGAGCGCGCCAAGCGCGATGCCGCCGACCAGCGCGAGCGCACCGTAGATGAAGCCGAAGCGTCGCCGATACCCGGTGCGCCGGGCGCGCTCGCTTCGCGGAGCAGCGCTCGATTCGTCGACGGGCTTCGCCGGCTCGGCGTCGACGAGGGGCCTGCGCTCGACCCCCTCGCTCATGTCGCCGCGATCTCCTTCGGCGGGCGCCGATCGTGGCTCGAGACCGCGAAGAACGGCGGCGGCCAGACTGCCTCGTCACCGTAGTCGAGCTCGGGGATGCGGAGGCCGACGGAGTCGAGCAGGTCGAGGAGCTCGTCGCCGAAGATCTCCTTCTTCTCCATGAGGACGTCGGCGATCCGGCCGAGCGCCTCCTGGTTCTCCTTCGCGAGGTTGTGGGCGACGACGTAGGCCTGGCCGATGATCTGCGAGCCGACACGTCGTTTCGAGGGGTCGGAGAGAGCTCCGCCGATCGGATCGGGCGCCATCGGGCCGCCGCCGCCGCCCATCCGGTTCATGATCTGGAGGCCGATGCCCTCGAAGCGCTCGAGCACGCGGTTGCGGGCCTCCTCCTCGGTCTCGTCCTCCTTCGGGGTCGCGTGGAACGGTTGCGGGCCCATCGCGGCCGCGCCGACCATCCCGGCCGTCTGCGCCGTGACCGACATCACGTCGCCGCCGACGCCGGTCGAGTTCTCGTTGTAGAAGACGCGCTCCGCGGCCATCGCCCCGAGGCCCCAGACGAGCTGCGCGAACATCTCGCTCTGGAAGCGGGCGAACCGCTCCTCCTTCTCGCGCGCCTGGTGGTGACCGCCGGAGTCCCCGCGCCGCTTGATCGACAGTCGGGTCGACTCGAAGTCCTTCATGAACGCGTGCCCGGCGATCGCGTGACCGGCCTCGTGGATCGCGATCGCCCGTCCCTCGCGCTCGATGTACTCGATCCCGATCGCCGTGCCGGACTCGAGGGTCGTGATCGACTCGACGAGGTCCTCCCAGCTGAACCGCTCGCGACCCGAGTGATGCGCGATCGTCAGCGCCATCGACGTGACCTGCTCGATCATCGCGGGCGAGTAGCCGTTCGTCACACGTGCGATCTCGTCGCGGCGCCTCGGCATGTCGAGATCGGCGTCGTGCGAGACCTTGTTGATGTAGAGGTCGATGATGTCGAGCCGATCGTGCTTGGTCGGCGTCCTGAACCAGACGTGGCGTCCCATCCGTCCCGGACGGATCAGCGCCGGGTCGAGCCTGTCGATGGGGACGTTGGTCGCGCCGATGAAGTAGACCTGCTCGCTGCGCGGCCTTGGCGCGGGGAGCCGGAGCGAGCGGCCCTTCACGCGCCGCGGGACGATGAAGCTCGCGTCGAGCAGCGTGTTCGTCTTGTTCGTGATCACGCGCCGCATGAACGGCGGGTTGTCGATGCCGTCCATCACGACGAGCAGCTGGTTGAGCGCCATCCCGCCGCCGCCCATGCCCATGCCGCCGGGGAACATGTAGCCGTAGAACCGCATCATCGTCGCCCCGAAGCCGCTCCATCCGAACGTCGGCGTCTCGCGGCTGGCGAACAGCTTCTCGCGCCACGCACGCGTCTCGAGCACCATGTCGCCGGACGGGTTGAGCGAGCCCCACGGCCCGTAGAAGAGGTCGTCGTGGAGGCTCAGCGGCGTCAGCGGCGGGACGTTGATCGCGCCCCCGAAGCCGTTGCCGAGTGCCTGGCGGCGCATGCCGACCGCGTCGATCTCGTCGATGAAGACGATGCAGGTGCCGCCCCACTTGCGGGCCGCACGCTTTGCCTTCCAGGCGAGGTAGCGGACGACGATCGCGTCGATGCCGATGAACGTCGCGGCGAAGCCCGAGCCCGGGATCGAGACGAACGGCGAGTTGAAGCCGGTCGCCAGCGCCTTCGCGAGCATCGTCTTGCCGGTACCCGGGGGCCCGAAGAAGAGCACGCCGCGCTCGCGCTTGCCGCCGTGGTGCTCGAACTGCTCGCCCGACTGCCAGATCGACACCACCCGGCGGACCTCCTCCTTGGCCTCCGCCTGGCCGCGCACGTCGTCGAGCTTCACGCCCCACTGCGCGTCACCCGGCTCGAACGTCTTGATCTGGGTGAGGTTCATCGCGAGCAGCGGCCCGAACATGATCCCGAAGTTCGCGATGAAGAGGAAGAACACGAAGACCATCTGGATCCAGAGCGCGGGCGACGAGAAGATCGTCCCGATCCCCGCGAAGACCCAGCCGATCGTCCCGAACCAGGTGCCCCCCTTGAACAACCAGATGATCGTGGTCGCAATCACGAACATCAGGGTGAGCTTGAACCAGAAGCGCCAGAACCAGGCCCGGCGGCGGCCGACGATGTCCTCCTCGCGGAGGTCGCGACTCTCGACGCCGAACAGGCTCGGCGCCGGGATCATCCGGCGGAAGAGCAGGTCGCTGAAGCCTCGGAAGACGACGACGATCGCGACCGTTGCGAGCAGCGCCTGCCACCAGGAGAGGTCGCTGCGCTGCGTGAACCAGATGTAGAGCGCCGGTGACGTGAGAACCGCGACCACCGTCGCCGCGCGCGTGAGCTTCTTCCAGCTTCGCGCCAGCTCTTGCGACGCTTCGGCCTGGGGCAGGCCGGCGAGCGGTTCGGCAGCCGTTGCCATGCACGGGAGTGTACGCGGGAGGCTCCCCACCTAGATGTTGGCGGGATGTTAAGCGCCAGCAGGCATGCGGCCGGAGACGCCGTTGACAGCCCCTGGGACGTGACCGGGCGGCCGCGGGCCGCTGCTAGCGTCGGGGCCATGACACAGGCGACGCTCCACACCAGCGAGGGGCCGATCGAGATCGAGCTCTTCCCCGAGGATGCCCCCAAGACCGTCGAGAACTTCACGAAGCTGGCGTCCGACGGCTTTTACGACGGGCTCTCGTTCCACCGGGTGATCCCCGACTTCATGATCCAGGGCGGGTGCCCCGCCGGGGACGGCACCGGTGGCCCCGGCTACACGTTCGAGGACGAGCAGAGCGGCCATGCGGTCGCACGCGGCGCTCTCGCGATGGCGAACTCCGGGCCGAACACGAACGGATCGCAGTTCTTCATCGTCACGGCCGACGCCTGTCCCTGGCTCGACGGGAAGCACACGGTCTTCGGTCAGGTCTCGTCCGGGCAGGACGTCGTCGATCGCATCTCGCTCCTCGACCGCGACGCGCGCGACCGGCCGACGAGCGCGGTGACGATCGACAGGATCGAGCTGTCCTAGCGGCGCGAACCAGGAATCCGCATGAGCGGATCCCTGCCGCTTGATCCCCGCCTGCGGCGAGGCACACCCCTGAAGGCGCCCGCTTCGCGGTCGCAACAGCTCACGTAGTCTCGCCGGATGGAGCTCGCGGGCAAGACCGCCATCGTCACGGGCGCATCGTCCGGCATCGGCGCAGCCACCGTCCGCAAGCTCCGCGAGGCGGGCGTCCGGGTCGCCGGCGGGGCGCGCCGCGTCGAGCGTGTCGATGCCGACGTCTCGCTCCCGCTCGACGTCACAGACGAGGCGTCGAGCGCGGCATTCGTCGAGGCGGCCGTCGCCGAGCTGGGCAGGCTCGACATCCTCTTCAACAACGCGGGGCTCGCGCTCGGCCGCGTCCCGTTCGAGGACTCGAGCGAGGAGGTGGAGGCGACCGTCGTCCACACCAACGTCGACGGCGTGCTCCGGATGACGCGGCTCTGCCTCCCGCACGTGCGGGACGGGGGCCACATCCTCTTCATGGGCTCGGTCGCCGGGCGGCAGGCGTACCCGCACGGCGCCTCGTACATCGCCTCGAAGTTCGCGGTGCGGGGCTTCTCGTACGCGTTGCGGGAGGACCTCCTCGGCCGACCGATCCGCGTCACGACGGTCGACGCGGGGCTGGTCGAGACGGAGTTCTCACTCGTCCGCTTCGGCTGGGACCGCGAGAAGGCCGACGCCGTCTACGACGGCCTCGACCCGGTCACGCCCGACGAGATCGCCGACTGCGTGCTCTTTGCGCTCACCCGACCCCTCCACGTCAACGTCGACGAGATCGTGATCAAGGCGCTCGCGCAGTCGAGCGGCGCGCGCGTCGTGCGAAAGGAGTCTCGGTAGCCCCGTGGCCCTGACGATTCTCGAAGGCTCGACCTTCTGCATCTGCGACGACCTCGGGGACATCGAGGGCGGTGTGGGCGGCCTCTACGCCCATGACACGCGGTTTCTCTCGACGTTCACGCTGAGAGTCGAGGGCAAACGACCGCTCCTCCTCTCCTCGGCCAAGGTCGAGTACTTCTCGGCCGCGTTCTACTCGGGCAACGCACCGGCCGACGGGCTCGACCGGAATGTCCTCTCCATCGCGCGGCACCGGTTCATCGGGCTTGGCCTGCAGGATCACATCGTGGTGCGGAACGTGACCCGCGCCCCGGTCTCGTTCACCCTCGAGCTGGACTTCGGGACGGACTTCGCGGACATCATCAGCGTGAAGCAGCACGACTTCGCGCTCGGGGACCCCGCCCATGCGCCTGACCTGCCGCCACCCGCGGCCGCGCGCTTCGACGAGCCTGCGGGGCGCGTGCTCCTCGAGGAGTCGGGCGGCCGTGGCGGGCGGACGCAGGTCGTTCTCTCTCGGATCGGCGAGGGCCATGCCGGCGTCGTCCGTTTTCCGATCTCGCTCGCGCCGCACGGCTCGTGGGACGTGCGCGTCGATGTCGCCGTCTCGTTGACAGGCGCCCTCGAGAGCCCAATGCTCGTGGAATCGCGGTTCGGCACGCAGCGCGCACGGGTGCGCGAGTCGCTCGACGCGTGGTCGCTCCGCCTGCCGCGGCTCTCGACAACGTGGGACGAGCTTCGGCACTCGTTCGGGCAGTCCGTGACCGACCTCGCTGCCCTGCGCCTGCGGCACGGCGACGGGTCGGGACGTTTGCCCGCAGCGGGTGTGCCCTGGTTCATGACGGTTTTTGGTCGCGACACGATCATCACGAGCCTGCAGACGATGCTCCTCGGGCCCGAGCTCGCCGTGACCGCGCTCCATGCCCTGGCCGACCTCCAGGCCGACGCGGACGACCCGGAGATCGACGCCGAGCCGGGCAAGATCCTCCACGAGCTGAGAGAGGGACGGGCGGCGGAGAAGTGGTTCGCGCGCTACTACGGGTCTGTGGACGCGACGCCGCTGTATCTCGTGCTCCTCTCGGAGGTGTGGCGCTGGACGGGCGACGCGGAGGCGATGCGGCGGCTCCGGGCGCCTGCGCTCGCGGCGCTTGCGTGGATCGACCTCTACGGCGACCGCGACGGTGACGGCTTCGTCGAATACGAGCGGCGCTCCCACGGGCTGGAGAACCAGTCGTGGAAGGACTCCGGCGACTCGCAGAGATTCCGCGACGGCCGCTTTGCGAGCACGCCGATCGCGCCGGCCGAGGTGCAGGGGTACGTCTACGACGCGAAGCTGCGCCTCGCGGAGGTGGCGCGCGACGCGTGGGGCGACGAGGAGCTCGCCGCGCGCCTCGAGCAGGAGGCCGAGGACCTCCACGGCCGCTTCAACGACGCGTTCTGGGTCCCCGACCGCGGGGGCTACTACGCACTCGCGCTCGACAAGGACAAGCAGCGCGTCGACGCGCTCTGCTCGAACATCGGCCACCTGCTCTGGAGCGGCATCGTCCCGGAGGAGCGGGTCGACGCGGTCGTCGACGCGCTGATGCGGCACGAGCTCTGGTCGGGATGGGGATTTCGCACGATGTCCACCTCGGACGCTGCGTACAGCCCGCTGAGCTACCACAATGGCACGGTGTGGCCGCACGACACAGCGCTCGCCGCCTGGGGGCTCGCCCGGTACGGGCGCTGGACCTCCGTACGGAAGGTCGCGGTCGCGCTCTTCGAGGCTGCAGGCCATTTCGGCTGGTCGCTGCCGGAAGTCTTCGCCGGCTTCGAACGCTCCGAAACCCCGTTCCCCATCGGCTATCCGACCGCCGCCCGCCCGCAGGCATGGGCCGCGGGGACGCCGCTTCTGATGCTCCGCCTCCTGCTCGGGCTCGAGCCCGACGTCGAGCGCGGTCGGCTTGGCACGCTTCCGGGCGTGGAACCGCTCGACGGGGTCACGCTCTCGCTCGCAGGCGTACGCGCTCTCGGCCAGACGTGGGATGTTGCGTCGTCTCCGAGCGCGATCACCGTCGAGGCGTCGGCATGAGGATCGCCGTCCTGAGCCCTGTCTGGTTCCCGGTGCCCCCTCCGGGGTACGGCGGGATCGAGTGGATCGTGTCCCTCCTCGCCGACGGGCTCGTGCGCGAGGGGCACGATGTCACGCTCTTCGCGTCTGGCGACTCACAGACGAAGGCGCGCCTCGAGGCTGTCTACGACACCGCCCCGAGCGAGTGGATCGGGCACACCTACTGGGAGCTTCGTCATGCGGTCTCGTGCCTCGCGCGTGGCCGTGAGTTCGACGTGATCTCCGACCACACGGGGATGCTCGGCCTCGCGCTCGGCTCGATGGGCTCGACCCCGCTCGCGCACACCGTCCACGGGCCGCTCTCCGGCGAGCCGGGACGGATGTACGAGCAGATCGTCACGATGCTTCCACATGCGGCGCTGATCGCCGTCTCGGACGCCCAACGGCGCCCGATGCCCAATCTGCCCTGGGTCGCCACCTGCCCCAACGCCCTCGATCTCTCGTTGTACCCCTTCGTGCCCGAGCGCCGTGACTACCTCCTCTTCCTCGGCCGCATGACCGCGGACAAGGGCGCCCATCGCGCGGTCGCCGTCGCGATGGAGTCCGGGCTGCCGCTCAAGCTGGCGGGCAAGTGCCGCGAGCCGCTCGAGCGGCGGTACTTCGACGAGCTCGTGCGGCCTCACCTTTCCGACCGGATCCAGTACGTCGGCGAGGTGACGCACGGCGAGAAGGTCGAGCTTCTCCAGCACGCGCGAGCGACGCTCTTCCCGATCGAGTGGGATGAGCCGTTCGGGCTCGTGATGATCGAGTCGATGGCGTGCGGGACGCCGGTCATCGCGACGCGCTTCGGTGCGGTTCCGGAGGTGATCGACGACGGCGTGACCGGCGTGATCGTCGACAGCTGGCGCGCGATGCCGGACGTGCTCGACCGCGCCGACGCGCTCGATCCGCGGGCGCAGCGACGGGTCGTCGAGGAGCGGTTCTCACCCGAGCGGATGGTCGCCGACTACGTGAGCGCGTACGAGCTCACGATCGATCGCTGGGGCGCCGGCGCGCCGTCGGCCGTCTGAGGAGCGCCCGCCTGTGACCGAAGGATCGAACATCCTGGGCGGGCCGCTCGAGGCCTGCGGGCTCGACCCGGTGACCGGCTTCTGGCGCGACGGCAACTGCCGCACCGGGGGCCAGGACCTCGGCGTGCACGCCGTGTGCGCCGTGATGACGGAGGAGTTCCTCGAGTACAGCCGCTCGGTCGGGAACGACCTCTCGACGCCGCGGCCGGAGCATGGCTTCGCCGGGCTCCGGGAAGGCGACCGGTGGTGCCTCTGCGCCGACCGGTGGCAACAGGCGCTCGAGGCGGGTGTCGCGCCGCCCGTCGTCCTCGAGGCGACGCACGCGCTCGCGCTCGAGTTCTCCTCGCTCGAGTCGCTCCGCGAGCACGCGGTCTAGCTCTCGGCTGTCTCGGCCCGCTTGCGCCAGTAGCGCTCGAGGCCGAGATAGCAGTGCCAGTACGGCGCGGCGCGGTCGTACGCCTCGGCCTGCCCCGGCTCGGCGGCAGCGACATCGGCTCGCGCGGCGGCGACGAAGGTTGCCTCGTCCATCCCGTGGGCGACCCGCGCGCCCCATTCGTGCATCGTCTTGCGTAGGCGCTCCAGGTGCTTCTCGACGTCCTCGAAGACGCCGAAGTGGATCAGGGCGAGCCTTCGTGCCTCGCGGCGACCCAGCTCGTCGAGCGTCCGCTCCCACGCCTCGAGGTCGACCTCGGGTGGCGGCGTCGGCGCGTAGACGAACGCGCCCGGCTCGATCCGCACCCCCGCTGCGTCGCCGCTGTAGAGCGTCCCGTCCTCGTGCAGGTAGGAGACGTGATGCGAAGCGTGCCCGACGGTCGGGAAGCACGCGAGGCCGACCACCGTCTCCCCGACCGCACGGACGTTCTCCACCGGCACGGGTGCGAGCTCGCCCCAGAGCTCGTCGAACGCGTCGCCGTAGAGGCGCCGCGCGCTCGTCTCGAGTCGGGACGGATCGACGAGGTGAGGCAGCCCCACCTCGGAGACGTGCACCGTGAGGCCCGGGTGCTCGCGGACGAGGACACCCGCGGCGCCCGCGTGGTCGAGATGGATGTGTGAGAGGAGGAGGTGCTGGACGTCTCCGAGCTCGACGCCGCGGTCGGCGAGCGCCACACGGAGCGCAGGGACGCAGCTCGCCGGGCCGCAGTCGAAGAGCGCCAGACCGTCGTGGGTCTCGAGCAAGTAGGCGCCGATCCGGCGCGGATCGCCAAGATGGAGGAGGTCGAGCGGCGGCGCTGTCATGCCAGGGACGGTAACCATCTACTCGGGTTAGCCGTACCTCCGGGTGCGAGCCGGGGTTCTACGGTCGATGGGACGAGCGATGACTTCCGCGCGGCGGGGCGGTCTTTGCTCCGACACACCCCGACCAAGGGAGGCAGACATGCCTGCACCAACTCTCGTCATCGGCGCACCGTGCTGGATCGACCTGTACAGCTCGGACACCGACAAGGCGACGGAGTTCTACGGCCGGCTCCTCGGCTGGAAGGCCGAGCCGGCGGACGAGCGGTTCGGCGGCTACTTCACGTTCACGAAGGACGGGAAGCACGTTGCCGGCTGCATGGCCAACGACGGGTCGACCGGGTATCCGGACGCGTGGGGCGTCCACCTGATGACCGACGACATCCAGGGCATCGCCGAGTCCGCGGGGGGACACGGCGGAGCGGTGGAGATGGCTCCGATGGAGGTCGGCGAGAACGGCAGCTTCGCGATGATCAAGGACCCGGGGGGCTCCGTGATCGGCGCCTGGCAGCCGAACGAGGTCAAGGGCTTCGAGGTCACCCGCGAGCCCGGGACGCCGTCCTGGTTCGAGCTCCACACGGGCTCGTACGACAACGCGGTGTCCTTCTACAGCGACGTGTTCGGCTGGGACGCGCACGTCATGAGCGACACGGACGAGTTCCGCTACACGACGCTCGGGAAGGACGAGGACGCCCTCGCCGGGATCATGCACGACCCCGACGAGCCGTCCGGCTGGAACGTCTACTTCGAGGTCGCGGACGTCGATGCGTCGCTCGCGCAGGTGACGGAGCTCGGCGGCAAGATCGTCGAGCCCGCGCAAGACACGCCGTACGGCCGGCTCGCCCGGGTCGAGGACCCAACCGGCACCGCTTTCCGGCTCGTCACGAGCCCGTAGGCCCGGACCGGGTCTTCGGCACCACTCTCCCCGGTGCCGGAGACCCGGCCGTCAGGCGCGAGCCGGCGTCGCGGCGAGCGCGTGCTCGAGGTCGGCGACGAGGTCGTCGGCAGCCTCGAGCCCGACCGAGAGCCGCACGAGGTTCCGTGGCGCGGCGAATGGCCCGGTCGCACTGGACGCGTGCGTCATCCGTGCGGGATGCTCGATGAGGCTCTCGACGCCGCCGAGGCTCTCGGCCAGCGTCCACACCGTCGTGTGCGAGACGAGCTCGACCGCCTCGTCCTCCGTCTCGACGAGGAAGGAGACCATCCCGCCGAAGTCGCGCATCTGACGCGCCGCGATCTCGTGGCCCGGATGCTCTGGAAGCCCTGGCCAGAGCACCGTCGTCACGCGCGGATGCCCTGTGAGGAACTCCACGACGGCCCTCGCGTTCGCGCAGTGCCGTTCCATCCGGAGGGCGAGGGTCTTGAGCCCGCGCAGCACCAGCCACGAGTCGAACGGGCCGGAGATCGCGCCGAGCGACTTCTGCAGGAAGCTCAGGCGCTCCGCGATGGTCGGGTCGTTCGTGCCGGCGAACCCGCCGATCACGTCCGAGTGGCCGCCGAGGTACTTCGTCGTCGAGTGGAGGACGATGTCGGCGCCGAGGTCGAGCGGCTGCTGGAGGAAGGGTGTGGCGAACGTGCTGTCGACGACGAGCAGCGCACCTGCGGCCTTCGTCGCCGCCGCCACCGCCTGGATGTCGACGATGTTGAGCAGCGGATTGGTCGGGGTCTCGATCCAGACCAGCCGCGCGTCGCCCACGAGTCGCTCCGGCTCGGCGGAGAGCTGCTCCGGCGCCGCGTACGTGAAGCGATACCCCTTCGGCTCGAACACCTGAGAGAACATGCGGTACGTGCCGCCGTAGACGTCGTTCACGCAGACGACGTGGTCGCCCGGATCGAGCAGGTGCATGAGCGTGGAGGTGGCGCCGACGCCCGAGGCGAAGGCATGGCCGTGTGCGGCGTTCTCGAGCGAGGCGAGGCACTCCTCGAGCGCCGTTCGCGTGGGGTTCGCGACCCGCGCGTAGTCGTAGCCCTTGTTGACCCCCACGCCCTCCTGGGCGAACGTCGACGTCTGGTAGATCGGCGTGATCACCGCGCCCGTGGCAGGATCGGGCTCCTGCCCCACGTGGATCGCCCGCGTCTCGAACTCCATGAAGCGATCGTACTCGCGGCCGGTCAGCCACCGACGGCGATCAGCGAACGACCGACTCGAGCCCGATCAGGACGCGAAGGCGCTCGAGCGCGCGGTCGAACGCGTCGTCGAGGGCCGCCGACCGTCGCACACGGCTCTCGAGGTGGAACGCGCGCACGACGAGCGTCCCGGACGCTCGCTCGGACTTGAGATCCGCTCGCCCGACCACCCGGTCGCGCCAGAGCAGCGGCAGGACGTAGTAGCCGTATTGCCGCTGTGGCGCGGGTTTGTAGACCTCGATCAGGTGGTCGAAGCGCAACACGCGCCGCGCGAACGGCCGGTCCCAGAGGAGGTTGTCGAACGGTGAGAGCAGGACTGCGGCCGACGGCGCCGGCCGGTCGAGCTCGGTGCCGCGCGGGACGAGCACCGGCGCGCCGCCGTCCTCGACGGCATGACGCTCGATCACGCCGTCCGCCACGAGCGAGTCGACCGCGGCTCGGATGCGTGCGGTGCCGCCGCGCAGCCGCCAGTGCTCGACGGCGCCGCTCTCGGTGAGGACGCCGCGCGCGCGGACGGCCCGCTCGACGAGCTGGCGCATGCGCTCGGGCTCCGGCGGTGTCGGCGCGTCGAGCAGCTCGCGGCGAAGCACGCGCTCGGGCAGGTCGTACAGCCGCTGGAAGCCCTGGCGGCCCGCGACGACAAGCTCGCCGTGGTTCCAGAGCAGCTCCAGCATGCGCTTCGCGGGCTTCCAGCCCCACATCTCTCCCTGCCGCGCCGCCCCGTCGAAGTGTCTCGACCCCAGCGCGCCACGCGCACGGATCTCCTCGAGGACGTGCTCGCGCAGGTGCGGGTGGGTGCGATCGACCTCGCCGTACCACCGACGGCCACCGACCTGCATCGCGGGACGAAACAGCGGCCAGTCCTGCGCGGGCAGCAGACACGCCTCGTGCGCCCAGTACTCGAACAGGCGACCCGTCCCGAGCAGGCAAGAGACGGCTTCCCGCGGATACGCCCCGATCCGAGTCCCAAGCGCGATGCGGTGACTGCGCTCGACCGTGGAGATCGAGTCGAGCTGAACGCAGGAGAGCCGGCCCACCGTCGCCTCGACCTCCTGCTCCGTCCCTCGGCGCGAGCGCGATGCGTAGCCCTGCGCCTCGATGGCCAGACGCCGGACGGTGGTGAGCGGGAGAGCGGGGCCCTTGATCGAGGGTTTCTATCCCACGTCGACCGACGCGGGTGTCAGTCTTCCCCGCGTGCGCCGGTTGGTGATCATCGTCGCGGTCGCGCTCGGCCTGGCATACCTCATCGGCATCCCGGCGTTCCTCCAGCGGGACGACGACCCGCTACCGCCGAGCGCCGACGCGATCGTCGTGCTCGCCGGCTCCCCCAACCGCCTCCCTGCCGCGGAGGCGCTCTTCAACGGCGGCCTCGCGCCCACGCTCGTCGTCTCGGCCGACCGGAGCGGCCATGACGAGCAGCGGGCGGCGCTGTGCCGCAAGCCGCCGAAGGGCGTCGTCTGCATCCACGCCGGTCCGGCCACAACCGAGGGCGAGGCGCAGGCGGTGAGCGAGCTCGTCGACCAGCGGAACTGGGACTCGCTGATCCTCGTCACCTCGCGGTACAACCTCTTCCGGGCCAGCACGATCTTCGAGCGCTGCGTCAACGCGAAGATCACGGAGCACGGCGTCGACGAGCCGTGGTGGCGGAACGCGATCGCCGTGCCGCTCGAGTGGATCAAGCTCGGCGTCTCGGAGACCGTCCGCCGCGGTTGCTGAGCGCGTGAGTACGGTCTTGTCGTGGACGAGGCCACGCTCCGGGAGAAGGAGGACCAGGAGCTCATCGAGCTGCTCAACGAGGCTCGCGTCGCGCTGTCCGGCGCGAGCGTCCTCTTCGGCTTCCTCCTGATCGTCCCGTTCAGCGCCCGCTGGGAGCGCACGACGAGCATCCAGCGCGACGCCTACGTCGTCGCGTTCCTCGCGACGTTGTTCGCCGTCCTGGCGCTGATGCTGCCGACCGCGTACCACCGCCTTCGCTGGCGCGAGCGAAGCAAGGAGCGGATGCTGCACTTCTCCCACTTCGGCGCGGTCGGCGGCATGGTGTGCCTCGCGATCGCGATGACGGCGACGACGTTCCTCGTGATCGACACGGTCGTGTCGACGGACTGGGCGATCGTGGTCGCCATCGCGGCGGGCGCCGCGTTCGGCCTCGTGTGGTTCGCGTTGCCGCTCTCGACGCCGTATGACCGCTGGGACGCCGACGTCGAGACCCGCCCTCGCGACTAGAGCTGGGGCACTTCGCCGGCGAGGATCGCGGCAAGCCGGTCCGCGTCGATGTTCCCGCCCGAGACGATGCACACCACACGCCCCTCGCCCGCGTGGCCGGCCAGCGCGGCCGCGAGCGAGAGCGCGCCTGCGCCCTCGGCCACGACGTGCCCGCGTGTCGCGAGGATGCGAACGGCCTCGGCAACGTCGGTGAGCGGGAGCGCGACCGCGCTGTCGACCAGCGTTCGCGCCCGTTCCCACATGGCCGGCAACACCGCCTTCGACCCGGCGCCGTCGACGAACGACGCCGTGTACTCGACCCGGGTCGCCTCGTCTGCGGCGAGCGACGCCGTCAGCGGAGCGCCGGTCGCGGGCTCGCAGGCGATCACCCGCGTCGCGGGCGAGACGGCCGCGAGCGCGCTCGCGATGCCGCAGGTGAGGCCGCCGCCGCCCCAGGGGACGACGACGGCGTCGATCCCGTCAAGCTGCTCGGCGAGCTCGAGGCCGATCACGCCGTTGCCGGCCATCACACGCTCGTCGAGCACGGGGTGGACGAACAGCCCGTCGAGCCCCGGATACGAGCCGCGCTCCATCGTCTCCCACCACGTGTCGAACGAGACCGCGATCACCTCGCCGCCGAGCCGGGCGATCGCGTCGAGCTTGGCCCGCGGTGCGTGGTCGGGGGCGACGACGGTCGCCGGGACGCCGAGCTCCCGCGCGACCCAGCAGACGCCCTGTGCCATGTTCCCCGCGCTGGTCGTCCAGACGCCCGTGCGCCACTCGTCGCGACCGGCCTGTCGGATCGCGCTCGTCGCGCCGCGTAGCTTGAACGACCCGATCGGCTGCAGGGACTCGAGCTTGAGCCAGAGCTCGCAGGGCGCGTCGACGTCGAGCCGCACGAGCGGGCTTTCGCGGACGACGTCGGTCGTGATCGCCCGCGCGCGCTCGATCGCCTCGAGCGTGATCGCTGCCGTCCCCGCCCGGCTCAGAACTCGACCTCCGCGCCGACACCACGCTCGCGCGCCCGCTCGACGCAGAGCGCGGCCGCGGCGAGATCCTCGACGGCGAGCCCGAGCGACTTGAAGATCGTGACCTCGTCGTCGTCCCGGCGACCGGCGGCCCCGCCGATCAGCAGCTCGCCCAGCTCGGCTCGGATGTGCTCGGGCCCGATGCCGGCCTCCTCGACGGCGCCCAGGTAGTCGCCCGACTCGTTGACCGTCGACTCCCGGCGGTCGACGAAGAGCGCCGCCGCGGCGATCAGGTCGGCGTCGAGCTCTCGGGCGGTCGGGATCGACGAGCCGACTGCGTTCACATGCGTGCCGGGCGCGATCCAGGCGCGCCGCACGATGGGCTCGCGAGACGACGTGCAGGTGCAGACCACCTCCGCGCCGTCGAGCGCCTCCTCGACCGAATCGCACACGACGGCGTGCGACTCGAGCGCGAGCGCCTCGGCGTGGGCGGGGGTCCGGCTCCAGATCCGCAGCTCGGCGTCCTCGACGACGGCCCGCATCGCGATCGCATGAGAGCGAGCCTGGACGCCGGCGCCGAGGATCGCGACGCGACGTGCGCCGGGCCGCGCGAGGAGCTTCGTCGCAACGGCCGAGACGGCCGCGGTGCGGATCTCGGTGATCGCGGAGGCGTTGGCAACGGCCTCGAGGACGCCGGTCTCGCCGTCGTGGAGAAGCACCGCGCCCTGGTGCGGATCGAGGCCGCGCGCGCTGTTGCCCGGGGCGATCACGACCTCCTTCAGCGAGAACAGCGGGGCCGCCCCGCCGCGGTGTGCGGGCATCAGGCCGAGCAGCTGCTCTGCGGGCGGCCGGACGACGAAGCGAAGCGGCATCGTCAGCTCGCCACGCGCGAGGGCGGCGAGAACGTCCTCCATCGCCGGGATGCACGACTCCATGTCGAGCAGTGAGCGGACGTCCGCCTCCGAGAGGACCAGCAGGCTCATGCGAACAGCCCTCCGATCCGCGCCTGCTCGTCGGCGTCGAGGCGGATGGCGAGTGCGTCCCGGACGGGTGCGAGCTGTGCCACGTCGTTCGGTCCGACGACGACCGCGGTCAGCTCCGGGACGTGAAGAAGCCAGGCGAGCGCGAGTGCTGCCATCGAGACGCCCCGCGCCTCGGCCTCGCGTTCGAGCGCCTCGAGCGCGTCGAATGTCGCGTCGGTGCGGTATCCCTCGCCGCCTTCGGGACGGAGCGTCATCCGCGACCCGGAGGGCGGCTCCTCGCCGCGCCGGTACTTGCCGGTCAGCCAGCCGCCGGCCAGGGGGCCGAACGGGGCGTACCCGAGGTCGTGCTCGTGGCAGAGCGAGAACATCGTCCGGCTGTCGCCCTGCTCGAGGAGCGAGAAGGCGTTCTGCACCCATTCGTAGCGGGTCAGCCCTTCGAGAGCCGAGAGCTCGAGCGCCTCGGCAACCTGCTCCGCCGTGAAGTTCGACGCGCCGACCGCGCCGACGACGCCCTCCCGGACGAGCTCGTCGAACGCCCCGAGCGTTTCCTCCTGCGAGACGTCCGGGTCCCAGTCGTGCGCCATGTAGAGAGGGAGCCGCTCGACACCCAGGCGCTCGAGGCTCGTGCCGACCTGCCGGCGGATCCGGCGCCTCGAGAGACCGTGGTCGGCGCCCTCCTCCATCGGGTTGAACGTCTTCGTGACGATCACGACACGGTCACGCACGTCGTTGCCCTTCGTGCGGACCCACTCGCCGATGAACGACTCGCTCCGGCCCCCGCCGTAGGCGTCGGCCGTGTCGAGCGTCGTGATCCCCATCTCCCAGGCGGCGTCGAGCAGCCTGAACGCCTCGTCGCGGCTCGTTCCCTGTCCGAAGAGCGCCGGCTTCGAGCCGATCCCGCCGAAGTTCCCGCAGCCGAGCACGACGCGCGAGACGGCGACACCGCTCCTGCCCAGGGCGCGCTGCTCCATCGGACGATCGTATGCGGGCACGGGCGCGGCGCGCCGGCCATAGGTATCGGGGGCCCAACGCCGAACACTCGGCCGTGGGCGACGACCACCTTCCGCGCGTCCGGCGCGAGGTCCGCCACGAGGCGGCGCCGTTCGCGCTCGCGATCCTCGTCGCGAACGTGCTGCTCGCGCTCGTCAGCCGGCGCGCCGACTGGCAGCTCTTCGGGCGTGACGACTGGTGGCTCTGGCTCCTGCTCGCGGCGCCGTCCGCGCTCCTCTTCCTGACGCTCCTCGTCGGCCCCTCGCGCGTGGGCCTCGAGCGTCTGCAGCGCGAGATCGCGATCGCGCTGCTCGTCCTGCTCTCCCTCGGCACGGGCGCGGCGACCCTCTGCGTCGTCGCCTCGCTGACGAACTGGACGCCGAGCGGGCCCCAGCTGCTCGTGTCCGCGGTCGTCGTGCTCGTGACGAACGTGATCACGTACGGGCTCGTCTTCTGGGAGCTGGACAGCGGCGGGCCGATCGACCGCGCCCTTGCCGAGTCGCGCGCCCATCCCGACTTCCAGTTCCCGCAGGACGAGAACCGGGAGCTCGCCCGGCCAGGCTGGGCGCCCGCGCTCGTCGACTACCTCTACCTGTCGCTGACGAACTCTGTCGCGTTCAGCCCGACCGACGCGATGCCGCTCACGCACCAGGCGAAGCTCGTGATGGGGCTCGAGGCGTCGATCTCGCTGGTCACGATCCTCGTCGTCGGCGCCCGGGCGATCAACGTCCTCGGCTAATCGCCTAGAGGCTTGATGTGGGTTACGGGTGCGTGCGGGGAGGGCATGCGCCAAGCAGCGTGGCCGGATCAGTGCTCGCCGATACCCGAAGGTATCGGCGAGCAGCGAGACGGCCGCGATGCGCCGCGCGCAGGCCCCCAGCCGTGCGTGCCCATAACCCGCATCAAGCCTCTAAATCTGACCAAGCGTGGTCGAGCCGTCCGCTCCGATGGTCCAGTGAGGGTTGTGCGCGATCTCCCACGGGTGGCCGTCGGGGTCGAGGAAGACTCCGGAGTAGCCGCCCCAGAAGGTCGTCGCAGGCTCGCGGCCGATCGTCGCGCCCGCGGCACGGGCCTCCTCGATCACCGCGTCGACCTCGCCCGGCGACGAGACGTTGTGCGCGAGCGTGATCCCGCCCCAGCCGCCTGCGTCCTCGGCGGCGCTGTCCTCCGCGAGCTCTGCTCGGTCCCAGAGCGCGACGATCATGCATCCCGTCTGGAAGAACACGACGTCGTCGTCGGGCGCCGCGCGCGTGTGCCAGCCCAGCGCCTCGTAGAAGCCACGCGACCGAGTGAGGTCGCGGACGCCGAGCGTCACCAGGCTGAGCCGCTGCTCCACGCAGAGATCATGCCCCTCCCGGCCGTGTCGCGGCGAACGCGTCGTAGGCCCGACCGAGCGCGTCCGCGAGATCGACGCCGCCGACCCGGATCCCGCTGCGCCCGAGCCGTCTCAGCACCGCTCCGTTCGGGAGCGCGCGGAGGGGCCGTGGCTCGGGAAGCGTCGCCGCCTGCCACGGGTCCGTCGGTGACGGGTCGACCGCCCGGCAGCCGCGCCAGAGCAGGAAGAGGGAAGGGTCGCGGTCGATCGCGTCGGCGACCGCGAACGCCAGCGCCGCGACGTGCTTGCACGCGCCGAGCGGCTCGTCGTCGGGGCACGTGCACGACCGTCGAAGCTCGCGAGTCGACGGAGCGAGGCGCGCCTGGAAGCGCGTCTCGAGCAGGTGCCCGAGCTGCACCGACTGCGTCTCGCCGCCGGCCGACGCCTCGAGTGAGGACCGCCCGCGGATCGCGCGGGCGGCTGCGTCCCACGCCGCGGCCGAGACCGGCTCGGCGACGAGCGACACGTCGTACTCGTTTCCCGTCGAGCCGATGACGCGCGCCGTGATCGCGCCCTCTGTGACGCGGACGTCGCCGACCGCGCCCGCCCGCGCGAGCCGGCGCCCGCGCTCGGCGCGATGCGTGCTCTCGTCGGGCACCGCGGCGCTTGCGAGCCACCGCGCCCACGGCCCTGCGCCGATCCGCTCGTCCAGCCCGAGCACACGGAGCGCCTCGCCGTCCTCGAGCAGGCGCGCCGTCATGCTGCCTCCTCGATCGCCTCGGGCGTGAGCGCGACCGCCGCGCGCAACGTGTCGAGATCGAGCTCCGACAGCCAGTCGTCGGCGCGTCCCGAGATCACCTGGTCGGCAAGCTCCCGCTTCGCGTCGAGGAGCTGGTCGATTCGCTCCTCGACCGTCGCGGTGCACACGAGGCTCGTCACGTAGACGTGCTTGCGCTGTCCGAGACGGTGCACGCGGTCGGTGGCCTGCTGCTCGACCGCAGGGTTCCACCAGCGGTCGAAATGGAAGACGTGGTTCGCGGCGGGCAGGTTCAGCCCGCGACCGCCCGCGCGGAGCGAGACCACGAGGAGCTCGGGGCCGTTCCCCGTCTCGAACCGCCCGACGAGGTCGTCGCGCGCACGCGCCGTCAGCCCTCCGTGGAAGAAGCCGACCTCGACGCCGAGCCGCTCCGCGAGGTGGGGTGCGAGCCGGCCGAACCCGGGGTACTGGGTGAAGACGAGCGAGCGATCGTCCTCCGGAACCGCCCGGAGGAGCTCGACGAGCCGTTCGAGCTTCCCCGACCGCCCCTCGAGCGGCCGCCCCGACGGAAGGACGAGCTCCGGGTGGTTGCACACCTGCTTGAGCTGCCCCAGCATCGCGAGCACCGCGCCCCGCCGGTCGAAGCGCCGCTCGTGCTCCTCGATCCGGGGCATCCAGCGATCGACCGTCGCCCGGTAGAGGCTCGCCTGCTCGACGGTGAGGAGGCAGGACTGCTTCGCGATCGTGATCGGCGGCAGCTCCAGCTCGACCTCCGGCGCATCCTTGGCGCGACGGAGGAGGAACGGGCCGACGAGGCTTCGCAACCGCTCCAGCGCGCGGGCGTCGCGAGCTGCCTCGATCGGCCGCGCGAACGTCCGCTCGAAGGCCTGGCGCGAGCCGAGCAGCCCCGGGTTGACGAGGTCCATGATCGCCCAGAGCTCGCCGAGCGAGTTCTCGATCGGCGTCCCGGTCATCGCGAGCGCCCGCCGCCGCGGGATCCGCCGAAGCGCGCGGTGCCGCTTCGTCGCGGGGTTCTTCGCGTCCTGCGCCTCGTCGAGGATCAGCCGGTCCCACGTGACCCGCTCGACGGTCTCGAGGTCGCGCGCCACGACGTCGTACGAGCTGATCACGACGTCGCTCGCCTCCGCTCGCGCGAGCAACGCGGGCCCGGCGAGCCGGTCGGGGCCGTGGTGGACGTGGACCTCCAGACCGGGCGCGAACCGCTCGAGCTCGCGCGCCCACTGGCGCGTGACGCTCATCGGCGCGACCACGAGCGCCGGGCCCGCTGCGACGCCGTCTTCGCGCTCGGAGACGAGCGTCGCGATCGCTTGCACGGTCTTCCCAAGCCCCATCTCGTCAGCGAGGATCCCACCCGCGCCGAGGTCGCCGAGCAGCCGAAGCCACCCGTGGCCACGCTCCTGGAACGGAAAGAGCTCGTGGCGCATGCCTGTCGGCGTCGGCCGCGGCTCGAAGCGGCGCCGGTCGCCGTCGACGAGCTCGGCGAGCGCGTCGTCGAGCGTGACCCGGCCGAGCTCGAGCCCCGCCTCGTCGGTCTCGACGCCCGACAACGCGCGGGCAAGGTCGATGACGGAGGCGTCGCGCGCGCGGGTGTCGAGGAAGTGGAGCGCTCGCTCGACCTCGCCTGCACGGAGCGCATGCCAACGGCCACGCAGCCGCACGAGCGGCTCTTTCGCTGCAGCGAGCTCGGTGAGCTCCTCCTCGGTCAGCTCGACGTCTCCGATCGCGATCCTCCAGTCGAAACGGGCAAGGGCGTCGTGTGAGAGCAGCCCGCTCGAGCGGCCTGGGGCCGTCGCGACGAGGTTCACCCGCACACGGCTCGGGCTCGAGACCCATTCGCGCGGAAGCAGGACGGGCACGCCGAGCTCCTCGAGCCTGGGCATCGCGTCACGCAGGAGCGAGCGGACCTGGTCGTCGTCGAGCACGGCTTCGGGGTCGTCGGCATCGAGCCGCGGCAGCCCGGCCTCGTCGAGAACGGGTCGGATCGACGCGACGCGACGGGCCACGGCGCCGCGAGGGTCGCCCTGGCGGAGAAACTCGAAGACCCCCTCGTCGCCGTCGCGCAGGAGGGTGGCCGGGAGCGCGAGCGTCGGGTCGTCCGCGGCCTCGAGCCAGAGCGCGACGCCGACCCGTCCTCCCTCGCCTTCCGACAGGCGCAAACCGACGTTCCAGGGCGCGCGCGAGCGATGGGCCAGTCCGCCGTCGACCCACGCGCTGAGCCTCCGCTCGAGCGCTGCGTAGCCGTTGTGCGACGGGAGCGCGGGCTCGTCGGACAGGAGGCCGGCGAGCAGGCGCTCGGCGACGCCCGGCTCGCGGGCGCCGGCGGGTGGACGGAGGTCCCGCCCGCGGATCGCCCGTCGCGCGAGCTCGTCGACCGCGCACGCGTAGAGGTCGTGGACGAAGCCGTCGGCGTCGGCGTCGAAGGGATCCGCGCACACGGCCGGCGCCGCGGCTGCGATGCCGTCGAGCTCGTCTGCCACCACCTCGTCGAGCGTTGCCCCCCAGAGCGCGTGCCAACGTCCGTCGCTCGGCTCGAGGTGTGGGTGGACCAGCCCCTCGGCGACCGATCGGCGCGCGCGGTCGACGACCGCGAGCACGGCCTGCGTCGTGTCGCCCAGAGCGAGCTCGCCGGTGTCGAGGTCGAGGAGCTCTGTCAGGGAGAGCCTGCGGCAGGCGACGCCGTGCCCTGCCCGGGCGATGTCGGCGACGGAGGCGATGCCGGTCGCGAGCGGTGGCGACGAGAGGTCGCCGGCCGTGTCGCGCAGCACCGCGAAGGCGGTCGCGTCGTCCTGCCAGAGCAGCTCGAGGCTTGCCGCAGGGAGCGTCTCGGGTATGGGGGTCGTCTCGGACAGAACCAAGCAGCATAGGCATCGCGGCCGCTGCCACCGCCGTGGCTCGGTTCCGTCGTGAGAGCGCTAGGAGGACGAGCCCGAGACGAACGCCGCCACGTCCCGAATCTCCTGCTCGGAGAGCTGTCCCTTGAAGGAAGGCATCGGGCCGCCGCCGTTCGTCACCTGGGTCACGACCGCGTCGAACGACGGTGCGAGGTCGTCGAGATTGGGGCCGATGGAGCCGCTCGACCCGGCCTTCGAGTATGTATGGCACCCGCCGCAGCCCGCGCTTGCGAACACGGCCTTGCCGTTCGCGGCGTCCCCGGTCGCGGAGCCTCCCGTCGTCGTCGTCTCACCGCCGCCGGTGGTCGCGCCAGTGGTCGTCTCGGCGGTGGTCGCCTCGGCGGTGGTCGCCGGGGAGGAGGAGTCGCTGCCACCGCCACACCCGGCGCCGACGAGGCCGAGAGCACCGAGGATCAGCACGAGAACGACGACGTATCTCCGCATGGCGGACACGCTACCCGTTCCGCACCGGAGCTAGCCCGAGATGTACTCGGTGAGGAACTTGATCTGGACTCCCTGCTCTTGCGACTGGTACTTCACGACGTCGCCGATCGAGACGATCCCGACGAGCGCGCGCTCGGCGGTCAGCACGGGCAGGTGGCGGAACCGACGCTCGGTCATGATCGCCATGCACTCGTCGATGGTCGCGTCCGGCCCCACGTAGACGAACGGCGCGCTCATGATCTCGCGGACAGGGGTGGTGCGCTCGTCGCGACCCTCGAGGGTCACACGCCGGAGGTAGTCCCGCTCGGTGACGATCCCGGCGATCTCGCCGCCCTCGGTCACGATCAGCGCGCCGACGTTGCCTCCGACCATCGCCTTCACCGCGTCCAGGACCGTGGCCGCTCCGTCGATCCGGAGGACCTCGTGCCCCTTCGCGCCGAGGATGTCGGAGACGGTTCCCATTGCCGTTTGTCCAGCCTCGATCCTCTACGACGGGGGCGCTGTCCGCAACCCCTCGCAGTGGGTGCGAGGATGGGGCCGTGGAGGCGACAGGAACGGACGCCCCGCCCGAGCGCCGACTCTCGCTCCTGCTCCTCGTGGTCGCCGCTCACCAGCGGATGGGTCAGCTCGTCGAGCGCGAGCTCGCGGCCGACGGCGTCGCCGCGTCCGACTACGCGCTCCTCAGCCTCGTCGGCGCGCGAGGCCCCGCGCGGCTGACCGAGGTGGCGGGCGAGCTCGGGATGCCCCTGACGACCGCATCGGATGCCGTCAGGCGACTCGAAGGCCGGGGGCATGCCGCGCGCGTGCCGAATCCGGTCGACGGGCGCTCGGTGCTCGTCGCCCTGACCGAGGCGGGCGACGCCGAGTGGCGTCGGGGCTGGCCCGCGCTCCGTCGGATCAACGAGCAGCTGAGCGGGGCGCTCGGCGAGCCGGACGTGGTCCGGCACGGGCTCGAGCAGCTCGCCGACGCTTTCGCGGAGATCCTCGGCGGATCGGGTCCTGGAGAAACCTCGAATTCGTAGCAATTACTCCGAAAACGTAGTATTGTCCTCGACATGCGACGCTCGCTCGCGGCCGTGCCCATCGTGCTCCTCCTGGCGGCGACCGCCTCGGCGGCGGGCGGGCCGACCGCCGTCGCGACGATCGCGGTGCCGACGGCGGCCCAGCCGTGCGCTGCCGCCGCTGCAGGCCGGTTCGTCTGGGTGAGCGCGTTCGGAGTGCCCTATCTCATTCGGATCGACCCTCGGCGGAACGTCGTCGTCGGCCGGGCCAGCGTGGGCAGCGGCGCGTGCGGCCTCGGCGTCGGCGCGGGCTCGCTCTGGATCGAGGACACGTACTCCGCCACCGTGAGCCGCGTCTCGGTGCGGAGCGGGAAGCGGATCTCGGCCATCGAGGTCGGAGCGAGCCCGTACGACGCGACGTTCGCGTACGGCGCCGCTTGGGCGACCGTGCACGGCGGCGGCCAGCTCGTCCGCATCGACCCGGCGACGAACCGCGTGGCGGCGCGCGTGGCGCTCGACCAGGCGACCGGGGTGGTCGGCGCCTTCGGCTCGATCTGGGCGACCGGCGCGGACGGCGTCGTCAGGATCGACCCGAGGACGAACGCGGTCGTCGCGCGGATCGCGTTGCCGATGGCGGGGTGGACGGCGGCGGGGCAAGGCGCGGTGTGGATCACGGGCCCGAACGGGCTGAGCCGGATCGACCCGGAGACGAACACGGTGTCGGCCACGATCACGATCCCGGGCAATCTCGGCGACCCGGCTGTCGTGGGCGGGCGCGTCTGGGTGCCCCGCATCCGCGCCAATCGGGTCGCGATCGTCGATCCGGTGTCGAGCTCCGTGGTCGGGAACGTGATGACCGGCGCGGGGCCGTTCGTCGTGACGGAGATCCGCGGCGAAGCGTGGGTGCCGAGCTGGCGCGGCACCGACGTGCGTCGGTTCCGGCCGTAAGACGCCGCCGAGCGCCCGGCCGACGCAGAGTCTCAGCGGCGATGCGCGAGCACCTCGGCGAGCGGCCGGGTGTTGAGGACGTTCGCCGCGGTCGCCCAGCCGCGTCTCGCGGTCGCCACGGCCAGCGCCATGTTGCCGAGGCCGCGCACCGAGTGCGCATCCGTCGAGACGACGAGCGGGACGCCGGCCTCGACCGCGAGCCGCGCGTTCTCGCCCGAGAGATCGAGGCGGTCGGGGAGACCGTTGACCTCGAGCGCGACACCGGTCTCGAGCGCGACGGCGAGGACCTCCTCGAGATCGAGCGCGTTCGGCGGACGGTGGTTGATGATCCGGCCCTTCGGGTGGCTCAGGCACCTCACGGCGGGATGGCGCATCGCCTCCAGCACCTTCGCCGTCAGCGGCTTCCGCTCGTCGCGCTGACCCGCATGGAGGCTGAGCTGGACCCAGTCGAGCTCCGAGAGGACCTCGTCGGGAAGGTCGAGGCTGCCGTCGCGGCGGATGTCGACCTCGATCCCGCGCAGGACGCGGAACGGCGCGAGCTCGTCGTTCGCGGCCGCGATCTCCTCGCCTTGGCGGCGCACTGCGTCCGCGTTCAACCCGGGAACGACCCGGACGTTCTCCGTGTGGTCGCAGATCGCGAGGTACCCGTAACCGCGGTCGCGAGCGGCGAGACCCATCTCGTAGACGGACGCTCGGCCGTCGGACCACGTCGTGTGGCTGTGGAGGTCGCCGCGGACGTCGTCCACCTCGACGAGGGTGGGCGGCGTGCCGCGAAACGGTCCTTCGCGAAGCTCGGGTGGGCACCAGGGCACGCCGAGCGCCCCGTAGACGCCCTGCTCGTCGGCTGCCTCGGGGAGCGTTCCGAGCGCGTCGACATAGGCGCGCGATCCCGTTTGTCGGAGGAGCTCCGTGCCGAACCGCTCGGGCGGCGGCAGGGACAGCACGACGGGAACCCCCTCGACGGTCACGCCGGTCGCACCGCGGTCCTCGCGCTCGACAAGGGAGACGATCTGCGGCAAGTCCTCGAAGGCGGCGACGACGGGTTCCGGATTGCGTGTAGGCACGACAATTGCCAGGTCGAACGACGTGTCGGCCCAGCGCCTCGGGTCGCCCGCCACCTCTCCGCCGAGCGCCGCGGCGATCCCCTCGACGAGCGGCCGTGAGCGGTTGAGCGTGAGTCCACGTGCGGGGCGATCCATCCGCCCTTCGAGCCGGTCGAGGATCTTCGCTTCCGTGGCCGGCCCGACGCCGGGCGCGGCCCGCAGCCGTCCTTCGCGCGCGGCTTGGCGGAACTCCTCGACCGTCGCGATCCCGAGCGCCTTCGCGATCTCGACGGTGCGCTTCGGGGTGAGCCCGAGCATCCTGCCGAAGCCGACGAGCTCCGGACGCACCTCCTCCCGTAGCTCGTCGAGCTCGGCGATCGTCCCCGTCCGCGCGAGCTCCTCGAGGCGCGCGGCGATCCCCGGCCCGATCCCGCGGAGCTCCTGCGCCCGACCTTGCCTCGCGAGGTCGAGGATCGGCGCGGGCGTCGCACGGATCGTCTCGGCGGCCCGCCGATACGCCCGCGCGCCGTACCCGGATGCGCCGGCGAGGTCGAGCAGCCCGGCGAACGCATCGAGGCGCTCGGCGACAGCGGCGTTGTCGAGGTCGGCCATGGGCCGAGTCTGCCCCTTTGCGCCGCGGGCTCAGTCCTCTTCGAGCCGGATGTCGAAGCCCGCGGGTGCGTGGACGTTGATGAACCGCGCGATCGCGTCGCCGCGGTTCTCGAAGGTGTGCTCGACCCCCGGTGGCGCGAGCACGAACGTCCCGGGGCCAGCGACGACCTCCTCGCCGTCCACCGTGAAGACGAGCTCGCCCTCGACCATGAGGAAGGCGTCGTCCTCCGCCGTGTGCACGTGCGCGGGCGGGCCATGCCTGTGCGGCTGGATCGTGATGATCGCGAGGTTGAACCGCGGGGTGTCGGCGCTTCGGGCGAGGAACTCGACGTTTCCGACACGGTGCCCTTCCCCGGGGCGGACTACGACGACTCGCTCAGCGCTCATCGGCGACTCCTCTCGATCGACTGACGGCCAGGTCGCGGAGGAGCCCGTCCTCGAGGTCGTAGACGAGGCCGTGCACCGTGAGGTCGTCACCGCGAGCCCATGCGTCGCCGACGATCGTCGTCCCGCAGACGTTCGCCACCTGCTCGACGACGTTCAGCTCGCACAGACGCGCGAGCCGCTCCTCGTCGCCGAGCGCCGCGAGCTCCGCGTCATGCGTCCCTGCGACGTCCGCCACGTGCCGGAGCCAGTTGTCCACCAACCCGTGTCGACCCCCGTCGAGCGCGGCTGCGACGCCGCCGCAGCCGTAATGACCGCAAACGATCACGTGACGGACTCGAAGCACGTCGACGGCGTACTGGAGGACGGAGAGGCAGTTGAGATCGGTGTGGACGACCACGTTCGCCACGTTCCGATGGACGAACACCTCGCCCGGACGGAGGTCGAGGATCTGGTTCGCGGGAACGCGGCTGTCGGAGCAGCCGATCCACAGGTAGGCCGGCGCCTGACGCCTCGCAAGCCCCGAGAAGAACGCGGGGTCGCGCGCAACCATCGCGCTCGCCCACGCGCGATTGCGCTCGAACAGCTCCTCGAGCCCGGCCATTCGCGGGAGGCTAGCCGCGAGCCGGCGGGTCGGCATCGGCGGCGAAACCCGGCAGGCCCTCGCCCGGGCAGATCGACGGATCCGGGCTCAGAGCACCTTCGAGAGAAACGATCGCGTCCGCTCGTGCCGCGGGCTCACGAGCACCTCGCGAGGATCGCCGCTTTCGACGACGACGCCGTCGTCCATGAACACCGCGATGTCGCCCACCTCGCGCGCGAAGCCGATCTCGTGCGTGACGACGACCATCGTCATCCCCTCGGCTGCGAGCTGGCGCATCGCGTCGAGCACGTCGCCGACGAGCTCCGGGTCGAGCGCCGACGTCGGCTCGTCGAAGAGCATCAGCTTCGGCCCCATCGCGAGCGCCCGCGCGATGGCGACACGCTGCTGCTGCCCGCCGGACAGCGTCGACGGATACGCGCCGAGCTTGTCCGAGAGCCCGACCCAGTCGAGCAGCTCCTTGCCCCTGTGCACGGCCTCGTCTCGCCGTAGCTTCTTCACGCGGATCGGCGCCTCGACGACGTTCTCGAGGGCCGTCAGGTGACCGAAGAGGTTGAAGCGCTGGAAGACCATGCCGATCTCCGCCCGTTTGCGCGTCACCTCGCGCTCGGGCAGCTCATAGAGCTTGTCTCCGGCCTGCCGGTAGCCCACCAGCTCGCCGTCCACCCAGAGCCGGCCCGCGTCGATCTTCTCCAGGTGGTTGATGCAGCGGATGAAGGTCGTCTTTCCGGAGCCGGAGGGGCCCAGGATGCACATCACCTGGCCGGGAGCGACTTGGAGAGAGACGCCCTTCAGCACCTCGAGCCGCCCGAAGCGCTTGTGCACCGACTCGGCCCTCACCATCGGCGTCACCCCTCGCTCGGGCTCCGAAGCGAGCGGACATTACGCAGCCACCGCTGGAGCAGCGTCTCCCGCCGCTGCCGGGAGACGCCGCGTCCGAAGTGGCGCTCGAGGTAGTACTGCCCGATCGAGAGGACGGTCGTCACGATCAGATACCAGATGCTCGCCACGATCAGGAGGGGGATCGTCTGGTAGGTGCGCGCGTAGATGATCTGGGTCGTGTAGAGCAGATCGGTGACCGCGATCGCGCTCACCAGCGAGGTCGTCTTCAGCATCGAGATCGTCTCGTTGCCGGTGGGCGGGATGATCACCCGCATCGCCTGCGGGAGGACGATGCGGCGCATCGTCAGCAGGCGGCCCATCCCGAGGCTCTGCGCAGCTTCGGTCTGCCCCTCGTCCACGGAGATCATCCCGGCGCGCACGATCTCCGCCATGTAGGCGCCCTCGTTCAGCCCGAGCGCGAGCATGCCCGCGACGAACGGTGTGATCAGCGTAGTCAGGTCGACCTCCGCGAACTGCGGCCCAAACGGGATCCCGATCGAGAAGCTCGGATAGAGCGCGGCCACGTTGAACCAGAAGAGGATCTGCACCAGCACGGGCGTGCCGCGGAAGAACCAGATGTAGAGCCAGCTCGCGCTTGATACGAGCGGGTTGAGCGAGAGACGCATGACCGCGAGCAGGACGCCGAGCACGATCCCGATCGCCATCGAGGTGACGGTCAGCTCGAGCGTGACCACCAGGCCGTCGAGGATCTGCGGCGAGGTGAAGTAGTCGCCGATCACCGACCACTGGAAGCGCTCGTTCTGCACGACGGAGCCGACGACCGCGACTGCGAGGTACAGGACGACGAGGCCCGCCACCCAGCGGCCTGGATGGCGGACCGGTATCGCCCGGATCTGGTCGGACGGGACCGCCTGGGCGCCCCCGTCCGACGTCATGTCAGCTGATGGCGCCGTTGATCTTGGGGTTCGAGATCGCGCCGCCCTGCACGCCCCACTTCTTCAGGATCGCCGTGTACTTGCCGTTCTTCATCAGCGCCTGGACAGCGTGCAGCACGGGCTTCGCCATCCCGTCGCCCTTCGGAAGCGCGATTCCGTAGGGCGCCGTGCCGTACGACTTTCCCGAGAGCTTGAACTGTCCGTGAGACTGTTCGACGATATACGCCGCGACCGGGGAGTCCGCCATCCCGACGTCTGCGCGGCCGCTCGCGAGCGCGAGGTTCGCAGCGTTCTGGTCGGGGAATGCGGAGATCTTCACGGCCGACTTGCCGCCTTTCTTGCACTTCGCGTTCTGCGCGGTCGCGTCGTCCAGCTGGGTCGTCCCGTTCTCGACGGCGACGGTCCGGCCGCAGAGGTCCGCGAGCCCGTGGATTGCGGGGCCGCCGGAGGCCTTCACGTAAAAGGATGTCCCGCGGAGAAGTACGTGACGAAATCGACGACCTTCTGGCGCTTCTTGGTGGCGGTGAACGAAGACATGCCGAGGTCGTACTTGCCCGACTGGAGACCGGGGATGATCGTGGCGAACGTCGCGTTTACGACATTCAGCTTCAGGCCGAGCACCTGCCCGAGCGCTTTCGCGAGGTCGGCGTCGACCCCGACCACCGTCCTGGCGTTCTTGCCGACGAACTCCATCGGCGCGTAGGTCGCATCCGAGGCAACCGTCAGCGTCCCCTTGTCGCGGATCGCCGCCGGTACCTCTTTGGCGATCTTCGGATTCTTCCCGGTGGCCGCCGACGCCCCGGCCAGCCCGCCCACGAGCGCGGTGAGCGCGGTGAGGGCGGTGGCGACGAGCAGGAGCCGGGGAATACGGCTGGACATGCGACTACCTCCTGTTTGACAACACGATGATCGTAGTCCGTAGTTCTACAGGGGAGCGCGTGATTCGAGCCCCTGCCGGGGGTGTGCTCGGGACCCTCGAGTCGCGGCTCTCGGTCAGCTCCCGTCGGGATCTGCCGGCAGAACGTCGAAGCTGAACATCATCCCGCTCTCGTGGTGCTCGGCGATGTGGCAGTGGGCCATCCAGCGGCCGGGGTTCGTCACGTCGAGCAGGATGTCCACCGTCTCGCCCGTGCGCAGCAGCACCGTGTCCTTCCACACGTAGTTCTCCTCTGGAACGCCGTCGCGGGCGAGCACGACGAAGCGGCCCGCGCCGTGGACGTGGAACGGATGGTGCATCGGATGGTCCGAGTCCATCTCGTTGACCAGCCGCAGCTTGATCCGGTCGCCGACCCGGAACTGCCAGTCGATCGCGTGGTTGGCGTCGCCGGTCTCCTTGTCGACGAGGCTCCAGCGGGTGTTCGCCGGCGTCGTGATGCGGTTGACGTCGACCATGTCGTCCTCCCACTCGATCCCGCCTGCGTCGGCGTGCGCGTGGTCGTGCTCGTGGTGCTCGTGATGCTCGTGCTCGTGATGCTCGTGCTCGTCGCGCTCGTGGGCGTCGTGCTCGTGCATCTCGTGGCCCGACGCGGTGGCGACGACAGAGGCCGGCAGCAGCTTCATGCCGCACTCCGGGCACTTGCCGGGCTCGTCGCTCGTGACCTCGGGGTGCATCGGGCAGACGAAGCTCTCTGGCGCCGCGGTGGCGAGGAGCTTCATCCCGCACTGTGGGCACTTGCCGGGCTCCTCGCTCACGACCTCGGGGTGCATGGGGCACGCGTAGACCACCGGGCCCTCGGGTGTGCCAAGGTCCATCTCGGCGACGAACGACAGCGTCTTGTCCGGCGGTGCGTCGACATACGGGGCGAGTCGCTCGCGCTCGGCCGCCCACTCCGCGGTGTCGCGAAGCACGTCGAACTCCTCGCTCAGTGACGGCGAGACGGGCTCGGCGTCGACGTCGACCGTCGCCAGCGCGTAGGTCCGCTCGGGCGTTCGGTGCTCGAGGGTCAGCTGACCCGATTCGTCGAAGAGCACGTCGACGACAGCCCGCTCGGAGGGCGCGAGCACGACCGAGTCGACGAGCTCCTCGTGCTCGCAGCGGCCGCTGTCGCCACCGACGAGCTTCATCCTCGCGCCCGGGAACGCCGCGTCGAAGACACGGGTGTTGGCCGTGTTGGTCAGGTAGAAGCGGACGATCTCGCCGCGCTTCGCGGTGAGCGCAAGGTCTGTTTCGCCTCCGACCAGCATCACGTTCCCGAACCGGCCCATCGCCGCGTACGTCGTCTCGTCCGGGCTGAACGGGGCAATCGCGCCGTTCTCGATCAGCACGTCGTCGAGCGTCAGCGCAACCTCGCGGTGCGCAGGCGGCCAGTAGCTCTCCTCGGCCGGGGCCACGAGGATGTTCCCGTATAGCCCCATCTCCTGGCCGTAGTCCTCGCGGATGTGCGGGTGGTACCAGTACGCGCCCGGGTCGGGAAACTCGATGCGGTAGGAGAAGCTCCCGCCGACGGGGATGGGCGCCTGCGTCTCGTGCGTCCCGTCGAAGCGATTGTCCAGTCGCAGGCCGTGCCAGTGGACGGTCGCCTCCAGGTCGCCCTCGTTGGCGACGTTCACGACGAGCTCGGACCCTTCTCGGACACGCAGCGTCGGGCCGGGGATCGAGCCGTTGTACGCGAGCATCCGCACCGTCGCGTCGCCGATCCGCTTCGTGACCGGCCCGATCCGAAGATCGACGGTGTCGCCGTCGGCAAGCTCGATCACCTGCGTGGCGACAGCCTGGGGGAGGCCCTCGGTCTCGGTGGGGAACTGCTCGCCGCCGTGGGCGTGTTCGTCCGTGTGCTCCATCGTCAAACCCCTTCCGTGACGAGCTTCCGGGCGGCGGCTTCGAGCTCACCGGCGACGAACTCGGCATCGTCGCCCACCCAGCCGATCAGCGCAGAGCCCCGGGTGTGCTGCCAGGATAGACCGAGGAAATAGAGACCAGGAACGTCGGTGACGCCGCGGCGGTGGTGCACGCGACCGGTCTCGTCGAAGACCGGCAGCTTGATCCACGAGTAGTCGGGGCGGTAGCCCGTGGCCCAGATGACGGCGTCCACCTCGAGCTCGCTGCCGCCTTCGAACCGAGCCCGGCGGCCTTCGGCGTCGACGAGCCGCGGCTCGAGCGCGACGCCGTAGCGTTTCGTCAGCTCTCCGGGGCTCGAGCCGATCAATGTGTCGCGCGTGCTGAGCTTGCGACCCAGACGCGAGTCGACCGTCTTGTTCAGGATGCGCGCCTTGGTCAGCCACCAGAAGAGGTCACGGCCGAGCAGGCGCTGGGGCAGCGGCTTCTGCGGGGACCCCACCGAGAGCACGACCGTGTGCGTCGCCGAGAGCTCCTTTGCGATCTGGAAGCCGGTGTTGCCGCCTCCGACCACGAGCACCCGCCCCTCCGGCACGCTCTCGGGGCGGCGGTAGCCGACGGCGTGCGTCTGAAAGACGTCGGCCGCGAGCTTGCTCGCGACCTTCGGCACGTAGGGCGTCGGGAACGGCCCGGTTGCGACGACGACCTGGTCCGCCTCGATCCTCCCTCCGTCGATCGTGAGGCGGAAGCGCCCGTCGTCGCCGCGCTCGAGCTGCTCGATTCCGCTGTTCAGCTTGACCGGAAGCTCGAAGGTCTCGGCGTAGCGCTCGAGGTACGCGACCACCTCGTCGCGGGTCGGATAGCCGTCGGGATCGCCGGGGAACGGCATGCCGGGCAAGGCGCTGTACCGGCGCGGAGTGAAGAGCGTCAGCGAGTCCCAACGATCGCGCCAGGCAGGGGCGATGCCGCCCGCGCGCTCGAGCATCACGAACCGCCGGCCCTGGAGCTTCAGGAAGTGCCCGATCGCGAGGCCGGCCTGGCCTGCACCGATGACAGCGACCTCGATGTCCGCGGAGCTCTCAGACAGTGTCGCGGGCTGGGCGTGGGCCTCGCTCATCACCAAGTCGGGTTCCCGCCCTCAGGCTCTTGAAACGTCCCGCGGACAAACGAATCAGTCCGGGCCCCGATCGTCGAGCTCAGACGCAGACCGCTATCGCGTACGCGCGGTAACCGAGACGAACCCCATCTGTGCGCCGGTCTCACCCTCGAGTACGTCGAGCACTGCCGCTTCGTCTCTCCCGCTCATGCTCTCAACGGCTTCGGCCCAGCGAATCCAGTTCTCGCGTCCGTCCGGGAGCCATCCTGACTCGATTCCTTCGAGGAGCCCGCTCAACTCCCAGTGTCGGCGCCACCATTCCGGCGCGTGCCACGCCGCGACCTCGTGCTGCCAGAGCGACCATACCGCGTCGGGGACGTCAGCCTCGTACGGATCCGGCTCGAGGCCGGGCGTGGTCATCCCGATTGTCCCACCCGATTTCAGAACACGGAGCAGTGCGGGCAAGAGATGAACGTCGGTTCCGAAGTATTCGAACGCATCGATGCTCACGATTGCGTCGAACTCGTCATCCGCAAACGGGAGTTGACGTGCGTCCGCATTCACCGGTGTCACAGAACCCTCGACGCCGGCCTCGCGGAAGACATCTGCCAGCTCCTCCACACTCACCCAGAGGTCGCACGCCGTAACCGTCATCCCGCACTCACGGGCGAGGAAGACGGAGGTCGCGCCGCGACCGCAGCCGAGATCGAGCACACGATCTCCCGGCTCGAGCGCAAGCGCCGGGACAATGTCCTCGAGCTGCCAGAGCGGATGCGGCCCCATTTCGAGCGCAACGACCCAACGCGGGTCGTACCGCGACGACAGTGGATAGCGATCGGGCCTGATGAGCGCGTCGATTGCAGACACCAGCGAAGCGTACGGCGGGCATTCGGTCCGACGCACATGTGCGAACGGTCGCCCAGAGGATTAGAGGCTTGATGTGGGTTACGGGTGCGTGCGGGGAGGGCATGCGCCAAGCAGCGTGGCCGGATCAGTGCTCGCCGATACCCGAAGGTATCGGCGAGCAGCGAGACGGCCGCGATGCGCCGCGCGCAGGCCCCCAGCCGTGCGTGCCCATAACCCGCATCAAGCCTCTAGGTCGACGTACGCGCAGGATTGAGCAGCGTCCAGTGCCCTTCGGACACGACCTCGACGGTGCCGTCGACCACTTTGAACGCGGTCTCGTCGTCGACCGCATACGCAGGGCCCGACAGGCCGGCGGCCCATTCTTCTGCGGCGGCCATGGTGTTCCACGGCAGATCAGGGTTGTCGAGGTGCGGGAAGATCGAGAAGTCGACGATCCCCAGGGTGCGGTCGTCTGTGGCAGACGGCCACATCACGAAGTCGTCGCCGATCCGGGGGGTCATCACCATGCTTCCGGCGCTGACCCCGACCCAGACGATCTCGGGCAGCGTCGCCAGGAGCTCCGCCAGCCCGCTCTGCCGCATCCAGTGGCATAGGTACGTCGCATCGCCGCCGTCCACCAACAGGACGTCTGCCTCTCGCACCCAGGGCACCCAGCGCTCCTCGCCGATGGTGGGCAGCGCGGTCAGCTCGAGGACGCCCACCGATTTCCAGCCGAGGTCGCCCTGGCCCGCGATGAAGCGCCAGGCCGAGGCTGGCGTGCACCAGGGGTGGCCGTACTCCGCTGTGGGGATGCACAGGGCACTGCTCTCGTCGATCGGCCTGCCCAGCAAGTCGACCAGCACCTCGCGGATGCTCGCGTTCGTGATGCCGCCGGACGTAAGAAGAAGCTTCAAGTTGCCTCCCGCATGTGTTGACGTAGGCGCGTTCTGCGCGCGAAACGGATCCGCACACGGTGGAGACTGGCAGGCTGGCGAAGATTCATCGGTTTCGGACCGGATCCGGCGTCACTCCGTCCTGTGAGGTCAGGCGCGCCTGGTCGGCTCGGGCTCCCGAGCACCGGCCCGTCGGCCTTCCTTAGTCAGCCAGGTGGCAGACGGCCTCGAGGTTGTTGCCGTCGGGGTCGAGGACGTAGGCGCCGTAGTAGTCGGGGTGGTACCACCGCAGGCCGGGGGCGCCGTTGTCAGTTCCACCTGCCTCGAGCGCGGCGGTGTGAAAGGCGTCCACCTGAGCCCGATTCTCGGCACGCAGCGCGATATGCAGCCGGCCGCGCACCGGCTCTCCGTAGGCCTCGATGAAGAACGACGGTCTTTCGCCGGCCTGGCCGAACCCGGCGGACGCCTCCGAGAACTCCGCGAGGAGAATGAAGCCGAGCGGTGCGAGCGCCTCTTCGTAGAACGTCTTGCTCCGCTCGTAGTCCGCGACGGCGAACCCCACGTGGTCGAGCATCGTCATACCCTCACATAAGGAAGAGAGCCGCGTCTTCGCGGCTCTCTTCCTTCCATGCGTGAGCCGGTTCGCTCAGCTGCAGCCGGTGTTCGTGCCGCAGTCGCGGCACGTGTAGCACGAGCCCGTCCTGATCATGCGGCCGCCGCAGCGGGCGCACTCGACGGCGTCCTCCCACTGGTTGAAGAGCGCCGTCTGGCCCGGAGGGGCCGACTCGACTGCTTGAGCGGCGAGACCTGCGCCCGGGTTCTCGGTGTACGCCGCCGCCAGGCGTGCCTTCACCTCGGGCGTCAGGATCCCCGCTTCTTCCTGCTGGTCGGCGGTGAGGAACTTCTTGCCCATCCAGCGGAAGATGTAGTCGACGATCGACTTCGCGGCGCGAATGTCCGGGTCGTTCGTCAGGCCACTCGGCTCGAAGCGCATGTGGCTGAACTTCGAGACGTACACCTCGAGCGGCACGCCGTACTGGAGCCCGAGCGAGACCGAGATCATGAAGGAGTTCATGAGGCCGGCGAGGGTCGTGCCCTCCTTCGCGATGTCCACGAAGATGTCGCCGGGCGTCCCATCCTCGAACAGGCCGACGTGGATGTACCCCTCGTACTCGCCGACCTTGAACTTGCGACCGACCTCGGTGCGGTCGTCGGGCAGGCGCCGGCGCTGCGGATGCGCGACCACGCCCGTCGCGCCGATCGGGAGCGCGACCGCCGGGCCCTCCTTCGAGGACGAGAGCGGCTGCGCGACCTTGCAGTTGTCCCGGTAGATCGCGATCGCCTTGACTCCGAGCCGCCAGGACTCGACGAACAGCTGGGCGACCTCGTCGATCGTCGTCTGCTCGGGCAGGTTCACCGTCTTCGAGATCGCGCCCGAGATGAACGGCTGCACCGCGCCCATCATCTTCACGTGCCCCATGTAGTGGATCGCACGCTCGCCGATCGCGCAGTCGAACACGGGGTAGTGCTCGGTCTTCAGGTGCGGTGCGCCGACGACGCCGCCGCGCTCGTCGATGAACGCGACGATCTCCTCGACCTCGCGCGGCGCGTAGCCGAGCTCGGCGAGCGCCATCGGGACGGTCTTGTTGACGATCGTGATCTCGCCGCCGCCGACGAGCTTCTTCGACTTGACGAGCGAGAAGTCCGGCTCCACGCCGGTCGTGTCGCAGTCCATCATGAAGCTGATCGTCCCGGTCGGCGCGAGCACGGTCGCCTGCGCGTTGCGGAAGCCGTGCACCTCGCCGATCTCGAGCGCCTCGTCCCACGAGCGGCGGGCGGCGTCGAGCAGGTCGTCGGGCACCGAGTCGGCGTGGTTGATGTTGCCGACCGCGGCGCGATGCTTCGCGATGACGCCGACCATCGGCGCCCGGTTCTCCTGGTAGCCGGCGTGCGGCGCCATCCGGTGCGCCACCTCGGCGGACTTGCGATACGCGCGCCCGGTCATCAGGGCGGTGATCGCGGCGGCGTACGCCCGGCCCTCGTCCGAGTCGTACGGCAGGCCGCGCGCCATCAGCAGCGCACCGAGGTTCGCGTAGCCGAGGCCGAGCTGGCGAAACTTCTTGGCGTTCCGCCCGATCTCCGGCGTCGGGTAGGAGGAGTAGCCGACGAGGATCTCCTGGGCGAGAAGGACGACGTCGACGGCGTGCTCGAACATCTCGACGTCGAGCTCGCCGTCCTCGCGGCGGAACTTCATGAGGTTCAGCGAGGCGAGGTTGCACGCGGAGTCGTCGATGTGCATGTACTCGCTGCAGGGGTTCGAGGCGTTGATCCGGCCCGTGATCGGCGACGTGTGCCAGGAATTGATCGTCGTGTCGTACTGCACGCCCGGATCGGCGCACTCCCAGGCCGCGGCGGCCATGTCGCGCAGCAGCGCACGCGCCTCGACCGTCTCCACGACGGTCCCGTCGGTGCGTGCGGTGAGCGCCCACTCCTTGCCCTCGGTGACCGCCTCCATGAACGCGTCCGTGACGCGAACCGAGTTGTTGGCGTTCTGGTACTGGATCGACGCCCAGTCCGCCGAGTCGAGCGACATGTCGTACCCGGCCTGCTCGAGGACGCGCGCCTTCCGCTCCTCCCGGGCCTTGCACCAGATGAACTCGTCGATGTCGGGATGGTCGACGTCGAGCACGACCATCTTCGCGGCCCGCCGCGTCTTGCCGCCCGACTTGATCGTTCCCGCCGAGGCGTCCGCGCCACGCATGAACGAGACCGGACCCGACGCGTAGCCGCCCTTCGAGAGCTGCTCCTTCGACGAGCGGAGCCGGGAGAGGTTGAGGCCCGAGCCCGAGCCGCCACGGAAGATGATCCCCTCGCGGCGGATCCAGTCGAGGATCGACTCCATCGAGTCGTCGATCGAGAGGATGAAGCAGGCCGAGCACTGCGGCGTCTCCTCGAAGCCGACGTTGAACCAGACCGGGGAGTTGAACGACGCGTACTGGTTGACCAGGATCGCCTTCAGCTCCGCGTGGAAGGTGTCGGCCTCGTCGTCGCTCGCGAAGTAGCCGCCCTGCGTGCCCCAGCCCGTGATCGTGTCCGCGACACGGCCGATCATCTGCTTGACGCTCCGCTCGCGCTCCGGCGAGGCCATGCGGCCACGGAAGTACTTCTGGGCGACGATGTTCGTCGCGGTCTGTGACCAGAACTTCGGGAACTCGACGTCGCGCTGCTCGAATGCGGGGCCGTTCTTGCCCGGGATCAGCGCGTCACGCGTCTCCCACTCGATCTCGTCGAACGGGTCGCGTCCCGGGATCGTGAAGTACCGCTTCGGGCCGACGCTCGCCTCCTCGTCGAGGACGCTGTTGACGAACTCCTCCTCCTGCTGCGGTGCCTGGGCCGTCTGCGTCGCCTGCTTCGCGGTGGCCATGCTGTCCTCCCGGGCCGAGATGTCGAATCAGTCCCCGTCTGGGTCGCGCAAGGGCGCGTCCTGCGGGCGGACCGGGCATGCTAGGACGCCCGTCGGACGGCACCGAAATTCCTGCAAATAGCAGAAATTTAGGTGCCCACTCACACGCTGGATTCTACCGGTCGCGGCCGATCGCCTGTCAGTGTCGGCGAGGCTGCAGCAAGCGCTACCGGCCTCACGCGGGAGCGCCGCTCAGGCCGGGCCGGGCGGGCCGCCGTCGCGGCGGGATTGCGCGCGGCGGCTCAGGTAGCCGACGCCGCCTGCCGCGAGGAGCAGGAGCGCCAGCCCACCGAGGATCAGCAGCGGAAGTGGCACGGACGACGGCCCGGACGTGTCTACGGCCCCCGAGGCGTCGGTCCCGGTTCCTTCGTCGCCGGGATGGGTCGCCGTGCCCGTCGGTTCGGACGTGACCGACCCTGGTCCCGGCCCCGTGCCCGGGCCAGTGTCTTCGCCGGGGTCTGTCTTGTTCCCCGTGGTCTGGCTGCCGCCCGAGGGTCCCGGATCCTTCTCGCCCTTCCGGGCGAACGCGAGCGCGCGGAGGATGTCCTCCTTGGCGTTCGAGTAGTCGAGCACGTCGACGGGAAGGGAGCGGATCGCCTCCTGGTAGCAGTGAGCCGGGAAGACCTTGTCGACCCGTCCGTCCCCGTACCAGTCCGCGACGACCTGGTCGGCGCACGACTTCGGCGCGGCCGCCGCCGGTCCCGCGAGAGCGAGCGCAGTCAGCACCAGTCCGAGGACCAGGGCAGGGAATGAAAGACGTCGGAAGTCGGCGTGTGGCACGAGGGCTGCGGAGGAAGGGGCCTGGCTGAGTCTTCCCTGCCTCCGTGGGTCGACGATCAGGGAAGGGTAAACGATGTGTAAGACGCGATAGGCGGGAATCGACGGGTCCGCATGCGCCGTCCGGATTCCCTCTTGGGCCCATGCTAGCCTCGCGCGCGATGGACGCGGCTCCGCGATCCGCGCCCGAAGGAGGACGCAGCGCGGAGGCGGGCCTCCTCGCCGCGGTCGGAGCGCTCCTCGCCGCGGCCGTGTTCCACGGTGGAGGCTCTCGGGTGGACTCGCTCGCTTCGGTCGGGATCGCGGCGCTCGTGGTGGCGGGCGTTGCGCTCGGGCTCGCGCTCCGCGGGACGCTGCCTCTCCCTCGACCCGACCGGACCGCGCTGACAACGATCGTGGGCGCTGCGGGCCTGACAGCCTGGGCGGGGATCTCGATCGCGTGGTCGATCGCCGGCGACCGCTCGTGGGACTGGCTCGGCCGGGACCTCGTCTACCTCGCCTTCCTCGCGCTCGGGCTTCTCGCGGGCTCGCTGTTGGCCGGCGCCCGGCGCGTCGCCTCGCTCCTCGCCGTCGTCCTTGCGGCGGCGGTCGGCTGGGCGCTCCTCGGCGTAGCGATCCCCTCGCTCTTCCCGGACGGCGACCGCATCGCGCGCCTCCGCGAGCCGGTCGGCTACTGGAACGCGCTCGCGCTCCTCGCCGACGGCGCGATCGCCCTCGGCCTCTGGCTCGCAAACGAGCGCCGGGCGGGGCTCCGCGTAGCGGGCGCGCTGCTCGTCTACGGCGGAGCGCTCGCGATGCTGCTCACGCAGTCGCGCGCGGGGGTCCTCGGCGCCGTCGCGGTCGTCGTCCTCTGGCTCGTGCTGAGCCGGGAGCGGCTGCCGGACGCGCTCCGACTCGTCGTTTTCGCGGGCCCCGGCCTCGCGGTCGGCGCCTGGACGTTCACGCGCCACGCGCTCGTCGACGACGGGGTCCTGCGCTCCGACAGGGTTTCCGATGGCCGGCTCTTCGCCGTGATCACGGTGGTCGTCGCGCTCGTGGTCGCGCTCGCGGCGTGGAAGCTCCCCATCCCACAGCTCGTCTCCCAGCGCGAGCGGCTGGTCCGGGCCGTGCTGTTCGCCGCGTGCGCGATCGTGCTCGTCGTCGGCGCGGCCGGCTTGGTGGCGAAGGTCGGCGATCCGTTCTCGTGGGCGTCGTCGCAGTTCTCGGGGGGCGAGTGCGCCAACGCGCCGGGCCGCCTGGCCGACCTGTGCGCGAACAACCGGATCGCCTGGTGGAAGGAATCGCTCCGGATCGCGCGCGACCGGCCGCTCGGTGGCTCGGGCGCAGGGACGTACGCGATCGCGAGGCTCCGGTACAGGACCGACGCGACGCAGGCCTCCGAGCCACACAGCGTGGGCTTCCAGGTCCTGGGCGACCTCGGGATCGTCGGGCTCGCGCTCCTCGCCGCGACTGTCGTGGGCGCGGTGCTCGGCGTGCGCCGTGGGCTGCGGCTCGCTCCGCCCGAAGACCGGCGGGCGGCGGCATCGCTCGCAGCGCTCGTGCTGGCGTTCGGTGTCCACGCACTCGTCGACTACGACCTCGACTTCCTTGCGGTGTCGGCTCCGACGCTGACCGCCCTCGGTGCCCTCCTCGCCCTCGGCCGACCTCGCGCACACGTCCGCGCGCGGGCGCCGGAGCTCGTCGCGCTCGGAGCCGCGACGGCGTTCGCCGTGCTCGCGGTCGCCTTCCCCGCGCTCGCCGACGACGAGGTGCAGCGGTCGCTGGACGCCGCCGACGCAGGCCGGATCGCCGCGGCCGTTCACGCCGCGGACCGCGCGCGCCTGCTGAACCCGCTATCCCTCGGCCCGCTCGAGGCACGGGCCGTCGCGGCGGACATGGCGGGCGACCAGCGCGCCGCCGTCGCCTGGTACGAGCGCGCGACGAGGTTGCAGCCCGAGAACCCCGACCCGTGGTACGACCTCGGCCTCTACCACTGGACCGTGACAGGCGAGAAGTGCGCCGCCTACGAGGCATGGAACCGGTCGTACACGCTCGATCCCAAGAGCGACCACTGGTCGAAGGGCGGTGCCTTCGACCAGGTGAAAGACGCCGTGAACCACGGCGCGTGCGGCCGATAAGCGGTGCCGGTTTCTTAACGTCGTGCTGCTACGGTCGCGCGCCATGACCCGCGTGGTGCCTCTCGCGCTCGCGGTGGCCGTTGCTGCCGTCGCGGCCGCGTACGCTCCCGCTGCGACTCATGATCCTGCGTGGCTGCGCCCGCTCGTCATCGCCACGTCCGAGCGTTGGTTCGGCGCCAAACCGATCCGGATCGACTCGATCCATTATCCGCGCAAGATCGCGGTGGTCGTGTCCTTCGACCACACGGTGCCATGTCTTGTCTGCTCGTCCCTAGACGGTAGACCGAAGCTCCGGGGTCGGAGCTTTCGGTTCGCGTTCTACCGCGTGTCGCACAAGACGTCCGACGGTCGAACCTGGGCGCTTCGGCTCTGTACCTCACGCGTGGCCTGCCTTCGCCGCTGACGCCGTGCGGGCGCTCGCGGCCGGCAGAGCAGCGGCGGACAGTGGCCGCGAGGCGCCAGGTTCTATCCCTTGGCGCACGGGTAGCCCCGCGCGACTCAACGTCGAGCTCAGCCGCCGAGGATCAACACGGCCTGCGCGCCGTGGAGCTGAGCGGGCTTCATCCCGTCGAGCGGGCTGACGACGCGGACGCCGAGGTCGTGGGCGAGCCGCTGGCCCTCGCCTTCGAAGCCGCGCCGGTACATCACGATCGTCTGCGGATAGTCGTGGTGGGGCGCGTTTGCGACCAGCCCGACGTGGTACCCGCGGTGCTCGACGCGCGCAGCTGCGTCCGCGGCCGCGCCCTGGCGGCCGTTGCCGTTCAGCACGACGAGCTTCACCTTGCGGCGGGGCAGCTGGGCGGCGGCAGCGGCCGTGCGCTTCGCCGGCGCGGCCGACTTCGCGCGCGCTGGCGCTGACGTCGCCGCGACTGCGGCGACGTGCGGCCGCTTCGCGGCGGCGTGCGCGCCGGGCTTCGCGAGGAGCGCGCCGCCGGCGACGATCAGCAGCACGAGCTCGAACGCGGCCACGAGCGCGAGCAGGAGCGTGGCGCGCTGCCAGGGCTGGACGGCGAGCTCCTGATCGAGGCGTGCGGGGTGATCCACGAGCGAACGGTTCGCCCGCGGCCGGGTCATTCCTCCTGGATCCACTCCCAGGTTCGGCGAAGCCCGGCCGGCAGGTCGACCTCGGGCCGCCATCCGAGCGTGCGCTCCGCGCGCCCGGCGTCGAGCGAGCTTCGCTGGAGCTCGCCGAGGCGGGCCTCGGCCTGTGCCGCCTCTGCGGCGACGCCGGCCGCCTCGGTGCAGCCTTGCCACAGCTCGCGGACGGAGGTCTCGATCCCCGTGCCGACGTTGAAGACGCCTCCGTCGGCGCCGACCGCGGCGACGAACGCCCGCACGACGTCTTGCACGAAGACGTAGTCGCGCGTCTGGCTCCCGTCGCCGAAGATCGTCGCCGGCTGTCCCTCCCGGATCCGCGAGAGGAAGATCGCGACCACGCCCGCCTCGCCGTGCGGGTCCTGCCGCGGCCCGTAGACGTTCCCCAGGCGGAGCGCGACGTGGCTCGTCCCGTAGAGCCGGTTCCAGGCGGCGAGGTACTCCTCGGCCGCGAGCTTCGAGGTGCCGTACGGCGAGACGGGACGGCGCTCGGCCGCCTCGGTCGCGGGCTCCTCGCACTCGCCGTAGATCGCCCCGCCCGTGGAGGCGAAGATCACCTGTGCGTCGTGTGCGTGGGCGAGCTGGAGCACCTGGAGCGTCCCGAGCACGTTCGTGGCCGCGTCCGCGACCGGGTCGGCGACGGAGCGGCGGACGTCGATCTGCGCGGCGAGGTGGAAGACGACCTCGGGGCGCGCGTCCGCCAGCGGGCCGGCGAGCGGCTCGCGGACGTCGAGGACGTGGAGCTGCGCCGCGGCCGAGACCTGCTCTCGTCGGCCCGAGCTGAGGTCGTCGACGACGTGCACCTCGTCCCCGCGCTCGACGAGCGCGTCGACGAGCGTCGAACCGATGAACCCCGCCCCCCCCGTGACCACGTCTCGCACGGCCGTATCCTAGGCGCGCATGTTCGTCTCCTTCGAGGGTCTCGACGGGTGCGGCAAGACGACCCAGGCTCGGCTCCTCGCGGAGGCGCTCGCCGCGGACGGCGCCGACGTGGTGCTGACCCGCGAGCCCGGGGGCACGCCACTCGGCGAGCAGGTCCGCGAGCTCGTCCTCCATGGCGACCACGTCGCACCGTGGGCGGAGGTGGCGCTGTACGCCGCCTCGCGGGCGCAACACGTCGTCGACGTGATCCGGCCGGCGCTCGCGCGCGGCGCGACGGTCGTCTGCGACCGCTACCTCGACACCTCGGTCGCCTACCAGGGGGCCGGGCGCGGGCTCGGCGTCGATTTCGTCCTCGACCTGAACCTCAGAGTGGTGGAGGGCCTGCTCCCGGACGTCACCGTGCTCGTCGCGATCGATGCCGAGACCGCCCTGTCGCGCGTCGGCGAGAAGCGCGACCGGATCGAGCGGGCCGACGCGGCATTCTGGCCGCTCGTAGCCGAGGCCTATCGCGACCTGGCCGAGCGGTTCGCCGAGCGCTACGTGGTCGTCGACGGCCGGCTCTCCGTCGAGGAGCTCGCCGCGGAGATTCGTGACTGCCTTCGCTGACGTCCCCGAGCAACTGGAGGCGAAGCGCCTCCTCGAGGCGGCGCTCGCGGACGGCCAGGCCCATGCGTTCCTCTTCCACGGGCCGCGCGGCGTCGGCAAGCGCACGGCAGCGCGGGCGTTCGCCGGGGCCCTGCTCGGCGACCCGCGTCGGGTCGACGCAGGGACGCACCCCGATCTCCGGGTGATCGAGGCGCTCGGCGAGATGATCCGCATCGACGAGATCCGCGCGCTCCACCACGACCTCCACATGCGGCCGTTCGAGGCCGACCGGCGCGTCTACCTCGTGCTCGACGCCCACCTCCTCGGCGAGGAGGCGGCCGCCGCGCTGCTCAAGGACCTCGAGGAGCCACCGGAGTACGCGACCCTCGTCCTCGTCGCGGACGAGCTCGGCCCGCTGCCCGAGACGATCCGCTCGCGCTGCCAGCTCGTTCCCTTTCGCCGGCTCCCGCGGGCCGCGGTCGAGGGCTGGGTCGCCGAGCAGGCGCCGGACCTCCCGTCCGACGAGGCGAGGCTCCTCGCACGGGTCGCGGCCGGGCGGCTCGACCGTGCCGCGCGGCTCCTCGACCCGGACGCGCGCGAGCAACGGGCCGAGCTGCTGCGCGTCGCGCGGGAGGCGTATCTCGCCCCCGAGTTCGACCCGGTCGCGGCGGCGGGCGTCGTCGGCGCGTCCACACGCGCGCGAGGAGCTGCGGCGCGCACGGCCGAGCTGGAGCGCGTCGACGGGCTCGACCTACCGGCCAGGGAGGCCGAGCAGCGCGTCAGGCGCGCAGAGTTCGGCGCCGAGAAGGAGGAGCTCCTCGCCTCGCTCGAGGACCTCGCCGCCTGGTATCGCGACCTCGTCGTGGTCGCCGCCGGGACCGATGCGCCCGTCGTCCATGCGGATCGGATCGCCGAGCTCCGCGAGGATGCTCCGGGCCGCGAGGCAGGCGCCGAGGCCGCGGCCGCGGCCGCGCGTCAGGCGTGGCGCGAGGCGGAGGAACTCAACCTCAACGCGTCGCTCCTGCTCGAGGCGCTCTTCGTCCGCGTGCGCCGCGCGTTCGTCTAGTCCCTCGTCGAGGGGATCAGGCGGGGCGAGACCAGCGTCGACAAGAGTACGACCTACCTCTGCGGAAGGAGATGCTGTGAAGAACTACCTCGTCGCTGCAGCGACCGTGTGCGTGCTGGCCGTCCCCGCGGTGGGACTTGCCGGGAACTCGGGCGACGGCAGCGAGTACGGAACCCAGCCGGGGTTCGACGTGGCGAACGCTCAGACCCCGTGCGCCGGCCACGGCGCGTTCGGCTACTTCGGGAAGGACAACAATCTCGCCGGCGGCGCGAACGGCTACCAGACCGGCCTGAACAACTCCGCGCTCTGCGGGAACCGGCAGGGCAACCTGCCGTAGCTCCGAGGTCGCACGTCCGGATAGGGTCGTGGCGGACGCGTGTCCGCCACGACCCATGCCGAAGCGCCCCGACTACGAGGTCGCGCACCTCTCGGAGATCCCGCACACGCCGACCGAGGGGACGCACGGGCTCGCGATCCCGGGTGAGTGGAAGCAGATCCGCCACCACTTCGGGATCAGGGAGTTCTCCGCCAACGCGTTCGTCGCGACCGAGGCCGGGCAGGAGATCGTGCACGAGCACTCGGAGCGGGCGAACGACGCACCCGGCAAGCCGGGGGACGAGGAGCTCTATTTCGTTGCGAGCGGGCGGGCGCGAGTTCGCCTCGGCGACGAGGAGCTCGAGGCCCGTGCCGGCACGCTCGTGTTCGTCGGCGAGCCGCGAGTCGTGCGCAGTTTCACCGCGCTCGAGGCGGGCACCACGATCCTCACGTTCGGTACGAACCCCGGGGTCGAGTTCGTCGTCTCCGCGTTCGAGCGGGGCGTGAGCCCTCCGCCGCGTTGGGAGTGAGCGAGCGCCGCCTGCAGACCGGGGCGAACGTAGACTCGGGCGGTGTTCGATTACGCAGAGCGCCGCGCGCGGCTCTCGGAGCGGATGCGCGCCGAGGGCGTCGACCTGCTGTTTCTCGGCCTCTCGGCCGACCTCGAGTACCTGACCGGCGTGCGGCGCGGCGTCCCGTTCTTCGGCCAGAGCTCGTATGCGCACGGGTGGGTGACGGGGGCGTTCTTCCGGCCCGACGAGCTGCCGACGTACGTCCTCCCGCGGATGGTCGCGGCCTTCGACCTGGAGGAGGGCGTCGAGGGCGAGGTCGTCGTCGTCAACGAGACCGACGACGGGTCGGCGATCTTCGAGCGCGTCGTCCACGGGCTCGGGCGGGCGGGGACGGTGGCGATCGGCGACCGCGCCTGGGCCGAGACGACGCTCAACCTCGCCCGCCTCGTCGGTCTCGAGGCGATGCGGCCCGGCTCGTCGCTCGTCAACGAGCTGCGCCGCGTCAAGACGCGGGAGGAGCTCGAGGCGATGGGGCGCGCGTGTCGCACCGTGACGCGGACGATGAACGCCGTCGCGCCACAGGTCGTGCCCGGGGTGACCATGAACGAGCTGCGCGAGGAGGTCGAGCTCCAGCTGCGACAGGCGGGCTCGATGACGCCGTCCTTTCCGACGCACATCTTCACCGGGACATACGCCGGAACCGAGCCGGGCGACCTGACCTCGGGTACCGAGACCGGAAACGACCCGTTGCCCGAGGGCAGGACGGTGCTGTTCGACTTCGGCGGGGTCGTCGACGGGTACTGCTCCGACTTCGGCCGGACCGTGTATTGCGGCGAGCCGCCGCCCGAGGTCGTGCGCGCCTACGAGACGATGCTGGCCGGGCAAGAGGCAGGGAGGGCCGCGGCGCGGCCGGGAGCGCTCGCCCGCGAGGTCAACGCCGCGTGTCGCGCGCCGATCGAGGAGGCGGGCCTCGGCGAGCACTTCCGCCATCGCATGGGCCACGCGATCGGCCTCGACGTGCACGAGCGGCCGTTCATCTCACCCGAGGACGAGACACCCCTCGAGGCGGGCATGACGTTCACCGATGAGCCGTCGATCATCGTCCCCGGCGCCTACGGCGTCCGGATCGAGGACATCGTCGTCTGCGAGGAGGGCGGCGGCCGCTACCTCGAGGACTATCCGAAGGAGCTCGTCGCCAACGGGTGAGCCCGGGGGCCGAAGCCCCCGGGCCCACATCGAAGGCTCAGCGCGGCTTCACCTTCGTCACGTCGACGAAGTAGACCGCGTTGAACGCTGCGCCGGACAGATCCCTCGTGTTGACGAAGACCTGCGTCGGCTGGAGGAGCGGGAAGTACGGGCCGACCTGGTTCAGACGCTGCTGGATCGACTTGTAGAGCCGCGTGCGGGTGGCTTCCTTGGTCGCCACGCGCACCGTGGTCAGCATCTTCTGGAGCTGCGGGTCCGCACCGGCCGGCCAGCCCGCGCGCGTCCCCACGAGCTCGCCCGGGAGGAACACGAGGTAGTCGGCGGGATCCGGGTAATCCGGGCCCCAGATCGAGAGGCCGAACGGCATCTTCCCGTCGCGGTAGCGCTGGAGCCACGTCCCCACCGGCGAGCCTGCGAGCTTCACGTTCAGGCCGATCGCGCTCAGGTTCGCCTGGATCCTCTGCGCGAGCGTCTCGAACGAGACCCCGTTGATCGTCAGGTCGGTCGGGTACTCGAGCGTGATCTCCTGGTCGCCGACCCCCGAGGCGGTCAGGGCAGTCTTCGCGCGCGCGGCGTTCTGCTTCACGGCCGCGGACTGCGGCAGCGCACCGAGGAACATCGACGGGATCACGCCCGGGGCCTGGATCGCGCCGGGGCCTGCGACCGAGGCGATGCTCTTGTAATCGAGCGCGTAGCGGACGGCCTGCTGGAAGTTCTTGTTGCTGGCGAACGACGAGATCTGCGGGTTGTTGTTCGCGTAGAGCCAGAAGACCCACGTCGACGGCGTCGTCAGCACCTTGAGGTTCTTGTTCGACTTGATCGTCTGTGCCTGCTGCGCGGACAGGTCGATTGCGATCTCGTGCTTTCCCCGCTGGATGTTGATCAGCTGGGTCGGCGCGATCATGTTGCGCACCACGATGCTCGAGAACGCCGCCTTGTCCTTGCCCCAGTAGTTCGGGCTCGGCGTCAGGACGATCTGGGACGTCGTCGAGTACTGCTTGAGGACGTACGGGCCGCTGCCCACGCCGACCGAGTCGGGCGAGTTGAACCAGCGCTCGGCCTTGTCCGTCTTGTCGGCGCCCGGCTTGTCCGTGCCGCCGTGCTGCTTGACGAGCTTCGAGTTCACGACCCCGAGGGACGTGTTCGCGAGGATCGCCGGGATCGCGGTGTTCGAGGTCTTCGAGTGGAGCACGAGGCCGTACTTGCCCGCAGCCTTGGTGGTGACCCCGGCGAGCAGGAACGACGGGTTGCCCTTGAGGTTGACGAGGCGGTTGAAGGAGAAGACCACGTCCGCCGACGTCAGCGGCGTGCCGTCCGCGAAGTGGACATTCCGCTTGAGCTGGAATGTGTACGTCTTCGCGTCCTTCGAGATCTTCCACGACTGCGCGAGCAGGGGGATCGGGTGCGCGACGTCGGAGCCACGGTACGTGAACAGCGTGTCGAAGATCCCGCGGTTCACGAGCGAGGCCGTCGGCTCGAACGCCCTCTGCGGATCGGACGTCTTGATCTCGAACGAGCGGTCGATCACGAGCGTCTCTCCCGCTGCGTTCGCGCCCGTCCCGGCGTACGCGGCCGCGGCGGCGGCCGCGAGCGCGACGACGAGGACGAGTCCGATCCATCCGCCGCGGCGGATGGCTGATCCGGTCATGCGGTTCCTCCTTTGTGGGTGGGCATCACGCCCTCTTCCTGGGACGAGCGCGCCGACGAGTCGTTGGTCGCCGTCGTCGACGAAGTGTGCGCCGTTCGGCGCGAAGGTGGGGTCGGAACGGGGTCGCGCGGCAGCCAGCAGGCGACCGTGCGCGTGGCGAACGCCTGCTCCAGCTCCGGCTCCTCCACTGGGCAGCGGGAGAACTGGTACGGGCAGCGGGGATGGAAGCGGCAGCCCGTCGGCGGGCGTGCGGGATCGGGCACCTCACCGGGCAGCGCATCGGGCATCGTTCCGCTCCCGTCCGGCCGCGGCACGGCCGCGATCAGGGCCTCGGTGTACGGGTGGAGCGGCGCAGACCAGACCTCGCGGGTCTGTCCGGTCTCGACGATGCGGCCCAGGTACATGACCGATACGACGTCGGCGGTGTGTCGAACGATGGCGAGGTCGTGCGAGATCAGGAGCAGGCCGAGCGAGAGCTCGCGCGAGAGCTGGACGAGGAGGTTCGCCACCTGCGCCTGCGCGGACGCGTCCAGCGAGGCGAGCGGCTCGTCGAGGACGATCAACGACGGATCCGCGGCCAGCGCCCTGGCGATCGCGATCCGCTGCCGCTGCCCGCCGCTGAACTGCGACGGGAAGCGCTGTGCGGCGCCCGCGGACAGGCCGACGCGCTCGAGCAGCTCGCCGACCCGCCGGGCCCGCCCCGAGCGTCCGCTCGCGTCGTCCGGCAGGCCGTCCGCGATCTGGTCGCCGATCTTGCGCCGTGGGTTGAGCGACGAGTAGGGGTTCTGGAAGACGAGCTGGAGGCGGGTCAGCGCCTGCGGCCGGGCGCGGCGGGTGAGCGCCGTGACGTCCCGCCCCTCGAACCGCACGTGGCCGGCGGTGGGCGCGACCAGCCCGACTGCGGCGCGGGCAAGGCTCGACTTCCCGCAGCCTGACTCGCCGACGAGCCCGACGATCTGGCCGCGCTCGACGGAGAGGCTCGCGCCGACGACCGCCTTCAGCTTCACGTGGTCGCGGCGCTCGTAGGTCACCTCGACATCGTCCAATTCGAGGACGCTCATGCCCGCAGCGGGTCGACGGGACAGGCGAGGAGCCGGTCGCCCTCGCGCACGAGCGGCGGCACCTCGGTCGTGCAGCTCGCGACGGCGAACGCGCAGCGCGGGTGGAAGGCACAGCCGCTCGGCACTGCACCGGCGGCAGGCGGCATCCCGTGGATCGGCACGAGCGGCGTGTCGGCCGGAGCCTCGGGATGGGGCAGCGAGTCGAGGAGCGCGCGCGTGTACGGATGCCGCGGCTCGGTCACCAGCGACTCCCGATCCGCGAGCTCGACCACGCGTCCCGCGTAGAACACGGCGATCCGGTCGGCGATCGACGACATCACGCCGAGGTCGTGGGTGATCAGGATGACGGAAAGCCCCCGCTCGCGCCGTAGCCGGTCGAGCAGCCGGATGATTCCCGCCTGCACGGTGACGTCGAGCGCCGTCGTCGGCTCGTCGGCGATCAGCAGGCTCGGGTTGCCTGCGAGGGCGATCGCAATCGCAACGCGCTGGCGCATGCCCGCCCGAGAACTGGTGCGGGAACGCGCGGAGCGCGCTCTCCGGATCCGGGATGCGCACGGCCTCGAGCAGCTCCGCCGCCTGCCTCCGCGCGGCCGAGCGGCTCAGCCCGAGGTGGATCCGCAGGGGCTCCCCGAGCTGCTGGCCGATCGACAGCATCGGGTGGAGCGACGTCATCGGGTCCTGGAACACGATCCCGATCTCCTTCCCGCACACCGCGCGGAGCTCCGAGCGTCGGAGGCGCAGGAGATCGCGGCCGGCGAACAGCGCATGCCCGTCCGCCGCGCCGCCGGGCGGGAGGAGGCCGAGCAACGCGAGGACGGACATCGTCTTTCCACTGCCGCTCTCGCCCGCCACGCCGAACACCTCGGCGGGCTCCACGGCGTAGTCGACGCCGTCGACCACGGTGACCGGCCCGTCGCGCGCCGGGAGGCGCACGCGGAGCCCCTCGACCTCCAGGAGCGCCGCGCTCACCGGCCGCGGTCCGCGCTCGCGCGAGGTCGGGTCGAAGAAGTCGCGCAGGCTGTCGCCGAGGAAGTTGAACGCGATCACGGCCGTGAAGATCGCGAGCCCCGGGAACGTGCCGATCCACCACTGCTGGAAGTACTGCGTGCCCGTCGCGACCATCGAGCCCCACTCGGGGTCCGGCGGCTGGGCGCCGAGCCCGAGGAACGAGAGCCCGGAGAGCAGGAGGATCGCCGTGCCGAGGTCGAGCGTCATCAGCACGAGCACCGGCCCCGCGACGTTGGGCAGCACGTCCCGGAACAGCGTCCGTCGCGACGAGACGCCGAGCAGCCGGGCCGACTGGACGTACTCGGAGTCGCCGACCGAGAGCACGAGCCCGCGGACGATCCGCGCGTACGCCGGCCACGCGACGATCACGATCGCGAGCACGGCGTTCCGCAGCCCGCGGCCGAGCACCGCGGTCACGACCATCGCGAGGATGATCGCCGGGAAGGCGAAGACGAGGTCGGTGACGCGCATCACGGCGCCGTCCGTCACGCCGCGGAAGTAGCCCGCGATCGCGCCGAGGAAGCCGCCGATCGACGCCGCGAGGGTCACGAGCAGGATCGCGAGCGGGATCGAGATCCGCGCCGCGTAGATCACGCGGCTGAGGACGTCGCGCCCGAGCTCGTCGGTGCCGAACGGATGGTCGAGCGACGGCGGCTGGAGCTGCGGTGAATGTCTGCGCGAGCGGGTCGTACGGGGCGATCAGAGGCGCGAAGATCGCCACGATCAGCCACATGACCGCGATCGCCGCACCGGCGATCGCGAGCGGGCGGCGCCAGACCGGCCGAACGCGGCCGACGGCGGCGGGGGCGGGGACAGGGATCGCGGCGGCCTCGCTCACGTCACCCTGATCCGCGGGTCGATCACGCCGTAGAGCACGTCGACGACGAAGTTGATGGTCACGTAGACGACCGCGATGAACAGGCTCACGCCGGCGATCGCGGGCACGTCGAGGTTGATCGCCGCCTGGTAGGCGTACTGACCGAGCCCGGGCCAGGCGAAGATGTTCTCGACGAGCACCGCCCCGGTGAGGATGTTCGCGAAGAGCAGGCCGATCACGGTGATGATCGCGGGGAGCGCCGCACGGAGCACGTAGCGCCACAGGACGACCGCCTCGGGAACGCCCTTCGCGCGCGCTGCGCGGACGTAGTCGTTGCCCATCACCTCGAGGACGGACGAGCGCGTGTAGCGCGCGAGCAGGCTGACGTTGAAGGCGGCGAGCACGAGCGCGGGGAGGACGAGGTGGTGGAACGCCTCGCCCGCGACGCCCCACTGCCCGGCGAAGAGCGCGTCGACCGTGAAGAACCCGGTCACGTGCGGCGGGTCCAGCGTCCCCGGGTCGAGCCGCCCTCCGCCGGGGAACCAGCCGAGCCGGAAGAAGAAGACGTAGAGCGCGACCAGCGCGATCCAGAACGTCGGCATCGAGATCCCCCCGAGCGAGACGACGCGGAGCGCATGGTCGACCGGCTTGTCGTGCTTCACCGCCGCCGCGACGCCGATCGGAATCCCCACGAGGATCGCGATGACGATCGAGAAGATCGCGAGCTCGGCGGTCGCGGGGACGAACTGGCCGAGATCCGTCGTGACCGGGTTGCGCGTCAGCGCCGACTCCCCGAGGTCGCCGCGAACGACATGTCCGAGGTAGATCAGGTACCGCTGGGGCAGCGGCTTGTCGAGCCCGTAGTGCTCCTTGAACGCCGCGACGGCGGCGGGGTCGCCGGCCGCCTGCTCGCCGAGGTTGGCCGTGACGGGGTCGCTCGGGACGAGCTGCGTGAGCAGGAAGACGACGAGCGTGATCCCGATCGCGAGGAAGACGAGCGCGATCGCTCTCCGTGCGACGAAGCGGCCGAAGGTCGCGGAGGGGACGAGGCGGCGCCGCCCGACCCTGCGCGGCATGCTCCCTGCGGCCTCGCTCATCCTCGGTCGGCGTCGCGGGCCTCGCTCCCCGGCGTACGTTATTTTGCACCGCGGGATCGTATTGTGTCCTGCCGCGCCGCCGCAAGCGACGGCCGTTACCAGAGGAGGCAACGTCCATGCCCTGCGCGTCGCGCGACGAGCTCCCGCTCCAGGAGGTCGCACCCGGGTACAGCAGCAGGTTCGTCGACTGGGGCGGGATGACCGTCGGCCTGGAGGCCGCACCGGCGGGAATGGACGCCTCGACGATGCTTGCCGCCCTGCCCGACGGTCGCTGCCAGGCGCGGCACTGGGGGTACCTGCTCTCCGGGCGGATCGTCGTCG
>CAWCCO010000014.1:0-260739 GCA_963794115.1 uncultured Actinomycetes bacterium | reverse complement strand
CGCCCTCGAACGGCCTGCCGTCGAACCAGCCGTAGAGCGCCTCCACCTCGAGCCCCGCGTCCTCGATCACCGCGTTCCACTCGGCCGCGGAGAGCCAGTGGAGCTCCATCGTCGCGGTCTCCCTGTCGCCGCTCCGGACGGTCAGGACGAGCGACCGGCCGTGCAGGTCCCAGTCGGCCCGCTCGAAGATCCCGGGCTCTCGCTCGATCCAGAGGCCGTCCGTCTCCTCGATGTCCTCGCGGCTCGGGGCGAAGACGTCGAAGACGAGGAGCCCGCCGGGCTCGAGGAGCGCTCGCGCCGCCGCGAGCGCGCGGGTCTTCTCGGCGTCGCTCGGCATGTGCAGCAACGAGCGGAAGGGGATCGTCACGAGAGGGACTCGCTCCGAGACCGGTGGGTTCCGCAGGTCGCCGACCCGGAGCTCGATCCGCTCGGCGACGCCCTCGCGCTCGGCGTACTCCCGCGCGACGGTCAGCATGCCGGGCGACTCGTCGACGCCGATCACCTGGACGCCCGCCTTCGCGGTCGGCACCGCGATCCGCCCGGTGCCGACGGCGAGCTCGACGACCGGTCCGCCCGAGGCGAGCGCCTCGTCGACGTAGAAGCCGACGTCCTCCCGCACGGAGACCGACCAAGGGTCGTAGATCCGGGCGATCGAGTCGTAGAGAGCGCCTCCGACCCTGTGAGACGCGTCGGAAGGGCTCATCGCCCGATTCAAGCAGCCTTGTAACCCGCTGTCACTTGCTAGCCTCGAACGTCCCATGGACGTCGAGGCGCTCGAGCGTGCGGCCCTCGCGGCGGTCGCCGCGGCCGCATCGACGGACGAGATCGAGGCCGTACGGGTCGAGTACCTGGGGCGGAAGAGCGCGCTCCCGCTCGCGTTGAGGGAGGTCCGGGACGCCGAGACCGGGCGCACGCTGAACGAGGCGAAGCGGCGGATCGAGACCGCCGTCGCCGAGCGCGCGACCGCGCTCGAGCGCGCCGAGCTCGACCGGCGGCTGGCGGAGGAGCGCGTCGACGTGACGCTCCCGGTGAGCGGCCCGCCGCGTGGCCGGTTGCACCTCGTGACGCAGATCCGCCGCGAGGTCGAGGACGTCTTTCTCGGCCTCGGCTACCGGGTCGTCGACGGACGCGAGGTCGAGACGACCCACTACAACTTCGACGGCCTGAACTTCCCGGCGGGCCACCCGGCGCGCTCGGCGCTCGCGACGTTCTTCCTCGACGAGCAGACCGTGCTGCGCACCGAGACGTCCCCGTCGCAGATCCGCACGATGGAGGCCCAGCCCCCGCCGGTCTACGTCGTCTCGCTCGGCCGCTGCTACCGGCGCGACACCCCCGACGCGACGCACACGCCGATCTTCCACCAGGTGGAGGGGCTCGCGGTCGACGAGGGAATCACGCTCGCCGACCTCACGGGCACGCTCGACTTCCTGCTCAAGGCGCTGTTCGGCCAGGGCCGGCGCACCGAGTTCCGCACGCACTACTTCCCGTTCACGGAGCCGTCGATCGAGGCGTACGTCTCCTGTCACGTCTGCGACGGCGCCGGCTGCCCGGTGTGTCGCCACTCGGGCTGGATCGAGGTGGGCGGCGCGGGCATGGTCGACCCGGCGCTGTTCGAGTTCGTCGGGTACGACCCCGAGCGGTACACCGGCTTCGCGTTCGGCTGGGGCCTCGAGCGCATCGCGATGCTGCGCCACGAGTTCCCCGACCTGCGTGAGCTCTGGCGCGACGACCTCCGCTTCTCGGGGCAGTTCTGATGAAGGCGCCTCTCTCCTGGCTCCGCGAGTACGTCTCGACCGACGCAACGGACGTCGGAGATCGCGCGGCGGCTGACGATCTCGTCGCTCGAGGTCGACCGGCTCGTCGACGTGGGCGTGACGGAGGAGGGTGGCAACCTCGCCCACTTCGTCGTCGGAAGGGTGATCTCCGCTGATCCCCACCCGAACGCCGATCGGCTGCAGCTCTGCCAGGTCGACGTCGGCAACCCGGACCCGCAGCAGATCGTCTGCGGCGCGTGGAACTTCGGCGCGGGCGCGACGGTCGCCGTCGGCCTCCCCGGCGCGCTCCTGCCCGGCTTCCCCGGGCCGCTCGAGGAACGGCCGCTCCGCGGCGAGGTGTCCCGCGGGATGATCCTCGCGGAGGACGAGATCGGGCTCGGCGCAGACCACGCCGGGATCATGCTGCTCCCCGACGGGCTCGAGCCCGGCACGCCGCTGGCGGACGTCCTGCCGCTCGTCGACCGCGTCCTCGATGTGACGCCGACGATGAACCGGCCCGACCTCCTCTCGATGGTCGGCATCGCGCGCGAGATCGCCGCGCTGTGCGACGGCGAGCTTCGGCCGCCCGTTCCGGACGATCCGCCGCCTGTCGCGGACGAGCGGCTCGACATCGCGGTCGAGGACTTCCTGGGCTGCCCGCGCTACATCGGCCGGGCGTTCCGCAACGTCCGCGTCGGCCCGTCGCCCCAGTGGCTGCGGAGCCGGCTCCATCTCGCGGGGATGCGCTCCATCTCGAACGTCGTCGACGTGACGAACTACGTCATGCATGTGTGGGGCAGCCCGCTCCACGCGTTCGACCGGAGCCTTCTCGCGGGCGGGCGGATCCTCGTGCGGCGCGCCCGCGAGGGCGAGACGCTCCGCACGCTCGACGGCACGCTCCGCGAGCTCCGGGCGAGCGACCTGCTGATCACCGACGGCGAGCGTCCCGTTGCGCTCGCGGCGATCATGGGAGGCCTCGAGTCGGAGGTCTCCGAGTCGACGACCGAGCTGCTCCTCGAGGCGGCGAACTTCGAGCCGATCGGCGTCCTCCGCACCTCCGAGCGGCTCGGGCTCCGCACGGAGGGCTCGAACAAGTGGGAGAAGGGCGTCGACCCGTACGCGGCAGAGCCGGCTGCGGCGCTCGCCAGCCGCCTGCTCGTCGACCTCGCCGCCGCCGAGCCGATCGCCGCGGTCGACGTCAACGACGGTCTCCCGGAACGCCCCCGCATGACCCTCCGCACGGAGCGCGCGAGCCGCCTGATCGGCCTCGACGTCGCCACGGACGAGCAGCGCTCGATCCTCGAGCGGCTCGGCTTCGAGGTGGATCGTGCCTGGGCCGTGACCGTCCCGACATGGCGGGCGCGCGACGTCACGCGAGAGGTCGACCTCGTCGAGGAGGTCGCCCGCGTCGTGCTCGACCGGGTGCCGCACACGATGCCGCTCCGTCGCTTCGTCGCCGGTCACCTGACCGCCGAGCAGCGGTTCCGCCGCGCGCTCGAGGACGTCCTCGTCGGCGCGGGCTTCACCGGAGGCGTACACGTGGAGCCTCACCGCCTCCGACCCGGACCCGGCCGCGCTCCGGCTGCCCGACCCGATGAGCGGCGACCAGGCGGTGCTCCGCACGACTCTGCTCCACGGGCTCGTCGAGGCGGCCCGCGTCAACGTCGACGCGGGCAACGACGTCGATCCGGCTGTTCGAGCTCGCGCGCGTCTACCTGCCGAGCGGCGAGCAGCTCCCGGACGAGCGCTGGCACGTCGGCGGCATCGCGGAGGGCGGGTTCGACGCGGCTCGTGCCGCCGTGCAGACGATCCACGAGGCCTTCCACCTCCCGCTCGACGTCAGGCGCACCACGGCCGCGCACCTCCATCCGGGCAAGGCCGCGGAGACGGACGCAGGCTGGCTCGGGGAGCTCCACCCGACGCTGCTCGAGGGCAGCTGGGGCGTCTTCGAGCTCGACGTCGCGCGGCTGATTGCGCCGTTGCCCGAGCGGATCCTCTACGACGACGTGATCACCTACCCGGCCGCCCGCCAGGACATCGCGATCGTCGTGCCCGAGGACGTCGAGGCGGGAGCGATCGTCGCCGCCGCGCACGATGCCGGGAGCGACGAGCTCCGCGAGGCGCGCATCTTCGACGTCTATCGCGGCGCACAGGTGGGGGAGGGGCGGAAGTCGGTCGCGCTCCATCTCGCGTTCCAGGCGCCCGACCGGACGCTCACCGACGAGGAGGCCGCGACCCTGCGCGAGCGGATCGTCGCCGCGCTCGCCGAGCGGTTCGGGGCGGAGCTGCGCGCGCTGTAGAGGACCTTGCCGCCGACGTACCAGACGGCGCCCTGCGTGGCGACGTTGTCGGTCGTCGGAGAGCGACCGGAGCACCGAGACCGTGCCGCCGATGCCCTCCTCGTCGAGCTCTTCGAAGCACCGCCGCGCCATGCCGGGCGACACGCCATAGCCGGTCGTCCGGGCGCAGCGGAACGTGAACCCGGCCCGCGAGTGGTCCCGCGTGGGGTTGATCGCGGCGCAGAGCAGGGCGGCCCGCGGAAGCCAGGCGCTCGAATCGAGCTCGAGCACGCAGAGCAGGTCGCTCCACCCGGGCGGAAGCGCCGCGAGGGCGGCGTCCCAGGACTCGGCGACCGACGACGACGACGTGGGCTCGGGCTCGTCGAGCCGCGGCGGGGCCTCGACCACGTCGCGCTGCTCCAGGATGCACCAGATCCGTGCCTCGTCCAGCCGTCCGAACAGACGTCGAGCCGCCTCGGGGCCGGACGCGCCGCCGGCCCGGCGCACCGTGAACGCGAGCTCGTCCCCGACGAAGCCGACGTTCATCGGGCCGAGGATCCTGGCGGCCTCCGAGCGCTCCTCCGGCTGCTCGGTGCGCAGCCGGAGCGCGACGGCGTCCCAGTCGGCGGGAAGGCGGCGCTCGAGCTCCGCCCACTGGTCAACGAGCTTCACGGCGGTCAGCATAATGACGCCTGTGGCACGGGCTGCCGCAGAGCCGGACAACACTTTCGTCTTCCCTGCATGCGCGTGAGCAGCGAGGTCAAGCTGCCGCGGCTGGGGCAGGGCATGGAGTCCGGCGTCGTCGTCCGGTGGCTCAAGCAGGAAGGCGACGAGATCGCGAAGGGCGATCCGCTCTACGAGCTGGACACCGAGAAGGTCACCCAGGAGATCGAGGCGGAGGCCGACGGCGTCTTGCTCCAGATCGTCGTGCCGGAGGGCGAGGTCGCGGTCGGGACGACGCTCGCGGTGATCGGCGCCGACGGCGAGGGAAACGGCGCAGCGGCGCCCTCCCGGGAGGCGGCCCCCGAGCCCGAGGCCGTGGCTCCTGTGGAAGAGGCGTCGCCCGCCGCGCCGAACGCCGAACGCGCCCCAACACCGGCACCGGACGCCGAGCCGAGCGCGTCCGACAAGCGATCGACGCCGCTCAAGGCCTCGCCACTCGCACGCCGGATCGCGCGGGAGCGCGGTGTCGACCTCGCCGCGGTGCGCGGCACAGGCCCGGACGGTCGCATCCTCGCGGAGGACGTCGAGAAGGCCCCGGCCGGAGCGCCCATCGCTGCGCCGACAACACCGGCGCCCGCCGGGGAGGCCGAGGTCGTCCAGCTCAGCTCCGTGCGCGCGACGATCGCACGGCGGCTCACCGAGGCCTGGACCGCTCCGGTGTTCCAGCTCGGCGTCTCGACCGACATGGCGGAGGCGCTAGCGCTCCGCGAGCGCCTCGTCGAGCGGCTCGAGGACGGCGACGTCAGGCCGACCGTCAACGACGTCCTCGTGAAGCTGGCGGCGGTCGCGCTCTCACGCCACGCGGCACTCAACGCGACCTTCACGGGCGAGGAGATCCACCGTCACCCGACGCCGCACGTCGGGATCGCCGTCGCCGCGCCGCCAGGGCCTGATCGTGCCGGTGATCCGCGACGCGGCGCGACTGACCGTCCAGGAGATCGCAAGGGTGCGCGCCGACCTCGTCGGCCGCGCGCGTGGCAACAAGCTCACTTACGGCGACCTCGAGGGTGGGACGTTCACAATCTCCAACCTCGGCATGTTCGGCGTCGAGCAGTTCACCGCCGTCCTCAACCCGCCGCAGGTCGCGATCCTCGCGGTCGGCGCGGTAAAGGACGAGGCCGTCGTCCGGGACGGCGACCTCGACGTCGCGCCGATCGTGCACCTCGTGCTGACCTGCGACCACAGGGCGATCGACGGCGCCGACGGCGCGATGTTCCTGCAGACGCTCGTCGCGCTGATCGAGCAGCCGACCCTCGCGCTGTGACCGCCGCGCAGACCGGTGTCGTCGTCCGGCGCGGCGGCGCGCTGGACCTGCGCTTCCTGCGCGACATGCTCCACCACGCCTACTACTGGAAGGAACGGGCGCCGGAGGACACAGGCCCCGGGCCGGTCGCGCTGTACGTCAAGGCGTGGGGACGGCCTGGGGACGCCGCGATGATCGCGCTCGACGCGGGCTTCCCGGTCGGAGCCGCCTGGTACCGCCTCTTCGCCCGGGACCGCCGCGGGTACGGGTTCGTCGACGAGCGGACGCCCGAGCTCGCGATCGCCGTCGTCCCGAACGCACGGGGGAAGGGCGTCGGCGCCGCGCTTCTCGGGGCGCTCCTCGACCGCGCACGCGCGGAGGGGTACGAGACGATCTCGCTCAGCGTCGACCGCAACAACGCCGGCGCGATCGGCCTGTACGAGCGCTACGGCTTCGAGCGGGTCGGCGAGGAGGACGATTCCGTCACGATGCTCGCGCACCTCCAGCAGAGACCAACGACCGAAAGGGACTGATACCGGATGAATGTCGACGTCACCGTCCTCGGAGGCGGCCCGGCCGGGTACACGGCCGCGATCCGTGCCGCCCAGCTCGGCGGCACGGTCGCGTGCATCGAGCAGGAGCCGGCGCTGGGCGGCACGTGCCTGCGCGTCGGCTGCATCCCGACCAAGGCCTGGGTGCAGACCGCGCACGCGATCCACGACGCCCGCGACACGTTCGCGAAGCTCGGTGTCTCCGTCGGCGAGCCGACGCTCGACTTCGGGACCGCGGTCCAGTGGAAGGACGCGGTCGTCGGCCAGATGACCGGCGGCGTCGCCTCGCTGTTCAAGGCGAACGGGGTCGAGTGGGTCAGAGGGAAGGGTCGGTTCACCGGGCCCAAGGCGATCGCGGTCGAGGGCGCCGAGGAGGTCGCGTTCGAGAGTGCGATCGTCGCCACGGGGTCGTTCCCGATCAGGCCGCCGATCCCGGGACTCGACTCCCCACGGTGCGTCGACTCGACCGGCCTCCTCGCGCAGAGCGAGGTGCCGCGCCGGCTCGTCGTCCTCGGCGGCGGGATCATCGGCTGCGAGTTCGCCTCGATCTTCAACCGCTTCGGCACCGAGGTGACGGTCGTCGAGATGCTGCCGACGCTGATCCCCGGCGAGGACGAGGACGCAGGGAAGGAGCTCGCCAAGGCGTTCGGGAAGCGCGGCATCGCGCTCCACCTCTCGAAGCAGTGCACGCAGGTCGAGGACCACGGCGACCACCTCACGGTCCACTTCGGGGAGGGGGAGACCGTCGACTGCGACCTGATGCTCGTCGCCGTCGGTCGCGCGGCGCTCGTCGACGGGATCGGGCTCGAGGAGGCGGGCGTCCAGTTCGACCGAACCCGGATCGCGACCGACGACCACCGCCGCACCAACGTCCCGCACATCTACGCCGCCGGCGACGTCGCCGGCTACTGGCAGCTCGCGCACACCGGCTTCCGCGAGGGCGAGGTGGCGGCCGAGAACGCGATGGGGCACGAGGCGACCGTCGGCGAGCCCGCCGTCCCGCGGCCGATCTACACCGATCCGGAGATCGCCGGCGCCGGTCTCACCGAGGCCCAGGCCCGCGAGCTGCACGGCGACGCGGTCGTCGTCGGGCGGTGTCCATGGATCGCGATCGCGCGCGCGGTGATGTCCGGCGACACGACAGGCTGGGTCAAGACGATCCACGAGTCGCAGTACGGGCAGCTGCTCGGCATCGTGATCGTCGGTCCGCATGCGACCGACCTGATCGGCGAGGCGGTCGTCGCGCTCGACGCCGAGTCGACGATCGAGACGATCGCCGACGGCGTCGCTCCGCATCCGACGTTCGCGGAGGGCATCAAGGAGGCGGGGCTCGTCGCGCTCGGGCGCGCGATCCACCTGCCTCCGAGGCGCCGGTAGTACGCTCTCGGGCATGTCAGGCTTGACCGACCGGCGCTCCGCCCTCATGTGGGCGCTCGGCTGGTGGTTCGTCCGCCGGTGGGTGCGGCGCCGTACGGCGCTCGCCGTCGCCGGCATGGCGGCCGGCGCGTCGCAACGCCGGCGGGGGATCGGCGCGGTCCTGGGGGCGTTCGTGCTCGTCGCCGCCCTGGCCGCCGCCTTCGTCGCGTGGCGGCGTCTCGCGGGCGGGTCGGACGACGAAGGCTGGGAGCCGCCCGGCGAGCCCCTCCCGCCGGCACCGGAGCCGACCCCGGAGGCCGTCGCGGCGTGACCATCGCGGGTCCCGGGCCGGAGCTGTTCCGCCCGGCGCTCGAGGGGCTCGTGCCGTACGAGCCCGGCAAGCCGGCCGAGCTCGTCCAGCGGGAGCTCGGCCTCGACCGCGTCGTCAAGCTCGCCTCAAACGAGGGGCCGTTCGGGCCGTTCCCGCAGGCGCTCGTGGCGATCGAGGAGTCGCTCGGCGAGTCCAACCGCTACCCGGACGGCGGTGCGTACCGCCTGCGCGCCGCGCTCGCGGAGCACCACGACGTCGCCTTCGAGGAGACCGTTGTCGCGGCCGGCGCCGACGCGGTGATCGGCTACGTCTGCCAGGCGACGCTCGACCCCGGTGACGAGGTCGTGACGCCGTGGCCGTCCTTCCCGAGCTATGTCCTCGACCCGTTGAAGCTCGCGGCGACACCGGTGCGGGTGCCGCTCCGCGACGGCCGGATCGACGTCGACGACCTGCTCGCGGCCGTCACTCCGAGGACGAAGCTCGCGTACCTGCCCACCGTGAACAACCCGACGGGCACGATGACGGCGCGGACGGACTTCCTGCGCTTCCTGGACGGCCTCCCCCCGGAGGTGCTCACGGTGGTCGACGAGGCGTACTTCGAGTACGTCGACGACCCGGAGCTCCCGAACGCGATCGAGGAGGCGGCGAAGCAGGGCCGTCACGTGCTCTGCCTGCGGACGTTCTCCAAGATCTACGGGCTCGCCGGGTTGCGGGTCGGGTACGGCGTCGGGCCGGCCGACGTCGTCGCGGCGATCCGCAAGGTGCAGCGCGCGTTCGACGTGACGACGCCGGCCCAGGAGGCGGCGCTGGCGAGCCTCGACGGGGCGGGGGAGCTCGCGCGGCGCCGGGCGGTCAACCGCGAGTCGATGGCCGCGCTCGAGTCCGTCCTGCGCGCGCACGGGTTCGACCCGATCGGCCCGGCGGTCGGGAACTTCCTCTTCGTCGACGTCGGCACGGATGCGGACGCGCTGAACGACGCTCTGCTGCGCCGCGGGGTGATCGTCCGGCCGATGGGCTCGTTCGGGGCACCGACCGCGCTCCGGATCAGCGCGGGCACGCCCGAGGAGATCGCCTTTCTCGCGGAGCAGCTCGCGGCGGTGTTCGCGACGACCTGAGTAGGCCTCGCCGACCGGTCGGCTACCTTTACCCCTTCGGGCGCGCGGCGCGCCCCCGCCACCCATGCGAACGACGCTGAAGAGAGGAGTCGGCCGCGGCGCGACGTCGAACGGCTCGAACCGCGCCACGGTCCCTCCGGGCCCGCTCGGCCCGGTCACGGTCTACCGCCAGCCGCCGCCTCCGCCGCGCCGCGGCGGCTCGCTCGTCGTTCAGATCTTCGGCTGGGCGGCGCTCGTCCTGTGCGTGCTCGTCGGTGGCACCGCCGCGGGCGCGTACCTCTATCTCCACGAGTCGGTCGCCGCGGTCGCGCCGAAGTCAGTCGAGGTGAAGGCGGCCGCGAAACGCCTCGACGTGCCGCTCCCCGGTCAGCCTGCGATCGCGCTCGTGATCGGCTACGACCACCGCGCGAACGAGGCCAAGGGCACGCCGTCGCGATCCGACACCCTGATGCTCGTCCGGGCCGATCCGGGCGCGAAGACCATCTCGCTTCTCTCGTTCCCGCGAGACCTGCGGGTCGACATCTACTGCCCCGGACAGGCGGCGTACCGCGACAAGATCAACGCCGCCTACTCCGACTGTGGCGCTCAGGGGACGCTCGAGACCGTCCGCAAGCTCACTGGGGTCCCGATCAACTACATCATCACCGTCAACTTCCAAGGCTTCCGGCAGCTGGTCGATCGGCTCGGCGGCGTCTGGATGGACGTCGACCGCCGCTACTACAACAACCAGGGCGGCCCGAGCGGCTACGCGAAGATCAACCTCCAGCCCGGGTATCAGCGGCTGACCGGGCTCAGGGCACTCGACTTCGTCCGCTTCCGGCACACGGACTCGGACATCTATCGCAACGCGCGTCAGCAACAGTTCGTCCGGGCGTTCAAGAACCAGATCGACTCGGCGTTCTCGCTGACGAGGCTGCCGCAGGTGATCAAGATCGTCACCTCGAACGTCGAGGTGGGGCAGGGCGGCGGCAAGGACGTCTCGACGAAGACGGTGCTCTCGTACGGCCTCCTCGCGTACTCGCTGCCGTCGGGCCACGTGTTCCAGGAGCGGATCGAGGGGCTCGAGGGCTTCTCCGACCTGACGACCGCCCCCGAGAACATCCAGACCGCCGTTCGCGACTTCCAGAGCCCGGACGTCGACTCGCCGCAGAAGGCGACCGCCGTCGCGCTCGGCGAGAAGGTCAAGCGCCATGCGCCCGCGCCGCGCGACACGTCGGTGATCGTGCTCAACGGGAACGGGATCGAGGGCTCCGCGTCGACGGCGAACTACCTCCTCTCGCAGCGCGGCTACCGGATGGTGCTGCCGCCCAACGGGCTGCCGGCGAACGCGCCGAGCTTCGACTTCTTCCGGACGACGATCTACTTCGACTCGCGCAGCGCCGGCGCGAAGGCGGCGGCGCAGAAGCTGGCGAACCTGTTCGGCTCGGCGGACGTGAAGAAGGCGACCAACGTGGTCCGACGGCTCGACAGCGGCGCGATGATCGCGGCAGTCGTCGGGCAGACGTTCCACGGCCGGCTCGCGTCGGCCCCGGTCGACCAGACGCCGCAGCGGGAGCCCGCCGCGGTGACGACATCGGGCGCGAGCGACGCCGCCGACCTGCTCAGGGACTGGCGCCGCAGGATCGACTTCCCGATGATGGTTCCGACGAAGATCGCGGACAGCTCGTCGCTCGACGCCGAGCGGCCCATGCGGGTCTACCGGATCGACCCCGACGGCAAGCACAAGGCGATTCGCCTTACCTACCGCCTCGGGACGAACGAGTACTGGGGCATCGAGATGACCGACTGGGACGACGCGCCGGTGCTCGGCGACCGCAACTTCGTCAGGCGGATCGGCGGGCGCGGCTACGAGCTGTACTACAACGGCCCGCACCTGCACATGGTCGTCCTCCGCACCGACGGCGCCTCCTACTGGGTCGTCAACTCCCTGCTCGACCGGCTCTCGAACGAGACCATGATCGCCATCGCAAAGGGCATGCGGCCCCTCGCGAAGGTGCATAAATCCCCGTAAGGCGCCTGGGACTATCCTCCGCCCGGCCATGAGCGAGAGCGAAAAGCGAGTCGCAGTGTTCGGCGCGGGGTACGTCGGCCTCGTCACCGGCGCGTGCTTCGCGGAGCTCGGCCACCACGTGGTCGTGCGCGACATCGTCGCCGAGAAGATCGAGCGCCTACGGCGGGGCGAAGTCCCGATCTACGAGCCCGGGCTCGATGAGCTCATCGAGCGAAACGGGGAGCGTCTCTCGTTCACGACCGACATGAACGAGGCGATCGACGGGGCGGAGTTCGTCTACGTCGCAGTCGGGACACCGCCGACCTATTCCGGGGACGCCGATCTCTCCGCGGTGTGGACGGTGATCGACGAGCTGCCCGAGGTCGACCAGAGGGTCGTCGTGTGCATGAAGAGCACCGTGCCCGTCGGCACGGGAGAGAAGCTGCGGCATCGCCTCGACGCGCGCGGGCTCTCGCACGTCGGCTACGTGTCCAACCCCGAGTTCACCGCCGAGGGCACCGCCGTGCGCGACTTCATGGAGCCCGACCGGATCGTGGTCGGCGCCTTCGACGAGACGGACGGCGATGCGGTCGCGGCGCTGCACGCCGGAATCGACGCGCCGATCGTGCGGGCCGACGTCGCCTCGGCGGAGATGATCAAGCTCGCGGCGAACGCCGCGCTGATGGCGCGGATCTCGTTCATCAACGAGATCGCAAACGTCTGCGAGGCGACAGGCGCCGACGTCGTCAAGGTTGCCGAAGGAATCGGCTGGGACCGCCGCATCGGCAAGAGCTTCCTCCGCGCCGGGATCGGCTTCGGCGGCAGCTGCTTCCCGAAGGACAGCCTCGCCCTGAAGCAGCTCGCGGCAAGCTCGGGGTACCACTTCCAGGTGCTGAACGCGGTCATCGAGGTCAACGAGCTCCAGAAGCGCCGGGTGATCGGCAAGCTCAAGCAGCTCATCGGCTCGCTGCGCGGCAAGCGGGTCGCGCTCCTCGGCCTCGCGTTCAAGCCGAACACCGACGACACGCGCGAGGCGCCGGCGTTCGTGCTGGCGGGCCGGCTCCTTGCCGAGGGCGCCGACGTCGTCGTGTGGGATCCCGTGGCGCGAGCGAACGGCGTCCACGGCGTCGTCCAGGTCGAGAGCGTCGCGGAGGCCGTCGCCGGAGCCGACGCCGCCGTGCTCGTCACGGAGTGGCCGGAGCTCGCCGACGTCGACTGGGTGCACCTCGCGGGCACGATGCGCAGCGCCGTCCTGATCGACGGGCGGAACATGCTGGAGCCCGCGGCGATGCGCGCGGCCGGGTTTACGTACGACGCGATCGGGCGGGCGGCCGTCTAATGGAGGCGATCGTGCTCGCCGGCGGGAAGGCCGAGCGTCTCGGCGACGCCGCCGCCGGCCTGCCGAAGTCACTCGTCCCGGTCGGCGGGCGCCCGCTCCTCGCGTGGCAGATCGGGCGGCTGCGCCAGGCAGGGGTAGACCGGGTGATCGTCAGCTGCTTCGGCGGCCAGGAGCACGAGTTCGATTCCCGCCTCGGGGACCTCGGGGTCGAGGTCGTCTGCGCGGGCGAGCCGGAGCGGCTCGGGCGCGGAGGCGGCATCCGCTTCGCAGCATGCTCGCGGCGGGAGAGGGGGGACGTGCTCGCGATGAACGGCGACGAGCTCGTCGACGCCGACTTCGCCGGTCTCCTCGAGCGCCACCGCGCGACCGGGGCAGCCGCCACGATCACGGTGGCGCAGCCGCCGTCGCAGTTCGGCCAGGTCGACCTGACCGACGACGACGTCGTGACGGGCTTCCGCGAGGTCTCGCAGGTCCCCTACTGGGTCAACTGCGGGATCTACGTCCTCTCGGCCGACGCGCTCGAGCGGTTCCCGGAGAAGGGCGACCACGAGACGACCACGTTCCCCGAGCTCGCCGTGGAGGGAACGCTCCGGGCGTATCGCCACACGGGCCTGTGGCTGACGGTCAACACGCCCAAGGAGCTCCGTCGCGCCGACGAGTACGTCGCCGCCCACCCGAGGTGGCTCGAGTGAAGAGCCGGTACGCCGTCGAGCCGCGCCGCGTCGAGAAGCCGTGGGGCTGGGAGCTCGTCTGGGCCGAGGCCGATGCCTACGTCGGCAAGCTCCTCTTCGTCCGCGCGGGGCAGGCCCTGAGCCTCCAGTACCACGAGGTGAAGGACGAGTCGTGGCTCGTGCAGGAAGGGCGCGCGACGCTCGAGCTCGGGGAGGTCGGAGGCGACCTCGAGACGATCGAGATCGCAGCGGGCGACGCCCTGCGGTATCGGCCGGGAACCGTGCACCGTGTCGCCGCCGTCGAGGACACGCTGATCCTCGAGGTCTCGACGCCGCAGCTCGACGACGTCGTGAGGCTCGAGGACCTGTACGGCCGCGAGGGCACGAGCGTGCCGTAGAGCGCTCTAGAAGTAGAAGGTCCTCCAGGCCTCCCACCAGGTGTCGGCGCGCACGGAGATGGTGCGGTCGTCGATCCGCTCGACGCCTGCCCGGAAGCGGAGCGCGTCCGGCGCGAGCGTGTGCTTGAACGCGACCGTGATCTCGCACGGGCTGCCCGGGCTCCACGGCTCGACGGCGCCGAGGTCGGAGAGCGCCTTCGTCGCGCCCGCCTCGATCATCGCGCGGGCCCGCACGGGCGGGACCTGTCGCGCGGAGGACGCGCCGAGCCCGGTCTTCACCGCGACGGTGGTGAGACCGTCCCCGAGGAGCTCGCGCCCCTCGGCGCATGCGGCGTCGTCCCCGGTCACGAGCAGGACGGGGCAGCCCCACGTGCCGCAGAGGGCGGCGTGGATCCCGGTCTCGCCGACGAGCACCCCGTTGAAGCTGAGGTCGAAGTAGTCGCGGCCGGAGACGGTGTGGTTCATCACGCCGGCTCGCGTCCCGGCGCGTGCGTGCATGCCGACGAGCAGGGCGGCATCGCAGCCTTCCTCGAGGAACGCGGTGTACTCGGTCCAGTTCTCCTGGACGACGAACTCGCAGTCCGGGTCGAGCAGCTCGGGGACGAGCGAGTTGAACGACCACTCCTTGCCTGCGCCGTGGCAGTCCATCACGACGATCTCGGTCGCGCCCGCGGTCTTCGCGCCCCGGACCGCCGCGTTGATCTCCTCCGTGTAGAGGCGGCGGGCCTCCTCGAACATCGGCTCACCGCCGCTCGTCTGTCCGCCCTTTCACGATCCCCGACACGCCCTCGAGGTCGCTGATCACGTGGACGCGCACCGGGCAAGCGTACGCCTCGCCGCGCGGCGCGTACTTTGACACAGCTGTGGTAAGGTTCCGCGCCTTGGAGACGTACACCGTCAGCGAGGCCGCGGTGCGCACAGGGTGGTCGGCCCGGATGCTGCGGTACCTCGAGTCGACCGGCCTCGTCGTGCCGGAACGAACCGCGTCGGGCTATCGCCGGTACGGCGAGCCCGAGCTCGGGCTGCTTCGCGGGCTCCAGGAGTTGCGCCGGTCGTTCGCCGTGGAGCTGGACGACGTCGCGTTCGTCATCCGGATGCGTCGCCGCCCGGAGCTTCGGGCAGCGGTCGAGCAGTGGCTCGAAGGGACGACGGTCCCCGCCGAGGGAGCGAGCGAAGCCGACTGGATCGAATGGGAGCAGCGCAAGCACGAGCGCCTGCTCGCCGCGTAAAAGAGATAGAGAGAGGACGAATGGCAACCACGATCAAGCACGACGTGAAGGATCTCGCGCTCACCCCCGAGGGGAAGCGGCGCATCGAGTGGGCCGACCGGCAGATGCCGGTGCTGGTGGCGATCCGCGAGCGCTTCGAGCGCGAGCAACCGCTCGCCGGCTACCGCGTCTCGGCCTGCCTCCACGTGACGACCGAGACGGCGAACCTCATGCGCACGCTCAAGGCGGGCGGCGCGGACGTCGTCCTCTGCGCATCGAACCCGCTCTCCACCCAGGATGACGTCGCCGCGGCGCTCGTCGAGGAGTACGGGATCGGCACCTTCGCGATCAAGGGCGAGGACAACGACACGTACTACCGGCACCTCGAGGCGGCGATCGACCACCGCCCGCACGTGACGATGGACGACGGTGCCGACGTGATCGGCGTGCTTCACTCGGCGCGGCGCGAGCAGCTCGGCGACGTGATTGCCGGCACCGAGGAGACGACGACAGGCGTGATCCGGCTCCGCGCGCTCGAGCGCGACGGCAAGCTCGGCTTCCCGGTGATCGCAGTGAACGAGGCGAAGACGAAGCACCTCTTCGACAACCGCTACGGGACCGGGCAGTCGACGATCGACGGGATCATCCGCGCGACAAACAAGCTGCTCGCGGGTAGCACTTTCGTCGTCGCCGGCTACGGCTGGTGCGGGCGCGGCGTCGCGATGCGGGCGAAGGGCCTGGGCGCGCACGTCGTCGTCACGGAGGTCGACGCAATGAAGGCGCTCGAGGCCGTGATGGACGGCTTCCAGGTCATGTCGATGGAGCGCGCGGCCGAGGTCGGCGACGTGTTCGTGACGGCGACCGGCGACAAGCACGTCATCGCGCGATCGCACATGGAGCGCCTGAAGGACGGCGCGATCCTGGCGAACACGGGTCATTTCAACGTCGAGATCGACATCCCGGCGCTCCGCTCGCTCGCGACCGAGACCCGCATGGCGCGGCAGTTCGTCGAGGAGTTCGCGCTCGCCGACGGCCGCCGGGTGTACCTCCTCGCCGAGGGTCGGCTCGTCAATCTGGCCGCCGCCGAGGGCCATCCTGCCCAGGTGATGGACATGTCGTTCGCGAACCAGGCGCTCTCCGCCGAGTTCGTGATCGCGAACGCAGCGTCGCTCGAGCGGAAGGTCTACGACGTGCCGAAGGAGATCGACGACGAGATCGCCCGCCTGAAGCTCGCGACGATGGGCGTCACGATCGACCAGCTGACGGAGGAGCAGGCCGCCTACCTCGCCAGCTGGGACGAAGGGACCTGGGCGGGGGAACCCATGGTTCCCCCGCCGGCCCCCTCGTTCCGCGTCGCGCACGGGTTGAGCGGGGTTGGCCTCCCGCCGGGCAAAGCCCGGCTCCGGCCGCAACGGGGTGTTCACAGCGGGTGGTCTTGACGATTTGGAGCCTCACCGGATCGTCCGCCTCGAGGACGACGCCGTCGTCGTGCTCGACCAGCGGCGCCTACCTGATGAGGAGAGCGACCTCCGCTGCGCGAGCGCGGCGGAGGTCGCCGAGGCGATCCGCACGCTCGCGGTGCGCGGCGCCCCCGCGATCGGGATCGCCGCGGCGTACGGTCTCGCCCTCGCGGCGGCGAAGGGAGAAGACCTCGACGAGGCGCACGAGGTTCTGCTCGCGGCACGGCCGACCGCCGTGAACCTCCGCTGGGCCCTCGACGCGATGCGCGACGACCCCTCGCGCGAGCGAGCCGAGCGCATCCACGAGGACGAGGTCGAGCGCTGCCGCACGATGGGCGCGCACGCGGTCGAGCTCTTCCCGGACGGTGCCCGAGTCCTGACGCACTGCAACGCGGGTGGTCTCGCGACCGGCGGCTACGGGACCGCGCTCGGCGCCGTGCGCGCGGCGTTCGAGGCCGGCCGGGTCGAGCATGTCTGGGTCGACGAGACGAGGCCGCTCCTGCAGGGCGCGCGCCTGACCGCCTGGGAGCTCGAGGGCGCTCGGGATCCCGCACGCCGTGATCCCGGACGGCGCGGCGGCATCGTTCATGGCGCGCGGGGAGGTCGACGTGGTCGTCACCGGCGCCGACCGCATCGCCGCGAACGGCGACACCGCGAACAAGATCGGCACCTACTCGCTGGCGGTGCTCGCCGCCCACCACGATCTGCCGCTCGTCGTCGTCGCGCCGACGTCGACGCTCGACCCGGCCGACCGCCTCCGGAGCCGACATCCCGATCGAGGAGCGCGATCCCGCCGAGGTGACCGCCCGGTTCCCGGCGCGGAACCCGGCGTTCGACGTGACGCCGGCGGCGCTCGTCTCGGCCATCGTCACCGAGCGCGGCGTCCATCGACCGCCGTACACGGAGTCGCTGCCGCGCGAGGCGGCGAGCTGCGCGATGATCCTCGACGAGCTCGACACCGACACGCGAGGAGCTCCTGCGCCGGTACGGCTTCGACGCCGTCACCTTCGACGAGCTGCGGGGTCGGGTCGCTTCCGGCAAGCTGTCCCAGGCCTCGAACGTCGTGCGCGGCGACGTCGAGCCGCCCGACGAGAGCGACCTGACGCCGCTCCCCGAGCCACGGCACGGACGACTGGACGCCCGTGCGGGAGGCCGGGGTCGAGGCGATCCGCGCGGGTCGTGTCGCGCAAGTCGTGCTCGCCGGCGGCATGGCGACGCGGTTCGGCGGCGTGGTCAAAGGCGCCGTGGAAGCGCTCGACGGCCGCAGCTTCCTCTCGTGGAAGCTCGGCGAGACCGCGGCGCTCGGCGAGGCGCTCGGCGTCGAGGTGCCCGTCGTCCTGATGACGAGCTTCCAGACAGACGACGAGACGCGTGCGCACGTCGCCTCGCTCGGCGTCCCCGAGCCGCTCTGGTTCACGCAGTCCATCTCGCTGCGGCTGACCGAGGCAGGCGACCTCTTCGAGGAGGCGGGGCTGCCGTCGCCGTACGCGCCCGGCCACGGCGACCTCGTCAGCGGGCTCCGCAGCTCGGGGACGCTGGCCCGTCTGCGGGAACGCGGGGTCGAGCACGTCGCGGTCTCGAACGTCGACAACCTGGGCGCGCGCCTCGACCCGGCAGTGGTCGGCGCGCACCTCGCCGCGGGTCGCCCGCTCACGGTGGAAGTGGCGCCCAAGGAGGGCGACATGGGCGGCGCGCCCGCCCGCGTCGACGGTCGGCTCGGCCTCCTCGAGGGGCCACAGTTCCCGCCCGGGTTCGACCAGGACCGGATCCGCGTGTTCAACACGAACTCCGCGACGGTCGCGCTCGAGACGCTCGACCGCGACTTCGACCTGCCGTGGCTCTACGTGCGCAAGCAGGTGGACGGCCGTGCCGCGGTTCAGCTCGAGCGCCTCTATCACCAGATCTCGTGGCAGCTCGAGACCACCTTCCTCGAGGTTTCTCGCTCGGGCCCGTACGGACGCTTCTTCCCGATCAAGGAGCCGGAAGACCTCGAGCGGTCGCAGGCAGGCCTCCGCGAGCTGCTCTTCCGTAGTGTGCTCGACTGACGGCACGAACCGGGCACGAAGCCGTGACGGGTTTCCGCCTACGGTGGGCACATGGGCCTGCTGGGGCTCGTGCTGCCATCTCGGTGCGCCGTCTGCGCGACGCCGGGCCCAGCGCTCTGCGAGCGCTGCGACGTGAGCCTGATCCGGATCGCGCCGCCCGTCTGCGAGCGGTGCGGCTGCCCCGGTGCATGGCCCGTGCGGCGCTGTGTCGAGTGCGCCGGTCGGCGCCTCGCCTTCGCCCGAGCCCGGAGCGCCCTCGTCTACGACGCACGCGCGCGCCTGCTCGTGTCGGCGTGGAAGGAGCGCGGACGGCGCGATCTCGCGCCCGCCCTCGCGGACCTCGTCGCCGAGGTGATCGCGCGACCTGACGTCGAGGCGATCGTCTTCGTCCCGGGCGATCGCGAACGTGGCCGCGCACGGGGCCACGTGCCGGCCGAGCGCCTCGCCGAGGCGCTCTCAGCACGCTGGGAGCTGCCCGTGGAGCGCGTGCTCGCCCGCACGAGGTTGGCACCGCGGCAGGCGAAGCTGCCGCGGACCGAGCGCGGCGCGAACGTTCGCGGAGCATTCGCCCCGCGCGGGAAGACGCCGCCCGCCGTCGCGCTGGTCGACGACGTCTACACGACGGGTGCGACGGCGTCGGCCTGCTCCACGGAGCTGCGACGGTCGGGCGCACGGCGCGTCGAGGTCGTTTGCCTTGCCCGGGCGGTGCGATAGCGTGTCAGCAGAACCCGAAGGAGGCGCCATGCGACTGCAGCTCACGGTGCGACGCGGCCACGTGAACGACGATGTCCGCCGGTACGTGGAGTCGAAGCTCGCCAAGCTCGGCCGCCGCCTCCATCCCGACACGCTCGTCGAGATCGTCCTCGATCGAGAGCAGAACCCGAAGATCGCCGACGGCCACGTCGTCGAGGCCGAGCTGCACATGAAAGGCCCGAACCTGTTCGGGCGTGAGGCGGCCTCGACGTACGAGGCCGCGACCGATCTCCTGGTCGACAAGCTCGAGCGCCAGGTCGAGCGCGTGCGCGACAAGAAGGTGCACGAGCCTCGTCGGCGTGCGCAGGGCTCAGCGCCGGAGCCCGTGCCCGTCGAGGAGATCGAGCAGGATCTCCGCTCCCCGAACGCCTAGCCGGTGCCGCTACCCCACGACCCCGGCCCCCATTGGGGCGAGGTCGGGATCCACGGCCTCCACCGGCAACGTGAATGGGACGCGGTCGCGACCCTGGAAAGCTCCGCCACTGGCATGGAGGCGTGGTTCGTGGTGCTCGCCGACGGATCGCTCGTGCGGGAGGCGGGCGACGCCGATCCGGCGGCGTTCCGGGAGACGATCTCGGTGCCGCCGCCGTTCCGGGCGCATGCCGTGCGCCGGGACGGGACGACGTGGGCCGTCGCCGCCAGGCGGATCGAGACCGTCGAGCTCGCAGCTGCGGGCGGAGACGAGATCGAGATCGCCTGGGACGGGTCGGAGCGGACCGTGCGGATCGACGGCGAGCCCACGCTCGGCGGCGTGCCCGCGCTCGAGCGGCTCGGGGCCGCCCGTCACTCGACCTATGTCGTCACGGCCGCACGGATCGCCGGCGAGACCTGGGAGATCGCCGTCTCGCCGCTCTGAAGGCGGCGTTCAGCCGAGTGGCCCGGAGCGCCAGCTCACCCGACGGCCGTCAGCCCAGCCGGAGCCGCCCGCGTCGGTTGAGAACGGCATGGTCTGCCACGGCTTCACCGGGATCACGCGTAGGAGCGTGTCCCTCCCCGTCGAGACCTTCCGCGCGCGGACCTGCGTGCCCCTGCGGTAGACGATCGAGCCCTGGCGGTAGTCGAGCATCAGCGCGCCGGGCGGGAGCGTGACCCGCTTTCCCGCGGTCGGCGAGCCGATGGTCACGGTGGAGCCGACCTGGACGAGCGGACCGACGAACCCCAGGGCGACCGCGCGCACGTGCGCGGGCCCGTAGTCGTCCGTTCGCAGGGCAACACCGGTCCGCGAGAGCAGGACGACGCGCCCGTCGTCGAGCGCGGCGACGACACGGGCCGCGCCGGGACCGACGCCGGAGGTGAGGAGTCGTACCGGAGCGTCCACCGCCGTGCGAAACCTTCGCGCCCCGGCCGACGAGACGAAGGTGACGGTCTGGCCGACGGCATACGGGACGCCGTCGCTCGTCCCCTGACCGAGGACGATCGCGGGCGGCCCGTCGGTGTCGGAGGAGGCGAACGCGAGGCGCCGCGCGACGCGGCGGGTCGGCGTCGCCGACCACAGCTGCCAGTCGGTGATGTTGCCGCCGATCGCCGTCAGCCAGAAGGCACGGTCGCCTGTGACCGCGACCGAGGGGATGCCGAACCCGCCGCTCGGTCCCTCCTCGCAGCCGAGGATCGTGCGCGAGCCAAAGGTCCAGTGCCCGAGGCGCGGCGTGTCCCAGAGCACGACCGAGCCGCAGTTTGCCCGTGTCCGGCCGACCGAGTAGACGACGACGCGGTTCGTGACGGAGAGCGCCGTGACGGGCGCCGGGGCCGTCAGCGTGCGTCCCGGTGTCAGGAGCGCGCCGGCCGAGCCGACGAGCGCGAGCCCGAGGAAGGCTGCGCCCAGGATCGCGAGTCGCTTCATGCCCGAATCATGGGCGCGCACCCGTGAAGGGAGCATGATGAGACGGTTCGGAAAATCTGCCGCCCGGAGGGCCTCGCGGCGAGCCGGTACCCTCTGTCCATGCCAGGCGAGAGCTTCGGAAAGTTCGAGAAGGTCCTTCGTATCGGCGAAGGCAGGCGCCGGAAGCGTCTCGCCGAGCAGGCGGCGTACATCACGTCGCTCGAGCCCGAGTTCGAGGCGCTCTCGGATGCCGAGCTCCTCGCCAAGACCGCGGAGTTCAAGCAGCGACTGGAGAACGGCGAGGACTTCGACGACATCCTCTACGAGGCGTTCGCCGCGGTCCGCGAGGCGCGTCGGCGCGAGTCCGGCCAGCGTCTCTTCGACGTGCAGCTGATGGGCGGGATCGTGCTTCACGACGGTGACATCGCCGAGATGAAGACCGGCGAGGGCAAGACATTCGTCGCGAGCGCACCGCTCTACCTGAACGCGCTCACGGGCGAGAACGTCCACCTGGTCACCGTCAACGACTACCTCGCGAAGCGCGATGCGGAGTGGAACCGGCCGGTCTTCGATCGCCTCGGCGTCACCGTCGGCTGGATCGAGAACATGATGCCCTTCGCCGAGCGACGGGACGCGTACGCAGCGGACATCACCTACGGCACGAACTCCGAGTTCGGCTTCGACTACCTCCGCGACAACATGGCGGTCTCGCTCGAAGGCACGGTGCAGCGTGGCCACACCTTCGCAATCGTGGACGAGGTCGACTCGATCTTGATCGACGAGGCGCGCACCCCGCTGATCATCTCCGGCGAGCCGGAGACCGCCGCGAAGACGTACTACGACTTCGCGCGCGTCGTGCGCGATCTCGAGGGAGCGCCGCTCACCCGCAAGGCGATGAAAGGCGAGGACGAGACGGAGCTCTCCGGCGCGGACTTCCTCTACGACGAGAAGTTCAAGACGGTCTCGCCGGCCCAGATCGCACTCGACAAGGTCGAGCGGGCGCTGGGGATCGAGAACCTCTACGACCCGCGCAACGTCCAGCTCGTCAACCACCTGAACCAGGCGCTCAAGGCGGAGTCCCTCTACAAGCGCGACATCGACTACGTCGTCCAGGACGGCGAGGTGAAGATCGTCGACGAGTTCACCGGCCGCATCATGGAAGGCCGCCGCTGGAGCGAGGGCCTCCACCAGGCGATCGAGGCGAAGGAGGGAGTCGCGATCCGCGAGGAGAACGTGACGCTCGCGACGATCACGCTCCAGAACTACTTCCGCCTCTACGAGAAGCTCGCCGGAATGACCGGCACCGCGAAGACGGAGGAGAAGGAGTTCGTCGAGATCTACAACCTGCACGTCGTCGAGATCCCGACGAACGTCCCTGTCGTGCGCCGCGACGAGAACGACTTCATCTTCAAGACGAAGGACGCGAAGTGGGGCGCCGTGCTCGAGGACATCGTCGAGCGCCACGAGCGCGGCCAGCCGGTGCTGGTCGGCACCATCGCGGTCGAGACCTCGGAGTACCTCTCGGAGCTCCTCACCCGACGAGGCATCCCGCACAACGTGCTGAATGCGAAGGAGCACGAGCGCGAGTCCGAGATCATCAAGGACGCGGGGCGTCCCGGCGCCGTGACGATCGCGACGAACATGGCGGGCCGCGGCGTCGACATCAAGCTCGGTGAAGGGGTCGAGGAGCTCGGCGGGCTCTACGTGCTCGCGACCGAGCGGCATGAGTCGCGTCGTATCGACAACCAGCTGCGCGGTCGGTCTGGCCGTCAGGGCGACGCGGGCGAGACACGCTTCTACCTCTCCGCGCAGGACGACCTCGTCCGCCTGTTCGCGGGCGACCGGATCCACGGGATCATGGAGCGGTTCAAGATCCCGGACGACCAGCCGATGGAGGCGTCGATCCTCTCGCGCCAGATCGAGAACGCGCAGAAGAAGGTCGAGGAGCAGAACTTCGTCTCGCGCAAGAACGTCCTCAAGTACGACGACGTGATGAACACGCAGCGGATGGTCATCTACGACCAGCGCCGCCGCGTGCTCGAGGGCGACGACCTCTCGGACGAGATCCGCGCGTGGATCGAGGAGGTGATCGCGGCGAACGTCGCGCAGTTCGCCGACGCCGAGACGACGGAGGAGTGGGATCTCGACGGCCTCGTCGCGCAGATGCACGCGTTGTACGGCACCGACATGACCGTCGACGAGCTCCGCGAGGAGGTCGACGTCGACAGCCGGGAAGCGCTGACCGAGGAGTTCGTGGAGGACGCGCTCGACACGTACGGCGAGCGCGAGGAGGCGTTCGGCGCGGAGCTGATGCGGGAGATCGAGCGGTACGTGATCCTCCAGATCGTCGACACGCGCTGGCGCGAGCACCTCGAGTCGATGGACTACCTCCGCGAAGGCGTCCACCTGCGGGCGATGGCCCAGAAGGACCCGCTCGTCGAGTACCGCGGCGAAGGCCACGCGATGTTCGAGGACCTCGGTCGCATCATCCGCGAGGAGGTCGTCCTCACCCTCTTCCACGTCGAGATCCAGCTCGACGACGCCGAGCAGCAGCTGCAGCCTGCGCAGGCGCCACAGCAGCTCGAGTACGAGCACGAGAGCGCGCAGGGCGCAGAGGCGATCGCCGCCGCCGGTGGCGGCGCCGCGACCGCGCTGGCCGCCCCGCCCGAGACGACCGCGATGGGCACGCCGAAGCCGGTGGTGAACGAGCATCGCGACATCGGCCGCAACGACCCGTGCTGGTGCGGGTCGGGCAAGAAGTACAAGCGCTGCCACGGGGCTTAGGCGGGGAACCCATGGTTCCCTGGCCTCCCGGCCGGCATCAGCCTGCCTCCCGCCGCGGCGCACGGTTCACCGCAACGCTGGTGCGTCAACGCCCGGCACCGACGTCGGTAGGCTGAGCCGTCATGACGGACGTCGCGGACACTCCGATCGCCGACCAGCTCGCGGAGCTCGGGGCCCAGCTCGACTGGGTCCGTGACTACCTTTGACCCGGATGCGCTGACAGCCCGCGCGGGGGAGCTCGAGGGCGCCATGGGCGCGCCCGGGTTCTGGGACGACCAGGCCGAGGCGGCTCGCGTCTCTACCGAGCACGCGCGCGTGACACGGAGGCTCGAGCGCTTCGAGAGCCTCCGGCACGAGCTCGACGACGCCCGCGAGTTGCTCGAGCTCGAGCCGGAGCTCGAGGGCCAGGTCGCCGAGCAGATCGCGCCCGTGCGCGACGACCTCGCACGCCTGCGGGAGGAGGCGCTCTTCAACGGCGAGTACGACCCGGGCGACGCGGTCGTGACGATCACCGCAGGCACCGGCGGCACCGACGCGCAGGACTGGGCGGAGATGCTCCTCCGCATGTACCTGCGCTGGACGGCCGACCGCAGCTTCCAGACCGAGGTGATCGAGGCGAGCCCGGGCGAGGAGGCGGGGCTCAAGTCCGCGACCCTGACCGTACGAGGCGAGAACGCCTACGGCCTGTTCAAGGCCGAGCGAGGCGTCCATCGCCTCGTCCGGCACTCCCCGTTCGACTCGGCGCACCGCAGGCACACGGCGTTCGCGCAGGTCGTCGTCGCGCCCCTCCTGCCGGAGTCCGCCGACGTCGAGATCGACGAGAGCGACCTGCGGATCGACACCTATCGTGCGAGCGGCGCGGGCGGCCAGCACGTGAACAAGACCGACTCGGCCGTGCGGATCACGCACCTGCCGACGGGGATCGTCGTCCAGTGCCAGAACGAGCGCTCGCAGACCTCGAACAAGCAGACCGCGATGCGGATTCTCCGCTCGCGTCTCGCCGAGCTCCGCGAGGAGGAGCGGGAGGCCGAGCTCGCGCGCGAGCGTGGCGGGAAAGTCGACGTCGGCTTCGGGAGCCAGATCCGCTCGTACGTCCTCCACCCGTACCAGATGGTCAAGGACCACCGCACGAATCACGAGACGGGGAACGTGCAGGCGGTGCTCGACGGCGCCCTCGACGACTTCGTGCAGGCCTACCTGCTCGCCCGGGCGGCCGGAAGGGCGTAGCCACGGCTCCCTTGCAAGATCGGGGTGCGGCCGCGAAGCGGACGCCTTCAGGGATCTGCCCGCGCCGCAGGCGCGGGATCGAGCCGCGGAAAGTCGCGCAAGCGGCTTTCCGCTTGGCGAGCCAGCCGGGGGGTGCGGCCGCGAAGCGGACGCCTTCAGGGGTGTGCCCGCGCCGCAGGCGCGGGATCGAGCCGCGGAAAGTCGCGCAAGCGGCTTTCCGCTTGGCGAGTGCTGTCGCAGGACTCGGCTACAATCGAGCGAACCTGAACCGGAGCGGCCCTGGGGAGGAGCCGCGCTCGAATGCTCTTGCCCGGTGAATGGACGACCTGCTCACACCAATCGCTGACACACCCGCTGCCGTCGTAGACGCGCCCGAGCCCCGAACCAACGGGGCCGCCAAGTCGGGGTCGGCGATGATCGTCTTCGAGGGCGTCCGCAAGGTCTACGAGCCGGACGTCGTCGCGCTCGACGGCGCCTCGTTCGTGATCGAGAAGGGCGAGTTCGTCTTCGTCGTCGGGCCGTCGGGCTCGGGCAAGTCGACGATCATCCGGTTGCTGCTCAAGGAGCTCGAGCCGACCGCCGGCCGCATCCTCGTCGGCGGTCGCGACCTGACGAGGCTCAAGCGCTCGAAGGTGCCGCTCCTGCGGCGCAACGTGGGTTGCGTGTTCCAGGACTTCAAGCTGCTTCGCGATCGCTCGGCCTTCGAGAACATCGCGTACGCGCTCCGCGTCCAGGGGGAGCCGAGCACCGCGATCCGCAAGAAGGTGCCGGAGGTGCTCGCGCTCGTCGGCCTCGCGCACAAGTCGAGCTCGCGGCCGGACGAGCTGTCGGGCGGCGAGCAGCAGCGCGTCTCGATCGCGCGCGCCGTCGTCAACCACCCGCCGCTCTTGATCTGCGACGAGCCGACCGGCAACCTCGACCCGGACACCTCGGTCGGGATCATGCAGCTCCTCCACCGGATCAATACGGCGGGAACGACCATCCTGATGGTCACCCACGACCGCGAGATGGTCGACAAGATGCGCAAGCGCGTCATCGCGCTCGGCGAGGGCAAGATCGTTCGTGACGAGCGGCGCGGCGGGTACGAGACCGAGTGACCCGCTTCAAGCTCGTCGTCTCCGAGGCGCTCCGTTCGATGGGCGCCAACATCTCGACGTCGTTCGCGGCGGCGACCACCGTCCTCATCGGGATGTTCCTGCTCGGGCTCCTGATCGCGCTCGGCACCTGGGTCGTCTCGTGGTCCGACCACGTGAAGGACCAGTTGCAGGTCAAGGTCTTCTTCGTCGACGACGTGAAGGACAAGCAGATCAACGCCGTCGGGTCCTACCTCCGTGCCGACACCGACAAGATCAAGGACTACAAGTTCGTCTCCCGCACCGAGGCGTTGCAGCGCATGCAGAAGCGCTACCCGGAGCTGACGCGGGATCTGCCGACGAACCCGCTGCCCGCCTCGTACGAGATCACTCCGCGGCACGCGGAGGAGGTCAAGCAGCTTTCGGCCGCGATCCGCGCGCAGAAGTTCGCAGGCGTCGAGCGGGTGAAGGACGGCCAGCAGACCTCGAAGCGCATCCTGCAGGTGGCGCGCGTGATCGAGGTGGTGTTCCTTGTCGCGGTGGTGATCCTCCTCGTCGCGTCGGTGCTTCTCATCGCGAACACGATCCGGCTCTCGATCTTCGCCCGCAGGCGCGAGATCGAGGTGATGAAGCTCGTCGGCGCCACGAACTGGTTCGTGCGCGGACCGTTCATGGTCGAGGGCCTGCTCTGCGGCGTGATGGGCGCGTTCGCCGCCGTCGTGCTGCTTCTGCTGGGCAAGGAGATCGCGCTGCCCGCGATCCTCGGGCACATCGACACGACGTCCTCCAACGACGTCCGCGCGCTCGGCTTCACGCTCACCGCGCTGATCCTGATGCTCGTCGGCCTCGTCGTCGGCGCCCTCGGCTCCACCTTCACGCTCCGCCGCTATCTGAAGGTCTGAGCCGCCTCCGGAAGCCGGGAAGGGCTGCGGCTACGGTTGCGCGATGGCCGGAGGCCGTCGACCACGCCCGCGTCCGCCGCGCAGACCGTCGCGGGCGGCGCGTCACGCCCGCGCGACGGGCGCGTACAAGCGCGCCGCGGTCAGGCGTGCCGAAGACCGCATCGCGATCCGGCTCCCCGAGCGGCGCACGGCCCCGGAGACGGTCGTCGCGCATCTCGGACCGACGAACTCGGGCAAGACCCACGACGCGCTCGAGCTCCTCGCCGAGCGGGGCCGGGGTGTGTACGCCGGGCCCCTCCGCATGCTCGCCCAGGAGGCACATCGTCGCCTCGGCGCGAGGCTGGGGGAGGAGCGGGTCGGCCTCATCACGGGCGAGGAACGGATCAACGAGCAGGCGCCGATCCTCTGCTGCACGGTCGAGATGGCCCCGGGCTCGGGAGAGGTGCTCGTGCTCGACGAGGTGCAGTGGGCGGACGACGAGGAGCGGGGCGCCGCGTGGACACAGCTGCTGCTCGCAGGCGAGTACCGGCACGTCCGGCTGCTCGGCGCGCTCGACGCGCTGCCGCTCGTCCGGCGCGCATTCCCCGACGCCGAGCTCCGCGTCCACGAGCGAAAGCTGCCACTGGAGTTCGTCGGGGCTCGGCAGCTCCGCGCGCTCACGCCCGGCACCGTGCTCGTCGCGTTCAGCCGCAAGGCGGTGCTCGCGCTCGCGGGCGAGGTGAACCGCCTTCGGCCCGACAGCGTGGCCGTGCTCTACGGCGCGATGCCGCTGGCGTCGCGGCGCGAGGAGATCGACCGGTTCCTCACGGGCGACGCGGACGTCTGCGTCGCGACGGACGTTCTCGGGCACGGTGTCAACCTGCCGTGCGAGACGCTCCTCTTCGCCGAGACGACGAAGTTCGACGGTGAGCAGCGCCGGCCGCTCGTGCCGTGGGAGCTGGCGCAGATCGCGGGCCGCGCCGGGCGGTTCGGTCTCGTCGAGCGAGGGCACGTCGGGGTGCTCGTCGGCGTCTCCTGGGCAAGCGCGGACCCCGACCTGGTGGAGTCGGCGCTCGAGCCCCATGTCGAGCTGCCCGAAGGCCACCGGGGATACCGGGTCGTCGACGAGGCGCGCATCGGCCCGCGGCTCGGCGACCTCGGGGTCGAGGACGCCCGCGACCTCGATCCGGCGCTCGGAGCGTGGCACCGGGTCGCGACGCGCGAATGGGCGCACGAAAGCTGGCTTGCGGTCGAGTCGCTGCAGCCGATCCGCGGACGGCTCGCGGTGGTCGAGCGCCATCTGCGCGGTCGCGGCCGGCGTCTCGACCTGAAGGACATGTGGACGCTCGTCAACGCGCCGATCGACCCCGACGGCGCCGAGCTCCTCGGGCTGCTCGCCCTCGCCGTCGCGGGCGACCGCTCGCAACGCTCACTGCTCCAGTTCCTGCTCGACACCTCGCGGCTACGTGATGCAACGCTCGAGGAGGCGGAGGAGGCGGGTCGAGTCGCGGCGATCCTCCGCTGGTTCGCGCTCCAGTACCCCGGCGTCGGCGGCGTCACGATCGAGCGCGCAGCCGATCTGGAGCGCGCCGCCGCGGAACGCGTCGTCCGGCGCCTCGCGGTCGAGGTCCGGGACGGAAGGGTCGGCCGCTGCCGGTCGTGCGGACGGAGCTGCCCGCCGTGGTACCCCCTCTGCGACCGCTGCGCCCGCTCGGGGCGGCGCTAGGCGGCCTCGCGGAAGCGGAGGACGGCGGCGATCGTCAGCACGTTCGTCGACAGCGCGACGATGTTCGAGACGATCAACGGGACGTTCCCGAGCGCAACTCCGTACGACAGCCAGAGCACGAAGCCGACGAGCAGGACACCGAGGTACGCGAGCGAGACGTCGGCGGACGAGCGGCGGACGGTGACGCGCCGGAGCTGAAGGAGCGGGGACAGGCCCATCGCGATCCCGCACGAGGCAGCCGCGAAGGCGAGCATGGTGGTGGTGTTCAAGGAAGCCTCCTGAGACGACGGAACGGCGGTCGGGCGCCCGTCAGTCGCGGAGGTCGCCGCGCTCGAGATCCTCGCCGTAGAGGGGCAGCGGGGCGTCGGTCGCGCGCATGCGGGCAACCGTACCGGGTCCTTCGAGGGAAGCTGATATAGAGCGGCCATGGACGTCGAGCAGCTGCGTGGGCTCCGTCCCCTCGCGGGGATCAGCGAGGAGGGGCTCGTACGCGTCGCCGCGTGTGCGGCCGAGGTCACGCGCGAGGCGGGTCAGGTTCTCGCGCTCCCCGACGATCCGGGCTCCGGCATGTACGTGATCCGAGAGGGCACCGTCGCGGTCGAGCTTCGCACGGGGACGATCGAGCTCGGCCCCGGCGACTTCTTCGGCGAGCTCGCCCTGCTCGTCGAGGACGGGACGCGGGTCGCACGCGTCCGCGCGACGAGCGAGCTGCACTGCGTCTCGATCCCGCGCGAAGACTTCCTCGAGCTCGTGGAGACGGAGCCTGCCTTCGCGCTCCATCTCTTGCGGGAGCTCGCACGGCGGCTCGTCGAGGCCCGCGCCACCGCCTGAGCGGCGCGCAGCCGTCCCTACACTCCCGTGGTGTCGAAGCCAGGCTCGAACCTCATCGCAGAGAACCGCCGCGCGCGTCACGACTACCACCTCCTCGAGCGCGTCGAGGCGGGCCTCCAGCTCACCGGCACCGAGGTCAAGTCGCTTCGCGAGGGCGGGGTGCAGCTCGGCCAGGCGTACGCCGAGATCCGCGACGGCGAGGCATGGCTCGTGGGCGCGTCGATCGCCGAGTACGCGCAGGGAAACGTCCAGAATCACCGGCCGGAGCGTGATCGCAAGCTTCTGCTCCACCGGCGCGAGATCGACTCGCTCGCCGGTCAAGTGCGCGAGAAGGGCCTAACCCTCGTTCCCACGCGTCTCTACTTCAAGGACGGCCGCGTGAAGGTCGAGCTCGCGGTTGCGCGCGGGAAAGAGCGGATCGACAAGCGGCGCGACCTCGCCGAGCGCGACGCCCGGCGTCAGATAGAGCGCGAGCTCAAGAGCCGCCGCTGAAGCGCAAGTTGCAGTCTGCAACTTGCTCGGCTGGCGCTCAGCCGATCGGGCCGCGGACGGTGACCGCCCCCGGCTCGACGACATAGCCGTAGCGCTCGTTGAGCTTGCGGATCGGCTCGTTGCGCTCCTCGTTCTGCGTCTCGAGCCGCTCGTAGCCGTTGTCGAGGGCCCAGGCGATCTCCGCCGCCTTGAGCGCCCGCGCGATGCCGCGCCCGCGCCAGTCGCGTCGAACGCCAGTCATGTCGTGCATCGCGACCGTCGGTCGGGCGCGAGAGAGGGAGAGCTTCGCGTACGCGACGACCTCGCCGTCCGAGAGTGCAACGAACGTCGCCTCGGGCCGGTCGCCTGCGCCCTGCATGTCCATCGCGAGCCACTCGTCGAACGACGCGAGCTCTGCGTCCTCCTCGCCGGGGACGTCGGGGTAGGCCTCCCGCGCGACCGCATACATCCCCGCCTCGACGCCCGGGCGCTCAGCCCACGAGGCGATCTCGATCCCGTCCGGCGCGTCGACCGTGGGCCTCGCGGTGCGCGTCAGGTCGAGCGCCAGCAGCGAGTTGCGCCCGATCTCCGCGAACCCCCGGCGCGCCGCCCAGGCGAGCGAGACGTCGTCGGTCTCCTTGACGGGCCCCATCAGGTCGGTGTAGCCGAGCTCGCGTGCCCAGGCGGACAACGAGTCGAGGAGCGCGGACCCGACGCCGGCGCCGCGGGACTCGCGCAGGACCGCGACCTCGCCACGCGCGACACCCTCGGGTGAGTGCCAGCCGCCGATGCCGATCGCCGCGCCGAGGTCGTCCTTGCCCTTGGAAGCAAGCAGCCAGACGGTCTCGCGGGCCTGCCGCTTCCAGTCCAGATAGCCGTCGGCCGTGTCCGCCTCGTTCGTGGCGGCCTTGACCACCGCGACCCAACGGGCGAGCTCGTCCTCGTGGATCTCGCGGACCTCCGACACGCGCGCAGCGTAGACACGATCGTCCGTCGACGAGGGTCGTGGAGGGGTACGCTCACCTCGACTTCCCCACGGACAAGGAGGCCGTCGCGTGCGACACGTTGGGCTGACCGTGAACGGGATGCGGCACGAGCTCGGGCTCGAGCCGCGCGAGTTGCTCGTCCAGGTGCTCCGAGACCGGCTCCGGCTGACCGGCACGAACGTCGGCTGCGACACGTCCTCGTGCGGCGCGTGCACCGTGCTCGTGGACGGGGAGTCGGCGAAGTCGTGCACGCTGCTCGGCGTCCAGGTCGATGGCTCCGAGATCACGACGATCGAAGGCCTCGCGACGAACGGCGCGCTGCACCCCGTCCAGCAGGCGTTCCACGACCGTCACGCTCTCCAGTGCGGCTTCTGCACACCCGGCATGGTGCTGGCGGCCGTCTCCCTGATCGAGCACGGCGAGGCGACCAGCGAGGCGGCGATCCGTGTGGGGCTCGAAGGAAACCTCTGCCGCTGCACCGGCTACCACAACATCGTCTCGGCGGTCCAGGACGCCGCGACCGCCATGGGGAGGGCAGGATGAGCGCAACCGAGGAGCGGACGGCGTACATCGGCACCCCGGTCAAGCGCCGCGAGGACGCGTCGCTGCTCACAGGGCGGGGCACCTATGTCGACAACATGGCTCCCGCTGGCACGGTGGCGATGGTCGTCGTCCGGAGCCCGTACGCGCATGCGCGCGTGAAGAGCATCGACATGGGCGCCGCGAAGCAGGCGGAGGGGGTCGTTGCGGTCTTCTCGGCCGCCGACCTGCGCGACGACTGGAAGGCGCCGCTGCCGTGCGCCTGGCCCGTGACGGAGGAGATGAAGAGCCCCGACCACTATCCACTCACGGACGTCGCCTGCTACCAGGGCGACGGGGTGGCGGTCGTGCTTGCGGAGAGCCGTGCGCACGCGCGGGACGCGGCGGAGCTGGTCGAGGTCGACTACGAGCCGCTCGATGCCGTCGCCGGCGTCGAAAGGGCGCTCGAGGACGGGGCGCCGCTCGTCCATCCCGATCTCGGCACGAACGAGTGCTACGTGTGGCGGCTCGACACCGACGCGACCGGGCAGGCGATCGACGACGCGGATGTCGTCGTGACGCGGACGTACTACCAGCCGCGGCTGATCCCGAACGCGATCGAGCCACGCGCCGTGCTCGCGGTGCCCGGGACGACGGGCGACATGACGCTCTACTCCACCACCCAGGTGCCCCACATCCTCCGCGTGCTGGCCGCAGCGGGGCTTGGCCTGCACGAGACGAAGCTCAGGGTGGTCGCACCCGACGTCGGCGGAGGCTTCGGCTCCAAGCTCGACGTCTACGCCGAGGAGCTGCTCGCGCTCGCGCTCGCGCGCCGACTCGAGCGCCCGGTCAAGTGGACGGAGGAACGGTCGGAGAACTACGTCGCGACGATCCACGGACGCGATCTCGTCACCGAGTACACCCTCGCCGCGACGAAGGACGGGACGATCACGCACTGCCGCGCACGCGTCAAGGCGGCGATGGGCGCCTATCTCCAGCTGGTCACGCCTGGAATCCCGCTGCTCGGCGCGTGGATCTACGCCGGCCCGTACGCGATCCCGAACTACAGCGTGGAGTTCACGGGCGTGTTCACGAACACGACACCGACCGACGCGTACCGCGGGGCGGGCCGGCCGGAGGCGACGTACGTGATCGAGCGCACGATGGACGCGCTGGCGAACGAGCTCGGGATGGACAAGCTCGAGCTTCGCCGCAAGAACTTCATCAAGGAGTTCCCGGCGACGATCGGGTCGGGGCTCACGATCGACTCGGGCGACTACCTGGCGTCCCTCGACAAGCTGCTCCAGGTATTCGACCTCGACGCGTTCCGGGCCGAGCAGGCGAAGAAGCGCGAGAACGGCGGCACGTTCCTCGGCGTCGGCTTCTCGACGTACAACGAGATGTGCGGGCTCGCACCGTCGCGGATCCTCGGCGCGATCCGCTACGCGGCCGGGGGCTGGGACACGGCGACGATTCGCTGCCTGCCGACCGGCTCGATCCAGGTGATCACGGGCACTTCGCCGCATGGCCAGAGCCACGAGACCGCCTGGGCGCAGATCGTCGCCGACCAGCTCGGCTGCGACATCGACGCGGTCGAGGTTCTCCATGGCGACACGTCGATCTCCTCGATCGGGATGGACACGTACGGGAGCCGGAGCCTGCCGGTGGGCGGCGTCGCGCTGTACCACGCGGCCGCGAAGGTGATCGACAAGGCGCGGCAGATCGTCGCGCACCAGCTCGAGGTCTCTGCCGACGACCTCGAGTTCGCGGACGGCACCTTCACGGTCAAGGGCTCGCCAGACAAGACCGCGACGTTCGCCTCGGTCGCGTTCGGTGCCTGGGCGGCTCACGACCTGCCCGACGGGATGGAGCCCGGTCTGGAGGCGACGGCTGTCTACGACCCACCGAACTTCTCGTGGCCCGGCGGCGCGCACGCGGCCGTCGTCGAGGTCGACCCGGAGACCGGCGACACGCGCCTTGTGCGCTACGTCGCGGTCGACGACGTCGGGACGGTAGTGAACCCGATGATCGTCGACGGCCAGGTGCACGGGGGGATCACACAGGGCATCTCCGCGGCCCTCTACGAGGAGGGCTCATACGACGAGGACGGCAACCTGGTGACCGCGAACCTCCTCACCTACCTCGTCCCGTCGGCCGCCGAGCTGCCGTCGTTCGAGCTCGAGCGGACGGAGAGCCCGAGCCCGACGAACCCGCTCGGGGTGAAGGGCGTGGGGGAGACCGGCACCATCGCCGCCGCGCCCGCGGTGATCAACGCTGTGCTCGACGCGCTGTCGCACCTCGGCGTGAAGGACATCCAGATGCCGGCCACGCCCGAACGTGTCTGGCGCGCGATCGAGGAGGCGAAGCCGTGATCCCCGCGGCGTTCGACTACGACGTCGCCGAGAGCCTCGACCATGCGGTCGAGCTCCTCGGCACGGGCGGGGGAGACGCGAAGCTGCTCGCGGGCGGGCATTCGCTGATCCCTGCGCTGAAGCTCCGGATCGCGCGCCCGTCGATGCTGGTCGACATCGGGCGGCTCTCGGACCTCGCCTACGTGAAGGACACCGGCACGCACATCGCGATCGGCGCGCTCACGCGGCACGCGGCGGTCGCCGACGACCCGCTCGTCCAGGAGCACTGCCCGATCGTCTCGTTCACGGCCGGCCAGATCGGCGACCCCCAGGTGCGGCATCGCGGCACCCTCGGAGGATCGCTCTCGCACGGCGACCCCGCCTCGGACATGCCCGCGGTGATGCTCGCGCTCGGGGCGGAACTCGACGTGCACGGGTCCGGCGGCAAGAGGACGATTCCGGCGACGGAGTTCTTCACCGGTGTGTTCGAGACGGCGCTCACACCCGACGAGGTGCTCGTCGAGGTGCGCGTGCCGAAGCTCGGCGCCTCCACGGGCTGGGCCTACCTCAAGGCGAACCGACGGGCGCAGGACTGGGCGACGGTCGGCGTCGCCGCGCTCGTCCACCGCGACGACGGGAAGGTCGCGGGCGCCTCGATCGGGCTCGTGAACATGGGCGGGACGCCGCTCCGGGCTCGGGCAACGGAGGACGCGCTTGCGGGAGGCGCCTCGGTCGCCGATGCGGCAGCTCTCGTCGGGGAGGGAACGGACCCTCCGGCCGACCAGGCAGGGTCGTCCGAGTACCGCGCGCACCTCGCCCAGGTGCTCGCGCGACGCGCGCTCGAGCAGGCGATGACGACGTAGCGTCTAGCCTCTTAGATCAGCGGAGATTCCATCGCGATCCGGAGGGCCTCCTCCGGGGTCATCTCGTCCTCGCAGATGAGGCGGTGCGTGAGGACGAACGGCGCCATCTCGAGCGCGTCGTCCACCGAGACGGCTGGCCGACCTTCGAGGCAGGCGCGGGCCTTCGTCGCGCTCATCAGGTGGATCGCCGCGCGCGAGCTCGCGCCGAGCATCACGCCGTCCAGCTCGCGCGTGCGCCGGACGATCCCGACGACGAGCCGCGCGACCTCCTCGGGCACGACCGTCGCGTCGAGCTCGAGACGGGCCTTGTCGAGGCCGACGATGCCGAGCAGCGGCTGGATCTCGCCGAGCATGTCCGGCGTGACGCCGGTGTGCGGCAGCCGGAGCATCTCGACTTCGCTCTCGATGTCGCAGTAGTCGATGTAGATCTTGAACAGGAACCGGTCGAGGTTCGACTCAGGGAGCGGGAAGACGCCTTCCTGCTCGTACGGGTTCTGGGTCGCGATCACCAGGAACGGGTCGGGGAGCCGGTGGACGCGGCCCTCGATCGTGACCGCGCGCTCTGCCATCGCCTCCAGGAGCGCGGACTGCGTCCGCGGCGGGGTGCGGTTGACCTCGTCGGCGAGGAGGACGTTGGTGAAGATCGTTCCCTGGATGAACTTGGTCTCCCCGGCGCGGGTGATGTTCTGGCCCACAAGCTCGGTCGGCGTCGTGTCCGGCGTGAACTGGACGCGGTTGAAGTCGGCGCCGAGCACGTATGCGGTCGCACGTCCGAGCAGCGTCTTGGCCGTGCCGGGCGGCCCTTCGAGCAGGACGTGGCCGCGCGCGATTGCGGCGACGAGCAGCAGCTCGACCGCCGGGCCCTGCCCGACGACGACCTTGCCGACTTCCTCCTTCGCACGCTCGCGTAGCGCCTGCAGGTTCTCGTAGGCCACCGTTACCGCCACTGCTCACAGCCTCCTAAGTCGCTCGTTCCCGACAGGAAGATAGTCGGAAGATCGGCGCTTGTCCTGAAGCCCGCAGTGGAGGGTTTTCCAGGCTGCCGGTAGCCGCGTAGACTCCCGCCCCGTGCGGAGCTTCTGGAACCGTCCGCTTGGCTCCAAGCTGATCCTCGTACTGAGTCTCGCGCTGCTGCTCGAGATGCTTGCGCCGTGGCAGCGCATCTGCGCCGCCAGCGGGACGAATGCCGACAACATCTGCGGCTGGCGGACGGCCTACTCGGGGTCGAGCTTCGGCACGTACGCAGGCCTGCTGGCGGGCGTGATCGTCGTCTGGGAGCTGCTCCCCGTGCTCCTCCCGCGGCTCTCGATGCGCGGCTGGTCGACGGCGATCATCACGGCGATCCTCAGCATCGCCCTCGTGATCTGCGTCCTCGTGAAGATGATCGAGGACAACGAGTTCCAGACCGGTTGGGCATGGATCGGGCTCGCGCTGGCACTCGCGATCATGCTCGTCGCGCTGATCCGCGTCCGGCATCGCTGGGGCACGCGGCACGCGCGACCCGTGGTGCCCGAGAGCCGCCCGCCTCCCGCACAGCCGCCCGGCTGAGCGGCACCCGATACCATTCGTCCCGTAGCGAACATACGGGGGCGACCAGGTATCGACGTGGTTGATTCTCCGGTCGAGCAGCGAGCCGAGGTCGCCGGTCGGCCTCGTAAAACAACCGGCACAAACGCAAGTGCGAAGAACGATCTCGCACTCGCCGCCTAGCACACGCTAGGTCAGGCGACGTCCCATCCCGGTTCGGCCCGAGGCCGGGGTACGGGGCGCCAACGATCGGGCTAGGAGCCGAAGGAACGCCGATCGCCGGAGGCTCGACACCCAAAGGATAGGCTGGCTCGTCGGTAGGGCGTCCGCCCCCGGCCGCCGAGCGAGACGAAAGCGCGGACTACGCTCGTAGACGTTCGGTCGGTGCAACCGCGGACGCGGGTTCGATTCCCGCCGCCTCCACTTCCGGCTCAACCGAGCCGATTCAAGTCAGCTTCGGGAGGAACTATTCCGTCCTCCCCTGCGCTCGAGGCGTATCCCGCGGTCTCAATCGGTGTCGGTCACGCGTCTGTTCAGGTCGGCGTGTCCGAGCGCTGCGACGCGGACTCCGATCGTCGCGAGCAGTCGAATCGTCCGAGTGGACAACGTGGGAGGCTTTGGGGCCGATTCCGAATCGTCACGTTCGTGTATCCGAGGGTGGACGTGTCGACGAGGGGACGCCGGTCGGTCAGGTGCCCGAGCACTTGCGCTCGGCGCTCGAGGCGGAGAACGAGGCGGCTCGCTTCGCCGGAGCGGGAAGGCGCGGCGTCGTCCTGCGCTTCGGCCTCCTCGACGGGAACGGCACGGGCAATGACCTCCCGAGCTTGCGGCTCGGCGCCACTCTGCATGTTTCCGACGCTGGACACGCTCTCGTGGCTGCCCTTGCCGTGCCGAGCGGCATCTACAACGTGTGCCGTGACGGCGAGCACGTCTCGAACGAGCGGTTCAAGCGGGTCAGCGCTTGGCGACCGAGGTCGTAGCTGGGGACGTCACTCGGCCGCTCTTCTGCCTGCCGCCGAAGAGCTCATCGAGGCCGGTGATCTCGAATGCCCGTCGAACGGGTTCCGGCGGAGGAACGACGACGAGTCTGCAGCCCGTGGCGGTCAGCGCTCGATGCGTGGTGACAAGGAGGTGGAGGCCGTGCGAGTCGACGAAGTCGACCGCCGAAAGGTCGACAACGACCTCCTCGGGACGGCTCTCGCACGCCCTCTCGATGATCGGTCGAGCCTGTGCGACCGTGGACATGTCGAGGTCACCGACGAGGACGATCCGTGTCAGGTCGGCCTCGGGAACGATCTCCGCCACACCCTGACCGAATCCGTATCGCCTTGACGGATTTCCGTTGACCCGCGTCATCGCTCCTCTCTCCTGAATGCGCTAGTATCTGCGACTAGTTAGAGACGATAGATATACCGCGAAACGGAATATACGATAAATATGTCGCAAGAGTCAAGTGATGTGGACGGCAAGCCCTGGCGGTTCGTGACCAACCACACTCAGGTCCTGCTCTGTATCGCCCGAGACGAAGACGTGAGGACACGAGACATCGCGCAGATGGTCGGCATCACCGAGCGCGCAACCCAGCGAATCGTCGCAGACCTCGTCCAGGCACGCTTCGTCACGGTCGAGCGCATCGGCCGGCGGAACCGCTACGCGATCAACCGAGAAGCGGCCATGCGACACGACGCCCAGGCCGGGCACCCGGTCGGAGAGCTTCTCGATCTGCTCGAGCTCCAGCTCGACCACGGCGTCGGCACGGCTCCGCGGACCAGCCAGGCACCACACGGGGCCTGATCCTCGAGCGCGTCGCGCCGGTCGCGGGGCCGCAGCGAACGAGTCGTCGATCGCGATTGATTGCGACCCCGGCGGGGTACCTCGCGTGTGACGACGGAGGGAGGTGACGCGTATGGCGGCCTGGGTATGGATCTTGATCATCGTCCTGATCGTGTTGGTGCTGTTCGGAGGCGTCGGCTACTCGCGACGCTAGGGCTCTGTCTCGGCGAAGCCGGGTGCGGGCCCCGTCCCGCTCCGGCCGCCGGGGGGTTCGCCGTTCGCCGGGGCACGAAAACGCAGATGGGAGGAGTCATGGGAACGAAGGTTCGCGAAGTCATGACCGATCGCCCGCGCTGCGTGACTCTGGAGACGCCGATCTCCGAGGTCGCAGAGCTGATGGAGAGCGAGGACATCGGCTCGCTGCCGGTGCTCGAGGGTGAGCACTTGGCCGGAATGGTGACCGACCGCGACATCGTGATCCGCGCGATCGCGAAAGGAAAGGATCCGCGAGGAATGCCGGTGCGCGAGGTTGCGAGTCGGGAGCCGGTCACCGTCTATGCCGAGGATGACCTCTCCAACGCTCTCAAGAAGATGGCGATCGAGCAGGTGCGACGGCTGCCCGTCGTCGACGACGACAACCGGCTGGTCGGCGTCCTCTCACAGGCGGACGTCGCGATCGAGGCGAAAGACAAGTCAGTGGGCGAGATGGTGGAGGAGATCTCCAAGTCACCGACCGGCCCGCGACTGTAGGTCGCACGCGGGCGTCGCGGCGCCCGCCAATGTTCGACGTGAAGGGAGAGGGCCGAGAGGCCCTCTCCCGTGTCCCTCACCATCGGGACGGGGTCGCGACAGGGCACGAGTAATGATCTGCATCGTTCGGTCTGCCGCACGTATCGAGCGCAACAAAGGGGTTCATACTGCCTGGCATGGATTCCGGGCAGCCGGGCGTACACACGTTCCTCATCGCGGACATCCGGGGCTACTCGCGGTACACGGACGAGTTCGGAGCGGAGGCAGCGGCCGGGCTGACGGCACAGTTCGTCGACCTCGTCACCGACGACGTGGAGACGCACGGGGGCAAGGTCGTGGAGATCCGGGGTGACGAGGCGCTCGCCGTGTTCGCCTCCGCGCGCCAGGCGATCCGCTGCGCGGTCTCCCTCCAGGCACGGTTCGACGAAGAGGCGGCGATCGACCACGACATTCCGCTTCGCGTGGGGATCGGCATCGACTCGGGCGAAGCCGTCGGGCTCGCGGACGGAAGCTTCCGCGGGGCCGCGCTCAACGTCGCCGCGCGATTGTGCGGGCGCGCGCACGGGGGCGAGGTGATCGTCACGGAGGCGACCTACCGGCTCGCGGGCCGCATGGAGGGGCTTACGTTCAGCGATCGCGGGCGCGTCCACCTCAAGAACATCAGCGACCCCATCCACATCCTGCAGGCCTACTCGGAGCAGGACGCCCCCTCCGCGAACCGTTGGGTGTTGATGTTCTTCGGAAAGCCCGCCCGTCAGTTCGGCTGGAAGCTCACGCTGGGCGTCGTCGGCCTCGCGGCGCTCACCGCTGCCGGAGTCGTGTACCTGACCACCGGCGATCATACGGACGGAGGGAGCGCATCACCTGCACCCCGTGGAGCCGCGTTGCCCGGGACCGCCACGCTCGCGGCCACGGACGGGCTCGAGGCGATCGTCCCAGCCACGCTCTGGAAGGACTGCCGGCTGCAGAGCGTGCCGGAACCGTCGGCGCTCCAGACCGCCGTCTGCCTTCCCGCAAGCGGGATGCCCGATCGCTGGGAGATCTCCTCGTACCCGAACGGGTCGGCGCTGGCGGCGGCCTACGCCTCCGCGCTCCGAGGTCGCGAGGACATCCGCCGCAACACGGGCAAGTGCAACGCGTTCTCATGGGGCGGGGAACAAGCATGGATGCACGGCCCCGACAAGCCCGGCGGACGGGTCTTCTGCTACTTCGATGGGAACGACGCGGTCGTGGTGTGGACGCACGAGCGGCTTGGACAGCCGACGCACAGGGACGTCCTCGTCACCGCGCGCGAGGGCGGCATAGATCACGCCGGCCTCACCCGGTGGTGGCGGCCATGGCATCACGAGATCGGCAAGGCGACGTCGTAACTCCCTGATCTCGGGGCGCCCGGAAGGAGACGGCGACGTCTCTGCGAACGGAGAGGGTCCATGAGCTGGCGACGCGGCGAGGTGTGGCTCGAGGCGGAGATGCTCTGGTTCCGCGAGGCGGTGGCGGCGCCGGCCTTCGCCGGGATCGGCCCTGCCGCGATCCCGAGCCTTGCGCCCCCTCCAGGGCTCGTCGCCTCCCGCGTTCGGCGCGCTGCGTGGGAGCGGCGCCGCCATCTGCGCCGGGCGAGGACGACGGCGGTCGCGCTCTCCCCCGCGGTCGTGCTCGCGCTCGCGGCGCTCCGGAGTGGGTCGGGCCCCGACGCTGCCGTACTGATGGACGATCCGCCGTCGCTGACGTTCAGGGTCGGCACGGGTGTCCCGGTCGCGGAGGACACGACCATCGGGCCGCCACCGGGTCGAGTGTCGGCGGTTTCGAGACGCCGGGAGAGCGCGGCCCGGAAGGAGACCGCGCCGACGATCGCGTGGCACCGCGCCGTCTCGACCGGCCTGCCCTGGTCGGGACGCCTTGCCGACGGTACGCAGCTTCCGCTCGAAGGCCCGGACTGGGTCACCTGGGATCCGGTGACCGACAGCACCCCCAACGCCCCGAAGCGGCTGTACGGCACAGAGCACACGATTCGCACGATCGTGACAGTCGCCGCCGCGTACCGCGCTGCCCATCCGGATGCCCCGCGTCTCGTGATCGGCGACGTCAGCCGCGAAGGTGGTGGGCCGATGACCGACGAGCACGTCTCACACCAGAACGGCCTCGACGTCGACATCTACTTCCCGCGCCTCGACCATCGGCTCGTCGCGCCGGTCGCGCACGACGAGATCGACCGGCGGCTCTCGCAGGACCTCGTCGACCGGTTCGTCGCGGCCGGGGCGCAGATGGTGTTCGTCGGATTCGCGACCGGTCTTCGCGGCCCGTCGGGCGTCGTGATCCCGTACGCGGGCCACGACTACCACATGCACGTCCGCTTTCCGTCGCCCGGCGCCTGATCGCGTTCGAGGCGTGCGTCGCTAGCGTTGGGTCGTGGTCACGAAGGAAGACGTCTGCAACGTCACGATCTTCGCCGGGCTCGATCCGGCGGATTGCGAGCGCCTCGCACGGGCCGCGTCGGACCTCAGCCTCGTCGAAGGCGAGTACGCCGCGCCGGAGGGGGCCGAGCGTGCGCTCTTCGCCGTGCTCGACGGGAAGATCGAGGTCGTCAAGCTCGTCGACGGCGTCGAGCGCGTCGTGGGGGAGCGCGAAGTGGGGGACATCTTCGGCGAGGTGCCGATCACGCTCGGCACGGTGTTCCCGGTCGGCTTCCGGGCAGCTGTGCCGTCACGCGTGATGCGGGTCGAGCCGCAGGACTACCACGCTGTCGCGTCGGTCGCGCCGGACGTCGGCAAGGAGGTGGGGCGGCTTGCCGCGCACCGCATGACGGGTGCGCGGGGCCTGCAGGGGCTCGCCTCGGAATCCTCGCCACCACGCGCGATCGTCGTCGGGAGCCGCCTCGACGGAGCATGCACCGACCTTCGCCGGTTCCTCGACAGGAACCAGATCTCCTTCACGTGGCTCCAGCCGGGCGACCCGGACGCGGCGGAGCAGTGGGCCGGCCCGCTGCCCTCGGAGGACGACTGCCCGGCGATTCGCGTCGTCGACGGAAAGACCGTCGTCCGGCCGAATATGCGCCGGGTCGCCGAGCTGCTCGGGCTCGGCACGGAGCCGCTCGCGGCCGAGTACGACGTCGTCGTCGTGGGCGCAGGGCCCGCAGGTCTTGCCGCCGCCGTGTACGGGGCGTCGGAGGGGTTGCGGACGATCGTCGTCGAGCGCGAGGCTCCCGGCGGCCAGGCCGGCACCTCTTCTCGGATCGAGAACTACCTCGGGTTCCACGACGGCGTCTCAGGCGACGAGCTCGCGAGCCGGGCGCTCCGCCAGGCGCGTCGGCTCGGCGCCGAGATCCTCGTGACACGCGAGATCGTGAGGATCGACCCGGAGACGCGGTACGTCCATCTCGACGGCGGAGACGTCCTGCACGGGCGCACGATCATCCTCGCGTGCGGCGTCGTCTGGCGCCGGCTCGCGGTCGACGGCGGAGAGCAGCTCGCGGGCAAGGGCGTCTCCTACGGTGCGGCGCGAAGCGACGCGGCGGGGACGCACGGGCTGGACATCCACATCGTCGGCGCGGGCAACTCGGCGGGCCAGGCCGCGCTTTACTTCTCGCGCCGCGCCCGCTCGGTCACGCTCCTCTGCCGCGGCGACGGGCTCGGGAAGAGCATGTCCCGCTACCTCGTCGACCAGATCGGGACGCGCCCGAACATCAGCCTGGTCCCACGGGTCGAGGTCGTCGCGCTCCACGGCGACACCGCGCTCGAGGCGATCGAGGTCGGCTCGCCAGGAACCGCGGAAACAGCATGGCTCCGCTCGGACGCGCTGTTCATCCTCATCGGCGCCGATGCCGAGACGAGCTGGCTGCCGCGCGAGATCGCCCGCGACCCGAACGGCTACGTGCTCACGGGCTCCGACGTCGCGGCGTCGGGGCTCTGGGAGCTCGAGCGCGACCCGTACCTGCTCGAGACGAGCGTGCCGGGGATCTTCGCGTGTGGCGACGTCCGCTACGGGCCGGTCAAGCGTGTCGCGGCCGCCGTGGGGGAGGGAAGCATGGCGATCGCCTTCGTCCACCAGTACCTGCGCGACGCAGAGGCGGCCGTCGGGGCGTAGAACGCTTGTGATGATTCATCACAAGCGTTGTCTCAGACGTACCGGAGCACCCCGTCGAGCGGGCGTGGGACACGGTCGAGCTCGACGGCCTCGACGAGATAGCGCGCATAACGGATCTTGCGGCGGCCGCCCGAGCCGAGGAACCGGCGCAGCTGGTCGTGGAGCGGCCGGCCGCGCCACTCGGGCTGCTTCTGGAGCGTGCGGAACGGTCCGATGTCACCGTGCGTCTCGACCACCTGCTCGGCTTCCTCGGCACCGAGCGCGCGGATCAGCTCGTCCTCGAGATCGGCCTCACACACGTAGAAGCCGAGGCCCTCCATGGCGTCGCGTGAGAGCTCCGTACCGAGACCGGCGTGCTCGAGGCCGCGCCGGAAGCTCTTCTCCTCCCCCGCGTCGCAGAGCCCTGCGAGCGCCAGGTCCAGGCCGCGCGGGCCGTAGAGGTCGAGCGCGCGACGGATCGCCTGCGCGCCTCCGATCGGCACCACGGACACCCCTTCGGACGCGAGGTCGCGGCCGCGCCGTTCGGCCAGCGTCTCGACCGCGCTCCCGTCGCTGAGACCCTCGACGAGGACGACGGCGCGCACGTCGTCGGCCCCAGCGGTTCGCCCGGCGTTCACGACCGCGATCTTCGCAGAGCTTGACATGTGACTATTCGGTCACGTATTGTGGGAGTGTGACCGACGACGACCACGTGTTCAAGGCGCTCGCCGACCCGACGCGGCGCCATCTGCTCGACCGGCTCTTCGAGCGTGACGGCCGCACGCTGACCGAGCTCGAGTCCGAGCTCGAGATGACGCGCTTCGGTGTGATGAAGCACCTGCGGGTCCTCGAGGATGCGCACCTCGTCGTCACGCGCCGGTCGGGGCGGGAGAAGCTGCATTTCCTGAACCCGGTCCCGATCCGGCTGATCCACAACCGTTGGATCGACAAGTACACCGAGCACCGCGTGGCGGCGCTCGCGGACCTCAAGACCGAACTGGAGGAGACGGCATGACGACCATGACCGCGCAGGCGACGCAGGTCTACCAGCTGTTCATCCGGGCGACCCCGGAGGCGATCTGGGAGGCGATCACGACGCCTGAGTTCACGATCCGCTACTACCACGGCGCTCGGATCGAGAACACACCCGAGCGGCACCTCGGCCTCGGCCCGAACGGCGAGGTCTGGGGCGACTCGCCGACGCTCGAGTGGGACCCGCCCCGCCGGCTCGTCCACGGCTGGCAGTCGCTCTACAACCCCGAGTTCGCGGACGAGCCCTCCAGTCGCGTGACGTGGGAGATCGAGCCGCAGGAGGGCGGGTACTGCCTGCTCACCGTGACCCACGACCAGCTCGAGGGCTCTCCGAAGACCGCCGAGAGCGTCTCGGGCACCGGCTGGATGATGGTGCTGAGCGGCCTCAAGACGCTGCTCGAGACCGGCGACGTGCTCGACCCGGACCGCGCGTGAGGGGCTCGCGGGGACCCTGCGCTCGCAGGGTCCCCGCACCGCCCGTCAGAAGACTGCGACCGCGAAGGGCGTGTCGACCGCGTCCTGCCGGCCAGGGACCCACAGCCCGACGCGGAACGTCCCGGGCGCCACCTGCCCGACCGTGGCCTCGGCGGCGGGGGCGCTCACCATCGGGGTCTGAGCGCCGTTGCCGGGGAATCGCACCTCGAAGACACCCGCCGCGACCCGGCGCGCCTGTGGTGCCGCGCCGGCGCAGTTGAAGCGCGCGTCGACCAGCGGCTTCGCACTCGTGAACTGGTCGGGGAAGTTGGCCATCCCCTTCGCGGGGTCGCCGTCCACGACGATGTACCCGCGGACGGCGCCCGGGGCGCAGCGCGCCTGGGGCCTGACCGCGTCCTGAACGGCGATCGCGGAGCCGCCGAGCGCGAAGAAGAGCGCGACGGCGGCAAGGACGGTGGACGGGGTGACGCGCATCGATGACCTCCGTGGACGAGTGTTCGCGGATCGTGTCGGCACCGCCGGATGGAGCCGCGCACGCGCTGCGACTACATGCGGAAGACGCCGAAGGTCGTCTCGGGGACGGGCGCGTTGGCCGCGGCCGACAGCCCGAGCGAGAGGACGCGCCGGGTGTCGCGCGGGTCGATGATCCCGTCGTCCCAGAGCCGCGCCGTCGAGTAGTACGGAGAGCCCTCGCGCTCGTAGGTCGCACGGATCTCGTCCGGATCGGCGTCGCCGACCATCGTCAGCACCGTCGCCGCCTGGTCGCCGCCCATCACGCTGATCCGCGCGTTGGGCCACATCCACAGCTGCCGTGGCCCGTACGCCCGGCCGCACATCGCGTAGTTCCCGGCGCCGAACGAGCCACCCGTGACGACCGTGAACTTCGGGACGTCGGCGCAGGCGACGGCCATCACGAGCTTCGCGCCGTCGCGCGCGATCCCGCCCTCCTCGTACTCGCGACCGACCATGAATCCGGTGATGTTCTGGAGAAAGACGAGCGGGATCCGCCGCTTGCACGCGAGCTCGACGAAGTGCGCTCCCTTCTGGGACGACTCCGCGAACAGGATCCCGCGGTTCGCGAGGATCGCCACCGGGTGGCCTTCGATCCGGGCGAACCCGCACACGAGCGTGTCGCCGTACAGCGCCTTGAACTCGTGGAAGCGGCTTCCGTCGACGATCCGCGCGATCACCTCGAGCGGGTCGAGCTCGTGGCGGAAGTCCTCCGGGACGAGCCCGTAGAGGTCGCTCGGGTCGACGGCCGGCTGCTCGGGCGCCGCGAGCTCCCAGGGCGCCGGCGGCGGGTCTCCGAGATGGGCCACGACCTGACGTGCGAGCGCGAGCGCGTGCTCGTCGGAGGTCGCGTAGTGGTCGACGACGCCGGAGCGGCGCGCATGGACGTCGGCGCCGCCGAGCTCCTCTGCCGTCACCTCCTCACCGGTCGCGGCCTTCACGAGCGGGGGGCCACCGATGAAGATCGTCCCGGTGCCGCGGACGATGATCGTCTCGTCCGACATCGCGGGGACGTAGGCGCCGCCGGCCGTGCAGGAGCCCATCACGACGGCGATCTGCGGAATGCCCTTGGCGGACATGCGTGCCTGGTTGAAGAAGATCCGGCCGAAGTGGTCCCGATCCGGGAAGACCTCGGCCTGCAGGGGGAGGAATGCACCGCCCGAGTCGACGAGGTAGATGCACGGTAGGTGGTTCTGCTCGGCGACCTCCTGCGCACGGAGATGCTTCTTCACCGTGAGCGGGTAGTACGAGCCGCCCTTCACGGTCGCGTCGTTCGCGACGACCACGCACTCGCGGCCCTCGACGATCCCGATTCCCGTGACGATCCCCGCGGAGTGAGCCTGCCCTTCGTGCAGCTCCCAGGCTGCGAGCGCGTTCAGCTCGAGGAACGCGGCGCCGGGGTCGACGAGCCTGTCGATGCGCTCGCGCGCGGGCAGCTTCCCGCGCGAGCGGTGCCGCTCGACCGACGCCTCGCCGCCGCCGGCCGCAACCAGTGCCGTACGCTCGCGCAGCTCGTCGACGAGCGCCTCCATCGCCGCGGCGCGTCGCCCGAAGGTGTCGTCGCGCGCGACGTTCGTGCCGAGCACGGTCATGCGGCCTCCAGCGTGACGAGGATCGCGCCGGACGCGACCCGGTCGCCGACGCCGACATCGACCGAGCGGACGCCGGCGTCGTAGGGCGCGGTCACGACCTGCTCCATCTTCATCGCCTCGAGCACGACGAGTGTCTGGTGCGAGGAGACGCGCTCACCCTCCGCGACGCGGACGTCGATCACGGTGCCGGGCATGGGGGCGGTGACGCGGCCGTCGGCTGCGGCCACGCTTCCGCCGGACCGCGCGGCTGCTTCGACCTCGAGCGGCGGGAGCTCCGCGGCGGAGGGGAGGTTGAGCCGCCAGCTCCCGCCCCAGCCGTGCGGTACCGCGCGCGGCGGTGCGGAGAGGGGTGGGAACCGAGCGAGAAACCCGGTCGACAGCTCCCCGCGTCGGAACGCCGGGTGCGCGACGAGCCAGCGGAGAAACGGCAGGTTCGTCGTCACTCCCTCGACGACCGTCTCGTCGAGCGCTCGCGCAAGAAGGTCGAGCGCGTCGTCGCGATCGTCCGCGTGCGCGACGAGCTTCGCGATCATCGGGTCATAGCGCGTGCCCACCACGTCACCTTCGGCGACGCCCGCGTCGACGCGGATGGACACCGGAAGCGCGAGCCGCGTGATCCGTCCGTCCTTCGGGAGGAACGTCCGTGGGTCCTCCGCATAGAGCCGGGCCTCGACTGCGTGACCCTGCGCTCCTGGCTCGAGCCCGGTGAGCCGCTCGCCGTCGGCGACGCGGAGCTGCAGCTCGACGAGGTCGAGCCCGGTCACCGCCTCCGTGACCGGGTGCTCGACCTGGATCCGTGCGTTCAGCTCGAGGAAGAAGACCTCGTCTCCGTCGACGAGGAACTCCGCGGTCCCGGCGCTCTCGTACCCGAGCTCGGTCGCGAAGGCGATCGCGTGGGCGGCGAGCCGCTCGCGCACGGCATCGCGCAGGTTGGGAGCGGGGGACTCCTCGACGACCTTCTGGTGACGGCGCTGCACCGAGCAGTCGCGCTCCCCGAGGGCGACGACGGTTCCGTGCCGATCGCCGAGCACCTGCACCTCGACGTGTCGCGGCGCCACGAGGTAGCGCTCACAGAACACCGTGCCGTCGCCGAACGCGGCCTCGGCCTCGCGGGTCGCCCCGTCGACCGCGTCCGCGAGGTCCTCGGCTCGCTCCACGACCCGCATGCCACGCCCACCGCCGCCGGCCGCCGCCTTGACGAGCAGCGGGAAGCCGAGCTCCTCCGGCGTGCCGTTAGGCAGTGTCGGGACACCGGCCAGCTCCGCGATGCGCTTCGCCTCGAGCTTGTCGCCACCGCGCCGAAGCGCCTCCGGCGACGGGCCGATCCACGTGAGACCGGCCTGCTGGACGGCTTCGGCGAACGACGCGCGCTCCGCGAGGAACCCGTAGCCCGGGTGGAGAAGGGCTGCGCCGGTGCTTCGCGCGGCGGCCACGAGGGCGTCGGCGTCGAGGTAGGAGGTGACCTCGACCGACTCGTCCGCAACGCGCGCGTGCAGCGCGTCCTCGTCGCCGGGCCCGACGGCTGCGACGGTGCCGATCCCCAGCCGGCGGCACGTCGAGAAGATGCGCACCGCGATCTCTCCGCGGTTCGCGACGAAGAGCTTCCGTCCGGCGCTCACCGGCGCGAGCCTATCGCTCGAGGAAGAGCGCGACGGCGAGCCTCAAGCGGGTGTACGACCTCACGCGTCGGGTTCTCGTGGCGTCTCCGGCGTCTTGGGGCGCTCTTGATGGCCCGGTTCGAGCATGCGGCGAGGGTCGACCTCGCCGACCGCGTCCTTGAGCTCGCGCACCCCGGTGCCGAGCCGCCGCGCCACGTCCGGCACGCCTTTCGCGCCGAAGAGGAGCGCGAGCACGGCGAGGAGGATCACCACCTCCCACACGCCGATGTCGAACGGCACGAGGGCATCCTACGGGAGCCGCCGTCGCGCTCGCGGCCGTCCGCAGACATCACTCGGACGGGGGCTTCGCAGGAGTCGGGAGCGCGTCACCGTGTGCGGACTCGCATGCGACTGACCAAGCGCGCCCAGCCCGTCTCCGACGGCTCCATCACGTTCTTCACCGTCGAGCAGGCGGACGAGTTCCGACGACTCGTCGCCGGCTCGTTCGCGGCCGTCGGCCGGGACGTCGACGTCCACCCCGACCGAGTCGTCGATCGCAGCGGGACGACGATCGGGCTCTGGAACATCGCCGCGCTTTGCGTGCGCGCGGACGAGGCCGAGTGGCCGCAGCTGATCGACGAGCACGTCCGGCTCGTCGCGACGCCGTCGCGCGAGTTCTCGGAAGTGACGGAGCCGGAGCTCGGCGCCGGCCTGTCGCTCCGGCTCGTCGATGAGGCGTCGGTGCCCGATCCCGACGCGCTCGGCTACGCGCGCACGGTTGCGCCGGGGCTCCTCGAGGTGCTCGCGGTCGATCTCGGAGACGCCGTGGCGACGCCGTCTCGGGAAGAGCTCGCCGGTCGAGGCGCCGTCTCGGGGCTCGTTGCGCTCGGCCGCGCGAACCTCCGTGCGCTCCTCGACAGCGACAGCCTGCGGTCGGGGAGGGTCGGCGAGAACGGCACGTTTACGGCCGTTCGCTGCGCGTCGCTCTTCACGGCGAGCCTCGCCCTCCTTCTCCCGGAGACCATGCAGCGGTTCAGCGGCGACGACGACTGGGGGCCCGGTGTGCTCGTCGCCGTCCCGACTCGCCACGAGCTGCTCTACCGGCCGATCGACGGTGCCGACGCGCGCGTCGCGCTCCAGCGAATGCTCGAGGCCGCATTCCTCGGCTTCCGCGAGGAGGTCGGCTCGCTGAGCCCGGACGTGTACTGGGTGCGAAAGCAGAAGTGGGTCCAGGTCTCGTCCTCGAGCGGCGGGAAGCCGCGCGTTCTGCGCGGCACCGGGCTCCGCGAGGTCCTGGCCGGGTTCTAGGCGCCTTACGGGAGCGCCCACTCGACGGGCTCCCTGCCGCCCGCCGCGAGCAGCTCGTTCGCGCGGGAGAAGTGACGGCAGCCGAAGAACCCGTTTGCGGCGCTGTAGGGCGAGGGATGGGCGGCGCTCAGAACATGGTGTCGCGTCGCGTCGACGACGGCGCCCTTCTGCTGCGCGTACCGGCCCCAGAGGAGGAACACGATTCCCTCGCGCCGCTCCGACAGCTCGCGGATCGCGCGGTCGGTGAACTGCTCCCAGCCCTTGCCCGCGTGCGAGGCCGGCTTCCCGGGGGAGACGGTCAGCACCGCGTTCAGCAGGAGCACCCCGCGCTCCGCCCAGGGCGTGAGGTCGCCCGACGACGGTCGCGCGAGCCCGAGGTCGCTCGCGAGCTCCTTGTGGATGTTCTGGAGCGACGGCGGCGCGGGGACTCCGGGCGGCACGGAGAAGCAGAGCCCCATCGCCTGGCCACGACCGTGGTACGGGTCCTGCCCGAGCACGACGACCCTGACGTCGTGGAACGGCGTCAGCGCGAGCGCGTTGAAGACACGGTCTGCCGACGGGTAGAAGCCGCGTCGCGCCGCGACCTCCGAGACGAGGAACGCGCGGAGATCCCGCATATAGAGCTGCTCGAGCTCGTCGCCGAGCACCTCGAGCCAGCTCTCGTGCATCTGCGGCTGCACCCTCGGCAGCCTACGACGCTGCGACGACGTCGCGCCCTGCGTCAGACTGCGCGGCATGACGCTCGCACGGGACGGCCTCGCGACGCTCGAATGGATCGAGCGCTACCTGGAGCGGGTCCGCGAGCTGCCCGTCCTCGCGCAGGTCGAGCCGGGGGAGATCCGCGCGAGCCTCCCCTCGCTCCCGCCGGAGCACGGTGAGCCGTTCGCGTCCGTGCTGCGCGACCTCGACGACGTCCTGCTCCCCGGCGTCACGCACTGGCAAAGCCCGCGCTTCTTCGCGTACTTCGCGACGTGCGCATCGGAACCGGCCATTCTCGCCCAGCTCCTCGTCGCGGGCCTCAACAACGTCGGCATCCTCTGGCGGACGTCGCCCGCCCTCCAGGAGCTCGAGGAGGTGACGCTTGCCTGGCTGGCGGAGCTCATCGGCCTGCCGCCAGGCTGGCACGGACAGCTCGAGGACGGCGCATCGTTCTCGACGCTCGAGGCGCTTGCGGCGGCGCGGCAGGCGCGGCCCGACGACCCGGTCGTAGTCTGCTCCGAGCACGCGCACTCGTCGGTCGAGAAGGCGTGCAGGCTCCTCGGTCTCGAGGTACGGAAGACGCCGGCGGACGAGGCGTTCCGCCTCCGCCCGGACGCGCTCGACCTCACCGGCGCCTGCGCCGTGGTTGCGACCGTCGGCACGACGTCGTCGACCTCCGTCGATCCGCTGCCCCCGATCGCGGACGCGTGCGAGCGGCACGGCGCCTGGCTTCACGTCGATGCCGCGTACGCCGGCGCCGCGATGGTCTGTCCCGAGCACCGATGGGCGTTCGAGGGGATCGAACGCGCGGACTCGCTGGTCGTGAACCCCCACAAGTGGCTGCTCACCGCCCAGGGGTGCTCGGCGTTCTGGACACGGCGCCCGGACGAACTGCGCAAGGCGTTCAGCGCCGTGCCGGAGTACCTGCGCACGCCGGACGAGGTCGTCAGCTTCAGCGAGTACGGCCCGGCGCTCGGGCGCGGGTTCCGCGCGCTCCAGCTCTGGGCGGTGCTCCGCTGCTTCGGCCGTGAGGGCCTCCAGGCGGCGATCCGCAACGCGGTCGCCCTCGCGGAGACCTTCGAGGGCTGGGTGCGGGACGAGCCCGGCTGGGAGCTTTGCGCGCCCCGGCCTTTCTCGGTGGTCTGCTTCCGGCGAGAGGGCGCCGACGAGGACAATGCCGCGCTGCTCGAGCGCGTGAACGCCGGCGGCGAGGTGTTCCTGTCGCACACGAAGCTCGACGGCCGCTACGTGCTGCGGCTCGCGGTCGGGAATCTCCGCTCGACTGAGGACGACGTCCGCCGCGCCTGGGACGTGGTCCGCGCGGAGGCTGCGTGACGTCGCCGGCCTGGCACGAGGTCGGCGCGGCCGGCGACGAGCCCGAGGGGACGCTCCGCCGCGTCGAGGTCGCCGACACGGCCGTCTGCCTCGCGCGGACCGGAGAGGGCTGGCTCGCGTTCGACGACACGTGCACGCACGAGGAGTGCTCGCTCGCCGGGGGGGAGCTCGACGGCGAGGTCGTGATCTGCCCGTGCCACGGATCGGAGTTCGACGTCCGGACAGGCGACGTGGTCACGCCCCCGGCCCTCGACCCGCTCCCGATCTACGAGGCCCGCGAGGACGGCGGCACGCTCTTCGTCCGCCTGGCCGCGCCTGCCGCCGGCGACGGCGCACAGGCCGCCGGGATGGCGACGACGGTCGCCGAGGCGACCGTCCCGGGGCCGACGCTCGACGGGCTCGCGCTCGACGACGTCGACCTGACCGACCTGGACGTGTGGGAGCGCGGTGTCCCGTACGACTGGCTCGCCCTGCTGCGGCGGGACGCCCCGCTCCACTGGCAGCCCGAGGCAGAAGGCTCAGGCTTCTGGGTGATCACGTGCTACGAGGACGTGGTGCGCGTCGCCAGGGAGTGGGAGACCTTCTCGTCCGAGCTCGGCGGCACATCGCTCCAGGACCTGACGCCGGAGGAGCTCGCGGCCCGCCGCTCGATGATCGACACCGACCCGCCGGCGCACACGCGGATGCGCGCGCTCGTCAACAAGGGCTTCACGCCACGGGTCGTGAACGCGTACGAGGAGCGGATCCGCGCGCTTGCGCGGGGCATCCTCCAGACCGCCGTCGCCCGGCGCGAGCTCGACTGGGTCGAGTCCGTCGCGGCAGAGATCCCGATGTGGGTCTTCTCGGAGATCATGGGGCTGCCGATCGAGGATCGTCGGCTGATCATCGAGCTCGGCGACAAGATCCTCGGCAACACCGATCCCGAGGTCGTCGGCGAGGAGTTCGTCGCTGAGCGTGCGCTCAAGGACCCCGAGCTTCGCAAGTTGCCGTTCTCGAGCCCGTTCTCCCTCCACCTGATCGAGTACGGCCGTGCGCTCGGCGAGGCCCGCCGCCGCGACCCCCGCGACGACATCACGACGAAGCTCGTCGAGGCGGAGCTCGACGGCTCGCGGCTTTCCGAGCAGGAGTTCGGGACGATGTTCATCCTGCTCACGACGGCGGGGAACGAGACGACCCGGCACACGCTCAGCCTCGGGCTCGTCGATCTCCTCGCGCACCCCGACGAGGTCGAGAGGCTCGTGGCCGACCCGACACTCGCGGCAACGGCCGCCGACGAGCTGCTTCGCAGAGCGCACGCGGTCCACCACTTCCGTCGGACCGCGACGCAGGACGTCGTGCTCCACGGCCGGCGAATCAAGAGGGGCGACAAGGTGACGATCTGGTACGCCGCGGCGAACTACGACGATCGCCAGTTCCCCGACCCGTACCGGCTCGACGTCGGCCGCACCCCCAACAAGCACGTCACATTCGGCCTCGGCGGGCCGCACTTCTGTCTCGGCGCTCACCTCGCCAAGCTCGAGGTCAGGATCTGGCTCGAGGAGCTCGTCCCGTACCTTCCGCGGCTCGAGCTGACGGGCGAGCCCGTACGGCTACGCTCGAACTTCTTCAACGGCGTCAAGCGCCTTCCCGTCCGGATCGCCGGATGACCACGCGCACGGAGAGCCCGGGGATGACGGACCACGAACACGAGGCAGAGGCGGCGCTCGCGGCGCTCGACGCGACCGGGCTCAAGGCGGTCCGCCTGCTCTACACCGACCTGCACGGCGTCGCGCGCGGGAAGGACATCCCGCTGCGCCACTTCCCCGGGATGGCCGGGGACGGTGTGACGTTCTGCGGTGCGGTGATGGGCACCGACCTACGTCACACCCCTGTCGTCGGCGGGGCGGAGGGGTACGTCGACCTGGCGGTCCGCCCCGACCTCGACACCCTGCGCGTCGTCCCGTGGCTGCCGGAGGTCGCGTGGTGTCTCGGCGAGGCGTGGACGCTCGACGGGTCGGCGCACTGGCCGGTGTGCCCCCGCAACCTGCTGCGGCGCGTCGTCGCCGACTTCGCCGAGCACGGGCTCGCCCCGATCGTCGCGCCCGAGCTGGAGTTCTTCCTCCTCGAGCGCGACCCGGCCACGCCGGGTGGCCTGCGCCGCTACGTCGACGAGCTGTCGCGCGTGTACACGGTCGGCGCGGTCTCCGACCCCCGCGAGGTCGTCCTCCGGATGCTCCTCTGGTGCGACGAGCTCGGCCTCGAGGCGTTCGCCGCGAACCACGAGTACATGAGCTCCCAGTACGAGATCAACGTGAAGCACTCGGGGGCGCTGGACGCCGCCGACCGGGCGTTCATGCTCAAGGCCGCCGTGAAGGAGATCGCGGTGCGGGAGGGGCTGCTCGCCACGTTCATGGGCCGGCCGTTCACCGACCAGGGCGGGTCGGGGTTCCATCTCCACTTCTCGCTGAACGCGGAGGACGGACAAAACGCCTTCGCCGACGACACGCGAGCGCACGGGCTGAGCCCTCTCGCGGCCTCGTTCGTCGCCGGCGTGATCGACCACGCCCAGGGGCTGCAGGCGGTCCTCGGGCCGACGATCAACTCGTACAAGCGGATCCTCCCGGACAGCCTCGCGCCGACGCACGCGAACTGGGGGCACGACAACCGCACGGCGTTCTGCCGCATCCCGAACGAGCGCGGGTCCAAGGCCCGCGTCGAGGTACGCACGGGCGACGGCTCGGCGAACGCGCACCTGATCACGGCGGCGATCCTCCTCGCGGGCCTCGACGGGATCGAGCGCGGCCTCGAGCCGCCCGAGCCCGTGGTCGGAGATGCGTACCGGATGGACGACGCCCACGCGGGGACGCGGCTGCCGGAGGATCTCGGCGCGGCGCTCGACGCGCTCGAGGCGGACACCTGGCTCGTCGAGCGTCTCGGGCCGCAGCTCGTCTCGACGTTCGTGGCGATAAAGCGCTTCGAGGTGGAGCGGTTCCAGGAGATCGTCGGCGAGCTCGACCGCGACGTGATTTCGGTGTGGGAGGTCGAGGAGTATGCGGCCCACCTTTGACGTCCGCGAGCGCCGTGTTCGCGTCGAGGTCGACGGCGAGCCGCGCTGGGGGCGCCGCGACGGCGCGCGCATCGTGCTCGACGACGGCACGGAGGTCGCCGAGGCGGACGCGCTCTACCTCGCTCCGGTCGAGCCGACGAAGATCCTCGCCGTCCACCTGACGTATCGCTCGCGCATCGAGGAGTACGCCGCCCAAACGCCGCCCGAGCCGTCGTACTTCGTCAAGCCGCCCACGACGTTGAACGGCCATCGCCGCCCGGTGCGGATGGCGAAGGGCACGCGGTTCCTCAACTACGAAGGGGAGCTTGCGGTCGTCGTGGGACGGCGGATGAAGGGCGTGCCGCTCGACCAGGCGCTCGACCACGTCGCCGGCTACACGTGCGCGAACGACATCGGCATGCACGACTTCCGTCACGCCGACCGCGGGGCGATGCTGCGGGTGAAGGGGCAGGACGGCTTCCTCCCGCTCGGGCCGGAGCTAGTCCCGGCTCGTGAGCTCGACCCGACGTCCTTCACGTTGCGCACGTGGCTCAACGGTCACGTCGTCCAGGAGACGACCGCCGGCGACCTGATCTTCGGCGTCGCGTACCAGCTCGCCGACCTGTGCCGCACGATCACCCTGGAGCCCGGCGACGTGATCCTGACGGGGACGCCCGCGAACTCGCGGCCGATGAAGCCGGGAGACTCCGTCGCGGTGGAGATCGACGGCCTCGGCCGGCTCGAGAGCACGATCGAGGAGTGGGACGTCGACCTGAGCGGGCCCGGCGAGCAGCCGCAGGTATCGGCGCAGACGCTCCACGTCGCGCTCGCGATCCCCGAGGACGAGGCCGAGCGCATGGTGCTCGAAGGGCGCGTGCCGTGAGGGGGCGCAGGCGCTGATCCGCCTCGGCCGGATCGACCACGTCTGCCTCCGCGTCCGGGACCTCGACGAGGCGGCCGCACGGTGGGCGCTGCAGTTCGGGCTCGTCGAACGGTCGCGAGAGGCCGGTCGCGCGCTGCTCGCGTGCAACGACGAGCCGTGCTCGCTCGAGCTCGTCGAGAGCGTCGAGCCGCCCGGGTTCGACCACGTCGCGTTCGAGCTCCACCGACGCTGCTCGCTCGACGACGCGCGCGAGCACCTCGCCGCCGCGGGAGTGCCGGCCGGCGAGCACGACGGGGCGCTCTGGCCGACCGACCCCGACGGACGCCTGATCGAGCTCCTCCCGTACCGCGAGCCGCGGGAGGAGACAGAGCGCTGGCCCCAGCACGCGCGGCCGTCGTCCACCGTCCACATCGGCGGGCCGCGGCGTCTCGGGCACGTGAACTGCCTCACGGGCGCGATCCGCGAGAACATGGCGTTCTATCGCGACGTACTCGGGATGTCGGTCTCGGACTGGCTCGGAGACGGAGGCGTCTGGCTGCGCATCGACTCGGAGCACCACGTGCTGGCGCTGGTCGACCGCGGCTACGCGCACTTCCACCATCTCGCTTTCGACGTCGTCGACATCGGGAAGATGCGCGATCTCCTCGACCACGTGGCCCGCCACGGCCGTTGGGTCTCGTGGGGGCCAACGCGTCACGGGATCGCGGGGAACATCGCGACCTACGTGCGGATCACCGAGGAGCCGTGCCATGTCGAGCTGTACTGCGACATGGAGCGGCTCGAGGACGACCACGTGCCCCGTGTCTATCCCGACGACCGCTACTCCTCCAACACGTGGGGACCGCTGCCGCCCCGCTCGTACTTCCGCTTCGACCCGGTCGCGGTGGAGTGGGAGCGCGACAGCCGCGAGATGCTCGGTGAGCAGCTGCCGCCCGCGGAGACCGCCGTCCCATGAGCCTCGAGGGGTTCACGGGCCCGCGCACGCCGGAGGGCCGCTCGTCGCTCGTCCCGTACCCGCCGTGGCACTACGTCGGCGCGTTCCTCGTGATCGACTACTGGGCCGACCCGGAGCGGGCGGTGGCATTCCTCCCGGAGGGGATCGACCCGCACCCGGACTCCGGCCGCTGCGCCTTCGTCGCGGCGGACTGGCAGTCGTGCTCGCAGGGCGGCGACGAGCTGGTCGATCCGTCTCGCTCGCAGTACAAGGAGGTCTTCGTCGTGGTCAACGGGCTCCTCGAGGGCGAGGAGGTGACGACGTGCGCGTACATCTGGGTCGACCGCGACTTCGCGCTGGCGCGCGGCTGGATCCAGGGCTTCCCGAAGAAGCTCGGCTCGATCTGGATCACGCGGAGCTTCGGCCTCGGCGGTCCCGCCGACCCCGGCATGGAGGCAGGCGCCCGGTTCGGCGTCACCTGCGCTGCCTACGAGCGCCGCGTGGCGGAGGCGACGGTGACGCTCGAGCGACCGTCCGGGGGCGGCCCGTTCCACAACGCCCCGCCGATCGTCAACGTCCGCTACTTCCCGCGGCTTGCCGCCGGGAGCCACGACGCGCCGGCCGTGCACGAGCTCGTGCGAGCCGTCTCGCGCGACCGATCGAGCTCCGAGGTGTGGGAAGGCTCCGCAACGCTCGAGCTGCACGGTGCCGCGCACGAGGAGATCGACGCGTTGGCGCCCGTCCGCATCGGGCGCGGATACCGCTTCACGTTCGCCTACACGGTCGACGACCTCCAGACCATCCGCGAGCTGTCGGCGTGACAACGCTTGTGTTGGATCAACACAAGCTGCTCTCGCCCGCACCGGAGCCGGCGTGAATCGGGTCGAGGTCGCCGGCTTCGACGTCGCGACTGATCACTTCATCGGCGGGAAGCGGGTGCCGAGCGCCGACACCTTCGTCGACCTGTCGCCGATCGACGCCGAGCCGATCGCGGAGGTGGCACGCGGCGGCGAGCACGAGGCGGAGCTCGCGGTGGCGGCCGCGAGGGAGGCATTCCCGGGCTGGGCGGCGCTCGGTCCCGAAGGGCGCGCCGTGCACCTCCATCGCCTCGCCGACCTGATCGACGAGAACGTCGAGCGGCTCGCGGCGGTCGAGTGCGCGGACATGGCGATGCTGCTTCGTTCGCTGCGTGCGCGCGTGATCTCGCGCGGTGCGCGGAACTTCCGGGCCTACGCGGACCTCGCCGTCGCCTACCAGGAGCGGATCTGGGAGTCGAACGGGACGCGTAACCGCGTCGTCCGCGCGCCGAGCGGCCCCGCTGTCGCGATCACGCCGTGGAATGCGCCGTTCATGCTCTCGACGTGGAAGACCGCCCCGGCTCTCGCGGCGGGCTGCACGGTCGTGCTCAAGCCCGCGGAGTGGTCGCCGCTCTCCTGCTCGCTCCTTTGCGATCTCGTCGCCGAGGCGGACGTTCCGCCAGGCGTGTTCAACGTCGTCCAGGGGATCGGCGAGGAGGTAGGCGCGGCGCTCACGCGCCACCCCGGGGTGCGCAGGATCTCGTTCACCGGCTCACCCGAGACGGCCGTGCACATCGGCACGGCGGCCGCCGGGAACGTCGTGCCCTTCACGGGCGAGCTGGGCGGCAAGGGGCCGCTGCTCGTGTTCGCCGACTGCGACCTCGAGGCTGCAGCACGCAAGGCGGCCGGCCAGTACGACGACGCCGGACAGGTCTGCCTCGCCGGCACGCGGCTCATCGTCGAGCAGGCGGTCGCCGAGGAGTTCCTCGAGCTGTTCCACCGGTTCACCGACGAGCACGTCCTCGGCGACCCGCGCGACGACGCGACGACCGTCTCACCGCTGATCCATCCCGACCATCTCGCGCGCGTCGAGGGCTTCGTCGAGCGCGCGCGCGCGAACGGCGACGAGATCGTTCGCGGCGGCCGTCACCGCGAGGACGTCGGCCCGCTCTTCTACGACCCGACGCTCGTCGTCCCGCGCTCGAACGACTCGGAGATCGTCCAGCGCGAGGTGTTCGGCCCCGTGCTGACGCTCCAGGCCTTTGCCGACGAGGACGAGGCCGTCGCGCTCGCGAACTCGACCCGATACGGGCTCTCCGGGATCGTCTACACGGGCTCGGAGGAGCGCGCAGCCCGCGTAGGACGAGCCGTGCGGGCCGGCACCGTGTGGGTGAACACGTTCCTCGTCCGTGACCTGACGGCCCCGTTCGGCGGCGTCGGGATCTCGGGGATCGGCCGGGAGGGCGGCGACTACGCGCTCGACTTCTACTCCGACCTGAAGACGCTGCAGATCCTCGACGGCACCACCGCCTAGATGGTTGCTCGGAAATCAGCGCGAACCGGATGGCGCCCCAGACACGGCGCCGGATCGCCCCGTTCGGTCTCGGCACGTACCTTCGGGTACGCGCCGAACCCGACCGGGCCGCCCTGCTTGGTCTCGGACGCCCCCGAACGTCACGCCAATCTCCGATCAACCATCTAGAGGCTTGATGCGGGTTATGGGCACGCACGGCTGGGGGCCTGCGCGCGGCGCATCGCGGCCGTCTCGCTGCTCGCCGATACCTTCGGGTATCGGCGAGCACTGATCCGGCCACGCTGCTTGGCGCATGCCCTCCCCGCACGCACCCGTAACCCACATCAAGCCTCTAGCAGTGAAGGCCGAGGTCGCGATCGTCGGGAACGGCGTCGCCGGATACGCATGCGCCGCCAGGCTCGCACGGCACGGGGTGCGGCCGCTCCTGATCGGCCCGGGGCTGCCCGTCGACCGGCCGCCCCTGACGAAGCAGGGGCTCGCGCGCGGTGAACCGGTGCTCCTCGCCGACGAGGAGCGGCTCGCAGACCTGCGGATCGACCACCTCGACGCGTTCGTGGACGAGGCCGACCTCGCAGCGGGTCGACTCGTGGCCGGTGAGACCGAGATCGAGGCGGAGCGAATCGTGCTGGCGACCGGGCTCTCGTACCGGCCCCCACGGATCCCGGGGCTGGAGACGGCGCACGTGAACGCGACGCCGCACGGGATGAAGCGTCTCGTCGAGGCCCTCGCCGGTGGGCCGAAGCGCGTCGTCGTGGTCGGGGCAGGGCTGATCGGCACCGAGACCGCGGCGACGCTCGCGGTCGCCGGGCACGACGTCACGGCGATCGACCGCCTCGAGCGGCCGCTCGACCGGCTGCACGACCCGCTGCCCGCGCTCGGTCGCGCCGCGCTCGCCGAGGCCGGGGCGCGCTTCGTCGGCGGCGCCGAGCTCACCGAAGTGTCCGCCGAGGCTGAGCACGTGACAGTCCGGTACGAAGGAGGCTCGCTGACCGCAGACGTCGTCGTCGCGGCGACGGGCGGGCGGCCGCTCGTCCCGGCCGGCCTGGCGGTCGATGCTGGTGCGCTGCCGCTTCGCGTCGGCCCGGACCTGCGCGTGGCCGGCTTCGAGCGCGTGCACGCCGTCGGCGACCTGATTCTCGCGCCGCACGCACGCTTCGGGCCGATCCGGTTCCCCCACTGGGACATGGCGATCGCGACCGGCGACCGCGCCGCCGACGAGATCGCCGGAGTCGAGAGCGAGCTCGATCGCCTTCCGTACTGGTGGTCGGACATCGGGCCGAGGACGCTCGCGGAGATCGGGTGGGCGGACGCGGCCGTCGAGTGGGGAGAGCAGGACGGCATCCACCTCGGCCGTGACGCGGACGCAGAGCCGGTCGCCGCCCTCGTCGTCGACGAGCCGCGACGACTGCGTGCCGCGCGCGCGTTGCTCGGCGGGTGAGGGACGTACACTCGCGGCCGGTGAGCACCGCGTCCGAGCTCCCCTCGTTGCGCCTCGACGCGACCCGCGAGGAGGCGCTCGACCGCGCCGCAGCCATCGTCTCCGAGGCGTGGCGGGGCTTCGACAGCGCGAGACCGGGCCAGCCCTCGGTGGACGATCGCCTGCGCGACCTCCTTCGCTCCACCCTGCCCGCAGAGGGCTCGAGCGCGCTCGGCGCGCTCGAGGACGCCGCCCGGATCCTCGACACGTCGCTCGCGCAGCCGCGGCCGCGGTTCTTCGCGTTCGTCGGCTCGTCGGGCCTCGAGATCGGCGTGCTCGGTGACCTGCTCGCCTCGTGCTTCGACGTGAACCTCGCCCTGTGGGCGGGTGCGGCGTCCGCGGTCGAGGACCAGGCCGTCCGCTGGGTGAGCGAGTTCATCGGCTTCCCTGCCGCGGCGGGTGCGTTCACGAGCGGCGGCACGATCTCGAACGTCACCGCCCTCGCGGCAGCGCGCGAGCGGGCGCTCCCGGGCTCACGGCGCTGCGGAATGGCAGGGCAGGCGGGCGCGCTCTACTGCTCGCGGGAGGCGCACTACTCCGTTGTCCGTGCGGCGGAGCTGCTCGGGATTGGTTCCGAGCTCGTCCGCGCGCTGCCGCAGGACGCCCGCCGGCGGCTTGTGCCGGAGGAGGTTGCGCAGGCGATCGACCGCGATCTGGCGGCCGGCGTCGCGCCGATCGCGGTCGTCGCGACCGCGGGCACGACGCTGACCGGCGCGGTCGACCCGATCGACGCGCTGGCGGACGTGTGCGCCGAGCGCGACACCTGGCTCCACGTCGACGGGGCGTACGGCGTCGCCGCGGCGACGACTCCGTCTGCAGGGCACCTCTTCCACGGGCTCGAGCGCTCCGACTCCGTCACCCTCGACGCGCACAAGTGGCTGTTCCTGCCGAAGGCGTGCGGCGTCGTGCTCGTCCGCCGCCGTGAGGATCTCCAGGGCGCGCTCGCGCACGAGGAGGATTACGTCCCGCACGACCGGCCCGACCACCACATGGTCGACATCACGCTCGAGTACTCCCGACCCTTCCGGGCGCTCAAGCTGTGGCTCGCGTTCCGCGCGCACGGCGCCGACGCGATCCGCGGAGCGATCGAGCGGAACCTCCGCCAGGCGAAGCTCCTCTACCAGGAGGTCTCAGGCTGCGACGACCTCGAGCTGCTCTGCGCCGAGCCGCAGCTCTCGATCGTGCCGTTCCGTCACGTCCCACCGAGCGTCGACGACCTCGACGCGCACAACCTCCGCCTCGTCGCGGCCCTCCAGGAGACCGGTGACGTCTGGGTCGCGCCGGCACGCGTCGACCGGACCGTCTGCCTGCGGCCGTGCATCGTGAACTACCGGACGACCGACGACGACGTCCGTGCCCTCGTCACGCTGGCGCGCGACGCCGGGCGGACACTCGCCGCGTCCGTCTAGCGCTTCTTCTTCGCGTTCTTGCCGGCCTTGCGACCGGAGGCGCCCGGGCGTGGCGAGACCTGCTTCGTGCTGACGGGCATCCCGGCGCCGCCGTGCTCCAGCTTGCGGCGCAGCTGGCGGTTGGTCGCCTCGGGCATCTGGTTCTCCTCGCCGACCGCCGCCATGTACGCCCGTCGCTCGCTCGGTGTGAGGAGGTTGAGCATCCGTTGGGCCTGCTCGGGCGTCTTCGGCTCGCCGAACGCCTGGATCTTCTTCATCGCGCCGGCGAGCTCCGGATTCTGACGCTCGAGCGCGGCGATCGAGGCTTTCTGGAACCAGCGCTTGAAGAGCGGCACCTTCGAGAGGAACGCGACGACCGGGCGCAGGTACCGGCCGTTGCGGACGCGCCCGAGCACGACGATGCTGCCGAACAGCAGCAGCAGGACGAGCATGATGACGAGCGGGATCCAGGTCCAGAACGGCACGGCGCGATCGTACCGGCGGGTCGGGTTGGGCGCGTCCTCACCGGCGGCCTACAGTTCGGCCGATGAGCGCGAGACGGCGGCGGGCCCTCGTGGGCCTCGGGATCGGGCTGGCGCTCGCGGACTCGTCCGTCGTCACGCTCGCGCTGCCGGACATCCTGCGCCAGTTCGACGTCGAGATCCCGCAGGTCGCCTGGGTGCTGACGGCGTACAACCTCGGCCTCGCGCTCGCGGCGGTCCCCGCCGCCTACGCGGCGCGCCGGCGTCCCCGCGCCGCGTATGCGCTGGGAACAGTCGTCTTCGCCGGCTCGTCCCTGCTCTGCGGCCTCGCCCCGTCCTTCGGCGTCCTCGTCGGGGCGCGCTGCGTCCAGGCGGTCGGTGGCGCGCTCCTCGTCTGCGCCGCGCTCGACCTGCTCACGGCGATCGACGGATCGGACGCGCGCGCCGTGCGGACGTGGGCGACGGCTGGGGTCGTCGGGGCGGCGCTCGGGCCGGCAGCAGGGGGGATCCTCACCGAGACGCTCGGCTGGGAGTCGATCTTCCTCGTCCAGGCTCCTCTGGCCCTGCTCACCCTGGTCGCTCTGGTGGGGCTTCGGGCAAACCCGGTGCGCGGGCCCGCCGGCCGGCCGCACCTCCCTGCGAACCTCGCGCTCCTCCTGATCTCCGGCGCGCTCACGGCGGCACTGTTCTTGCTCGTGCTGCTCCTCGTCGACGGCTGGCGGATCGATCCGGCGGTGGCGGGGGTGATCGTCACGGTGCTGCCGGCCGCGGCGATCGTGACGGGGCGCTTTGCGCACCGCTTCGGCGCGTCGCGGACACGCGCCGCCTCGGGCGCGGTGCTGATCGCGGGCGGCCTCGGTGCGCTCGGCGTCCTGCCCGGCTCCGACTGGCGCTGGACCGTCGCGCCGCAGGTGCTCGTCGGCGTGGGGCTCGGTCTGTCGCTCTCCGCGCTGACCGAACGGGCGCTCGAGGGTCGCTCGCCTCAGGCGGTGCACGGTGGGTGGACGATCGCCGCCCGCCATGCCGGTGTCGTGATCGGGCTGCTCCTCCTGACGCCGATCTTCACGACGGCGCTCGACACGAACGAGAACCGTGCGCTTCGGGCAGGCGCGGCCGCGGTGCTCGACAGCTCGATCCCGCCGCTCGAGAAGCTCGGGCTTGCGCAGGACGTGCTCGCGATCGTGCGCGCCTCCGACCGCGAGGTGCCCGACGTGCGCGAGGCGTTCGTCGACCGACCCCACGACGAGGTGTACCGGACTCTCGAGGCGACGCTCGTCGACGAGCTCGACCGCGCGGTGACCGCGGCGTTCTCGCGGCCGTTCCTCCTCGCCGCGCTGCTCGCGCTCGCGGCGCTCCTTCCGATCGCGTGGTCGCGGGGAAAGGTGAGCGTGTGAAGACCCTCGCGTTCCTCGTTTCCTGTCTCGTTGCAGCGGCGCTCGTCGCGACCTACGTCGCGCTCGGTGGCACGTCGTACGAGCCGACGCCTGTCGCAAACCCCTGTGCGCCGCGACCTCACCACGAGCCGACCGGGAACGACGAGCGGGTCGAGCTCGTCGTGCTCGCGGCGGCCGATGCGGCCGCATGCCGCCTGGGCGTCTCGCGCGAGGAGCTCGTGCTGGCCCTGCGGAGCGTGGACGAGCTCGACCGGCTCGCGGCGAAGGAGGGGAAGTCGCGTGGCGAGCTGGAGCAGGCCCTGCGCGACGGCCTCGTCCGCGCCGTCACACAGGCGCAGGACGAGGACCTGATCGGCGGGACGACCGCCGGGGCGCTGCGCTTCGCCGCCGAGCATCTCCCGCTCGGGCTCCTGCTCGACCTGCTCCGGCGCGGCTCCTCGTTGCTCGGCTGACCCCGGGCGTAGGGTTCGGCTCGATGAGCGGGCGGACGCGGAACCTGCTGTTCGGCGCGCTCGGGCTCGCGGTCGTCGTCGTCACGTTCGCGATCGTCCTGCCGCGGATTGCGAGCTACCACGACGTCTGGGAGGCAGTACGGACGCTCGACAAGACGTGGCTGCTCGTGATCGGTGTCGCCGTGGTCTTCAACATCGTGACGTACGCGCCCCCGTGGATGCTCGCGCTGCCTGGCCTCAGGTTCCGCCAGGCTCTGCCGTTCACACAGGCCTCGACGGCCTTCACGTACATCGCACCGGGCGGCGGGATCGTCGGCATGGCGGGCTCGTACGGCCTGCTGCGCATGTGGGGCTTCGCGTCGAACGACGTCGCGCGCGCTGTGACGGTCACGGGCATCTGGAACCAGCTCGCGAACCTCCTCCTGCCGGTCATCGCCGTGATGCTCCTCGGGATCGAAGGGGACGATCGCAGCGCATTCCTCACGACCGTGGCGCTCGTCGGCGCGGCCGTCTTCACGGTCGCGGTCGGCCTTCTCGCGATCGTTCTCTGGACCGACAGCTTCGCCCGCGCCGTGGGTGACCTGGCCGAGCGGGTGGTCAGCCGCCTGCTCCGCGTGGTCAGGCGCAGGCCCATGTCCGGCTGGCCCGACGCGTTCGTCCGGTTCCGGCGCGAGACGGTCGACCTCATCCGGCGCCGGTGGCACTGGCTGACCCTCGCGGCAATCGCGGGGAACCTCACGGTCTTCGCGGTGCTCCTCGTGTCGCTGCGGGCGGTCGGCGTCGAGTCGAACGAGGTCACGGCGATCGAGGCGTTCGCGGGCTGGTCGCTCGCGCGCGTGTTGCAGCTCATCCCGCTCACGCCGGGAGGGGTGGGCCCTGTCGAGCTCGGTCTGACCGCGATCCTCGTCGGCTTCGGCGGCGCGAACGCCGAGGTCGTCGCCGCAGTGCTCCTCTACCGACTCTTCACGATCGTCCCGACGCTCCTCCTCGGGCTCGCGACGATCGGCGCCTGGCGCTGGCTCGGACCGGGCCGCACCGAGGAAGGAGTCGCTCCGACGACGGGGAATCCGCCGGGCGGGTGAAGGAGCAGAGCCACAAGGCGGAGATGTCCGCCGCGCTTCGCGGCGACTTCGAGCGCCTGCGGGCGCGGGGCGTGTCGGCCGCGCTCGTTCCACAGGACGAGCCCGCGCCGGACGAGGAGCCGCACGCCGCCGAGACGGCGCCGTCCGTCGTCCGCGAGGACGCGGCAGAGACGCCTGCCGTGGTGTCCACGGAAGCACCCCCGGACGAGCACCAGGACGAGCCTCCGGCCCGGCGGGGTTGGCTCTCCCGGTTCGCGGGCCGCTAGCGCCGTCGCGTTGGCCGCGGGCCCTCTGCTGTACTGAAGACGTGAGACAGGACGAACGGGAGTCGATCCTTCGCGAGGATGCGCCCCGGGCGCAAACGGGGCGCGAGCGTCGGGAGCTCGAGAACCTCCACGAGGACCTTCGCTCGAGCCCGCTGCACGGCGTCCCGCTGCCGCTTCGCCTCCGGAACTTCCGCTCCGAGGCCGACGGCTACCTCGCGTCGCTGGGCGGGCCGCGGCACTACATGGTCAGGCTCCGCGAGATCGAGACGATGACCGCAGACCACGAGCTTGCGCTCGAGGCAGAGCGTCGCCGGCTCGCCCGTGCGGTGCGGCCGGACGAGTTCCCGAGCGCGTGGCGCGACGTGGCGGAGCACTGGGGCTTCGACGAGGTCAACGACCTGATCGGGCGCCACAACCGCTGGTACCCCGCCGAGTCGCGGCTGCCGATGGATCCGCGGCGAGGAGACTTCGTGCTCGTGAACGGTCGGGACTATCGCCTGCGGCTGCTCGACGCCGAGTGGATCCTCGTGCGCTTCCCGGCCTCCCTCGGGGAGGCCGGCGCAGTCGCAGCCTGATCCGTCAGGCCGCGCGAAGACGCGCCGCCCCGCGCGAGGCGGCCGCGAGCGTGACGGCGCAGAGCCCGGCGCAGGCGAGGTAGGGGACGGGGTCGCCGAGCGCCTCCGCGAGCGCTCCGCCGATCGCCGGCCCGACGAGCGCTCCAACCGCCCACGCTGTGTTCGTGACGCCGAAGCCGATGCCCTGCGGCAGGCCGGCGTGCTCCGAGCGGTCGGCGACGAGCGCCATCCCGGGCGTATAGAAGCCGCCGAAGGAGACCGAGGCGGCGACCACCAGGACGGCGATCACCGCAGGCTGCGTCGCGAACGCGATCGCGGACGCGACCGCGATCGAGGCGATCAGCGCGATGCGAACGGGATAGAGGCGACCGTGGCGGTCGGAGACCTTCCCGATCACGGGGTTGACCACGACCTCGACGAGCCCGGCGACGACGAATACCGCCGCGATCGCCAGCGCGCCGTAGCCCTCGTCGTCGAAGCGGAGCGGCACGAGCACGTCGAGGACGCCGAAGAAGAGCGCCGGCAGCGTGTTCAGCCAGAGCCCGCCGACGAACGCGCGGTCGCGAAGAGCGCGTGCGATCGCGCCGGGGTTCGGCGCCTCGGCTGCCGCGGGCCGGACCGGAAGGAGCGCGGCGGCGAGCGCGAGCGCGACGAACGCGACCGCGACGAACGACGCTTCGATCCCCACGACGTCGGCGAACCCGCCGAACATCGGGCCGACGACGAACCCGAGCACCGCGAGACCGAAGACGGTGCCGAGTGCCTGTCCGCGCCGCTCGCGAGGCACGTCGACGGCCACCCACGCCAGCGCACCGGCCCAGGTGGTCGCGCTGGAGACGCCCTGCACGAAGCGGGACAGGCCGAGAGCGAGCGGGCCGCCGGACAACGCGAACGCCAGGCTTGCGATCGCGAGCACGGTCAGGCCGGCGAGGACCCCGCGCTTCGGCCCGACCCGCCCGACGAGAAAGCCTCCGGGAATGCCGCCGACCAGCGAGCCCGCGCCGTAGGCGCCAAGGAGCATCCCCGCCTCGAGCTTCGACAGGTCGTACGTGTCGGCGAAGTGGGGGAGGAGCGGGATGATCGCCCCGAAGAGCATCGCGTCCAGAAACACGACGGAGCCGGTGAGCACGACGATGCGGCGCACCCGCCGAGGATACGTTCGACGCCTTCAGGGGTGTGCCCCGCCGGAGGCGGGGATCAAGCCGGCGGGAATCCGCTCCCGCGGATTCCTGCTTGGCGGACCAACAGAAAACGCACCGAGTCGGTCTCGCCTCCGTCCAGTTCACCCGATCGACCTTCGCCGAAGCGATTGCCGGGCGGGAGAGCCTTCAACCTCGGGCGCTCCGTGCTCGGTGCACTCGGAAACCTACTGGCGGATTTGGCCGGCGTCAAGCATTCGTTCGAGAGAACGTGTCGCAAATTGCGACAATCGGCTTTTCCGAGCCATTCATCTGAGAAATTCGGTCCACGAAAAAGCGCACCGAGATCGGGGGCTCCTTCGTCCGGCCTCCCAACCGACCGCCGCCGAAGCGACTGCCTGTCGGAGGGCCATCAACCTCAGGCGCTCCGTCCTCGGTGCACACGGGACACTACGGTCCGGTCAGCGCGTCGTCAAGTGGGAACCGATCGCGAAACTCGCACTTTGCGGTCTTTTCTTTTCGCACAGCAAGAACTTGCGACTCGACGCGTGTGCTCTAGAGAGAAACGGACCATGATTTCGCCGAGCCGGGTGCGCTTTCGTCCACCTTCCCGGCTGACCTTCCGCTTCCGCGTACGGCCTCCCGGGAGGGCTTCGTCCTAGTCGCGTCCCGTGCTCGGCGCAGCGGCAATCTACGCTTGGCGGAAGGGTCCTGCAAGGGGATCCGTCGACGGAAAGCACGCAAATTGCGAACGAGAGAGGGTCACATGACCGGAAAGCACGTCGTGGTCACGGGCGCGGGCACGGGAATCGGTCGCGCGATCGCCCTGCGACTGGCGAGAGAGGGCGCCTCGCTGACGCTGCTCGCGTGGGACGAGGATCACCTGCGCGAGACCGCAGCGCGCATCGAGGGCCCGACGCACGTCGCCGCGTGCGACGTGCGGGAGCGCCGCCGGGTCGACCGCGCCTTCGCCCGTGCCGCAGAGTCACTCGGCCCGATCCACGGGCTCGTCACGTGCAGCGCGATCGGCGGGCCGGACGGGGAGGACGACGACGGGGGCGACCGCTTCGAGGACATCGTCGCGACGAACCTCCACGGCACCTACTACTGCGTCCGCGCGGCGCTGCGGGATCTGGCGTCCGGCCCGGAGACGCGGCACATCGTCGTCTTCTCCTCGATCCTCGCCCGGATCGCCGTGCCCGGATACGCCGGCTACAGCGCCTCCAAGGCCGGGATCCTCGGGCTCATGCGCTCGTTCGCCGCCGAGCTCGCGCCACAGGGCGTCCAGGTCAACGCGATCTGCCCCGGGTGGGTCGACACGGACATGGCCTGGCTGGGCCTCGACGCCGCCGCCCAGGCGACGGGGGGCACGCGGGAGGACGCGTACCGCGAGGCGATGAAAGCCGTCCCGGCCGGCCGGATGGGCCAACCGGAGGAGATCGCCGGCACGGTCGCCTGGCTGATGTCCCCCGACGCCCGCGGCGTGATCGGCGCCGCGATCGACCACAACGGCGGCGGCTGGACGGGCTGAGCGACGGCCGGCCCGCGGCACACAGCGCACGGTGCGTCGCGGCACGTTACAACTTGCAACGTGCGTCCCTCTGCCGACCTCGCGTAGCTCCGGAACTGCTCGCCCGAGAGAGAACGAGAGGCGGGCGTGAAGGACAGGGCGAGGGCGGTCGTGATCGGCGGCGGCGTCGGGGGCTGCGCGATCCTCTACTGGCTCTCCCGTCTCGGCTGGTCCGACGCCGTGCTCGTCGAGCGCGCCGACCTGACGAGCGGCTCGACGTTCCACTCCGCGGGTCTCGTCGGCCAGCTCCGCTCGTCGCTCTCGCTGACGAAGATGATGATGGAGAGCGTCGAGCTGTACAGGACGCTCGAAGCCGAGGTCGGGCTCGAGACGGGATGGCGCGAGGTCGGCTCGTTGCGGCTCGCCTCGTCGGAGGAGCGCATGGAAGAGCTCGCGCGCCAGGCGGGCTGGGCGAAGACGTTCGGCCTGCCGCTCGAGCTGGTCTCGGCGACGGAGGCGCAGCGGCTCTTCCCCCCGATGTCGATCGACGGCGTGCTCGGCGCCGCGTATCTCCCGACCGACGGGTACGTCGACCCGAGCCAGCTCACGTTCGCGCTCGCAGAGGGGGCGAGGCGACGCGGCGCCGAGATCGCGACGCACACGCGTGTGACGGGCATCGCGGCGGAGCGCGGGCGGGTGACGGCGGTCGAGACGGACAAGGGCGCGATCGAGACCGAGGTGGTCGTCAACGCGGGCGGGATGTTCGCAGGCGAGCTGGGGGCGCTCGCCGGCGTCACCGTGCCCGTCGTGCCCATGGCACACGAGTATCTCGTGCTGAAGCCGAGCGGCCTGCCGCTCGAGATGCCGACGATGCGCGACCCGTCGCTGCTCGTCTACTTCCGCCCCGAGTCCGGCGGGTTGATCATGGGCGGCTACGAGCGGGAGTGCGCCCCGTGGTCGCTCGACGGCATCCCCGCAGACTTCAACGGCAAGCTCCTCGAGGAGGACTGGCCTCGCTTCGAGGAGCTGATGGAGAACGCGATCGTCCGCGTGCCGTCGCTCGAGGAGATGGAGGTCGTCCGGCTCGTGAACGGCCCCGAGGCGTTCACGCCGGACGGCGAGTTCGTCCTCGGCCCCTCGGAGCTGCACGGCTTCTGGGTTGCGGCCGGCTTCTGCGCCCATGGGCTTGCCGGGGCGGGCGGCATGGGGAAGCTCGTCGCGGAGTGGATCGTCGAGGGGAGCCCGTCGCTCGACGTCTGGCACATGCACTCGAGCCGGTTCGGTGCGGCCTACCGCTCGCAGGCGTACACGCTCGCGCGCACGAAGGAGGTCTACGAGACCTACTACGACGTGAAGTACCCGGGCCACGAGCGCACCGCGGGACGGCCGCTCCGGGTCTCCTCGACGTACGCCAGGCTCGGCGAGCTCGGCGCCGTGTTCGGCGAGAAAGCCGGGTGGGAGCGGGCGAACTGGTTCGAGCCGAACGCCGCGGCCGGCGACGAGTCGCTCCGGCCGCGTGGCTGGGCGGGGAGGCTCTGGTCACCCGCGATCGGAGCCGAGCACGTCGCGTGCCGCGAGCGCGCTGCCCTGTTCGACGAGTCGTCGTTCGCGAAGCTGGAGGTCGACGGAGAGGGTGCGGCCGCGTTCCTCGAGGGTCTCTGCGCCAACCGGGTCGCCCGCGACGTCGGCCGCGTCACCTACACGCAGATGCTCAACGAGCGCGGCGGCATCGAATGCGACTTCACGGTGACGCGCCTGGCGGACGATCGCTTCCGGATCGTCACGGGCACGGCGTTCGGGCAGCACGACCTCGCGTGGATCCGACAGCACGCACCCGACGACGGGTCCGTCCGGGTGGCCGACGTGACCTCGCAGTACGCATGCCTGGGGCTCTGGGGCCCTGCCGCGCGCGAGATCCTGCAGCCGCTGACGCGCACCGACCTCGCGACCCCGGCGTTCCCGTACTTGACGGCGCAGCCGCTCGCGGTCGGCCCGGTCCCGTGCCTTGCAGTCCGCGTCACCTACGTCGGCGAGCTCGGCTGGGAGCTCTATTGCCCCGCCGAGTACGGGGTCGCCCTCTGGGACGCGCTGTGGGAGGCGGGCCGGGCGCACGGGGTCGTTGCAGGCGGCTACCGGGCGATCGACTCGCTGCGCCTCGAGAAGGGCTACCGGGTGTGGGGTGCAGACATCACCCCGGAGGACACCCCGCACGAGGCGGGCCTCGGCTTCGCCGTCCGGGACGACAAGGAGTTCGTCGGACGCGCCGCGCTCGAGGCCGCCGGCGAGCCGGAACGGAGGCTGCGCTGCCTCGTGCTCGCCGAGCCCCGGTCGATCGCGCTCGGCTCGGAGCCCGTGCGCGTGGCAGGCTCGCTCGTCGGGCGCGTGACGAGCGGCGGCTTCGGCTACACGGTCGGCGCGTCGATCGCGTACGCGTATCTCCCGTCGGAGCACGAGGTCGGGACCGAGGTGGCGGTCGAGATCTTCGGCACGTGGACCCAGGGCGAGGTCGCAGCGGAGCCGCTCTTCGATCCGGCAGGCGAGCGGGTGCGCGCATGACACCGGGCTACGACGAGGTCGTCCGCCGGGTGTGGCCGGATGGGGAGTCGACCTTCGAGGTGCTCGGCGGGGGCTTCACGAACCACAACCTGAAGGTGATCCGGCCCGACGGCACGTTCGTGCTGCGCATCGCGGGCAAGGACACGGAGCTCCTCGGGATCGACCGTTCGGTGGAGCTCGAGGCGACGCGCGCCGCCGCCGCGGTCGGCGTCGGGCCGGACGTCGTCGACTTCGTCGAGCCGGAGGGCTGGCTCGTGACGCGGTTCGTCGAGGGCGAGATCCCGCCAGTGGAGCGGATGCGGCAGCCCGCGACTCTCCGTCGCGTCGCTGCGACGCTCCGCGCTGTCCATTCCGGACCGCCCGTGCACGGACGCTTCAACGCGTTCCGGATCGTCGAGGAGTACCGCACCACGGCGTTCGAACGAGGCGCGGCGATGCCGTCCGAGTACGCCACCGCCCGTCAGGTCGCGCGCCGCATCGAGCTGCTCCGCCGTGCGTCGCCCGAGCGGCCCTGCCACAACGATCTCCTCAACGCGAACTTCATCGACGACGGCCACCGCGTGCGGATCGTCGACTGGGAGTACGCGGGCATGGGCGACGTGTTCTTCGACCTCGCGAACTTCAGCGTGAACCACGGGCTCGACGAGGAGGCGCGCACCACGCTGCTCGAGGCCTACTTCGGCGTGGTCCGGGCCTCGGATCACCGCGCGCTCGAGCTGATGCGCTTCATGTCGGACTTCCGCGAGGCGATGTGGGGGGTCGTGCAGACCGCGATCTCCGAGCTGGACAGCGACTTCGCCGCCTACGCGGGCGAGCACTTCGCGCGCCTCGAGCGGACGGCGGCCGAGCCGTCGTTCCAGGCCGCGCTCGCCGGCCGATGAAGCGCGAGGGGCGCCCGCAGGCGCCCCTCGCACAGGCTCACGGTCGGTCGGCTAGGCCGGCTCCTCTGTCGGGAAGTCGAACGAGCCCAGCTGCGTCTCCTCGAGCTGCTCGAGCTCCTCGTCGGTGCCCATCCGCACCGGCCCCTTGAACCACTTCTTGGCCGAGAGGACCCACCAGCCGCCGAAGAACAGCAACGCCCCGCCGACGGTGAGTGGCGCATAGTTCGCGACGTCCCAGTTGAAGCCGGGGTCGTCCTTGAACGGGATCCCGGCGGGGGAGATCGGGAGCATGAAGAGGATCGAGATGATCGCGACCCAGACGATCGCGATGGGGTCGATCCACTTGTAGTGCTTGCCGAGGCTCCAGGCGCCCGGCTCCCAGGCGTCGCCGATCCGGTAGCGGAGAATCACCGGAAGGATGAACGCGATATAGAGGCCGATCACTGCGATGGACGTGCCCACGAGGTAACCGACGAACGCGTTCCAGTACGTCGGGATCATCAGGGCCCAGGCGAGGACGCCGATCGCGACGACGGCGATGTGCGGGACTCGGTTGCGGCCGACCTGCCGCCACCATCGGTGCCCCGGGATCGCGCCGTCGCGCGAGAACGCGAACATCATGCGCGACGCCGACGTGACCGAGGCGGTCAGGCAGAACATCTGCGCGATGCAGCAGATGAACAGCAGGAGCTCTGCCCAGTTCTGGCTCATCGACGCTTGCCAGATGTAGACGACCGCGTTGCTGCCGGCGGCGACGACGCCGTCGACGTCGGGCACCGCGAACGTCACGGCGAGCAGCAGGATCCAGCCGAAGACGACGGACGCGACGACCGACATGTACATCCCGACTGCCGCCATGCGGGACGCTGCCTGCGTTTCCTCGGCCATGTGCGCGGATGCGTCGAAGCCCGTGATCGTGTACTGCGACATCAGGAGCCCGAGCCCGAACACGTACCAGAACATGATCGAGCCGAAGTTCGTCCCCGAGAACCCGGAGTTGTTGAGGGTGTCGGTGAAGACGAACCCGACCGAGCGATGGTGGTCGGGCACGACGATGCAGACGAGCACGATGATCGCAACCCCGACCATGTGCCAGTACGCGGAGATCGTGTTCAGCATCGACGTGATCCGGACGTTGAACAGGTTGATCAGGACCGCGATGATCATCACGACCGAGTAGGTGAGGAGCGTCCACTCCTTCGTGTTCGGGTAGTCGAACCAGAAGTTCAGGAGGGCGGTCGAGAAGATCGCGAGCCCGTAGCCGATCGCGGCCGTCACTGCGATCTGGCCGACGAGGTTGAACCAGCCCGTGAACCAGCCCCAGGCCGGGCTCCCGAGCTTCGACGACCAGTAGTAGAGGCCGCCCGCGGTCGGGAACACCGACGCGATCTCCGCCATCGCGAGCGCGATGATCGTCGACATCAGGCCGACGAGGAGCCAGCCCCACGAGATGGCGATCGGCCCACCGTTGTTGAACGCGATCGCGTAGGACGTCAGACAGCCTGCGAGGATCGAGATGATCGTGAAGCTGATCGCGAAGTTCTGGAACCCGCCCATCGCCCGGAATAGCTCCTGGGCGTAGCCGAGCTTGTGCAGAAGCTGCTCGTCCTCCGAGGTGTGGTACCCACCGGGCGTCGCCGGTCCCGTGCTCATCCTTTCCCTCCCTGGTGGTGGATGCGTGGCGGCTGAGCGTCGTAGTCAGACAGGCGTACGCGCGCGAGTCAAGTCATGTCACCGGTTATCGAGAAGGCGCTCCGCGTGGCCCGGCGTTCCGAATAGGATCGCGCCGTGCTGAGCCGGGAGGAGCTGCGGACGCTCGTCGCCTCGGGCGAGATCGACACGGTGATCGTGGCGTTCACCGACATGCAGGGCCGCCTGCTGGGCAAGCGGCTCCACGGGGAGTTCTTCGTCGACGAGATGGACGCGGGGCATGCAGTCGAGGGCTGCAACTACCTCCTCGCGCTCGAGATGGAGATGGACCCGGTCCCGGGGTACGAGATCGCGAGCTGGGAGCAGGGCTACGGCGACTTCGACGTCGTGCCCGACTTTGCGACGCTCAGGCGCATCCCGTGGCTCGAGGGCACGGCCCTCGTGCTCGGCGACGTGACGTGGCACGACGGCCGGCCCGTCGAGCCGTCTCCGCGCCAGGTGCTACGCGCGCAGGTCGCGCGGGCCGAGGCGCTCGGCCTCACGCCGATGGTCGGCTCGGAGCTCGAGTTCTATCTCCTCCGCGAGACGTACGCGGACGCGCATGCCAAGGGTTACGAGGGCCTCACGCCGTCCGTCCCGTACATCCTCGACTACCACATCCTCGCCACGACGTACGACGAGCCGCTGCTCCGATCGATCCGCAACAACATGCACGCGGCCGGCATCCGCGTCGAGACCTCCAAGGGCGAGGCCTGGCCAGGTCAGCAGGAGATCAACTTCCGCTTCGCGGACGCGCTGACGATGGCTGACAACCACGTGATCTACAAGAACGGCGCGAAGGAGATCGCGTTCCTCCACGGCTGCTCGATCACGTTCATGCCCAAGCCGTTCGAGTCGTGGATCGGTAACTCGTGCCATATCCACGCGAGCCTCTGGAGCAACGGCCGCAACGCCTTTGCGCGCGGCGACTCGCCGACGACGGTGTTCCGCCGGTTCCTCGCCGGGCAGATCGCCTGCGCGAAGGAGCTCGCGATCTTCTTCGCGCCGACGATCAACGCGTACAAGCGCTACTCGGCGGGAAGCTGGGCGCCGACGACGCTCGCCTGGGGGCACGACAACCGAACGTGCGGCTTTCGCGTCGTCGGACACGGGCAGAGGCTCCGCGTCGAGACGCGGATCCCGGGCGGCGACGTCAACCCGTACCTCGCGTTCGCAGCGATGATCGCGTCGGGCCTCCACGGGATCGAGAACGAGCTCCGGCTCCCGGCCGCGCTCGAGGGAAACGCCTACGAGTCGCGTGCCGAGCGGTTCCCGAGCACGATGCGAGACGCGATCGCCGCGCTCGAGGAGGGGACGGTCGCCCGGGCCGCGTTCGGCGACCAGGTCGTCGACCATTACCTCAACTATGCGCGCACCGAGCAGGGGCTCTTCGATCGGTACGTCACCGACTGGGAACGACAGCGCTATTTCGAGCGCATCTGAGCGCGTCGCGGTGCCGACCGCGAAGCGCGCGTTCGACGTCGTGGTCTCCGCGTCGCTGCTCGTCGCGCTCACGCCCGTGTGGGCGGTCGTGCTGAGTGCGGTCGGGCTCGACATGCTGCGCTGCCCACGCGACCGTGGCCGCGTCTTCTATCGCGAGAGGCGCATCTCGCGCGGCCGGCCCTTCGACCTGCTGAAGCTGCGCACGCTCCGAGAGAGCGTGCTCGTCGAGGCGGACGGTCACGTGCGCCCGTTCGAGGCCGACACCGGCAACCTCACCTGGGCCGGGCGCCGCGTGTTGAAGCCCCTGTACCTCGACGAGCTCCCCCAGCTCGTCAACGTCCTTCGCGGGGAGATGAGCCTCGTGGGGCCGCGGCCGTGGCCGCCGGAGCTCGTCGAGCGTCAGCTCGCTCGCGGTGTCGACTACCGGTTGCGTGTGGTCGCGGGCTGGACCGGCCCGGCGCAGGTGTCCAAGGGCCTCGACATGCGGTACGAGAACCTCGACCGCGGGTATGTCGAGCTCCTCGAGACGCGCTCCGCGCGGGACGTCGTCCGCTACGACCTGCGAATCCTCCGACGGACGCTGGCGACCATGCTGCGCCACGAAGGGCTGTCGTATTGACCCACGAGCTGCGCATCGAGATCCGCTGGCGCGACGTCGACGCGCTTCGCCACGTGAACAACGCGGTCTATGCGACGTACCTGGAGGAATGCCGCGACGGCTGGCTCGCGCGTGCGCTGGGTGACGATGCCTCGCTGTGGGACTACGTTCTCGCGCGCGTCGCGATCGACTTCCGCAGCGAAGTGTCGCTCGGCGAGAAGGCAGTGCTCGCGCGCGCGACGCTCGTCCGGATCGGCACGTCGAGCCTGACGCTCCGCGAGGAGATCCGGAAGCTCGATGGGACGATCGCGGCCGAGGCGGAGTCGGTGATCGTCGCGCGTGACCCCGAGACGGGGCGCTCGCGCCCGCTCACGGCTGCGGAGCGCGCAGCGCTCGAGCTCGTTCTGGCAACGGGTTGAGCTCGCGGACAACGCTTGTGTTGAATCATCACAAGCGTCATGCGTCCTTCGCTACGGTGCGGCTCGTGAGCGGGCGCCCGCTGATCGGGATCACGTCGTACGCGCAACCGGCGCGCTGGGGCTCGTGGGAGCTCCCGGCCGCCCTCGTGCCGCTCTTCTACGTCGAGTCGGTGGAACGTGCCGGTGGGCGCGCGCTCGTCGTCCCACCCAGCACGGATGCGGTCGACGAGACCCTCGACGTCCTCGACGGCGTCGTGTTCTCGGGCGGGATCGACATCGACCCGAGCGCGTACGGCGCCGAGCGCCACCCCGAAACCGATCCCGCGCAGGAACGTCGCGACGCGGGCGAGCTCGCCCTGCTCGAGCGCGCGCTCGAGCGCGACCTGCCCACGCTCGCGATCTGCCGCGGTTTCGAGCTCCTGAACGTCATGCGAGGCGGCGACCTCGTCCAGCACCTGCCCGAGTCCATCGGCCACGAGGGGCACCGCGAAGTGCCCGGCCGGTTCTCCGAGCATCCCGTCGACATGAAGGACGGGACGAGACTCGCGTCGATCCTCGGGACGCATCACGACGGCGTCCAGTCGAGCCACCACCAGGGGGTGGGGCGGGTCGGCGACGGGCTCGTCGAGGCCGCGTGGGCCGAGGACGGCACGCTCGAGGGCCTCGAGGACCCGGAGAAGCGGTTCGCGGTGGCCGTCCTCTGGCATCCCGAGATGGAGGAGGACAAGCGCCTCTTCTCCGCGCTCGTGGACGAGGCCCGGCGCTATCGCGGTGAGTCCCGTCCCGCGTAACCGCCAGACCCATGACCACACCCCTCACGCGGTTCCGCTCCCATCTGCCGGTGCGCGTCGCGTTCGGGGAAGGCGTGCTCGCCGAGCTTCCCGACACGCTCGAGGCACTTGGCGCGAAGGCCGCGCTCGTCGTCGTCGAGGAGCCGGTCGCGGAGCACCCCGCGGTGGTCGAGGCGCTCACGGCCGCCCAGGGCGGCGGTGTCCGGCTCGACCGCGTCGTCAAGGGGTCGGGCGAGCCGACGTTCGCGCTCGCGGACGAGCTCGCGGGGCGCGTCCGGGAGGGGCAGATCGATGCCGTCGTCGGGATTGGCGGAGGCTCGGCGCTCGACGTCGCGAAGGCGGCGCGGATCGTCGCCGACCAGGGCGGTCCCGTTGCGGACTACGCGGCGGGATTACGCGTCCCGGAGCCGCCTCGGATCGGTCTCGTCCTCTGCCCGACCACCGCCGGCACAGGCAGCGAGGTCTCCGGTGCGAGCGTGCTCACGGACATCGACGCCGACCGCAAGCTCGGCTTCGGCCATCCGAACATGCGCGCGCAGCACGCGCTCGTCGACCCGGTCCTCACGCATGGGCTGCCCGCCGGGCCGACCGCGCACTCCGGCATCGACGCGCTCGCGCAGGCGATCGGCGCGTGCACGGTCCGGAACTCGTCGCCATTGTCGGTCGCGTTCGGGCTGGAGGCCTGCCACCAGGTCGCGCGCTCGCTGCGCGAGGTCGTCGCGGACGGCTCTGACGTCGACGCGCGCCGCCGGATGGCGTCCGCGAGCCTGATCGCCGGCCTGGCGATGAACCTGTCGGACTGCGCGGCCGATCACGCGCTCGCGCAGGCGCTCGGCAGCGTTGCCCACCTCTCGCACGGGCTCACCGTCGGGCTCGTCGTGGCCGAGACGCTCGAGCTGTCGCGCGGGGACTGTGCCGACCGCCTCGAGCGCGTCGCCGATGCTCTCGGCGAGCCGCCGGACGGCACCGACGACGGATCCCGGGCGGTGCGCGCGGTCCGGCGCCTGCTCGCGGACGTCGGCTTCCCGACGCTCGCCGCGAGCGGGATCTCCGAGGAGTCGCTGCCCTCCCTCGTCGCGAGCGCGACCGGCGAGCAGTCGTACAACCTCGAGATCGACTGCCACGCCTGGAACGCGTCCGAGGTCGAGCAGGCCTACCGCGACGCGCTCGCGATCACGTCTCGCTGAGCTACGGCTCGGTCGAGACGAAGACGCTCTTCAGCTCGGTGTTGTGGACGAGGCCCTCCATCCCGAGCTCTTTGCCGACGCCCGAGGCCTTGTAGCCACCGAAGGGCGCCTGGGGGAACACCGAGCTGTTCGAGTTGACGCCGATCGCGCCGGTGCGGAGCGCACGGGCGACGCGGAGCTGCCGCGCGCCGTCGCGCGTCCAGAGCGAGCCCGAGAGCCCGTACGGTGAGTCGTTCGCGAGGCGGATCGCCTCCTCCTCGGTGTCGAACTCGATCACCGAGACGACGGGCCCGAAGATCTCCTCCCGCGCGACGACCATGTCGTTCGTGCAGCCGTCGAGGATCGTGGGACGGAGGTAGAAGCCGTCGCCGACACCCTCGCCGTCGAGTCGCGTCCCGCCCTCGAGCAGCTTCGCACCCTCCTCGAGCCCCTGCGCGACGTATCCCTCGACGGTCTCGCGCTGCCCCGCCGAGACGAGCGGGCCCATCTGCGTCGCCTCGTCCTCGGGGTCGCCGACGACGATCGTGCGCGTCGCGGCGAGGTAGTGCTCGAGCAGCTCCTCCTTCGCGGACGACTCGACGAGGAGGCGCGAGCGCGCGCAGCAGTCCTGCCCGGCGTTCTCGAAGACCGAGAACGGCGCCATGCGGCCCGCCTTCTCGAGGTCGGCGTCGGCGAAGACGATGCACGCGCTCTTGCCGCCGAGCTCGAGCGTGACGCGCTTCACGGTCCCGGCCGCCTTGCGGGCGATCTCGATCCCGACCTCGGTCGAGCCCGTGAAGCCGACCTTGCCGACGAGCGGATGCTCGACGAGCGCGTCGCCAACCGCGCCACCCGGGCCGGGGAGCACGTTGAGCACGCCGGGCGGCAGCCCCGCCTCGAGGCCGAGCTCGGCGTAGCGCAGCACCGAGAGAGGGGAGAGGCTCGCGGGCTTGAGCACGACGGTGTTGCCCGCGGCGATCGCCGGCGCGGTCTTCCAGTTCCCGATGTTGAGCGGGAAGTTCCACGGTGTGATCAGCGCCGCGACGCCGATCGGCTCGCGGAACGTGAGCACGATCCCGTCCCGGTCGACCGGGATCGTCGAGCCGAAGAACTTGTCGACCGCGCCCGCGTAGTAGCGCATCACAGCGGCTGCGTTGTGCGCGCACCAGCGCGCGTCCCCGAGCGCCATGCCCATGTCGCGCGTCTCGGTCAGCGCGAGCTCGTCGGCGTGCTCCTCGATCAGGTCGGCCCAGCGGTACAGGACCTTCGCGCGTTGCACCGGCGTCCGCGCGCCCCAGCCCTCGAACGCACGCGCTGCCGCGCCCACGGCGCGGTCGGCGTCCTCGGGACCGGCCTGGGCGACCGTACGGAACACCTCGCCGTTCGCGGGGTTGATCGTCTCGAACGTCGCGCCCTCGGCCGAGGGGACGCGCTCGCCGTCGATCAGGAGGTTCTCCACGGCTGCGCTCACGCCCACCTGGGCGTTAGACGCCGACGACGTGCACGAGCCAGCGGCGGTCGCGCTCGCGGTCGAGCTCGAGGAACAGCACCCGCTGCCAGCGTCCGAGGCAGAGGACGCCGTCGCGGACGGGAATCGACTCGCCCGCAGGGCCCATCAGCATCGACATGCAGTGCGAGTGGCCGTTCGACGCCTCCATGTCCTCCTCCGACACGTTCTCGGTGCGCCGGTCCCAGTCGTCGTGGGCGTAGTAGTGCTCGGTCGGGACGAGTCGGCGGAGCAGGACCGAGAAGTCCTCGAGGAACCCTCGCTCGTACTCGTTGACGCGAACCGAGCACGTCGTGTGGGGGGAGTAGACGCAGCAGACGCCGTCGCGCACGCCGCTCTCGCGCACGGCCTCCTGCACCTGCTCGGTGATGTCCGTCACCGAGAGACCGCCGGCCGTCCGCAGCGTCGTCTCGCGGTGGAACGTCTTCATCGAGCCGTCGTTTCCGCCCGCAGATCCGCTCGCCGTCGTTGTCTCGGGCGCCGTCGCCATGCTCACCGGGCATTGTGGCAGCGATTCGACCCGTTGCGGCTCGGCAACCGACTACGCTGGCCCGCGTCGGGCCCGTAGCTCAGCTGGTCAGAGCAGCCGACTCATAATCGGTTGGTCCCTGGTTCGAGTCCAGGCGGGCCCAAACAGACCCCAGCATCCATGCGTAAACGGCTTGGATGCTGGGGTGAGGTGTGCCAGGGTCAGACCGACGCTTACACGAACCTGATGAGCGACGGGTGCGACTCGACCATGCGCGCTCCGGGTCGCACTCTCGCGCCTCACCGCATTGCATGTCGCGGGGTGCAAGACTCGTCGTGATCGGTCCAGCTCTCGATCGAAAGTGGGTTCGCAATGGCTGTCGGCATTCGCATCAAGCTCTCGGGAATCACCCAGGAGCAGTTCGACCAGGTACATGACCAGGCCAACCCCGACCGGACGCCGCCGAAGGGGCTCCTCTTTCACGCTTCGGGGCCGATCGACGACGGTTGGGGAATCATCGACTTCTGGGAGTCACGCGCTGACTTCGATGCCTTCGCTCCACGGATCGTGGAAGGGATGGCGGCGGCGGGGATCGAGCCACAGGGTCCACCAGACATCAAGGAGTTCCCCGTGCACGAGATGATTGGCGCTTAGCGTCCGCGCGCCGACGATCCTGAACAAGGAGTCGGTCGCGCGCGTTCTCTCACAAGCCGCGCCGACCCTCCGCGATAGACGTTGGCTGGATGGGATCCCCCACGCGGAGCGGTACCATCACCCGCGTGAGCGGCCTGTCGTCACTCGTGTCGGCCGAGCCTGGCTGGCGCGCGCTGTTCGCCGACGGCGAGGGCGTCGAGACCGGTCGATCGCGCGTGATCGCGTGGGCCGCGGAAGAGCGAGACGGCGTCACCCGGATCGTCGGGATCATCGCCGACCCGAACGATCCGAAGCTGCTCGTCCCGGCCGACAGCGTGACCGACGAGGACGGCGGGTCCCTCTCGCGCTACGGGTTCACGGGCGCCTAGACCCCGCGGCGGTACGAGCTGCCGCGTCCGACTGATGCTGTCGGCATTCCCTAGGATTCGCGGCCTATCCTCGGCGACATGACGATTCAGCGCATGGACAACGTCGGCATCGTCGTCGACGACCTCGATGCCGCCGTCGCGTTCTTCGCCGAGCTCGGCATGGAGCTGGAAGGCAGGATGCCGATCGAAGGAAGCTGGGCGGGAAAGGTCGTTGGACTCGACGACATGCGAAGCGAGATCGCGATGATGCGGATCCCGGACGCCCCGGGCCGGCTCGAGCTGGCGAAGTATCACACCCCGAAGGCGATCACTCCCGAGCCGGAGCTCACCCCGGCGAACACGCTGGGCCTCCACCGGGTGATGTTCGCCGTCGACGACATCGAGGACACCCTCGCCCGCCTCCGTCCCCACGGCGCCGAGCTCGTGGGCGACGTGACGCGATTCGAGGACAGCTACCTGCTCTGCTATCTCCGCGGGCCGGGCGGGATCATCCTCGCACTGGCCGAGGAGCTCGGCTGAGAGCGTCCGAGTGTCGCGATGATGCGCCCGCTCATGTGAACCACAGGACCGTCATCGTGATTCCCGCGAACCCAGCCAGGATCGCGCCCCAGACCATCAGATCGGTAAGGCTCATGCCGCAGCTCCTGTCGGCCCGGGCAGGCCCGGGCGGCAGACGGCCCGGGGACTCTGTCGCGATTTGGGGCCGTTGTCAAGGCGGGCACATCCGCTCACCGCGTCAGCACGCGGGCGCGTCGGTCAGAATGACGGTGTGGAGGCGACGCGCAGGCTGCAGCTCGGCGAGGACCTCGAACGGGGGCCGCACGTGACCCTGACGATCGACGGCCGACCGAGTCGGACTTTCGGACGCCTGACGAACATAGCCGCCCGTACGAGCGCTGTCCAGCCGCCGTTTCGACGGAGCGGGCTACCCTCCGAGAGCGTCCGCGACGAAGGTCGCGATGGCCTCGCCGAACGCGCGGCGGCTCGCTTCCCATGCGTAGAACATGTGCCCGCCGTCGAAGTGGCGCACGGTCAGCCGGTCGCCCATCTGTGGGTCGAGGCGCATCAGGTTCCGCAGCCGGTCGGTCGCGTAGTACGGCGTCACGAGGTCGTAGCGCCCGTGGGTGATGAACGCCCGCATATAGGGGTTGAGCGCCATGCCGTAGCGGAAGTCGTCGGTGGCGCCGACGAGAGGCAGAAACGCGTGCTGTGAGGCGTCGTCCTTCCACGCCTCGTTGACCTCGTAGCTCAGCAGCGTGTACTCGCGGTCCGTCTCCACGCCGATCTCCGCACGCAGGAGCCGGTTCACGGCCATCGTGTAGGCGGGGCTGATGCCCGCGAGCGTCGGGTCCGGCCCCGCGAACGTCTCACGGTCGGGGAACGGGTCGATCGACGTGACGGTGCTGTCGTAGAGCCCGAGCACCTTCCGCTCGTCGCGGAGGAGCTCGCGTGCGAACGTCGAGATCGAGACGCGACCCTCCGCGCGCGTGACGAAGTCCGTGGGGAGCCCGACGAGCTCGGCGAGCCGCGCCAGCACCCGCTCGCGCTCGCCCGCGTCCATGGCCGCGCCGCGCACGAGGAACGGGGCGAGCTCGGTGGTCGCGAAGGCCTCCGCCTCGGCGCACACCCTCTCCGGCGGCGTGTCGGGCGGGAACGCACGCGAGCGGCCGTGGTGCAACGCCGCGAGCGCCATCGTCGGGAGGGTGTCGACCCAGCCGAGGACGTCGTAGTCCGTCGGGTTGAGCGTGCCGATCTCGAGGGCGGGGGAGATCAGGATCGCCCCGTTGAGTCCGATCCCGGTCGACTCCTGCAGCATCCGCACGAGGCGCCCGACGCGGTAGCCGCCGTAGCTCTCGCCCGCGACGAAGATCGGCGAGGCCCACCGGCCGTTCGCGGACAGCCAGCGTCCCATGAACTCGGAGAGCGACTCGAGGTCGCGCTTCTGCCCGAAGTACTCCTTCGGGTCGACCGTCTCGGCCTTGTCGTCGCCCGCCTCGGCCTCGGTGTTCTTCTCCTTCTGCTTGGGCTCGATCACGCGGCTGAAGCCGGTGCCGACGGGGTCGACGAACACGAGGTCGGTGAACGCGAGCCACGACGCCTCGTTCTGCTCGAGCCGTGCCGGCATCTCGGGCAGCGAGCCGTCGGCGGGGAAGGCGACCCGCTGCGGGCCGATCGCGCCGAGATGTAGGTAGGCCGACGACGCACCCGGGCCGCCGTTGAACACGAACGTCAAGGGCCGCGGCTCGTCCGTGTCGGCGAGGTACGCGACCGAGAAGATCTCCGCGGCGGGCTTGTCCTTCTTCCGCAGGACGAACCAGCGCGCGGTCGCCGTGTAGGCGAGCGGCGCCGCGCCGCCGGTCCAGGTCGCGCTCGTCTGCGCGCCCGCCGGGGGCTCGTGGTCGGCGGCGCCCGCCGCCTTCGGCTCCTCCGCGCTCTCGCTCACCGGCCGGACGCTACCCGAGCGCTCCGGCCGACCGGATCCTCATCGGCCCGGCGGGTCGCGCGGCTCCCCGACCGCGCGACCAACGCCCTACCTACCGGGCCGTCCTGACCTGGACGAGACGCCTCGTCGAGACGCCTGCCAGGAGGTTGTCGCCCTGCTTGCGCGCGCGGACGAAGAACTGCACGGCGTAACCCCGGCGGAGCGGGAAGTCGGCCTGCGGGGTCATGCGGATCGTCGCCCAGCCGTCCTGCCCGGTGCGCTGCTCGCCGCCGGCCGACGTGACGAGCGGCGTCGAGCGTGCGAAGACGAGAACGTCGCGGACGACGTAGCCGCGTGTGTCGGAGACGTGCACCCGCAGCTGGATCGTCGTGCGCCGCGACCGCACGGGATTCGGCACGAACCGAATCCCGTCGACCACGAGGCGTGCGGGCAGCGACACGCTGGTCACGGGAATCGAGTACTTCCCGTTCGACAGCTTGATCGCGCCTGACGGCAGCGCGGGCCCGGTGGCCTGGACGACCGCCGTCGGGTTGGACGCGACCGTGGCGGAGCCCTGGCTGTTCTTCCCCGTCACCCTGACACGGAGCCGCTGGCCGACGTCGGCCGAGCCGAGCGTGTAGGTGGTCGAGGTCGCGCCGCCGATGGTCGCGCAGTTCGAGCCGTCGGCCTTGCCGCCATCGGCCCCGCACCGCACCCACTGGTACGCGAGCGTGATCGGGCTCGTGCCGCTCCAGGTGCCGCCGTTGGCGGTCAGCGTCTGACCCTGCTGCGCCGTGCCGGAGACGGACGGCTCCTTCGTGTTCTTGGCCGGGCCGGCTGCGGTCGACGAGACGACGAGCGCGGTTGCGTTCGAGGCCGACGTCGCGCTCCCGGCGCTGTTCCTGGCGGTGACACGGACGCGCATGCGATGGCCGACGTCGCCTGCGTCGAGCCTGTAGCTCTGGCCGGTCGCCCCTCCGATCGCGGGGCAGTTCGACCCGTCCGCCGCGCCGCCGTCGGCGCCGCAGCGGACCCACTGGTAGGTGAAGGTGATCGGCGCAGTGCCCGCCCAGCCACCGCTCGTCGCGGTCAGGGTCTGCCCCTGGACGGCCGACCCCGAGACGACCGGATCGGTCGTCCTCGAGGGCGCGGCCGTCGACGTGACGACCGCGGTCGCCGCGGAGGTGGCCTGCACGGTGCCGTCACTGTTCGAGGCGGTGACGGCGACCCGCAGCGTCTTGCCGGCATCGCCGCTCGCGACGACGTACGTCGAGCCGCTCTCGCCCGCAATGGCTCCGCATGCCCCTCCGCCCGCGTCGCAGCGCAGCCACTGATAGGCAAAGGTGGGTGCCGGGGAGCCCGTCCAGGCGCCCGAGCTCGCGGTCAACGTCTGGCCGACGACCGCGCTCCCCGAGATCGCCGGCGGGGAGGTGTTGCTCGGCACGGATTGCGTCTGGGCGCTGGCGGCGCCGCTCGCGATGACGGCCACGAGCACGGCGCCTGCCGCGAGCACGACGGCCACGACGGCGCTCCATGGTCTGGTCGGAACACGTTGGGTGGGGTCCATCGAGATCATGTCCTCCGATTTCGCGGTGTAGTGCCTCGTCTATATCGCTCTGCGATGGTGAGCGAAAGTCGGGGCGGGAAAATCTCACAAGCTGCTTACGGAAGCCGTGCTTTGTTTACACGCGCCGCACAGAAATCCGGTCGAAGGAACCCTGCCCCGAAAGCCGTACTCGTTTCCTGCGGCTCCCTCTTCTTCTCGTGGGCCGTGGGATGCGGGGCGACCCGTGTCTCGAATGCCGGCCGGAGTGCCGCCGCTGCCCCCTCCCCTGAGGTGCGGCGGCCCCGGCCGGCTGTTCTTCGCGGGGAATGCTCAAGACGAAGGGGGCCCCTGCGGACCCCCTTGCTCGACGGCGCAACGTCGGCTCAGGCGAGTCGGCCCCGCCTGCGGGGAGAGGAGTCGCGCCGCAGTAGGCGTATCAGTGTCATATCCTGCGGTCGATTGCGAGGAAATCCTCCGGATTCGGAAAGGAAATGCGCGCAAAATGGACAGGATGAATGAGCTCAGCCACGGCGCCAAGGTTGTCCTCGGGGCGACTATCGCCTTTCTGATTCTCTCCTTCTTCAGCTGGTTCCACTACACCGGGCCGGGAAAGGACGAGCTCGACGCGATCGGCGCCGACACCGGCATCACGATGTGGCACGGCGTGGGCTGGATCGCCGGCCTGCTCGCGATCGTCCTCCTCGTCTGGCAGGCGATCCGTCTCGCGAACATCGAGCTCGAGATCGGCGTGACGCCTTCGATGATCACCGCGGCGCTCTCGCTGCTGGTGCTGATCTTCGCGCTGATCCGGTGGCTCGACAAGCCGGGCGGAGACTTCGTCGGTCGCACCTTCTGGTCGTGGCTCGGCCTGCTCTTCGCGATCGTGATGGTCGTCGGCGCCTGGATGAACATGCGCGCCGCGGGCGAGAGCCTGACGGGCATCCGCGATCAGATCTCCGGCGCCACGGCCGGGATGCGCGGCGGGGACGACGCATCGGCCCCGATGACCGCCCCGCCGGCCACGCCGCCCGCGACGACCACCCCGCCGGCGTCGCCCGAGACGCCTCCGGCGGTCGAAGAACCGGACGCGCCGAGCCCCTCCTAGCACGCTCTTCTCGGCGGCCCCTCCGGTCTCGGCCGGACGGGGCCGCCGCTACACTCAGCGCGATGGCCGAGATCGGCACATTGCGCGTCAAGACAGGCCTTGCGGAGATGCTCAAGGGCGGCGTGATCATGGACGTCGTCGACGCCGAGCAGGCCCGGATCGCAGAGGACGCGGGCGCGTGCGCGGTGATGGCGCTCGAGCGTGTCCCGGCCGACATCCGGCGCGACGGTGGGGTCGCTCGCATGTCCGACCCGGAGAAGATCCGCGAGATCCAGGAGGCGGTCTCGATCCCGGTGATGGCGAAATGCCGCATCGGCCACTTCGTCGAGGCGCAGATCCTCGAGGCGCTCGAGGTCGACTACATCGACGAGTCCGAGGTGCTGACGCCCGCCGATCTCGAGCACCACGTCGACAAGCATGCGTTCACGGTGCCGTTCGTCTGCGGCTGCACGAACCTCGGCGAGGCGCTCCGGCGCATCGCGGAGGGCGCCGCGATGATCCGCACGAAGGGCGAGGCCGGCACCGGCGACATCGTCAACGCCGTGACGCACATGCGCGCCGTGTTCGGAGCGATCCGGCAGCTCCAGGGGCTGCGCGAGGAGGAGCTCTATGCGGCGGCCAAGGACCATCGCGCGCCGTACGAGCTGATCCGCTGGGTGGCCGAGAACGGCCGCCTCCCCGTCGTGACGTTCACCGCGGGTGGGATCGCGACGCCGGCCGACGCCGCGCAGTGCATGCAGCTGGGCGCGGACGGCGTGTTCGTCGGCTCGGGGATCTTCAAGTCCGGCGACCCGGACCGACGCGCCAAGGCGATCGTCGAGGCGACGACGCACTTCAACGACCCGAAGATCCTCGCGGACGTCTCCGCGGGGCTCGGCGAGCCGATGGTCGGGATCTCCGCGAGCTCGCTCGCCGAGGCCGAGCGCCTCGAAGTCCGCGGCTGGTAAGGCCCTTCCGCTGGCGCGGAAGTGGCTAGAGAACGCCGATCTACACTCTTCGGAGATGATTCCCAGGCCTCGGATCGGCGTGCTCGCGCTCCAGGGAGCGTTTCGCGAGCATGCGCGTACGCTGCGCGCGGAGGGCGCGGAGGTCGTCGAGGTGCGTCTGCCCGGGCAGCTCGAGGAGCTCGACGGGCTCGTGGTCCCCGGCGGCGAGTCGACCACGATTCTGCGCCTCGCGTCGCTCTACGGGCTCGACGAGGCAATCCGCTCCTTCGCGGGCCCGATCTTCGGCACCTGCGCGGGGATGATCCTGCTCGACCGAGCGCACCTCGGCCTCGCCGACCTGGAGGTCGACCGCAACGCGTACGGCCGGCAGGTCGCGAGCTTCGAGGCGGATCTGGAGCTCGCCGGCGAGGAGCGACCCTTCCGCGGCGTCTTCATCCGCGCGCCCCGCGTGCGCGATGTCGGAGCGGACGTCGAGGTCCTCGCCCAGCTCGACGGCGAGCCCGTGCTGCTGCGCGACGGCCGCGTCCTCGTTGCCGCGTTCCACCCGGAGCTGACCGACGACCCACGGATCCACCAACGGTTTCTCCACCTGGTCACGGAGGCGATGAGTGTCAGGGCATAGCAAGTGGTCGACGATCAAGCACAAGAAGGGCGCCGCCGACGCGAAGCGCGGAAAGCTCTTCTCGAAGCTGTCCCGCGCGATCATGGTCGCGGCGAAGGAAGGCGGCGCGGATCCGGGCTCGAACCTCGCGCTCCAGAACGCGATCGAGAAGGCGCGCTCCTACTCGATGCCGAAGGACAACATCGAGCGCGCGATCGCAAAGGGCGCGGGCGAGGGAACGGACGGCGCGACGTTCGAGATCGTCGTCTACGAGGGGTATGGGCCAGAGGGCGTCGCCGTGCTCGTCGAGGCGCTGACCGACAACCGCAACCGCACCGCCTCGGACGTCCGACACCTCTTCACGAAGTTCGGCGGGAACCTCGGCGCGACCGGCGCCGTCGCCTGGCAGTTCGAGCGCCGCGGCGTCGTGCTCGTCTCCGCGGACGACATCGACGAGGACGAGCTCGTGCTCGCGGCGGCGGACGCGGGCGCCGACGACGTCGAGCGCGACGGCTCCACGTTCGTGGTCTCGTCGGCGCCGGAGGAGCTCACGACCGTCCGGGCGGCGCTCGAGGCCGCCGGGCTCGAGCTCGAGTCGGTCGGCCTGTCGATGATCCCGAAGACGACGGTCGCGATCGCCGACGAGTCGACTGCGAAGCAGGTCGTCCGCCTGGTCGAAGGGCTCGAGGACAACGACGACGTCCAAGACGTCTACGCGAACTTCGACATCCCCGAGGCGGTGCTGGAGGCAGTCGCCTCCTAGCCGGGGTCCACTCGACCGATCGCGAGCCCGCCGCGCCGTCGGTGGAGCGAGAGGCAACGCAGCCCGTCCGCTCCGGCCACGACCGACCTCGTCGCCCCACGCGGGACGATCGCGAGCGTCCCCTCGCGGAGGGAGTGCGCCTCGCCGTCGACGACGAGCGTCCCATCGCCACCGAGCGCCACCAGAGCGACGTCGCGCTCCTCGTTCACGTGCTCGGGCTGACCCTCGCCGTCGCGCCAGACCAAAAGCGTCGCGTTCAGGTCCTCGCTCGCGGTTCCCCAGGCAGGCCCACGCCCTTCGACGGAGAGCAGATCGACGACGTCCACCCGGCGAGCGTAGAGGAACGTCCGAGAGGCTCCGTACCCTCATCGCGTGAAGGTCCTCGGCATCGACCCAGGGACGGCTGCGTGCGGGTACGGGATCGTCCACGAAAGCGGCGGGCGCATCAGGGCCCTCGCGCAGGGATGCTGGACGTCCGGCGCCAGGGAGCGGCCCGAGCTGCGACTCAGGCGGATCTTCGAGGGCGTCGGGACGCTCATTGCGGAGCACGAGCCGGACGCCGTCGCGCTGGAGGAGTCCTTCGTCGGTGCCGACGCCCGCATCGCGCTCTTCGTCGGGCAGGCACGGGGCGCCGCGCTCGTCGCAGCCGCGGCCGCGGGAGTCACGTGCACCGAGTACGCGCCCGCCAGGGTGAAGCAGGCGGTCTGTGGCTACGGGCGCGCGGACAAGGGCCAGGTCTCGCGCATGGTCCGCATGCTCCTCGCGCTCGCCGACGAGCCCGCGACCTCTCACGAGGCGGACGCGCTCGCCGTCGCGATCTGCCACGCGATGACGCCGCCGCTCGCCCGGATGGCCTCGTGAGGAGGGTCGGATGATCGCGCGTCTGCGGGGACGTCCGGCCGGTCGCAGCGCCGACGGGCTCGTGCTCGACGTGAACGGCGTCGGCTACCTCGTCGCGGCGACGCCGTCCGTCCTGCGGCGCGCGGGCGCGGGCTCGGAGCTGACCGTGGAGACGTACCTCCACGTCCGTGAGGACACGCTGCAGCTCTACGGGTTCGCCGATGCCGACGAGCGTGAGCTGTTCGTCCACCTTCTCACCGTGAGCGGCGTCGGCCCGAAGGTCGCGCTCGCCGTCGTCTCGGGATCGCCGGCCGCCGAGTTGCGCAAGGCGATCGCGCTCGGGGACCACGCACGCTTCCAGGCGATCCCCGGGATCGGCAAGAAGACCGCGGAACGGATCGTGCTCGAGCTGAAGGAAAAGCTCGGTGCGCTCCCGCAGCCGGCGCTTGCCGCCGTCGGCGACGGCCCGAGCCACCTCGTCGCGCGGGACGCCCTCGTCGAGCTGGGCTATTCGGTGGTCGACGCCGAGCGGGCGCTCGCCGAGGTCGACCCCGACCTCCCGGCCGAGGACCGCGTGCGGCTCGCACTGCGAGGGGCCGCTGCATGAGCCAGTTCCTGGCGCCGGCGCTCCGGCCCGAGGAGGAGGAAGCCGAGCGGTCGCTTCGGCCGCGGCGCCTCGACGACTTCATCGGCCAGGAGCGCGTCAAGGAGCAGCTTCACATCTCGCTCGACGCGGCCAAGGCGCGGGGCGAGGCGCTCGACCACGTCCTGCTCGCCGGCCCGCCAGGGCTCGGGAAGACGACGCTCGCGCAGATCGTCCGCGAGGAGCTCGGCGTGGGGTTGCGCACGGTCGCCGGCCCGGCGCTCGAGAAGAAGGACATCGCCGCGGTGCTGACGGCGCTGGAGCCGCGGGACGTCCTCTTCGTCGACGAGATCCACCGCCTCGCCCGTGCGGCGGAGGAGATCCTCTATCCGGCGCTCGAGGACTTCCGGCTGGACATCGTGTTCGGCCAGGGCGCGGCGGCGCGGACGCTCACGCTCGACCTGCCGCCGTTCACGCTCGTGGGGGCGACGACGCGCACGGGCCTGTTGACCACGCCGCTGCGCGATCGGTTCGGGATGACGTTTCGGCTCGGCTACTACGACCCGGGCCAGCTGGCCACGATCGTCCGCCGCTCGGCCGGGATCCTCGCCGTCGAGATCGCAGACGACGCCGCCGAGGAGATCGCCTCCCGCTCGCGCGGGACGCCCCGGATCGCGAACCGCATCCTCCGCCGGGTGCGGGACGTCGCCGAGGTCCGGCACTCCGGCGCGATCACGACGGACGTCGCGCAGGAGGCGCTCGACCTCCTGGAGGTCGACGAGCGAGGGCTCGAGCGGATCGACCGGGAGCTCCTCGACGCGATCGCGTCGAAGTTCGGCGGTGGCCCCGTCGGGCTCTCGACGCTCGCGGTCGCCCTCGGCGAGGAGCCCGACACGATCGAGGACGTCTACGAGCCGTACCTCCTTCAGCTCGGCTTCCTGCAGCGCACTCCGCGCGGACGCGTGATCACCGATCTCGGCCGCGAGCATCTCGGGACGGTACGCGACGAGGCGAGCCTGTTCTAGACACCCGCGGGCAAGGTGCGCCACGCACAGGTCGGGCCGGACGAACGGCTCGAGCCTGGTCGCCGTCGAGCTTGCACCGAGCTCGGAGAGCGCGCCGCGCATCAGGCCGAGGTGGATGGGGCAGATCACGTCGCGGTGCTGACGGGCGAGCTCCAGGAAGGGGCAGGAACGCATCAGTAGCCGTCGCCCCTGTCGCCCGCCCGCGAGCTCCGGCGCGAAACCCGTCTGTTCCAGGACCGCGAGGAGCCCGGCGACTGCCTCCTCGTCTGGAACGGTCGCGTCGGGTGGGGGCGAGTCGACGAGGTCGCGGCCGCACGCCTCTCCGAGAGTCTCCAGTTCCGCGGTCTCCCTCCCCGTCCGCGCGGCGAGCGTGGCGAGGACGCCGGCCAGCAGCCGATACCGGCGGTCGCCCTCCTCGGCGACGGTGTCTGTGGCGCTGTAGACGAATCGCGGTCGCCCACGACGCGTCGACGACGCTTTCTCCGCGAGGACCAGGCCGGCATCCTGGAGCACCTTCACGTGCATACGAACCGTGTTCACGTGCAGCCCGGTGCGCGTGGCGAGCTCGGCCATGTCGAGTGGTGCCTCGGCGGAGAGCACGGCAAGAATCCGCGCTCGGCTCGGGTCACCGAGAGCGCGGTGCCGCCGTACCGACAGGTCGAGCTCAGCGCTCACGAGGACGTCCTGCGAACCTCGGGACGCAGAGGGAGCGCGCAGCATGCGCTCGGCATCGTCCCCGTCCCGACGCATGAGCACAGTGTAGATCGGGCCTGCCGACCCTCCCGCTCATGCCCCCGGCCCGAGTCTGCGCCTCCGGCAATTTACACGGTCGACATCGTGTATAAACGCGCGTTGTGGAGGGACCGACGCACGCAACCTCGGAACCCGTGACCGCCGACCGATGAGCCTCCACTACGGAACGCCGCAGATCGTGATCGGTGGTGTGTTCGTCGTGCTGTCGGTCTTGCTGGCGTTCGCGTTCGTCGTGATCGGGCTCCAGGCGGGCACCGACGTGTCCGTCGAGCGCGTGCACCGGGTCGGATACTGGCTACGGAAGAGGTGGCTCGCCCTGCTTGCCGCGATCGGCGTGGTGGTGGTCGGGCTGTCGCTGCTCGACCTGCCTTACGCGAGCGGCGGTGCGTCCGGTCGCACGATGGTGACGGTCACGGCCGGTCAGTTCTTCTGGACGCTCGCGCCGGATCGCGTGCCGGTCGGGACGCGTGTCCGGTTCGATCTCACCTCGGTCGACGTCAACCACGGTTTCGTCCTCTACAGCCCGCGTGGGCACCTGCTCGGCTCGGTGCAGGCGATGCCCGGCTACCACAACCAGCTCGACCTGACCATGAGCCAGGCGGGCATCTACCGGATCCGCTGCGGCGAGTACTGCGGGCTCAACCACTCGACGATGGACGGCTCCTTCACGGTGACCCGGCGCTGATGGAAGCTGCGACCGCCACTCCAGCCCCTCCGGGGATCCTGCACCCGCAGGCAGTCGCGTTCGTCGGCGAGGCACGGCAGATCGAAAGGCGCGCCGGCTTCATGTTCGGAGTCACCGGCATCACGCTGGTCGCCGCGATGGGTGTGCTCGGCCTGCTGATGCGATTCACACAGGCGGACGACACGGGCCTTTCGCCGGCGTGGTTCTACCGGCTGATGACGCTCCACGGCGTGGGCATGATCACGGGCGTCCTGCTCGTGATGATGGGTGCGCTCTGGTACGTGCTGCACCCTGTCGTGCCGCTCCGGCCGGGACGGATGTACGCGAGCTACACCCTCGTGGTCGGCGGCGCCGTCGCGGTGCTGGTGGCGACGCTCGTGGGTGGCTTCGGCGCTGGCTGGACGTTCCTGCCGCCCTTGCCGTTCTTCCCGGTGGGGCAGTGGCCGGTCTGGTCGGAGAGCCTCTTCCTCGTGGGCAATCTCCTGGTGGGAACAGGGTTCTTCGTCTACTGCCTCGACGTGCTCGAGCAGACGACCACCGCCTCCGGGGGGCTCAGCAGGGCCCTCGGCTGGCAGTACCTGCTCGGGCGCGAGCCGGAGGCGCCCGCGCCGCAGGTGATCGCAGCGACCGTGGTTGCGATCGACGGCCTGCTCTCGATGACCGCGGGCTCGGCGATCGTGCTCGGACTGCTCGGCCGCACCTACGACTCGGGGGTCGGCATCGACGCGCTCGTGGCGAAGAACCTCGTCTACTTCTTCGGCCACTCGATCGCGAATCTCGTCATCTACCTCGCTGCGGGAGCCATCTACGTGATCCTGCCGCGCTACGCCGGTCGTCCGTACGAGGCGACAAAGGTGTTCGTCGCCGGCTGGACGGCGTCGCTCGTGTTCATCGCCACTGCGTTCTCGCATCACCTGTACATGGACTTCGTACAGCCGATGTGGGCGCAGGTCGGCTCGCTCGTCGCCTCCTACTTCGCACTGCTCCCGGTCGCAGTGATCACGATCTACTCGATGACCATGCTCGTCTGGGGGTCGCGCTACCGCTGGACGCTGGCCTCGACTCTGTTCTACGTCGGCCTCGCGGGCTGGGCGATCGGTGGGGTCGGCGCCGTGATCGACTCGCTGATCCCGATCAACTTCCGCTTCCACAACACGGTCTGGGTCGTCGCCCACTTCCACACCTATCTGATGATGACCGTCGTCCTGTGGGCGCTCGCGTTCGTCGCGCACCTGCTCGAGCGCGAAACCGATCGCACCTCCTCGCCCACCCTGCGCTCGGCGACGATCGGCCTGCTGCTCGTCGGCGGCTACGGGCTGACCGGCACCTGGTTCGTCGCCGGCGCGCTCGGCGTTCCTCGCCGATACGCAGTGCAGCCGGCCGGCACGGTCGACTACAGCACGGTCGGAGCGATCTTCGCGCTTCTGTTCGCGCTCGGCTTCCTCGCCTGCATCGTGCAGCTCGCCCCGCTCGCCCGGACCGCCTGGGCCCGGCGCCACACGACGTCGACGCGGGAGAGTCCGGGCCTGGCCGCCGGCCATGCTGTCGCTCCGGCCGGAGCCGACCCGCGGGTCGACGAACGCCCTCCGGCTCGGGCGGGAGCACCGCTCGGGACCGCCGCCCATCTCGGGTTCGCCGTCGCGTTCATGGTCGTCGCGATCGTGGCGTTCTTCCCCGGCATCGTCGACGCGTCGGAGACGAGCACCCGCTACCACCATCTCGACCACGCGGGCCAGTTCCTCTTCGGGGTCGTGGTCGGATTGCTGCTCGGCTCCTTCGCGGCCGTCTCCCGGCTGCTCGGCGATCATCCGGCCTGGGGGCTCACAGCCGTGATCGTCGCACCGGCGACGATGATGCTGTTGATGGTGCCGCGTGTCTACGAGCCGCTCGAGAGCAACGACGTCCAGCACGCCCTGTTCCACCTCGCGATGGCCGCCTTCGGGCTCGTCACCGGTCTCGGCGCGACCCGGCTCACGCCTCTCGGCGGCCGGTTCACCGCCTTTCTCGCCGTGGCCATGACGCTCATGTTCGCGGCCGCCATGACAGGAGGCGCATCATGACCGACGAGCACGAAGACGCTGCGCCGGGCGGCGGCTCCGATGGCCTCTGGCGCTGGCTGGTGGGCGGCCTCGTCGCCGGCGCCGTCGTCCTCGGCCTCCTCGTTGCCGCCTACGCGGTCGGCCACAGCCGCGGCGAGGATGCCGCGCGCGCCACGTCGCCGGCGACGACGGAGCCTGTCGCCACGGCAACGTCTCCCAGCACGACGACCGCTCCCCGACCGCGACCACGCCTCCTTCCACCGCCACGACGCCCCCAGCAGTCACCGCCCCGATCGAGGCGACTCCCGTGCTCGTCGCCAGGGGGAAGACCTTGTTCGCCGACGATGGCTGTGCCGCCTGTCATTCCTTGAGCGGCGCCGCGGGCGCCGGGCCCAGCCTCAACGGCGCCGCCGGGCGGACGATCGAGCTCGCTGACGGAACGTCCGTCACCGCAGACGATGCCTACCTCGAGCGCTCTCTCACCGATCCAGACGCCGAGATCGTCAAGGGCTACACCGCCGGCATCATGTCGGCGGCCGTCGCGGGCCATGCGTTCGCGGACCATCCGGACGACGTTCGGGCGCTCGTCGCGTTCATCAAGAGCCAGAAGTAGGCTCAGAACTCAGCGGCGGTACTGGAGGGAGTGCCAGGACGGCGTGGGGGCGAGCTCGAGCAGGGAGCGGCCGCCCTCCGGCTCGGCGTACATGAATTCGCCGCTCGAGTCGTCCCACGAGACGTCGAGCAGGCCCTGCTTGACCCGATGGTCGAGATAGGCGCTCCTGAAGACGAGCTTGCGCAGCCAGTAGACGAGCGACTCGCCCTCGACGAGCGCCACGCGCTCCCAGTGGCGGACGAGATAGGCGCCGAGCGGGCTGCGCGGATCCGAGATCCGGGCATCCGCGGCGAGCTCGACGAGGTCGGCCGTCTCGTCGGGGTCGAGGTCGTTCGAGGGGACGAGACCGAGCTTCACGGCCGCACCCGCGACGCGCTCCTCGAAGTCGCGCTCGCCGAACGAGAACTGGTACCCGAGAAACTCGAGCGCATACGCGTCGCCCGACGAGTAGTTGCGCACCTCCCCTGACACGCCCAGAGGCTAGCCTCTGGGCGTGGGGAACCGAAAGCTCGTCGCCGTCATGGTCGTCCTCGTGCTCGCGATCTGGCTCGTGGGGGCGGCGGTGACGAAGTACTCGCTCGAGCAGATGGCGCTCTTCGCCCCCCTTGCGGTCTGTGTCGTCGGTGCGACCGCGGGAGTTGTGCTCCTGTGGGTCAAGGTCATCGCTCAGGCACGCCGCGAGCGTCAACGAGCGGCATCCCGTTTGAGAACGGCGGCGGCCGGCGCCGCCCGCGAACGACGAAGGGGTACGGGCCGGCCGCTTCCCGGTCAACGCGGGCTCGTGGCCCACCCGGGCGCGAACCAGCGCCGTCCGACCTTGGCCGTACCGTCGACTGGGCCATGCAGAACGGCCGCTGGACGACAAAACCGTGCGAGTGGGAGAGGGTCGACACTCTCTCTCGAGTGCTCGGCGTGAGTGACACGACCGCGGCGGTGCTCGTCCGGCGAGGGCTCGACGACCCCAGCGCGGCGCGCCTGTTCCTCGACGCGGAGCCGCCGCGACACGACCCCTTTCGCCTCGGCGACATGGCCGCGGCGGTCGAGCGGATCCGCCGGGCGGTGCGCGACGGCCAGCGGATCTGCGTCCACGGCGACTACGACGTCGACGGCATCTCGGCGACCGTCGTCGCGCTGCTGACCCTCCGGGAGCTGGGCGCGGACGTCGAGTGGCGCCTGCCGAGTCGGTTCGAGGAGGGCTACGGGCTCGCGGCGGAAACGATCGAGCAGCTCGCGGTGGACGGCGTCGAGCTCGTTCTCACCGTCGACTGCGGGATCACCGCGCTGGCCGAGGTGGCGCGCGCCCGCGCGCTCGGGCTCGACGTGATCGTCACCGACCACCATCGCCCCGCCGCGACGCTTCCCGACTGCACTGTCGTGGCGACGCGGCCGTCGGACTACGGGTGCCTCGACCTCTGCGGCACCGGTGTCGCGTACACGCTCGCCCGCGCGCTGCTCGGTGACGAGCACCCGGCCCTTGCCCGGATGCTCGACCTGGTCGCGCTCGCGACGATCGCCGACGTCGTCCCGCTCGTCGACGAGAATCGTGCGCTCGCGGCTGCCGGCCTTCGTGCGCTCGCGCGGACGAGCCGACCCGGGTTGCAGGCGCTGATGAGGTCGGCACACGTCGACCCTGCGATCGTCGACTCGACTGCGGTCGCGTTCAGGCTGGCGCCGCGGATCAACGCGGCCGGTCGGCTGGGGCGGCCCGATGTCGCGCTCGAGCTCCTGCTCAGCGACGACCGCACCGAGGCGGACCGGCTCGCGGCGCAGCTCGAGGATCTGAACCGCGAGCGCCAGGGTGTCGAGGAGCGGATCCTGCGCGAGGCGACGTCCCTCGTCGAGGCCTGGCCCGAGGCGCGCCGCGGCCATCGCGGCTACGTCCTGTGGCACGAGGACTGGCACGAGGGCGTGATCGGCATCGTCGCGTCGCGGCTCGTCGAGCGCTACCACCGGCCCGTCGTGCTCGTCGCGCCGAGCACGCACGGCTGGAAGGGGTCCGGTCGCTCGATCTCCGAGTTCGACCTCCACGCCGGTCTCGCGGCGTGCGCGGAGCACCTCGACGGCTTCGGCGGCCATCGCGCCGCCGCCGGGCTGACGATCGGAGAGGAGAGCCTCGGCGCATTCGCGGACGCGTTCGCGCAGGAAGCCGACCGGACGCTCGGCGACGTCGACCTGCGTCCACTGACGGTGGTGGACGCGATCGTCCCCGCGTGCGCGTTGACGCTGGAGCTGGCGCAGGAGCTCGACCGCCTGGCGCCGTTCGGCCTCGGCAACCCCGAGCCGACGCTGCTCGTCGCGAGCGTCGAGGCGGCGACGCCGGCGACGGTGGGGGAGGGAAGGCACCTCCGCTTCCGGGTGCGTCAACACGGCCGGGACGCAGGCTCCGCGATCGCCTTCGGCTTCGGGACGCAGCTCGAGCGAGTGCAACCAGGCGGGCGCTTCGACCTCGCCTTCCGCCTGAAGGAGAACCGCTGGAACGGCACGATCGCGCCCCAGCTCGTCGTCCGCCGGCTCTTCGACGCCCCCGAGTCCTACGACGAGCTGCGGTCGTGGCTCGCGGGGGAGTGGCGCGCCGGCGAGGGCAAGTGGACACCGGAGGCGCGGGCGATCTTCACCGAGCTCGGGCTCACCGCTGCTGCCGGCACGAGCCGCCAGCTGCTCGAGTCGGAGACGTTCCGTGCGCTGCTCGAGCGACAGGCGCTCGACCTGCGAGAGGCCGCCTAGCCACTCCCAGGCCGAGGGCGTCGGGCCTCGACCTCGCCGTCCCAGTAGTCGAGCGTGTCACGCCGCATCGTGAGGCGGTCTCGGTCGTCGCCGGGGAAGATCGAGATCTTGTCGCTGTCGGGGTAGACGGCGATCGCGGGCTCCTGCTTGGTCGACGACATCAACACCCGCGCGACGTCGTCGCCAAGGCACGTGACCTTGTGTGCGCCGTCGGGCCCGGGCGGGAAGCAGACGATGTCGCCCTCTCGGAGCTCCTGCTCGCCGCCGGGATGCCGGAGCAGAACCCGTCCGGCGAGAACCGTGAGCCACTCCTCCTCGGGGTACTCGTAGTGGTACGGGCAGATGCTCTGTCCCGCCGGTAGCTCGTACAGCGTCGCGCCCATCTGAGCGGCGCCGATCGCGGGCCCGAACCGGGCCATGCCTGCGCGATAGCCGTCGGGGTCATCCCCGTCGTACTGGGGTACGAGCTCGTGCAGGTTCACGCGCGGCAGGTCGGCCACGCGCTCAGTCTCTCACGCCTGCACGTGCGCCTCGACGAACCAGAGGTGCTTGTCGATCGACCGTGAGATCTCGGTGAAGAGATCCGACGTGTCGATGTCGCCAAGCTCCGAGTCGGTGACGTCGATCGCTTCGCGAACGGCGGCGCCGTAGGTCGCGAGCCGGTCGGCGACGACCTGCACCGTCTCCTCGCCGGCGATCGCGTCGAGCGGGTACTCGTCCAGCGAGCTCGCCTCGGCCGCCATCCGCACGGTGCCCGTCGCGAGGCCGCCCAGGGCGGTGGCCCGCTCAGCGATCTCGTCCACGAACTCGAGCACGCTCTCGGCCACGGTGTCGTACAGCTCGTGCAGCTGGATGAAGTCGCTCCCACGCACGCTCCAGTGCGCCTGCTTCAGCTGGCTGTAGAGGTCGAAGGTATCCGCGAGGCGGGCATTGAGGAGCGTGACGAGCTTCTCACGGGTCGCCTCGTCGAGGTCGTTTCGGGTGTCGAACATCCGGGCGGTCTTGGTGGCCATCGCGCTCCAGTCCTCCTGTCGATCTCGCGGCAGGCACGCACACGCCGGCGTGCCCTTGTCAAGAGGGTATACCCGGGCCGGTTCGCGCGAAACGCGGGTCAGCGTTGGGTGGACGCCGCGAGGAGGACGAGCATCCGCCGGAGCCGGCGGCGCTCGAGATATTCGTGGATGAGCCGCATGGCGTTCATATCGGTTCGTCCTCGGGGTGTACCCCCCTCCCCGAAGGAGGGAACCTCGAGACACGGCCCGTACACTGACTGCGATGGCGGTCGTCGGCACTCAGTCCCATCACGAGAACCTCGTCGAGGAGCTGCTGACCAGCATCGAGTCGTACAATCCGGGCGTCGACCACGACCTGATCCGGCGGGCGTTCGAGACCGCCGAGACGCGCCATCGCGGTCAGCTACGCCGCTCCGGCGAGGAGTTCATCCACCATCCGTGGGGCGTCGCATGCATCTGCGCCGAGCTCCACCTCGACGAGCAGACGATCGCAGCCGCGCTGTTGCACGACGTCGTCGAGGACACCGAGGCCCAGCTCGACGAGCTCCGCGCAGAGTTCGGCGCCGAGATCGCGCAGCTCGTCGAGGGAGTCACGAAGCTGACGCGGATCCAGTTCTCGAGCCGCGAGCAGGCGGAGGCGGAGAACTACCGCAAGATGATCGTCGCGATGGCCCAGGACGTCCGGGTCATCCTCATCAAGCTCGCCGACCGCCTGCACAACATGCGGACGATCGAGTACCTCGGCAAGCAGAAGCAGGTGCAGAAGGCGAAGGAGACGCTCGAGGTCTACGCGCCACTCGCCCATCGCCTCGGCATCCACGCCGTGAAGTGGGAGCTCGAGGACCTCTCGTTCCAGATCCTCCACCCGCGAAAGTACGCCGAGATTCGGGCGATGGTCGCCGACCGTCGCGCCGATCGCGAGGAGCAGGTCGAGCAGGCCGGCACGATCCTCGGGCTCGAGCTCGAGAAGGCCGACATCCCCGCCGTGATCTCGGGGCGCGCGAAGCACTTCTACTCGATCTACGACAAGATGGCCAAGAAGGGCCGCGAGTTCAACGAGATCTACGACCTCACGGCCATGCGCGTGATCGTCGAGCGCTCCGGCGAGGAGGGCACGCGCGACTGCTACGGCGCGCTCGGGATCCTCCACTCGCTGTGGAAGCCGATGCCGGGGCGCTTCAAGGACTTCATCGCGATGCCGAAGCTCAACCGGTACCGCTCGCTGCACACGACGGTGATCGGGCCGTCCGGCCGCCCGCTGGAGATCCAGGTGCGGACGCGCGAGATGCACGAGGAGGCGGAGCTCGGGGTCGCGGCGCACTGGCTGTACAAGCGCGGGCGCGTGGGCAAGCAGGACGACGAGTGGCTCGAGTGGGTGCGGTCGTTGATGGACTGGCAGGGCGACGAGCAGGACGCCGCCGAGTTCATGCGGACGCTCCGCACGGACCTCTTCGACGACGAGGTGTACGTGTTCACGCCGAAAGGCGAGGTCAAGACGCTGCCCGCCGGCGCGAGCCCGATCGACTTCGCCTACGCCGTCCACACCGACGTGGGTCACCGGACGGTGGGCGCCAAGGTCAACGGGCGGATCGTTCCGCTCCATTACCGCCTCAAGAACGGCGACTTCGTCGAGATCCTCACCTCGAAGTCGGGCCGCGGGCCCTCGCGCGACTGGCTCTCGCTGGCCGCCTCCTCGCGCGCGCGGAACAAGATCCGGCAGTGGTTCCAGCGCGAGACCCGCGGTGAGACCGAGCAGAAGGGCCGGGAGGCGCTCGACCAGGCGCTGAAGGCGCAGAACCTCCCATACCGCAAGCTCCAGGGCTCGAGCGTGCTCGCCTCCGTGATCCGCGAGATGGGCTTCAAGAAGGCCGAGGACTTCTACCTCGCGCTCGGCGCCGGGAAGATCGGCACCGGCCAGGTCGTGAACAAGGTCCTGCACAGCCTCAAGACCGACGAGGTGCCGCAGGAGAGCGCGATCGCGATCAAGCCGGCCGCCCACAAGCGCACCGTCACGGGCGAGTCCCTCGGCGTGATCGTCCCGGGCGTCGAGGACATCCTCGTCCGGCTCGCGAAGTGCTGCACCCCGGTGCCCGGCGACGAGATCCGCGGCTACATCTCGCTGGGCCGCGGGATCACGATCCACCGGGCGGACTGTCCGAACGTCAAGGCGCTGATGCGCAACCCGGAGCGCTTCACGCAGGTGGAGTGGGAGGGGAACGCGATGTCGGCGAGCTTCCGTGCGCAGATCGCCGTCGACGCGTGGGACCGGGCCCGGCTGCTCGAGGACGTCGCGCGGACGTTCGCCGAGCATGGCGCCAACATCGTCGCCTACGGCGGCACGGTCGAGGACGGGATGGCGCGGAACTGGTACACGGCGGAGCTCGGCGACGTGAAGGATCTGCGTGCCTTGCTCTCCATCCTGCGCAACCTCGAAGGCGTCTTCGACGCGTACAGGATGACGCCCGGCGGCTAAACGTGGGGGAACCCCATGGTTCCCCCACGGGCCCCCTCCTTCACCGCAGCCCACGGAGACGCGAACCCGGCCTCCCGGCCGGCAAAGCCGGCCTCCGGCCGCAGCACGTTGCGCCGCCGAGATGCGCTGAGAACCCTCCCTCAGAGGCGGTCGCGGACCGACGTGAGGTCGTCGTCGCTCGCGGCCCACTCCCGGGCGCGCGGCTCGAGCTCGACGGCCCGACGGAGAGTCTCGAGCGCCTCGTCGTCCTGGCCGGCGAGAGCGAGCCAGCACGCGGTGGAGTAGACGACGCCTGCGTTGTCCGGGAAGCGCTCGTTGGCCTCGTCCATCAGCCTCAGGGCTGCCTCGGGGTCGAGCGGGTCCCGGAAGCGCTCCGCCTCGAAGTACCACTCCCACGCGGACGGCGTATACGCCTCGCCCGGCTTGCCGCCCACGGCGAGCACCGTCGTGCCCGGCTCGACCGCGCGGGCGTGCCGACGAGTCGACGGGTCGCGGAGAAACACGACCGTCCCGGCGGGCGCATCGAGCGTGTCGCCGTTCAGCTCGAACGTGGCGCGGCCGGAGAGCACGACGTAGACCTCCTCGTGACCGAGCGTCTGCTCCGTATGGCTCTCGACCACCTCGTCGCCAGCCGCATCGGCGGTGTAGGCGTTCACGCCGAAGGCCTCGATTCCCAGGGTGCGGCGGATCGGCCGCCAGCGCAGGCCGCCGGCCACGGAGATCGGTTGCACGTCCGCGATCCGCAGACTGCTCCAAGGCTCGTCCATCCGCTCGACGCTACCGGAACGGTTCCGCCGCACCCGGTGTAGAAGACGCGAGCAGGAGCCGACCTCGACGAGGCGACGCTCGTCGCGCGCGCACGATGACGTCATGTCGCTCACTCGATCGAGTGAGGATCCCTCGTTCGAGTGGGGTACCTCGAAGGAGTGAACGACATCCCTGAAACGAGGGATGGCCGGGCCCACAGGGGTGATTACAACCCGTGTGGGGGAGGGGAAGCCGCGCCGCGCCCGTCCGGGCAACCGGGCGGGCGCGCCGGCGTGCGGGGTCGTTTCGGGCGGCCAGTCACGCCTCCCAGCTCTCGCCCCCCGTGTCCCAGCCGAGGAGGACGTGCGCCGCGATCCGCTCCGCGACGGCCTCGAGCAAGGCTCGGTCGGCGTCCCCGTCGACCTGGAGCTCGCCGACCACCTCGTTTTTGAAGGCGACGGGGACGGTCGCGCGACGCGCTTCGTCCGGCGTGCCGGCGCTCGGGCCGAGCACGAGACCGGTCGTCTCCACGAACGCGATTCCCGCCCAAGAGATGCCCGGCTGCGCGGCGATGATGCGCACGGTCTCGCGGAGCGCGTCGTCCGCGTCCGCGGAGGCCTCGAGTGCCGCGTCGAGCTCCGACAGCGGCTCGCTCATTCCTCGAGATCCGATCCCTCGAAGGCTCGGATCGGCACGCGAGAGGCCTCCGGGAGCGGTGTCGGCCGCCGACTGGCGAGGTCGACGAGCACGATCGTCTGCGTCGCGGTGACCATCAGCGTCTCATCGGGGAGGCGCTGCGCGCACAGCTCGTACGCGAGACTGGTTCGCCCGAGCCGGCTGACCCGCACGAAGATCTCGAGCAGGTCGTCGAACTTCGCCGGTGCGTGGTACTCGACCGTCGAGGCGCGCATCACCAGCTCGGCCCCGACGAGCCCGAGGCTACCGAGGTGCCGGTGGTACTCCGTCCGCGCGTGGTCGAAGTACGGCAGATACCGGCCGTAGTAGACGACGCCCTGCGCGTCCGTGTCGGAGAACCAGACGCGCGTCAACGCCGAGTACTTGAACGGCGGCACGCGATCGGTCACGCGGCCCAGCTCGAGACTCGTCACGTCAGCTCCGGATGAGCGCGAGCACCTCGTCGCGCTTCTCCGCCATGCGTGGCGCCGACAGCGCCTCGAGATTCAGACGCAGGAGCGGCTCGGTGTTGGAGGGGCGCACATTGAAGTGCCAGTCGTCGAAGTCGACCGAGATCCCGTCGAGGTGGGAGATGCGCCCGCCCTCTCGTGCGTACCGCTCCTTGAGCTCCTGCAGCTTCAACGCGACGTCGACGACGGGCGTGTTGATCTCACCGCTCAGGAAGTAGCGCTCGCGGAAGGGCACCAGGAGCTCCGAGAGCGGGCGATTCGCGTTCGACAGGAGCTCGAGCATCACGAGAAACGGCACCACGCCGGTATCGGCCTGCGTGAAGTCCCGGAAGTAGTAATGCGCGGAGACCTCGCCCGCGAACAGCGCGTCTTCCTTGCGCATGCGCTCCTTGATGAACGCATGGCCGACCCGGTTGATCAAGGGGATGCCTCCCGCCTCTTCGATTGCGCGCGGGACGGCCCAGCTCGCGCGGACGTCGTAGATCACCTTCGCGCCGGGCTCCTTCGCGAGCATCGCGCGTGCGAGGAGTCCCGTCACGAAGTCGCCGGGGACGAACTCGCCCCTGTCGTCGACGAAAAAGCACCGGTCGGCGTCGCCGTCGTAGGCGACGCCGAGGTCCGCCTGTTCGGCCCGTGTCCGCTCGACGATGAACGCGCGGTTCTCGGGAAGCAGGGGATTCGGCTCGTGGTTCGGGAACGAGCCGTCCGGCTCGAAGAAGCAGCGGACGACGTCGAGCTGCGGCAGCTGCTCGAGGACGGGCGGAAGCATCGTCCCCGCCATCCCGTTCGCCGCATCGACGACGATCCGAAGCGGGCGAAAGGCCTCCTCGCTCGACGAAGGAGAGCACCTTCCGGACGAACCCTTCCCAGACGTTCTCGTCACGCACGGAGCCACGCGCGCGGATGTCCCCAAAGCCTGCCGCAGCGCGTCGCGCCACCCGGTCCAGCCCCGAGTCGCCGCCGACCGGGCGAGCTCCGCGCCGGACGATCTTCATCCCCGTGTACTCGCCCGGGTTGTGCGACGCCGTGACGCAGACGCCGCCGTCCAGGCCGAGCTCGCCGACCGCGTAGTAGAGCATCTCGGTGCCGACCATCCCGAGGTCGACGACGTCGGCGCCGCCGTCGGCCGCGCCGTCGATCACCGCGGCCGCCATCGCGGGCGCCGAGAGCCGCATATCCCGCCCGACGGCGACCGAGCGAGGCTCGAACTCCTCGACGTACGCGCGGCCGACGCGGTACGCCCCCTCCTCGTCGATCTCGGTCGGATGGATGCCGCGGACGTCGTACGCCTTGAAGACCTTGGGGTCGAGCACGTCGCGCATCGTAGTCGGGCCGGAAAGCGCCTCGCGGGTGCGGAAAACCGCCCATCGGGCCGCCACCTGCCTCCCTAGACTCCGTGCGGTGGAGCGCAAGCTCGCAACCGCGATGTTCGTCGACCTCGTCGACTCGACGACGCTCGTGTCCGCGAGCGACCCCGAGGTCGTGCGCCGCCGTGTGACGGCCTTCTTCGAGGGCGCCGCGGCGCACATCGCGGCCTACGGCGGCACGGTGGAGAAATTCGCAGGCGACGCGGTCGTGGCGGTGTTCGGCGTGCCCACCGCGCACGAGGACGACGCCGAGCGCGCCGTTCGGGCCGCGACGGCGATCCTCGAGACCGTCAAGGGCGAGCTTGCCGTGCGGATCGGGATCGAGGCCGGTGAGGTCGTCGCCGAGTCAGGCGACTCGACGTTCGCGACCGGCGAAGCGCTGAACGTCGCAGCTCGGCTGCAGCAGTCCGCCGCCCCCGGCGAGATCCTGATGGGACCGACGGCGCACGGGCTGACGGTCGGCGCAGTCGTTGCCGAGGCGGCGGGCGGGCGCGAGCTAAAGGGCCTTCCCGGCGAGCTCCCCGTCTGGCGCGTGATCTGCGCCGACGGCAACGCCGGCAGGCCCTTGAGCGTCGCTGCGCCCTACGTCGGGCGCGAAGAGGAGCTCGAGCTCCTCGAGAACGCCTACGCCCGAGTCGTCCGCGACCGGCGCGCTCAGCTCGTGACCATCTTCGGCGAGCCCGGGATCGGCAAGAGCCGCCTTGCGCGCGAGTTCTTCTCGGGCCTCGAGCGCACCACGGTGCTCACCGGTCGGTCGCTGCCGTTCGGAGAGGGCCTCGTCTACCGGCCGCTGGCGGAGATGGTGCAGGACGCCGCCGGGATCTCCGAGGACGACTCGCCCGAGGAGGCGATCGAGAAGCTGCGCGAGGCGTGCACGAGCGACGCGATCGCCGACCTGCTCGGGTTCGCGTCGGGCGTGCTCGAGACGGCCTCGGGCGATCGGCGCGGCCAGGAGATCTCCTGGGCTGCGCACGAATGGGCGACGAGCCTCGCCGAGGCACAGCCGCTGGTCCTGGCGTTCGAGGACGTCCACTGGGCCGAGGAGCCGCTGCTCGACCTCGTCGAGCACCTCGCTGACAGGATCGACGACGCGCCCGTGCTGCTCGTCTGTCTCGCGCGGCCCGAGCTCCTCGATCTGCGGCCCGGCTGGGGTGGCGGCCGCCGGCGCGCGATCACGATCGAGCTCGGCCCACTCCCCGACCACGAGACCGGGATGCTCGTCGACGCGCTCGTCAAGGATCTTCCGCTCGCGGACGACCTCCGGACCGCATTGCTCGACAAGACCGAGGGGAATCCGCTCTTCGTCGAGGAGACGGTGCGGCTCCTCGTGGACGAGGGCGACCACGCGACCGTCCGGATTCCCGACACGCTGCAAGCGCTGATCGCGGCGCGCATCGACCGGCTTCCGCCCGGCTCGAAGTCGGTGCTCCGCCACGGCGCGGTGGTCGGACGCGTGTTCTGGCGCGGTGCGATCTGCGAGCTCGATCCGGAGCTCGACGTCGACTCCGCGCTCGTCGACCTCGTCGACCGCCAGCTGCTCACGCGCGAGCCTCTCTCGACGGTCACCGGGGAAGAGGCGTACCGCTTCCGCCACGTGCTCATCCGCGATGTCGCGTACCGCGGGCTGACCAAGTCCGAGCGGGCGCGGCTGCACCGCGTCTTCGCCTCGTGGCTGCGGGCGCACTCGCCCGAGGAGCTCGTCGAGACCCACGCGTACCACCTAGACCGTGCTGCAGCCCTCCTCGCCGAGCTCGACGGCAGGGTTCCGGACGACCTGCGCGCGGAGGCGGGCGCCGCGCTCGAACAAGCAGGCCGGCGTGCGCTTGCCCGGGAGGCCAACCGCACGGCACGGCGCCTGCTGCTGCGGACGCTCGAGCTCGAGCCGACGCTCGGCCGCCGCTTCGAGGCGGCCCGCGCCGCCTGGCGGCTGTGGGAGCTCCCCGCAGCCGCGGACGAGATGGAGCAGGTACGCGTGCTCGCCCACGAGGCGGGCGAGCGGACGATCGAGGGTCTCGCGCTCACCGCGCTTGCCGAGATCGCGCTCAACCGGAACGCCGACGTCGCGCAGGCCAGGAAGCTCGGCCAGGAGGCGAACGAGCTGCTCTCCGACGCGCCCGGCGACGCCCGCGCCGAGGTGCTGACCCTCCTCTCGGGGGTCGGCTGGTGGGAGGGCGACCTCGAGAGCGTCGAGCGGTACACGAACGAGGCGCTCGAGATCCGGGAGGGTAGGGCCGACCTCGAGAGCCTCGCGCTCGTCGAGCTCGCGGGAGCGCATCTCGCGCGCCTCGACCTCGCGCAGGCGGAGAGCGCGCTCGCGGAGGCCGTGGCGCTCGCCGAGTCGAGCGGCAGCCTCTCGGCACGCGCCTGGACCGCACGCATCGGCGGCTCGATCCTGCTCCGCAAGGGCCGGTTCGCGGACGCCGCCGCCTCGTTCCACAAGGCCTACGAGCTGTTCGACGAGATCGGAGCCGCGCCCGACGCTGCCCGCGCCCGTCAGCTCGAGGGCGTCGCGATCTGGCGCGCGGGAGACCCCGAGCGCGCCGAGGCCCTCGTGCGCGAGACCGTGCGTGCCCTGCTGTCGCTGCAGGAACGCGGGAAGATCGTCGAGGCGCAGCGGACGCTGGCCGAGATCGTGCTCGCCCAGGGACACGTCGAGGAGGCGGAGCGCTGGGCGCTCTCCGCGGTGGAGTCCGTGGGAATGCAGGACATGATGTCCCGCTCCACCGTGAGCATGGTGCTCGGGCTCGTACGCGCCGCGCAGGGACGGGACGCGGAGGCCGAGCTGCTGCTGCGCGAGGCCGTCGACCTCCTGGCCGCGACCGACCTGCGGAACTCCGAGCCGGAGCCGCTCGCGGCGCTGGCCGGCTTCCTCCGTGAGCACGGCCGCGAGGACGAGGCCTGTGTCCTGGAAGAACGGATCGAGGCCCTGCTTCAGCCCGAGCGCGCGGCGCGGACCATCTAGCCCGAGAGCGCAGCTCGGATCATCTGAGTCGACTCCTCGTCGGGCGACTCCGAGATCACCGTCGCAAGGCGGTCGAAGCCCGCGAGCGCCTCGCGCAGCGGGTCGGCGCGGAGCGTGCCCTCGCCGTAGCGGAGGTGCTTCGTCTCGTTCCGGTTCGCGAACTGGATGTCGGAGAAGTGGATGTGGAACGGGGCGCCTGGCTCGAGCACGCCGTCGGCGAGCTCGAGCGCCTCGCGAAACGGCTCCGGCCCGGTAAACGCGCCGTCGCTCGTCGCGTGCATGTGGGCGAAGTCGATCACCGGCCGCACCCAGCCGGCGCGGCGGCTGATCTCGACGCAGTCCTCGAGTGACCCCAGGTCGCGGACGCGGCCCATCACCTCGATCCCGAACGGGACACCGCGGCCCTTCCCGACGAGTCGCTCCCGGACGAGCGTGAGCTGCTCGACGACCGAGTCGATCGCGTCCTCCCGGCTCCGGCCGAGCAGGAACCCGGGGTGGAACACGACGACCTCCGCGCCGCACGCCGTGGCGATCCCGGCGCTCCGGTCGAGCGCCCCGAGCGCCGACGACCACTTGCGCCCGCTGGCCTCGAGATGCCCGACCCAGCCGAACAGCGGGGCGTGCACCGAGAGCGCGACGTCATGCTCCCGCGCCAGCTCGCCGAGCCGCTCCGCCCAGGGATAGCCCATCCAGAAGCCGGATTCGAAGTCGATCTCGCACGCGTCGTACCCACGCTCCAGCAGGAGCTCGATCGCTGCCTCCGGGCTCTCCTGGTCGGGGATGTGCCCAGGACCGAGTCGGATCTGCCCCATGCGGCGACTGTACGGGACGGACGCACCGTCCGTCCGATGGGGTCCGTACCGTTGGCTGCATGGATCAGCCAACGCGTATCGACCTGCTCGAGCTCGATATCGACCTGCGTCTGACCGAGCTGTGGCGCGAGGCCGCGGACGTCTCCGAGTGGAATCTCGAGGTCGTCTCGGCGTTCATGCGGGCGGCGTACGGCAAGGGGTACTGCGACGCGCTGACCGAGGACGCGCCCGGCTCCCTCTGTCTCGAGCACGGTTACGAGGTGCCCCGCCGTCGCGAGCGCGACGCCGCGCGCGGCTGACGGCACCCCCGGCGGCCTCCGGCTCAGCGTCTCTAAACTGTCTGCGTGGCGCGGAAGTCTTCGCCTGCCCGTCTCGTGATCGCCCTGTCCGTCGCGGGGGTGCTCGCGATCTTCCTTCTCTACACCTCGCTCGCGGGTGGCGGCACGCCGTCGGTCTCGCCGAGCGAGCTCGCGACGAAGACCGGCGAGGTCGCGCTCGCGGGCCGCGTCGTCGGGACGCCCACCGGGGATGCGCACGGTGCGGGACTGCGGTTCGTGCTCACCGACATCCACAAGCCCGGTCACCAGGTGACCGTGCTCTACAAGGGCTCGGTGCCCGACATGTTCCGTTCGGGCCGCGACCTCGTCGTCACCGGGACGAAGCGTGCCGACGGTGTCTTCGTCTCGAAGCCGGGGACGATGATCACGAAGTGCCCGTCGAAGTACCAGGCCGCCGACACGTCGAGCTGAGCTCTGGCCGTGGCTGAGCTCGGGCGCGCGGCCCTCATCCTGACTTTCGGTCTTTCCGTCTATGCGCTCGTCGTGGGTGGCTACGCGGCGTGGCGCGGGCGACGGCGCCTCGCGCAGTCCGCCAGGAACGCGCTGATCGCGTCGTTCTTCTCGACGCTCGTCGCCGCCCTCGTTCTCGTGGTCGGGTTCGTCCGCAACGACTTCTCGCTCGCGTACGTCGCGGGGCACTCGAGCAGGGCGCTGCCGACGCCGTACAAGCTCTCCGCCTTCTGGGGCGGGCAGGAGGGGTCGCTGCTCCTGTGGCTGCTGGTGTTGAACGGGTACGCGGCCGCCGCCGTGTGGCTCGCCCGCAAGCGCGCGCGAGATCTCGTCGTCTGGGTGACTCCGGTGCTCGGCGGGATCGCCGTCGGGTTCGCCTGGCTCCTCGTCGTCGTCTCCAGCCCGTTCGACGTGATCCCGGCGCCCGCCGACGGGAGCGGCCTCAACCCGAGCCTCCAGAACCCGTACATGGTCGTCCACCCGGTGGCGCTCTACCTCGGCTACGTGGGGCTCGCGGTGCCGTTCGCGTTCGCCATGGGCGCCTTGCTCTCCGGCCGGACCGACGAGCGCTGGATCGTTGCGACGCGGCGCTGGACGATCGTGGCGTGGACGGCGCTCGGGATCGGGCAGCTGCTCGGGGCGCACTGGGCGTACGTCGAGGTCGGCTGGGGCGGCTACTACGCCTGGGATCCCGTCGAGAACGCCGCGTTGATGCCGTGGCTCGCGGCGACGGCGTTCCTGCACTCGGTGATGATCCAGGAGAAACGGGGGATGCTGCGTGTCTGGAACGTGACGCTCGTCAGCCTCGCGTTCTGCCTGTCGCTCTTCGGCACGTTCCTTACGCGCTCGGGGGTGGTCACGTCGATCCACTCGTTCACGAAGAGCTCGATCGGCCCGTGGTTCCTGGGGTTCATCGTCGTCGCCGTCGTGTTCGCCGTCGGGATGATCTGGCTTCGGCTCCCGCAGCTGCGGACGACTGCCAAGCTCGAGTCGCTCGTCTCGCGGGAGGCCGCGTTCCTCTACAACAACCTGCTGCTCGTCGCGCTGTGCCTGACGATCCTCTGGGGAACCGCGTGGCCGATGGTCTCCGAGGCGGTCCGCGGCGAGACCATGGTCGTCGGCCGGCCGTACTTCGACTTCTTCCTCCGGATCTTCGGGCTTCCGCTCCTGCTCCTGATGGGGATCGGGCCGCTCATCGCCTGGCGGCGCGCGTCGCTTCGAGGCCTCACGAGGACGTTTGCGTGGCCGGCCGCCGTCGCGCTCGCGACCGGCGTGGTGCTCATCGCGCTCGGCGCGGGCAGCTCGACCCCGGGGCTCGTCGCGTACACGTTCTCGGCGTTCGTGCTCGCGACGATCGTCCACGAGTTCGCCCGCGGAACAGCGGCACGGCGGGCGCTCACCGGCGAGCCCGTGCCCACAGCGCTCGGTCGCTTGATCGGCCGGAACCGGAGGCGCTACGGCGGCTACGTCGTGCACGCCTCGATCGTCCTCCTCGCGATCGGCATCGCCGGATCGAGCGCGTACGACTCCGTCACGGAGGGGCGGCTCGCGAGGGGCCAATCGCTCGACGTCGGCGGGTATTCGCTGACCTACCGCTCGCTCGGCGAGCGCGAGGGCGCAAACGCGACCGAGGTGCGCGCCCTGCTCGACGTGCGCCGCGGCGGAAAGGACCTCGGCACGGTCAAGGCCGGGAAGAACGCCTACAGCGTCGAGCAGCAGGTCTCGAACGAGGTCGGGATCCGCACGGACTACCTCACCGGTGAGGATCTCTTCGTGATCGCGGAACAGGTGAACGACGACGGCACGGTGTTCTTCCGTGTCTTCGTGAAGCCGCTCGTCAACCTCATCTGGCTCGCGGGGCTCGTCTTCCTGCTCGGCTCGGTGATCACGCTGTGGCCCGACGCACGCGAGGAGCGGCGCCTCGCAACGAGGTACGCGAGCGCGAGGGAGCGCTCGGACACGCCTGCGACCACGTGACGTGGGTCCTGCTCGCGGCGGCGCTCGCGGTCGCCGTCGTCGTCGCAGTCGCGCTGCCGTTTCTCCGCGAGCCGGCCCCTGCCTCGGACGCCCTGCACGAGCTCGATCCGGCCGAGCGCCGCCTGCTGGAGGCGGAGGAGGAGCGCGACCGTGCGCTCGCGGCGCTGCAGGAGCTCGAGGCCGACCACCGGGCGAAGCGGATCTCGGACGAGGACTACCGCGCGGTCGTCGGGAGCCTGCGACGCGACGCCGCGGAGGCCCTCCGGACGCTCGACCGCCTCGCTGGAGGCCCGCGGCGGGCAGGGACTTCCGACGCGGAGGCGAAGATCGACTGATGGGTCGTCGCGCGGGCCTCGTCGCTGCCGCAGCCGTGGCCCTCGTCTCCCTTTTCGCCGCCGGAGCCGCCGTCGGCGATCCCGGCACCGACAAGGCGCGCGTCGACACCCGCATCGGCGGCCTGCGCGAGAAGGAGGCCGAGCAGCAGCGCCAGGCCGGCGTCCTGACGAGCCAGCTGAGCGACGTTGCGCAACAGGTGCGCGACCTGCAGTCCGGCGTGGACGCCCAGCAGGCGAGGCTGGCGGTGCTCGAGGGGACGCTCGCGACCGCCCGCACCCGGCTCGCGTCGCTCGAGCGGACGATCGCGGCGCAGACGACGCGGCTGACACGGCTGCGCGGCCAGTACGACATCGCGCTCCGGCGCCTCGAGCGCCGCGTGCGCGACCTCTACATGACGGACGGGCCCGACGCGCTCTCGTTCGTGCTCGGCACGGCGTCGTTCGCCGACCTCATCGACAACCTCGATCTGCTCGGCCGCATCGGGCGTCAGGACGAGGACATCGCGGCGCGGGTGAAGCACGCGCGTGACGGTCTCGCAGACGCGCGACGGCGGTCGAAGGTGGCTCGTTCCGAGGCCGTTCGCGTCGAGGCAGCGGCAGAGTCGGCGACGGACGAGCAGCGGGGCCTCGTCTCGCGCCTCGTCGCGAACCGGGACGCGCTTGCAGCCGCCCAGCGCGAGAAGCGCTCGACGCTTGCCTCGATCCAGTCGGATCGGGGCGACGTGCTCGCGGAGATCGAGGACCTCGAGGCACAGAGCGAAGCGCTCGCTGCGCGCATCCGCGCCGCCCAGCAACAGACGTCGAGCTCGAGCGCACCGGCCCTCTCGGGCGGCGGCCGACTCTCATGGCCCGTCTCGGGACCGGTCACGAGCCCCTTTGGCTCGCGCTGGGGCCGGATGCACGAAGGTATCGACATCGCCGTCGGCACCGGGACGCCCGTCCATGCCGCGGCCGGGGGCACGGTGATCTACGCAGGCTGGATGGAGGGATACGGCAACCTCGTGGTGATCGACCACGGAGGCGGCCTCTCGACCGCGTACGGCCACAACTCGTCGCTTGCCTCGTCGGTCGGCCAGTCGGTCTCGGCGGGTCAGGTGATCGCCTATTCGGGCTCGACGGGGCACTCCACCGGCCCGCACGTCCACTTCGAGGTACGGGTGAACGGGAGCCCCGTGGATCCCCTCGGGTACCTGTAGGGCGGGCGATTCCTGCTGCACCGAAAGTGCCCGTCAAGCGAGACGACGTGACATCCGATACATAGCGTGTGGCGCGTGCGGCGACTTCTCCTCCGCGCCGATCCCGACTGGCGGCCCTCCGGAGCTCGTTCCAGCGGCTCGGCGGTCGCAATCATGCGCTCGACCGGCTGCGCCGCTCGGACGAGCGACTCAACACGATCGTCACCGGAGCGCGGGGGATCATCTACATCTCCGAGCTCGGCCCCGACGGAAGGTGGACGTACGTCAGCCCGCAGATCGAGGAGATCCTCGGCTACCGCGTCGCCGAGTGGGTGTCCGACCCCGGTCTCTGGGCGCGCCAGCTCCACCCCGACGATCGCGAGCGCGTGCTCGCCGAGGAGCAGGACGTCCGGTGGCACGTGCCCGGTCAGGTGTACGAGTCCGAGTACCGACTTCTGACCCGGTCCGGCGAGAGCCGGTGGGTCCGCGACGCGGCCGCGATCGTCGCGACGGAGGACGGCGAGCTGGTCTGGAGCGGCGTCCTCACCGACATCACGGAGCGGCGTGCGATCGAGGAGGCGCTGCGCGCGAGCGAGGAGCGGTTCCGCGCGGTGATCGAGACTGCGAGCGACGCGTTCGTCAGCGTCGACACGGAGGGCCGGATCGTCGAGTGGAACCGGCAGGCCGAGGAGACCTTCGGCTGGACGCGGGACGAGGCGGTCGGGCTGCCCCTCGTCACCACGGTGGTTCCCGAGGGATCGCGCGATGCCCACGTTCGCGGCTTCGAGCAGTTCGTCCGCACAGGGGGCGGCCCGATCGTGAGCCGGACGCTCGAGGTCACCGCGATGCGACGGGACGGCGTCGAGTTCCCCGTCGAGCTGAGCGTGTGGATGACCGTGAGCAAGGGGACGCAGCGGGTCAACGCGTTCGTGCGCGACACGTCCGACCGCAAGGCGCTCGCGCAGGTCACGCACCAGGCGTTCCACGATCCGCTCACGGACCTCGCCAACCGCGCGCTCTTCACCGAGCGCGTCGCGGCGGCGCTCGCGCGGCGCGAAGACTCGAGCACGGAGACGGTCGCCGTGCTGCTGCTCGACCTCGACGACTTCAAGACCGTCAACGACAGCCTCGGGCACGCGGCCGGCGACGAGCTGCTCATCGCCGTCGCCGTACGGCTCCGTTCATGCGTGCGCCCCGGCGACACGCTCGCCCGCCTCGCGGGGGACGAGTTCGCGATTCTCCTCGACGATCTCGACGACGAACGCGCCGCAGTCGCGGTCGCGAAGCGCGTGGGCGCGCGGCTGGAGGCGCCGTTCGAGATCGACGAGATGGAGATCGCGGTGCGCGCGAGCATCGGGATCTCCCTCGGCCAGACGCCGGAAGCGCGCCCCGACGACCTGATGCGCGACGCCGACGTCGCGATGTACGAGGCGAAGGCACGCGGGAAGGGCGGTTTCCAGGTGTTCGAGCCCCACATGCGTCACGCCGTCGTCAAGCGGATGGAGCTCAAGGCAGACCTCCGCCACGCGCTCGAGCGCGGCGAGCTCCACGTCCACTACCAGCCGTACGTGAAGCTCGCGGACGAGTCGATCGCGGGCGCCGAGGCGCTCCTGCGCTGGGAGCATGCGGATCGCGGATTGATCCCCCCGCTCGACTTCATCCCCCTCGCCGAGGAGATGGGTCTCATCGTTCCGATCGGCCGATGGGTGCTCCGGGCCGCATGTGCACAGGCGGTCGACTGGGGCCGCCGCTTCCCGGAGCTCGGCCCACTGACGCTCAGCGTCAACGTCTCCGCGCGCCAGCTCCAGGACCGGACGTTCGTCGGTGAGGTCTCCGCGATCCTCACGGAGCATGGCCTCTCGCCCGAGCGCGTCGTGCTCGAGCTGACCGAGAGCTCGCTCGTCGAGGATCCCGACCAGGCGGTCCGGCGGCTCGAGGAGCTCCGTGAGCTCGGGATCCGGCTGGCGATCGACGACTTCGGCACGGGGTACTCCTCGCTCGGGTACCTCCAGCGCTACCCGATCGAGATCCTCAAGGTGCACCGCGCGTTCGTCTCGGAGCTGGGGCGTCATCCGGACGAGCCGGCGCTTGCGAAGGCGATCGTGCAGCTCGCCCAGCACCTCGGCATGCAGACGATCGCCGAGGGCGTCGAGGACGGCGTCCAGGTCGATGCGCTGCGCGCCCTGGGCTGCGGGTACGCCCAGGGGTTCCATTTCTCGCACCCCCTGGCGGGGGACGAGTTCGCGACGCTGCTCGGGGCGCGTGCCGCCGGGCGGATCGGGCGCGAGCCCGAGGACGTCGCGGTTCGTCGCTAGGCAGCGTCGATCGCGGCCGGGAGCTCGTCTGCGACGACGACGTGGAGGTCGGGAAGCGCCCGCCAGCGCTCGTCGAGCCCGAGCCCGTAGCCGGCGAACAGCTCGTCCGGCACGGTGAACCCGACATGGTGGAGGGGGATGTCGTCGACGAGGCGCCGGTACGGGCGGTCGAGGAGCGTCACGGCGGCGAGGCTCGCCGGCCCGCGCTCGGCGAAGCAGCGCATGAGGAAGCCGAGCGTAAGGCCCGTGTCGACGACGTCCTCCACGAGCACGACGTCTCGGCCCGCAAGCGGCCGGTCGAGGTCCTTGAGCAGGCGCACGCCACCGCCCTGACGACCGCTGCCGTAGGGAGCGAGCTCGATCACGTCGAGCTCGTGGTCGACCTCGAACGCGCGCGAGAGGTCCGCGAGGAAGACGGCGCTGGACTTGAGCGGCGCGACGAGGAGCGGCAGCCGGCCGGAGTGGGAGGCGGCGAGCTCGCGGCCGAGCTCCGCGACGCGACGCGCGATCTCGTCGCGGTCGAGGTAGACGTCTCCGATCGGGTGCCCTTCGGCGCGGAGCCGCTCGGCCTGGGTCACGAGGCGATCCGCAGCCTGTACCGCTGCGCGAGACGCTCGATGTCGCGCCGGTAGAAGAGCTTCACCTTGACGCCCGGATACAGCCGCCGGACCTCGCGCAGCTTGCGGTTCTTGCGGGTCACGAGCGACTGCTTCATCACCGTGACCTCGATGTAGAGATCCTGGTCGGGCAGGTAGAAGTCGGGCGTGAACGCGCTCGTGACGCGTCCCTCGGCGTCGCGTCGAAGCACGAAGGAGCGGGGCTCGTATTCCCACGGAATCCCGTACCAGTCGAGGATCGCGGCGCATTCACGCTCCGCGCCGTTGACAAAACGCGGTGGCGCAGAGCCACGATATGCCTGGAACCGGACGGTTTCCGTCGATCCATCCCGCACCATCCCGAGGGTACCGAGCGGCTCGGACGTCGCGCGACTTTCCCGGCTCGCGAAGCAGGATTCCGCAGAAGCGGAATCTGCCGCCTGATCCCCGCCTGCGGCGGGGCGCACCCTGAAGGCGCACGCTTGCGCGGTCGCAAATGCGGTGCAGGTCGCCGTAAACTGCGGTCATGGCCGACGGGGAGCGCCGGTTCCGCATCGCCCACCTCTCGGACCTCCACTGCGGAGGCCCGTATTTCGAGGCGAACCTCCTGGAACGGGCGATTTCCGAGGTCAACGAGTTCCAGCCGGACATCGTGATCTGCTCGGGGGACCTGACCACCTTCGGCTTCAAGCACGAGTACCAGGTGGCGCGCTCGTATCTCGAGCGGATCGACTGCGACTCCTTCGTCGTGATTCCGGGGAACCACGATTCGCGAAACGTCGGGTACGTCCACTTCGAGGAGCTGTTCGGCGACCGCAACTCGGTGCTCCGCAAAGAAGGCGTCACCGTCGTCGCCGTGGACTCCTCCGAGCCCGACCTCGACCACGGGCAGATCGGCCGCGGGCGCTACCCGTGGATCGAGCAGCAGTTCTCGAGCGAGCCGTCGTCGCTCCGGATCTTCGTCCTTCACCACCACCTGCTCCCGGTTCCCGGGACCGGCCGGGAGCGGAACGTCGTGTACGACGCCGGCGACGCGATCGAGTGTCTCCAGCGCTCTCGCGTCCACCTCGTGCTCTCGGGGCACAAGCACGTCCCGTACGCGTGGCGGCTCGAGAACCTCTTCGTCGTGACCACCGGCACGGTTTCGTCGCTCCGGCTTCGCGGGAACACCAGGCCCTGCTACAACGTCGTCGAGATCAACGGCACGCACGTCTCGATCTCGCGCCGTCACCCGTTCCACGGGGAGGAGCGCATCATCCAGTTCTCCACCGAGACGTTCGAGTACGAGAAGTACACCGGGAAGATCGAGCGGGAGGTGACGACGAGAGGATGAGGCGCGCGGTCGCGATCGTCGACGGCGAGCACTATCCGCCCGTCGTCCGCCAGGCGCTCGAGGAGCTCGACGACCTCGTCGTGGCGGCGGTGCTCGTCGGCGGGATCGAGAAGCTTCGCGGTGGCGAGGACTACGGCGTCCCGCTCGAGCCCTCGGTCGAGTCGGCCGCGCTCGAGCATGTGCCCGACGTCGTGATCGACCTGTCGGACGAGCCGGTGCTCTCGCCGCCCGACCGCTTTGCGCTCGCCAGCAGGGTGCTCGCGCTGGGCGTGCCCTACGAAGGGCCCGACTTCCGCTTCGAGCCTCCGCGCTTCGAGCCGATCCCCCTGCCCGCGCTCGCGGTGATCGGGACGGGGAAGCGGGTCGGCAAGACGGCGGTGACGGGCCACGTCGCGCGACGGCTGGCCGCGACCGGGTCGCCGGTCGTGGTCGCGATGGGTCGCGGCGGGCCCCCGGAGCCGGAGATCGTCACGGTTCCGCCGACCGTCGAGTCCCTGGTCGCGCTGTCGCGGTCCGGCCGGCATGCCGCATCGGATCACCTGGAGACCGCCATCGCCGCGGGCGTGCCGACGGTCGGGTGTCGCCGCTGCGGCGGCGGGCTCGCCGGCGCCGTGGGCGTCTCGAACGTCCTCGAAGGGGTCGCGCTCGCCACCACGCTCGATCCCGAGATCCTGATCCTCGACGGCAGCGGCGCGGCGCTTCCGCCCGTCGAAGCGGGTCGCCGGCTCCTCGTGGCGTCCGCAGCACAGCCGGTCGACGTCGCGGCCGGCTATCTGAACAGCTACCGCGCGCTGATCTCCCACCTCGTCCTCGTCACGATGGCCGAGGCCGATGCTCCGCACGCCGCGCTCGCCGCGGCGCTGCGCGACCGTGTTCGGCCCGGAACGCCGGTGATCCGCGCCCTGCTCCGCCCGAGGCCGCTCGAGCCGGTCGCGGGGGAGCATGTCGCGTACTTCTGCACGGCCCCGACGACGAGCCATGCGGCGCTCGCCGCACACCTCGAGGAGCGTCACGACGCGCGAGTTGCACACGTCTCCGGAGCCCTCTCGGATCGCGCCCGGCTGCGGGACGAGCTGCGGACCGTCGACGCGGCCGTTTTCGTCGTCGAGCTCAAGGCGGCCGCGGTCGACGTCGTGGTGGAGGAGGCCGTACGCCGTGGAGCGCGGGTCGTGATCGCGGCGAACGACGTCCTTCCGCTCGACGGTGAGCCCGACTTCGACGCAGAGGTCATGCGGCTCGCAGCAGAAGCGACGGCGCTCGCCCCGGCGATCGTCTCGTGAGCGAGCGCCGCTACCTCGCGCCGTTGCCCCTCGGCGGGGACGAGGGCCCGCCGTGGTCGAAGGGCCTGCTCTCGCGTGCCCTCGCCGCGACCGGGCTCGGCGCGACGCGCTCCTACGAGCTGGCCGTCCGCGCCGACGCCGACCTGGCGGAGCGTGCGACCGATCAGCTCGACCTCGACAGGCTCGCCGAGCTCGCCGCCGAGGTGCTGGGTGAGGCCGAGGGCGCTCGCACGATGCGGCGCCTCCGAAGGCTCCACGCGCTCAGGCAGCTCGACGTCCCGATCGTCCTCCTCGTCGGCGGCGCGACCGGGACGGGGAAGTCGACGATCGCGACGGAGGCAGCGCACAGGCTCGGGATCACGCGCGTGACGTCGACCGACTTCATCCGACAGACCCTGCGCGCGTACTTCTCGCCGGCGTTCATGCCCGCGGTCCACTACTCGAGCTTCGAGGCGGGTCTCGGCCTGACGAAGGCCGAAGAGGAGGAAGCAGGCGACGCGCACCTGCTCGGCTTCCTCGATCAGACGCGGAACGTGCTCGTCGGCGTCGAGGCCGCGATCGACCGCTCGCTGGCCGAGGGGTGGTCGATGGTGCTGGAAGGCATCCACCTCGTTCCGGGGATGGTCGACGTCGACCGCCCCGGCGCGATCGTCGTGCAGTGCGTGATCGCGATCGAGGACGAGGATCTCCATCGCAGCCATTTCTGGGTGCGTGACCACGCGACCGAGGGCCTGCGTCCGCTCGAGAAGTACCTCGACGGGATGCCCGAGATCCGGCGGATCCAGGATGCGCTCGTCGAGCGCGCACAGCGGTTCGACGTGCCGGTGATCCGCAACGCGACGCTCGACCAGGCGATGGGCGAGGTGCTCGATCTCGTCCTCTCGACGGCCGACCGCCTCGTGCGCACCTAGGCTGAGGCAGTGGCCGACTGCATCTGCATGCGGTACTCGCGCGCGACCGAGTGGGCGGCGCTCGCAGGCGCCCGCTGGCTCGGCCGGGCTGACGAGGAGGCGGCCGAAGAGGCGGCCGCGAGCGGGATGCGCGCGGCGCTCGACGAGCTGCCGATCGACGGCCGGGTCGTGATCGGTGCCCGTGCCGGCGACGCGCTCTCACCTGACGGGCGCGTGGGCGCGGGAGGCGACCGCGTCGATCTCGCCCTCGACCCGATCGAGGGTCGGGGCGTCGTCGCGCGTGGCGGCGTCGGCGCGATGGCGATGCTGGCCGCGGCGTCCGAGGGTGCCCTTCGTCACCTGCCCGACATGTACATGCGCTCGATCGCCGTCGGCCCGCGCGCGCGCTCGGTGATCGACCTCAACCGCCCGGTGGCCGACAATGTCCGCCATGTCGCCGAGAGCTTCGGCCGGCAGCCGCTCGACATCACAGCTCTCGTGCTCGACCGGCCCCGTCACCACGACCTGGTCGAGGAGCTGCGTGGCGCCGGGACCCGGATCAAGCTGATCGGCGACGGGACGGTGACAGCCTCGATCTCGGCCGCGGTCCGCGGCACGAACGACCATCTCGCGATCGGGATCGGAGGGACCCGGCAGGCTGTGCTCACCGCCGCTGCGCTCCGCTGCCTCGGCGGCGGGATGCAGGCGCAGCTCTGGCCGACGACACGCACGCAGATCGAGGAGGCGCGGGCCGTGGGCATCGAGGACGTCTCGCACGTGTTCACGGAGGAGGACCTCGCCCGCGGCGACGTGATCGTCGCTGCGACGGGGGTGACGAACGGCGACCTGCTTCGTGGCGTGCGCTTCGGGGCGGACTCGGCGCGCACGCACTCGCTCGTCATGTGCATGCGCTGCAACTGGGTGCGCTTCACAGACGGCATGCACTTCTTCGCCCGCGAGCGCCGCGAAGAGGTCCGGCTCCCCGGTTAGCTCGCGAAGCGGGATTCCGCAGGAGCGGAATCCCGCCGCGTGATCCCCGCCTGCGGCGGGGCAGATCCCTGAAGGCGCCCGCTGTCGCGGTCGCAAGCCCACGCCGAAGCGGGCCGCCGAGTCGGCCCGCTTTGGTTGGCTCGCGAAGCGGGATTCCGCAGGAGCGGAATCCCGCCGCGTGATCCCCGCCTGCGGCGGGGCAGATCCCTGAAGGCGCCCGCTGTCGCGGTCGCAAGGCCACGCCGAAGCGGCCCGCCGAGGCGGGCCGCTTCGACGCATCGATGTTCGCCGTCCCGCTAGGGGAGGGTGACGTAATCGTCGAGGAACGCCCGTGCGTCGGCGGTGTCGAGGCGCTGGTAACCGCCGAAGCTGCGGCAGAACGGGCTCGCGCCGAAGCTCGTGTCGGCGACGATGTACCCGCCCTGGAAGACCGGGCCTCCCGAGTCGCCGAAGCAGCTCCCGCCGCCGGCGCGAGAGTCGTTCGCGTTCTCGGCGAGCTTGAGGGTGTCCGACGAGACGTTCTGACCAACCGCCGTAGTGAAGCGGCGGGTCCGGTCGTTGCCAGCCTCGTCGCTCGGCTTCTGCGGGCCGTCGGCCGGCTTCTCGAAGAAGACGCCGTAGCCGACGAGCGTGAAGGTCTGCTTGCTGAGCCCGCCCTTGCCCTTGGACAGCGTGTCGAGATAGTTCGCCGGCGGCAGCGCCGCGGGCGTGGCCCCCTGGTACGGCCGGTCGAGCACCACGACCCCGACGTCGTGCAGGTCGTTGAGCTGCAGCTTGTCGTCGAAGAGCGGGTTGGCGTGCGGCGTCCCGGTGAGCCAGCCGTCAGGCGTCGTCGTGTAGCCGGTCTGCGACATCCCGTTCCCGGTGTCGTCCGCCGCCCGCGGCGAGGGGGTCGGCGCGACGGGGTCGAAGGTCACGATCGTCTTGCCGAGCACGCCCTCCGTGCAGTGAGCTGCCGTGACGAGCACGGTCGGCGAGACGAGCGTCGCCGAGCAGCGGAATCGCCCGTCCGGCTGGTAGAAGACGATCATCGCGACGTTCGGGTGCTGGTTGTTGTCGAGCTCCCCGCCCGTGATCGCCATCGCGGCTCCGACGGTCCCGAGCGACACGGCGAGCGCGGCGAGGACAAGAGCAGCAGTGCGTCTCATTCGCGAAGCCTCCTCTCTCGCTCTCCCCTGAAGCCTGGAATTCAAGCAGAGCAGGCGCGCCGGGTCACGCCGCCGACGAGAGCACGTTCCTGGCCTTTGCGACCGCGTCAGCGGGCGCCTTCAGGGATCTGCCCCGCCGCAGGCGGGGATCGAGCGGCGGGATTCCGCTCCTGCGGGATCCCGCTTTGCGGGCAAGATTCAGCCGAAGCCGAGGATGAATTTCGCGTCGTCCGACATGAGGTCGGGTGTCCATGGCGGGTCGAACGTCAACTCGACGTCCACGTGCTCGACCCCTGGCAGGGCGGCGACGGCCTCGTGGATCGACTCCTGGATCATCGGTCCGGCCGGGCAGCCCATCGAGGTCAGCGAGTGCACGATCTTCACGCGCGGCCCTTCGATCTCGGTGTCGTAGAACAGCCCGAGCTCGACGATGTCCATTCCGAGCTCGGGGTCCTCGACGGTGTGCAGCGCCTCGACGACGTCGTCCTTGGTGACCATGGCCCTACCGTAGCGGCTGGGCCGTTAGGTTCAGCCCGGGATCGTGAGGACGATCTTCCCGAGCTGCTCGCCCGCCTCCATCCGCGCGTGGGCTGCGGCCGCCTCGACGAGTGGGAACACGCGGTCGACGCGGACGTGGACGCGGCCGTCGCGAACGAGCTCGTACGCGCCGAGGAAGTCCTCGCGCGTGCCCATCGTCGAGCCCATCACCGTCAGCTGCTTCCACCACAGCCGGTGGAGTTGCGCAGGCGGGTTCGGCCCGGTCGTCGCGCCGCAGACGACGACGCGACCGAAGGGACGGACGGCCGCGAGCGAGCGCGCCCACGTCGCCTCGCCGACCGTCTCGACGACGACGTCGACACCCGCGCCTGTCACCTCCTTCACCGCCTTGGCAACGTCGTCCTCGTGGTGGTTCAGGACAATGTCGGCGCCCCACTCGCGTGCGGTTGCGAGCTTCTCGGGGCTGCCGGAGGTGACGATCGTCTTGACACCGAATGCACGGCAGATCTCGAACGCCGCCGTCGCGACGCCGCCGCCGATGCCCCAGATCAGCGCCCAGTTCCCGTGGCGGATCGCCTCACGGGTGACGAGCATCCGGTAAGCCGTCTCGAAGACGAGCGGGAACGCCGCGGCCGTCTCGAACGAGATCCCCTCGTCGAGCGCGAACACCTGCTCGGCGGCGATCGCGATGAGCTCTGCGTGGGTGCCGTCGAAGTGCTCGCCGACCACGGTGACGCGGTCGCCGTGCACGAGCCCCGGGTTGATAACCACACGCTCACCGACGGAGAGCCCGCTGACCCCGTCCCCGAGCGCCTCGACCACCCCGGCGCCGTCGGCGCCGAGGATGCGCGGCTTCGGCACCGACGGAAGGCCCTTGCGCACCCAGACATCGAGGTGGTTCATCGACGCCGCCCGCAGCCGGACGAGCACCTCGCCGGGCCCGGCGACGGGATCGGGCACCTCCTCGACCCGGACGACGTCGGGGCCGCCGTCCTCGTGGATGCGGGCGGCGAGCATGGCACGATCTTGTCATGACCGTTGACGAGCTGCGAAGCCTCGCGGACGAGCTCGGGCTCGACGTCGTCGGCGCCGCGCCCGCGGCGCCCTACGAGGAGACGGAGCGGCACATCAGGGAGCGCCGCGCACGCGGGCTGTTCGGCTCGATGCGGTTCACCATGGCGCGACCAGAGGTCTCGTGCCATCCAGAGACCCTGCTCGAACGCGCGCGCACGGTGGTCTCCGCCGCGCTCTGCTACTACGCGCCGGCACCCGAGCCGGGCACGGGGGAGGGGCGGTTGCCGCGCTACGCCTGGCGCGACAACTACGCGCTCCTTCGAGACCGACTCGACGAGCTCGGCAGGCGGCTCGGCGGGGACTACCGCGTGCTCGTGGACGCGAACCAGCACGTCGACCGGGCCGGCGCCGAGCGCTCGGGCGTCGGGTTCATCGGCAAGAACACGATGCTGATCACCCGCACGCACGGCTCCTGGGTCGTGCTCGGCACGCTCGTCACCGAGGTCGAGCTCGAGGCGACGGCGCCCGTCGCCGCCGGGTGCGGCACGTGCACGCTCTGCATCGACGCCTGCCCGACCGGCGCGCTGGACGAGCCGGGCGTGCTCGATGCGACCCGGTGCCTCTCGTACTGGACGCAGACCGCGGACGACATCCCGGACGACGTGATGGACGCGCTCGGCGACCGCGTGTACGGCTGCGACATCTGCCAGGACGTCTGCCCGTGGAACGTCGGCATCGAGAAACGCCGCGCGGACGCGGCGCACGACGAGGCGGACCAGCCCACGGTGTCGCTCGCGGACTGGCTGACCCGGGACGACCGGGAGCTCGTGGGCGAGCTCGACCGGCTGTTCGTTCCGGGCAACGATGCCCGCTGGCTCCGCCGCAACGCGCTCGTCGCGGTGGGGAACGTCGGCTCTGCGGACGATGCTCCACTCGTGGACGCATTTCTCGAAGACGACCGCCCGGTCCTTCGCAGGGTCGCGCGCCGTGCCGCCGAGCGCATCGGGGAGCGCGCGTGAAGACGCCCGACCCGGAGCGCCTGCGCATCGTCGTGCACGAGGTGCACAGCCCCGTCGCCGCCCTCGACGCGCTCGCGACCGCCGCCGCCGCGACGGACGACCCGGAGCTCGTCCGGCGGATGGTCGACCTCGGCGTCGCAGCGGCACGAGACGTCGCGCGGCTCGTCTCCGATCCGGACCTCGTGTCGCTGCGGCTCGAGCCTGTCGATCTCGCCTCGCTCGCCAGAACATTCGCGACACCTGCCGTCAGCGTCGAGACCGACGGCCCGGCGACGGTCGACGGCGACGCGACGAGGCTGCGGCAGGTGCTCTCCAACCTCGTCGCGAACGCGCTTCGCCATGGCACGCGGGCAGCGATCGAGGTGCGGACGAGAAACGGGCGTGTCGTGGTCTCCATAGCGGACGACGGGCCGGGAATCGCCGGTGCCGACCCGTTCGCCCGCGGAGCGAGCGGGGCGGGCTCGAGCGGCTACGGTCTGTGGCTCTCGCGCGCGATTGCGCAGGCGCACGGCGGGACCCTCGAGCTCGGCGACGCGCCCGAACGAGGCGCGTGCGTCAGGCTTTCCCTGCCGCCTTCTTCCTAGCGCCGAGCCCGAGCTCGCTCTGCAGCGCCCGTGCGCGCGCGGCCACGGCGCGGCGCATCGCCGAGGGCTCGAGCACCACGGTCTCTCCGCGATCGGCGAGCACCTCGGAGAGCAGCCATTCCTCGGTCTTGAACGTGACGTCGGAGACCGCGGCTTTGTCGGTCAGCGCGCGCGCGCCGCGCTCGAGCTTCCAGCGGGCGATCGTCGGCGAGTGCAAGAGCACTGCGGTCGCCGGCTCCGCGAGGTAGTTCGGGTCGAACCCCTCGCGCGACTCGAAGCCGTCGCCCGTGAGCGCCGCCGAGCGCATCCGATCGAGACGGTAGGTCCGGGGCCCGTCGACGGTGCGATCCCAGGTGTGCACGCGCCAGAACGGCAGCTCCCGCTCGATCGTGTACGGCTCGACGAGGCGCGTGGACGGCTCCTCCTCGCCTTCCTTGAGGTACTCGAGCTCGACGAGGCGCCGCTTCTCCGCGCCCTCGGAGAGGATGCGGACGAGCGCCTCCTCGTCGTCACCCGGCCGCTCGGCGGCCGGCGCGAGCTCGAACTGGCCGAAGGTCTCCTCGAGCTTCCGGCGCACGCGGTCGAGCGGTGTGTGGGCGTCCGCCGCGATCGCCGGGCCGACGTACTCGATCGCGAGCCGGATCGCGCGCGCCTCGAGCGGAGTCAGCTTGGGCGCCTTGCGGAACACGTCGCCGTAGAGCTCCTTGTCGACGCGGACGCGTCCCGTCTCGTCGTCGACCTCGGCGTAGACCGTGTAGCAGCCGCCGCCGAAGTTGACGAGGTTGAGGAGGGAGAGCGTCTCCTGGAGCTCCTCGCGGGGGATCGAGAACCGCTCGGCGAGCTCGTCGGCGTCGAGCACCGTCCCGCGCTCGTCGCCGCACGCGGCGAGCAGATGAGCGAGCAGCGCCTGGAGCACGCCGAACCGCTCGGGCGCGACCGGACCAGCAGGCTGGCGCTCGGATGTGACACGGCGCTCGGGCCGGCGTTCGCGCGCGTGGTCGGGAGCCGCGCCGCCGTGCCCCTCGCGAAGCGCGCGGAGCGCGTCGGCGACCTCCTGCCGCAGCTCCGGCGGCTCGAGCGGCACCGCGCGGCCGTTCTGGCGGAGGATCCACGAGGCAAGCGGCCCAAGCACGGCGTAGGGCGTCTCGAAGACCCCGTCGGTCACCGTGCCCGCGTCGGACAGCGTGCGATGGACCCACCAGGCGGTGTCGCCTTGCACCTCGATCCGCGCGACTCCCACCTGCTCGCCGATCTGCCACGGCCGCGCGACGCGGTGGGCGTCGACGTCGAACTCGGCCGGCTGCCGGAAGTCTCGCTCGCGGCGTGTCGCGAAGCGGATGTCGGATCTGATTCGCGCAACACGGAACGTGCGGGTCGCGTCACGGTCGAGGTCGTGCCCGACGACGTACCAGACCCCTTCGTCGAGCCGCAGTGCGTACGGATTCAGCCGGCGCTCGGTCTCGCGCTCGCGCGCGGGCGACCAGTAGCGGAACTGGATCGTCCGCTGCTTCGAGATCGCGGACTCGAGCTTCGAGAGCCGCGCGGCGAGCTCGGGGGAGTAGTCGGGCGCCGTGACCCTGACGCGCTCCGCCGTCGCTGTCGGTGGGTGCCGGAACCCCGGCCGGCCGAGCGCGAGGTTCTGGAGCGCGAGACGGAGCGGCTCGGCGTACGCGAACTTCCCTTCCAGCGCGTAGAGCGCGGTCTGCAGCGCGGCCAGCTCGTCTTCCTCCAGATCGAGCTCGTCGAGGAAGTAGTGCTCCGAGCGGAGCGAGTAGAGCTCCTCGCCCGTGAACTCGTCCCGCTGCGACTGGAGCGGGACGCCGAGCGCGGTCAGCTCGGCGCGATCGGAGTAGAACCGGCGCGCGAACGCCTCGTCCGACATCTCCGAATACCCCTCGACGTTCCCCTTCACGTCACGGGCCGTCAGCGGGCGCCGCTCGGCCATCAAGAACGCGACGAGCGAGAGTTGCCGGATCAGCTTGTCGGCGTCGTGAGACACGGACCGTCAGCCTAACGCCGGCACATTCCGCGCGCGGAATCTGCCAGGACGGACTGTGTCTGGCACGTTCGCGGCAGAGCCGCGGAAGTGCCTACGCGACCGCCGCCGTACGTGAGGCCGTTGCGGTCTCGAGATGCTGGTGCGAGGGGCAGTAGTCGCGGCCGGGAAGCGGCGTGCGCTGGCACGCCTTGCCCTTGCGGGTGGTCGCCTTGCAGCGGCTCACGCCGCCGTCGAGCAGCCCGGCCTCGAGCTGCGCCTCGATGAACGTGACCGCCGCCGAGACTCCCTCCCCGACCGCCCAGGCGACCTTCGCCTGTGCCGTGATCGGGAAGTAGCGGCGGATGTCGTGGAAGAGCGTCCGGTCCGGTCGCGCGAAGTAATGCGGGTCATGCGCGAGACGCGTCATCGTCTCCTCGCACTCGCAGAGCACGGCGCGCCGGTACTCGAGGCGCGTCGGCTGATCGACGTAGGGGTCGATCAGATCCTTGATCGAGCGGTAGATCGCCCGCGAGTACTGATACATGCAGGACTGCAGCTGCGCGAGGTTGGCCTCCATACGGATCCCGTCTCCCGTCCGTCGTTCGCCTTCGCCAGCGGGCTCCAGTGGTCCCCGCGGCTTTCCGGGGGCGAGTCTACCCGGACCGGCGCTGTGTTACAAACTTCGTCACGATCGTTGTCTGCAAAGGAGACGGATCGTTACGACGCGACCTGCGCGACTCGAGCCCCCTTGACGGCCGCGCGGGCGCGGCGGAGCACGCTCGTCGCCTCCGCCTCGGTCTCGTACTTCCCCGTGAACGCCATCCAGTAGCCGGGGCGAAGGCTGGCGAACGTGGAGGAGTCCAGGACGCCGACCTGGCGGAGCCCTTTCGCCCTCGCCTGCTGGGCGGCGACGACGGCGGCGCTGCGGCCGCGCGTCTTGGGCACCGAGACCAGGACGATCGTCCAGCCGTGCTCCGCACGTGTCCACTGCGCGAGCGCGGCGTCCGGCTCGACGGACGACGCGGGAACGGTCGCGCTGCCGCCGATCGCCGTCAGCACCTGCTCCTCCTGCGACCCGTTGGACGCGACCGCGATCGCGATCGCAGCACCCACGACCGCCACCGCGGCAAGCGCCGCAACGCGGAGCCGTAGTCCCTGCGTATCGGTCGGGGGCGGACCGACGCGCCAGCGGCCCGGTTGCCGAAGGCCGCACTGCAGGCAATACTCCTGGCCGCCGGCGACGGCGGTGCCGCAGCGCGGGCACGCGAACGACGCCGCGGCCGTGCTCACGCGATCGTGCCGTCCTCGTCGTCGTCGAGCGCACGGCCGCAGCTCGGGCAGTAGCGGGCACCCACGAGAAGCGGTGCGCCGCACGTGCAGATCGCCTGCTGCCGACGGCGCAGCCCGAGCCCGGAGACGAGCGCGTCGATCTCGGAGATCCGTGTCTCGATCGCGACCAGCTCCGCGCAACGCTCGACGACGAGCGTCTCGTTGAACTGGTCGCGGCGGTACATCTCGAACGTCAGGCCGCCGAGCTCGCGGAGCCGCTCCTCGCGGATCGACAGGAGCGCGCGCCGCTCGCGGCGCAGCTCGCTCGCGGTCGGCGCCGCCGGCTTCCTCTGGAAGAGGGCCACCCGGGCAGGATAGTCGGGCGCCTCGACGGGTCGCTTGCCGGCGCGGCGCTACAGCTGGACGACGACCAGGCGCTCCTCGGTCATCTCGCGGACCGCCCACGCCGGGCCCTCGCGCGTGTTCCCGGAGTCCTTGACACCACCGTACGGCATCTGGTCGGCGCGGAACGTCGGCGCCTCGTTGATCGTGACGCCGCCGAACTCGAGCCGGGCGGCTGCCGACAGTGCGCGGGTGACGTCGCCCGTGAAGATGCCCGCCTGGAGCCCGTAGCGCGTCGAGTTCGCGAGGTCGATCGCCTCGTCGAGCGTCGAGTACCGCTGCAGCGTGCAGACGGGGCCGAACACCTCGTCGCACGCGAGCCTGCCCTCCGGGGGCGGCGACTCGACGACCGTCGGGCGCAGCAGGTCGTTCTCGATTACGCCACCCGTGAGGATCTTCGCTCCACCGGCCCTGGCCTCCTCGACCCACTCGAGCACCCGGTCGCGCTCCGACGCCGCGATCAGCGGCCCGACGTCGGTCGACTCGTCGGCGGGGTCGCCGACGACGAGAGCCTCGACGAGCGGGACGAGCTCGTCGCGGAACGCGTCGAAGACGTCCTCGTGCACGAGGATCCGCTGGACCGAGATACAGCTCTGCCCGGCGAACGAGAACGCGTTCGCGGCGCACTTGGCCGCCGCGAGGGAGATGTCCGCGTCCGCAGCGACGATCACAGGAGTTGCGTTTCCGAGCTCGAGGTTGACCCGTTTGCGCGGCGCCCGTTCCCGGAGCTTCCAGCCGACCGGCCCTGAGCCGGTGAACGTGATGAGGGCAACGCGCGGGTCTTCGACGAGAACGTCGCCGATCTCCGCCGACGGCCCGACGAGCACGTTGAGCCACCCGGCAGGGAGCCCGGCCTCGAGCTCCAGCTCGGCGAGGAACAGCGCCGAGAGCGGCGTCTGGGTCGCCGGCTTGAGGACGACGGCGCAGCCGGCCGCGAGCGCGGGCGCGATCTTGTGCGCGACGAGGTTGAGCGGGAAGTTGAACGGGCTGATCGCGCCGACGACGCCGATCGGCACACGCTGCGTGAACGCGAGCTTGCCCACGCCTGCGGGCGACGCGTCCATCGGCACGACCTCGCCCGCAAGCTTGCGGGCCTCGACGGCCGCCATCGTGTACGTCGAGACGGCGCGGGAAGCCTCGACACGCGCGGCCTTCATCGGCTTCCCGGCCTCGGCGCAGATGAGCCGAGCCGCCTCGTCGGCACGGGCGGTCAACAGCTCCGCGACACGAGCGAGGATCTCGGCCCGCTCGTGGGCCGTGAGTGGCGTCTGCATCGCCCGCTCGGCGGCGTCGATCGCGTGGCGCGTCTCCGCGGCGCCGACCTTCGCGACGCGAGCGACCGGCGAGCCGTCGTACGGCGACGCGACCTCGATCCACTCGTCGGTCGTGATCCACTCCCCGTCCAGCAACAGCGTGCGCTCGGTCACCGTGGAGGCCATGGGGAGAGTCTACGGGGGCGGTGGTACCGTGACGCCGTGAGCGATGCGCTCGTCGTCGAGGCAATCCGGACGCCGATCGGGCGACGGAACGGAGCGCTCGCAGGCGTTCGGGCGGAGGAGCTCGCGGCCCAAACGCTCAACGGTCTCGTCGGCAGACTGGACGTCGATCCGGCGGAGATCGAGGACGTGCAGATGGGCTGCGTCAGCCAGGTCGGCGAGCAGGCGCTGAACGTCGCGCGGATGTCGTCGCTCGTCGCCGGCTGGCCCGAGAGCGTCTGCGGCTCGTCGATCGACCGGCAGTGCGGCTCGTCGATGCAGGCTGCGTTCAACGCTTCGGCCGCCGTGCAGGCAGGGCATCTCGACGTCGTCGTTGCCGCGGGCGTCGAGTCGATGTCGCGCGTGCCAATGGGCTCGAACCTCACCGCGGGCGGGTTCGAGGGCTTCTCGCCGAAGCTGTACGAGCGCTGGGAGGTCGTGCCGCAGGGGATCTCCGCCGAGGTGATCGCCGAGGAGTGGGGGCTCTCACGCGAGGCGCTCGACGAGTACTCGCTCGAATCCCATCGCCGTGCGATCGTGGCGATCGACGAGGGCCGCTTCGAGCGCGAGATCGTGCCCGTGGAGGTCGGGGCCGCGGGCGCAGCCGTGCTGGTGGGCGTGGACGAGAACCCCCGCCGCGACACGTCGCTCGAGAAGCTCGCGACGCTCCCGGCGGCCTTCAAGGAGGACGGCAGGATCACCGCAGGGAACTCGAGCGCGATCGTCGACGGTGCGGCGGCGATGCTCGTGACGAGCGAGGCGGCGGCCGGTCGGCTCGGTCTCGAGCCGCGCGCGCGGTTCGTCTCGTTCGGGCTCGCAGGGGTCGACCCGTACCGGATGCTGCACGGGAACCCGCTCGCCTGCGAGCGGGCGCTCGCGAAGGCCGGGCTTGGCTGGGACGACATCGCCGTGATCGAGGTGAACGAGGCGTTCGCCTGTGTCGTGCTCCAGTTCCTCCAGGACACCGGGCTGCACGAGCGCTGGGTCGCCGGCGACGTGAACCCGAACGGCGGCGGGGTCTCGCTCGGGCACCCGCTGGGCGCGACCGGCGCGCGGATCACCGCGACGTTGCTGGCTGAGCTCGACCGGCGCGAGGCGCGCTACGGCGTCGCGTCGATGTGCATCGGGCAGGGGCAGGCGGTCGCTGCCGTGCTCGAGCGGCTCTAGGCCGCCGGGCTACGGCTCGACGAGCGCGCGCTCGACGTCCGCCGAGACCTCCTGCGCGATCTCGACGAACGCGCGGGCGGCGGGGGAGCGGTGCCGGTCGCGATGCCAGACGACCGCGATCGTGCGGCGCGGCACCTTCGGCGCGAGCCGGAGGGCCTTGACCCGGTCGTCGCCCGGCAGGACGGCGAGGAGCGGCGTGAGGGCGACGCCGAAGCCGGCGGCGACGAGACCCTGGAGCGTCGTGTTGTCGTCGGAGCGGAACGCGTATTCGACCTCGTAGCCCCGATCTGCGAGTGACGTCTCGACGAGAACGCCGCTCGCACACGTGTTCGAGCCGATCAGGACGTTGTCGCCCAGGTCGTCGATCGAGGCGGAGGCGCGCCGCGCGAGGTCGCTGTCCGCGGGCACGAGCAGCACGTACGGATCGCTCATCAGCTCCAGCGTCTCGAACGGGCCGTCAGGGAGCGGCGCGCTGCAGAACGCCAGGTCGAGCTCGCCCGACTCGATCAGCCGGTAGAGCTCAGGGTCGGTCGCCGGCTCGGAGAGCCCCAGCTCGATGCCCGGCCAGTCGGAGAGAAAGCGGCGCATCACGTCCGGCAGCACGCGGGCCCCGACGGACTGGTACGTCCCGACCCGCAGCGTGCCGGTCTCCCCGGCGCGCAGCGCGACCATGTCGGCCCGTGCCGCGTCGATGCGGGCGACGATCGCCTCGGCATGCCGGAGCAGGAGCTGGCCGGCCTCCGTGAGCGAGACCGCGCGCGGGCCGCCGGGGCGCTCGACGAGCGTCTCGCCGACGATCTTCTCGAGCGTCGCGATCTGCTGGCTCACGGCGGACTGCGTGTAGCCCAGGCGCTCGGCCGCGCGGCCGAACGACGCCTCGCGCGCGACGGCGTCGAGCGCGGCGAAATGGCGCACCTCGACCCCGAGCCATTGATCAGCTTGAGTGATTGTCTTCATGAATACCTCGATTTGCCCTAATAGTACCTGCTCAGCCAGACTATGGACATGGAAATCGCAATCGTCCTCTTCATCCTCCTCGTCGGCCCGCTCGCGCTCCTCGCCGGACGCGACTCCCGGATCGACGACACAGCGCGCCGCCGCCGCCACCTGGGCTGAGACCAGCGTCGGGCCGCGCGAAGCAAGTTGCAACCTGCAACTTGCAACTTGCGTCGTCCGCCCGTCCGCTCAGCGCTCCTCGCGCCGGTAGGGGAGGCCGAGCGCCGCAGGCGCGCCGAGTCGGCGACCGCCGACGAGCGCCGCGAACACCACCGCGGCGATCGTGAAGAGATACGGCAGCATTCCGAGGAAGAACGGCGAGACGGTGATTCCGACCGCCTGGGCCTGGAAGTTGAGCGCCTCCATGAGCCCGAAGAGGAAGCCGCCTGCGAGCGCGCCGATCGGGTTCCAGCGGGCGAAGATCACGAGCCCGACGGCGATCCACCCGCGCCCGGCGGTCATCCCCTCGTTCCAGCCGGGCGTCCGCGCGAGCGAGAGGTAGGCGCCTGCGAGGCCGGCGAGCGAGCCGCCGACCATCACGGCGCCGTAGCGCAGGGCTGCGACCGAGACGCCCATCGCGTCGGCCGTCCCCGCCGATTCGCCGACCGCGCGGAGGTGCAGGCCGAGTCGGGTCCGGAACAGGACGACCCACGTGACCGCGACGAGGACGTACGAGGCGTAGACGAGGACGTTCTGGTCGAAGAGGACCGGGCCGACCCAGGGGATCTCGTGGAGCAGCGGGATCGCGAGAGGGTCGAACGAGTCACGCGCGGGCTTCCCGACCACGTCGCGCCCGAGGTATGCGGACAGCCCCGTGCCGAAGATCGTCAGGGCCAGCCCCGAGACGATCTGGTCGGCCCGGAGCGTCACGGTCAGGAAGGCGTGGAGCAGGCCGAGCAGCGCCCCCGCGGCGAGCGCGGCGAGCACGCCGAGCTCGAGGCTGCCCGTCCGGTCGAGCGCCATGAAGCCCGTCACCGCGCCGACGAGCATCATCCCCTCGAGGCCGAGGTTGAGCACTCCGGCGCGCTCGGCGATCACCTCGCCGACCGCGGCAAACACAAGCGTCGTCCCCGCGGCCATCGCGATCGCGAAGGTGGTGACCCACACCGAGTTCACGTCGTCTCCTCGGCGACGGCCGCCGGCTCGCGCCGCGGTCTCCAGCGCACCCGGTAGCGCGCGAGCATCTCGGCGCCGACGGCGATGAAGAGGATCGCGCCCTGGAGCACCTGCACGATCGACGGCGGCACCTCGGTCGTCTGCAGCGCATACCCGCCGACCTGGAGAGCGCCGAACAGCACCGCGGCGACGACGACGCCCGGCGCCGAGAAGCGGCCGAGCGTCGCGACGATGATCCCCGTGTAGCCGAAGCCGGCGGAGATGTCGGGCTGGATGCGGAACACGATCCCCGAGACCTCGCTCATCCCCGCGATCCCGGCGAGCCCGCCGGAGACGAGCATCACGACGACGATGTTCCGGCGGAGCGGCATCCCCGCGTAGCGCGCCGCCGGCTGGCTCTCGCCGATGACGCGCACCTCGTAGCCGAAGCGGGTCGAGCGCAGGAGCGCCCACACGACGACGGCGGCGCCCAGCGCGATCAAGAACCCGGCGTGGAGCCGGGTGTCGCCGAACGAGGGGAGGATCGCCGACGGCGAGAAGGGCTTCGAGAGCGGGAAGCCCGAGCTGTCGGGGTCGCGCCACGGCCCGTGGACGAGGTAGTCCACGAGGAGGATCGCGACGAAGTTGAGCATCAGCGTCGTCACGATCTCGCTCACCCCGAGCGTCGCGCGGAGGACCCCGGGGCCGGCGGCCCAGGCTGCGCCGCCCATCGCGCCGGCAACGACCATCGCCGGGAGGAGCAGCCCGCGAGGGGCGTCGGGGAAGGAGAACGCGAGCCAGCTCGCGGCTGCCGCGCCGAGGAAGAGCTGGCCCTCCGCGCCGATGTTCCAGAGCAGCATCCGCGCCGCGAACGCGACGGCGAGGCCCGTGAAGATCAGCGGCGTCGCGGCGACGAGGGTCTCGGCGAGCGCGTCGCGGTTGGCGAACGCGGCGTCCCACATCGTCCGGTAGCTGTCGCGTGCCGAGTAGCCGCCGGCCTCGAGGATCAGCGCGCCGAGGCCGAGGGCCAGCGCGATCGCGACGAGCCGTGCGAGGACGCTCGCGAGCCGCGATGCGGTGGGACGCGGCTCGACGACGATCGGGCCGATTCGTCTCACGGGGTCGCTCCGCCCATCAGGAGCCCGAGCTCCTCGACGTCGCACCGGTCGCGCGGGACGACCCCGGCCAGCCGGCCGTCGTGGAGGACGCCGACCGGGTCCGAAAGGGCGAGCACCTCGTCGAGGTCCTCGCTGATCAGGAGGATCGCGGCGCCCGCCTCCTGTTGCTCACGGAGCACGCGGCGGACGGTCTCAGTGCCACCGACGTCGAGGCCGCGCGTGGGGTGGACAGCGACGATCACCTTCGGCCGCTCCGCCGTCTCGCGTGCGAGCAGGAGGCGCTGGAGGTTGCCGCCCGACATCAGGCGCACGGGCGCGTCCGGAGACACCGCGCTCACCTCGAAGGCGGCGAGAAACCGCTCCGCGAGCGCGCGGGCAGCACGCCGGTCGACGAGCGGCCCCCGGCCGACCGGTGGGCGGCGGTACGCCTTGAGGATCGCGTTGTCGGTCGTCGAGAGCCCGGCCACGAGCCCGGAGCCGAGCCGGTCCTCGGGGATGTGGGCGACGCCTACGTCGATCGCGGCGCGGGCCGAGGCGCCGCGCAGAGGCTGTCCCGCCACCTCGACGACGCCCGCGTCGAGCGGCCGCAGGCCGGTCACGATCTCGGCAAGCTCGCGCTGGCCGTTCCCGGCGACGCCGGCGATCCCGAAGACCTGGCCCGCCCGGACGTCGAAGGAGACGTCGGCGAGCGCGGGGAGACCACGGTCGGAACGGGCCGAGGCGCCCTGGACGCGGAGGGTCACCTCGCCCTGCTCGACGGGGGCGGGCGCCGTCTCGAGCGAGACGTCCCGCCCGACCATCAACAGGGCGAGGGCGCGGGAGTCGAGCTCGCCCCGCGTCGCGACGCCGACGTTCCGGCCGCGCCGCAAGACCGTGATGCGGTCCGCCACCGCCTGCACCTCGTCCAGCTTGTGCGTGATCACGACGACCGCCTCCCCGCGGACCGCCATCTCGCGCACTGCCTCGAAGAGCGTGTCGGCCTCCTGCGGCGTCAGCACTGCGGACGGCTCGTCGAGGATCAACACCCGAGCGCCGCGGTAGAGCGCCTTGAGGATCTCCACGCGCTGCTGCTCGCCGACCGACAGCTGCCAGACGCGTGCCTCGGGATGGACCTGCATCCGGTAGCGCTCCGCGAGCTCCGCGACCTGGCGGATCCCCGCCTTGCGCCCGAGCCACACCCGTGGCGTGTGCCAGCCGAGCAGCACGTTCTCGGCGACGGTGAGCGACTCGACCAGGCGGAAGTGCTGGTGGACCATCCCGATGCCCGACTCGATCGCGTGGCGCGGCGCACGAAACGAAACGGGCCGGCCGTCGACGAGGATCTCGCCTTCGTCCGGCCGATAGAGACCGGTGAGGACGTTCATCAGCGTCGTCTTGCCCGCGCCGTTCTCGCCGAGCAGCGCGTGTACCTCGCCCGCCTGGAGCTCGAGGTCGACGCCGTCGTTCGCGACGAGCCCGGGGAACCGCTTGACGATTCCGCGGAGCTCGACGAGCGGCCTGCCGCTCATCGCACGCCGGGGACGGGTGTCCCCGCCCCCGGCACGGTCTTCGTGATCAACCCTTGGGGATCGAGCCCTGGACGCCCTGGACGAGCCACTGCCACGAGAGCGCGTCGCCGAGCGGCATGACCTTGCCCTTCGCGATCCGGACCTTGCCCTTCTGGTCCGCGATCGGGCCACCGAGCACCTCGAGCTTCCCGCTCTTGATCGCTGCCTGGCGCGCCGCGATCGTCCTGCGCGTCTTCGCGTCGACGTTCCGCAGCGGGGCGAGCTTGATCATCCCGTCCTGCATGTCGCCGTAGTACGTGTCCTTCTTCCAGGTGCCGGCCTGCACGGCCTTGAGCCGACGGATGTAGTACGGGCCCCAGTCCCACACGGGCGCGGTGAGGAAGGCCTTCTGGGCAAAGCGGTGCATGTCCGAGTCGTAGCCGACCCACCACTTGCCCTGCGCCTGCGCCCCCTGCCCTGTCGCCGGCGAGTCCTGGTGCTGGCCGAGGACGTCGCAGCCGACGGCAAGGAGGCTCTCCGCCGCGCTCCGCTCCTTCGACGGGTCGAACCACGTCGACGTCCAGACCACGCGGACGGTCGCCTTCGGATTGACGGACCGTGCCCCGAGCGTGAACGAGTTGAGGCCGCGCACGACCTCGGGGATCGGGAACGCCGCGACGAAGCCGAGCTTGTTCGTCTTCGTCTTGAGGCCCGCCGCGATCCCGGAGAGGTACCGCGCCTGCTCCATCGCGCCGAAGTAGTTGCCCATGTTCGGGGCGCTCTTGAAGCCCGAGCAGTGCTCGAACTTCACGTCCGGGAACTGCTTCGCGACCGCGAGCGTCGGGTCCATGTAGCCGAACGAGGTCGTGAAGATGACGTCGTTGCCCTGCTGCGCGAGCTGGCGGATCACGCGCGTCGCGACCGCCGGCGTCTCGGGGACGCTCTCGACCTTCGTCGCGTCGAGCGACGACCCGAGTGCCTTGATCGCCGCCTGCCGGCCGAGCTCGTGCTGGAACGTCCAGCCGCCGTCGCCGGGCGGCCCGATGTAGACCCACGCCGCCTTGACGGTGTCGAGCGACGCGCCGTGCGCCCGCCCGGCGAGCGTCCCGAGCGTGGACAACCCGATGCCCGCCGCCGCGGCCCACTTCAGGAGCCCCTCTCGGGTCAGCCCGGTCTCGAGCTGATCCGCGGGTCCCGCGGGATGTGTCATGTGCCTGCCCTCCTCCTGCCCTGGGGGATGGAAGACCGTAACGCCTTCGCCGGGCGACGGCAACGCGCGTCGATCGGTCCCCGAGCGCGATAGATTCCTGCGCCGTGGAGGTGCAGCGGATCGGGGTCGTCGGGCTCGGCGCGATGGGCGCCGGGATCGCGCAGGTCGCGGTCGAGGCAGGCTTCGACGTCGTCGGGCGCGAGGTGACGCCGGAGCTCGGCGAGGCCGCCGCCGCCCGGATCGGACACTTCCTGACGCGCAAGGTCGAGAAGGGGCAGCGCACAGAGGAGGAGCGGGACGAGGCCGTCGCGCGCCTCACCACCACGACGGGGCTCGAGGCGCTCGCCGACTGCGACCTCGTGATCGAGGCGATCGTGGAGGCGCTCGAGCCGAAGCAGGCGCTCTTCGCGGAGCTCGAGACGATCTGCCGTCCCGACGCGGTGCTCGCGACGAACACGTCGGCCCTGTCCGTCACCGAGATCGCCGCTGCGACGTCGTCGCCGGAGCGCGTGATCGGCATGCACTTCTTCAACCCGGCGCCCCTGATGCCGCTCGTCGAGGTCGTGCGCGCGGAGCTCTCGTCCGACGACGCCGTCGACACGGGGCTCGCCGTCGTCGAGCGTCTCGGCAAGACCGCCGTCCCGTGCCACGACACGCCGGGCTTCGTCGTCAACCGCATCCTCATCCCCCTGCTGAACGACTGCGTCCGCGTCCTCGACGAGGCGCGGGTCGCACCGGAGGCGCTCGACGCGGCGATGACGAACGGCGCCGGTTGGCCGATGGGGCCCTGCGCCCTCGTCGACCTGGTCGGGATCGACGTCCACGTGCACGCATCCGAGGCGCTCTACGAGAAGCTCCGCGAGCCGCGCATGGCGCCGCCGCCCCGGCTCGTTGCGATGCGGAACGCGGGGCTCCTCGGCCGGAAGGCCGGCCGCGGCTTCTACGGCTACTGAGCGGGCGACGGCGTGGTTGTCTCTTCCTCGAGCGGCACGCCGAAGCGGCGAGCTACCGTCGGGACGAGCGAGCCCTGGACGACGACGGAGAAGAGCACGACGACGAAGACGATGCCGTAGGTCTCCGGGGCGTACTCGGTACGGGCGACCACCGCAAGCGAGGCGAGCAGGATCGGGACTGCGCCCTTCAACCCGCTCCACACGATGAACCCGCGCTCGCCCCACGTCATGTCGATGGCGGAGACCAGCGGGCCGACGGCGAGCGGGCGCACGACGAACCCGAGGAGCACGGCGATCAGGAGCCCGCGCCACCAGAGCCCCTCGTCGCCGATGAACGCGAGGTCGACGGTGAGGCCGAGCGCGACGAACGCCGCGAGCTCGCCCAGCTCCCCGAGCGCGGCGTTGAACGCACGCACGGCGCGCCTCGCGTCGAAGCGGATGTCGCCGACGAGGATCCCGGCGACGAACACCGCCAGGAACCCGGAGCCCCGGGCCACGGTCGCAGCGCCGTAGATCGTGCCGACCATGAGGATGATCGCGACGGGGTAGAGGATCCGGTCGGGGAACGGCGCCCAGCGGATCACGGCCGCGATCGCAGCGGCCCCCGCGACTCCCACGGCGAGGCCGACGCCCATCTCCCGGAGGAACTCCCAGAGGACCGACCACCCGGAGGCGTCGCTGTGCGTGGCGAGCTCGATCATCCCGATCATCAGAGCGATCCCGACGGGGTCGTTGAAGCCCGACTCGCCCTCGAGGATCGTCCCGGAGCGGCCCTCGACCTCCTTGCCGGCCAGCACCGAGAACGTCACGGCCGGGTCGGTCGGCGCGAGCGCCGCGCCGATCAGGCTCGACGCCGTCCAGGACAGGCCGAGGAGGAAGTGGGCCGCGACCATGAGCAGGCCGGCCGTCGCGAACGTGCCGACGATGCCGAGCGCGAGGATCGGCGCGGCTGCGCCGCGGAACCGGCGCAGCCCGATCTTCGAGCCGCCCTCGAAGAGGATCACGACGAGCGCGAGGGTCGCGATTCGCTGGACGTCTTCGAAGCTCAGGATCGTCGAGAGCCGGTCGACGAGGTCGGACGCGAGCGCTGCGCTGACCAGGAGAAGACCGGCCGTCGGGATGCCGAGGCGGCTTGCGAGCAGGCGCACGCCGATCGCCAGCACGAGACCGCCGGAGACGACGAGCAGGACGGTGCCGAAATCGAGAATGTCAGCCACGTGCGTGGGATCTTGCACGGGCGGCCCACGCGCCGGGCGACTTACACTTTCCTTACGGACGTCTCATCCTGCACCCACGCGTCGTGCCGATACTGCAGTCACCCATGCGTCTTGCGTTCGCACTGCTCGCTGTGCTCGCCTTCGCGGTCCCCGCTGCCCGCGCCGCTGCACCGATCGCCGAGACCTTCTCGATCGAGGACGCGCGCGGCACGGTGACGATCCGTGGCACCGGCATCGTGATCGGCCGGCTCGAGCGCGGGGACATCCAGATCGTCGACCTCACGCCGCTCGACCAGTGGAGCCCGCGGGTGAACGGCGTCCCCCGTGGCAAGACCGTCGGGATGCGCGGCAAGGACGTGAACTTCTACGTCCCGGGCGGCCGCTACCGGATCGTCGTCCGCGGCGAGGGCTTCTCGATCTCCGCCCGCGGCCAGGGCTCGGTCGTGCTCGACGGGAGCCCCGACGTGAACGGCTCGACCGGCACCTTCGCGGTCGGCGACGCCGCGGCGGCCCCGCTTCCCGCCGGTGGCGAGAAGGTCACGTTCGGCGCTCAGCCGACCGCGAAGGGCTCGTCGTGACCGGCCACGCACAGTCGGTGCTCGTCGTCGAGGACGAGCAGTCGATCGCGTCCTTCGTCTCGCTGTACCTCAAGAACGCGGGCTACGGCGTCAGGGCGGTCGGCACGGGCGCGGGCGCGTTGAACGCCGTCGCGGCCGAGATGCCGTCGCTGATCGTGCTCGACCTGAACCTGCCCGACATGGACGGCATCGAGATCTGCCGCCGGATCCGGAAGAGCTCCGACGTGCCGATCCTGATGCTGACCGCGCGCGACGAGGACGTGGACAAGATCATCGGGCTCGAGGTCGGCGCCGACGACTACCTGACCAAGCCGTTCAACCCGCGCGAGCTCGTCGCCCGCGTGAAGAGCGTGCTGCGCCGGGCGACCGCGGACCGCCGCATCGACGAAGGTGACGAGCTCCGGCACGGCGACCTCGTGATCAACTCCGGGCGCCGCGAGGTGCTCGTCGGCGACGAGGAGATCCAGCTCGCCCCGAAGGAGTTCGACCTCCTCTGGGAGCTGCTCGACCACCGCGGGATCGTGCTGACGCGCGACCAGCTGCTCGAGCGCGTCTGGGGCTACACGTTCGCGGGCGACACGCGCACCGTCGACGTCCACGTGCGACAGATCCGCCGCAAGCTCGGCGACGCCTCGCCGATCGTCACCGTGTGGGGCGTCGGCTACAAGGTCGCGACAGAACGCACCACGGCGCCCGCCGCCTGAGTGCCCACGGGGATGCGCGGGAGCGCACGCGGGGTTGCGCGCTTCGCAGCGCCGCCGACGAGGCGGCTCGGGGATCCGCGCGACGACGTACGCTTCGGGGTGATGCCCGGCTCGCTGCGTTTTCGGCTGCCGGCGCTGTTCCTCCTCGGAATCGTGATCGCCGGCGTCCTTGCCTCGGTGATCGCCCTGCGGCTGTTCCAGGGGTACTCGCGGGACAGCTCCTACGAGGAGCTCGGCCGCGAGGCCCGCGGCATCGCCCAGCTCTACGGCGACGCGGCGCTGCGCGCGGCCGAGGAGGGCACGCCGGCGCCCGACTTCGCACCGCAGGCGCTCGAGCTCGCGACGGGCGACCAGCTGTTCTACGTCGGCGCGCCCGCGTTTCCCGGGCAGGACTCGGGCCTCCAGCGCCTCCCGGAGTCGGCGGTGCCGCACGCGGTCTTCGGGAAGGAGGGGCAGCTGAAGTTCGAGTTCCGCCCGCCGGGCGAGAACCGCAGCTACCTCGCCGTCTCGCAGCCGCTCCGGCTCGAGCCCGAGGGCCCGGCGCTCGGGGCGATCGTCGTCGCCAAGCGGGGCGACGTCGTCCGCGACCAGTGGGTGCCCCTGATCGGCAGGCTCGCGGCGGCGATCGCGATCGGCGCGCTCCTGGCCTGGCTCGTCGGCCTCTGGCTCTCGCGGCGGATCAGCGGCCCCATCCAGGCGCTCGCGCGCGCGTCCGACGAGATCGCCTCAGGCAACTACACAGTGAACGTCCCCGTCGGCCGCGGGGGGAGCGAGGTGTCGCACCTGTCCGAGCGGTTCAACCAGATGGCGGCGCGGCTCGCCGCGACGGAGGAGCGCGAGCGCCAGTTCCTCATGTCCGTCTCGCACGAGCTGCGGACGCCGCTGACCGCGATCAAGGGTCACGTCGACGCGCTGCGCGACGGCCTGATCGAGGATCCTGAGCTCGTGGCGGCCTCGCTCGACGTCGTCGCAAACGAGGCGACGCGGCTCGAGCGGCTCGTCGGCGACGTGCTCGACCTCGCGAAGCTCCGCGCGCACCGGTTCACCGTCCACACCGAGGAGGTCGACATGGGCCGCCTCGTGGAGCACGCCTACGGCTCGTTCGGCGACGAGGCGCGGCGACGGGACATCGCGTTCACCGTCAGCGGGGCAGAGGGCGCACCGACGCTGATCACGGACGGCGACCGGGTGCTCCAGGTGATCACCAATCTCCTCAACAACGCGTTCCGCTGGACGCCGGACGGCGGCGCGGTGGGGCTCGCGCTCGAGGCGCGCAACGGCACCGTGCGCGTCGAGGTCACGGACAGCGGCCCCGGAATCGCCGCTGACGACGCCGAGCGGATCTTCAGCCCCTTCGTCTCGACGGACACGCAGGGGACGGGTCTCGGGCTGCCGATCGCTCGGGAGCTGGCTGGCGCGCTCGGGGGCCGCGTCGAGCTCGACGCACAGCCGGGGCGGGGCAGCCGGTTCCGCCTCGTTCTGCCCGCCCGCACGATCGTCTAATTCGCCTGCGAGCGTCCGTTCCGCAGGAGCGAAACGGACGCCGCGAACTCCGTTGCGCCCGGCTTTCGCCGTGCGCAAGGGCACATCCCTGAAGCGGACTGCCGGCTGCGCCGACGTCCGGAGTGCAAGACGCTCTCCCGCGGAGCCTCCGCAGCGACGGAATAGAGTCACGGCGTGGCGGAACCGCTGTCCGCGCGCACCTTCGACCTTCCGCGCCGACGGACCCGGGCCAGCGCGGTGGTGGTTGCGCTTAGGCCGCGGCAATGGACCAAGAACCTCCTGCTCTTCGCGGGGATCGTGTTCGCGGCGGAGCTCGGAGACGGCGGACGCTGGCTCGAGGCAGTCGCGGCGTTCGTCGCCTACTGCGCCGCCTCGAGCGCGGCATACCTCGTGAACGACGTCCGCGACGCGGCGGCCGACCGGCTGCATCCCGTGAAACGGATGCGTCCCGTCGCCTCCGGGCGGGTCTCGCCGGGCGTCGCGCTGGGCGCCGCAGCCGGGCTCGCGCTGGTCGCCGTCGCGATCGCCGCCGTGCTCGGCGCCGGCTCGCTCGCCTGTCTCGTCGCGTTCCTCACGCTGCAGGGCGCGTACTCCTTGTGGCTGAAGTCGGTGGAGCTCGTCGACGTGCTCGCGATCGCCGTGCTGTTCGTCCTGCGCGCCGCCGCCGGCGCGATCGCGGTCGACGTGCGTATCTCGCCCTGGCTCCTCGTCTGCACGTTCCTGCTCGCGCTGTTCCTCGGGCTCGCGAAGCGCCGCGCCGAGCTCCGGCTCGACGTCGACGCGCGGCCGGCGCTGGCCGGCTACTCGGCGCGGGTGCTCGATCGGCTGCTCACGATCGTGGCCCTCGTCACGATCGTCGTCTACACGGCCTACACCGTCGTCGCGTACGACTCGCTCCTGCTCGTCGCGACCGTGCCGCTCGTCGGCTTCGGGCTCGTCCGGTACCTCCGCCTGCTGCGGGCGGAGGGGGTCGGCGAGGAGCCCGAGGCCGTGCTCGTCACGGATCTGCCAATCCTCGTGACCGTGGCCGTCTGGGCGGCCGCCTGCGCGGTCGCGATCGCGTTCGGCTGAGCGTCCCGCCGCCTAGGCGACGGCTGCGTTGTCGCTGGGGCGCGCGACGTCATCCCGCTCGGGAAGCGGCACGACGACGCCTTCGATCCCGGATTCGAGCCGACGGAGCCGCGCGTCCACGCCGCTCCAGCCCGAGGTGACGAGATCGACCAGGATGCCGAGGTCGTCGATCCTCGCGTTCCGCTCCGCGATCAGCTCCTGCTCGAGCCGCTCGAGCCGGCGCAGCGCCTGGTTCACGCCGCCACGGATCTCGGCGAGGCTCCGGCTGACCGGAACGACCTCACGCGCGATTCCGTCGCGCACGGCGGTTGCGATCTGCTTCGGCAGCGATGCCTCCAGGTCGTCCGCCACGCGCGTAAGCCGCATGATCTCCGCACGTGCCCGCTCCAGCGCGGCGTCGAGCCGCGCACCCGCCACACCCTCGCTCCGCGCCTCGGCGATTCGCTTCCGCGCCCTCTCCAGTGCCTGTTCGTCCATGGACGCAAGGCTACGCTCGCGACCGGATGAGAGCAAACGAGCTCGACTACGACCTGCCCGCCGACCTCGTCGCACAGCATCCGGTCGAGCCGCGCGACGCCTCTCGGATGCTGGTCTTCGACCGTGCGAGCGGGGAGATCCGCCACCGGACCTTCCGCGACCTGCCCGAGGAGCTCGACGGCCATCTCGTCGTCGTCAACGACACGCGCGTCGTCCCGGCCCGGCTGCTCCTGCGACGCGCCACCGGCGGCGACGTCGAGGTGCTCCTGCTCGAGCGGCGGGAGGACGACGTGTGGGAGGCGCTCGCGCGCCCTTCGCGCCGGCTCCGCGCGGGGGAACGGCTCGCCACGCGGCCGGGGCTCGACACGACGCCCGCCGAGCTCGTTGACGAGCTCGGCGAGGGGCGCTGGCTCGTGCGGCTCGCGGGCGAGCCGCACGGCGAGGTGCCGCTGCCGCCGTACATCCACGAGCCGCAGGAGGATTCCGAGCGGTACCAGACCGTGTACGCGCGCGACGCAGGCTCGGCCGCCGCGCCGACGGCGGGCCTCCACTTCAGCCCCGGCGTCCTGGAGCGGGTCGACCATGTCGCCGTCACGCTCCACGTCGGGCTCGACACCTTCCGGCCGCTCACGGAGGAGACGGTCGAGGAGCACACGATCCACGGGGAGCGCTACCGCGTCGCCCCGGGAGCGTGGGCGCGGATCGACCGAGCCGAGCGCGTCCTCGCCGTCGGGACGACGTCGACGCGGGTCGTCGAGACGCTCGCCCGCGGCGGGCCGCTCGAGGGCAGGACGGAGCTCTACATCACGCCGGGCTTCTCATTCCGTCGCGTCGACGCGCTCTTGACGAACTTCCATCTCCCGCGCACCACGCTGCTCGCGCTCGTGATGGCGTTCGCCGGAGTGGAGGAGACGCGCCGGCTCTACGCCGTCGCGGTCGAGGAGCGGTACCGGTTCTACTCGTTCGGCGACGCGATGCTCGTCCTGTGACGCGCCTCCGACGACGGCGACGGGCGCCGCGGAGGATCATCGCGCCGTGAGCTTCGCCATCGAGGCGACGGACGGCGCTGCGCGGGCCGGAGTCCTGGAGACCGCCCACGGGCCGATCCGCACTCCCGCCTTCATGCCGGTCGGCACCAAGGGCACCGTCAAGACGCTCCACCCCGCGGAGGTGCGCTCGCTCGGCGCCGACGTCGTGCTCGGCAACACGTACCACCTGCACTTCCGACCGGGCGAGGACGTGATCGCCGAGCTCGGAGGACTGCACGCGTTCACGGGCTGGGATGGTCCGATCCTGACCGACTCGGGAGGCTTCCAGGTGTTCTCGCTGCGCGACACGCTCGAGAGGGTCGACGACGACGGCGTCACCTTCCGCTCCGTCTACGACGGTCAGGCGGAGCGCTTCACCCCCGAGCGGGTCGCGGAGATCCAACGGCAGCTCGGCTCAGACATCGCGATGTGCCTCGACATCTGTCCGCCCGCCGATGCGCCGCGCAGCGACCACGAGGAGGCGGTGCGCCGCACGCAGCTCTGGGCGGAGCGACAGGTCGATGCGCCGCGGGCGGCGGGTCAGCTCCGCTTCGGGATCGCCCAGGGCGGAACCGAGCGCGACCTGCGCCGGAGGTCGATAGAGGAGCTCGTCTCGCTGCCCTTCGACGGCTACGCGCTCGGCGGTCTCGCGGTGGGGGAGACGCGCGAGGCGATGCTCGAGACGGTCGGGTGGGCGGCGCCGATGCTCCCGGGCGACCGGCCCCGCTACTTCATGGGGCTGGGTGACGCGGTGGGGATCCTCGAGGTGATCGCCCGCGGGATCGACATGTTCGACTGCGTCCTCCCGACCCGCACGGCGCGGACCGGCTCGGCGTTGACGGCACGTGGCCGGCTCAACCTCCGCAACGCGCGGTTCGCCCGCGACCCGCGCCCGCTCGAGGAGGGCTGCCGCTGTCCCGCCTGCGCGGGGTTCTCCCGCGCGTTCGTCCGACATCTGGTCAACCAGCAGGAGCTGCTCGGGCTCCGGCTGCTGACATTGCATAATCTGTGGTTCACCCTGAGATTGACGGCCGGTGCGCGGGACGCGATCGCGCACGGCGCGTTCGCCGCATATCGCGCGGACGCGCTGGCCTCGCTGACCGCCGGCCCCGAGGAGGAACCTTGGCACAGCTGATCCTGCTACTCGCGATGCTCGTCCTGCTGTGGGTGCTCCTGATCCGGCCGCAGCGCTCCCGACAGCGCCAGCAACAGGATCTGCTCTCCAACGTCGATCCCGGGGACGAGATCATCACGGTGGGCGGCCTCTACGGGATCGTCCAGGAGCTCGACGAGGAGGACGACCTCATCGTCGAGATCGCCGACGCCGTGCACGTCCGCATCGCGCGTCGCGCGGTCGCCGGGGTCGTGAAGCCGGACGACGACGAGGACGAGGACGACGACGAGGCGACCGACGACGAGGACGGGCACCACGACGCCCTCGAGCCGGCCGCGGAGGAGGTATTCGATGAAGGTTCGGAGAGGGACTCCGAAGTTTTCGTAAAGGACGACGACCCGGAAAGCCCTGCACCGCTTGAACGCCGGTAACCTGAGCGGCCCTCGATGACCCGTCGCGCAGCATTCTTCGTCGTCGGCCTCGTGGCCGCGGCCCTCGTCGGGGTGGCGCTCCTCGCCGTTCCGGGCTCGCCGATCCACCAGAAGCCGACGCTCGGCCTCGACCTCCAGGGTGGCCTGGAGGTGACGTTGCAGGCCGTCCCGCCGCGCGACCGGAAGCTGACCAAGGACGACCTCGACCGGTCGGTGCAGATCATGCGGAACCGCGTCGACAAGCTGGGCGTCTCCGAGCCGGAGATCAGGACGCAGGGGACCGACCAGATCTCGATCCAGCTGCCGGGCGTGAAGGACCCCGCCGCCGCGGCGGCGATCATCGGCAAGACGGCGCAGCTCGAGCTGTTCGACCTCGAGACGAACCTCGTCCCACCATCGGTCGACGCGCGGACGAAACAGCCGATCGCGACCCCGAAGCTCTACGACCTCCTCGTGGGGCAGCAGTCCCTGGCGAGCAAGGGGACGCCGGAGTCGTACTACGTCTTCCGCACGAAGGGCAAGAAGCTCGTCGTCGGCCCGGTGCAGACGCGCGACGCGGCGCTCTCGAAGTGGAAGGGGAAGCTCCCGGCGGGCTACAAGCTGCTCGCGGTGCCGCCGCGGACCGTCGTCGTGCACTGCGGCCCCAACGACGTCGTCTGCCCCGGCGTCGGCGAGTCACCCCCGACGCGCAACTACTTCTACCTCCTCCGCTACACCCCGCCCACCGTCCCGGAGATGACCGGGAAGGACCTGAAGCTCTCGGGCACGCGGCAGGACTTCGACACGCAGACCGGCGAGCCGATCGTGCTCATGGACTTCACCGGCCAGGGCCAGAAGACGTTCGAGCAGATCACGCGGGACATCGCGATCCGCGGGAAGCTCCTCTTCAACACGGTCGGCGGGGGACAGGGCGACTACCGGAACTACCTCCAGCACTTCGCGATCGTGCTCGACCGTGAGATCAAGTCGTGGCCGTCGATCGACTTCGAGCAGTATCCGGGCGGCATCTCGGGCTCGAACGGCGCGCAGATCTCGGGCCTCGCCTCGATCGGCGAGGCGAAGGACCTCGCGCTCGTGCTCCAGACCGGCGCCCTCCCCGTCGAGTTCCGCACGCTCGACCAGACGACCGTCTCCGCCACGCTGGGGAAGGACTCGCTGCAGGAGGCGAGGACGGCGGCGCTGGTCGGTCTTCTGCTCGTCGCGATCTTCCTGCTCGTCTTCTACCGGTTCCTCGGCGTCGTCGCCGTGCTCGGCCTCGGGATCTACGCGGCCCTGCTGTACGCGGCGATCCTGCTCTTCAACGTCACGCTCACCCTCCCGGGCTTCGCCGGCCTCGTCCTGACGCTGGGCGTGGCGGCCGACGCCAACGTGGTCATCTTCGAACGCATCAAGGAAGAGGTGCGCGCCGGGCGTTCGATCCGGGCGGCGATCTCGACCGGCTACACGAAGGGCTTCCACACGATCGTGGACGCCAACGCCGTCACGGCGATCACGGCGCTGGTGCTGTTCGCCGTCGCCACGGCGAGCGTCCGCGGCTTCGCGCTGATGCTCCTGATCGGTACGGCGATCTCGATGCTCACCGCGGTCGTCGCAACCCGCGCGATGCTGACGGTGCTCTCCGGGTTCAAGTGGTTCGACAACCCGCGCTTCATGGGCGCGACCGCGACGGAGATCCCACGGTGGCAGCGGATCGACGTCGTGGGGCGACGGCGGCTCTGGTTCATCCTCTCGCTGATCGCGATCGGCGTCAGCGTGATCGCGCTGATCGTCCAGGGGCTCAACCTCGGGATCGACTTCAAGGGCGGCACCCAGGCGCGCTTCGCGACGCCGGCACCCGTCTCGCTGTCTTCTGTCCGCAGCGAGATGGCGTCGATCGGACGCGCGGACGCCATCGTCCAGGGCCGCGGCCAGGGCACGGGCGACCAGTACAAGGAGTTCGAGGTTCGCACGGAGTCCCTCACCGACCCCGAGCAGAAGCAGCTCGAGACCGCGCTCACGCAGCGGCTCGACGCGCAGATCGAGGGAGTCCGCAACGTCTCGGCCAGCTTCAGCCGGCAGATCCTGAAGGGCGCGATCCTCGCGATCATCGTCTCGTTCGCGCTGATCGCGCTGTACGTGACGCTCCGGTACCGCTGGCGGTTCGCCGTCCCGATCCTGCGGACGCTGCTGAACGACGTGCTGATCACCCTCGGCGTGTACGCGCTGTCCGGCCGCGAGGTGACGGCCTCGACCGTCGCCGCGATCCTCACCATCCTCGGCTTCTCGATCTACGACACGATCATCGTCTTCGACCGCGTGCGCGAGAACATGAAGCTGATGCCGCGCGCGTCGATCGCGACGATCGCGAACGTGTCGGTCTGGGAGGTGCTGAGGCGGTCGATGGTGACGACGTTCATCACCCTCGTCCCGATCGCGTCGCTCTTCTTCTTCGGTGGCGCGACGCTGCAGGACTTCGCGTTCGCGATCATGGTCGGGATCCTGGTCGGTGCGGTCTCGACGATCTTCATCGCCACGCCGCTCTTGACGGTCCTCATGGAGCGGGATCCCGAGTGGGCCCGACGCAAAGACCGCGAAGGCGACCCGCTGCCCGCAGGCGTGGAGTCCGTCGGCGGCCTCCTCTCGGGTGCCGAGCCCGAGCCGGAGCCCGAGTTGCCCGTGCCGGCGCCGCCCGCCCCGGCCCCCGCCGTTGCGGGTGTGCCCGCGGTCGCGTCCGGCGGATCGAAGCGCGAGCGGCGGAGACAACGCCGCAGCGGGCGGCCGCACGGCCGCGCGCGCTGACGGCCGGCCGGCCGCTGCCTAGTATGGGGGCGTGAGCGCCCCGCGCACCGAAGGCCCGCGTCCCGTCTCGGAGCTCCTGCTCGCGGGCATCGGGATCGCCAGCCTCGGCGCCGAGGTCGCGGACCAGCTCGCCGACGACCTCGCCCGGCGGATGGGGCTCGACCGCGATGCGGTGCGGGGCGCCGTGCGCGACACCTTCGCTGCCTGGCGGGCCGAAGCCGAGCGCCTGGGCGACCGGCGCGACGAGATGGTCGACCGGTCGCTCGAGAAGGCGGGCCTCGCTCGCCGCGAGGAGCTCGAGGACCTCGAGCTCCGGGTCGCCCAGCTCGAGCACCGGCTGCGCCTGCTCGAGGACGGCGGCTCAACCGGCCGTTGATGGCCTCCGGGTCGCAGAGGAGCATCGCACGGGCCACGGAGATCGGCCGCGTCGCGACGCGGCACGGGTTCGGCTACCTCTTCGATCGACGGCGCGCCACGAACGGCGCCGTGGACGGCGACCGGGGCCGCCGCCTGCGCGAGATGCTCGACGAGCTCGGCCCGACCTTCGTGAAGTTCGGGCAGCTGCTCTCGACCCGGCCCGACGTCGTCCCACCCGACATCATCGTCGAGCTGCAGAAGCTTCAGGACGACGTCACGCCGTTCGCGATGGAGGACGTCGAGCGGGTCGTCGCGGAGGAGCTCGGCCTCGACGTCGCTCGCGCGTTTCTTTCGTTCGACCCGCAGCCGATCGCGGCGGCCTCGATCGGCCAGGTGCACCGCGCGACGCTCCCGAACGGCGAGGACGTCGTCGTCAAGGTGCAGCGGCCGTCGGCACCACGTCAGATCGAGTCCGACCTCAGGCTGATGGCCTCCGTCGCAAAGCTCGTTCGGGAGCGCGTGCGGCAGCTCGACTTCCTCGACACGGGCGAGCTCGTCGACGAGTTCGGCCGCTCGATCCGCCAGGAGCTCGACTACCAGCAGGAGGCGCGGAACGCCGAGACCTTCCGTCGGAACTTCGCGGGGAACGAGGGCGTTGCGGTGCCGCGCGTCTGGTGGCGCTACACGACGCCACGCCTCCTCACGCTCGAGCGCCTCGAGGGGAGGCACATTCGCGACCTCGACCTCTCGACGTGGGAGGACGAGGACCGGCGCGATCTCGCCTACCGCCTCACCGATGCCTGGATGACGATGATCTTCCGGCACGCGTTCTTCCACGGCGACCCGCACCCGGCGAACATCCTCCAGCTCGACGACGGCCGCCTCGGGCTCGTCGACTTCGGCCTCGCCGGCCGGCTCACCGACGCGGACATGTCGCGCCTGACCCGGCTGTTCGTCGATGCCGCCACCGAGAACGTCGCTGCGCTGCCGCGCCGGCTCGCCGACCTGGGCGTTCGCTACCCGCGCGAGCGCGAGGACGAGCTGCGCTCGCGGCTCGAGGAGCTCTACTACCGCTACTACGGCGCGCGGCTCTCCGAGATCGACCCGATCGAGGCGATCCGGGCGGGCCTCGACCTGATCTACTCGATGAACCTGCGGCTGCCGACGCGGTTCGTGATCCTCGACAAGACGATCGCGACGCTCGGCTCCGTCGCGGTCGAGGTCTACCCGGACTTCAACGTCTTCGAGGTCGCGAAGCCCTACGCGCGCAGGCTCGTCGCAGAGCGGCTCTCGCCGAGACGGATCGCGTTGCGCACCCGGCGCGAGGCCGAGGAGCTCGGCGAGATCGCGCTCGACATGCCCCGCCAGTTCCATGCCGTCCTCGCGGAGCTCGCGGACGGTGAGCTCTCGGTGAAGATCTCGAACCCCGGAGTCGACGACCTCGCGCACCACATCGACGTCGCGGTGAACCGGATCGCCGTCGCGCTCGTGATCCTCGGTGGCCTCGTCGGCTCCTCCCTCATCGGCGTGCTAGCAAAGAACGGGCCGCACGTGATCGGCCTCCACCTGCTGTCGGTCGTCGGCTTCGTCCTGTCGGGCGCGTTCGGCGTCTGGCTCCTCTGGGGCGTCTTTCGCAGCGGCCGTCTTTGACGCGGCAGGTCGGCCGGACGGCGCGTCGGTCAAGCCGCCGGTCCCAGCCAGCGGAGCAGCTCCTCGTTCACGCGGTCAGGCGCCTCGTTCTGGACGAAGTGCCCTGCGTCGTCGATCAGCACCACCGTCGGCTCGTTGCCGTCGACGAGCGAGCGGCGCAGGCGATCGGGGTCGGCGAGCCCGCGCCCGAGGAAGCGGTCCTCCGCGCCCCAGAGGACGAGCGTCGGCGCCTGGACGGGTGGCAGCCCTCGTCGCCGGCCCGGACGGAGCGAGCGGCGGAACGAGGCGCGATACCAGTCGATCGCGGCCTTGGCGCGACCCGGGCGGGCGAATGCGACACGGTAGGCAGCCAGCTCGTCGGCCGACCAGGCGTCTCGTCGATGCGAGCCTCCGACGAGCGCGCGGGCGACGACCTCGGCGCAGTTTTCGGCCATGCGTCGCTCCGGAAGCCGCGGCAGCTGGAAGAAGAGGATGTACCACGATCGACGGAGCTGCGCCGGCGAGCGCAGCATCGCACGCGCGAGATCGTGCGGCGGCGGACAGTTCAGCACCACGAGCTTCTCGACGAGTGAGGGCCGAAGAGCGGCGACGCTCCATGCGACCGCGCCGCCCCAGTCGTGACCGACGACGATCGCCCGCCGGCGCCCGAGCGACTCGACCAGCCCCTCGACGTCGCCGACGAGGGTCCGCAGGTCGTACGGCCCCTGGAGCTCCGTCCCCCCGTAGCCGCGGAGATCGGGGGCGACCGTCCGATATCCGGCGGCGGCAAGGGCGGGAAGCTGGTGCCGCCACGAGCGACCGAGCTCGGGGAAGCCGTGCAGGCAGAGCACGAGCGGGCCGTCGGACGGCCCGTCGGCCAGCGCGTGGAACGCGATTCCGTTCGCGGTGAGGTTGAGCGATTCCATACCCGGCCTTCCCGGACGGCTGTGGGCGAATCGTCACACAGATGGCCCAATGGACATCTGGCGACGGCCGCCGAATCGCTCTAGCGTCGCGCGGGTGAGCGCGAACGCCGTCCTCCTCGCAGAGCGCGAGCCGGGCTCGAGGGAGTCCATCGAGCAGCAGTTGCGCGACGACGGGTTCACGGTGTTCGGCGCCGCGTGGACCGCGCGCGCGCTCGACCTCGCGGAGCGGCTCCTGCCGAACGTCGTGATCGCGGGCGACGCCGAGCTGTGCCGCAAGATCCGCGCGGGGGAGCCCGGCCGGACCTGGGACCGGAACATCCCGATGATCCTCCTGACCGATCCCGACGCCGACTCGACCGTCCGGGTGCGGGCCCTCGAAAGCGGTGCCGACGACGTCGTGCCGCGGGACGTCTACCTCGAGCTCCGGGCACGCGTACGCGCGCTGCTGCGCCGTGCGTCGCTGGGACAGGCGGAGGTCCTGGAGGCGGGTCCGATCGTCGTCGACCACCGCTCGCGTCAGGTTCGCGTCGGAGAGACGGTCGTGCGGCTGGCCGGCCGCGAGTTCGAGCTGGCCGGCAAGCTCGCGAGCGATCCGCGTCGTGTGTTCACCAAGAGCGAGCTCCTCCGCGACGTGTGGGGCATCCGCGGGAACGGGATCCGCACCCGCACTCTCGATTCGCACGCGTCGCGCCTGCGCCGGAAGCTCGAGGCCGCGGGCGCCCCAGGCGTCGTCGTGAACGACTGGGGGGTCGGCTATCGCCTGCTGCCCTGAGCGGTGGCGCGGCGGCGTCGGCGGTTACGTCTCGGACGTCCTCAGCGGCGTCGACGCGAGGCCGTAGATCACGAGCAGCGCAAGCGTGAGCATTGCCGCGCCGAACCAGGGGGCGATGCCGATGATCAGGAAGCTGTTCACGATCACGAGGATCGCCCAGATGTAGGCGATGACGCGGCCGAACTCGCCGCCGCCGAGCAGCGAGAACGCCGCCCAGATCGCAAGCGCGGCGATCACGAGGTCCCAGAGCCCCCAGGCCCACATGTTGTCGCCGAAGAACCCGGCGGTGTAGTCGTTGATCTTGTGGCTGTTCGCCAGATAGCTGATGCCCGAGATGAGCCTGAACACGGCGACCGAGAACAGCACGACGGCGGCCAGCATGATCCAGCCCGTGCGGCTTGCGTAGGCCTGCATCGATGACATGGTTCGCTCCCTTCCGAGACGGGGGCGCGAATCTACCACCCTGGCGCCTTCCTTGGGATCGCGCCTCAGAGCTCGTTTCGGAATGGCGCTTCGTTGCCGTGGCGTGCGGGCGGCGCGTTCGAGCGTCCGGCCGCGAAGCACGCCGTTTCAGGGGGATGTGCCCGCCGAAGGCGGGATAGGCCGCGGGTGGGATCCGCCACTGCGGATCCCACCCGCGGAGGGTCACAGCATCGCCCCCTCCAGGCGCAGCAGCTGCTCCTTTCGCTCGAGCCCGCCGCCGTAGCCGACGAGGCTGCCCGAGGCGCCGACGATGCGATGGCAGGGGAGGACGACCGGGAGCGGGTTGCGGTTCATCACCATGCCGACGGCGCGCGCGGCCTTCGGGTTCCCGACGCGGGTCGCCAGCTCGCCGTACGTCTGCGTGTGCCCGTAGGGGACCATCGCGAGCTCGGCGAGGACGGACACGGCGAAGCCCGGCTGCCCACGGAGGTCGACGGGCAGGTCGAACGCGCGCCGACGGCCGGAGAAGTACTCATCGAGCTCGGCCCGCGCCGTGTCGACCGCACGCGGAGCGCGGAGGACGCGAGGGCCGGCGACGCGGGCGATGTGCTCGAGCGCTGCATCGGGGTCGCCTCCCCCGTCGAAGGAGACCCGCAGCAGGCCGCGGTCGGTGGCGGCGACGAGCAACGGGCCGATCGGGCTCTCGACGATGTCGTAGCCTGCGTCGAGGAGCTGGGCCTGCACCGCGGCGTCGCGGAATCGGCGGTCGAGGTCGGCGGGAACGGTCATGCGATCCTCCTTCGCAGGCGCCGCACGCCCGAGGACGTCGCCTGGCGGGCGGCGTCCGGGGACGAGTCGAGCGCGGCGGCGATCTGCTCGTAGTCGAGGTCGTAGCCGTAGCGTAGGACCACCGCCGCCCGCTCTTTCGGGGGCAGTGTGTCGGTGAGGAAGGCGAGCTCCTCGTATGCAGGGCGGCCGTCCGTGTCCGGGAGCTCGGGCAGCTCGTCGGTCGGGTCGCCTGCCCGGCGGTGCGCGTCGATCGCGACCCGCGTCGCGATCGTCAGCACCCAGGCTCGCAGGTGCTCGCCGTGCTCGAGCCGGTCGTAGGCGCGAAGCGCCCGTATGAACGTCTCCTGGAACGCGTCGTCCGCGCGGTCACGTCCGACCCGTCGGCGGAGGAGGCTCAGCACCTCGCCGGCGTGATCGGCGTAGAAGACCTCGAACGGCGGGATCGTCGCCACGGCATCCATCATCCAGGGAAACGCACGACACGCGCGTTCTGTGAGGTCGCTGCCCTCGAGCGGCTCGTCGTCAGGGCGATCCCTGAAGCCGGCCTGGTTCAGGGATGCCCCTGAGCGATCGGCTGCGACGATCCGCCTGCGATGCGCGTCCTCGTCGTCGACGACCACGCGAGCTTTCGGCGGCTGGCAAGTCGGTTGCTGGCGGGCGGGGGGTTTACGGTCGTGGGCGAGGCGGCCGATGCGGCAGGCGCCCTTCGCGAGGCGCAGCGCCTTCGTCCGGACATCGTGCTCCTCGACGTCGTCCTGCCCGACCGGTCGGGGTTGGCGGTGGCGCGGGAGCTCGTGCTTGCGGCTGAGGCGCCGCACGTGGTCTTGATTTCGAGCCGTAGCAGGTCAGACTTCGGAGATTCGTTCGAGTGGCCTCCGGGATGCAGCTTTCTGCCGAAGCACGAGCTGACCGCAGCGCGTTTGCGAGACGCGCTTCGGCCCCTTTGACCGCGCACAGGCTTCGCCTTGCGGCCTACGGTCTCGCAGCGCTCACGGTGGTCCTCTGGCTCACGGACGTGATCCGTCAGCTCCACCTAGGGGTGGCGGACTCCGGCCTCGCGTTCTACGTCGTCGCGGGCATCGCCGGGGTCGTTGTCGCGGTCGCGACCGCGCGCCAGCCGGGGCGGGAACGCCTGGCTCTCCTCATCGCGGCGTGGCTCCTGGTCTCCGTGCTGGACGACCTCTCCGTGGATTGGCCGGTGTCACGGTCCGCGACCACGGTGTGGATGCTTGCCCACGGGCTCCAGCCGGCCGCGTACGCGCTGATGGTGCTCGCGTATCCATCCGGGCGCGTGCGTGCCCGGAGCGAACGCGCCCTGGTCACGCTCGCCGCGCTCGTCGGTCTCGTCTGGATGGGCGCACCGCTGCTGTTCTTCCAGCCCGAGGGATGCGCGACGTGTGCGCCGCGCGCGTCCTCGCTGCTCTACACCGGCACGACCTTCGACTACCTGCCCGTCGGCCAGGCGTCGTGGATTGCCTTCGTCGCGCTCGGAGCCTGTTTCGTGGGACTGCTGGTGCGCCGGCTGCGCGCGGCTCCGCCGGGGGCCCGTGTCACGCTGTTGCCGCTCGGGCTCGCGGTGTTCTTCACGACCGCCGAGTTCATCGCGCAGCGCGTCGTCTGGCTCGGAGGCTGGCAGAGCCCGGGCACGGCGCTCGACTGGGTCGATCGCGCGAACGCGCTTCTCCTGCCGCTGTCGATCCTCATCGGCCTGGCGGCGATCCGGCGTCGGCGCGGCGCGCTCGGCGACCTGGTCGTCGAGCTCGGGCAGGCACCCACGGCAGACGTCGGCCGCGCGTTGGCACGAGCGGTCGGCGATCCGACGCTGGAGCTCGTCCTCTGGCTTCCGGAGCGAGGCGCCTTCGTGGACGAGGCAGGCGAGCCGGTCGATGTGAGCACGATCCCGGAGGGCCGTGCGCTCACGACGATCGGCCCCGTCGCCGAGCCGCTGGCCGTGCTGGTCCACGACGAACGGCTCCTGGGGCAGCGGGCGCTGCTCGAGGCAGCAGGCTCAGCCGCACGGCTGGCGCTCGAGAACGCTCGCCTGCAGGCCGAGCTTCGAGCCCAGCTTGCCGAGCTGCGCGCCTCTCGCGCGCGCATCGTCGGCGCCGCCGACGCCGAGCGCCGCCGGCTCGAGCGCGACCTGCACGACGGCGCGCAGCAACGGCTGCTCGCGCTCGGCCTCGCCCTGCAACTCCTCCGCGACGGCGGCGCCGATCGGGAAGTGCTCGACCAGGCGGAGGTCGAGCTGCAGACCGCCTTGCGGGAGCTGCGCGAGCTTGCACGCGGACTCCACCCGACGATCCTCAGCGAGCAGGGCCTCGGCGCGGCGGTCCGAAGCATCGCCGACCGCGCGCCCGTGCCCGTTCGCGTGGAGGCCGACGACGAGCGTTATCCGGCCTCGGTCGAGACGACGGTCTACTTCGTCGTGGCCGAGGCGCTCGCGAACGTCGCCAAGCACGCCGAGGCCCACTCTGCGGCGGTTTCCGTCGCGCGCGAGAACGGAAGGCTGCTCGTCGACGTCAGCGACGACGGGCGCGGCGGTGCAACCGCCTGTGCCGGCGGCGGACTCCTCGGTCTTTCCGACCGCGTCGCTGCCGCCGGCGGCACCCTGACGGTCACGAGCGAACCGGGTGCGGGGACGACGCTCCATGCCGAGGTCCCATGCAGCTCGTGATCGCCGACGACTCCGCCCTCGTCCGCGACGGGCTGCTCCACGCGCTGCAGGCACACGGACACGAGGTCGTCGGCACGGCCGCCGACGGCGCGGAGCTGCTCGACTGCGTCGACCGGGAGCAACCACAGGTGGCGCTCGTGGACATCCGCATGCCGCCGACACACTCGAGCGAAGGGCTGGACGCGGCCGCGACGATCCGCAAGCGCTCGCCGGAGGTCGCCGTGCTCGTCCTCTCCCAGTACGTCGACGCCGACTATGCGCTCACGTTGCTGCGCGAGAGCCCCGCCCGGAGCGGCTATCTCCTCAAGGACCGCATCACCGAGCTCGAGACGCTGCTCGATGCGATCGAGCGGGTCGCGCGGGGGGAGACAGTCGTCGACCCGGAGCTCGTCGACCTGCTGCTGCACCGACCCGCGACCGAAAGCCGGCTCGCCGAGCTCAGCGACCGGGAGCGAACCGTGCTCGCGCTCGTGGCCGAGGGCCTCAGCGACAGGGCGATCGCCGGTCGCCTCTGGCTGACGCCGAAGACGGTCGAGACCCACGTGCGCCACATCCTCGCCAAGCTCGGGCTCCCGCCGGACGCCGACCACAACCGACGCGTGCTGGCCGTGCTCACGTTCCTCCGCAGTCAGGGTTGACCCTGAACCGTGGCCGTCTTCAGGGATCGCCCTGACGACGCGCAGCGGCTCGCTTTCTAGCGTCCGCAGCCTCGAAAGGAGGATCAGGATGAGAGCGGCACTTCTGCTCACCGCGACACTCGGCGCCGTCGTCGTGTACGCGGCGCAATCCGCGGCTGCACCGAACGCGTGGACGACCGAGCACTACGTGACGAAGGAGAGCTGGCACGCGTTCGCCGACGTCGGCCGAAAGGACAACGGCGGCCCGGGCGACATCTACGTCGCGCAGCAGCAGCTGAAGACCCCGGCTGGGCGAGCGATCGGCGTCGTCAACGGGTACGGAGTCAACCTCCATCCGCCGTACGTCTTCTTCCACTGGACGGCGACGCTCGACGGCGGGTCGCTCACCATCGACAGCGCGGTCGACCTGCGGGCCAAGACGAGCGTCTACCCGATCGAGGGCGGCACCGGCCGGTACGCCGCCGCCCGCGGAACGGTCACGCTCACCGACGCCGGCTCGAAGGGGAGTCTCGTCACCGTCCGCTACCGACCATGAGCCGCATGGCCGTCTAGCGGACGAGCGTTGCCGGGCGCGATCCGCAATGCGGGTCGCGCCTGATGCAGACTCCGGGAATGCGCGCCGCCGTGGTCGGGCACGTCGAGTGGATCCGCTTCGCGCGCGTCGACCACGTGCCGAGTCCCGGCGAGATCGCTCATTCGTCCGAGGAGTGGGAGCAGGCGGGTGGCGCCGGGGCCGTCGCGGCTGTGCAGCTCGCCCTCCTCGCCGACGAGGCATGGCTGTTCACGGTGCTCGGCGACGACGAGCTCGGAGGCCGCGCGCGCGCCGAGCTCGAGGGTCGCGGCGTCGTTGTTCACGCGGCGCTGGACGAGCGGCCGCAGCGGTGGGCGTTCACCTACATCGACGACGCCGGCGAGCGGACGATCACGACGATCGGGCCCAAGCTCGCGCCCCGTGGGCACGACGAGCGGCTTCCGTGGCACGAGCTCGCGACGATGGACGCCGTGTTCTTCGTCGCCGGTGACGTCGACGCGCTGGTGCACGCACGGCGAGCTCGCGTGCTGACCGCGACGCCGAGGGAGCTCGACGTCCTGCGTCGCGGTGGGGTCGAGCTCGACGCGCTCGTCGGGAGCGGGGAGGACCGGGCGGAGCACTACGGCGGCGACCTCGAGCCGGCGCCGCGGCTCGTGGTGACGACGTCCGGGGCGCTCGGCGGCTGGGCCCGGCCCGGTGGGCCGTTCTCGGCCGCGACACCGCCTGGCGAGGTGATCGACACGTACGGCGCCGGAGACAGCTTCGCCGCCGGCCTCACGTACGCCCTCGGCGCCGGTCTCGCCGGGGACGATGCGATCGCGTTCGCCGCGCGCTGCGGCGCTGGCGCGCTGACGGGCAGGGGCGTCGCGCCCCGGCACGTCGCCGTCCGCTGACGCGCGTCCGGGGCAGCGACCGAACGCGTGTACGGGTCGCGTCGCGGCGTGGGCAGGCTGCACTTGCCAAGTGGGACCCAGTGGCATAAAGTGGGGCGACGTGGGGATCACGATTGCGATCGGCCACGGCCCAGGGCGATGTTCATCGGCACCTACGAGCACACGATCGACGAGAAGAGCCGGCTCACGTTGCCGGCGCGCTTTCGCGAGGCGCTCGGCGACGGTGTCGTCCTCGCCCGAGGGATCGACGGGAACGTCGCGGTGTACCCCCGGGAGACGTGGAAGGTGACGGTCGAGGCCCGCATGTCCGTGCTCGACCCGTTGTCGCGCGAGGCGCGGGAGCTGCGCCGCTTCTTCTTCTCGGGAGCGGACGCGGTGGACGTCGACCGGTCGGGTCGCGTGCTCGTCCCGTCGCCGCTCGTCCGGCACGCCGGGCTCGAGCGCGAGGTAGTGGTCGCGGGGAACTACGACCACCTGGAGCTCTGGAACCCAACCGCGTGGGAGAAGCACCTGACCGCCGTCGAAGGGAGCGTCGAGCATGCTGCCGAACGTCTTGCCGCACACGGAAGCTGACCACGTCCCCGTTCTCGCGGACCGCGTGCGCGAGTTGCTCGCGGTGCGTCCGGGCGAGACGGTCGTCGACGCGACGTTCGGCGCCGGCGGGCACGCGCGCCTGCTTGCCGAGGATCTCGCGGGGCAGGGCAAGCTCGTCGCGATCGACCGCGACCCGACCGCGAAATCGTTCTTCGACCGGTTCCGTGCCCGAGCCGGGGTGGACGTCAGGTTCCTCCGCGGCGACTTCGCCGTCGTCCTCGCCCAGCTCGCGGCGAACCACGTGAAGGCCGACGCGATCCTCCTCGACCTCGGGATCTCGTCCATGCAGATCGACCGGCCCGAGCGCGGCTTTTCGTACGCGACCGACGCGCCGCTCGACATGCGGATGGACCCGTCGTCGGAGCCGACCGCAGCAACGATCGTGAACACGTGGGACGAGCGTGAGCTCGTCTCGATCTTCCGACGGTACGGCGAGGAGCGCTATGCCACGCCGATCGCGCGAGCGATCGTCCGCCGGCGCGAGGAGACGCCGTTCTCGCGGACGGTCGAGCTGGTCGACGTGATCAAGCTCTCGATCCCGACGCCCGCTCGCTTCGGCGAAGGGCACCCCGCGAAGCGGGTCTTCCAGGCGCTCCGCATCGCCGTCAACGACGAGCTCGGCTCGCTCGAGGCCGCGCTGCCTGCCGCGCTCGAGATGCTGCGGCCCGGCGGCCGGCTGGCGGTGATCTCGTTCCACTCGCTCGAGGACCGCATCGTCAAGCGCTTCATCGCCGAGCAGGCGAAGGGCTGCACCTGCCCGCCCGACTTCCCGGTGTGCGTGTGCGGCAAGGCGCCGACGCTTCGCGCGCTGACACGGAAGCCCATACGACCCGATCGGGCGGAGCTCGACGAGAACCCCCGTGCCGCATCCGCGCGCCTGCGGGCAGCGGTGAGGACCTGATGTCCACCATCGCCCAGCCCTCCCTCCGCAGGGCACGCACCGCACGCAAGGCGTTCGGGGGCGGCGTGCTCTGGATCGTCGTGATCGGCGCGCTGCTCGCGGGGATCGTCGCGGTGAACGTCCTCGTCCTCCGCCTGAACGTCCAGCTCGACGGCCTCCGCCACACGCGCGCCGAGCTCAAGGCGGAGATCGCGACGTCGCGGGCGCAGCTCTCCAGCGCGTCGTCCAACGAGCGAATCGAGACCGAGGCAGCCTCGAAGCTCGGGCTCGTCCCGGCCGATCCGAACAGCACGACGTACCTCAGGCTGGAGCCGAAGTAGTGAACGACAAGCGCGCGAACGTCCGCATCCGGCTGTTGCTGCTCGGATTCGGCTTCCTGTTCGCCGTGACGTTCGCGCGCGCGGCCTGGATCCAGGTCGTGCGGGCACCGAGCTTCGAGGCGATGGCGTCGCGGCAACACCGCGAGACGATCGAGATTCCGGCCGGGAGGGGCACGATCTTCGACCGGACGGGCGAGCCGCTCGCGATCGGCGAGCAGGCGATCACCGTCTACGCCGACCCGCGCAACGTCGTCGCGCCGAAGAAGGCTGCCGTCAAGGCGGCCACCGCGCTCGACCTCAGCGCCGACGAGCTCTATCCCAAGCTGCGCGACCGGACGAAGCAGTTCGTCTACCTCGACCGCAAGGCCGACGCGTTGAAGGCGGGCGACCTCGAGAAGGAGCACGTCTCGGGTCTCGGCTTCTATCCCGAGGAGCGGCGCACGTATCCGCAGGGGCGCGTCGCCGCGAACCTGCTCGGCTTCGCGGGCACCGACAACTTCGGGCTCGACGGCCTCGAGAAGTCGCTCGATCGCACGCTCGCCGGGCGCTCCGGCTACGAGATCGTCGTGCGGGACCCGGCGGGCCAGGCGATCGACGTGGTCAAGTCGCGCCGCGAGCGTCCGGGCAAGAGCGTCGTCCTCACGATCGACCACCAGATCCAGGCGAACGCGGAGCAGCTCCTGTCGGCCGCGGTTGCGCGCTTCGGCGCGAAGGGCGGCACGGCGATCGTGATGGACCCGCGCACGGGCGGGATCCTCGCGATGGCCAACGCACCGACCTTCAACGCCAACGACTTCGCCTCGGCGCCCGCCGACCTGCGCCGCAACCGCGCGGTCACAGACGTCTACGAGCCGGGCTCGACCTTCAAGATCGTGACGATCGCAGGCGCGCTCGAGGACAACGTCGTCACGCCGGAGACGTCCTTCTGGCTCCAACCCACGATCCACGTCGCCGACCGCGTGATCCACGACTCGCACTACCGCCCCGCAGAGCGGATGACCGTGCGGCAGATCCTCGCCGAGTCGTCCAACGTCGGCACCGTGACGATTGCGAAGGAGCGGCTCGGCGGCCGGGAGCTCGCACGGTGGATCGACCGCTTCGGCTTCGGCAAGACGACCGGCAGCGAGCTGCCCGGAGAGAGCCCTGGCATGGTGCTTCCGTACGACAACTGGTCGGGCTCGACGATCGGCACCGTCCCGATCGGCCAGGGCATCGCGGTGACGCCTCTCCAGATGGTCGATGCGTACGCCGCGATCGGGAACGGCGGCGTCATGCCGAGACCGCACGTGATCGAGAAGATCGGCGGCAAGCGCGTCTCGCACGGCGCCGCCCGGCGGATCGTCTCGCGGCACACCGCCGACCGGATGATCGCGATGTTCCGCGACGTTGTCCTCGAGGGCACGGGGACCGAGGCCGCGATTCCCGGCTACACGGTGGCGGGGAAGACCGGGACGGCGAACAAGGCGGAGAACGGCCACTACGTGAGCAAGTACGTCGCGTCGTTCGTGGGGCTCGTGCCGGCGCGGAAGCCGCGCCTCGCGATCCTCGTGATGATCGACGAGCCGCACGGTCAGATCTACGGCGGCGTCGTCGCCGCGCCGGTGTTCCGCGATATCGCCCGTTTCGCGCTCCAGTACCTCGAGGTCCCGCCGGACGCACCCGAGACGAAGCGTTCGTCGTCGCTGCTCGCGTCGTTCTCGACGCCGTAGGAGTGCCGTCGTCCACGACCGTCGTGTCCGGCGCGGACGGGGGAAGCGTCGCCCCTACAATCGCCCCGATGGAGCTCGACGCGCTGATCCGCGCGCTCGCGCCGAGCGACGTGATCGGGCGGCGGGACGTCGAGATCCTCGACCTCGCCTACGACACGCGCGCTCTCCGCGCCGGCGCGCTCTTCTTCTGCGTCCCCGGGGCGACCCGCGACGGACACGACCTCGCGGCCGAGGCCGTCGGGGGCGGAGCCGTCGCCCTCGTGGTCGAGCGGCCCCTCGAGGTCGCCGTGCCGCAACTCCTCGTGGAATCCGTCCGCGCGTCGATGGCGATCGCGGCGGACGAGCTCTTTGGCAGGCCGACCGAGCATCTGACCGTCGCGGGCGTCACGGGCACGAACGGCAAGACGACCACGACCTATCTCCTGCGCTCGATCCTCGAGGCCGATGGGCGTGCGACGGGCCTGGTCGGCACGGTCGAGTGGCTCGTTGGCGGCGCCACGCGGGACGCGCCCCACACGACCCCGGAGGCGATCGACCTGCAGCGCCTGTTTCGCGAGATGCTCGAAGCCGGCGACGACGCCGCCGCGATCGAGGCGTCGTCGCACGGGTCGCACTACCGGCGGCTGGACCGGGTTCGGTTCGGCGCGCTTGCGTTCACCAACCTCGGCCAGGAGCACCTCGACCTCCACGGCGACATGGAGGAGTACTTCCAGGCCAAGCGCCGCCTGTTCACGGGTCTCACGCCGCCGCCGGCCGCCATCAACGTCGGCGACCCGTACGGGCGGCGGCTCGCGGAGGAGCTCGCCGGTGCTCATCGGGCGCCGCTCGTCACGTTCGGGCTGCGGCCGGAGGCCGAGGTTCGCGCGGACGGGCTCGAGGTCGGGCCGAAAGGCTCGTCTTTCACTGCGGTGGGGATCGACGTCGAAACGCCGCTCCTCGGGATCTTCAACGTCGAAAATGTCCTCGCCGCCATCGCCGCGGCGATCCTCCTCGACGTCGAGGACGAGGCGATCGTCGAAGGGATTCGGGCGGTGGGTGGCGTCCCGGGCCGCTTCGAGGCGATCGACGAGGGGCAGGGCTTCGCCGTCGTCGTGGACTACGCGCACAAGCCCGACGCGCTCGCGGCCGCGCTCCAGGCGTCACGTCAGCTCGGCAACGGTCGGCTGACGGTGGTCTTCGGCGCCGGCGGTGACCGGGATCGCACGAAGCGTGCCGAGATGGGGCGCATCGCCAAGGAGCTCGCCGACCGCGTGATCCTGACGAACGACAACCCTCGCTCGGAGGAGCCGCTCGCGATCGTGGAACAGATCCTCCAGGGGACCGACCTCGACGTCGAGGTCGACCTCGACCGCCGTTCGGCGATCGAGACCGCGATCGAGGGGGCAGAGGCCGGCGACGTGGTGCTGATCGCCGGCAAGGGCCACGAGCAGGGCCAGGAGATCGCCGGCGAGGTCAATCCGTTCGACGACCGAGACGTCGCCCGCGCTGCGCTCCGCTTGCCGAGGCGCGGGTGACGACGCTCGTGTTGATTCAACACCAGCGTCGTCCGCCACCACCCGGAGGGCCGGCGTGATTCCGCTCGGGTGGGACGAGATCGAGGAGCTCTCGCTCGGGCAGCTCGCCGGCGCGCCCGTCGACGGGGTGATCCGTCGGATCCACGACGACTCGCGCGAGGCGCGCGCCGGTGACCTCTTCGTCGCGCTGAACACGGGTGTGCGCTTCGTCGAGGAGGCGCGCGCAGCGGGCGCCGCGACCCTGATCCCACGCGACCAGGAAGCTGCGCTCGCGGCGCTGGCCTCGCTCGTCAGGGGACGCTCCGAGGCGCAGGTCGTCGCGGTCGTGGGCTCGGTCGGCAAGACGACGACGAAGGACGTTCTCGCGGCGCTCTGCACGCCGGTGACGCCGACGGTGGCGGCCGATGCGAGCCGGAACAACGAGCTCGGCCTCCCGCTCACGGTGCTCGCCCTCGAGCCCGAGACGCGCGTCCTCGTGACCGAGATGGGCATGCGCGGGCCCGGGCAGATCGCGGAGCTGTGCGCCGTCGCGCGGCCGACCCTCGCGCTCGTGACGTCGATCGGGCCGGAGCACCTCGAGCTCGTCGGGACCGTCGAGGACGTCGCTCGTGCGAACGCCGAGGCGATCGAGGCGCTGCCTCCCGGCGGCGTCGCCGTGGTGCCCGCGGCCGAGCCTCTGCTCGAGCCCTTTCTCCGCGACGACCTCGTCGTCCGGCCGTTCGACCCGGGCGCGGTCGTCCGCGATGGGAACGCCTGGCGTTTCGACGTCGCCGGCGCGGACGTCCGCCTCGAGCTTCCGTTCGCGCAGCGGCACCTCGCGGGGAACGTCGTCGCTGCTCTGACCGCATACGACGCGCTCGGGCTCCCGCTCGACCGCGCGGCCGAGGGCGCGGCGGCGATCCGGCTCAGCCGGTGGCGCGGCGAGGCCCGGGACCTGCCGGGGGGCGGGCTCGTGATCAACGACGCCTACAACGCGAACCCGATCTCGATGCGCGCGGCTCTGCTCGATCTAGACGAGCGTGCCGCGGGCCGCCGGCGCGTCGCGGTGCTCGGAGAGATGGCCGAGCTCGGAGACGAAAGCCCGGGCTACCACGGCGACATCGCCTCGTTGCTGCACGAGCTCGGGATCGAGCTCGTCGTCGCCGTCGGGGCCCCCGCACGCGCCTACGTCGACGGGGCCGCGGAGGGCGTCGTCGTCGACGACGCAGCTGGCTTTGACGACGTGCTCGACCTCCTCCGTCCGGGCGACGTCGTCCTCGTCAAGGCCTCTCGCGCCGTCGGGCTCGAAGGCATCCCTCCCCTGATCGAGAAACACTTCCAGGCATGGCACGAGTCCTGATCGCGGGGCTCATCGCGATGGTGATCGCCGTCGCGGTGGGGCCCCAGTTCATCGCGTGGCTCAGGCGGCAGTCGATCGGGCAGCAGATCCGCGAGGAAGGCCCCGCGGGCCATGTCGTGAAGGCCGGGACGCCGACGATGGGCGGGCTTCTGATCCTCGTCGCCGCGCTCGTGCCGGCCCTCGCGGTGTCCCTCTACACGGTGCCCGGGATCACGATCATCCTCGCCACCCTCGGCTGCGGCCTGATCGGTTTCGCCGACGACTACCTGAGTGTCCGGCGGCGCCGCTCGCTCGGGCTCAGCGGCCGTTGGAAGCTCGCAGGGCTCGTTCTGATCACCGCCGGCGTCGGCTGGGCGACCACGCACGTTGGCTATATGGACACCGAGATCTACTTCCCGCTGATCGACGTCAACATCGACCTGCACTGGCTGTACTTCCCGTTCCTGTTCCTCGTGATCGCGGGAACCTCCAACGGGGTGAACCTGACCGACGGGCTCGACGGCCTGGCCGCGGGGACGTGCGCGATCTCGCTGATCACGCTCCTCGCGATCGCCCTGATCGACTGGATTCGCTCGGCGGACACCGTGGCCGGCCGAAGCCACGAGTACCTCGACATCGCGATCGTCGCGGCCGCGCTGATCGGCGGGGTGATCGGGTTTCTCTGGTTCAACGCCTTTCCCGCCGAGGTGTTCATGGGCGACACCGGCTCGATGGCGCTCGGCGGCGCGATCGCCACCCTCTCGATCCTCACCGAGACCGAGGTGTTGCTCGTGTTCATCGGGGGCGTCTACCTCGTCGAGATCCTCTCCGTGATGATCCAGGTGGCGAGCTTCAAACGCACCGGGAAACGCGTCTTCCTGATGGCGCCGATCCACCACCACTTCGAGATGAAGGCGTGGTCGGAGACGAAGATCATGGTTCGGTTCTGGATCATCGGCGCGATCCTCTGCGCGATCGGCTTCGCCCTCTACTACCGCTACTACCTGCGTTTCCAGCTCTAGTAGGGCGGGGGAAACCGTGTTTCCCCCGCCGGCCCCCTTCTTCTCGTCCTGCACGGGTCTCGCCTCGCCTCTCGGCCGGCAAAGCCGGCCTCCGGCGGCAGACCGACGTTCACGGGTCGACCGCTCCGAATGAAGCGGCAGCGCGCGAGTGAAGCTGCTCGCGTTGGCGCGTCAGGGTCGATGGGCCGGCGCCATCGACCAGACGAAGACGACGACCGGGGCGGTGCGGAAGCAATAGACGGCGCCCTTGCCTTGGTAGCGGGTCTGCTCGGGGTTCTTGCCGCGGCGCGTCAGGTGGAAGGTGAAGTTTCCGTACGGGGGATTCGCCTCGGTGTTCCCGTTGACCCTGACGTTCTCGAGATGCAGCCGCTCGGAGTGGTCGTGCGGGTCGGGACGCCGTGGCCTTCGAGGATACGGACGACGGCGTCAGGCGCCACCCGCGGAACGCGGACGCCGCTCACGAGCACGTCGATCACGGCCGGCTGGGACCCGGCCGCCGGATAGAGCCAGCCCGTTTGGTTGGCCTGCGCCGGACTCGTCGGGCGTGGGCGCTCCGGCCATCCCCAGAACAGCCCGAGCCGGAGACGGGGCCTGCTCGCAAGCCCGCGGATGGTCGCCCGATCGGCGTGGCGCGCAGCGACGAGCGCCGTGAGCAGCTCGAGGTTCTCGGACCAGTCGCCGAGGAGAACGGGCTCGGGAACGCCGGACCCGCTGACGAGGATGTACCGCGGCGCTGCGGCACCGGCCGTCGAAGCCAGGACGAGCGCCGCCACGACCGCCACGGCAAGCGCGAGGGCTCGAGGCATGCTCGAAGTACACCACGGGCGGCATGTCGGTTCCCATTTGGAGTAGACCCGGGACCGGCTCTGCGCCGATCGCAGGCCGCGTATGCCGAATCGATCTCTGCGGCGCGATGTCGGGCGAGGAGCGCTTTGTCCGAGGCTGAAGCCGTGAGCGGCCGTAGTCTCGCGTTGTGACAGAGCTTCGTCGCCCGGCGCGGGACACGACCCGACTACGCGGCCGGACTGCCCTGCTCGTGCCGGCCGCCCCGGTACTCGTCTCGGTTCTCTGCGTGGTGATCTGGGGCGCGAGCCCCGTCGCGACCCGGCTCGCGACCGAGGACCTCGAGCCGCTCGTGGTCGCGGTCCTGCGCACGGTGCTGGCGGGGCTCGTGGCCGTGCCTCTCGTCGCGGCGAGCGGGCTCCGGCCGCCGACGAACCGGCATTCGCGCCTGCTGCTGGGGGTGTCGGCCGCGACGGCGTTCGTGATCTTCCCGATCGTCTACACCGTCGGGCAGGAGCGGACGTCGGCGATGCACGGGGTTGCGATTCTCGCCGGCCTCCCCGTGTTCACAGGTCTCTGGGCGGCGTTGGTGACGCGCCGGCGTCCGGGCGCCTGGTGGCTCGCCGGCTGCGCGGTCGCGATCGGCGGCGAGGCTGTGATCATCGCGGTCCGCACCGGCAGCGACGACGGCACGGCGACGCTCGGCGGTGACCTGCTCGTGCTGGCCGCCGCCCTCGCCGTCTCCTCCGGCTACGTTGCCGGAGCACGACTCGTGCCGCGCGGCGTCTCGAGCGCGACGACGACCTACTGGGGCGTGATCCTCGGTGCGCTCGTCCTGGCGCCGCTGGCGGTCGGGCTCTTCGCCGGGGGGCACGTGCCGCACGCGGACGCCCGGGCGTGGGGCGCCGTGCTGTTTCTCGCGGTGATGGTGTCCATCGTCGGCTACCTCGGCTGGTACTGGGCGCTCGCGCGGGGCGGGATCATGCGGATGGCGCCGCTGATGTTCCTTCAGCCGATCTCCGGCCTGGTGCTTGCGGCGCTCGTGCTCGGCGAGCGCCTGACGCCAGAGCTCGGCGTTGGCGCGGCCGGGGTGCTGGCAGGCGTCGCGCTCGCGAGGCGCGATTCGAGGGCGGAGATTCAGCCGTCGGCGGGCGAGGCGTAGACGTCCCGCAGCGCCCGGGCGTACGCGTCGGACCCGGCCTTGAGCCGCTCGGTCGGATGGACGACGTTCCACGGGGTCCACGTGAGCGCTGCCCTCGCCGTTCCGTCGGTGGGCGAGACGACGCGGAGGCCGATCCTCGGCACGGGAACCGTCGTCGTGACCGGCACGCCGTTCCTCGTCCTGGGCACGAGCGCCCGGCGGGACGACGGGTCGACGATCCCGAGCTGCATCCAGGGGATCCGGATCGTCACGTCCTGTCCGTCCGCCTGCCACGTGGCGCGACTGTCGTAGTCGGACGACGCCGGATCCCAGGTCCCGCGGCGGAGCCTGCCGACGTCCATCGTCTCGTACGCCAGGCGCTTGCCTGTCGTCGGGAGGACGAGCGAGCGGTTCGTCGAGAGCAGCATCTCGTCCCAGCCGTCGGTCGAGCGGACGACGCCGCGCGGGAGTGGGGAGTAGTCGAGCGGCAAAGGGTCTAGCGCCGGTCGGACGTACGCCTGCCCCGTGCTGTCGTCGAGATCGAGGACGACGGCATAGTCGCTGGCGCCGTCCACGACCTTCGAGCCGGGCAGGCGCGCTGCCCCTCCCGGGACGACGTCGAAGCCGAGCAGGAGCTTCCTCTTCGGCGGGTGGTCGAGATGGAGCTTGAGGTGGAGCCATGACGGGTCGGTCGCGAGCCTGATCTCGCGGATCCCGGTCCGGCTCTCCTGGACGACGCGTCCAGTGGGGTTGGGTGGCCCGGCGTCCGTCGCGACGAGGCCGAACCACTGCTCGTTCGTCCAGGGGTCGTGCCAGAGCTGGCGGCGGTCGGCGACGGGCTGCTGGCGCGGAACCGTGTTCCACGTGAACTTGAACCACTCGTCGACCCACGAGAAGAGGAACGCGCCCGCGAGCCGCTCGCGGCGGATCACGCGGAGGAGGTCGGCGTCGGTCCCGATTGCCTGCTGCTCCGAGTGGTCGCCCTGGCTCCGGCCGAGCGGGCCCGCGTGACCCGAGCCGATCGACGACGGCACGCCGAACTCGGTGATCATCACCGGCATCCGCCCGTGGTGCGCGCGCAGCTCGGCGAGGTACCCGGCGTAGGGGTCGACCTTGCCGTCGAGCGCGTATCGACGGAGCGCTGGCTCGTGCCGCTGGAAGTCCGGGTAGTACGGGTAGGCGTGGTAGCTCGCGAACGTCCCGCCCGGCCAGGCGGCGGTCGGCTGGACGTGGTTGGCGTCGATGCCGACGAGATCCTCGCGCGGGAGCGGCTCGCTCGGGTGGCGGAGCGGGTCGGTCGTGGGCCAGTTCGTGAACGCCAGCGGCGTCGAGAGACCGCGCCTCGCCTCGAGGGTCGCGAGGTGGTTCATGTTCCCCGCGAGCCACCTCTCCGTCGGTGTCGCGTCGGGCGTGCTCCGGAAGTAGCGACCGCGGACCGCCGAGGCGCCGCGGTCGACGCGATCCGTGCGCTGCACGCCGAACGGGTCCCACTCGACGCCGATGACCCAGCCGGCGAGCCACGGGGTCACGTCGGTGTTCCAGTGCCCGTCGGCGCGTCCGAGTTGCGCCGCGCGATCGAGGTCGCCCGTGACGGCAGCGACCGCGTCGCGGAGCTCCGCCGCGAACGCGGCGGAGACCGCGGGGTCGTAGAGGCCGCGTGGCTTCGCCGTGTACGACTCGTCGGGAAGGTACACGCCCTGCACGAGATAGAGCGGTGCGTCCTCGTGCGCGCGGTTGTATGCCGCGAGCTCGTCGTAGAAGGCCGGTGGATGGATCGTGTAGATCCGCACCGCACGGATGCCGAGCTCGCCCATCTCGGCGAACCAGCGTCGGTAGTCCGCCGCGGTGATCGCGAGCTCGCCCGGCTGGTGACCCGGAGTCGTCGCACCGAGGTTCACCCCGGCCAGAAATCCCACGTCCTCGTGCGCCGTGTGCAGCGCATAGCGGCCGCGGCCGGATTGCGCCAGGACGGTCAGCCCACGGACCTCGCGTGGCGCCGGCGCCCAAGATGACTTGGGTGTGTTGTCTCCGCCGGTCATCGCGACGACGACGAGCGCGGACGCGCCGGCGAGGGCCGCGAGCACGGCCACGGTGAGCAGGGTGCGTCGGTGTGTACGCATGCGGGGAGGACGCGAGACTCTCCGGCAGGCATCGGTCTGGAGCGCCGTCGGCTTGACCGCCGGACGCCGATTACGCTTGTGCCGTGAGCGACCTCCCGGCTTGCGTCCTCGTCCTCGGGCTGGCGCGCTCGGGGCGTGCCGCCGTCACCGCGCTCGCCGCGCAGGGCGTCGCTGTCGTCGCCCACGACGCGTCGGAGACGGTCGACGGCTCCGATGTCAACGCCGACGTGCACCTCGGCTCGTGGGACGATGCGCTGCTCGAGGGCGTCGGCCTCGTCGTGAAAAGCCCCGGCGTCCCGGGCGACGCGGCACCCGTGGCAACCGCCCGCGAGCGAGGCGTTCCCGTCGTCTCGGAGATCGAGCTCGGCGCGCGCCTGCTCTCGAGCCCGATCGTCGGCGTCACCGGGACGAACGGGAAGACGACCACGACGGCCCTGCTCGGCGCGGTCTTCGAGGAGGCGGGCTGGCCTGTGGAGGTGGCCGGCAACATCGGCCGTCCGCTGACCTCACTCGTCGGCACGGTCGACGACAACACCTGGATCGTCTGCGAGCTGTCGTCGTTCCAGCTCGAGGACGTCGATACCTTGCGACCGCGCGTCGCAGTGCTCACAAACCTCGAGCCGGACCACATCGACCGGCACGGCTCGTTCGACGCATACGCCGAGGCGAAGCTCCGAGCGTTCGCGCAGCAGGGTCCGGGTGACGTGGCGGTCGTCCCGCGCCGCTTCGGCTCCGTGCCGGGCTCCGCGCGGCGGCTCGAGTTCTCCGCCGACGACCCACTGCCGGCCGAGCCGAGGATCCCGGGCGCTCACAACCGCGAGAACGCGGCTGCCGCGACCGCGGCTGCGCTCGCGATCGGCGTTCCGGACGAGGCCATCGCCCGCGCGCTCGCGACGTTCCCGGGTGTGGAGCATCGCATCGAGGCGGTCGCGACGCTGGACGGAGTGCTCTACGTGAACGACTCCAAAGCGACGAACGCGGCCGCCGCGCTGCGCGCGCTCGCGTCGTTCCCTGGTCGTCGCAAGCACGTGATCCTCGGCGGCAGGGGCAAGGGTGAGAGCTACGGGGAGCTGGCCGGCGCGTTCGCCTTCGACGACCGCGCCTATCTGATCGGCGAAGCGGCGGAAGAGCTCGCGGCTGCCCTCGATACGGCGGGAGCGCACTACGTTCGGGCGGGAACCCTCGACCGAGCGTTTTCCGAGGCTGCGGCGGCAGCGTCCAAAGACGACGTCGTGCTTCTCTCGCCGGCGTGCGCCTCGTTCGACCAGTTCGACAGCTTCGAGCAGCGCGGGGAGGAGTTCAGGCGGCTCGTGCAGAAGCTCCCGGGGTGGGGAGCAGACGAGGGTCGGACCGCGGTCAGGTCGAGCAGCGACTGCTGATCCTCGTCACCCTCGGGCTCGTCGCGTTCGGGCTCGTGATGGTCTTCAGCGCGACGTCCGCGTCGGCGACCCTGGGCGAGGGCGACCCGATGCGGTTCCTGATCAAGCAGGGGCTGTACGCCGTCGTCGGGCTCGTGCTCCTCGCCGTCTTCTCGCGACTCGACTACCACCTCCTCCGCCCGCTGGCGCCGTTGATGCTCGTCGTCGCGTTCGCGCTCTGCGCCGCGGTCCTCGTCGCTGCGCCCGCGATCAACGGCGCGCACCGTTGGTTCGTCTTCGGTCCGGTCAGCGTCCAGCCCGCCGAGCTCGCCAAGCTTGCGGTCTGCGTCTGGGTGTGCGCCGTGCTCGCTCGACGCCCGGTCCCGCAGACCCTGGGCGAGCTCCTCAAGCCCGTCGGCCTCGTCGTCGGGATCTTCTGCGCCCTGATCGTCATCGAGCCCGATCTCGGCACCACGATCGCGCTCGCGATGATGGTCTCCGGGATCCTGCTCGTCTCGGGGATCCCGCTTCGGCTCTATGCGTTGGCGACGACGCTCGCGCTCGGCGCCGGCGCCCTCGCGATCTACATGGAGCCGTATCGCCGCGCCCGGCTGCTCAGCTTCCTCGACCCGTGGAAGGACGCGGAGGGAGCGGGCTTCCAGAACGTCCAGGCGATCATCGGGATGGGCTCGGGCGGAATCACGGGCGAGGGGCTCGGTCAGGGGATCCAGAAGGTCAACTTCCTCCCGGAGGCCCACACGGACATGATCTTCGCCGTCGTCGGCGAGGAGCTCGGCCTGATCGGCTCCGCCGTGCTGATCGGCGGCTTCTCCGTCTTCGCCTGGGTCGGCTTCCGCGTCGCGCTCGAGTGCCGTGATCCGTTCGGCAAGCGTCTGGCCGTGGGGATCACGACGCTCGTCTGCGGCCAGGCCGCCGTCAACCTCGCGGCGGTGCTCGGCATTGCCCCGCTCACCGGGATCCCACTGCCGTTCGTCTCGTACGGCGGGTCGTCGCTGCTCGTGATGCTCGCCGGTGTCGGGGTGCTCCTTAACATCGCGGTGAATGAGCGCGTCGTCCAAGCTCGCGTGCGTGATCGCGGCCGGGGGAACGGCCGGTCACGTTCGTCCGGCGCTCGCAGTCGGAGAAGCGCTCCGCGCACGCGGAGTGACGGTGACGTTCGCCGGCACGCCCGACCGCGTCGAGTCGCAGCTGGTGCCTGAGGCGGGGTTCCCGCTCGACACATTCCCGGTCACCGGCCTCCCACGACGCCCGAGCGCCGCCCAGGTGCGCGCCGCCTGGAAGGCGTCGGCCGCCCCGGCCCATTGCCTCGCGATCCTTCGCCGGCGCCGGCCCGACGTCGTCCTCGGCGCGGGCGGCTACGTCGCGGGCCCGATGGTCGTCGCGGCGCGGCTCCGCCGGATCCCGGCGGCGGTGACCGAGGCGGACGCGCATCTCGGCCTCGCGAACCGCCTGGCCGCTCCGTTCGCCCAGCGCCTCCTCCTCGCGTACGAGATCCCTGGTCGGACCGGGCGGAAGGTTCGTGTCGTGGGGCGGCCGATCCCGCTCGCCCACCGCGGCGCGACACAGGAGGCAGGCCGGAGCCGCTTCGGCCTGCCCCTCGACGGCCCGGTCGTGGCGGTGTTCGGGGCGCTCGCCGGGGCACGTTCGCTCAACGAGCTGGCGGTCGGTGCCTGGGCGGCGGAGGGCCCCGCCGTGCTCCACATCTCAGGCGAGCGCGACTACGAGTCACTGCGAGCCCGCGTCTCGCGGCCGGGCTACGTGCTGCTCCCGCAGACCGACCATTTCGGGGAGGCGCTGGCGGCGGCCGACGTCGCCATCTCGCGCGCGGGCGGCACCGTCTGGGAGCTCGCCGCGACGGGCGTGCCGTCGGTCCTCGTCCCGTACCCCTACGCGACCGCGGATCACCAGACGCTCAACGCGAAGCACTTCGAACGCGGTGGTGGCGCGGTGGTCGTCCCGGAAGCCGAGGTCGACGGGATTCCGGCGCTCGTCGCCGAGCTGCTCGCCGATCGGGCTCGACTCGCCCGGATGCGGGAGGCGATGCTCGCGCTCGCCCGGCCCGACGCGGCCGAGGACGTCGCGGACGAGCTGATCGCGCTGGCGGAGGGCCGGCGCAGCTGAGCTCGTGTCGATTCAACACAAGCCGCTCGCCGGCCGCCGGCTCTACTTCGTCGGGATCGCCGGCTCCGGGATGTCGGCCTACGCGAACATCGCGCGCGCCTGGGGCGCGGACGTTCGTGGCTGGGACGCGCAGGAGACGATCTTCTCCGAGACCCTCGACGGGATCGAGATCGACCTCGGCGGCACACCTCGGCCGCCGGCGGGCTGGGAGGCGATCATCTCGACGGCCCATCGCGAGCTCGTCGACGGAACGCCACGCGCCTCGTTCCTGGCGGAGCTCGTCGCCACGCGGCCCTCGATCGTCGTGACCGGCGCGCACGGGAAGACGACGACCGCGGCGATGATCGCTTTCGGTCTCCGGGAGGCCGGCGAGGATCCGTCGTGGATCATCGGCGGGGTCGTCCCGCAGCTCGGGGGGAACGCCGGGACGGGCTCGGGCTGGCTGGTCGTCGAGGGCGACGAGTCGGACCGCTCGGTGCTGGAGCTCCGTCCCCGCCTCGCGGTGCTGACGAACGTGGACCTCGACCACCACGCGAGCTGGGCGTCGGTCGCCGAGCTCCGGGCAGGTCTCGACGCGTGGCTCGCTGAGGTGCCCGACGTCGTCCGCGGAGACGAGCTCGATCCGGTCACGTTCCCGCTCGCGGTGCCGGGGGAGCACAACCGCCGAAACGCGGCCGCGGCGCGTGCCGCACTCGTCCTCGCTGGAGTCGAGCCCCCGACCGCCGAGCGCTCGCTCGCCGTCTTCACCGGCGCCGACCGCCGCTTCCAGGTGCTCGGGGAGCGTGGCGGCGTCACCGTCGTCGACGACTACGGCCACAACCCGACGGAGCTCCGCGCCGCGCTCGAGACCGCGCGTGCCCGTAAGCCGCGCCGGCTGGTCGCGCTCTACGTCCCGCACGTCGTCGAGCGGACCCGGCAGCTGCATCGCGAGCTGGGCGAGGCCCTCGGGCTCGCGAACGTCGCGATCGTGACCGATTTCGTCGGGCAGCGCGACGCTGCGCGGGAGGGCGTCGGGACGCGGCTCGTCCTCGACGCGGTTCCCGATCCGACGCGGCGGATCTGGGCGCCGACGCTCGACGACGGGGCGCGACTGGCCCTCCAGGTCGTACGTCCCGGCGACCTCGTCGTCACGCTCGGCGTGGGGGAGCCGTGGCGCGCGGCGCGGGCGATCCTCGCCGGCCTGCCGGACCAAGCCGGAGAGGCGTAGCCCGTGGAGATCGAGACAGGCGTCCGGCTCGCGCGGCTGACGACGATCGGCACGGGGGGACCGGCACGGGCCTTCGCACGCCCCGGCTCGGTGACCGAGCTCGAGGAGGCGGTCGCGTGGGCGGTCGAGCGCGGTCTCGAGCTCCGCACCGTCGGGCTCGGCTCCAACCTCCTCGCCTCCGACGACGGGGTCGAAGCGCTCGTGCTCCGCCTCTCGGGCGATCTTGCCGACGTCGAGGTCGACGGCGAGCTGCTGCGGGCGGGCGGCGGGGCGACCAACGCCGTGTGCCTCCATCGCGCACGCGCCGCGGGGCTCGGGGGCCTCGAGTTCGCGTGCGCGATCCCCGGAACTGCAGGCGGCGGCGTCCGGATGAACGCCGGCGCGTACGGCTCGAACTGGAGCGCGATCCTCGTCCGTGCCCTCGTGGTCTCGGGCGAGGGGAGCGCTTGGCTGACTCCCGAGACGCTCGGGCTTCGGTACCGCCACTCGTCGGTGCGTCCCGACCAGGTCGTCGCCCGGGTCGAGTACCGCCTCGCGCCGAGACCTGTCGAGGAGATCAAGGCGGAGGTCGCCGACCTCGTCGCGCGCCGCAAGGCGACGCAGCCGACGAACAAGCGGACCTTCGGCTCGGTCTTCAAGAACCCGCCGGGGGAGCTCGGCGCGGGCCGCATGCTCGAGCTGTGCGGCCTGAAGGGCTTCGCGGTCGGCGGCGCGGTCGTGTCGCCCCGCCACGCGAACTTCGTCGAGAACGCCGGCAACGCCACGAGCGCCGACTGCCTCGCGCTGATGCACGAGGCTCGGCGCCGGGCCCGCGAGCAGTTCGGCGTCGACCTCGAGCACGAGGTCGTCTTCCTCGGCTCCCTCTCCCTCTAGGAAAACCGGGGCCGGCGCCGAAGTCGGTCCCGTGGCCACCAGGGGACGAGCAGGACGCGAGCGGCCGCGTGCGCGAACGGCGAGCGTCGTCGTCCCGTTCCCGCGCATGGACCCCGGTGATCGCCTCGAGCTCGGCCGGCTCGTCCCCTCCGGCCGCGTGCTGCTGCTCTCCTTCGCTGCGCTGGCCGGCACCCTGCTGGCGCTGGTGATCGCGCGCGAGACGAGTCTCTTCGGCGTGAGCTCGATCGAGGTGACCGGGGCGAGCCCCGGGGTCGCACGCCAGGTCGAACGCGCGCTCGCGAACCGGAACGGCTCGAGCCTCGTCGGCCTCGACCTCGGGGCCGCGCGCTCGGACGTCCTCTCCCTTTCGACGGTCGCCGGGGTCTCCTTCGACCGCGCCTTCCCGCACACGCTCCGCGTGACCGTCGACCCCGAGCGTCCCGTCGCGGTGGCGCGCCAGGGCGTGGCGGCCTACGTCCTCTCCGAACGCGGGCGGGTGATGGCCAGGGTCGACCGCCACGCCAAGCCCGGTCTTGCGCGGCTGTGGGTCGCGAAGGACGTGACGCTCGAGAAGGGTGCGATCGTCGACGGCGATCTGCGGGTCGCCGTCGCGGCCGTGGCGCCGCTCGCAGGGTCGCGCTTCCCGGGCCGCGTGGTCTCGCTGACGACGGCAAGCGACCAGCTGACGCTCCGCCTCCGCTCGGGGCTCGAGCTGCGCCTCGGCGGCCTGCGCGACGCGCGCCTGAAGCTGGCGGTCGCCGCGCGCGTGATCCCGCGGCTCCCGGAGGGGGCGGGGTACCTCGACGTGAGCGTGCCCGACCGGCCGGTCGCGGGCCCAGCAACTCTCGACTCTCAGGTAGAGGTCGAGAGTGCGACCTCCAGCGTCCCTTGAGGGTTCCGTTGACATTGCCGACAAGGAGTCCGTACCCTGGCTTCGAATCACGCGATTCAGCCCTTTTCCACAGCTCGATGAGAGCTTGACCCTCAGGCAGGTCGAGATGAGCACGCAGAACGGCAACTACCTCGCGGTGATCAAGGTGGTCGGTGTCGGCGGAGGCGGCACGAACGCCGTCAACCGCATGGTCGAGTCCGGTCTCACGGGCGTGGAGTTCATCGCCGTCAACACGGATGCGCAGGCGCTCCTCGACACCGACGCGGACGTGAAGATCCATATCGGCTCCAAGGTGACCCGCGGTCTCGGCGCAGGCGCGAACCCCGAAGTGGGGCTCGCCGCCGCGCAGGAGAGCCGCGACGAGCTGAAAGAGGCGCTGAAGGGCGCCGACATGGTCTTCGTCACCGCCGGCGAGGGCGGTGGGACGGGCACCGGCGCCGCCCCGGTGGTCGCCGAGCTCGGCCGCGAGCTCGAGGCCCTGACGGTCGGCGTCGTCACGAAGCCGTTCGGGTTCGAGGGCCGCAGACGTGCCGAGCAGGCCTCCGGCGGGATCGAGACGCTGCGGGATCGCGTCGACACGCTGATCGTGATCGAGAACGACCGGCTCCTGCAGGTGGTCGAGAAGACGACCCCGATCCTGGAGTCCTTCCGCATGGCCGACGACATCCTCCGCCAGGGCGTGCAGGGCATCACCGATCTGATCACGGTGCCCGGCCTCGTCAACCTCGACTTCGCGGACGTCCGCACGATCATGCGGGACGCGGGCTCGGCGCTGATGGGCATCGGCACCGCGCGCGGCGAGGGCCGCGCGACCGCCGCTGCGAACGCCGCGGTCTCGTCGCCGCTCCTCGAGACGACGCTCGACGGCGCGACGGGCGTGTTGCTGAACATCACCGGGCCCGCCGACGTCGGCCTGTTCGAGGTGAACGAGGCCGCCGAGGTCGTCACCAGCCACGCCGATGCGAACGCCAACGTGATCTTCGGTGCCGTGATCGACGACTCGCTCGGTGAGGACGTGCGGGTGACCGTCATCGCCACCGGGTTCGGCGGCGGGAGGCCGCGGCGTCGCCGTCCGGAGGCCGTCGCGGCTCCGTCGACCTCCTCGGAGTCGGCCGCGCCGAGCTTCGATCCGCGTCCTCGCAGCGACGAGGCCGAGATCGACGTGCCGAGCTTCCTGCGGGACTGACGCGCCGGAGGCGCGTCAATCCCAGGTCCGATCCACAGGCACCTCTACTCGTCCGACAAACCGTCGTCAGAGCCTAGGCGCGACTCCAAGCGCCGATGCGAAGCGTCGGCGCTAGAGTCGCGCCCGTGAGCGCGACGCTTCGGCAGACCCCGCTCCACGACGCGCACGTCGGGCTCGGCGCGCGCATGGTGCCGTTCGCCGGATGGGAGATGCCCGTGCAGTACGAGGGCGTGATCCCCGAGCACATGGCCGTGCGGACGCGGGCCGGGGCGTTCGACGTGTCGCACATGGGCCAGCTGCACGTCGACGGCCCCGCGGCGCAAGCGTTCCTCCAGTCCGTCCTCTCGAACGACGTCGACCGCGTGCAGGACGGCGGCGCGCAGTACACGCTGCTCACGACCGAGTCGGGTGGGATCGTCGACGACCTGATCGTCTACCGTCTGAGCCACGGTTGCTACCTGCTCGTCGTCAACGCCGGCAACCGACAGACCGCCTACGACTGGCTGAAGGAGCGCGAGCCGCGCGGTGTCGAGGTACGGGACGCATCCGACGAGTACGGGCTCGTCGCCGTCCAGGGGCCGGCCTCGCTCGAGCTGATCGGGCTCGACGAGGCGCCCGCGTTCACGCACGCGATGGGCGAGGTCGCCGGCGTCGAGACGATGATCTGCCGCACCGGCTACACGGGCGAGACCGGCGTCGAGCTGATGTGCCCCGCCGAGGATGTGGTGCCTCTGTGGAACGCGGTGCTCGAGCGCGGGGTCGTCCCGTGCGGGCTGGGCGCGCGCGACACGCTTCGCCTCGAGGTCTGCTACCCGCTGCACGGCAACGACATCACGCAGGAGACGGACGCGATCTCCGCCGGCCTCGGCTGGGTCTGCGCGCTCGACACGGAGTTCACGGGCCACGATGCGCTCCGCAAGGTCAAGGAGAACGGCCCGGAGCGGCGCCTCGTCGCGTTCGTGATGGACGAGAAGGCGATCCCGCGGCAGGGGATGGCGATCGCCGGCGGCGGCGAGGTCACCTCCGGCACGCATTCGCCGATGCTGGACGTCGGCATCGGCCTGGGGTACGTACCCGCCGCGCAGACGGCCGTCGGCACCGAGCTCGAGATCGACGTCCGTGGGAAGGACCGGCGTGCACGTGTCGTGAAGAAGCCGATCTACAACAAGGAGCGCTAGTGGCTGCGAGCGAGAGCTATCCCGACGACCTCCGCTACCACCCGGAGCACGACTGGGCCCGGGTGGACGGAGACGAGGCCGTCCTCGGCATCACCTGGTTCGCACAGGACGCCCTCGGCGAGCTCGTCCACTTCGAGGCGCCGGACGTCGGTGCGACGTTGTCCAAGGACGCATCGTATGCCGAGGTCGAGTCGGTGAAGGCCGTGTCCGACGTGGTCTCGCCGCTCTCGGGAGAGGTGCTCGAGGTGAACCAGAAGGTTGTCGACGAGCCCGAGACGGTGAACGAGGATCCGTACGGCGACGGCTGGCTCGTGCGGATCCGGGTTGGCGATCCGAGCGAGGCGGGCGCGCTGCTGGACGTCGAGGCCTACAAGGCGCACATCGCCGAGCAGTGAGTCAGTACGTCGTCAAGGGTCCGGGGTTGCGACCGCGAAAGCGGGCGCCTTTAGGGATTTGCCTCGCCGGAGGCGGGGATGGAGCGGCGCGATTCCGCTTCCGCGGAATCGTGCTTCGCGAACAAGCATGAGCCCCGCGGGATACCTCTCGCTGACGGAAGCCGACCGCGACGAGATGCTGGAGGCGATCGGCGTCGAGTCCGTCGACGCGCTGTTCGAGCAGATCCCCGAGGGCGTCCGGTTCGGCCGCACGCTCGACGTCCCCGACGCGCTGCCCGAGGCGGCGCTCGTCCGGCACCTCGAGGACCTCGCCGGTCGGAACGCGGACACGGCGAGCGAGCTCAGCTTCCTCGGGATGGGGATCTACGACCACTACGTCCCGGCGATCGTGGACGCGTTCCTCTCGCGTGGCGAGCTCCTCACGGCGTATACGCCGTACCAGCCCGAGATGAGCCAGGGGATCCTGCAGGCGATCTTCGAGTATCAGACCGCGATCTGCGAGCTGACGGGGATGGACGTGTCGAACGCGTCCGGCTACGACGGGGCGACCGTCGCGGCCGATGCGTGCTTCATAGCGCGGGCGCACACGGGCCGTACGCGCATCGTCCTCGCCGAGACCCTCCACCCGATGGCTCGCCAGGTGGTGAAGACGTACGCGCCGGGCTTCGGGATGGAGGTCGTCGAGGTGGCGCACGACGGCGGCACGACCGACCCCGCGCGTTTCGCCGAGGCGGCCGACGACGCCGCGATCGCGATCTTCCAGCAGCCCAACGCGTTCGGCTGCCTCGAGCCCGCTCCCGAGCTCGCCGCCGCCGCGGCGGAGGGCGGCGCGCTCCCGGTCGCCCACGTCGACCTCGCCTCGCTCGGGCTGCTCGAGGCGCCCGGCAACTACGGCTGCGCGATGGCGATCGGCGAGGGCCAGTCGATCGGCAACTACCAGTCCTACGGCGGCCCCCACTACGGCTTCCTGGCCGCGCGGTCGGAGTTCATCCGCCGGATGCCCGGCCGGATCGTCGGCGAGACGACCGACCTCGAGGGCGAGCGTGGCTTCGTCCTCACGCTCCAGACGCGCGAGCAGCACATCCGCCGGGAGAAGGCCACGTCGAACATGACGACGAACCAGACGCTCCTCGCGCTGGGCGGGCTGATCACGCTCTGCTGGCTCGGCCCGGAGGGTCTCCGCGAGCTCGGCGAGACGTGTGTCGCCCTCGCGGCCTACGCGAAGGAGCGAGTGGCCCTGCCCGTCGCCTTCGACCGGCCGACGTTCAAGGAGGTCGCGTTCCGCACGCCGATCCCGGCCCGTGAAGTCGTCACCCGTGCCCGCGAGCACGGCGTCCACCCGGGCTACCCGCTGGGCCGCGACTACCCGGGGCTCGACGACGTGCTGCTCGTCGCGCTCACCGAGAAGCGGACGCCGGCGGACGTCGACCGGCTCGCCGAGGTGCTGGCGGAGGTGACGGCCTGATGGAGCTCATCTTCGAGAAGTCGCGACCCGGCCGACGCGCAGGCCGTGTCCCGTCCTACGGCCTGCCGGTGCCGGAGCTCCCGGCCGAGCTCGCCCGCCAGCGCCCGCCGCGCCTGCCCGAGGTCCCGGAGAACGAGGTCGTGCGCCACTTCACGGCGCTCGCCGACCGGAACTTCGGGATCGACACGGGCTTCTATCCGCTCGGCAGCTGCACGATGAAGCACAACCCGCGCGTGAACGAGCGCGCAGCCGCACTGCAGGGATTCCGCGACCTCCACCCGCTGCAGGAGGACGAGGGCGCGCAGGGCGCGCTCGAGCTGATGTGGGAGCTCCAGCAGATCCTTGTCGAGGTCGCCGGTCTGCCGGCGGTGACGCTCCAACCGGCGGCGGGGTCGCAGGGCGAGCTGACCGGGCTGATGCTCATGCGGGCCGCGTTCGCCGACCGCGGCGAGCAGGGCCGGAACGTGATCGTCACGGCGGACACCGCACACGGCACCAACCCGGCGAGCGTGACGATGGCGGGCTTCGAGCTCGCGAAGGTCGCGACCACCGACCGCGGCAACCTCGACCTCGACGACCTGCGCGCGAAGGTGGACGACCGCACCGCCGGCTTGATGCTCACGAATCCCTCCACGCTCGGGCTGTTCGACGAGGGGATCGAGGAGGTCGCGCGGATCTTCCACGAGCGCGGCGCGCTCCTCTACTACGACGGCGCGAACCTGAACGCAGTCGTCGGCCGCTCCCGCCCGGGCGACATGGGCTTCGACATCGTCCACTACAACCTCCACAAGACCTTCTCGCAGCCGCACGGTGGAGGTGGGCCCGGTGGAGGCCCGGTCGCGGTGGTCGGCGAGCTCGAGCCGTTCCTACCCTCGCCCGCGGTCGTGCGTGATGGCGACGTCTTCCGCCTCGACCACGACCGGCCGAAGTCAATCGGACGGGTTCGCGGGTACGCGGGGCCGTTCGGCGTCTTCGTCCGGTCGTACGCCTTCATGCGCGCCTACGGGCCGGCGCTCACCGAGATGTCCGAGACCGCGGTGCTCAATGCGAACTACGTCCTCGCGCTCCTCAAGGACGCCTACGACCTGCCGTACGACCGTCACTGCATGCACGAGTTCGTGCTTTCCGCCCGCACGCTCAAGCGGGAGCACGGCATCACGGCACTCGATGTCGCGAAGCGCCTGATGGACCACGGGATCCACCCGCCGACGATCTACTTCCCGTTGGTCGTCCAGGAGGCGCTGATGATCGAGCCGACAGAGACCGAGACGAAGGAGCGGCTCGACGAGTTCGTCGCCGCGATGCGCTCGATCGCGGACGAGGCGGCGAACGACCCCGAGACGCTCAAGCAGGCGCCGCTGACCCGGCCGGTGCGGCGACTCGACGAGGTCAAGGCCGCGAAGGAGCCCGTCGTGCGGTACGCGTTCGACGAGTCCAGGGAATCGACCGATAGGATCGAGACCGGATGACGACGGCCGTGAGCCACGAGCTCGTCGAGCTCTCCCACGAGCTCGCGCGCGCGGTGTCCGAGCACGACGTCGGTGCGCTCGAGGAGATGCTCGCTGCGGAGTTCACGTTGCAGGGCGCGGCCGGGCAGCTCGACCGTGACGAGTTCATTGCCGCCGCGAGCGGTCCCTACGAGATCGACGAGTTCTCGTACGAGCAGATCGACCCCGAGATCTACGGCAACACGGCCGTGCTCGTCTCGCGTTACAGCCAGGTCGCCCGGCTCGACGGCCGCGACCTCAGCCACCAGATGAACGTGACGGACATCTGGACGCGGCGCGACGGCCGCTGGCAGATCGTCCGGCGGCACGCGACGCTCCGCGTCGACTGACCGCGGCGACGAGACCGCCGTCAGCGCTGCGGGGCTTTCGCGAGCTCTCGCCCGACGTCGCCCATGAAGCCGAAGAACGCGAGCACTTCGTGCAGCTGCTTCACGGTCAGCCGACGCGAGACCGCCCGGCGGAGGACCGTCGTGTCGCAACGGTGGGCCATGAACGCGGTGAACTGGACTCGGGCGAGCACGCGATAGATGTCGGTGTCCGACGGATAGGGACGGAGGAACGCCTTCGCGGCGCGGCTGAACGAATCCGCCTCGGTGCGGCACTGCGCCGGTGTTCCGCGCTTCACGAGGACCTTGTTGCCGGGGTAGACGCTGTACTTCGGGATCGTCGCGCCCGTGTCTGCGCTGGCGTCGTCGAGGACGCCGCCAGCGAGGATGACGGCGCCGAGCAGCGAGACCGCGAGGACCCTGAACATCGCCCTCGAGGCTACACCGCTCGGGCACGGGCGCGCGATCTGGGTGCGGTCGCGAGCTGCCCACAGGCGGCGGCGATGTCACGGCCTCGTGTGAGGCGGACGGTCGCCGGGAGTCGCGCACGGTCGAGCTCGGCCTTGAACGCTTCGATCGCGGCGCGCGACGAGCCGTCGAAGAAGCCGGTCGGGTTGTACGGGATGAGGTTCACCTTGAATGCGTCGCGGCCGAGCAGCGCGGCGAGCAATCGTGCCTGCGCAGGCGAGTCGTTGACGCCGGCGAGCATCACGTACTCGACGAACACCCGCCGCTTCGTCCGTTCCCAGTGGCTGCGGCAGAGCGCGGCGACGTCCGGCAGCGGGTAGCGGTCGTTCACCGGCATCAGCTCGCTCCGCAGCTCCGGGTCGGCGGCGTGGAGGGAGAGCGCCAGCCGAATCGGCTCCGTGACCTCCTCGACGAACCTCGTCAGGCCCGGCACCCAGCCGACGGTCGAGATCGTGGTGCGGCGGTGTGTGATCCCGATCTCCGGCAGCCGGCGGGCGGCCGAGAGGACGGCGTCGACGTTCATGAACGGCTCGCCCATCCCCATGAACACCAGGTGGTTCACGGGCTCGGATCGCCGGAAGTGGAGCACCTGGTCGAGGATCTCCCAGGCGGTGAGGTTCCGACCGAAGGTCATCTGCCCCGTGGCGCAGAACGTGCATGTCAACGGACAGCCCGACTGCGACGAGACGCACACGGAGCGCCGGCCGTCTCGGTAGCGCATCAGCACGGCCTCGACCGGATGCCCGTCCGCGGTCCTGAAGAGCGTCTTGACGGTGCCGTCGCGGGCGTGCTGCTCCTGCTCGGGCGTCAGCGTCGAGAAGGGGATGTCGGCGGCGAGCGTCTCCCGCAGGGAGCGGGGCAGGTTCGTCATCGCGTCGTAGCCGACCGCGCCGCCCGCGGCCCAGGCCCAGGCCTGTCGCGCGCGGTAGCTCGGCTCGCCGAGCTCCGCGACGCGCCGTTCGAGGAGGTCGAGGTCCACGCGGCAACGGTAGCCCGCGCCACCGCACCGCTAGGGTGCGCGCCGTGATCGACCTCCGTAGCGACACCGCGACACGGCCGACCGAGGGCATGCGGGCGGCGATCGCCGCGGCCGAGGTCGGCGACGAGCAGAAGCGCGAGGACCCGACGGTGAACGAGCTGCAGGAGCGCGCCGCGGCGCTGCTCGGTCAGGAGGCCGCGCTGTTCCTGCCGACGGCGACGATGGCGAACCAGATCGCGCTCAAGCTCCACACGCGCCCCGGCGACGTGCTCGTGGCGGAGCGGCACGCCCATGTCGTGATCTACGAGTACGGCGGCGCGGCCGCGCATGCCGGGCTGATGATCGAGCCGATCGACGGGCGTGCCGGGCGGTTCGGCGTCGCGGAGCTCGAGGCGGCGTCGGCTCCGAGCTCGAAGGTCGCCGACCAGCGAGCCACGCTGGTCGCGCTGGAGAACACGCACAACTCGTCGGGTGGCCGCTGCTGGCCGCTCCCGGAGCTCCGGGCGGTGACCGAGGCTGCGCGCGAGCGGGGTCTCGCGACCCACCTCGACGGCGCGCGGCTCCTCAACGCCGCGGTTGCGACGGGCGTCTCGCCCGCCGAGATCGGCGGTCTGTTCGACACGGTCACGCTCTGCCTCTCGAAGGGTCTCGGCTGTCCGCTCGGCGCGATGCTCGCGGGATCCACCGAGACGATGGAGCGAGCGTGGCGCGAGAAGCATCTCTTCGGAGGTGCGATGCGCCAGGCGGGGATCGTCGCCGCCGCGGGCGTATACGCGCTCGAACACCACGTCGAGCGGCTCGCAGACGACCATGCGCGGGCCCGACGTCTGGCCGAGGGGTGGTACGCCGCCGGCCTGCCCGTCGACCTCGAGCAGGTCGAGACGAACTTCGTGCAGCTCGACGTCGCCGCGCTCGGCCTCGGCCGCGACGACGCGCTCGGCCTGCTCCGCGATGCGGGCGTGGGGCTCTCCTCGACGATCCACCCGACCGTCGCGCGCGCCGTGACGCACCTCGACGTCGACGACGACGACATCGAGCGGGCCGTCGAGCTCGCGCCCGGCGCGCTCCTGTCGCGCGCGGCGGCCTAGAGCGGCTGGGGCGACGCGGAGCCGAGCGCGGCGACGGCGTGCGAGGTCGACTCGTTGCTGCCGTCGCGGTCGCCCGCCGCGTAGAACAGGATCACCACGACGACGTAGGCCGCGACGAGCACCACGCCACGGGCCTTCGAGGCCTTCCCGGCCGAGAGCGTCAACGCCGCGACTACGAGGCTGCCCGCCAGGGCGAGGATCTCCACCTGGCGGAACCCGAGCGCGAGCGGCTCGATCAGCCACGAGAGGAGGGCGACGGCGGGGATGAGGAACACCGCAACCTGCGCGGCCGACGCCAACGCGATCTCGGCCGCGAGCTTGACCTTTCCCCGCCAGGCGACCACGACCGCGCCGCCGTGCTCCGCGGCGTTCCCGACGATCGCGACGATCACCGCGGAGACGAAGAAGTCCGAGAGGCCCGCCTTCTCGGCGAAGGTCTCGAGGGAGCCGACGAGCACCTCGGCCACGAGCGCCGTGACGACCGTCGCGGCGCCCAGCACCGCGAGAGAGCGTCGGAGCGTCCACGTGCTGTGGGCGGCCTCCTCGACCGGCTCGTGGAGCCCCCGATGGCGCCGCAGCGAGACGAACGTCGTGATGACGTAGACGACGAGGAGGAAGATCGAGATCGGCACGGTGAGATCGGCAATCGCGCTTCGATCGGGGTCGCCGTTCCAGGACGGGATCGCCGGGACGAGGAAGAGGAGGACCGCGGTTCCGATCAGGCCGAAGGACATGAAGCTCGACCGCCGGTCGAGCTCGCCGCGGGGGCCGAACAGGAGCGAGAACCCGAGGACGAGGAGAAGGTTGCCGACGACCGACCCCGTCAGCGAGCCCCGGACGACGTCGGTGAGCCCACGGTGGACGGCGAGGAGCGCGATGATCAGCTCGGGCGCGTTCCCGAAGGTGGCGTTGAGGAACCCGCCGATCCCAGGCCCGGTGTGCTCCGCCGCGTGCTCGGTCGCCTCGCCGATCAACCAGGCGAGCGGGATCAGGGCGATCGCCGCGACGACGAACTCCACCGTCTCGTCCAGGTCGGCCACGTAATGCAGCAAGACGACGAGGGGCCCGAGCACCAGGCCGGCAAAGAGGACGCGGCGGACCACGGAGGCACAACCCTAGCGACGGCCTCTCGACCGTCCGTCGCGAGCGCGTGCGGGCCTGCCTAGGACTTGATGCGGCGTCCTGGGCACGCACGGCCGGGGGCCTGCGCCCGGCCACGCTGCTTGGCGCGTGCCGTCCCCGCACGCACCCGTAACCCACATCAAGCCTCTAGCGATTCGGACTGCCGACGTCAAGTCTTGCGCGGGGGCGTCCCGCCTTGCGACCATCAGGTCATGCGAGATGTCGCACCGGCCCCGATCGCCCCGGCGGAGATCCCTCTCCGGCCGCAGGACGAGGTCGAGTGCCGGCGCTGCGAGGTGCATTGCGACCGGATCGTCCACCCGGCGGCGTGCATCGCCCGCGACTGCCCGTTCGTCTACGCGTACGAGGCCTGGGGTCACACGTACATGGGGTGCATGCAGAAGGTCTTCGACGTCGAGATCGACCTCGACCTGCTCGGCGAGCTCGAGGCTCGCCCGCAGGGCTTCGGTGCGGTGAAGGCGTCACGGGCGCCGCTGCCGATCTGCCACTCGGAGATCTCGGCCTGTTACGAGCATCGCAGCGACGAGCTCGGCTGCCGCAACCCCGAGTTCCACGAGATCCCGGTCGCGAGCCCGAGCTTCCGGGTCTTCGCGCAGCTCGCGGACTAGCGACTAGGGCGTCCGGGCTCTCCGACCGCGTGCGGCGAGCCTGCGCCGGCCCGTGCGCCGCAGGTCGCGGAGCAGACGAAGCTCCTCGACGTAGGTGCCGTCCGGCCCGGCGGTCTCGAGGATCGCCGGCAGCCCGTCGAACGCCGGATGCGCGACGAACGTCGCGAGCCCGCGTTTCATCTCGCCGAGCATGAGCGACGCGTGCCGGTCACGGTTCGAGCCGAGCGGCGCGTCCGCGTCGTTGACGTGCAGGCAGCGCAGGCGGTCGAGCCCGATTGCGTCGTCGAGGTACGCGAGAGCCTCGTCCAGGGCGTCGGGATCGGTCACGTCGACGCCGGAGACCCACCAGTGGCACGAGTCGAGGCAGATCCCGAGCCGCTCGTGGCGGTCGAGGCGGTCGAACAGCGCGGCGAGCTCGTCGACGGAGCGTCCGATCGTTCCGCCCGCGCCGGCGGAGTTCTCGAGCACGAGCCAGAGCCGCTCGTCGGTCAGCTCGAGCAGCTCGCGCAACGCCGGGACGGCTCGCCGGTAGCCGGCGGGGAGGCCCTTCCCGAGGTGCGAGCCGACGTGGAAGACGACGCCTTCCGCGCCGATCGCCGCCGCGGTCTCCAGCGACGAGCGCATCGCCGTGACGGACTTCCGGTGGAGCTCGCGGTCCGTGCCCGCGAGGTTGACGAGGTACAGCGCGTGGCAGACGACGCCCTTGATGCGAGCCTCGTCGCGGCGAGCCCGAAAACGGGCGATCTGCTCGTCCGAGTGCTCGGTCGGCCTCCACATGCGCGGGCTCTGGGTGAAGATCTGGACCGCGTCGCAGCCGAGCTCCTCCGCCCGGTCGATCGCCGTCGAGATGCCTCCGGCCGAGGAGACGTGCGCACCGTAGAGCACGCGCCAACGCTACAACCGCGGCCGCGGGGGCCAGGCGGGTGCGGTCGGGGCGACTACGATCGCCGGCGATGAGCGTCCGCGTCCGCATGGCCCCGTCGCCGACAGGGCTCCTCCACATCGGCGGCGTTCGCACGTTCCTGTTCAACTGGCTCTTCGCCCGAGGCCGGGGCGGGGAGTGCCTGCTCCGGATCGAGAACACCGACACCTCGCGCGAGGTCGCCGAGGCGACGGCGCAGATCGAGCGCTCACTTCGGTGGCTGGGGATCGAGTGGGACGGCCCGACGCGCTTCCAGCTCGACGGAGCCGGTCGCGCGCTGGCGGAGGCCCGCGGCCTGGTCGACGAGGGGAAGGCATACGAGGACGACGGCGCGATCCGTCTGCGCATGCCGAGCGAGGGCGTGATCGCATGGGAGGACGCGGTCAAGGGCCGGATCGAGTTCCCGGCGGAGGAGCTCGAGGACTGGGTGCTCGTCCGCTCGGACGGACGACCGACGTACAACTTCGCGAACCCGGTCGACGACTGGGTCGACGGCGTGACCCATGTGATCCGTGGGGACGACCACGTGTCGAACACGCCGAAGCAGCTCGCCGTCCTCGCTGCGCTCGGCGCTGCGCCCCCCGTCTACGCGCACGTCCCCAACGTGTTCGGGGAGGACGGCCGCAAGCTCTCGAAGCGGCACGGCGCGGTCTCGGTCGACGAGTTCCGCGAGGCCGGCTACATCGCGCCTGCCCTGATGAACTTCCTCGCGCTCCTCGGCTGGGCGCCGGACGGCGAGACGACGATCATGAGCCGGGACGAGCTCGTCGAGCGCTTTTCGCTCGAGCGGGTCGGCCGGAGCCCGGCGACATTCGACTATGCGAAGCTCGACTGGATGAACGGGGTCTACCTCCGCGCCCTCGACCAGGACGCCTATGCGCACGCGGTGCTCGAGTACCTCCGCGAGCAGGAGATCGACTGGCCCGACGACGAGGTTCGGGCGATGGCGCCGATCGTGCAGGAGAAGGTCGGCAGGCTCGGCGAGATCCCGTCGTTCGCCGGGTTTCTCTTCCACGACGTCGAGCCCGATCCGGCGCTCCTCGACCGCAGGATCCTGGACGCCGCCGCGGCGGCGCTCGCGACCGTCGAGCCCTGGGGCGCAGAAACCATCGAGGTCGCCCTGAAAGGGCTCTGCGAGGAGCTCGGGGCGAAGCCGCGCAACGTCTACGGCCCGATCCGGGTCGCCGTGACGGGCTCGAAGGTGTCGCCAGGCCTGTACGAGTCGCTCGAGCTGCTCGGGCGGGAGCGCACGCTCGAGCGCCTCGGGCACGGAGCCCGGCTCGCCGCATGACCGCGCTTTCGGCCGGCGAGTTCGAGCGGCAGCTCGAGCAGTACGGGATCGAGCGCTCCGAGGAGGCGCGCGCCGTACGGGTGGGGGAGAAGGAGACCTCCGATCAGGCCGCGATCGTGGCCCGCTACGCCGATCTGTTCACGCGCGAGCAGCTCGAGGAGCTCCATGTCGCCGAGGGGGCTGCGAACGGCGCCGAGCGCGAGTCGGTCGCCCGTCTCCGTCTCGAATGCCAGGAAGGGCTCGTCGACCGCGAGCTCGCCGGGCGCGAGGACGAGCTCGAGAACGCGCTGCTGGCCGCCCGCGTCGCGTGGGACGGCGACGAGCTCCCGCTACGGACGGCTCAGGCGCGCCTGGCCACCGAGCCGGACTACCGTCGCCGGGACGCGCTCGGCGCCGGCGTCCTCGAGGTGTCGGCCGGCTTCAACGACGAGCGCCGATCGCTGCTCGCGGCGCGCGACGAGCTCGAGTCCACGGTGACAGGGATCGACGACCCGATTGCCCGCAGCGAGGCGGTGAAGCGCGTTCCTCTCCGGCCGATCGCGGACGCGGTCGACACCGCCCGCGTGGAAGGCACGGAGGCCTTCGACCCGTCACGCGAGCGCTGGCTCGACCGGCTGCTCGGCCCCGATCGCGACGACGTCCCCGGCTCTGCGCACATGGCGTGGATCCGACGGCTCTCGCCGCTCGAGGCCACGTATACGAAGGAGCGGAGCGTGCAGGTCTGCCTCTCGACGCTCCGGGCGATCGGGTTCGAGCTCGAGTCCGAGCAGGGGATCCGCCTCGACCTCGAGGACCGGCCCCAGAAAGCGCCGCGCGCGTGCGTGATCCCGACCGACCCACCGAGGCTGGTCCACCTCATCACCCGCGCGCAGGGCGGGCTCCACGACTACGAGGCCTTCCTCCACGAGGCTGGTCACGCACTCCACTACGCGGGCTGCGAACCGGGACTGCCGCTGTCCTTTCGCCGTCTCGCACGCGACCACGCGCTCACCGAGATCTACTCCTTCCTGCTCGACTCGATCTGCCGGGAGCCAGGCTGGCACGCCGAGCACTTCGGCCTCGACGACGCGCAGGCGCGCGAGAACGCGGACGCCGCCGCGTTCTCCAACACGATCCTGTTCCGGCGGTACTCGGCGAAGCTCGGGTTCGAGCTCGAGTTCTGGGGTCGGTTCCGCTCGGACGGCGGCACGCCGGACGGCTACGAGGAGCGGCTCACCGCGGCGACCGGTGTGCGCTACCAGGCGGCGAACCACCTCGCCGACATGGACGCCGGGTTCTACTCCGCCGACTACCTCCGTGCCTGGATCCGCGCGGCCCAGCTTCGCGCGCACCTCCGCCGCGAGGTCGGCCGGGAGTGGTGGCGCCTCACGGGCACTGGTGACCTGCTCCGGGAGCTGTTCCGCGAGGGCACGGGCCCGACGACCGAGGAGATCGCCGACCGGATCGGCTTCGACCCGCTCGACACGGCCCCGCTCGTCGCCGAGATGACCGCGCCCTGATCGTGGCCTGCGTCCCGGCGGCGGGACCCAACTTCCTCCGCGAACGGGTCGTCTGAGACTCAGGCGGTGACGGGCGACGGAGCGTCGTCCGACACCGGTCCGGAGTCTTGACTTCGCCGAGGCGCTTGCTATAAGAGACCTGAATCGGGTCTCATGTTTGGGTCGCCACATCGATTGGAGGACACGCATGAAGGGGTGGTTCAAGGTTGCGGCACTCGTGGCCGCTCTCGCGGCGCTTGCGGGCGTTGGCGCCAGCGCCAGGGGCGCCGACGCGGCGCCGAGCGCGAAGGCGCCGATCAAGGTCGGGATCGTGTACTCGCGGACCGGCCTGCTCGCCGCCTACGGCGCGCAGTACGTCCAGGGGCTGCGCTACGGCCTGGCGTACGCGACGAAGGGCACGAACGCGGTCAACGGCCAGCCGATCGAGCTGACCCTCGTCGACGACGCAGGTGACCCGGTCAAGGCGGTCTCCGCCGCGAAAGACCTGATCGGCAAGGGCTACAAGGTCCTCGCCGGCACCGTCTCTTCGGGTGTCGCGCTCCAGCTCGCGCCGCTCGCGGATCAGAACAAGATCCTCTACATCTCCGGCCCGGCCGCGACGGACGCGATCACGGGGATCAACAAGTACACGTTCCGCTCGGGTCGCCAGAGCTACCAGGACGTCCTCGCGGCGAGCTCGTACCTCGGCTCCGGCGGCGGGAAGACCGTCACGGTGTTCGCGCAGGACTCGGCGTTCGGGCTCGGCAACTACCTCGCGGTCAACCAGGTGATGGGCAACCGCGGCGGCCAGAAGGTGAACCGGATCCTCGTCCCGCTGTCCGCGCAGGACTTCACCCCCTTCGCACAGCAGATCAAGCAGCAGAAGACGGACCTCCTGTTCATCGCCTGGGCGGGCTCGACCGCCCCTGCCATGTGGCGTGCGCTCGACCAGCAGGGTGTGTTCGACTCCGTCGACCACGTGGTCACCGGGCTCGACATGCGCGCCTCGTACCCGACGTTCGGCCCGGTCGCGAACAAGATCTCGTTCCTCTCGCACTACGTCTCGAACGCGCCCAAGAACAAGGTCAACGACTTCCTCGTGAAGTCGATGCGAAAGCGCAACCAGGTGCCCGACCTCTTCACCCCCGACGGCTTCGTCGCCGGGCAGATGATCGCGCACGCGCTCACCGCCTCGCCGTCGAACGTCGATCGGATGATCTCGTCGCTCGAGGGCTGGAGCTTCACCGGCCCCAAGGGCCAGCAGACGATCCGCGCGTCGGATCACGCGATGCTGCAGCCGATGTTCCAGGTGAAGCTCGTGCAGAACGGCGGCAAGTACCAGACCGTCGTCCTCAAGCGGCTCCGCGCGAAGTACACCGCGCCCCCGGAGGCGAACGGCAAGTAGACCCTCGAGAGACTCCGGGGATCGTGTCCTCCGAGGCTCCGATCCTCACCACCCGCGACCTCGGGCTCGACATCGGCGGCGCGCGCATCGTCGCCGATGTCTCGCTCGAGGTCCGGAGAGGCGAGCTGGTCGGCATCATCGGCCCGAACGGGGCAGGGAAGACGACGCTGTTCAACCTGCTCTCGGGTCTCGTCCGGCCGACGGCCGGGACGATCGTGCTGGACGGCCGTGACGTCACCGACGCGCCCGCGTACAAGCGGACGCAGGCGGGCCTCGGGCGGTCGTTCCAGGTCTCGAGCGTCTTCCCGCTCCTCTCGGTCGGGGAGAACGTCCGGCTCGCCGCGGAGGCGCGCATCGGCGGCACGCTGAGCGTCGTCCGGCGCGCTGCGCGATTCCGGCCGGCGCTGGAGCGGGCAGGCACCGCGCTCGAGCGGGTCGGGCTCGCGGATCGCGCAGCGGCGCCGGCGGGGCTGCTCTCGCACGGGGACAAGCGAAAGCTCGAGATCGCGATGCTGCTCGCCGGCGAGCCACAGGTCGTCCTGCTCGACGAGCCGATGGCCGGCGTGTCGGTGGAGGACGTCGACGGGCTCGTCGAGGTGATCCGCACCGTCCACGAGGAGGAGGGACGCACCGTGCTGCTCGTCGAGCACCGCATGGAGGTCGTCGTCGGTCTCGCAGAGCGCCTCGCCGTGATGCACCACGGAGCCCTGCTCGCCTTCGACACGCCCACGCGGGTGATGGCCGACGACACGGTCCAGAGCGCCTACCTCGGAGAGCCTCTGTGACGCCGGCGCTCTCTGTCGGGGACCTCCACGTCCACCTCGGGGAGTCCCATGTGCTCCAGGGGATCTCGTTCGACGTCCCCTCGGGGGGCGTGACGGCGCTGCTCGGGAGGAACGGCGTCGGCAAGACGACGACGCTCCGCGCTCTGATGGGGCTCGTCCCGCGCAGTCGCGGGGCGATCGTCCTCGCGGGCGACGACGTGACGAGGCTGCCCACGCACGCGGTCGTCCGGCGGGGCGTCGGGTACGTGCCCGAGGACCGAGACGTCTTCGCCGGGCTCACCGTGGAGGAGAACCTCCGTCTCGCGGAACGGACGCCGGCGCCGCGCTACGAGCTCGTCCACGACCTCTTTCCCGAGCTCCGCGAGCGGGCGGGCCAGCGAGCCGGCACGCTGTCCGGCGGGCAGCAGCAGATGGTCGCGATCGCGCGGGCGCTGCTCAACGAGAACAGCCTGCTGCTCGTCGACGAGCCGACGAAGGGGCTGGCCCCGCTGCTCGTGACCGAGGTCGCCGCGGCGCTCGAGCGCGCGGCGGAGCTCTCGACGATCCTCCTCGTCGAGCAGAACCTTCGGGTCGTCCAGCGCGTCGCGCGGGACGTCGTCGTCCTGGACGCGGGCCGCGTCGTCCACGCCGGTCCCGCGGAGGAGCTGCTCGCCGATCCCGACCACGTGCGACGGCTTCTCGGCGTCCACGGCGCCGCGACCGTCGAGGAAGGGCGGCCGGGAGCGTGAGCACGTTCGTGCTCCTCACGATCACGGGGCTCGGGCTGGGGGCGATGTACTTCCTCGTCGCCTCGGGGCTCTCGCTGATCTACGGGCTGATGGGAGTGCTCAACTTCGCCCACGGAGCCTTCATCACGGTCGGGGCGTACCTCGCCTGGTGGTTCGGCGAGCAGATCGGCGGCGGCGCCGGCACACGGCTCGTGGTGGGCGGCGCGTTCGGGATCGCGGGCGGGGCGCTGCTCGCAGCGCTCGTCGAGCTCTCCCTGATCCGCCCGCTCTACCGGCGGCCGATCGAGCAGGTGCTCGTGACGGTCGGGCTCGCGCTCGCGCTGGGCGCGCTCGTGCAGGGAATCTGGGGCGCCGATCCCAAGCCGTTCCCCGTCCCCTCGTGGATGATCGACACGACCACGATCCTCGGAGCAAACGTCCCGAACGACCGCTTTCTCGAGATCGGCGTCGCCGCGCTCGTCCTGCTCGGCCTGACAGCGTTTCTCCGCTACACCCGCTTCGGCCTCGTGATCCGTGCCGGCGTCGAGAACCGCGCGATGGTGAGCGCGCTCGGCATCGACGTCCGTCGTGCGTTCACGATCGTGTTCGCGCTCGGCGGCGCGCTCGCGGCGCTCGCGGGCGTGCTCTCCGGCGTGTACTTCGGCGTCGTCGACCCGACCCGGGGCACCTCGCTTCTGATCTTCGCGTTCATCGTCGTCGTGATCGGCGGCTTCGGCTCGATCGGCGGCTCGGCGATCGCCGCCGTGGCGGTTGGACTGATCCAGCAGTACGCGAACTACTACGCGTCGAGCGGCACCGGCGATCTCGCGGTCGTGCTCCTCCTCGCCGTCGTGCTGCTCGTGCGGCCGAGCGGCCTCTCCCCGAAGGTGGCTCATTGAGGCGCGTCCTCGAGCTCGGCGTCCCCACGGCGGTGCTCGTCGTGCTCGCGCTCGTCCCCAAGCTCTCGCTCGACATCCCGGTCGTGTTCAACGGGCCGCTCTCGAGCCCCGGGACGCTCCAGCTGCTCGCCCTCTGCCTCCTCTTCGCGGGGATCGCGCTCACCTACGACGTCCTCTTCGGCTTCACGGGCCTCCTCTCGTTCGGCCATGCGCTGTTCGTCGCGGCGGGCGTCTACGTGTTCGCGATCGCGCTGACCCGGTGGGAGTGGAACCTGTGGCAGACGCTCGGGATGGTCGTGCTCGTAGCCGTCCTGCTGCCGCTCGTGCTCGGCGCCGTCAGCCTCCGCGTCGGTGGGATCGCGTTCGCGATGGTGACGCTCGCGTTCGCCCAGGCCGGCCAGGTCCTCGTGCAGAAGAACCCGTACGGCTGGACCGGGGGCGAGGAGGGCACCGGCCTGAACTACGACCACATCCCCGACGCGTTCGTGGGGGTGCTCAACACCAAGAACCTCTACTGGCTCGCCCTCGCCTACGCGGTGCTCGTGTTCGTCGTCGTGCGCCTGGCCGTGAACTCGTCGGCCGGCCACGTCTGGCGGGCCGTGCGCGAGAACGAGCCGCGCGTGCCGGTCCTGGGTCTGAACCCGTACCCGTTCAAGGTCATCGCGTTCGTGGTCGCCGGATTCCTCGCGGTGCTCGGTGGGATCGTCTGGGTGCTGCTCATCGGCGGCGCGACGCCCGAGGTGACCACCGCGAACTTCACGCTCGCCCTGCTCGTGATGGTCGTGCTCGGCGGGGCCGGCACACGCTTCGGCGCGATGATCGGCGGGTTCCTGTACACGCTGCTCGACCAGCGACTGGGCTCGCTGTCAGGGTCGAGCGACGTGCAGAGCCTGCCGAGCATCCTGCGCGTTCCCCTGTCGGAGCCGCTGTTCATCCTCGGCACGCTCTTCATCCTCCTCGTGTTCTTCGTGCCCGGCGGGCTCGCGAGCCTGCCGCGGAGGCTCCGGGGCGTGCGCTCGCGCAGACCGCCGCTCCCTGAGGAGGCCGCCGCGTGAGGATCGCGTGGGAACGCCACGGCTCAGGCACGACGCTGCTCCTGATCCACGGGCTCGGCTATGCACGCTGGGGTTGGGAGCCCGTGCTTCCGGGGCTCGCGGAGCGCTTCGACGTGCTCCTCTTCGACAACCGCGGGATCGGCGAGAGCGACGCGCCGCCCGGTCCGTACAGCGCGGCGGAGCTTGCGGCCGACGCGATCCGGGTGCTCGACGAGGCGGAGGTCGAGCGGGCCCACGTGGTCGGGACGAGCCTCGGTGGGATGGTCGCCCAGGAGCTCGCGCTGGCGTTGCCCAAGCGCGTCGACAGGCTCGTCCTCGCGTGCACGACCCCCGGCGGGCCGGATGCGTACCCGATGCCGCAGGTGACGGTCGACCTCATGACCGAGGCGGCATCGCTCGCACCCGAGGCGGCGCTCCGGCGGTTCGTGGAGAACGCGCTCGCGCCGGCCACGGTTGCGACCCGGCCCGAGCTCGTCGAGCGGATCATGGCCCACCGGCTGCGGACGGCTCAGGCTCCGGAGGCGTGGGCGGCACAGGCCGCCGCCGGCGCCGCGTTCGACGCGCACGACCGCCTGGCCGGGATCCGCGTCCCCGTGCTCGTGCAGCACGGCAGCGAGGACGTCGTCGTCGATCCGCGGAACGGCGAGCTCCTGGCAGAGCGTCTGCCCGACGCGCGGCTCGAGCGCTTCCCGGGGACGGGCCATCTGTTCTTCTGGGAGCGGCCCGAGCGGTTCGTCGCCTCCGTCGCTTCGTTCCTGGAGGATCAGGGCTGATGCGCGACGACGCCCTGACGATCGCCCGGTGGCTCTCCGACCGTGCCCGCGGCACGCCCGACCGGGTCGCGATCCGGTTCGTCGGCGCGGAGGTGAGCTACGCCGCGCTGCAGCGTCGTGCGACTCGGCTCGCCGCCGGGCTGGCAGAGCGCGGCCTCGAGCGGGGCGACCGGCTCGCGACGCTCACCCGCACGTCGCCGGACCACGTGGCGACCTTCTTTGCGTGCGCGCGGCTCGGCGTGATCCTCCAGCCGATCTCCTGGCGCCTCGCCTCACCCGAGATCGCGTACCAGCTCGAGGACGCCCGACCCAGCCTGCTGCTCGCTTCCGAGAAGCACGAAGAGCTCGCGCGCCGCGCCGCGAGCGCGGTCGAGGTCGCCCGGATCGGCGACCCGACGCTCGAGGCCGACGGCGAGCCGGAGGCCGACGGCCCACGGGACGAGGACCCGCTGCTGCTCGTCTACACGTCGGGAACGACCGGCAAGCCGAAGGGCGCGCTGCTCACCCACGCGAACTGCTTCTGGACGAACCTCTCGTTCGATCGGACCGCCGGGCTGCGCGACGACGACGTCGTGCTCCAGGTCCTGCCGCAGTTCCACGTCGGCGGCTGGAACGTCCAGCCGCTGCTCGCCTGGTGGAAGGGCGCGACCGTCGTGCTCGAGCCGTCGTTCGATCCTGCCCGGGCTCTCCAGCTGATCGCCGAGGAGCGCATCACGACGATGATGGGCGTCCCTGCGACGTACCTCTTTCTCTCCGAGGAGCCCGCCTTCGCCGGGGCCGACCTCTCGAGCCTTCGCCTCGTCGTCGTCGGCGGAGCGCCGATGCCGGCTGCCCTGCTCGAGACGTGGCAGGCGCGAGGCGTGGAGATCGTCCAGGGCTACGGCCTCACCGAAGCCGCCCCGAACGTCCTCTGCCTGCCACCCGAGGACGCACGCCGGAAGCTCGGCTTCGCCGGAAAGCCGTACCCCCACGTCGACGTCGCGCTGAGGGAGCCCGACACCGGCCGGCTGCTGGAGGCGCGAGGCGTCGGCGAGCTGCTCGTGCGGGGGCCGAACGTGTTCGCGGGCTACTGGGACGACCCGTCGGCGACGGAGACCGCGTTCGTGGACGGCTGGCTTCGGACGAAGGATCTCGCGGAGCGCGACGACGAGGGCTTCTACCGGATCGTCGGCCGGCTCGAGGAGCTGGTCATCTCGGGGGGCGAGAACGTCTATCCCGCCGAGGTCGAGGACGTCCTGCACGCCCATCCGGACGTGGTCGAGGCGGCCGTCGTCGGCGTTCCCGACGTCCGTTGGGGCGAGGTGTGCGCCGCCTTCGTCGTCCTGCGCGAAGGGGCCGAGACCGACGAGGACGAGCTACGCGACCATTGCCGCGCGCGGCTCGCCCGGTTCAAGGTTCCGCGCACGGTGACGGTCGTCGAAAAGCTGCCGCGCTCGTCGATGGGCAAGGTGCTAAAGGACCAGATCCGCGCGAGCGCGACCGGGGCGGCCCGGTGAGCGACACGTTGACAGGCGTCGGCGGACGGCCGCTCTCGAAGCGGGGCGAGCGCACGCGTCGCCGGCTCCTCGAGGCCGCGGAGGCGGTCTTTGCGGAGTTCGGCTACCACGACGCGTCGATCGTCAAGATCACCGAGGCCGCGGGCGTGGGGCAGGGAACGTTCTACCTCTACTTCACGGGCAAGAAGGAGGTCTTCGACGAGCTCGTCCTCGACCTCAACCACCGTGTCCGTCAGGCGATGACCGAAGCCTCTTCGAAGGGGAAGACGCGTGCCGAGACCGAGCGGCTGGGATTCGCGGCCTTCTTCCGCTTCACCGCGGAGCATCCCGCGCTGTACCGGATCATCCGCCAGGCGGAGTTCGTCTCGCCGGAGATCCTCCACCTCCACTACGCGCGGCTCACGAGCGGCTACGTCGCCGGGCTGCGGCAGGCGATGGAGGCCGGTGAGATCGCCGAGGGCGACCCTGAGCTCCTCGCCTGGGCGCTGATGGGGATCGGCGAGCTCGTCGGCATGCGCTGGATCCTCTGGAACGGCCGGGAAGAGCTGCCCGCCGAGGTGCTCGACGAGCTCGGCCGGATCATCACCCGCGCGATCGGGTCCCGGGACGGGAGCGGATGAGCGGCGTCGGCCTCGTCGCCACCGCCCACTACCTCCCCGAGCGCTGGATGACCGCCGCGGAGGTCGCCGCGGCGAGCGGGATTCCCGAGGAGGTGGTCGTGGCGAAGTTCGGGCTTCGGGGCAAGCACGTCGCCGCGCCGGACGAGCACGTCAGCGATCTGGCGGTCGCCGCGGGAAAGCGCCTGCTGGAGGAGCAGGACGTCGACCCCTCGTCGGTCGGCGCGGTCCTCTACTACGGCTCGACGTGGAAGGACTATCCGGTCTGGCAGGCCGCGCCCTGGATCGCGCACCGGCTCGGCTGCAAGAGCGCCTATGCGATCGAGTACGACAACGTCTCGATGGGAACGCCGGTCGCGCTGCGCTTTGCGAAGGCGCTGCTCGTCGCGGAGCCCGAGCTGGAGACGGTGCTCCTCGTCGCCGCGTGCCGCGAGTCGTACCTGCTCGACTATGCGAACGAGCGCGCACGGTTCATGTTCAACTTCGGCGACGGCGCCGTTGCGGGACTTCTCTCGGTCGACGCCGAGCGGAACCTGCTGCTCGGCTCGCACGCGATCACGGACGGCTCGTTCGCGCTCCAGGTGAAGGTCCCGGCGGGCGGCAGCGTCGAGCCGGCGTCGCACGAGAGCGTGGACGGGCGACGGCACTTCCTCGACGTGGCCGACCCGGCCGCCATGAAGAACGGGCTCGACGACGTGTCGCTTGCCAACTTCGTCGCGGCGGCGACGGGCGCCGTCGAACGGAGCGGCGCGTCGTTGGCCGACGTCTCGTACCTCTGCGGGATCCACATGAAGCGGTCGATGCACGAGGAGATCGCCGCGTCCCTCGGCGTGCCGCTCGAGCGCGCCGCGTATCTCGACGACACGGGCCACATGAGCGGCGTCGACCCACTGCTCGCGCTCGACCGCGCAGCGCGGGCCGGCGACGTTCGGGACGGAGACCTCGTGCTGCTCCTCGCTGCGGGTACCGGCTACACGTGGGCAGCGAGCGTCATAGGGTGGGGGCCGCGATGAGCGCCCTTCCAGACCTCGTCGGCAAGGAGCTCGGCCCGACGGACTGGTTCGAGGTCGACCAGGCGCGGATCGACGAGTTCGCGCGGGCGACCGACGACCCGCAGTGGATCCACACAGACCCGGTGAAGGCCGCCGAGGGCCCGTTCGGGACGACGATCGCGCACGGGTTTCTGACGCTCTCGCTCTGCGTCCCGCTGATGTCGCGGACGCTCGCTCTCACCGGTTACCGAATGGGAATCAACTACGGGGTCAACAAGGTCCGGTTCCCGGCCCCGCTCCCCTCCGGCTCGCGCATCCGCGCGCGCTTCACCGTGCAGTCCGTCGAGGAGGTCCCAGGCGGCGAGCAGGGCGTCGTCCTCGCGACGATCGAGCGCGAGGGAGGCGACAAGCCCGTGTGCGTCGCCGAGCTCGTCACGCGGATGATCCGATGACGCGCTTCGAGGGCAAGACTGCGCTCGTCACGGGCGGCGCGAAGGGAATCGGCGCGGCGACGGCCGAGCGGCTCGCCTCCGAGGGCGCGCACGTCGTCGTCGCCGACTTCGACGAGGCCGCCGCAACGGAGACGGCCGAGCGGATTGGCGGGCGCGCGGTCCGCTGCGACGTCACCGTGCGCGACGACGTCGAGGCCGCGGTCGCCGCGGCCGCCGAGACGGGCCGGCTCGACGTGCTCGTCACGTCCGCGGGGATCATCCGCGACAACCTCCTCCACAAGCTGACCGACGACGACTGGGAGGCGGTGATCGCCACCCACCTGCGCGGCTCGTTCCTCGCGGCGCAGGCGGCGCAGGCCCGAATGGTGGAGCAGAAGAGCGGCGCGATGGTGCTCGTCTCGTCGACGTCGGCTCTCGGCAATCGCGGCCAGGCGAACTACTCGGCCGCGAAGGCGGGAATCCAGGGGCTGACGAAGACGCTCGCGATCGAGCTCGGCCGCTTCGGCGTGCGCGCGAACTGCGTGGCACCCGGGTTCATCGTCAGCGCGATGACCGCTCAGACGGCCGAGCGGCTCGGGGTCTCGTTCGAGGACTTCCAGGCGGCGGGCGCCGCGCAGACGCCGCTCGGGCGGGTCGGGCAGCCGGAGGACGTCGCAGGTGTGATCGCGTTCCTCTGCTCGGACGACGCGGCGTACGTCAGTGGCCAGGTGATCTACGTCCGCGGCGGGCCCTGACCACATGAGCGAGGCCGCGCTCGTCACCGGGGCGGCGAGCGGGATCGGCCGCGCGGTCGCGGAACGCCTCGTCGAGGACGGCTGGAACGTCCTCGCGGTCGATCTGGAGCCCGATCCGGAAGGGCCGGGCGAGCCGCTCGCCGCGGATCTCTCGACGCGCGACGGCAACCGTGAGGCGGTGGACGCCGCACGCCGGCGGTTCGGCCGCCTCGACGCGATCGTCCCCAACGCGGGCTTCCAGCACGTCGCGCCGATCGAGTCGTTCGACGAGGATCGCTGGGACGCGCTTCTCGCGCTCCTGCTGACGAGCCCGTTCCTCCTGGCCCGCTACGCGTGGCCGGCGCTCCGCGACTCGGGGAACGGCCGGATCGTCGTCGTCGCCTCGGTGCACGGGCTGGTCGCGTCGCCGTTCAAAGCCGGGTACGTCGCGGCCAAGCACGGCGTGCTCGGCCTGGTGAAGACGCTCGCGCTCGAAGGCGCCGCAGACGGGATTCGCGCGAGCGCGGTGTGCCCCGGCTACGTCCGCACGCCGCTCGTCGAACGACAGATCGCCGACCAGGCGCGCGCGCACGGCGTCCCGGAGGAGCGCGTGCTCCAGGACGTGCTTCTCGCTCCGCAGGCGCTGAAGCGGCTGCTCGAGCCGGCCGAGGTCGCGGAGGCGGTCACCTGGCTGCTCGGCCCCGCAGGCACGTCGTTCACCGGCGCGCCGCTCGTCCTCGACGGCGGATGGACCGCCCACTGAGCTCTGAGCTCTGAGCGCTGCGAGCCGGCCCCACCCTCCTTGCCGTCGGTCGAGGCGGAACCGGCTCACCAAAGACTGTTCGACCGACCACCGACCCGCAACCCTCCCACTTGGGGGATGCTGACACCGTCCGGCGCGGCGTCCACGGGCCCCGCGGATACGCTCCCTGACCGTGGACGACGTCAGCTCCGCCACGGGCCCTCAGCCACCGGCGGAGCACGCCCCGCGCGTCGGCCTGATCTTCGCGGCGCTGATGCTCGTCCTGCTGCTCGCGTCGCTCGACCAGACGATCGTCTCGACGGCGCTTCCGACGATCGTCGGCGACCTCGGCGGCATCGAGCACCTGTCGTGGGTCGTGACGAGCTACCTGCTCGCGTCGACCGTGGTCGGGCCGCTGTACGGGAAGCTCGGCGATCTGTACGGACGGAAGATCGTCTTGCAGACGGCGATCGTGATCTTCCTCGTCGGCTCGGCCCTCTGCGGCCTGAGCCAGAGCATGTTCCAGCTGATCGTCTTCCGCGCCCTCCAGGGGTTCGGTGGGGGAGGCCTGATCGTCGTGACGATCGCGGCGATCGCCGACGTCGTCTCGCCGCGCGAGCGCGGCCGCTACCAGGGGTACTTCGGCGGCGTCTTCGGTGTGTCGACAGTCGTAGGTCCCCTGCTCGGCGGCTTCTTCGTCGACAACCTCTCGTGGCGCTGGATCTTCTACGTCAACCTCCCGATCGGCCTGATCGCGCTCGTGGTGATCGCGTCGGCCTTCCACGCGCCGGTGCAGCGCGTGCGGCACGCCGTCGACTACCTCGGCGCCGCGCTCCTGGCCGGCGGGCTGACGGGGATCGTGCTGTACACGAGCCTCGGCGGGACGACGTGGGACTGGGGCGCGCCGCAGATGGTCGTGTTGATCGTCGGCGGGGCGCTCTGCATCGCGGGGTTCGTCGTCGTCGAGGGCAGGGCCAAGGAGCCAATCGTGCCGCTCGAGCTGTTCCGCAACCGCGTCTTCACGGTCTCGTGCGTGATCGGCTTCATCGTCGGGGTCGCGCTGTTCGGCGCGGTGACGTACCTGCCGATCTACCTCCAGAACGTCGAGGGTCACAGCGCGACCACGGCCGGGCTGCTGATGACCCCGATGATGGCGGGAGTCCTCATCACGTCGATCACGAGCGGCCAGCTGATCTCGCGGACGGGCCGCTACCGCCCGTTCCCGATCATCGGCACCGCGGTGATGACGGTGGGGCTCGTCCTGCTCTCTCGCCTGGAGGTCGGCACGTCGACGGTCCTCGCCGGGCTGTACATGCTCGTGATGGGTCTCGGGATCGGGATGGTGATGCAGGTCCTCGTGCTCGTCGCGCAGAACGCGGTCGACTACCGCAACCTCGGCGTCGCCACGTCGGGCTCCACGCTCTTCCGCCAGGTCGGTGGGTCGATCGGCGTGGCGATGTTCGGCGCGATCTTCGCGAACCAGCTCGCCGCGAACCTCGCCGAGAAGATCCCACCGGGCGCCCAGCTGCCGGCCGCCGTCGACCCCGCGGCGATCAAGCACCTGCCGGTCGAGCTCCACGACCTCTACGTCCAGGCGTTGACCGACTCGCTACGGCCCGTGTTCCTCACCGCCGCCGCCATCGCGGTGTTCGCGTTCGTCCTCACGTGGTTCCTTCGCGAGGTGCCGCTCCGCACGAGCTCGCGGGCACCCGACATCGGAGAGGGCCTCCAGCCGGCGCACGACGACGACAGGGTGCGGGAGGTCGAGCGTGCGCTGTCGCTCCTCGCAGGTCGGGAGGAGCGCTGGGGGATGTACGAGCGGCTGTCCGCGCGCGCGCGGGTCGAGCTTCCGCCGCCGGAGCTCTGGGTGCTCTCACGGCTCGGCGAGCGGGCGCCGCTGACCCGGGACGCGCTCGCCGAGCAGCTCGGGGTCGACGTAGGCCTTCTCGAAGGCCCGCTCGATGCCCTGTGCCGGGACGGGTATGCCGAGTCGGAGGACGGCTCGATCGCCCTGACGCCGACAGGCGCAGAGGGGTACGAGCGGATCCTCGAAGCGCGCCGCTCCGGCTTGAGGGAGCTCCTGGACGGGCTCGAGCCAGCCGACCACCCCGAGCTCCAGCAGCTCGTCGAGCGGCTCGGCCGCGACCTCGTGCGCGAGATGCCCGCCCCCGCCTGACGGCGGGTTGACCCGTTGTGGAGAACGGCGCATCCTGGTTGGCGGTCCCAACCGAGGAGGCGAAGGTGTTCGCACGAATCGCGACGTTCGAGGGCGGCAACGCCGACGAGCTGCGGCGCATGGGCGAGGAGCGCATGGCCGACGGCGAATCCGGCATGCCGGAAGGCGTGTCGCGCGCGATGATGCTCCAGGGCGACAGGCGCCTGTTCGTGACGTTCTTCGACAGCCGCGAGGCGATGCAGGCGGCCGAGCAGCGCTTCGAGGAGATGGGCGACGAGATCCCGGAGGACGTCCGCGGCCGGCGCGTCTCCGTCGACACCTACGAGGTCGTCATGGACGACACCGCCTGAGCCGCTGGCCCGCGCCCTCGGTGACCGTGGGCGCGGGCAAGACCCTCCGCGTCAGCCGGACGAGGAGACCGTCTCGGACTCCGGCTGACCCGCGCCGGCGTCGCTGAGGGGCACGACCGAGAGCTCGTGCGGTACGCCGTCGCACGGCACGTCGGTCGTCCCGTCGGTGCGCGTGGTCCCGCACCTTTCTCCGCGGAGCCGACAGGGGGCCGCGTCATGACGGGTTCACTGCTCCGGGTCGAGTGACGCGCCGTGGCGGGCAGTTCTCGTGCGCGCCTCGCCGTACGACTGCCTGATCAGCTGCTTGCCGCCGGTCCAGCCGAAGGTCACCGCGACGAGGATCACGGCGAGCCCGACGCTCCAGGCGGTCGTGATCAGCTGCTGGCCGGCGGAGTAGGCGAGGGCGGTCGCGCGGTCGACGTCCTCGTGCGTGAGGGCGGCGGAGTTGACCGCCTGGTTCACCCCTGCGCCACCGGGCGTCACCGACACGACGTTCGCGAGCGAGTTGCCGCCCGCGACGCTCATGATCGTGTGGAAGCTCACCGGGATGCCGTAGGCGGCGAGAAAGACGCCGATCACACCGAGCCTGCAGATCCACGCCCCGAGCTCCGGGAGCACGACCTTCAGCGCGAATGCGCGTGTGTCCGCGAGGATCACGCCGCCCTGCTTCGCATGCTCCCAGAGCCCGCGGAGCCTGCTCCAGAACACCCGGACGACGAGCACGACGGCGGCGACCACGACGACGACGAGAACGATCGCGATCGCGAGGTGGTCGGCGACGAGCCCGAGCTGGAGCGAGAACGAGCCGGGGACCGAGAGGAACAGGTACAGATAGACGAACGTCCCGGACGCGACGAAGAACAGCTTGTGGACGACCTGGCCGCCGACGAGCCCGGGGAAGGTGGCGGCCGGGATGATCGCCGTGAGCATCACGAGCATCACGAGCGTGCCGAGGCTCGCGGGGAGGATGTCGTTCCCGGCCACCGCGACGGCGTACGCCGTGATGATCGGCAGCGCCTCGATCCCGGCGCGGGGGTAGGCGGCGCGCAGGATCGCGAGCCACGCGATGGCCGACAGGAGCGTGTCGAGCGTCTGCAGGCCCAGCCCCATGAGGACGTCTTCCGGGTCGACCGCCGTGAGTGCGTCCCAGAGCGAGGCGAACCAGCCCCCGACGTCGACGCCGAGGAGGTGCAGGACGAGCACGGCGAGCGCCACGGCGCAGAGCCAGCCGACGACGAGGACGATGCGCCCGAGAGCTCCCGGTCTCGGCTCGGCCGTCCCTGCTTCGACGGCTGTCTCGCCGTGGCTCACGGTCGGCTCAGGCGTCGACCCAGAGCCGGAAGCCGCCGAGGAACGCGTCCTGGTTCGCGCCGATCCGGCAGATCGCGGGGAGCTCTCCGACGCGCTTGGCGTTCCCGCCGCCGAGCACGACGTACTCGGGCTCGAGTGAGGCGACGAACCGGTCGATCGTCTCCAGCACGGCCTTCCGCCAGCGCTTCTCGCCGAGACGGTCGCGTCCCCGCTCGCCGACGTAGTCCTCGAACGTCGCCTTCCGGAACGGGAGGTGGCCGAGCTCCATCGGCTCGACCTTGCCGTCGACGATCATCGTCGACCCGAGCCCGGTTCCGAGCCCGAGGAAGAGCATCCGGCCGCCGGTGTAGCCGCCGAGCGCCTGCATCGCGGCGTCGTTGACGATCTTCGTCGGCTTGCCGAACGCGGCCCCGTAGTCGAAGGCGACCCAGCCCTTCCCGAGGTTCACCGGCTCGTGCGCGACGCGCCCGCCGACGACCGGCGCCGGGATCCCGACGGACACGACGGTGTAGTCCAGCTCGGCGGCCTGCTCGAGCACGCCCTCGACCATCTGCGCAGCGGTGAGCTTCTTCCCCGAGACGAACCGCCGCCGTTCGCTCCCGCCGTTCACGAGGAGCTTGACATGCGACCCGCCGACGTCCACGGCCAGGACCGCGGGCGCCTTCGGCTCGACGGGGACGGAGCTTCCCGCGGTCACGCGGCCTCTTCCTCCAGCATCCGATCGCCACCGATCACCCAGCGCTCCTGGATCTCCTCGAGCGAGCGGCCCTTCGTCTCCGGCACGAGCGCCGCGAACGAGCCTCCGACCGCGGCGAGGCTCACGGTCATCCCGACGAGGCCGGTGAGCAGCAGGGGCCGCCGACCGAACCGGTTGACGACCCCCACCCCGATCATCCACGGGGTCAACCGCCGCTTGGTGCTCATCCGTGCTCTCTCCTCGCGTCGACGTCGATCGGCCGTTGCAGATCCGCTCGTGTGCGCAGCGCGGCCGTGATCTCGGGGATCACGAAGGTGCCCGCGGCGGCGTCGGCCGCCGCAGCGTTCGTCCCGGCCGCCCGCTGCACCGGCGGATCATCCCACGGTTGCCGGCCGCTGACTACGGTCCACGTCGTCCGGAGCGACGACTACGCGGCTGCCGGGTCGTCGCCCGGGTCGGACGCCGCGAGCAGCTCGGCCGCACGCTCCGCGTCCTCAGCCGAGACGACGACGTCGAACAGCCCGCCGATCCCGCCGACCGGGCCGATGCCCATTCCCGTCGCCGCGTCAGCGGACGGCTGCCACATCGCCCTGATGCCCTCGGTGTGCAGGAGCCCGACCGCGAGGTCGGCCTCCGGCTCGCTCTCGACGGTTGCGACGCGGACGAGGTCGGACACGACGGCGAGCATACGACGTTCGTGCCTCGGGGAGCCGTCGGACCCGATTTCTCCAGGCTGGCTCCGATCCGTTTAGGGTGCTCGCGCGATGCACGAGCCCGACGTCGCCAGTCGTGTCGCTCCGGCGCACGTCCCGCCCGCCACGGCATTCGGCGAGACGGCAGGCCCGAGAGGTCCGCTTCCCGACACCGCCGGACCGGCGCCCCCGCGTCTGAGGGCCACGTCGAGCCGAGCGCTTTCGGACCGCCGATTCCGTACCATTCGAGGGCCATGCCGATCGTCGCCGGTGTCCGCATTCCCCGCGAGCAGACCCTGCATCTCGGTGCGTTGCTCGCGCGGGCGGGCTTCGATCGCACGTCGCGGATCCTGCTCGACGCGGTCACGGTGGGCCAGGAGTTCATCGCGCTCGCGACCGCCGACCGTGAGGCGATCCTCGCCGTGCTGGACCACGCGACGACCGACGAGCTCGTCGAGCTCCGCACGTCCCTCTTCGCAGAGCTCAACTGGCGACGCGGGCTGCTCGGCGGTGAGCCTCCTCGCCCGTCGCCCTTCGCGAAGCACGGATAGCCACCGGAGACTTCGTCAGGAAGTGCCCATGCTCCGATCGGCCAGGTCGGTCTGGCCGATCGGGCGGCACCGGGTCCGTTGCCGTTGCCGACAATTGGACTATGAGAATGAGGCTGATGATGTGGCGTCGGATGCGCTCTCCGGCTGCGCGCCAGGGTCGTAAAGCACACGCTGCCTGGCTCGCGTCGCAGCAGGCGAAGCTGGCGTCCGCCAAGAAATAGCGCGGCTCGCGGTCACGCCGCGGCTCAAAGCGGCGGGATTCCGCCCTGCGGAGTCCCGCTCACGAGCTGGGAATCAGTCCGTCCACCAATCCTGCTCGGTGACGGCATCCCCGGGCGGGACGCGCGGTGCGCCGAAGAGGAGCAGTTCCGCGCCCCCGTCGCCGCCCTCGATGTCACGGACGACCCCGGGGGCGATGCGCACCGCGTCCCACGGCTCGAGGTCGAGGATCTCGTCGCCGAGCTTGAGCATCGCGCTGCCACTGACCACGACGTAGACCTCTTCCTGCAGCTCGTGGTGATGGCCGAACGGGAGTCGGAACCCCGGGGCGAGGCGCATGAAGCTCAGGGCGGACTCGGTCGTCTCGAGGGCGTCGCGGGCGACCCGGAACTCGAGGTTGGGGGAGAAGCCGAACGCCTGCGCCTGGTCGTCGATCTCGGTTCGCAGGTTCCGCTTGGTGTACCCGCCCGGCATCCGGGCGAGCCTACCCGAGCGTGCGCCGAGGACCACTAGACTCGCTCGAAACGAGACAAACGGAGGGCGAGAACCGAATGGCAACCCGCGTCGGCATCAACGGCTTCGGCCGGATCGGCCGCAACTTCTTCCGCGCGCAGCAGCAGCTCGGGGCGGACCTCGACATCGTCGCGGCGAACGACCTCGGCGAGGCGAAGACGATGGCGCATTTGCTCCGCTACGACTCGACTCTCGGCCCGTTCGACGGCGAGGTCGAGCTCGGCGACGGCGTGTTGCGTGCGGGCGGGGAAGAGCTCCAGCTGCTGTCCGTTCGCGATCCGGCCGAGCTTCCCTGGAAGGAGCTGGGCGTCGACGTCGTGCTCGAGTCGACCGGGTTCTTCACCAGCCGGGAAGGAGCACAGAAGCACCTGGACGCGGGTGCGAAGAAGGTCCTCATCTCTGCTCCGGCAACTGACCCGGACCTCACGGTCGTGCTCGGCGTGAACGACGGCGACTACGACCCCGAGCGGCACAACATCGTCTCGAACGCATCGTGCACGACCAACTGCGTCGCGCCGCTCGCAAAGGTGGTCGACGACCTCGCCGGCATCGAGTCCGGCTTCATGACCACGATCCACGCGTACACGCAGGACCAGATGCTCCAGGACGCGCCGCACAAGGACCTGCGGCGGGCGAGGGCAGCTGCGATCAACCTCGTACCGACCTCGACGGGGGCGGCGAAGGCGATCGGGCTCGTGCTTCCGCACCTGCAGGGCAAGGTGGACGGCATCTCGGTTCGCGCCCCCGTTCCCACGGGCTCGCTGACCGACCTCGTCGTGACCCTCGGACGCGAGGTCACGAAAGAGGAGATCAACGCGGCGTTCTCCGATGCCGCGTCGAGCGGCCCGCTCGAGCGGTACCTCGAGTACAGCGAGGCTCCGCTTGTGTCGACCGACATCGTCGGCAACAGCCATTCGTGCATCTTCGACAGTCTCCTCACGATGTCGCACGGCACCACCGTCAAGATCTTCGGCTGGTACGACAACGAGTGGGGCTACTCGTGCAGGCTGGTGGACGTGGTCGCGAAGCTCCTGTGAGCCACTCCTGGTGAGGCTGCCGCGATCCATCGAGCAGGCGGACGTCGGGGACAAGCGCGTGCTCGTGCGTGCCGACCTGAACGTCCCGCTCGACGACGGGCGGGTCGCCGACGACACGCGGATCCGCGCGGCCGTGCCGACGCTGCAGCTGCTGCTCGACCGCGGCGCTCGAGAGATCGCGGTCTGCTCCCATCTCGGCCGGCCAAAGAGCCCCGATCCCGCCTTTGCGATCGCACCCGTCGCGGAGCGCCTCCGCGCGCTCGTGCCGGACGAGCGCGTGCGCGTGCTGGAGAACACCCGGTTTGACCCTGGCGAGACGAAGAACGACGCCGCGTCGGCGGCGCGGCTGGCCGAGGGCATGGACCTGTACGTGAACGACGCGTTCGGCTCGGCTCATCGCGCGCACGCGTCGACCGAAGCGGTCGCCCACCTGCTGCCGGCGTATGCCGGGCTGCTGATGCTCCAGGAGCTCGAGCACCTAGGGCGCCTCCTCGGCGACGTCGACCGGCCCTTCGTGCTCGTCGCGGGCGGCGCGAAGGTCGAGGACAAGCTCGGCGTCCTGGAGCAGCTCGGCGGGCGGGCGGACACGGTGATCGTCGGTGGGAAGATGGCCGAGGAGCTCCGCGACGGCCAAGCGCTGTCGTTCCCCGTCGAGCTGCCGACGGATGTCGTCGCGGCTGCGTCGTTCGACGAGCACGCCGCGACGAAGGTCACCTCTTACGACGCCCTCCCCGGCGGTTGGTTCGGGCTGGACATCGGCCCGGACACGCAGGCCCGGTTCGCGGAGCTGATCCGGGGCGCGTGCACTGTGTTCTGGAACGGCCCGATGGGCGTCTTCGAGTGGAAGCGCTTCGCGGAGGGGACGAAGGCGGTCGCGGAGGCCGTCGCGGCCGTCGACGGCTACACGGTGGTCGGCGGCGGGGACTCGGTGCGCGCCGTCTCCGAGCTCGGGCTCGACGACGAGATCTCGTGGGTGTCGACGGGCGGCGGCGCCTCGCTCGAGCTGCTCGAGGGGAAAGAGCTCCCCGGGGTGGCGGCGATCCCCTCCGCCTAGAGGCTTGCGACCGCGTACACCCGCCAGGCGCCGGGGACGCCCTTCAGCTCGTGCTCGCCGCGGTCCGAGAGCTCCAGACCCGAGCCCGCCACGAGGTCGCGCACCGTCTGCGAGACGAGCACCTCGGAGGGGCCGGCGATGGCGCTGACGCGCGCGCCGATCGACACCGCGAGTCCGCCGATCTTGTCGTCGACGACCCGGCATTCCCCCGTATGCAGCCCGGCGCGCACCTCGAGCCCGAGCGACCGCACGCCGTCGACGATCGCCTGAGCACAGCGGATCCCGCGCGCTGGCCCGTCGAACGCGGCGAAGAACCCGTCGCCGGCCGTGTCGAGCTCGCGTCCGCGATAGCGGGCGAGGCAGCCCCGCACGACGGCGTGATGCTCCTCGACGAGCTCCGCCCACCGGCGGTCGCCGAGCTCTGACTGGCGCGCCGTCGAGCCCACGATGTCCGTGAACAGCACGGTCGCGAGGACGCTGTCGAGCTGGGCCTCCTCCTCACGCAGGGCGTGGGCGAACGCCTCGATCGCCTCGGTGTAGGCCTCGGGGTGCTCCTGCATGACGGTCGGCTGCGTCCCGGGCATGGTCTGCCGCTGCGCGCCGGGGATGAGGGTCGCGAAGGCCCGGGCCTCCTCCTCCATCGCGCCCTCACCTCGGCTGAGCACGAGGGTCGGCACGCGAATTGCGCCGAGCACGTCGCGGACATCCGAGTCGTAGAGCATCCGGGTCAGCGCCACCGCGTCGCCGCGTGACGCCGAGAGGTGCATCCACTCGAGCTGCCACTCGACGACCTCGTCCCGCGTCATTCCGGGCATCGGCCACATGACGTCGCCCTCCGCGTACGCCCGCGTGCCCCAGCCCTGCGCCATCTCCTCCAGCCTCCGCTCGAGCTCTTCGCGGCGCATCCCCCACGGATAGTCCGGCGCCCAGGCGAAGCGCGGCGCGGTGTTCATCAGGACGAGCCCCAACGTCCGCTCCGGGTACGTCGCGGCGAAGAGACACGCGAGCGGGCCGCCGTCTGCGCCCGCGACGAGCAGCGCTCGCTCGGTACCGGCCGCGTCGAGCACCGCCCGCGCGTCGTCCATCCGCTCCTCCAGCGGCGGCAGGCGGTGGTCGTGCAGGCGGTCGGAGAGCCCCATGCCGCGGCCGTCGAACGCGATCAGACGTCCCAGCGCCGCAAGCCTCTCCCGCATGAACCGAGCCGACGGTGGGTGCCGGAGCGCGAGGCTGAAGATGTAGGCGCCCATGTGGACGACGTCGATCCCGCCGGATCCAGCGCCCTCGACGCGATAGGCGATGTGGTACTCGCCGCTCCGGGTGTACTGGATCTCGCCTTCGACCATCCGCATAAGATCATCGCTCGTGCTCGTCGCGGGCAACTGGAAGATGTTCAAGGGCCCGTCCGAGGCGGCTGCCTTCCTCGACGAGTTCGAGCCGCCGAGCGGAGTCGAGGTCGTCGTCTGCCCCCCGTTCACGTCGCTCGCGACGGCCGTGGGACGCGGGATCCCGGTCTATGCGCAGAACGTCCACTGGGCCCCCGAGGGGGCGTTCACCGGCGAGGTGTCGGCGCCCATGCTGCTCGAGCTCGGCGTCCAGGGCGCGATCGTCGGCCACTCCGAGCGGCGGCAGCTCTTCGGCGAGACGGACGAGACCGTCCGACGGCGGTGCGAAGCAGCGCTCGGGGCGGGATTGGCCGTGATCGCGTGCGTGGGGGAGAGCGAGTCCGAGCGTGAGGCCGGCGAGACCGAGGCAGTCCTCCGGCGGCAGGTCGCCGCGATCCCGCGCCACGACGCCCTCGTGATCGCCTACGAGCCCGTCTGGGCGATCGGCACCGGCAAGACGGCCACGCCGGAGCTCGTCCGGAGCGCGCACGAGACGATCAAGGGACTCCACGACACGCGTGTCCTCTACGGCGGCTCCGTGAAGCCCGAGAACGCCGCGGAGCTGATGTCGCAGCCCGCCGTCGACGGCGCGCTCGTCGGCGGCGCCTCGCTCGAGCCGGACTCGTTCGCGGCGATCTGCCGCGCTGCGGCCCCGTGAACGGCGGCGAGCCGCTCGTCGTCCTCGTCATCCTGGACGGCTGGGGGATCGCGCCACCGGGACCGGGAAACGCGATCTCGCTCGCCCACACGCCGGTGTTCGACGACCTCGTCGCGCGTCACGGGTCGACGCAGCTTCGCGCCTCCGGCCCGGCCGTGGGCCTGCCGGAGGGACAGATGGGGAACTCCGAGGTCGGCCACCTCACGATCGGGTCGGGACGGATCCTGTTCCAGGATCTCGTGCGCGTCTCCGAGGCGGTGGAGGACGGTACGTTGTTCGCGAACGAGTCGCTGCTCGGCGCGTTTCGCCGGGCGAAGGAGCGGGATGCCGCGGTGCACCTGCTGGGCCTCGTCTCGACGGGTGGCGTGCACTCACACCTCGACCACCTGCTCGCGCTGCTCGAGCTGTCCCGCCGGGCCGGGATGGAGGAGCGCACCTGGATTCACGCGTTCACCGACGGCCGCGACGTCTCGCCGCACGCCGCCGTCCACGACCTGGCGCGGCTGCCGGCGGAGCGGATCGCGACGGTCGTCGGCCGGTACTACGCGATGGACCGCGACGGACGCTGGGAGCGGACCGATCGCGCGTTCGACGCGATCGTGCGCGGCGTCGGGGCCGCGGCGAGGGACCCCGTGGCCGCCGTGAGCACGAGCTACGAGGCGGGCGTCACCGATGAGTTCGTCGAGCCCGTCGTGCTTCGTGACAGGCCGCGGCTCGACCCGTCCGAGGACGCGGCGATCGTCTTCAACTTCCGGCCCGACCGCGTGAGGCAGCTGACGCAGCGTCTGCTCGAGGCCGGCGTGGACGTGGTCACGATGACCCGCTACCGCGACGACTTCCAGTGCCCCGTCGCATTCGAGGAGCAGGACGTGCCCGACACGCTGGCCGAGACGCTTTCCCTCGCCGGCCTCCGGCAGCTCCACGCAGCCGAGACGGAGAAGTACGCGCACGTGACGTACTTCTTCGACGGCGGGGTCGAGGCGGCCTGGCCCGGCGAGGACCGCATCCTCGTCCCATCCCCGCGCGACGTGCCGAGCTACGACCACAAGCCCGAGATGTCCGCACCCCAGGTGGCGGCCGAGGTCTCGGCCGCATTCGCGAAGGGCTACCGGTTCTGCGTCGTGAACTTCGCGAACGCGGACATGGTCGGCCACACGGGCGTGATCCCTGCGGTCGTGCAGGCGGTCGAGACCGTCGACGCGTGCCTCGGCCAGGTCGTCGACGCAGCCGCGCAGGCGGGCGGGGTCTGTCTCGTGACCGCGGACCACGGGAACGCCGAGACGATGCTCGAGCCGGACGGGAGCCCGCACACCGCGCATACGACGAACCCGGTCCCGCTCCTCATGACCGGCGGAGCCGCGTCCCTCCGGGATGGAGGCGAGCTCTCCGACCTCGCCCCGACGGTGCTCGACCTGCTCGGATTGCCGCTTCCGGCGGCGATGACGGGGGCGAGCCTCGTCGCGCCTGATCGGTGACACTTCACGGCTCGTAAATAGTTCGTGAATTGCTCTCAGCTGTTTGTATGCTCGCGGAGCCGTGGCGCTCACACAGCCCGATCCCGGGGTCCTTCGGAAAGCGAAGCGGGGCGACGAACGGGCTTTTTCCCTGATCGTCAGAGCGTACGAGCAGCCCGTCTACAACTACGTCCTGCGTCTCGTCGGCGATCGAAGCCTCGCAGAGGACCTCACGCAGGAGGTCTTCATCCGTGTGTTCCAGGGGCTGCGCTCGTTCTCCGATCGTTCACGATTCACGACCTGGCTGTTCCAGGTGACGAAGAACCGGGTGCTCGACGAGCTCCGTGCGATCGAGCGCCGCCCGCGCGCCGTCGTGGCGCTCGACGACATCCCGCCGCTCGAGGTGGTCGACCAGCCGTTCGAGCGGACGGAGACGATCGACGCCGTCTGGCGTGCGGTCGAGGCGCTGAACGTCGACCTGAAGATGGCGCTCCTGCTGCGAGACGTCGTCGGGCTTTCGTACACCGAGATCGCCGACGCGCTCGAGATCACGCTCGCGACCGTGAAGTGGCGGATCTACAAGGCGCGCGAAGAGGTCGCCGCCGCCCTCGCCCGCGACGGCATCACGGTCGGCACCGCCACCACGACGCGTCCGGCGACCGCAGTCCCCGCCGAGTAGTCCTACTGCGCCCCCGGGTGACCGGAAGCCTCGCGTGGGCCGTCCGTACGATGGGCGCGTGACGAAGGCCGATCCCCTTGCTGCGCTCGCCTCCGCGCTCGCCGAGGTCGCTGGCGTGCCGGTCGAGCTCGAGCGCCCGGCGGATGCCGCCCACGGCGACTACGCGACGAACGTCGCGATGAAGCTCGCCGGGGTCCGGCGTCAGGCGCCGCGGGACGTCGCCGCCGAGCTGGCCCCAGAGCTCGATCGCATCGAAGGAATCGCACGCGTGGAGGTCGCCGGGCCGGGGTTCCTCAACCTCACGGTCGACGACGCCTGGCTCGCTGCCGGGCTCGCCGCCACCGTCGCTGCAGGACGGAGCTTCGGCGGCGGCTCGGCGGCGCCCGTCGAACGCGTCCAGGTCGAGCTCGTGTCCGCCAACCCGACCGGGCCGATCACCGTCGCCTCCGCCCGGAACGGCGCGTACGGGGATGCGGTGGCGCGCCTCCTCGAGTTCGCGGGGCACGACGTGGAGCGGGAGTACTACTACAACGACGCGGGCGCGCAGATGGACCGCTTCCGGTCGTCGGTCGAGGCGTACCGTCGCGGGGAGGAGCCGCCGGAGGACGGCTACCAGGGCGCCTACGTCGCCGCGCTCGCGCACGAAGCGGGCGATCCCGTGCCGCGGATGCTCGAACGGATCGAGGCCTCGCTCGCGCGGTTCCGGGTCCACTTCGACACGTTCGAGCGCGAGAGCGCCGTCGAGGCGGAGATCCCCGCGGCCCTCGCCGCGCTCGACACGTACGAGGCGGACGGCGCGCTCTGGGCTCGCACGAGCGCACACGGCGACGACAAGGACCGCGTCGTCGTGCGCTCCGATGGCTCGACGACGTACTTCGCCGCGGATGCGGCGTACATCGAGCGGAAGTTTGCACGTGGCTTCGACCGCCTCGTCTACGTCCTCGGCGCCGACCATCACGGCTACGTCGCGCGCCTCGCCGCCCTTGCGGAGATGCTCGGGCACCCGCGCGAGTCCGTCGAGGTGCTCATCTACCAGCTGGTGCACCTGACGCAGGGTGGCGCCAGCGCGAAGATGTCGAAACGGCGCGGCGACGTCGTCTTCCTCGACGACTTCCTCGACGAGATCGGGGTCGACGCGGCGCGCTGGTACCTCCTCGCCCGCGGTCACGACCAGACGATCGAGATCGACGTCGACCTCGCCGCGGAGCGCAGCCAGAAGAACCCCGTCTACTACGTCCAGTACGCCCACGCGCGGATCGCGGGGGTGCTGCGCAATGCGCCGGCGACCACCCAGGGCCTGCGTCTCGAGGCGCCTTCGGGGTCTCTGGCCGCCGAGGAGCGCGATCTCGTGAAGCGCCTACTCGAGCTCCCCGAGGTCGTCCGTGAGGCGACCGCGCGCCGGGCGCCGCACGCGATTCCCGCCTACGCGATCCGCGTGGCGGACGACTTCCACCGCTTCTACCACCACCACCGCGTCCTCGGCTCGGACGCGGAGCGCTTCCGGCTCGGGCTCTGCGTGGCGACCGGTGGCGTCGTCGCGACGTGCCTCGACCTGCTCGGGATCGACGCGCCCGAGCGCATGTAGCCATGACTGCGGGCGGGATAGGATCGCTCGCAGCCCCATGAGCGCCGATCCCGCCAGACTGCCGCCCGATCGGAACCTCGCGCTCGAGCTCGTGAGGGTCACCGAGGCGGCTGCGATGGGCGCCTCGCGGTGGATCGGCCGTGGCGACAAGAACGCCGCCGACAAGGCCGCGGTCGACCTGATGCGCCTGATGGTCAACAGCGTCTCGATGCGCGGGGTCGTCGTGATCGGCGAGGGCGAGAAGGACGAGGCGCCGATGCTGTTCAACGGAGAGGAGATCGGCGACGGGACGGGCTCGGAGGTCGACGTCGCCGTCGATCCGCTCGAGGGCACGCGCCTCACGGCGCTCGGGATCCCGGGCTCGATCTCGGTGATCGCGGTTGCGGAGCGCGGCTCGATGTTCTTCCCGGGCGCGGCGGTCTACATGGACAAGATCGCCGTCGGCCCTCACGCGGCCGACGCCATCGACATCGACGTGTCGCCGAGCGAGAACGTCGCGCGCGTCGCCGAGGCGACGGGCAGGGGCGTGAACGACGTGACGGTGGTCGTCCTCGAGCGGGAGCGCCACGACGAGCTGATCGCGGAGTTGCGGGAATCGGGCGCGCGCGTGAACCTGATCCGCGACGGCGACGTCGCGCCCTCCATCGCCGCTGCACAGCCCGGAACGGGCGTGGACATGTTGATGGGTATCGGGGGGACGCCCGAGGGCGTCATCTCGGCGGCCGCGATCAAGTGCCTCGGCGGCGCGCTCCAGGGCCGGCTCTGGCCGCGGAACGACGAAGAGCGCGCGAAGCTCGTCGATGCAGGTTTCGAGGTGGACAGGGTGCTGACGCAGGACGACCTGGTACGGGGCGATGACGTGTTCGTCGCGGCGACCGGAGTCACGGGTGGCGCGCTTCTGCGTGGCGTTCGCGTGGGCGAGGCGGCGGTCGAGACCGAGTCGATCGTGATGCGCTCGCGCTCGGGGACCGTACGGACGATCACCGCGCGGCACCCTTCGGGCAAGGTGAAGAGATTGCGAACGGAAGGAGACCGCTGATGGACGTGCAGGAGCTCAACGCGATCGCGCGCTCGATCGTCGCCGACCACAAGGGCGTGCTCGCCGCCGACGAGTCGACGGGGACGATCAAGAAGCGGTTCGACTCGATCGGGCTCGAGTCGACCGAGGAGAGCCGCCGTGCGTACCGGAACCTCCTGTTCACGACCGCGGGCGCGGAGGACTCCGTCGGCGGCGTGATCCTCTACGACGAGACCATCCGCCAGTCCGCCGACGACGGGACGCCGTTCCCGCAGCTGCTCGAGTCGAAGGGCATCGTCCCGGGGATCAAGGTCGACACGGGCGCGCAGGATCTCGCCGGGCATCCGGGCGAGAAGGTGACGGAGGGCCTCGACGGGCTTCGCGCGCGCTTCGCCGAGTACCACGAGCTCGGTGCTCGGTTCAGCAAGTGGCGCGGTGTGATCACGATCGGCGACGGGATCCCGACGGACGCATGCCTCCACGTCAACGCCCACGCGCTCGCACGGTATGCGGCGCTCTCCCAGGAGGCGGGGATCGTCCCGATCGTCGAGCCCGAGGTGCTGATGGACGCCGACAACACGATCGAACGGTGCCACGAGGTGACGTCACGGACGCTGCAGCTCGTGTTCGGGGAGCTCGAGCGGCAGGGTGTGGCGCTCGAGGGGATGCTGCTCAAGCCGAACATGGTGATCGCAGGCAAGCAGTGCCCGACGCAGGCGACGCCCGAGCAGGTCGCGGAGCAGACGATGGACTGCTTCCTGCGGAACGTCCCGGCGATGGTGCCTGCCATCGTCTTCCTCTCCGGCGGGCAGTCGGAGGTCGAGGCGACCGAGAACCTCGACGCGATCAACAAGCTGGGCGGCCCCTGGCCGCTGTCGTTCTCGTACGGCCGGGCGCTGCAGGCGTCTGCGCTCTCCGCCTGGGCGGGCGATCCCGCCAACGTGGAGGCAGGGCAGGCGATCTACCTGCATCGGGCGCGGATGAACGCCCTCGCGGCCGCCGGAGAGTGGAACGCCGACCTGGAGCAGGCCGTCACAGCCTGAGCGGCACGCTGGTGCGCTCGATTCTCCTGCCAGTCCTCGTGTCGCTCGCCGTGCTCGTGCCTCGCGAGCGCGGCCGGTGCCGGCGGCGCAAAGCAGGACGACGGAGTCCGCGTGACGGTCTTCGGCGACTCGGTCGCGACCGCGATGGAGTACGACCCGTCGGCGAAGCAGGTGCTGGCGCGCGGGATCGACCTTCAGCTCGAGACCGCCCCCTGCCGCCGCCTCGGGGATACGAGCTGCCCGTACGACGGCGTCAGGCCGCCGAACGTCATCGACCGTGCGACGCAGCTCGGCACGCAGCTCGGCCCCGTCGTCGTGGTCGTGGTCGGCTACAACGACTATGAGGCGAACTACGCGGAGAACATCGACGACGCGATGGCGGTGTTCCGCAAAGCCGGCGTCCAGCACGTCCTGTGGGCGACGCTTCTCGAGGAACGGCAGAGCTGGGCGAACATGAACGACACGATCCGCGCCGCGGCGCGCAAGTACCCGGAGATCACGGTGCTCGACTGGAACGCCCTCGCGAAGCAGAACCCCGGCTGGACGTCCGACGGGATCCACCTCACGTCCGCCGGGGCCGAGGGTATGGCGACGATGATCGAGGACGAGCTCGTCGAGCTCGGCGTTGCACCGAAGGCTCCCGCGCCTCCCGTGCTGAAGCGCCTCGCGATCGCCTCGCGCACCCTGCCCAAGGCCCACGAAGGCCGTCGGTACGCGATGACGCTCAAGGCGGTGGGAGGGAAGGCGCCGTACCGCTGGGCGCGCACCGCGGGCAGCCTCTCACCTGGCCTGCGGCTTACCGCCGGCGGCAGGCTGGCAGGCGTTCCCGCGCAGCCGGGCACGTTCAGGCTGCGCGTCCGGGTCGTCGATCGCACCGGTACGGCCAGCGCCCGGATCCTCTCGCTCCGCGTCGTCGCGTAGCTCTCCGCGTGGCGGTCGAGCGAGGTCGGCGGCCCGCGGAAGCGACCATCGCGACCACGCTCGGCTCGGCAGGGGACAGAGATGCATATGAGACGATTGCCGGAGCGACGGGAGGAGAACCGTGAACGGCGAAGCCACGCTGCATCGGTGGGACGACATGCCGCGCGAGGCGCTCAAGGAGGGCATCGAGCGGCGGCTCGTCAGCACCGACCGCATGATGATCGCGCACGTCTACCTCGACGAGGGCGCGGTCGTCCCGCGCCACGAGCACGAGAACGAGCAGCTGACCTACATTCTCGAGGGCACGCTTCGCTTCTGGCTCGGCGACGACGAGTCCCAGGTCGTCGATGTCCACGCCGGCGAGATCCTCCACATCCCGTCCTGGCTGCCGCACCGGGCCGAGGCGCTCGAACGGACGCTCGACTGCGACATCTTCTGCCCGCCGCGGCAGGACTGGCTCGACGGCAGCGACGCCTATCTCCGGAACGGCTGAGCGCCAGACGACCGCGCGGTTAGACCTCGAGGTTTGAAGTCCGACCTCGTGGGGTAGCTCTCATGCTTCAGCACCCCGCCACCGTCCCCCCAATGGCGGATGTGCATCCGAAGCCCCCTCGATCGCCGCGAGGGGGCTTCCCTCTACAGGAGCAGCACGCAACGCTTGACCTGCGAGGCCGCGGCGGGGCCCGGCACGTTCTGATTCCACAAGCGTTGCTTATCTGTTATATATTGATCTCCAATACTCGACTAAGTCGGTGGACAAGGTCTGGCAGAAGGGGTTTCCCATGCGAAGACGCACGATGTCGGTTCTGATGATCGTCACGGCCCTGGCGGCCGTGGTGGTGAGTGGCGCCGCAGGGGCGAATCAGGACACGCGGCTCAATCTGGTCGCGTACTCGACGCCGAAGCCGGTGATGTCGAAGATCATCTCCGCGTACCAGTCGACGCCCGGCGGGTCGGGCGTCTCGTTCGCGCAGTCGTACGGAGGGTCGACCGCACAGGCGCAGTCCGTCGTCAACGGCCAGCCGGCCGACCTGGTGTTCCTCTCGACAGGCACGGACGTCAACCTGCTCGTCGACCACGGGCTCGTCGACAGGAACTACGACAAGCAGAGCTACAAGGGCGTCGCTGCGACCTCGGTCGTGGTCTTCGCCGTCCGCGACGGCAATCCCAAGAAGATCAAGGGCTGGGACGACCTCCTGAGGCCCGGGGTCGAGGTCGTGACGCCCAACCCCTTCACCGCGGGGATCGCGAAGTGGAACATCCTCGCCGCCTACGGCGCGCAGCGGCACCTGGGCAAGACCAACAAGCAGGCGATCGCGTTCGTCAAGAAGCTGTTCGACCACGTGGTCTCACAGGACTCGTCGGGGAGCAACGCGACGAACACGTTCCTCTCGGGCAAGGGCGACGTCCTGATCACGTTCGAGAGCGAGGCGATCAACGCGCGGCTGGCGGGCCGGGACATCCAGTACGTGATCCCGCGACAGACGATGCTGATCGAGCTGCTCGTCGCGGCGCTGAAGAAAAGCCCGAACAAGGATGCGGCAACCGCGTTCATCCGCTACATGAAGTCGCATCCGGCGCAGGTGCTGTTCGGCCAGAACGGATTCCGCCCGATCGAGCCGGCGGCCGCCAAGCAGTTCCAGAAGCAGTACCCGGTGCGGCCGGGCATGTTCACGATCGACGACAAGGTGATCGGCGGCTGGCGCGCGGTGGACAAGAAGTGGTTCAACCCGACGTCGAGCATCATGGCCACGATCGAGAAGAACCTCGGGGTGTCGACCTCTGGCGCCTGAGGCCGTCGTCGAGGCGCCTCTCGTTCCGAGGCGCCGGGTAGCTCGTCGCTCGTCGCTGGAGGGGGCCGGTGCGGCCCTCTCCAGCGGCTTCGTGATCACCTTCCTGTCGGTCGTCGTCGCGCTGCCGATCGCGGCGCTGATCTGGTTCTCCGCGGGCAACGGCTTCGACGCGTTCTGGACGGTGGCCTTCTCGCCCCAGGCGGTGGCGGCCCTGAAGCTCTCGCTCGTGATGTCGGCGCTCGCGGCGCTGACGAACGCGGTGCTCGGCACGATCACGGCGTGGGTGCTCGTCCGCGACGACTTTCGCGGCAAGAGCGCCGTGAACGCGATCATCGACCTGCCGTTCGCGCTCCCGACGATCGTGGCGGGGCTCGTGCTGATCGCGCTCTACGGCGTGCAGACCCCGCTTCAGCTCGACCTCGGCTTCGTCCACTTCCAGGCGACGATCACCTTCAGCCGGTGGGCGATCTACTTCGCGCTTCTGTTCGTGACGCTGCCGTTCGTCGTGCGAACCGTCCAGCCGGTGCTGATAGAGCTCGACACCGAGCTGGAGGAGGCGGCGCGCTCCCTCGGCGCGGGCGAATTCACCGTCTTCCGCCGGGTCGTCCTGCCCAACATCCTCCCCGGAATCCTCTCGGGGCTGACGATGGCCTTCGCCCGCGCCGTCGGCGAGGTCGGCTCGGTGATCCTGATCACCGGCAACCTGCCGTACAAGACCGAGGTCGCGTCGACGTTCATCCTGCAGCGGATCGACGGTGACCCACACGGCGCCGCAGCGGTCTCCGTCGTACTTCTCACGATCTCGTTCGCCGTCCTGCTGACGGTCGGCGCGTTCCGCCGGTACGCGACGAGGCACGAGCGTGCGTAAGTACCTCCTCCGGTCGATGGCGCTCGGCTACCTGCTGATCATCCTGATCGGCCCCCTCGCGATGATGATCTGGCGGACGCTCGGCGACCTCGACGGCGCCTGGGCCGCGATCACGAGCCACAACACGCTGCTCGCGTTCAAGCTCACGCTGTACGTGACCGCGATCGCCGTGCCGATCAACACGGTCTTCGGCGTGGTCTGCGGGCTCGTGATCGTGCGCAGCACGCTTCCCGGGAGAGGGATCCTCAACGCGTTCGTCGACCTGCCCCTCGCGCTGTCCCCGGTGGTCGTCGGGCTCTCGCTCGCCGTCTTGTACGGCGCGAACGGCTGGTTCGGGTTCTTCGACGACCACGGGATCAGGATCCTCTACGCGGTCCCGGCGATCGTGCTGGCGACGGTCTTCGTGTCACTCCCGTTCGTCGCGCGCGAGGTGGTCCCGACGCTGCGCGAGATCGGAGACGACCAGGAGCAGGCCGCCCGGACACTCGGCGCGTCCGGGTGGCAGACCTTTTGGAGGATCACGCTGCCGTCGATCCGGTGGGCGGTCGTCTACGGGGTCGTGCTCACCGCCGCGCGCTGCATCGGGGAGTTCGGTGCGGTGCTCGTCGTCTCGGGGAACGTCGAGGGCAAGACGCAGACCGCGACCCTGCGGGTCGACGACGCGTACCAGTTCGCGTACGGGAACTACGCGCCGGCCTACGGCATCGCGCTCGTGCTCGCGGCGATGGCCGTCCTCGTCCTGGTCGCCATGACGCTCGTCAAACCACGGGAGGAAGCCACCTGACATGTCGATCGTCGCGAGAAACATCGCCAAACGGTTCGGCGACTTCACCGCGCTCGACGACGTCTCGCTCGAGGTCGAAGGAGGCTCGCTCACCGCGCTGCTCGGCCCGAGCGGGTCGGGCAAGTCGACCCTCCTGCGGATCATCGCCGGGCTCGAGACCCCCGACAGCGGGGAGATCGAGATCTCCGGGCAGGACGCCACCGCGCTCGAGCCGCAGAAGCGGAACGTGGGCTTCGTCTTCCAGCATTACGCGGCGTTCAAGCACATGACCGTCCGCGACAACGTCGCTTTCGGGCTCGCCGTACGCAGACGCCCTCGGGCGGAGATCCGGGAGCGCGTGGGGGAGCTCCTGCGGCTCGTCCAGCTCGAGGCGTTCGCCGACCGCTACCCGGCGCAGCTGTCCGGCGGCCAGCGCCAGCGGATGGCCCTCGCACGGGCGCTCGCGCCAGACCCGCAGGTCCTCCTGCTGGACGAGCCGTTCGGCGCGCTCGACGCCCGTGTCCGCGCGGAGCTCCGCGACTGGCTCCGGCGGCTGCACGAGGAGGTTCACGTCACGACGATCTTCGTGACGCACGACCAGGCCGAGGCGATGGACGTCGCGAGCCAGATCGCGGTGATGAACCACGCGCGCGTCGAGCAGGTCGGCAGCCCGACCGAGCTCTACGACAGCCCGGCCACCGAGTTCGTGATGAGCTTCGTCGGCGACGCGAACAGGGTCGGCAACGCGTGGGTGCGCCCTCACGAGCTGGAGATCGTCAACCTGCCGACCGACGGCGCGGTCGAGGCGCTGATCGAGCGGATCACGACCTACGGGTTCGACGCCCGGATCGAGCTCACGCCCGGAGAAGGCGAGCCGCTGACGATCCAGCTGACGCGCGAGCGCCTCGAGCAGCTCGAGGTCGAGCAGGGTCAGATCGTCTGGGTGCGGGCGGCCGCCGAGCGGACGTTCGCGTAGGTCACGAGACGACGAGCAGGGAGCGTGGCTCGCGCGATCCCTGCGTCCGTCGGAAGCGGGCGATGGGGCTCGAACCCACGACCCTCAGCTTGGGAAGCTGATGCTCTACCAACTGAGCTACGACCGCGAGGCCCGGGTGTAGCCATTCCACCGGGACGCACTTCTCGCCGGCGGGCGTGCGCCACCTGCGGGCCTAGGTCGGTCCAGCCGTTCGGCTGGAGCCGGGTCGGCGCGGAGGATCGACAGTGCGGCCAGTGAGCGACGCGGCACTCACACCCCCGGAGGAAGCTCCGACGCGGACGCACTACGAGGGTCTGCCCCTGAAGGATTGGGTGTGGGTGCTGATCGTGGTGCTCGTCATCCTCGTCGCGTCCGGCCGCGTCATCTTCTAGCGCGCCCGGGGCCGCGTGCCGCTGCATCAGTCCGTCCGACGCCGCTGAGAGATTCGCGCTCGTCGGGGTCGGCTCGCGGGCATTGCCGCAGGGAGTCGGTCCTGGCCGGGCCGGCCATCCCGAACGACGGCAAGGAGGATGGTCGGCCCATTTTTCGTGCATCGATCGTCCATCGAGGCCATCGCTGTAGCGAGACTTGACTTCGTCCCGAAGAGGCGTAGATTCAAGCGTCAAAGGGATCGAGGCTGTGGGGGCGTGGGAGCCGATCCTTTGGGGGAACACCGGGGCGATCTCCTCGGTGTTGCCGCGCACGCCATCGGCGTGCGACCACCGTGCGCTCGGCATTGCGACTGCTAGAACCGAGCGACGCGACCGGGAGCTAGCCTGCCGCCTCGGCGGTTTTGTGGTGCCGCGAGAAGTACTCGAGGGCCTTGCGGGTCTTCGTCTCCTGCTCACCGCCGAGGTCGACGCCGCGCGCTGAGAGGAACGCCCGGGCCTCGTCCGCGACCTGGAGGGCCTCCTCGGGCGCGCATTTCGTCGAAAGCTCGAGGATCCGCGAGTTGTCCGGATACAGCCACATCTCGGCGACGAGCCGCCGGTCGAGCTTCTTCGGCCTGAACTTCAGCTTCAGCACGAAGATCGGCCCGAGCAGCGTCAGGTCGTCGAGCGCGAGCCCCGCTGGCGCGTGCTCGGCGTAGAACGCTCGCTGCGCCTTCGAGAAGAGCTTGCGCAGCGGCCGATTCGCCGCGAACGAGCTGCGCACGTCCCTCGCCGGCGTCCCCTTCATCGATGCGGAGCAAACGAAGCCGCCGGGCATTGCGTCTACCTCTACCCCGAAATCGGGCAGCTTCCGCACGGCGGCCGGTAGGTCCGACGGCACGACGGGCCGGAGCTTCACGACCGAGTCGTCGCTCGTCCGCTGGACACGGCGGAGGCGGACGACGAGGCCGTGGCTGTTCAGCATCAGGTCGGGCGTGTCGAAGAAGAAAACCTGCCGAAGCTGGGCGTCGAGGGGGTCCATGTCCAGCGCGGCCACGGTCGAGCGATGGTCGGTCTCCGGCACGGTGAGCTTCAGCTCGACGCTGTCGGCGGCGCGTCCGAGCTCCAGCGCCTGCACGAGCTGGTCCTCGGAGAGCCTGTTCTCGGGCGTGCGCGTCGTCGTCATCGCCGCACCAGGATCGCACAGCGGCGAGCCTCGGCGCGACTCTTCGCGATGGACACGTGTAAACCGCGCGCGCGCGCGATGGTCAGCCGGCTCAAAGATCCATCACACACGCCGCGTACCCTGCCGCTCGCCGATGCGCCCGCTCGTTCTCCTCGCCGCAGTGCTCGTCGTACTCGGCATCGCCGGCCTCGAGTCGTCGGAAGGCTCGGCTCGTCCGGCGAGGGCAAGCGGAGACGACGTCTTCCAGGGGCTCGGGACGTGGTTCGACGTCTACGACACGGCGCTCTACAACTCGCCGTCGGCGGTTGCAAGCCGGCTCGCCGCGCACGGCGTGCGAACGGCCTGGCTCGAGACGGCGAACGATCGCTCCAAGACGGACGTCGTCCAGCCGGCCGGTCTCGCACGGCTCGTCGACGCGCTCCACGCTCGCGGGATCTCGGCGGTCGCGTGGTACCTGCCGGGGCACGACGCGTCCGGCCGCGACCTCCGGCGTGTCCGGGCGATGCTCTCGTTCCGGACGCCGGCGGGGGATGGGTTCGACGGGATCGCGCTCGACATCGAGTCGCTGCGGACGAAGAACGTCAAGCTGCGCACCACGCGCATGCTCTCTCTACTCGACCGCCTGAACGACGAGGCGGGATCGACGCCGACCGCCGCGATCACCTATCCGCCGCGTGCCTTCGAGCGGCACCTGGGGTGGTGGCCGGGCTTCCCGTGGAGCGACATCGCGGGGAAGGTCGACGCGATCGTGCCGATGCTCTACACGGGCGGCGGGTTCAAGGGCTACGACGCGACCTACGGCTACGTTGCGCGCTCGCTGCGGCTCCTCCGCGCCGCGGTGGGCGACGACATCGTCGTCCACGCCGCAGGTGGGGTTGCGAATCGCATGTCGAAGGAGGAGCTCCGGGCCTTCGACGACGCTGTTCTGGACGACGGCACGGCGAGCGGCTGGAGCCTCTACGACTTCCAGACGACGACGCCCGCCGGCTGGGCTGCGATGGCGCGGCTAGGCCAATCACTCGGTTAGGCCCGGCCAGGCCTCGCGCAGGCGGTCGCGCGTCGTGATGAGGTGCTCGGGGACGACCTTGACGTCTGCGAGCACCGGCATGAAGTTGGTGTCGCCCGCCCAGCGAGGGACGACATGCTCGTGCAGATGCCCCGAGATCGAGCCTCCGGCGACCTGCCCGAGGTTCCAGCCGACGTTGAACGCGTCGGGGCCGTAGACGTTTCGCAGGGCGGCGATCGCCTGCGTGGTCAGCTCGTGCACCTCGGCCGCCTCGTCGCGCGTCAGCTCGCCGAGCTCGCCGACGTGACGGAGCGACGCGACCATCACGTGTCCGGACGAGTACGGGAACTTGTTGAGCAGCACGAACGCATGCTCGCCTCGTCGGACCGCGAGGCTGTGCTCGCCCAGCTCGTCGTTCGCCTCACGGCAGAACACGCACGCGTCCTGGGAGGCGGCGTCGCCGATGTACTCGAGACGCCATGGCGCCCAGATCGGCCTGGTCACTCCGACATCCTCGCAATCTCGGCCAGGGCAGCAGGCACCTGGCCGCGCGCAAGCTCGTGCCGCACCCGCTCGCGGGTCTCTGCGAATCGCGTCACCTCGTAGACGATCAGCAGGCAGAGGAGCACCAGGACGAGCGCGAGCGTCAGGAGCGCCGGGACGTGGAGCGCGACGGGGTAGAGGAGGATCGCGCCCAATGCGGCGAGCGAGCGCTGCCGGCTCAGCGAGTGCACCTGCCGCCAGCGGAACGCGACATGGCCGAGGAGATAGAGCGCGATCCCGCCGACGAGCGCGGCGGCGGGCACGGAATGGAGCGGGTCGCCGACGTGCTCGAGCGTCTTCTTCAGACCGAAAGCGGCGAGGACGATGCCCGCCACGATCGGGAAGTGCATGAGGGAGTACGAGTCGCGTGCCAGCTCGTTCTGCTCCCTCCCCGGGGTCGCCTCCGAGAGGCGCCGCTCGCCGAGCCAGACGATCACGTCGAAGTACAGCCACCAGAGCGCGGCGGCGAGCGCGACGCCGAGCACCGAGGCGGCGATCACGCCGCTGTCGACGATCTCGTGCGCGCCGACCCCGATCGAGACGATCGACTCGCCGAGGGCGATGATCACGATCAGGCCGTACCGCTCGGCGAAGTGCGACGGCATCAGCCGCCAGCCCTCCGCCCAGAACAGGAACGGCGCCCCGACGTCGAGCGTGATCGCGATCGCCCAGAGAGCACCCTGCGCGACGCCGTCCGTGAACGAGGCGGCGACCAGCAGGGACACGCCGATCGCGGTGCTCCCCCCGAGCCCGGTGACTGACCGGCGCAGACCAGGATCGTCACGGCTCGCGATCGTGAACAGCCAGATGTGCGCGACGCGGACGATCCCGTACGCGCACGCGAAGACGAGCGCCTCGTCGCCGAAGGCGCCGGGCACCGCAAGCGCGGCGACGAGGAACGCGGCCATCGCGGCGAAGATCGCGATCCGCACCGCGCCTTCCTCCGGGTCGACGACGCTCGTCAGCCACGCGTAGCCGCCCCACGACCACCAGAGCACGGCGAGCACGAGCAACGCCTGCACGATGCCATCCCACGTCGGCGTCGCCGCCATCAGCGCAGTGCACTGGGTCAGCGCGAGCACGAAGACGAGGTCGAAGAACAGCTCGAGCGCCGTGACCCTCTCCTCCTCACGGCGGACGGCAGTCAGGCGATGGCTGCGGCCGGTGTCCTGCACGGCCTCGATCCTCGCATGCCGGCTGGGTCCCGGACTATGCTCGCCCGGCTGCGGCGACCCGGGAGGCGGCTGCATGGCATACCCGTTCGTCGAGAGCCCCAACAAGAGCCGTGCACCCGGCCGGGCGATCGGGGTCGTCGTGATCCACACGATGGAGATCGCCGAGCGGCCCGATGCGGCGGAGATCTGCGCCCGTTGGTTCAAGACGCCGGTGTCGCGCGTCTCGGCGCACTACTGCGTCGACGCCGACTCCGTGATCCAGTGCGTCCGCGAGAAGGACGTCGCGTGGCACGCGCGCGGCGGCAACACGGGCTCGATCGGGGTCGAGCTCGCGGGATTCGCGAGCCAGACCAGACGCGACTGGGCCGATCCCTACTCGGCTGCCCTGCTGGAGCGGGCGGCGAGCCTCGTCGCCGACGTCTGCCGACGACGGCGCATCCCGGTGCGCTGGCTCGTCGCGGACGACCTCCTCGCCGGGCGGCGTGGACTGACGGGGCACAACGAGGTCAGCGATGCGTTCAAGCAGAGCGACCACTGGGACCCGGGCGACGGGTTCCCGATCGAGCCGTTCGTCGACCGCGTGCGCGCCCTCGAGCAGGCGCAGAGGCGGGCCAAGCGGCCCGCCCGGCAGAACGTCTAGCCGCCGACGGCCCCCAGGGCGGCGCTGAGGCCCGCGACGAGCTCCGCCAGGCCGTCGTCGTCGATCGTCAGCGCAGGGGAGATCTGCAGGCTTCCACCCGCGAGACCGCGGCCGAGCACGCCATGGTCTCGCGCTGCGGCGAGGACGCGATCCGCGGTTGCAGGATCCTCGGCCAGTGCGTCGGCCGAGAGCTGCACCGCCGCGACGACCCCGAGCCCCGCACGAATCTCGGCGACCAGCGGATGCGACGCGAGCGGCGCGAGGGCGGCGACCAGCTCCGCCTCCAGCCCAAGCGCACGCTCGGCGAGCCCTTCGCGCTCCATGATGTCGAGGTTCGCGTGGGCCGGAGCCGCGACCCGCTCGGGCCCGACGTGGTCGATCGCGGCGCCGAGCGCCGCCGCATCGTCCCAGGGAACCTGCAGCATGTCGCCCGCGAGCCCACGTTGCAGTACCAGAGCCCCCCGGTCGCGTCGAGGTAGCGCCGACCCGACTCGTCCCAGACGTGCACGCCCTCGGCGCGCTCGAGGACGAGCTCGCCCGAGGCGGCGACCGCGGACATGTCCGCGACGGGGTGCCAGAACCTGGTCACCGCGGCAGCGTAACGAGGTGCCTCCCGGCGCCGGAGCGCGAGGCGTCAGCGCGCCAGCGTGACCTTGGCGAGGCCGTGCGGGGCGTCCGCATCGAGGCCGCGCGCGCACGAGAGCGCCCAGGCGAAGAGCTGCCCGGGGACGACGGAGAGGAGGGGAGAGAGGAGCGTCGGAGTCGGCGACGGCACCGGCAGGACGTACGCCGCCCCGTCGAGTTCCGTCGCGGCGGTGCCGCTCGCTACGAGCGTCGCGCCCATCGCGCGGGCGCGCGCCGCGGCCTCCTGCACGGGCGCGAGCGTCGCGTCGGGCGAGGCGATCGCCCAGACCGGGAAGAGCGGATCGAGCGCCGCGACCGGCCCGTGCGCGAGGTCGGTGGCCGTGAGCGGCTCCGCGGCGACCCGGCACGTCTCGAGGAGCTTCAGGGCGATCTCTCGGGCCGTCGCGAACTCGACACCGCGGCCGATCACGAACATTCGGCCCGTGTAGACGAACGGGAGCACCATCCCCGCCGCCGACCGCTCGAGGGCCGGCAGCACCTCTTCCAACTGCTCGCTCGCCCGTCGGATCCCGGCCGACACCTCCGCGCCCCTGCCGGCGAGGTGCCCTGCGAGGAGCGCGAGCACCGCGAGCGTGTTCACGTACGTCTTCGTGGCCGCCACGGCGAGCTCGGGCTCGGCGGAAAGCGGGATCGCGACCTCGGCGGTCGTCGCCAGCTCCGAGCCCGGGTCGTTCGTCACCGCGATCGTGAGCGCGCCGGCGGCACGCGCACGGGCGACGTACTCGACGACGTCTGGTGTCTGGCCCGACTGCGAGAGGCCGATCACGGTCGAGCCCGACATGTCGAGCGGCGTGTCGTAGTGGACGGTGAGCGTGATCGCATCGCGCATCGCCGTCCAGCGGGGCAGGAGCCCGAACGCGTAGATCCCGTACGACGCGGTGTTGTCCGACGAGCCGTGGCCGACGAGCCGGATCAAGCGCGCATCGCGCTCGATCGCGAGCGCGGCTGCACGAGCAATCGCATCGTCGTGCGCGAGGAGGCGCCGCAGCGCCACCGGCTGCTCGTGGATCTCCGCGAGAAACCGTGCGCCGGGCGCCCCGGCAGCGGGAAGCGAATCAGCCTGCGACACGCGTCTCGCCTCCGACGATCGCGCGGACGACCTCGATGCGGTCGTCGAGCACGACGATGTCGGCCGGCCCGCCGGGGAACAGCCGGCCGAGGTGGGGGATGCCGAGCACCCGACCGGGCACCGTCGACGCGGCTTCCAGCGCCGACTCGAGCGGTGCCCCTGCCGCGACGAGGTTGCGCACGGCCTGCGGCATCGTCAGCGTGCTCCCGGCGAGCACGCCGTCCTCGCGACGGACGACGTCGTCGGCGACGACGACCTCGACGTCCCCGAGCGCGTACGTCCCGTCGCCGAGCGCGGCGGCCGCCATCGCATCCGTGACGAGCGCGAGACGGCCGGCCCCGACCGACCACAGGAGCCTGACGATGGTCGGGTCCAGGTGGATGTTGTCGACGATCGCCTGCAAGACGACGTCGGGGCGGGTCAGCGCAGCGCCGACGATCCCCGGGTCGCGATGGAGCAACGGCCGCATCGCGTTGAACACGTGCGTGACCGTCCGCGCGCCCCGATCGAAGGCCGCGTGCGCCTCGGCCGCTGTCGCATCGGAATGCCCGAGCGAGACGGCGATCCCGCGCGCCTGGAGCAGGCCGATCAGGTCGAGCGCGCCCGGAAGCTCGGGCGCGAGGGTCATCAGCCGAACCGGTCCCGCTTCGAGCAGGCGGTCGAGCAGCGCTGGATCCGGGTCGCGGCGGCCACCTCGGCCGTGGGTGCCGAGCCGGAGCGGCGAGAGGAACGGGCCCTCCAGATGGACGCCGAGGATCCGCGGGCCGCGCGTGTCCGGCACCGCACGGAGCGCGTCGAGCAGGACGTCCTCCGCCGAAGTGATGAACGTGGGCAGATAGGACGTCACACCCGTCTCCAGCAGCGCGTCGCCGGCCGTCGCGTAGCCGTCCGCGTCGGCGCCGAGGAAGTCGACGCCGGCGAAGCCGTTCACCTGCAGGTCGACGAAGCCCGGCGCGGCGATCCCGCGTCCGCCGTTCCCCTCGAGGCCGACAGCGGAGATCCGGTCACCCTCGATCGCGACGTCGCCGGGCACGAGCACGCCGTCGACGAGCGCTGCCTCGACGCCGAGCCTCACGGCGCCAGAGCCTTTCTCACGTCGCCCGCCGTCTCCTCGAGCCTCCCGCGTGCCGTCGCGGCGTCGACTCCGCGCGCGAGCGCGACGATCGCCACCTTCGCATCGCCGTCGGCCTCGTCGAGCGCCGCCTCGACGCGATCCAGGGAGGCGCCGCTGGCCGCGGCGACGATCGTGCGGACACGCGCGCGGAGCTTGTCGTTCGTCGCGACGACGTCGACCATCAGGTTGCCGAAGGTCTTGCCGAGCCGGATCATCGCGATCGTGGAGATCATGTTGAGGACGAGCTTCTGCGCCGTGCCCGACTTGAGCCTCGTCGAGCCGGCGATCACCTCGGGGCCGACGAGGACGACGATCTCGTGGGCCGCGACGGCGCCGAGCTCCGAGCCCTCGACGGAGACGATCGCGACGGTGGTCGCACCGGCCCCGCGTGCCGCGTCGAGGGCGGCCACGACGTACGGCGTGCGACCGCTCGCGCTCAGCCCGACGACGACGTCGGCCGAGTCGACCTCCAGCGCCTGGATCGCTTTGGTTCCCGCGTCTCCGTCGTCCTCGGCCTCCTCCTGCGCGGTGGCAGTCGCGGCAGCCCCGCCTGCGATCAGGGCGACGACACGCCCGGGAGGGACGGCGAACGTCGACTCGCACTCGGCTGCATCGACGACCGCGAGCCGGCCCGACGTCCCCGCGCCGACGTAGACGAGCCGGCCTCCGGCCGCGAGCCGCTCGACAAGCGCGTCGATCGCAGCGGCGATCGTGTCCGCGGCCCGCGCCACGGCGGTGGGCACGCCGGCGTCGGCCTCGTTCATCAGCGCGACGAGCTCGGCAGTGCTCTGCAGATCGAGATTCGCCGCCGACGGGTCGCGGGCCTCGGTCTCCAGCTCGTCGAATGGCGTCTCTGCGGTCGTGCGCCCCGTCACGAGCGCCAGTCTACGCTCCGGACGCTTGAGTGGTCAAGACCAATATGGCATACTGCGCGCCGCACTGGTCATGAACTGTCCGGAGGACGACTATGCTGAGGCCCCGGTAAGGCACATGGCGACGATCGAGATCGACCACGTCACGAAGGTCTTCGGCAACGGCGTCGTCGCGGTGGACGACGTCAGCCTCTCCATCGCGGACGGCGAGTTCCTCGTGCTCGTCGGCCCGTCCGGATGCGGGAAGTCGACGCTGTTGCGGATGCTCGCGGGGCTCGAGGAGGTCACCGACGGGACGATCCTGATCGACGAGGTGGACGTCACCGAGCTTGCGCCACGCCACCGCGACATCGCGATGGTCTTCCAGAGCTATGCGCTCTATCCGCACATGAGCGTTCGCGAGAACCTCGGCTACGGGTTGAAGGTTCGTCGCGCGCCGAAACACGAGTCGCGCGAGCGCGTCGCCGAGGTCGCGCGGCTGCTGGGCCTGGAGGAGCTCCTCGACCGCAAGCCCGCGCAGCTCTCGGGCGGCCAGCGCCAACGGGTCGCGATGGGACGCGCGATCGTGCGAGAGCCGCGCGCGTTCCTGATGGACGAGCCGCTCTCGAACCTCGACGCGAAGCTGCGCGTCGGAATGCGCGCATCGCTCGCCCAGCTTCACGCCAAGCTCGGCGTCACGACGGTGTACGTCACTCACGACCAGACAGAGGCGATGACGCTGGGACAGCGCGTGGCCGTTCTCCGCGACGGGGCGGTCGTCCAGGTCGACCGGCCGCAGGAGCTCTACGCGCACCCGCGGGACGTGTTCGTCGCCGCCTTCATCGGCGCGCCTGCGATGAACCTCGTCGAGGCGACGATCCATGGCGACGTCGCGCGCTTCGGCCAGTACGCGCTGCCGCTCGAGCCCACGCGCCGGCCCGACCGTGACGGCCCGGTGATCCTCGGGATCCGCCCCGAGGCGTTCTCCGACGCCGAGGGCGAGCGGGCGGAGCGGCCGAGAATCGACGTCTCGGTCGAGATCGTCGAGGAGCTCGGGGCGGACACCCACGTCTGCTTCTGGGTCGACGCCAGCCGGCCGGATGTGGAGTTCGCCACGGACGACCCGGACGAGGCCGGGCTGGGCATCGGCGAGCGGACGCTCTTCACCGCTCGTGTCGACCCGCGCTCCGTCCCTGCCGTCGGCAGTCGGCGAGAGCTTGCCGTCGACACCGGGCGGCTCCACTTCTTCGATCCTGCGAGCGGTCTCGCCCTCCCGGCGCGCGCCCCGGACGTCGAGGTGACGAGGACTGCCGCGCTGACGGTCGAATAGGTGGTCTTGACCACAGCCGAGGCGACGATAGGATGACTGCCTCGACGGGAACGGAGCAGACGATGGCGACTGTCGGCGGGGCCAAGCAGGTCGTGACGAAGCAGAGCGAGGCCCGCAGCCGGGTCCTCGACCTGATCGAGCAGCTCGACGTGGGGGAGGCCATTCCCTCCGAGCGCCAGCTGACGCGTGAGCTCGGCGTCTCCAGGCTGACCGTCCGCGCGGCGCTCGACGACCTCGTCCGAGAGGGGCTGCTCGTCCGTCGGCACGGCTCGGGCACGTTCGTGAGCGAGCCGAAGATCGCGCAGGAGCTGACGATGACGTCGTTCACCGAGGACATGCGGCGGCGCGGGATGGTGCCGGCGAGCCGCACGCTGAGCCTGCGGGTCACGCCTGCAGGCGCGCATCTGGGTCGCCTCCTCCACGTCTCGCCCTCCGAGCCCGTGATGATCATCAGCCGGCTTCGCCTCGCCGACCGGGAGACCATGGCGATCGAGACCCTGCACGTGCGCGAGTCGCTCGTGCCCGGCCTCACCGCGCCCGACCTGGAGCGCAGCTCGTTCTACGAGATCCTCGAGGGCCGCTTCGGGATCACGATCGTCGGCGGGCGGCAGACGATCGAGCCGACGGTGACGAACGAGGAGGAATCCGAGGCACTTGGCGTCCCGCTGCACTCGCCGGCATTCCAGTTCGAGCGGACGACGAACTCCGAGAGCGGCGAGATCGTCGAGTACGTGCGCTCGATCTACCGGGGCGATCGCTACAAGCTCGTCACCGACCTCCGTCGCTTCTGAGCGTTGGTCAGTACCAATACCTGCCTTTGCTCGGCGCCGCAGGCCTGATCGGATCCTCTGCATTCTCTCGGTTTCTGGCTGGAAATCGAGGAGAATGCCGAAATGCGGACGAATCGACCAGAAACAATTGGTCTTGACATCATCCGATGACTGTGCGACTGCTCCCAATCGTGGCAGAGTGGTATAAACCAGTAGGCGGATCCGGCGTCTGTTCTCCCTTCGCCACACGGGAACCCCGAGCGACCCGCACCGGCAGCGGACGGCCGCGCGCCGGCCCCGTACACGGGAATCGAGGTCGGGTTCAGCTCCCTCACGATCAGGGAGGAGCTGACGTATGCCTTCGTCGACGACGTCGTCCGCGAGGTCGCCGCCCTGACGCCCGGCCCGTACCTGCACATCGGGGGCGACGAGGCGCTCTCGACCGATCCCGCCGACTACCGATTCTTCGTCGAGCGCGTGCAGCGGATCGTGCGGGCCACGGAAGCGCATGGTGGGCTGGGAGGAGGTCGCACGCGCTCGACTGCGTCGTACCTCGGTCGTCCAGCACTGGCACGACGACGGTCTTGCGCGTCGCGCGGTCGAGCGGGGGGCGAAGGTGATCCTCTCTCCGGCGACCCGGACGTACCTCGACATGAAGTACACGCCGGGCTCCGCGCTCGGGCTGAGCTGGGCGGGCACGACCGACGTCCGGCAGGCGTACGACTGGGATCCGGCGACCGTGATGGAGGGGGTGTCAGAGCGCGACCTGCTCGGCGTCGAGGCGGCGCTCTGGTCGGAGACGATCGACGACCGCGCCGGTCTCGACCACCTCGCGTTCCCCCGCCTCCTCGGGCACGCGGAGGTCGGCTGGTCGCCGGCCGAGGGACGCTCCTGGCGCGACTACCGGCTCCGCCTCGCCGGGCACGGTTCCCGGCTCGCGGCACGGGGGGTCGCCTTTCACGCCGCCCCCGAGGTGCCCTGGGCCTAGGCAGGCCCCGTCAGCGCGCCGAGACCGGTGTTCAGCCGCGCGTGCGGGCAGGCGCCCCAGAAGCCGCGGTGCCCGTCTTGGGAGCTCCGGACCGCGTCCAGCAGCTCCAGCGCATGGGCGCCGCGCTCGTTGCGGAAGAAATACGGGGACGCGGCCCCGCGTCGGACGAGCTCGACGTTGACGTCGGTCTCTCCGACGAAGACGTAGCGGAGGAGCCGCCCGTACCGGTCTCGGTCGTCGAGCGTCGGGTCGCGAACGAGCCGGACCCGCGTTCCCGCCGGTGCGAGGGTGGCCAGGGCTCGCTGGGCAGCCTGGCCGTAGCAGTCGGTCGTCAGCTCCGGTGCGTCGATCTGGACGAGCCGGATCTTGGCGCCGTCGCTCAGGGTGAGTGTGTCGCCGTCGTTGACCCGCGCGACCACGGCCGTCCGGGTCGTGGGTCGATCGGCGTGCGGCTGGCCGGCGCCCTCGTCGCAGCCCGCCGCCACGAGGAGGACAGCGACCGCGAACGCCGCGGTCAGTCGGTCGGCACCCACACGAGCCGAGTCTCGACCACGCGCACGTCCGTCGCCTCGAGCCGGATCGACAGCGTGTCGACCTCGTCGGCGACCCGGCGCCAGCGCGTGTCGATCTCCGCGACCTCCTCCGCGATCTCCTGCTCGAGCTCGGCGAGGTCGTCCTTGGTCGCGTCGGCCTTCGCCTCGGCGGTCTCCTTGCGCTCCGCGCTGCGGACGGACATCCCGCGACGCGACGCCGCGCTCGAGAGCGCACCGGCCATCGAGCGCGTGCTCCGCTTGCCGCCCAGGAACGCGCCGAGCACCGCGCCGGCGCCGGCGAGCAGCTCCGTCGCCTGACGCGAGCGCGTGTCGGTCTGCAGCTCCTCGACGCGGCGCTGGGCCTGCGCGAGAGCCCGGTCAAGTCTGTCGCGCTTCGCCTCGAGGCGGTCGCGGATCTTCGCGGTCTCGGCGTCCGCGCGCTCCTGCGCGGCAGCGTCGCAGCGGGCGGCGAAGTCCTCGGGCGTCTCGCCCGGCCGAGAGACGAGCTTGAGCTGCCGGTTCCGCTGGAGCTCGAGCGGGCGGCGCTCCACGAGCCGTTGCCGGATCTCCTTCGCGCTGGTCTGGAAGAACGCGTCCTTCCCGACGGGCGCGGTCGGCAGGACGTAGACCGCCCCGGCGGGCGCAGCCGCGGCGAAGTCGCGCTCGTCGTAGTCGACCTGCGTCTCGCTGTCGAGGTCGACACCGCCGTCGAGCGGCCCGTAGACCGCCTCGAACTCCTGCTCCTCGTCGACATCCGCGGTGCTGTCGTCGTAGCGGAGCGCGACGCGCGCGGCGAGGAACGCGTGGAAGCGGCTCGAGCCCGGCACCGCGCCGATGCCGGCGGCCCAGGGGGCGGCTGGATCGAGAAAGGAGACCGGGATCCCGGCCGCCACCGGCGGAGCCACGGAGCTTTCGTCCGACCCCAGCTCCGTGGTGACCGGCGCCGGCGCGGCCGCCTGCGTGGGCTCGGCCGAGCTAGTTACAGACTGCAACTTGGCCGGCTCCTGCGCCGGCTTCAGCCTCGCGACCTGCTCCTTCGTCAGCGGGCCGCAGAGGTAGGACATCGCCCAGCGGGTCGCGAGGAGGCGTGGGGTGGAGGACTTCGCCGAGACGAGGAGGAACTGGCGCTTCCCGAGCGCGCCGATCGCCTTGTCGAGCGCGGCCACGTCCGTCCCGCCCGCGGCGGAGCGGAGCCCCTCGAGCACCCGGGCCTTGTCGTTCTCGGTCTGGAGGCGTCCGACGAGCCACGTCCCGGCGTTGGACATCGCCTTGTAGTCGAGGTCGACCGGGTTCTGCGTCGAGAGCACCAGGCCGAGGCCGAACGCGCGGCCCTGCTTGAAGATCGTCAGGATCGGCTTCTTCGGCGGTGGCGATGCCGACGGAGGCACGTACCCGAAGACCTCGTCCATGTACGCCAGAGCCCGCAGGTCGGGCGTGCCCTCCTGGCCGCGCATCCACGTGACGAGCTTCGAGAAGACGAGCGTGACGACGAACTGCCGCTCCTCCTCCGACAGGTGCGCGAGGTACACCACCGCGCAGCGGGGCTTCCCGTCGGCTGTGAAGAGCATCGTCTGCGGGTCGAGGGGGTCGCCCTGGCCCCAGGCCGCGAAGCTCGGCGAGGCGACGAGGGAGTTCAGCGTGAACGCGAGCTTCGTGCGATCGGCCGGCGGGAAGAACTGGTCGATCTCGAAGACCCCGAGCTTGCGGATCGGCGGCGACTGGATCTCGCCGATCAGCGTGCCGAGGTCGAGATCGCGGCCGGCGCGCCAGGCGTTCTCGATCAGGTTCGAGAGCAGGACGTGCTCCCGGCTCGAGAGTGGGTCGGCCTGGATCCCGACGAGCGCAAGGAGGCTCGTCACCGTCGCCTCGATCTCGTCGCGGAGCGCCTCCTCCTCCGTGTCCCACGACAGCGAGGGCGCGCCGAGCGAGCCGATCACGTTGAGCGGGACACCCGCCGTCGAGCCTGGCGTGTAGACGGTCACGTCCGCCGCGTCTTTCAGCTCTTGGAGGCGCTCCGGGCCGATGCCGCTGGCCTCGAGGCCCTCACGCCACATCGTCGCCTGTCGTGCCGCGTACTCGTCCACCGAGACGCCGGCGGCCTGCGCCTCCGCCTCGCTCATCCACGGGCGGAAGCTCGCGGGCTCGAGGTCCGGGAACACGAGGGCGAGGTTCGTCATGTCGCCCTTCGGATCGAGCACGAAGGCGGGTATGCCCGCGCGGAGGGCCTCCTCGATCAGGACGACCGCGAGCCCGGTCTTGCCGGAGCCGGTCATCCCGACGATGACGCCGTGCGTCGTCAGATCGCTCGAACCGACGACGACCTCGTCGGCGCCGGGCTCGCCCGTCTTAGGGTCGATCACCCGTCCGAGGTGGAACGACCCGCGGTCGGCCATCGCCGCGGAGTCTAGAGTCGACCGCGTGCTCGACGAGCTCGAGGTGAAGCCAGGCACGAAGGCGCGGATCGCCGAGCGCGACCCCGGCAGCACGCTCGGCTTCGTCAAGCAGGACGGCGAGAAACGGCTCGAGCGCCTCGTCGAGCGCCTCGACGCGCTCCAGTACCGCCTCTACGCGGAGGACCGCCGCAGCGTGCTCCTCGTCCTGCAGGGCGGGTCCCGGATGTACGACATCGCGCCGGAGACGGTGTGGCGCCCGCGCTACGGCCACATCCGCGAGTTCGAGCGGATGCTCGTGGACGAGGGCCCGACGGTGCTGAAGGTCTTTCTGAACGTCTCGCGCGAGGAACAGCGCGCGCGGTTCCAGGCGCGGATCGACGATCCCACGAAGCGCTGGAAGTTCCGGCGCGACGACCTGAAAGTGCGCGCGCGCTTCGACGACTGGGTCGAGGCGTGGGACGAGGCGCTCACCGAGACCTCGACCGAGTAGGCACCGTGGCACGTCGTCCCGGCCGACCGCAACTGGCTCAAGGCGCTCGCCGTGGCCGAGCTTCTGGTGGACGCGCTCGCGCGTCTCGATCCAAAGTTTCCCGAGCCCGAGCAGGGACTCGAGGGCCTCGTCGTCTAGCGCTAGCGGGTTGTCCCGACGCCGGAATCGGCCGCCGCGATTCCGACGTCGGGACGGGTCAGATCAGGATCCGCGCCGCGAGCGCAGGCGGGCATCCGCGTCCAACGAGCTCGATCGCCTGGTGCAGGTCGACCTCGACGTTCGCGGCCAGGACGGCCGCGGCGTCGAGGTCGAAGCCCGAGCGGCACAGGGCGTCGAACCGCCATGCCAGGACCTCGGCTGCCTCATCGATGCGCAGATCTTCGAACTGTGCCGCCGTCATCAGGATGTTCCCCCTCTCCCGAGGGTCGCGCCAATCTCGTTCCGACCCTCATCCGACATGTGCTGAGCATCGGCGCTCCGGCACGCGCGTCTCTTCCCCCGCCGGACGAGACCTGCCTAGCCGTTCGGGTGGGCGCCGGGTGGAGACCCGCCGCCGGTAGCCAGTCCGCACGATCCGGGGCCACGCGGTCCGACGTGCGAATGCCACGAGGCCCGCCGGACGTCAGCCCCCCCGGGCCGTCCGACGGGCCTCTGCGGCATGTCAATCGCGCTCCATCCAGCGCGGCTACGCGAGTATCCCGCGCCTCCCGGGCCGACACACCGGTCGTTGGTCTAGGCCGGTGCCCCACCTCGGATGGGGAGCGGCGCGTGCTGACGCCGGCCGCGCGAGCTCTAGGCGGCGGCTTCGTCCGTGATCGCGAACCGCGCCCGCCGCCGGGTGACGTCGACGACCCCATACGGGTGGTTCGAGAACCAGGCCTCGGCCCCGCGCTCGAGGTGGACGTCGATCCCGTCGATCCGGGTCGGAGGACTGAAGCTAACCCCGTCCGGCTGGTCCGTCGCGACCTCGATACGCCGTGTCGTGGTCAGGAGCCACCATCTGCGCCGGCGCCGCTCCCAGGCGTACAGGCGCCCGCCGTTCGCGGTGATGTGTCGTCTTGCCACCGGGGAGAGCTGTGACGGCGGCGGTGGCTCCGATAGCGCCTCTGCAGTCGCGTGCGCCCGCATCGCGGAGGCGATCATCGCACGCCCGTCGGCTGGTCAAGGAGGGGGGCGCCACCGGCCGTCCGGGCTCGCGCGTACCCTCGGTCTCGGCGGGGCCGTCCCGCCGCAGCCCGACCCCCCGTCGGGAGGGCGGTCCCGCCCATCGATTCGCAGGCAACGCCGGCCCGCGCGCCGACGTGCTGCGCCTTTCGAGAAACTGGTACCACGTCGGCCTCCCTCGCCGCTTTGAACTCAGGCCGGAACCAATCGGCGCAGAGCCGAGCCCTTCGTCGGGTGGGCGAACACGTAGCTCCGTGTCGGCGCCTCGGTCTCGGTCGGGGCGGAGTCCCTGAAGCGCGACAAGCTGTTGGCTCAGGACGGCGTGATGCGCCACACCCCCGCGCGGTTCGAGGAGCTGAGCATCCTCGCACCGAACGAGCGCCCTGCGTATCCGGGCGCGAATCACATCGATCCTGGGATCGCCGGTGGCGCGGAAGTCCTTATCCTCCGATCGCGCCCCTGCTGCCAGCGGCGAAGTCATATACGGCCGCGCCTCCTCCTCGCCAGTTCCCTGAGAACTGAGCGGCGCTGCCCCGCGAAATAGAGAATGCGCCCCGGAGCGCGCTGCCCTCGGGGGAGGGGCTTGAGAGTGGCGCTCCGGGGCGAATAGCCGCCTCCCGCAAACCGGCGGCGACACTCAAATGATGGCAAATGCAGGAGGCCAGGACGCAACCCTCGGCAAGAGCGAAGACCCAACGCCGCACCTGATGCGCCCCGGTCAGGCGTACACTCGGTCCACCTAAGGCTCCTCCTCTCGCCCTGACCGCCCTCGGCCACCGCGCCGGGAAGAGTGGAAGAGGAGGGGCGATGACACGGTTCCAGCTCGTCTTTTGCGACAACGACGGCGACCGCACGGAGCATTGGAACAACAACCACGACGGCGTACCACACATCCACGGCACTGTGATCGTGGACGGCGAGACTTACATGATCCGGGGAGTCGAGTGGATCATCCGGCGCGACGGCGGCGAGGACGAATTCCCACGGTTCTTATGCACCCTGGTAGGCGAGCCCGACCCTGTGTAGTCCTCGCACGCGGCCGCGCTAGAACCAAACCGCGGCAACCGCCGAAGTACCACAGTACGCCCCAGGCGCGCCCTCGGGGGGAGGGGGCGGACAACGCCGCGGGTCGCTGACCCGCATTCCGCCCGAGCGCCGACCGCCACCCCATCGCTTTCTGAAGACGAACCAGCCGACCGCCTTGCCGGGTAGAACATCCGGGTAGAGAAACGGCGCGAGCCCTGCGCCCGCGCCGTTTCCGTCAGAGCCAGCGCTTCCAGCGGAAGAAACCGAGCATGCCGCCGAGCGTGACGACGAGCGCCGCGAGGATGATCCAGAACGCGGTCCTGGTCGCCTCGCCGGGGTACACGACGTTCATCCCGAAGATCCCGGTGAGCAGCGTCAGCGGGAGCATCGTCACGCTGATGATCGTCAGGAGGCGCAGGACGTCGTTCTGGCGGTGCGAGATCACGGACTCGTTCGTCGACTCGAGCGCCTCGACGACCTCCTTGTAGTTGTCGAGCTGATCCCAGATCCGCTCGACGGCGTCGTTGATGTCGTCGAAGTAGAGCTCGAGCTCCTCGGGCAGGAAGCGCGCGACGTGACGTTCCAGGACACGCAGCGTCGAGCGCTCCGGCTTGATCACCTTGCGGTACGAGATGATCTCCTGCTTCGCGTTCGAGATGTCGCGTACGACGTCCTCGGCGGCCCCTTCGAACATGTCGTCCTCGATGCGGTCGAGCTTGTGGCCGATCTTGTCGAGGATCGGGAAGCAGTAGTCGAAGAGGTCGTCGAGGACCTCGTAGAGGAGGCGGCCCGAGCCCTTCGCGAACAGCTGCTCGCGATAGGCGTCGTCGGCGTCGCAGCGGGCGAAGAGCCGGGTGACGGGCAGAAGCTCGCGGGTCGGCAGCGTGACGAGGTAGTCCTGGCCGATGAAGACGTCGAGCTCGGCCGCGTTGAGCCGCTGGATCGTCTTGTCGTAGACCGGGAAGTGGAGGACGGCGAAGAGGTAGCCGTCGTCCTCGTAGTCGTCGACCTTCGGGCGCTGGCGCTTCGACACGATGTCCTCGACGTCCAGCGGATGCCAGCCGAAGCGCTCGGCGAGAGCCTGAGCCGTGGTCAGGTCGGAGGCGACCGCATTGACCCACGTGAGGCCGGCAGCGCTGAGCTCAGCGACGTGAGCGGTGCGTGCGACGTCGTCCGCGCCGGGGCGCGGGCGGGTGCTCCGGCGGATGCGGGGCAGGCTGGGCACGGGATCTGAAGGGATCGTCGGTCGTCGGTGCCATGTTCGCGAGTCTACCCCGGTCGCCTGCACAGGGGCCCTCGCGCCCGCACGGGCGAACCTGTCGTGCACGCGGCCTCAGGGCAGAGCGGGGCGACCGCGCTGGTGGATCGAGACCGCGATCCCTGGGCCCAGGAAGACCAGGACGAGCACCGCCCTGGCGCCGACGAGCGCGAGCGACAGCGCCCGGCGGATCCGTTGCCGCAGCTTCCGCGTCATGGTGTGTGCTCCTTTCTCGCGAAGTGGTCGTGGACGGCGTCGCCGGATCGGCCGCCCTACAGCCCCAGGGCGGTCGGCGCCGTCGGGGCCTTCGGCGCGTACACGGCCCGGTAGCCGAGCAGCCAGCCGAGCGGTGCGCCGAAGCCGAGGCCGAGCCACTGAAGCCACGCCGGCGGGAACGGCAGTCGGACGTCACCGAAGTGGTGGCGGGCGATCACGGCGAGTCGCAGCGGGCTCGGCAAGCCCTTCTTGTTGACCTTGCCGTCCGCGGCGAGCGAGAACATCGTCTCGATCAGCTGCTCGAAGCCGCGCGCCGGCGTGACAGTGCACACGAAATGCGCCGTCTCCGTCCCGAGGTTGCGGAACCTGTGCGGGATGCCTGCGGGCACGAGCACCCGGTCGCCTGCCTTGGCGACGAGCGTCTGCTTGCGGATCCGGAACTCGAGCTCGCCCGCGAGCACCTCGAAGCACTCCTCCTGGGCGGGGTGCAGATGCGCGGCGGCGACTGCGCCGTCGGGCTCCACGAACGCCTCGACGACGACGCGCTCGCCGTTCGAGTCGGCGGACGTCGTGCGAAAGACGAGCGTCTCGCCGGTGACGGGATTCGTCAGCGACTGGCCGGTGGCGATCATGTCGTTCCCTCCTGAGCGGGTCGATGTGCGATGCGGCTGACGCTAGGGAGGTCGAGCGCGTGGTACATCGGCGTCACCGCCGAACCGACCTCCGCGCCAACGAGGAGCTCGATCTCGGTGCTAGCCCGGATTGCACGGCGCCCGTACAAGGCGAAAGATGTCGGTCATGCAGGGGTTGCGCCTCGCCGCCGTCGGCATCGCCGCTGCGACGTGCGTCCTGCTCGTGGTCGGCGTCCTGCAGCTGCTCGGCCTCGTCGACACCGTCAACGAGATCCCGCTCTGGATCGTGCCGTTCATCCTCGCTGCCCTGCTCGTGCCCACGGCCGTGGGGCTCGCGATCGCGCTCCGCCACCCCCGCAACGTGATCGCGTGGATCCTGCTCGTCGGCGCGTTCGCGATCGTCGCGTTTTCGGGGCCCGACGTCTTCTTCAGCGACGGCTGGGCGCTCCAGGTCGGGCGGGCGACCTGGCCGTTGCTCTACGCCTGGCCGATCGCGGTGACGTACGTCTTTCCCGACGGCCGGTTCCTCTCGCGTCGCTGGCGGTACGTCGGCGCAGCCGGTGCGTTCTGCTTCGTCTTCTTCATGGCGATGGCGATGTTCGACCCGACGCCGTTCTATGGAGACGACGCGTCCGTCCCCAACCCGATGGCCGGCAATGTCGTCGGGGAGTGGCTCGAGGACTCGGGCGTCGGCCTGATCTGGGTCGTGCTCTGGGTCGGCATCCTCGGAAGCCTCGTGGCCGGCGCGGTCGCGATCCGTGTGCGTCTTCGGCGCTCGAGCGGTGTCGAGCGTCTGCAAACGCTCTGGCTCGCCTGGGCGGGCGCCTTGATCCCCGTTGGCCTCCTGCTGTGCGGCCTCAGCTCCTTCGTGCTCGGCGACTCGGTCGTCGACTGGGTGCTCTTCCCCTTCCTGCTCCTCATGGAGGCCGCCGTCGCGGCAGCGGTCGGGATCGCGGTGGGGCGCCACGGGCTGTACGCGATCGAGCAACTCGTCAACCGCACGGTCGTCTACGCGTCCCTGACGATCCTGCTGCTCGCGCTCTACGTCGGGAGCACGGTCGGGCTAGGTGTCGTCGCTGGAAGCGGATCCGAGTGGGTGACAGCCGTCGCGACGCTTGCGGTCGCGCTGGCGTTCCGACCGCTTCGGGGGCGCATCCAGGACGTGGTCGATCGCCGATACGCCCGGGCGCGCTACGAGGGCGTTCGGCGCGTGCGCGCCTTCGAGGACGACGTTCGCGACGGTCGCCGTGCGCCCGAGGAGATCGGCCCCGTGCTGTGCGAGGCGCTGGGTGACGCCGCCGCCGAGGTGCGGTTCTGGCTGCCTGAGACGGCCGCCTACGCGGACGCGTCCGGGGACGTCGAAGCGCTGCCCTCGGATGGCCGGGTGCAGACCGAGGTCATGCGCGACGGTGCTCCCGTCGCCGTTCTGCTCCACGATCCATCCCTGCTCGAGCGGCGGGACCTCCTGAACGGCGTGCTCGGCGCCGCCCGGCTGTCGCTCGAGATGGCGCGGCTACGGGTCGAGCTGCGTCTGCAGCTCGCCGAGGTCGAGGCGTCGCGGACGCGGATCGTGGAGGCAGGGTACGAAGAGCGGCGCCGACTCGAGCGCGACCTCCACGACGGCGCGCAGCAGCGACTCGTCTCGCTGGGCGTCCAGATCAGACGACTGCAACGCTCGCTGCCGCGCGAGGCCGCGATCCTGCGACCTGCGTTCGATCAGATCGTCGACGAGGTCGGTGCGGCGATCGGCGACCTGCGTCAGATCGCGGCGGGAGTGCGCCCTGCAAGGCTCGACGACGGGCTCGCTGCAGCGCTGCGAGACCTCGCGCGCACCTCACCGGTGCCCGTGGACGTCAGCGTCCTCGAGGACCGTGTTCCGGCAAGCGTCGAGGCGGCGGCCTACTTCGTCGCGTGCGAGGCGCTCACGAACGCGGTCAAGCACGGGGCCGCATCGAAGGTGGCCGTACGAGCCGTTCGGGAGAGCGGCGCCCTGTGCCTGAGCATCGCCGACGACGGCCTCGGCGGCGCAGTCGTCCGCCGCGGATCGGGCCTTGCCGGCCTCCAGGACAGGGTGGCTGCCCACGGCGGCACGTTGCGCGTCGTGAGCCCGAAGGGCGGAGGCACGCGCGTCGAGGCGGCGATTCCGTGCGAATCGTGATCGCCGAGGACACGGTCCTCCTGCGCGAGGGTCTCGCCGGCCTCCTCGAGGATGCGGGTCATGCGGTCGTGTCGCGCGTCGGTGACGCCGAAGCCCTGCTCGCCGTGGTGGCCGAGCACGAACCCGATCTCGCCATCGTCGACGTCCGCATGCCGCCCACGTACGAGGACGAAGGGATGCTCGCGGCCGTCGAGATCCGCAAGCGGCATCCCGCCACCGCGGTGCTCGTGCTCTCGCAGCACGTCGAGAGCCGTCACGCCGTCGAGCTCGTCGGCTCGGGCGGCGGCTTCGGCTATCTGCTGAAGGATCGGATCCTCGACGTGGACGAGTTCCTCGAGGCCGCCGAGAGAGTCTGCCGCGGCGGCTCGGCGCTCGACCCGGAGGTCGTCAAGCAGCTGCTCACGCCGCCGCAGGAAGGCGAAGCCCTCGCCGCGCTCACGCCGCGCGAGCGTGAGGTGCTCGGCCTGATGGCCGAGGGCAAGACGAACGCTGGGATTGCGAAGCAGCTCTGGCTCACGGAGAAGACGGTGGAGACGCACGTCAGCTCGATCCTCGGCAAGCTCGACCTCCCGCCCGACGCCGACACCCACCGTCGCGTGCTGGCCGTCGTCACCTTCCTGCGCCGCGCAGCCCCGGCGTAGGCCATCGTCGCGCGAAGGGGGCATGCTCGAGGGTCGCCGTGCACGTGCGACGGCTTCGTGCCGACTCTGTGCCAATCCGCACGCGAACCCTTTCGTCCGTACTGACAACACGGTATCCAGGAATGGGTCAGCAATCCCTTTCCGATTGGAGTCCCACATGCCTCGAGCTCTCGTGCTTCTCTTCTTCGCTGCGCTGGCCGCCGTCGGCGCGCTCGGCGTCACCGGCGCCAGCGGCGCTTCGCCCGACGTCGTCGTCAGCCAGGTCTACGCAGGCGGCGGCAACGCCGGCGCGCCCTTCTCGGACGACTTCGTCGAGCTCTTCAACCGGGGCTCGACGTCGGTCGACCTCGGTGGTTGGACGATCCAGTACGCCTCGGCGGCCGGGGCGAGCTGGCAGGCGACGACACTGACCGGCTCGATCTCCCCCGGACGGCACTACCTCGTCCAGCTTGCCTCCGGTGCCGTCGGCGGTGCGTTACCGACGCCTGACGCAACAGGAGCGACGAACCTCGCGGTCTCGGGCGGGAAGGTCGCCGTCGTTCGGAGCTCGACGCTCCTCACGTGCGGCGCCTCGGCCCGCAGTTGCGACGGTGCAGCCTCTCTTGCCGATCTGGTCGGCTACGGCGGCGCCGCGGACTACGAGGGCAGCGCGCCCGCCGGGACGATCGACAACACGACGGCCGCAACCCGCGTGGCGGACGGCTGCACCGACACCGACGACAACGAGGCGGATTTCGCCGCGACGGCGCCGACCCCGAGGAACACATCGAGCGCGGCGACCACATGCGACACCACGCCGCCGCCGGGTGGAGGCGTCTCGGCGGGTGCTACGGTCGACGTCGACGTCCAGAGTGTCCTCTCGATCGCCCTCGAGCGGCAGAGCGTCAGCTTCGGGAACGCGACGACGGGGAGCACGCCGGCGCCGGTCTCCGAGAAGGTGACCGTGGCCAGCAATGCCGCCGCCGGCTATTCGCTCACCGTGCATCGCGCGGCCTTCGCTCCGGCCGACCTGCCGCTCGGTATCGCGGGCACCGCTCCGACCGGAGGCCAGATCGGCGGTGCGCTCGCCGGCGGCACGATGGCTGCGGTGCCGATCGCCCCGGCCGCCGACCTCCTCGTCGGCACGACGTCGGCGGCCAGTGGCGGCGCCGGAGACGTGTGGAACACGCGTCTCGGCTTCGCCTCGCCGCTCCCGTCGGTGCCGGCAGGCCGGTACACGACCACCGTCACGTTCACGGTGATCGGCCGGTGAGACGGCTCGCGGCTGCTGCCCTGGCCGCTCTCGCGCTCGCGTCCGCCTCGGCGGGCGCGAGCGCCTCGCGGCCGGTGCTCGCCCTGACGGCGACCCCGGCGCGCGTCGCGCTCGCAGGCTCGGGCATCGCAACGGTTCGCGTGATGAACCCGGGCCTCGCGCCGGTCTCCGTCGACGTCGCGCGGGCCGGTTTCTCGCTCGATCGTCGCGGTCGCCCGAAGATTGCCCGGCGTGGCGGACTGCGCGCCGCGACGGCATGGCTCGCGGTGCGGCCGCGACGGTTCGTGCTGCGACCCGGCGCGACGCGGCTCTTGATCGTCCGGTCACGTGTCCCCCGGCGCGCCGAGCCGGGAGACCACGACGCGCTCGTGCTGCTCACCACGCATCGGAGGCGGAGCGCGGCGGTCGCGGTGCGCATGCGGATCGGCGTCGTGGTCGTCGTTCGCGCACCCGGTCGGATCATCCGTCGCCTCGCGCTGCGCCGGATGCACGTGCGCCGCGGACGGCGTGTCCGCGTCGTGGAGCTCGTCGTCGCGAACCGCGGCAACGTGACGGAGACACTCGAGCGCGGTCGCATCTGCGTTGAGCTGCGCCAAGGGCGTTTCCGCGCGAGGCTCCGAAGCGAGCCGCGCGAGCTCCGGCCGCGGACGAGCGGCGTCGTACAGCTCCGCTACGGCGGCCGCCTCGGAGGGCGGGTCACGGCGCGGGCCTGGGTCGTCGGTCCGACGGGAGCCCGCCCGGTCGCGCGAACGTTTCGGATCCGTTTGTAGTACGATTTGTGTTACATTTCGGCGAGTGTCGAGAACGGTGCAGGCACGTTTGGACGAGAGCTCCGAGCAGGACCTGGCCGTCCTGCGAAACGAAGGGCACAGCGACTCGGCTGCGATCCGCCTCGCGCTGCACGAGTCGGCGAACCGGCGCAGGCGCAGGAGCGCTCTTCGCCTCGAAGCCGAGCTCGCTGCGGCAGATCCAGAGGACGTCGCCGAGATGCGCCGGGTCCGCGCCGAGATGGACGCGATCGCAGCCGCCTTCACCGACATCGGCTGAGCGAATGGTGCGCGGCGAGATCTTTCGGCTACGTTCAGCGCCTGCCGCGCGCTGCTCGGAGCAACGCGGCGCGCGCTACGGCGTCGTCGTCCAGTCCGACGAGCTGCTCGCGCTCTCGACAGTCCTTGTTTCGCCGACCTCGTGCGCGGCGCCGGCTCGCTCGTTCCGACCGACGATCGAGCTCGAAGGCTCCGCGACACGCGTGCTCGTGGAGCAGACGACCGCGGTCACCCGGGAGCGGTTGGGCGAGTCGGTCGGCCGTCTCGACGCGAGCGAGTTGCGCGACATCGATGCCGCGCTTGCGCTCGTGCTCGGGCTCTGAGCGCCCCTCGCGCCGCCGAATGGGCGTTGGGGCGTGTCCTCGACGGGGTCAGGACGGATCGTCGTACACGTCTCGCGCGATCCGTTCGACGAGCTCCCTCGCCTTCGCCTCCTCCGACGTCTCGTCCAGTGGAGCAGCGTCCGTCTGCTCGGCCCCGGCCCCGTCAGCGCCCACCGACTCGCGCTCGTGGCCGACGACATTGACCGAGTCGATGAGCAGCCGACCGGCTTCGGCCGCGTCGATCACGCCACGTTCGAACCGATCGACGATCTCACGCTCCTCCGGCGAGAGCCGATCCGTGCGGGTGGACTTGAACTTCATGTGTCGACCCTAAGGCGAAAACCGCCGGTTCGCGACCGCCTGGCCCGGGATCACCGCCGCTGCCGGTCTGGCAACAGCTTGGCGATGCGCCCGGCAGGAATCGAACCTGCGACCTCGCGCTCCGGAGGCGCGCGCTCTATCCCCTGAGCTACGGGCGCGGGGAGGGGATCAGTGTAGACGAGCTCTCTCCCCGACTCCGCACGGTCTCCGAAGTAGGCTCGCACCGATGGAGGTGCGCGCCGAGATCGTCCGGCTCCAGCTCGCGGAGACGTTCGTGATCAGCCGCGAGTCGCAGGACTGGGCGGACGTCGTCCAGGTGAGCCTGACCCACGACGGCATCGTCGGCCGGGGAGAGGCGGCGCCGATCGACCGATACGACGAGACAGCGGCGTCCGCGCTGGCGTTCGTCGAACGGCACGGCGGGCTGGTCGGCGACGACCCGTTCGCGCTCGAGGAAATCGGCGCCCGCCTCGCGGAGATCCCGGGCGAGCAGGCGGGGAAGGCGGCGCTCGACGCCGCGCTGCACGACCTGCAGGGGAAGCTTCTCGGCGTCCCCGTCACGCGGCTCCTAGGCCTTCCCCGAGAAGGCCCGCCGACGTCGTGGACCGTGTGGCTCGGCGATCCCGACGACATGGCACGGCGCGCGGAGTCGGCATCGGCGCGATTCCACCGCCTGAAGCTGAAGCTCGGCGGAGGAGACGGCCTGGACGTCGACCGCGTGCGCGCGGTCAGGCGGGTGACCGACCGTCCACTCCAGGTGGACGTGAACGAATGGTGGTCGCTCGACGAAGCGCTCGACGCCTGCGTCGAGCTCGCGAGACTCGGGGTCGAGTACGTCGAGCAGCCGCTCCGGCAGGGCTCCGACGACGGTGTCGAGTTGCGGCGCCGGAGCCCGCTGCCGGTCTACGTCGACGAGGACTGCCACACGCTCGCGGACGTCGCCGCGTGCGCCGAGATCGCGCACGGCATCACGATCAAGCTCGCCAAGTCAGGCGGGATCCGCGAGGCGATCAGGATGGCCCACGCCGCGCGGGCTCTCGGTCTCGGCGTGATGCTCGGGTGCATGATCGAGTCGGGGCTCGGGATCGCGGGCGGGTGCGCGGTCGCCCCGCTCTGCGACCACGTCGATCTGGATGGCAACCTGCTGCTCGCCCACGACCCGTCGCCGGGGCCTGTGTTCCGGGATGGCGTGCAGCTTCCGTCGGAGAGGGTCGGGCTTGGCTGCGGGTGAGCCGACTCTGATCCTCGCCGAGGGCTTCTCGGCGGATACGCACTACGGCAAGACGATGCGCGGCATCCTGCGCTACCGCCGCGAGGACGTCGTTGCGATCCTGGATTCCGGACGCGCGGGGGAGACCGAGGACGGTCTCCCGATCGTCGCCGACGTCGCCTCGGCGCTCGTCCATGGGCCTCGCGTCGCGCTCGTCGGCGTCGCGACGCAGGGCGGCCGATTTCCCCCGGCCTGGCGCGCGATCCTCGCCGACTGCGTCACGAGCGGGCTGTCGATCGAGAACGGCCTGCACCAGATGCTCGCCGACGACGAGGAGCTTCGACCGCTCGCCGAACGTCACGGCGTCGAGCTGCGCGACCTGCGTCGTCCTCCCGACGGGCTCGACTGCCCGACCGGCGAGAACCTCGAGGTTCCGGCGAGGATCGTCCTGACCGTCGGCTCCGACTGCGCGATCGGGAAGATGACTGTCGCGCTCGAGCTGGACCGCGAGGCGCGGAGCCGGGGCATCGCTTCGATGTTCGTGCCGACCGGGCAGACCGGGATTGCGATCGCCGGCTGGGGCATCTCGGTGGACGCCGTCGTCGCCGACTTCCTCGCGGGCGCCGCGGAGAGGCTCGTCGTCGAGGGCGGTCGGCGCGGGGGAGACTTGCTGTGGGTCGAGGGGCAGGGCTCCATCGTCCATCCGGCCTATTCGGGCGTGACGCTCGGGCTGTTCCACGGGTCCGTCCCGCACGCGCTCGTGCTCTGCCACCGGGTCGGCACGAACGAGGTCGAGGGGTATCCCGGCCACCCGCTGCCGTCGCTGCGGAAGCTCGTTGCGCTGCACGAGGCGATGGCGCTCCCCGCGCGGCCCGCGACGGTTGCCGCGATCGCGCTGAACACGCTCGGCCTCGACGACGACGCGGCAGCCGAAGCGAGCGCCGAGGCGACGCGCGAGACAGGCTTGCCGGCGGCGGATCCCGTGCGCGACGGGAGCGCGGAGCTCCTGGACGCCGTGCTCTCCGTGACCGGTTGACGGCGCCCGGCGATCCGTTAGGATCGGCGCCCGCCCACGGCGGGGCGGGCTGGGGAATCGAGGGAGAGGGCTGCGGCGAATGGGGTCGAGGGGGGTTGCACGCGTCGTGACGGCGGTGGTCGTGTGCGCGTTCGTGTGGGCGGCGAACGCGTGGGCCGCTGAGATCGGAGCGAATGACGACACGGGCAAGTTCGCGCCGGATGCCGGCGCCTCGTTCTACCGAGAGATGGCCGCGTCCGGGCTCCGCGAAGCGGTGGTCACCGTCAGGTGGCAGCCGAGCGACCCGGTCGGGCTGAGCGACCGTGCGCTGCTCGACCTGACGGTCGCCGCCGCACGCTCGGCGGGCCTCGCTGTCGTCTTCGCGACGTATCCGTATCCGCCGCGCGAAGTCGCCGACGGCCTCGCGCGTCCCGCGGCGTTCGGCGCGTGGCTGGCCGAGCTCGCGCGTCAGTACCCGGACGTCCGCGAGTTCGTCGTCGGCAACGAGCCCAATCAACCGGCGTTCTGGCGGCCGCAGTTCAATGGCGGCGCTCAGGCGTCTGCAGCCTCGTTCGGGCGGTTCCTCGCGGCGGGGTACGACGCATTGAAGGCGGTCGACCCGACTCTCACCGTCGTGGGCGTCGGGCTTTCGCCTCGCGGCAACGACCGTCCGTTCGCGCGCAGCAACGTCTCGACCTCCCCCGTCCGCTTCCTTGCGGCGCTCGGCGCCTGGTACCGCGAGAGCGGGCGCAGCCGGCCGCTGATGGACGGCCTGAGCTTCCATCCGTACCCGAATCGCGCGACCGACCCGCTCGACCGTGGCTACGCGTGGCCGAACGCGGGATTCGTGAACCTCGACCGGGTCAAGCAGGCGATCTGGGACGCGTTCGACGGGACTCCGCAGCCCACGACACTCGACGGGCTGCGCCTCTACCTCGACGAGGTGGGGTGGCAGGTCGACACGTCGAGCCGAGACGGCTACGCGGGCGAGGAGAACGTGCCGGTCACGGACGAGGAGACCCAGTCGGTCGTCTACGGAGCGCTCGTGCGGGCCGCGGAGTGCGACCCGGACGTCGCGGCCGTGAACCTGTTCGGCTTTCGCGATGACGCGCTCCGCACGGGGTTCCAGTCCGGGCTCGTGCGAGTGGACGGAACGCCACGGCCGTCCCTGGCCGCGGTGCAGGATGCGATCGCTCAGCGTGCGTGCCCGGCCGGGAGCGCGACCGGCTGGCAGCCGATGCGTGCCGTCGTCGGAGAAGGCACCCCGAGCGTCCGGCTCGGCCGGCATTCGGTTGTGATCGGCGTCTCGGCAGCCGAGAGCGTCTCGGCGCGGGCGTGTCTTCTCAGAGGCACCCACACGCACTCGAGCGCCCGGCGCGCCCTCACGCCGGTGGGCACCGCGGTCTGCGCGAGCGGCCGAGTCGATGCGAACCGCTCCGCCATCCTTCGACTCGCTCGAGGCCCGGGGAGGCGGACCCTCGCAGTACGTCTCTCGGCCGACGCGAACCCGGGGCGAGCGACGACGGTGATCCGCGGGGTCTCGGGTTGCTTGACACCGAACACATGTTCTGGCAGCATGGGAACAGATGTTCGCAAGAGCCTCTCTCGCACGGATTCTCGGCCTCGCCGTGCTGGTGCTCTTCCTCTGGGCGCTCTTCGCCGGTAAGGGCGGAGCCAACGGGCCGGAACGGCACTATCGGGTGAAGCCGGGCGACACGCTCTGGTCGATCGCCGAGCAGACGTACGGCGGCGATCCGCGCGAGGGCATCTGGGAGCTCCGCGAGCGCAACCGGCTCGACACGGCGACGATCGTGCCGGGACAGATGCTCGTCCTGCCGTCCTGACCGCCGCCGCGTAGACTCGCCGCACCGAGACCCGACCCGCGATCGGAGGTCGTCGTGGCGAGCGAACGCATCCTCGAGCTACTCCGTCGGCCCAGCGACCCCGCGGAGCACGACGCGATCCGTGACCTCTGGAAGGCGCACTCGATCGCCGAGGACAACCGCGACGTGCCCGGCCTGATCGCGACGCTGACCGAGGACTGCGTCTACACGGTCGCGGGCGAGGAGGGTGCTCGCTGGGAGGGGCACGACGGCGCGACGCGGTTCTACACCGAGCTCCTCACGGCATTTCCCGACATTCACTTCGAGCTCGACTACATCGTGATCGGTCCGCAGGGGGTATGCGAGGAGGCGATCGTCACCGGCACACACGAGGGCCGGTGGCTCGCCTACGAGCCGACCGGCGAGCGCCTCGAGTGGCGGAACGCGATCTTCTTCCCGTGGGACCCGGCCGCGCGGAAGTTCAAGGGCGAGATGGTCTACACAGACCTCGCCTTTCGGGCTGACCGCGCCTGATGACGTGAAATATCCGCGGTAGCACGGATGCCGCACCAGGCGCGACGGCGGCCGTCTCGTCGCCCGTGCACACGCCACCGGCCGGCGCCCGACGTCGAACCGGTCGCACGTGGTCACACAGACGAGACGGTCCGGGCACGGTCTCGTCGTCGTCTCCGCGATACCGTGAGATCAGGGCACCGGGGGTGCCCCTGGGGGTGGTTGTGCGAACGGGTACGAGTCTGGTCGCCCCCGCAGCCAAGCTCGCAGCCGACGACCGCCCGGGATGCGGGCACCCCCTGCGGGGCTACGATCGGCGCCCGTGGATCTCGACCTGCTCTTCCTCGGCACGGCCGGCTCCGCGCCCACGGCGTCACGGGGCACCTCCGCGACCCTCGTACGGCGCGGTGGCGACCGTCTGCTCGTCGACTGTGGCGAGGGGACCCAACGGCAACTGCTCCGCTCCGATGCCGGGCTTTCGGATCTCGAGGACGTCCTCCTGACCCATCTGCACGCCGATCACGTCCTCGGCCTGCCCGGGATGCTGAAGACGTTCGCGCTGCGCGGTCGTGAGCTGCCGATCGTCGTGTACGGGCCGCGTGGCACGCGGGGCCTGCTCCAGGCGCTCGGCGTGGTGATCGGGCGCCTCACCTACGAGCTCCGTGTGGTGGAGCTGTCCCCCGGCGACACGGTAGAGCGGGACGGCTACCGCCTCGTCCCCTTTGCCGTCACGCACGCCGGCGCGGCGCTCGGATACGCCATTCGCGAGCACGAGCGGCCCGGTCGCTTCGACGTCGCCGCGGCCGCGGCGCTCGACGTCCCCGATGGACCGGCGCGCGGCGCGCTCCAGCGCGGGGAGGACGTGACCCTTGCAGACGGTCGCACGGTTGGCCCGGCCGAGGTGCTAGGGGCCGCCCGGCGTGGGCGCACCGTCGTCCTGACCGGAGACACGGCACCGAGCGCAGGTGTCGTCGAGGCTGCGAGCGGAGCCGATGTGCTCGTCCACGAGGCGACGTTCCTCGCCGAAGAGCGCGCCCGCGCGCGTGAGACGGACCACTCCACCGCCGCCGAGGCAGCGCTCGTCGCCCGCGAGGCGGGCGTCGCACTCCTCGCGCTCACGCACGTTTCTGCGCGCTACGCCGGCTCGGAGGTCGAGGAGGAGGCGCGGCACCTCTTTCCCGACACGGTCGTGCCGCGCGACTTCGACATCATCGAGGTGCCGCTGCCCGAGCGAGGCCCGCCCGAGCTCGTGCCGCGCGGAGGCAGACGCGGGCGAACTCAGGATGTAGGGTCCGGCGCATGACAGCGCTCGTGCAGGTCGCGGTGGCCGGCAGCGTCGACGAGGCGGAAGAGCTGCAATCGCTTCTGGATCGCGCCGGGATCTCCTCGACGCTCGAGCCCGCAGTGGACGAGCACCCGGATCAGCACGACGACGTGCCGCTGCGGCTCCTGGTCAAGCCGGACGAGCTCGATGCCGCGCGCGACGCGATCGAGGCGCTCACCGAGCCGGACGACCAGCTCGCGGGCTGAGCCAAGGAGGGGTCGCGCCGCGGACGGCCCGTGTCACGACGCGGACCTCGGGGTGAACACGATCGTCGTGCTGCCCGCGAGTCCGTCCGTGTCGAGCTGGAACCCGCATGCGTGCGTCCCGTCGGCGTACGGGGGCGTCGGTATTCGATGGATCGCGGACTCGCCGGCGGGCGTCTGCAGCGTCGCGACCTGGATGCCGTCCACCGACGCGCGGACGGGATCACCCGACTTCCCGAGGACCGTGACGTCGAGCGTCCCTGGCCGGCAGGCGTAGACCGTGACCTGCGCGTTGCGGGTGAAGTCGCCGTTGGGCAGGAAGCCGCTCCGCTCCAGCTCGATCCGAACGGGCTCCTGTGGGCGCCACGCGACGAGGCCCGGCGCGTCGCCGTCGCCCTGTGGGCGCTCCGCGACCCGGTCCCCGGCGATCATCATCCCCTCCGGGGCGACCACGAGCGGCCGCGCGAGCGGGGTGCCGTCGGCCGACCGCAGCACGCCGTCGTCGCCGACCGTCGCGGTGGGCGTGTCGGGCGGGAACGGAACGTCGGCTGGTGGCAGGCCGACCACGTCCTGGACCGCGCGGTTCCAGAACACCGTCCGCGCGACGGACGTCCAGACACGATCGCCCGTCACGAGCAGCGTCGCTCCGTGCAGGCCGGCGTCGTCGAGCCACACGGGAGAGTCGGAGCCGATCGTGGCGCGCTGCTCGTGGGCAGAGGCGCTGTCGATCCGGCGGGCGGTGTCCGCGGACACGAGCGCCAGGCCGACGCCCACGACGACCGCACCGATCCAGGCAACTCGCCGCGGGACGAAGACTGCGAGGACACCCGCGGCGAGCGCGGCGAGGACGAGGGCGACGCGCTGAGCGCTCTCGGAGCCGAGCGCGGCAAGGGGTGCCGGGGTGAGCGTGTTCACGATCGATCCCTCCCCGACGAGCTGGTCGAGCGGGACCAGCGCGGCGAGGAGCACCAGCACGCACCACACGGGAACGACGGCACGCCGCTCGGCCGGCGCGCCCCGGGCGATCCAGGCGCACAGCGCGATCGCGAGGAGCGGCAGAGCCGTCAGGAGATATCGCTCCGCCACTGCGCCGACGTACACCGAGGCAAACAGGCCGACCTGCACGACGAGGAGCGCCGTGTACCCGAGCGCAGTCGAGACGAACGCGCGCAGACGCGGATCGGCGTCACGCCGCGTGAACACGCGCGCGGCAAGCGCCGCGAGCGCGAGGACGGGAAGGCCGAGGCCGAGCACGGCGACGTCGAACGCGTGCCAGAGAATCTCCCCGAGCCCCTCGCCGGCGACCGGAGCGCTCTCGCCCACGGGCGTATAGGCGCCGAAAATGCTCCGGCGCGTCAGCTCGCCCCCGGCCGCGACCACGGCCGCCGAGACGAGCACGACGACCAGGAGCGCGAGAGCGCCGAGCCAGAGGAGCGGTCGCAGGCGGCTGCGGTCGCGCGCGGCCAGCGCGTCGATCAGGGCCGCGACGAGGAAGGCGGGAAGCAGAACGAGCGCCTGGAGCCGCACTGCGGCGGCCGCCGTCGTCCAGGCGACGAACACGCCGTAGCGCCATGCCGTCGGTTCCTCGAGCGCCCGGGCGAGCATCAGCAGCGCGACGGTCACCACGACGAGCGTCAACGGCTCGGTCATCAGGAAGCCCGCGTAGTGGAGCGCGGGGGCGGCGAGCGTGATCGCCGCCGCCGCGACGGCCCAGCGCGGCGTGGCGAGCCGACGGGTCCACACGTAGGTCGGCACCGCGACGAGCGACATCGCGAGACACTGGAGGAGCCGGGCCCACTGGATCCCGTCGGCCAGGCTCGAAAGGCGGAGGGGCGCGCCGATCAGGGCGGGCGTGAGCAGGCTGTAGTACGGAGCGTCGAAGCCGCGGAGGGTCAGCGTCCCGTGCGACCAGAGACCCTCGCCGAGCATTCCGTACACCATCTCGTCCGGTGCGATCCACGGTGTGGTGAACGCCTGTGCGACTGCGAGGCGCAGGAGCGTCGACGCGACGACGAGGCCGGCGACGGCGAGCGCCGCACGCGAGATCCCGTGTGCGCGGGGCACACGGAAGGTGGCGGTCTCCGAGCCGTTCACCGCGGGATCCTGTCGGGGTCGCATGAGGAAGCTGTGAGGAGGTCGGCCATCGCGCTCGGGTCGGACGTCGTGCGAGGACGGTAGACTCGCACGCGTCCCTTTAACCCGGTCCAGCGAGGCCGGAAAGGAGCGAACGGTGAAGAACGGCTCGGCCACGCCCATGAGGGGGCGCGAGATTCTCGACGCGGACGGCCTCGAGCGGACACTGGCTCGCCTCGCGCACGAGTTGATCGAGCGAACCGACGAGGTCTCGTCCCTGGCGCTCGTCGGCATCCACACGCGCGGCGTCCCGCTCGCCCGCCGGTTGCGCCGGCTCGTCGCCGAGCGCAGCGGGGAAGAGCCGCTGCTCGGGTCGGTGGACATCGCGTTCCACCGCGACGACGTCCTCGTCCGCGCCGGGGGTGCTCCGCTGCGCGCACAGCCCCTCGTGCGTGGCACCGAGCTCGGGTTCCCACTCGAGGGGCGGACGTGCGTCCTCGTCGACGACGTGCTTTTCACCGGTCGCACGATCCGCGCCGCGATCGAGGCGCTCCTCGACTACGGCCGTCCCGACCGCGTCCAGCTCGCGGTGCTCGTCGACCGGGGCCACCGGGAGCTGCCGATCCGCCCCGACTACGTGGGCAAGAACCTTCCGACCGCACTCGACGAGCGGGTCCGGGTCGAGCTCGCCGAGGTCGATGGCGCCGACCGGGTCGTGCTCGAGCAGTCCTCGAGGGCGGACGGATGAGCCCCGCACCGCGCCGCCACCTGCTCGAGATCGCCGACCTGACCCGCGTGGACGCGGAACGCCTCCTCGACACCGCGCGGGCGCTCGAGCGGTCGCTCGACCGGGAGGTCAAGAAGCTTCCGGCGCTGCGCGGGCGCCTCGTCGTGAACCTCTTCTACGAGTCCTCGACCCGCACGCTCTCGAGCTTCGAGCTCGCCGCGAAGCGGCTCTCGGCGGACACGATGACGCTCCGGGCCTCGGGCTCGTCCGTGGACAAGGGCGAGTCGCTGCGGGACACAGCGTTGACGCTCGCCGCATACGACCCCGACGTGGTCGTCGTTCGGCATCCGCAGATCGGCGCGGCGAGCCTCGTCGCATCGGCGACCGAGGCACATGTCGTGAACGCAGGGGACGGCAAGCATCAACATCCGACCCAGGCGCTCCTCGACCTGTTCACGATCCGCGAGGCGCTCGGCCGCCTCGAGGGCGTCTCGGTCGCGATCGTCGGGGACGTCCTGCACTCACGCGTCGCACGCTCGCTGGTCGAGGCGCTGCGCCTCGTCGACGCCGAGCCTCTGCTCGTCGGCCCACCGACCCTGCTCCCGCGCGGGATCGAGGAGATGGGCTGCGCCACGGCCACGTCCATGGATGCGGTCGCCGACGTCGACGTCGTGTACGTCCTGCGGATGCAGTCCGAGCGGATGCAGGCCGGCGCAGCCTTCGTCCCGTCCCTGCGCGAGTACACCGCGCTGTACGGCGTCACCCCGGAGCGGGTGCGCCCGGGGCAGCTCGTCATGCACCCGGGGCCGATGAACCGCGGGATCGAGATCGACCCCCGGGTCGCCGACTCGGGAGCGTCGCTCGTCACGACCCAGGTTCGCTCCGGGCTCGTGGTGCGTATGGCGGTGCTCTACGACCTGCTCACGGCTCCCGGCCTGCACGTCGCGGCGGCAGCGCTCGAGGTCGCGTAGGTGTCGCTCGCCTGCCGCAACGGCCGCCGCGACTCGCTGACGATTCGCGCGCGGATCGTCGACCCGGGCCAGGGCCTCGACGAGCAGGGGACCGTCACCGTCGAGGACGGGCTGGTGACCGCCGTCGAGCCCGGGAGCGCGGCGCCGGCCAGCCTCGTGGTCGCGCCGGCATTCGTCGATCCCCATGTGCACCTGCGGACGCCGGGCCGGGAGGACGAGGAGACGATCGCGTCCGGCACCGAGGCGGCCGCCGCGGGCGGGTACTGCGCGATCGTCGCGATGCCGAACACCGAGCCGGTCGTCGACACCGCGCCCGTGCTTCAGTCGCTCGTCGAGCGTGCGCGGGAGGAGGCACTCGTCCCGACCGGGTTCACCGCGGCGATCTCGAAGGGCCAGCGCGGGGAGGAGCTCACCGAGATGGCCGAGCTCGCCGCGGCCGGTGCGCTCGCCTTCACCGACGACGGAAGGCCCGTCGCGTCGGCCCAGCTGATGCGCCGCGCGCTCGCGTACAGCGGGGTCGCGGGACGGCCGCTCGCGCTCCACTGCGAGGAGCCGACGCTCACCCGTGGGGGCCACATGCACGAGGGCGCCGTCTCCGCAGAGCTCGGTCTCGGCGGCTGGCCGTCCGTCGCGGAGACGTTGATGGTCGAGCGCGATCTCGCGCTCGCCGCCTTCGAGGCGCGTCCGGTTCATCTCCAGCATCTCTCGGCGCGCGGCTCCGTCGACGCGGTCCGTCGCGCGCGTCTCGGCGGCGTCGCGGTGAGCGCCGAGGCGAGCCCTCACCACCTCTGCGCGACCGACGAGCGGGTCCGCTCGCTCGATCCCAACGTGAAGATGAACCCACCGCTTCGCACCGAGGACGACCGGCGGGCTCTCGTCGAGGCGCTGCTGGACGGCACGATCGACTGCGTGGCGACCGATCACGCGCCCCATGCACGCCAGGAGAAGGACGTTCCGTTCGAGGAGGCGCCTTTCGGGGTGACGGGCCTCGAGACGGCGTTCGCGGCGCTGCACACCTACCTCGTCCGGGAGGGCGAGGTCCCCCTTGGAACGCTCCTCGAACGGATGTCCGCCGGGCCCGCACGCGCCCTCGGCCTGCCCGTCCCGCGAATCGCCGTCGGCGAGCCGGCGAACCTCGTGCTCCTCGACCTCGACGCCGAGTGGACCGTGCGCGAGGACGGGTTCCGCTCGCGGTCGATCAACTCCTGGCTGCTCGGCGCGAGGCTCGTCGGGGCGGTCGTCAAGACGATGGCCGACGGACGCGTGGTATTCGACGCATGAGCTCGCAGACGGGCTACCTCCTCCTCGAGGACGGGACGGTGTTCCGGGGCCGCTCGGTGGCGGCCGCCGGCAGCGCGTACGGCGAGGCGGTGTTCACCACCGGCATGACCGGGTACCAGGAGACGGTCACCGACCCGAGCTACGCCGAGCAGCTCGTCTGCTTCACCGCGCCGATGGTCGGGAACTACGGCGTCGACGACGGTCGGCTCGAGTCGGAGGCATCGCACGCCCGCGCCGTCGTGATGCGACGGTTGGGGGGCGAGGACTGGGCGCTCTGGCTTGCAGAGCAGGGCGTCGTCGCGCTCGACGAGATCGACACTCGCGCGCTCACGCTCCGCCTCCGCGACGAGGGTGCGATGCGGGCGGTCGCGGTCGCCGACGAGCGCGCGTTCCCCGTCCCGGACGCCCTCGACCACGTTCGCGCGCAGCCCACGATGGAAGGCGCTGCGCTCGTCGCCCAGGTCTCGACCCCCGCGCCATACGTCGCCGAGCCGGAGGGCGACGTACGGGTCGCGCTCGTCGACTACGGCGCGAAACGATCTATCGCCCGCCGGCTCTCGCGCGCCGGTGCCGCGGTCACGGTCTTCCCGCACGTCGCGGACCCGGACGAGCTGGCGACGTACGACGGCGTGCTGCTCTCGAACGGCCCCGGCGACCCGGCGCCGCTCGTCGAGGAGACCGGCGTCGTACGGTCGATCCTCGGCCGCGTGCCCGTGCTCGGAATCTGCCTCGGGCACCAGCTGCTCGGCCTCGCGACCGACCACGAGACCGTGAAGCTGCCATTCGGCCACCGGGGCGCCAATCACCCGGTGCTCGACCGCCGCAGCGGCCGCGTTCTCGTGACGAGCCAGAACCACGGCTTCGCCGTCGCGCCGGCGGAGAGCGTCGAGGCGACCCACGTCTCGCTCTACGACGGCACGGTGGAGGGGTTCGCGTTCCCGGAGCTCGACGCCGCGAGCGTCCAGTTCCACCCCGAAGCGGGCCCCGGCCCGCACGACGCGTGGCCCGTGCTCGAATCGTGGGTCGCAGGACTGCGGGGTGCCGATGCCCGCCAGGCGTGACCTCCGCTCGATCTGCGTCATCGGCTCCGGCCCGATCGTGATCGGGCAAGCGTGCGAGTTCGACTACGCCGGGTGCCAGGCACTCAAGGTGCTGCGCGAGGACGGCTACCGCACGATCGTCGTCAACTCGAACCCGGCGACGATCATGACCGATCCGGGCTTCGCCGACCGGACGTACATCGAGCCGCTCGATCTCGAGGGCGTCACCGACGTCCTCCGGCGGGAACGCCCCGACGGCCTGCTCCCGACGCTCGGCGGCCAGACCGCGCTCAACCTCGCGATGGAGCTCGAGGCGGATGGCATTCTCGAGGAGCTCGGGGTCGAGCTGCTCGGGGCGAGCGTCGAGGTGATCCGCAGGGCAGAGGATCGTCGAGCTGTTCCGCGACGCCGTGCAGAGCTGCGGCCTGGCCGTCCCCGAGTCCCTGATCGTCGAGTCCCTCGACGACCTCGACGTCAGCCTCGTCCCGGCGGTCGTACGCCCGGCGTTCACGCTCGGGGGGCACGGCGGCGGGTTCGCCGAAGACGTCGACGCGCTGTACCGCCAGGTCGAACGCGGCCTTGCCGAGAGCCCGATCGGCCAGGTGCTCGTCGAGGAGTCGATCCGCGGCTGGGACGAGTTCGAGCTCGAGGTGATCAGGGACCGCGCCGACAACGTGGTGATCGTCTGCTCGATCGAGAACCTCGACCCGATGGGCGTCCACACCGGCGACTCGGTCACGGTCGCGCCGCAGATGACGCTCTCCGACGAGGCCTACCAGGAGCTGCGCGATGCGTCCGCCGCGGTGATCCGGGCGGTCGGAGTCGAGACGGGCGGTTCCAACATCCAGTTCGCGCGGAGCCGCGAGAGCGGAGCGCTCCGCGTGATCGAGATGAACCCGCGCGTGTCGCGCTCCTCGGCTCTCGCTTCGAAGGCGACGGGCTACCCGATCGCCAAGGTCGCGGCGAAGCTCGCGGTCGGCTACACGCTCGACGAGATCCCGAACGACCTCACGAAGACCACGCCCGCGAGCTTCGAGCCGACGCTCGACTACGTCGTCGTCAAGTTCCCGCGCTTCGCGTTCGAGAAGTTCCCCGGAGCGGACACGACTCTCGGCACGCAGATGAAGTCGGTGGGCGAGGCGATGGGCATCGGCCGCACCTTCACCGAGGCGTTCCTCAAGGCGTTCGGCTCCCGGGAGCTCGACCCCGGCTCGCCGACGCCGTGGGCGACGATCGACGACCTGCCCGACGGGTTGCACCCGTGGTTCGTCGAGCAGCTCGAGGCCGCGAAGCGCGAGCTCCGCACGGGCGACATCCGCCGCGCGAAGCGCGCGGGCTGGGGCGACGACTCGATCGGAGCTGCCTGGGGCACGTCCGGCGACGACGTGCGCCGCACGCGCTACGCACGCGGCATCCGTCCGTCGTACCGCCGAGTCGACTCGTGCGGCGGAGAGGTCGAGGCCGGCTCGAACTACTTC